>NZ_NRGY01000002.1:0-1228459 GCF_002285555.1 Psychrobacter sp. JB193
CGTAGCGCCAATGGTAGTGTGGTTCGCCCATGTGAGAGTAGGTCATCGTCAGCTCTCTATTCTGACTAGCCCCTTGATACTAACGTATCAAGGGGCTTTTCTTTGCGCGTCTTTTTCAAGCATTTAAACACTCTACGTATTAGGTTCTATTCAGACGAAATAGCTAAACTGAACAATGATGTGAAAGAATTAACTAAACAAAACTCTATTTTATCCAACAAAGTTGGTCAGTATACAAAGGTAACTAACTCGTCTGAATTTGATGAACTAGAAAAAATTCTTAATTCAATAGAGGTGAAAATTCCACCTAATATTATCGATGGGCGAGAAAATGTAATTCAAACTTTATTTGTTCTATTTGAAACTGTTCAAGAGACTCTTGTTACTGGTGTAACAAATCAAAGTCAGCAACATGAATCAGTATATTTTTTATATAATAACGTCTGTCCTAAGCTGAAAATTCATGGGCTAGTTCAGAATGAAAAAGTTGCTAGCGTACGATGGAGAAGATTTTCTATCACTAAAAAGGGACAAGATTTTTTAGCATATTTAGAGAAGAAAAAGTTAACTAGCTGATAGAAACTCAATCGGATGTTTGAAAGTATAAAACTACCTGACTATTATTACTTCGTTTGGAATATTTAATTATATTTCTATTGAATAGAGAAAAAAGTATGGAAAAAACATGGGCGTCTGGAGCTTTAGAGCTATTAAAACACGCTGATTCGCATATTGAGCTTAATACAGCTTTTGACAGTAGAATGGCATTCATTAGCATCGACAACTCTGTCGAAACATCAATTCGAGTATTTATGTCTCTACCTGAAAAAATATCAGGCATAAAATTCCAAAGAAAAGAAGTAGAAGAAGCTGGAAATAGCTTTCCTAAAATGGTGGAGCTAGTTTTTCACAGAGCTCAATCTAAGCTTTCTGGTTTAAATGATAGTGATATAGAGCACTATCATAGAATAAGAAACCAGCTATATCATAATGGTACTGGCTTAGGAGTGGATCGCCGTTATCCTGTTGCTTATAGACAAATAGCAGCGGTTCTTCTAGATAATCTTTTCGGTATAAAAGCGGTGTCAAGAGAAGCCGAAGCAACACTCGAAAACCTAATTTTACTTTTTAATGAAGTAGAAACGTTAGTTCGTGAAATATTTAATTATTCTAATATTGACACTGATCATACCTTTAAATGGGAAATGGCTATGAGAGCTGGTGTTTTAGAAATTACAGATATTAATCAATTGACAGAGCTTAGGATAATTCGAAATACACAAGTTCATTCAAAAGCCGAAAATATTGATAGAGAGAGAATTAAGTTGGGTGTGCAAATAGCAGAAGACTTAATACAGAAATTAAAATCTTGATCTATCCTTTCAACTACGAGTTCATTATATTTATTCTTTAACATAGGGTTTCTAGGAATATTTTTTATTTGAAACCATATAAATCCTCAAAACAACTCACCCACCTCAAACTCTTCCTCAAAATCAAATCCTAACTGCTCATTTTTACGCTGTCTCATTTGCTCAATACGCTGTTTACGACCTACAATAAGCCGTAATACCTCTCGACGCTGTTCTGTCGTCATTTCATGCCAAAATTGGCGCTCAGGACGACTGCGCAAGCAACCAAAGCAATAGCCTTTTTTATTGCTTTGACAGACACCAATGCAAGGGTTGTCTATGTCAAACAGCTCAAACTGTGGGTTCATGGCGGCTCCATCGCTATTACGGTCATTCCTTTGACTGGCGCAAACTATTGTCATAGTCCTATTATGTCGCAAATACCGAATAATAGTGTGCCGTTTTATTGTTACTATGTTTACTGGGCGGATGTTATGCTGACGTCACAGACATTATAAAACAATCACAATAAGTCGAATAAGCGAGATGATATATGAACCTCATTTATATTCATGGATTGGACAGCGATGCCAATTCTACCAAAGGCAGATTATTAGAAGCGTATTGTCAGCAGTATTATCCTGATATCCCCGTATTACGCCCTGATTTGAATCAAGCGCCTGAGCACGTTTTTGAGCACATACTATCATTAATAAAAAATGCCACTAATAAAAACCAAAGTATTGAAGGCGCACCATTTGCGTCTAACAACACCGTACTAATAGGCAGCTCGTTAGGTGGATATTTTTCTACCTTGGTCAGCAATCATACGGGTTGCCCAGCACTATTATTAAATCCCAGTACGCAGCCTCACATCACGCTACAACGATTTGCCAATGAAGCTATACCATCTAATAGTGACGCCAGTGGTAGCAAAGATACATCGTTCGACGATTATGTTCTACATTCGACGACAGGTGGCTGGGATATTACCAATGCTGATTTGCAATGGTTTGCGAATCATCCGTTATCGACGGTGAATCATCCAGACAAAGTGGCGGTACTGATTAAAGAAGGTGATGAATTGTTAACTCCTGAGTTGGCCAAAGACTTCTATCAAGAGCAAGGTGCGGCAGTGACGGTGCAGGCGGGCGGCGATCATCGATTTAGTGATTTTGGTGAGCAATTACCGATGATACTTAAGCTGATACAGCAGTTGGTCTAAAATCGCATCAAATAAATAGACGACATTATATGACGTGAGCGACTGACTATTACCGTTAAGGTCGCTATTTTTCGTTATAATGGTTCAATAGAATCAATCGCACATGAACAATTAAGGATGCATTTGTGAGTCAATATAATGCGCAATCGTTAGAAGTTTTAGAAGGACTTGAGCCAGTTCGTCGTCGTCCCGGTATGTATACCGATACCACACGCCCAAACCATCTAGCGCAAGAAGTCATTGATAACTCGGTCGATGAAGCATTGGCAGGTTATGCCAAAACCATCAAAGTCCAGCTGCACGCTGATGGTTCATTGTCTGTCGAAGACGATGGTCGCGGTATGCCGACCGATATTCACCCTGAGTTTAATCAATCTGGTATTGAGTTGATTTTGACCCGCTTGCATGCGGGTGGTAAGTTTTCGACTTCCAATTATGAAGTCTCAGGTGGTCTACATGGCGTAGGTATTTCGGTCGTCAATGCGCTATCGACACGCGTCGAAGTGACGGTATGGCGTGACAGCACGCAGTTTGATATGGCATTTGAGAATGGCGCGCCCGTGACACCTTTGACGGAAGCGGTCAGTTCAAACAAACGCAAACGCGGTACCAGAGTCCATTTTTGGGCCGATGGTAGCTTCTTTGATACGCCCAAATTTAATGTCAAACAGCTTAAGCATAATTTAAAGGCCAAAGCAGTTTTGGCGGCTGGGCTGACGATTGAGTTTGTGGATGATATCAACGATGAAAAAGTCGTTTGGCAGTTTACCGATGGCGTGGTTGAGTATCTAAACGAGCAACTAGATGGGCTTGAAACGTTACCGCAAGCGCCGTTTTATTATAATCATGAAGCCAAAAACGGCGCACGTGCAGGCATTACTTTTGCGTTATCTTGGTTGCCTGAGGGCGGTACACCGATACAAGAAAGCTATGTGAACTTGATCCCAACGGCGCAAGGTGGTACGCACGTCAATGGTCTGCGCACGGGTATCTTGGAAGCATTGCGCGAGTTTTGTGATATCCATAACTTGCTGCCTCGTAGTGTGAAATTGACGGCAGAAGATGTGTGGGACGGGGTGAATTATATCTTGTCTTTGAAGTTTTCAGAGCCGCAATTTTCTGGTCAAACCAAAGAGCGCTTGTCTAGCCGTGAAGCAGCTGGCGCGGTACAGACACTGGCAAAAGACGCGTTTAGCTTGTGGCTGAACCAACATGCCGATATGGGGACGCAAATTGCCGAGCTGGCGATTAACAAAGCAGGTCGTCGTCTCAAATCTGCCAAAAAAGTCGCCCGTAAAAAAATCACGCAAGGTCCTGCGCTACCGGGTAAATTGGCCGATTGTCGCGGTGATCTACGCGATGGTGCTGAGCTGTTTTTGGTCGAAGGTGACTCTGCTGGCGGTAGTGCCAAACAAGCTCGTGATCGTCATTATCAGGCGATATTACCCCTGCGTGGTAAGATTCTTAATACGTGGGAAGTCTCGTCAGATACGGTTTTGTCTAGCCAAGAGATTCACGATATCGCCATTGCAATCGGTGTTGACCCAGCCTCTGATGATTTGTCAGAGCTGCGCTACGATAAAGTTTGCATCTTAGCCGATGCTGACTCTGATGGCTTGCATATTGCTACACTGATTTGTGCATTATTCGTCAAGCATTTCCCAGCATTGGTGGATGCAGGTCACTTATTTGTCGCTATGCCACCGTTGTACCGAGTAGATGTGGGCAAAGATGTGCATTATGCATTGGATGAGTCTGAGCTTGAGCAGATTTTGGCAAATGTACCGGGCAATAAAAAAGCACAAATCACGCGCTTTAAAGGGCTTGGCGAAATGAGTGCCGATCAGTTACGTGAGACCACCATGAACCGTGATACACGGCGTTTGGTTCAGTTGGACATGGACGATATGGTATTAACCAATGGCATTATGGATATGCTATTAGCAAAGAAACGCGCGGCTGATCGCAAGACATGGCTTGAAAGCAAAGGCAACTTAGCAGATATATCATAAGTACGATTAGAGGCCTGTTTTTCATTCGCTTACGACTGATAGGTGTTGAGTGATTTAACCTAGCGTTCCATAAACCAATGAATAATAAAACCTATAAAATTCAAGGTAGTAGTTTAGGCTTGATGGTATGATACAGTTATCTTTTACTATATGGTGCCATCATGACATCAAAGGTTTTGAAACGTTCTAAAGTATTGCCTAAGCTCAGTAGAGCGCAGTTGGGCGATAAAATTCCCAAACGTGGTGGCAAAGTGACACCAGTGGTCGCGTCTGCCTTACAAAAAATGGCTGGCTGGCGCAATGTGGGTGAGATTCCAAATATTCCGCAAGCAGTGGTCTTGGCGCTTCCTCACACCTCTAATGTCGATGGTATCTATGCGATTCCAGGTTTGTTTGCCTTGGATCTGAACATAAGTATTATGGCGAAGCATACCTTGTTTAAAATACCCGTCTTCGCTCAGCTCTTACATTGGGTAGGAGTCATTCCTATCAATAGAGGCAATAAAGGGTCAGTACTGCAAGCAAGTATTGATAAATTTAAGACAGGTAAACCCCTGTTTTTAGGATTGGCACCAGAAGGTACGCGCCAATATACTGAAAACTGGAAAACAGGATTTTATTATTTGGCAGTCGGTGCAGGAGTGCCTATTTTACCAGTGGCATTGGACTACAACACCAAAGAAGTTCGTTTTTTATCGCCTGTCTATCCTAGTGGCGATATCGATGCTGACCTACCAAAAATCTATGCTCAATACAAAGGGGTTATACCCAAGCACCCTGAGCGTTTATCGCAGCCGCTACAAGATATGAATAACTCGCCTGATTAAAAAAGATGGCTACGGCGTTTCATAGCAGTGATTATGTAGTTGTGAATTGCTTATTGTCCAATCGGTAAAAAAAGCCCTTGATATCATAAGATCAAGGGCTTTTTTATTAGATCTGCTTTGTTTTGATCATCAAAACTTGAGCAACTTGCCTAAAAATTTGGCTGACCATTTGAAGCACTTACCCCGCCATCAACAGGCAGATTGACACCTGTAATCATAGAAGCGTCATCGCTGGCTAAGAAAGTAATGACTGCTGCGATGTCTTCGGGCGTTGCCAAACGACCAAGAGCCGAGCGAGCGAAGAACTTATCCTGTTTTGATTCGTTGTCTTGAATTGCCGTGGTCATATTCGTCTTAGTCACGCTTGGATTGACCGCATTCACACGAACGCCGTCAGGGCCATGATCTAACGCTAGAGTACGCGTTAGGTTGGTAACGCCAGCTTTGGCAGCATTGTAGGCAGCCATGTTCCAATCACCACCCATACCTGACAGTGAGGAGACATTAACGATATTGCCTTTGGTGGCTATGAGGTGCGGCATGACTGCTTGAGAGACATAAAAATTCCCGTTCAAATTGATATTGATGGCAGTATTCCAATCTTCAGTAGATAAATCTGTTATCTTACCTTGTATGGCTTTGCCAGCATTATTGACCAAAATATCGATTTTTTCAAACGTATCTATCGCGGCTTGCACCATTTCTTGCACTTGGCTTTGTACGCTGATATCACAGGTAACGCACAAATAATTATCAGTATGAATCCAAGTATGATCTTCTGGAAACTCTTTGGCGGTTTCCTTTAACGTTTCAGCTGTGCGCCCTACCAAAACGACGTTCGCGCCTTCTTGGGCGAAGCGGATGGCGGTTGCACGACCGATACCCGAACCCGCTCCTGTTACGATCACGGTTTTTTCTTTAAAACGCTTCATCATTGTCAATCCTTGTTATTATATGGTATTCGTGAAATAGGCTTAATAAATGTACCTGAAAAAAGGGCTTGGGCGCAGTTTATAATCTGTAAGTCTGCATCCGATGTGTATTATTCTCACACTATCATAGCGATGCACTCTTATAAAGGTGACATTGTTCCATAAAACTGAGGCATTTTAACTTTTAAGCTTCTGGCAAGCGCGCTATAGTCATTAAGGCAAGCTGGTCAAACAGGGCGCTTCATGAAGCAGCTATAAGCATAGTACGTAATATAGTCTCTTGCTTACGCCATTACCTACAAACTAACGTGTTTATTTGACAATAAAGGGTTGAAAACGTGTCTTATTCGACTACTGCGATATCTGATCAGTATGATATCGCTAAAGAGTTGACTTGCTATTTGCAGTCAACTGCCATTGAGATTTCTTTGGTCAATATGGATACCATTGAGCGTCAGTACGGTGCTCACTATGTTGCTCGGCAATACTTGTACCAGTTATTATCAGGCAAGCTGTCGGTGCTTGAAGTAACCTTGTCCCTACCTTTGGACAGTAGTATTGCAAAGATTGAGGCTGCCCGCTTAGCAACGCTAAAAGCCGCCACAGTTTGGCAAAAAAGACAGAATAAGCAGAGCGAAACGGCCACTCATGCTGTTTTGGTTATGGACATTCATCTGACTGATGACAACAGAGAAAATGAGAATGGGATTAGTGATGACCAAAAATATAAAAATCAACGCGTCAAACATCATTTTGGTGCGCGCTATTTTATGGAGCAGTTGGTTTTAGATACAAACGATAGCGTACAGCGACTACAAGTTTTTAACTGGCATGATTGGCACTCAATATTGGAAGCACTACAAGCACCATGTGAGTTGTGGCGATTTTTGGATTACCATTTAGATCAGCTAGAGAACGCTATCAATGGTCAAGTATCAAGCTTTGAAACAGAAACAGCGCTCGTCACCCAGTTCTTAAACCGTCCTGCCCTATTTACCCCAGCAATCGTGCTAGACAATGCACTCATTAAATATAATATCCAAGATGAACCCAATCCAGCTTTGACCTCGATGACGCTTGCTTATAAAAATCAAAGCGTAACCGTACAGATGTATCATCAGCACTTACAACAAGCAGCACATCTATGGTCGCAGCTTAGTGCCCAGATGATAGAAGCGTCAAGAGAAAAACATATAGGCAATGATGATAAAGCGGTCTTAGCTAATGAGGTTACCCATTGGCAACAACAGTTGTTGGACGAGTCGTTATTTTCGCGTCATGAATTGGTTCGTACCTTGTATAAACACCCAAAACAAGAACCAAGACTGCAGCAGACAGGGTATGTGGTGCATCAACATTCTTACGAAAGTTTGGGGCGACATTATGTATTGATCTTTTATGGACAAGATGCAGAAGGGCACCACAGTAAAAAAACGATTCAACCAAATCTTTCAAAGATTGCTCAAGATGTTGCAATCCGTTTGCCAATCGCTGAACTTCATCATGTCATTGTGCTTGGTATCGAGTTTATTAAGGAAGCTGAGGATACTTTTATAGATATTGATTTGTGGATTCAACCCGTCAATGCCATGACTCAGCGCGAGCGTCAATTAACCAAGCAGCTACAGCAATTTAAAAAGCAAACTCTTAAATAATAAAGTTGAATGTGACGATTTACTTTAAAGACATTTGAACTTCTCTCTACCCATAAAAAAAGACAGCCTAAGCTGTCTTTTCCGTATTTAGTAGTAAAAATAGCAAATGCTTATTTGTTATTAATATCGTCATCAAGACCGTTATTAGGCAATAAGTGATCATCACCAACGATATCATTATTAACGGTATTGTTGTTACCGATAGTCGTGTTATCAAGGCTGCTATTACCAAAGCCACTAGTACCAATATTGTCATTGGCGATATCATCAGTATTTACGTTTGTAGTATCAACGATATCTGTGTGTACATTGGTAGTCGACGTACTTGTCGTAGAGGCAGACAGCGTATTTTCACGAACTGACTCAGCAAATTTTTCTTGAGTTGACTTGTTTGTCTGAAGCGTCGATTTTGCTTTTGCTTCGTCTGTTTCTTTATCCATTTTGTCTTGCATTTTGCGTAAGAAACGAGCAGCTGCTTCTTGACCACCAAGACCAAATGACAATGCGAAAGCCACGGCTACAGCGCCTAGTGTTAAACCAAATGCTAGGTTGACGATAGAGTCTGCAATACCCATTGCTTTTAGACCCATGGCAAGTACTAAGCCCATGATCAATACACGTACGATATTCGCTAAGAACTGTGAACCTTGCTCAGAACGCTCAACAACACCAGCGATGACATTGGCAAGCCAAAAACCGATGAAAAGAACAATCGCGCCTAAGATGATATTGGCACCAAAAGCGATAAACATGGTAATGATGCCAGAGATAGCAACAAAACCTAGTAAGTCAGCAGCAGCGATGGCAGCAAACAACATTGCAAAGAAAATGATGGCATAACCAACGAGGTCAGAGACTTTCTGACTGCCCATCGTTTGTTGTAGACCAACTTTTGCAGGTAATTGGTTGATTTCAGTGTTTTCGAGCAGGCCTTTGATGATGTTGGCGACCATACGTACAACGTAGAAGGTCACTACTAAAATGGCTACTGCCATGAAAATGTTTGGTAAGGCTTCCATGATTTTGTTTAGCATGTTCGTCGCAGGACGAGCAATGACTTCGATTTTTAATGCATTTAACGCAGCAATGATAGTTGGGATAATAACGACTAAGAAAGCCAATGAACCAGCGATGTTCGGTAAGCTGTTCTGCTCATTCAAACCTGCTTTTGTCGCAAGTGCTTGTACATCAAAGGTAGAAACTAGGTTGGTCACGATACCGCGTACGATCTTGGCAATGATATAACCAACAACGAAGACGACACCAGCGATTAAGATGTTAGGAATAAAGTTAAAGATTTTATCAACCATATTTGTCAATGGAGCAAAGAGACCGTTAAGCTCTAATTGACCAAGTACCATGGTCAAAACAACCAATAAGATGAACCAATAAACCATGTCAGCAATGGTGCTGCTCATTGGTTTTACGCCAGCTTTTTCGCTTAAACGTTCATCCATTGAGGTTTTCGCCAAAGCTGCATTGATAGCTGTGCGAGCCACAGTCGCCACAACCCAACCAATAACACCAACTGCAATAGCCACAATAAGATTAGGAATAAACATTAATACTTGGTTGACCATGTTTGCAAATGGTGCCGAAATAGAGTTTAAATTTAATTGGCTAAGCGCCCCTGAAATAGCAATGATAAAGATAAACCAGAAAACAACCTTAGAGATAATGCCCTCAAGATCGTAGGTTTTACCCGTTGAGGAGTTCATACGTTGGTTCAAATTGACTTTAGACAATACACCGCGTACAAGTGCTGCAACGCCAAGTGCCACAAGCCAACCGATAATGAAAATCAAGATAGCGCCGATAATGGAACCGATAGGCCCACCAAGATAACCATTGAACGATGTATACATTGGATTCATCTTATCCTCCTTTAATCATCATATAAAAGCTGCCAAACAATATTGCATATTCCATTATTATTGAGCGAATCCATTACATAGATGGTTATGATAAATAGTATTTTTTGAGTTAATTATGCAATGACATTATAATTTTTGAAGATAAAGCTCTATCAGAGAATATTGTTCTACCTTGTGTTAACTGCTTCACTACCAAGACTTCAATAAATAAGATAAAAGCTTACACTCGGTTACTTATCACTTTAACTAATTTAGCTTATCTGATGTATTAGTGGATTTAAAGATAGAAAGCTTAACGTGTTGCTGTATTTGTGTGATAACTTGTTATCGTAAGAAGAAATATTAACATAGACTGTACATTAGCCCGATAATTTCGTGTCAAATATGGCTCCTAAAACGTAGATTTGATATGATGGCAAACAAATTAATAGATACCATTTTATAACTCGAGAAATCCTATGAAAAAAATCACTACTTTAAGCGTTAGTGCCCTTGCCAGTGCAATGTTGTTGATTACTGGTTGTAGCACGAACAATGGCAATCAAGAAACAGCAGCGAAAAGCGTTTCAATTACCGAGCAAAGCCCAGCCACTGAAAAAGTTGGTTATAGTTTGGGTTATATGATGGCGGAAGGTAATAAAGAAGCCGTGCAAGACTTAGATCTTGATACGTTTGAGAAGGGGTTCCGTGACGGCTACGAAGGCAAAGAATCTGCATTGACGCAAGAGCAAATGCAAGAAGTATTGACCGCGTACCAAAAAGAGCAAGAAGAGAAGTTTGTTAAAGACATGGAAACCAAAGCAGCAGAGAACAAAACCAAAGGCGCTGCATTCTTAGCAGAAAATGGTAAAAAAGAGGGCGTGAAAACCACGGCGTCTGGTTTACAGTACAAAGTTATCACGGCTGGTACGGGTAAATCACCAAAAGCGACGGACGTGGTTGAAGTCAACTACGAAGGCAAACTGATTGATGGTACAGTCTTCGATAGCTCTTATGAGCGCGGCGAGCCAATCGAGTTCCCATTAAATCAAGTCATCGCTGGCTGGACGGAAGGTCTGCAGTTGATGAAAGAGGGTGGCAAATACGAGTTCTATATCCCAGCAGATATCGCTTATGGCGAAGCTGGTAACGCTGGTATCGAGCCTAACAGCACGCTTATCTTTACTGTTGAGCTATTAAAAGTAAAATAAAACGCCAATCAGTATGTAGCAAACACAAAAAAGCCTTCATTGTTATGAAGGCTTTTTTATGACTATAATAGTCAGTTCAAAATAAAATCGATACGTTAATAGCAACGTGCTACTGGGTGAATTTTTCTTGTTTGCTGTTTGCTGTTTGCTGTTTGCTGTTTGCTGTTTGCTGTTCGCGGCCGTGACAGAGGCTGCAAAAAATTTACCTCAGCAGCACTGTATCGGTTTTAGAGTAACTCGGCTATAAAATGTTTTATACGCTGACGTCAATTATAGGTTCTTTTGGAACACTTTTGAGTTGCGACCGTTATGATACTTCTCTAAACGTGCAGCTGGCAGCGCACTAGCATCCACTTCTTCAAAGCCTTGTTCAACGAACCAATGAGCAGTACGAGTGGTCAATACAAACAACTTATGCAGACCGTGACTGCGTGCTTGTTGCTCTAAGAATGCCAACAAATCGGCGCCGCGACTACCACTTCTATAATCAGGATGGACAGCGACACAGGCAACTTCTGCTGATGAAGCATCTAGCGGATGCAAGGCAGCACATCCCAAAATCATACCGTCACGTTCGATGACGCTATACTGATCAATCTCTTGTTCCAAGCGCTCACGCGAGCGGCTGACCAAGATTCCTTGCTCTTCTAGCGGTGATAGCAGCTCGATAAGACCAACCACGTCATCAATATCAGCACGACGAATCTCTTCGTAAGGGTCGTGACTGATCAAGGTACCAGAGCCGTCACGTGTGAATAACTCTTCTAGTAAGGCGCCGTCTTTAGCGTAAGAGATGATATGCGTACGATGAACCCCTTGACGACACGCCAAGCTGGCACAATTTAAGAAATAATTGATTTCGCAGTTCAAGTCACGATCTCGTAAAAAGCGATCCACTTCGTTTGGTATCATCTCGCGCAGCAATCGATCATCATCATTGATACCGGTTTCTTCACCTAAGAATATCAACTTATCCGCACCAAGTGCCACAGCAGCACTTAGAGCAACGTCTTCTGCTAATAAATTAAAGACTTCGCCAGTCGCTGAATAACCCATTGACCCCAAAATAACAATATGGTCGTGCAGTAAATTATTTTTAATGGCTTCAACATCGATAGAGCGAACTTCGCCTGTCATCTGATAATCCACACCATCACGAATACCATAAGGGCGTGCGGTCACAAAATTACCTGAAATGGCATCAATGCGTGAGCCGTACATGGGTGAATTGGCCAGTCCCATCGACAGCTGGGCTTCGATCTGCAAACGAATCGCCCCAACGGCTTGTAAGATAGCAGGCATTGCTACCCTTGGGGTAATACGAATATCTTGATGCAGTGGAGAGGCGATACCCGTACCATCTAAATTATTCTCGATTTGCGGTCGTGCCCCATGTACTAAGACGAGCTTAATACCTAAGCTGTGCAGTAAGGCAAAATCATGGATAAGCGTACTAAAATTGGGATGATTGACCGCCTCTCCACCAAACATAATCACGAACGTTTTGCCGCGATGTGTGTTGATATAAGGGGCAGAGTTACGGAACCAATGGACGTAGTCAGGGTTAATTTGTGGCATAGCACTAGTAGTCATAGTAGAGGCAATAGTTGTTTGAATAAAGAAAAGGCGTGGCAAAAAAATGCCAATCGCTAAAGATTTACCATAGCAAAAAACACCGTTATGAGCTATCTTTTATTTCAGTCGTATTCATCAATCTGTATCGCTGATAGACTATATACACAACCGCTACACGGGGTTAGTGTACGTACAAACGCTTTTTGCTATGCTAAACACTATTATTTTGCCGATACCGACCAAACCACAGATCGTCACGTCGATAACAAGGTCTCTACACGGTCCAAAATATATTAAAAGCGATTCAAGCTTCACCAGCCGCGTTTTACCGATATATTAACTAGGGATAATGAAAACCATGAAAAAAAGTAACCAATTTGCTAGTCCATTTAGTGCTTGGAGCGGCCATCGCTTGTTTCACGTTGTTGCTGGTACCCTTATCGGGGCGATGGTGGTGACGCAAGCCTCGGCAATGTTACCAACGCCAGAGCAAGCTGTTGATGGTTCGGTTGCTATGCAATCATCGGCTAATACAAACAGTCGCTCAAGCGCGCAAGCTGTCAATAGTAAGATTACAGCCTCGTTAATTAGCACCGACTCGAATGGTCAAGAAGTCTTGGTTCCTGTTAATGCCAGTACACGATTGCAGTCAGGTAATGTGTTAGAGTATCAAGGGTATTTTACCAACACCAATGCGGATAGAGTCCGTAAAATGACCGTAACGATGAGTATCCCTGAGCAAGTAGAACTACTGCAAACCGTTTCTCCTGATTTTCCTTATGGCAGTGCAGATGGTAATACCTTTGCTCGTATGCCTTTGCGTGGAAAAGTAGACAATAAATTGCAAGAAATTCCACTAAAGTACTATAAAGCAGTGCGCTGGGACCTCGAAGGCGTTGGTCTTAATGACACAGTCGTGGTGAAATATCGTGCGCGCGTTAAATAAATCTAGCATTTGATGTGAGGGTGTATTGCATTGTCATTAACGCTGTACTTACTCAAATATAAAAAGCACCACAGTTTATAGCTGCGGTGCTTTTTTAACACCTAGGCTTTTTAGCTGTTCTGTTGATGAATAGATCAGAGAGTCGCGTATTTGCTTGCTGATTTTTGTTTGATGAGCTGTTTAATGGCGGGAATGTGTGGTGCAGTTGCTTGCATGCCGGCTGTGATCAGTGCACGACGTTGGCTGGTATCAATTGAGCTTATGTGAGAAACCTGAGGAGTGATGACAACATCCGCACGATCACGCTCATGACGCATAGATAAGAGGTGAGTATTACTCGGCTGTGCGGCGATACTATTCTCCATAAACCCCCAAACGCTACTGAGGGAATTTAGTGTGGGCAGTTTGTTGGTACCAGAAGTCTGTTTTTGCGTTTCAACAGCTGTCACGTCAACCGCGATAATAATATCAGCACCCAAATCATGCGCACTATCTACTGGCACTAGGCTCACGACACCGCCATCGATGTATTTTTTGCCGACAGTTTCAGGAATGCGAGGGGCAATAAAAATATTGGGTACGCTACAGGACGCTTGTACAGCGAGACCTGCGTCCCCTGTGGTAAATACCGCTTTTTTTAAGGTGTGTTTTTCGGCAGCAACGGCAGCAAAACGGATGGGGAAGTTTTCGATGGTTTGCCCGCCCACCTTGGTATTGATAAAGTTTTTGAGTTTGATACCTTCGACAAAACCTTGGTTTGATAAGACAAAATCAGTCAATTCGCTATCAGTTGTGGTTATTGCCAAGCGTTCAAGCTGGGCTGGTGTGTAGCCGCTGGCATATAAGCTACCGACCAAACTGCCGACGCTGGTACCGACGATGAGGGTCGGTGTAATGCCTTGCTCTTCTAATGCTTTGATGACGCCAACATGCGCAAAGCCTTTCGCACCGCCACCGCCCAATACCAAAGCCACCCTTGGTGCCTCTGCGGCCTTTATTAAAGACGCAGAATTAGTCGTTGCAGGATCTAGTGTGCTGCAAGCACTCACAGGCAATATTAACATTGCCAGTATACTCAGACGTATTAGCGCTGCATGACGCTGGTAGTGACGATAGATGGGAGCAAACATAAAAAAGACCTTATATAATTGCCATTATGTAGAAAAGAAGGCATCAGTTATTGGTATGATATAAATGACTGATTTGTCTTTGAATATTTATGAAGCAGTATTACTAAATAGGTGACAATAAGCAATCATACTAACCTAAAAAATACGGCCAACAGCATCACATTCGCTTAGTCCATGAATTACGGTAAGATGTATCTTATATAGAAAAACCTATTACCTTTATCCATCATATTGTTAGGATCGTCGATGTCTGTTAGTCACTCGTCCATTCATTCATCAGACTATACTAGGTCTGATTTGCCTGTCTCAGCACTAGACATGCCAGTGACTGCGCTGGCAGGCGTTGGAACAAAAGTCGCTGAACAGTTGGCACAATTGAACATCAAGCGCGTGTTTGATTTGCTACTGCATTTACCTCGGGATTACGAGGATCGAAGCCGCTCGCTGTCCATTGCTGAGGTTGAACATGGGCAATCCGCATTGATTACGGGACGGGTCGTGCATGTCGATAATAAACGCAGCGGAATGACCGTTGTGATAGATGATGATACTGGCACGATCTCTTTGCGGTT
Organism: Psychrobacter sp. JB193; assembly: GCF_002285555.1. Classification (NCBI taxonomy): domain Bacteria; kingdom Pseudomonadati; phylum Pseudomonadota; class Gammaproteobacteria; order Moraxellales; family Moraxellaceae; genus Psychrobacter; species Psychrobacter sp. JB193. Next base: position 15,291 of record NZ_NRGY01000002.1, read on the forward strand.
TTTTAAAGTATATCCAGGTCTTGCCCAAACGATGAGTTTGGGGTCGCGACTACAGCTGTTTGGCGAAGTTAAGGTAAGCCGTTACGGTAAACAAATGAGCCATCCTGAATATCAAATCATGACGGATGGTATCGCTGTGACGAATACGGGTTTGCAGCCCATTTATCCAAGCGTCAAAGGCTTACATCAAAATAAGCTGCGTACATTGATTAAACTGGCTTTACAAACCGTTCGCAGTCAAGGTTTGCCGATGACGTTGTTAACGGCGGCAGATTTTTCAGTGGTCGCTGATTTGCCATTGGTGCCTTTTGAACCGACGAAGCCATTCGCAATAGAGTCTGAGTATTCAGAAGATATCTTTTCTACATTGGCACGTAGTGTGCCAGACCATAATGTCAATAATATCTATCCTGCGGCTGATGATAGCAATCAAAATATCAATCCTGAAGCGGTTAAAGTAGCCAATAGCAATGTCTATAATTTGACGATATTTGAAGCTTTAGTATTACTGCACACGCCGCCCACTTACACCGATGCTCGCCAACAATATAAGCTGTTGGCACAATTAAGTGCGCGCACGCATGCGGCTTGTCAGCGTTTGATCATTGAAGAGTTGGCGGCCCATCAGCTGAGCTTACTATACCGTCGTCAGCAATTGCACCAACACAAAGCACCTAAGTGCGCGACCAAAAGCGCGCTTGCTGATGCGTTGTTTGGTGCATTGCCGTTTGATCTAACGGGTGCGCAAAAAAGAGTCATGAAAGACATCACTGCTGATATGGCACTCTCAATCCCCATGCTTAGGCTGGTACAAGGTGACGTGGGTGCTGGTAAGACGTTGGTTGCCGCAGGGGCAGCAGGGTATGCGCTTGATAGCGGCTGGCAAGTGGCGGTGATGGCACCAACAGAAATCTTGGCAGAGCAGCATCTGCTCAACTTTAAAAACTGGTTTGAGCCATTGGGCATTGGTGTGGGCTGGCTTGCTGGTAAACAAACGGCAAAGCAGCGCCGCGAAGCATTAGAAGCGGTGAGCGACAACACAGTACAGGTGGTGGTTGGCACGCATGCGCTGTTTCAAGAACAAGTACAGTTTGCCAAATTGGGCTTGGTCATTATTGATGAGCAACATAGATTTGGTGTCGAGCAACGCATGGCATTGACCAATAAGGGCGTGGCCAAAAGTACGCCGCATCAGTTGATCATGACCGCGACGCCAATCCCGCGTACGCTGGCGATGAGTGTTTATGGTGATATGGATACCTCAATCATTGATGAGTTACCACCTGGACGAACCCCAATTACGACGGTCACCATTGATCGCAATCGCCGTGACGATGTGATTGAGCGTATTGCCATTAACTGCGAAGCGGGTAGGCAGGCGTATTGGGTTTGCTCGCTAGTAGAAGAGTCTAGTGTGCTGGACGCGCAAGCGGCTGAAGCGACCTATGAGGATTTAAATGAGCGCTTAGATATTCGCATTGGACTGGTACACGGCAAGATGAAGTCCGCTGAAAAACAAGCCATCATGCAAGCGTTTAAAGCGGGCAGCCTAGATTTATTGATTGCCACCACGGTTATCGAAGTTGGGGTTGATGTGCCCAATGCGTCACTCATGGTCATCGAAAATGCCGAGCGTTTGGGATTGTCGCAATTGCACCAGTTGCGCGGCCGAGTGGGCCGTGGTTCGACCAAGAGCTATTGTGTCTTGCTATATCAAAAGCCCTTGTCTGAGACGGGAACGGAGCGCTTAAATGTGCTGCGTGACAGCACAGATGGTTTTGTCATTGCGCAAAAAGACTTAGAACTGCGTGGACCGGGTGAGCTGTTGGGTAAACGCCAAACGGGTAACGTCGGATATTATTTGGCTGACCTGATTCGTGATGAGCAATTATTTGCCATTGCTCAGCGTCTGGCCAAGCATTTGATTGTAGACCCTACACGCAAAGCAGATGTCAGCCAACTTATTCATCGCTGGATGCCAGAGGCCAGTCGTTATACCAATGCTTAAAATGACTGGCAGTGTCAGTGGCTTATATCAAATGGCTTATATCAAATGGCTGGTATTAAATGGCTGGTACTAAATGATTAGTCGTAGAGTTTTGGTCACTAGGCTACTTCAAAACCCTAGCTCTAATGATCGGTTAGTTTCACATTTTTTGATAATACTGATCAGTGTGTGATGAACAATTATCATCAGTATTGTCTTAATGAACCTAGATCAATTTTACTGACTTCCTTGCAACCCACTAAGTGACTATTGTTATATACTATTTAGACATCTAAAAAGTTTGACTCAATCAATTGATTGATTAATAATAATCCATGACAAAATTATCCGAAATTGACTTTGAAACCGCGCTTGATCGAGTCGAATCTGAGCCGCATAGTAGCGCCGCCTCAATTTTACGATGCGCCGAAACGCTGTTCTCGACGAAAGGCTTTAAAGCGGTTACTACTCGAGACATTGCAAAAGCATCTGGCAAGAATATCTCCACCATCCACTTTCACTGGCAAAGTAAGCAGTCGCTGTATGAAGCGGTCTGTAGAATGCATGCTCGTCAGCTGTTAGCTTTTGTATCCCAAACGGAAGCCGCGATTGCAAATAGCACACTTGAGCCTACCCAAGCGTTAGAGCAGTGGATCGATAAAACTTTGGATTTACTGATTGAGAATCCAGCAATTGCTAAGCTCGCGTCACAGAATATCTCAGTGCAAAACAACCCAGAAATGGTGACTTTATTTGAACATGACATTCAAGTATTGGCACGATTTCAAGGCTATCTGTCCACATTTCTTGGTCCCACTGACGATCATACTAAGCCATTGCGCCTGTTCACCTTGCTTTATTTTACCATCGGTATGTTTACTGACTCGTCGTTACAACAAGCCACGCTTGGCGGTTCGATTTATGAACAACCAGAATTACAACAACAACTTAAATCGTTTGCAAAAAGTTTCGCAATGGGCTTATTGCAAAAAGAAAGCGCGCTAACCCCTAATTTGTAGGGTGTTTTGACCCGTGACTGTTTTTTAGTAATTGTTTAAGTGAGTGTTTAAAGGCTGCTTTTATTATTATCCGTATTTATAGAGAGTGATCATGAGCGATCTTAAAGAACCCAATCCCAAGTCATCATCTGATTCTGAACTACCACCATACCGTCAATCTGATGCCAATACTCACAAGTCTTCTGCAAAGATGCCACTGTGGCTATTACCCGTACTGGTAGGGGTGCTTATTGTTGGCGTTTTGCTTGGCAAGTACTGGGGCGGTAATGATGAAGAAGGAATGGATGGGTCAACAACCTCTGCGACTGAGCAAAATGACGGTTCCAATACCGGCACTGCTAGTGAGGAGCCAGCTGTACTATCGGTAGAAACAGTGATGCCCAATCAAGACGATATTGGCGCGACCTTAAGTGCTGATGGAACGATCAATGCCAAAGACACGGCGAATGTCAGTGCCAAAGTAAATAGTGTTGCCATTGAGCAAATATTGGTTGAAGAAGGTGATCGCGTCAAAGTGGGTCAAGTGTTGGCCATATTTGATACGGAGGCCATGCAGCAGCAAGTCTTGCAGGCAGAAGCTGATGTGGCAGAAGCGGAAGCAACGCTTGCCAATGCTAGCGCTGATGCTGTCCGCGTTCTGCCACTGATAGATATCGACGCGATCAGCAAACAAGAGGCGGATCGTTATCGTACGGCTGAGGTAAAAGCTCGCGCTGCATTGCAGGCGTCAAAAGCGCGTCTGAGCAATCAGCAATTGACACTAAAAAATGCCAATGTGGTTGCGCCTGTCAGTGGCGTTATCAGTGAAAAAATGGCTGAAGTTGGTATGGTCGCTGGTGGTGAGCCTTTATTTACGATTATCAAAGGTGGCGTTCTGGAATGGCGAGCAGAGATTGATCCCAAACTGGTCAGCGACATTCGTATCGGTACACCGGTACGTGTCAGTTTGCCAGACGGTGATTCAGTCATGGGGCAGGTGACTCGTATTGCACCGACCGCCGCTGACAACCGTCAAATTACCATTTATGCCAGTTTAGCCAACAATGCCAAAGTACGTGCAGGCATGTTCCAAACGGGAGAATTCCTATTGGGCAGTACCAGTACGCAAACCATACCGAACAGCGCCATCGTAAGTAATGATGGCTACGATTATGTGATGCTGGTGACCAACATAACGACGCAAAACGGTAAGACCATGGGTCGTATCAAGCAGCAGCGAGTGACGTTGGGCGAACGACTTGGAGACAATGTGGCGATCACAGAGCCGCTACCTAATGATAGCCAAGTGGTGAAGCAAGGCGGTAGTTTCTTAAATGATGGAGACTTGGTACGTCTCATTACCACTATGGGTCTAACCAACAATCAAGCAGATACCACAACCAATAACTCAACTGGCACAGCCACGCAGGCGCGCGTATGAGCTTAAACGTCTCCGCTTATTCAATTAAAAACCCGCTGGTCGCCATTTTGTTGTTTGTGCTGCTGACATTGGGCGGCATCTATGGCTTTATGAAAATGAAGGTGCAGCAGTTTCCAGATATTGACTTGCCAGCGGTCGTGGTCACGGTGACCTTACCAGGCGCTGCCCCTTCACAGCTGGAAAACGATATTGCAAAAAAGGTAGAAAATAAGCTTACCAGTATTGAAGGTGTCAAGCATATCAGAACGACGCTACAAACGGGCGCGGCCACCATGGTCACTGAGTTTGTGTTAGAAAAAGACATTCAAGAAGCTGTCGATGATGTGCGCTCGGCAGTCGGTGAGGTGCGGGGCGATCTGCCCGCAGCTGCCAATGACCCAATCATTACCAAGGTTTCGACTGCCGGGTTCCCTGTAGTGACTTACTCTGTTTCGGCTGAAAACATGAGTGTGGAGGATCTGTCTTGGTTTGTTGATGATACTGTCACCAAGCGTTTGTCCGATATTCCGGGTGTCAGTACGGTCGGCCGTATTGGCGGACTGCAACGCGAAATCACCGTTGCCGCTGATCCAATAACGCTCAGTGGTTTGAAGTTTTCGATTGCCCAATTATCGGATCAAATAGCGGGTATTCAGCAAGACAGTTCAGGCGGTGAAGCTGAAGTGGGCAAAACCACTCAGACCATTCGGGTACTTGGCGCTGTTGAGCGCGCCAGCGAGCTGAATGATTTGCAATTGGCTGTTCCGACAGGGGGCACGCAAGCACTGGGGCGTATGGCACAAATTACGGATGGTGCTGCTGACCCAAGCTCTATTGCCAAGCTGGACGATAAAACAGTGGTGGCATTTAATATCACCCGATCACGAGGGGCGAGTGAAGTTGATGTGATGGCACTGGTCGATGCAGAATTGGCAAAGCTCACGGCAGATGAAGGCAACATCACTATTGAAAAAGTCTACGATCGAGCGACGCCCATTTCTGAGGACTATGAAGCGTCGTTACGTATGCTGATTGAAGGTGGTCTATTAGCAGTCGTGGTAGTTTTCTTATTCTTACGCAATATTCGAGCCACCATTGTAGCCGCCGTTGCGTTGCCGCTGTCTGTCATACCTACTTTTTTGGGTATGTACCTATTTGGCTTTAGTCTCAATATCATATCGCTATTGGCATTGTCATTGGTGATTGGCGTATTGGTTGATGATGCGATCGTCGAGGTTGAAAATATCATTCGCCACCTTCGCATGGGTAAGACGCCTTATGAAGCAGCGATGGAGGCAGCTGATGAAATTGGCCTAGCGGTCGTCGCTACTACCTTTACTCTGATTGCCGTATTTTTGCCAACAGCCTTTATGGGCGGGATTGTGGGGCAGTTCTTTCGCCAGTTTGGCTGGACGGCAGCCCTATCGATTTTTGCGTCACTAATGGTGGCACGTTTAATCACACCAATGATGGCCGCTTATATCCTGCGCCCAGAAAAAAAGCATATTGAAAAACAAAGCGCGCTGATGGGTTGGTATCTTAAAATAGTAGGGTGGACACTGCATCATCGTTGGATCACGATAGGCGCAACACTGATATTATTTGTGGCTTCTTTAACACTGGTGAAGTTATTGCCCACGTCTTTTATTCCTGATAATGATATCGATCAAACCCGTGTGGAGATTGAACTGACGCCTGATGTAGCGTTGGCAGATACTGAGCGAGTTGCTGCGCTAGCAAGCGAGCGTATTTTGGCGATGCCTGAAGTGACGCATATTTTTTCTTCCATTGGCGAAGCACAGGCCACGATGGACTCAAGCTCAAGTGGTGGCAGCAAAGCAGAGAATATCGCAGGATTAGATATTGTATTGGCGCCAAGAGCCGAGCGAGCATCTAAACAAGAGATTGAACGAAAAATTAGTCGTGTGTTGTCAGCAGTACCTGGTGCGCGCTTTACCGTTGGTCTATCAAGTGGCGGTGAGAGTGGTTATAACTTCTCTATGACCAGTACCAATCCGCAGTTACTTGAACAGACTGTTCAGCAAGTTATGTCGGAGATTCGAGCATTGCCTAGTGCAGGTTCAGTGACCAGTGACCGCAGTTTGCCGCGACAGGAGCTTACTGTTACGCCAGACAGGCTTGCAATGGCAGATAAGGGCGTGACCACGCAAGATATCGCAACGACATTACGGATCGCGACCGTTGGTGATTATGAACAGCGCTTGTCCAAACTCAATCTAGACACACGGCAGATTCCTATCGTTATTCGTCTGCCAGATGTTGCCAAGCAAAACGTCAGTCAATTAGAAGGGTTATACGTTCCTAGCGCTGCACCAGCAGGACAAGGTGTGCGTGTAGGCGAGGTCGCTGACCTTGATTTTGGTACAGGGCCTGCACAGATCAGCAGGCTTGATCGAGAGCGTGCGATTAGTATTACGGTTCAGCCGGCAAATGGCGAGCTTGGGGATTTGGTGCAAGCAGTCAAAGCGGTCCCTGCTATGCAGACATTGCCGTCATCGATTACGATTATTGATCAAGGTCAAGCAGAGAACATGGCGGAGCTATTTAATGGTTTTATCATCGCTATGTCGGTAGGGGTGGTTTGTATCTTAGGCGTCCTTATTTTGCTATTTGGCCGTATATTGCAACCATTTACTATTTTAATGGCGCTGCCTCTCTCGATTGGCGGTGCTTTTGTGGGCTTGGTTATTACTAATAGTAGTCTCTCAATGCCATCCATGATTGGTTTTATTATGCTGATGGGTATCGCAACCAAAAACTCTATCTTACTGGTCGATTATGCCCTGATTGCACAGCGTCGTGGTTTGGCACGTTTTGAGGCGATTGTCGATGCTTGTCGTAAACGTGCGCGTCCCATCATTATGACGACCATCGCGATGGGTGCAGGTATGTTGCCATTGGTATTTGGTTGGGGAGATGCTGACCCTACGTTTAGACGTCCGATGGCAGCAGCTGTGTTGGGCGGGCTTGTGACGTCTACCTTATTGAGTTTGGTCGTGATTCCAGTGGTTTATACCTTGATGGACGACCTATCAGGTTGGTTTGCCAAATGGCTTGTGCCAAGTGGAAAACCAAGTGTTACTACCGAAAAATAAGCTAGCTAGAGAAGTGAGAGCGTCAGTAATGCTGGTTCAATTGTAATGACAGGACGATACTTATCAATGAAGTCTGATCCTGTCATTGCTATATAATCAAATGGAGAGACTGACCATCACATAGGATGTGATTGACCCAAACTGTACTACCACAAAGGAATGTCATCATGTACCGATTTTTATCTTTAAGCACTATACGCTTTTATCATAAAGCGCTCACTGGTTTATTACTAAGCGCATGGGTGGTGGGAAGTAGTCATGCTGCTACTATTTACCATATAGATCCCACGCATACTAATGTACGCTTCGCGATCGACCACTTTAAAACCTCTACCAACACTGGCGGTTTTTATAACTTAACAGGTCAGTTAGAATACGATCCAGAGGCCAATATAGGCAATGTCTCGCTTATCATTCCTTTGAACAGTTTGATGACAGGCGACAAAGCCTTTGATATAGCGCTTAAAAGTGCAGATTTTTTTGATATCGAAAAATTTCCACTGGCTCGTTTTGAATCCACCAAATGGCATTTTCAGAGGGATAAAAATCGTCCAGTGGTCACCAAAGTAGACGGTATGCTCACGCTACATGGTCAGACCAATCCAGTGACTTTAACGGCTACAAAGTTTAACTGCTATTTTAGTTATATATTGAAAAAATCGGTGTGTGGCGGTGACTTTACAACCACTATTGATCGGACAAAATGGGGAATCAGTAAATATACCTTGTTAGGTATCACTGAAAAGGTTGATTTGACCATTCAGATTGAAGCAGCAAAGCAGCAAAGCAGTAACTATTAAGCTCACTCATATTGAGCAATATATAAAACATGAAAAAGCCGAGACTTATGGCCTGAGTCTCGGCTTTTTTAGCACATGATAGTGAATTACTTTCTAAACAAATATTTCAATATCAGCAATAAGCCGACTAGTAATTTACATTAACGGTCACCGTGTCAGAGTAGCTGGCAGGTTTAACATCAGCGTTTGGAACAGTCACGTAGACGGTATGCAGTTGCACAGTACCACTGCCTGTACCAAGGAGTCCATTGGTTAACGTATCATAGGTGTTACCGTTATTACCCCATATCGTGTCCGTCGGGTTTGAAAATAATTGATAGGGAAGTTGATGGGTTCCACTTTCGGTATCAATCATAACACCTTGACCATTTATATTGCCATTAGCGGGCGCTAATCCAATATTATAAGGCGCGCCATTGGTACAGGTCATATCAATGGCGCTGTTGTTGCTACCTGTAAAACTGGTTGCGCTTGCTGGATGGCTACCAAGAGTAATATTAGAGGTAGCGTTAATCTTGCACGCATTAACAACAGTAGCCTGTACTTTAAATGGGAACTGACTTTGTTGATAAGATTCTGTTTCGCATCCAATCGGCGTTGAATCGGCGGTGGATTGATATGTTAGTATTGTGTGATTACCGCTAAAATCATTACTATAAACGCCCTGCATGGCTAATGTATTGCCAAAGCCTGGCAACAAAGCGAACTTAATAACGACGCTGTCAGTAAACGTTGCATTGGAAGCAATAAAAAAAGGTGGCGGCTGGTAAACAGAGTCATTATCCTCTCCCCAGAACGAACCATCTGGCAATGTCATAGCAAAAGCCAGCTTAGCATTATTGGATGCAGTCAGATAGCGTGGGTTCAGAGAAGTACCATTGTCATTATTACCAACCCCAAGGCAGACCGAAACATATTTACTCGATTCGGTATTGTTAGTGCAGCTGTAGTTTAAAGTGGCAGTAATTTGGGCATCGTTGGCATTGACTGGAGTAATAGTATTACTGATATTGACAGTATTCGTACTCATGCTTGCTGTGCAAGTAGTGTCAGCCTGTGCATTATTTATCGACAACCACAATATGACTGGTATTACCAAGAAGCTGTAACGCCATTGAAAAATATTTATCATGGTTGTTCCTTTTGACAAATGAAAGGACCAATGAGAGGGATCTCATCACCTTGCTTGAAATAATCGAATCCAACAGTGCAAATCTCACCAGAGGGCGTCGTCACCTCAAGTACATTGTGCTCATCGATCGTGTCGAGATATACCTCGCCATCAAAACCAATAACAGTCGAGGGTACTTCTGTGTTGGTCATCAACCGTACTTGGCTGCCAAGAGGCAGTGGTTGGTTACTACTGTCTGTTAGAAGCACAGAGGCTGCGCGCACTGGCGTGATGCCAAAAGTAACGAATATACCTGCGCGATCTGTAGGTGTGGCATCGATACTCACCTTATCGATACGTAAATCAGCAGGCAGCTCTAAGGGGTTAATACCGATTTTATTGTCTTGGTAAGCATTCAGTGGTGATACCAATAATAAGCCGCGGCTATTGGTCGTACCAATAGGACTGTTTTGCAATAATACTGGCACATTGGCAATGCCTCCTGTTGAGATGACAGCAAAGCCGTTGTTGATTTGACGCGCCGCAAACAGACCACCGCCCATTTTAACCAGCGCACCGCTAGCACTCGCATAGCTTGCACGGTTGTTGGCATTGCTACTGATACCTGCTTGTACTCGGCCATAACGCCCAAGGTAACTTAACTCTGCAAGACCACCTGTACTGTCGTCTCTATCAGCACTCTCTTCTAGACGGTGCTGCGCTTGTGCTCGCCAGCCAAAGCCACTTGCACTTGGCGCAGGCCGTGATATATCAGTTGCAAAGACAGTGCTGTCATCGGTGTACTGCACACTATTATTCAGTGAGATATTACGATCTAGGGAAAAAGAGGCGCTCAAAAAAGCGCTGTTATTATTGGAATCATTGACATCGTGATTATAATTGGCGTTTAAGCTGAGTCGTCGACCAAATGACTTCGACCAATAGGCACTGGCAAATTGTGTGGTCTCGCGCTCAACTTGTGCTACTTGGTTATAACTGACACCAAAACGTCCTAAAGATTGCGTACTATAACCCGCTGAGACTTGCTCACTTCGGCGAGCAGGGGCAGAGCCGTATTGCGTACCCACATCGCGGTAATTGCCGTTAGTACCGGTAGCTCCGAGACCAATATTGAAACGACTATTATTCCATGAATAATTTGCACTGTATTGCAATCCGCTTTGGCTCCGATTTTCGCTGCCTGCTAATGAGACAAACAATATACCGCCTGACCTACCAAGTAACCACGTACCACCAACCCCTGCATTACTGAGACCACTGGTCACTTCGGCATGTGTTTCTGCGGTAAAGCGGTTATTCACGCCATAACGCCATGTGCCACTTGCTGCCACATCATCACTGTAATCAAAAGAATGAATGCCATAGTTCTCACGCACAGCACCAATCTCCACCGACCAGTCAGAAAGCCCAGGTTGCAACAAGCGATGTGCATCATATAAAGAGAAATTCAGTGTTGTAGATTGTCCTAGTGCGTCAGTTACGACTAGCTGAGCAGTACCTGCACCGCTAAAGCTAGGAGCAGTATTGAGTTCAAATGGACCAGCAGGTACGTCACCACTATATTGTTTTAGGCCGTTTACATAGAGTTCTACTGCCGATGGTAATGTGGCTTCACCAAAAAATAAAGGCAATGGCGTGGTTGAGCGGTAGGGTTGAAGATCAAAGTTGGTACCGATTTGTAGACCGCCCAAACGCGTCGATCGTGTCCAGGATAGAGCGCCTGTAAGAATATCACCTGCACGGACGGTGATGAGCTTGTCTGGAAAAGACTGGCTCCAATTGGTATCTAGGCGAACGCTTCGATTATTCCAATCACTACTGCCACTAATGGTTGCCGCGTGATTGGCAGTTGTGAGTGCAGTCGAGCTGAGCACACCATGCTGATTAAAGGCACGTATTTCAGTATAAGCACTAAGACTTTTGGCACTATTCTCAGTTTGCGTACCATAGACATTATAATTGAGTAACATACCAGGGGAAGCAGTGGGCTGCGGACGCTTGTTGATACGCGTACTGCGGACGGTAGTGTCCAAATTGAGCATGGCTAAAGGTGCGACGAGATTGAGTGTTTGCTGGCGAGCATTATAGTCAGCTTTTAGATTAGGTAAGTTATTGAGTGCTATGATGTTGGTGGCATCTGAGGGAATGATAAACCCAAGTTTTTGCAGAATTTGGGTACTTGCCCAAAGCTCATCGTCACGGTAGTAAAAATGCGTTAAACCTGCGCTCGCACCATTTAGCGTGACATCTAGATAGAGATCTAGTCCAGCTTCATCATCAGAATTGTAGCTGTCTAGGTTAAGTTGGGAGAGTTCAGTATTGTCAGTCTCTGTAGGAGCAGTGTCTGTAGAAACCATGTTTGTAGCAGCAATGTCATTCAGTTCTACAGCGTGGCTAGCAGATACTGCCACGCACTGTAGAAAAATTACATTAACGAGTGGACGTATCCATCGTGACGTCTGGCGTTGTCTGAGTACCATTCATCATAACCTTGAATTTACCACCCGATGTCAGGACAGAGGACGGTATATTCAGCGTCCAATTCATAGTGGCACTAGGTAGCACATACCCTAGTAGCCCTGGATTAATAACCGTACTATTACCTGCTGTATCCACAAAGCTTAGACCAGCCAATTGAGCATGGCCATTGCCACGGTTGCTTACACGCAAATTTACCTTTTTGCCATCAGGTTGTAGATGAGTGCTCCACAGCAATTGTGGACTGGTCTCGGTGACGCCCACTGCCTGCACAAAGACGGGTAGAGAATAGCTTAGCGCAAATTGTAATCCCGTCGTTTGTTTATCAGACTTGATGGGTAGCTCATTCACCAAGACACGATAAGCATCCTCTACAGCGCCTGAACCTTGCGGTGGTGCCTTTGCACGGATAATTCGAATAAGTTGTTTTTCACCCGGATTTATCTCAATCATCGGCGGGCTGGCGAGCAGTCCTCGTGAAGGTGTCAACTGATCGCCTTGCTCATCCTGTAACCACTGATACACACGCACTTGCGCACGTACCTTATCGTTACCAGAGTTACTAAGTGTCAGACCACTGGCATTCTCGCGAGCTTGTAAGCTCAAAGAGATAGGGGATACCTGTAAGCCACTTGCTACGGCTAAACTAGAGGACAGTAGCAATGCGGAGATCAGCAAAGGTTTTGCGATATAGCGTAGGCAAAGATTATGCATAAATATTAGTAAGCTACTGAAACTGTGACAGTATCACTATAAACATCTGGCAGAACCGTAGTAATGTCTCCTGTCAATTTTGCATACACTGTAAAGTCTTGTCTTTCAGAGGTACCTGTACCTGTACCACCTGTTGTCTCCTCTCCACCTATTCCCGCAGTCCAAACATTATTGCCATCTGCGTCAGTAGCCAACTGATAGGCTATTGTATTTGTATTAGTCTCAGTATCAGTTGGTTTCAAAGTGCCTGTACCAGAAGCCCCACCTGTTGGTAACATCGCAATACTATAAGGAGTACCTAAAGAACAGGCAACACTTAAGGCACTATTTCCAACTGGAGCAATAGCGTCAGCTCTAGCACTTAAGCTAATATTATTGCCTGCTATTACTGTACAGCTCTTTTCAACTGTCATTTGGACCTTGAAGCTACTATCAACGTTAGTATCAAGGGCAGCACTCGCAGAAACAGAGGCAAATCCGCCAATAGTTAGTAGAGCAGCGGTCATTAAGGTTTTATTAAATTGCATGGTAATTCTCCAGTGGGTATCAAGTGTTGAGACAATGATTAAGAAAATATTCAAATGAGGATTAAACAGTGCTATATCGGTCGATAGAAATTACATTAGTCTGATATTTCTAGTCTACAGTTGTAAGTTGTTTATCTATGGGAATTCAGTTTTTATATATAAATGTAAACCGTCTATCCAAAATATTAACCGTTTGTCTGTTTTATTATTCAATTGTAATACAGGCTATACCTAATTGCACGTTAAATATTTGATTTATATTGAGAATATGTACTGAACCAAAGTAGCGCTACATTAGAAGAATATCTAAAATTCAATTATTTTTTTTCTATTAAAATCTTAAAGTTATGAAATATATCTGTCATTACCGTTATATTTATTACCGTATTTAACTTCCTTTATGAAGGACTGAATACTAGATAGTAAAATATAAAGAGAGTGTAAACGACAAACGGTATTATTTTGAGAATAAAAGGACGGCTTTGTAAGAAGTAATTAAAAATTAGCCAAATTATGACCATTAAAAAGTGTTCATTTCTAGGTTTTTAAATAACGAAGATAGGGGGTTCCCAGTAGAGCATTTATGGGCTAAATACACCATCACATATTTTAAGAGACATGTGTAAATGTGCCATGGGGAATGGCATATATAGGTGAATGTTTCTACTAAGCCATCATTATTTCATCAGACAACTTGCATATTTATCATTCATAAAAAAACGGTGGCCATACATAGAGTATGACCACCGCCGGAGAAAACGAATAAGCAGACTTGCGATAGATTAAACAGCAGTCTTCTTAAAGCGCTTACGATACATCTTACGAATAATTGGCATGAATATCATGACGACTACAAGACCCCATAGTGACACAGTGATTGGGCTACTCCATAGAATAGACATCTCACCTTGTGAAATAGAGAGAGCACGACGTAGATTAGACTCCATAAGCTCTCCTAGTACATAGCCTAGAATAAGGGCTGATAGAGGGAAATGCAGTTTACGTAAGAAATAACCAAATATACCAAGTGCTACCATGAATACCATATCAAAAGTCGTGCTATTGATAGAGTAGACACCAACAAAACTGATGGCAGCAATTGATGGAATCAAGATATAGTTTGGTACGTTCAGTAGCTTAGAGAAGAAACCTACCAAAGGAATGTTCATGACCAACAAGATAACGTTACAAATAAACAGAGAGGCGATAAGACCCCAAACGATATCTGGCTGTTCAGTGAATAGCTGTGGACCTGGCGTGATATTATATAAAGTCAACGCACCCATCATCACCGCTGTTGTACCAGAGCCAGGAACACCTAATGTCAACATCGGTACAAATGAACCACATGCTGATGCATTGTTAGCCGCTTCTGGTGATGCAACGCCACGTAGATCGCCTTCGCCAAATTTGCCACTGTCGCCAGCAATTTTACGTTCACTAGCGTAGGTCATTGCACTCGCAATCGTCGCGCCTGCACCAGGCAAAATACCAACGAAGAAACCCATTGCACCACTACGTAACATGGCACCAACGGTAAAGAGAAACTCTTTTAGGTTGAATAAGCTACGCTTACCTTGCGCAACTAATTTACCACCAGTAGTGGTTCTTTCGAGCAAAATCAAGATTTCGCTGACACTGAAGAAACCAATAACGATCGTTGTGAATTGGATACCGTCAGATAGGTTGACTGAATCAAAAGTATAACGATAAATACCAGTCACCGCATCGACACCGACAGTCGCCAGACCCAAACCGATTAACGCTGATACAGCGGTCTTAATAGGTTGATCACCGACCAAACCGCTCAAACAGCAAATCGCGAATACCATCAATACAAAGTATTCAGCAGGGCCAAAAGACACCGCCCATTTAGCTAATAGAGGTGCGAACAAGACCACACCAATAGTCGCAATCGTAGAACCAATAAACGAGGCAACCGCAGAGATGGACAAGGCAATACCTGCCTTACCTTGCACTGCCAGCGGATTACCATCCAATGAAGTCATAACCGCTGCAGCAGACCCCGGTACGTTCAGTAGAATGGCAGAAATACGACCACCATACTCACAACCAAGATAAACCGCTGCCAGTAAGATAAGCGCACTCTCTGGTGGCAGACCAAGAGCAAATGCGAAAGGTAGTAGAATTGCCACACCATTAATCGGGCCAAGGCCAGGCAACATACCCACAACAGTACCAATAAAAGCGCCGATCAGCGCAATCAGTAAGTTTTTGGGCAACATCGCTACGCCGAAACCGTGCATCAAAAAATCAAAAGTTTCCATAATAGCTATCCCATTATTCCTGATAATATCCCAAGTGGCAGAATGACGTCCAAAGCCATGTCAAATAAGACATACAGGGCGATACTGATCACAACTGAAAAGATAAGGCTTTTAACAGGGTTGCCAGCAAATAATAAACCAACCGCAAAACACATCAGTGTGGTAGCAACAACAAAACCTAAAGGCTCAAATATCAAACTATAGATCAGCAATACGCTGACACACAGAACAAGATTTCTAAGTACGACCTTGTTATAGCCTAAATCGATGATTTTGGTAAATCGCGCTGGACGAAAGGCAATAACTAAGGTCAAAAGTGCCATCAGTGAAAAAATTAAAATAGGATAGGGCCGAGGGCCGATGGGATCATAGGCAATAGGAGCAACGTAACCAATAGCTAAATAGACCAAAAATAAGCTAAATAGTCCCATTAATCCAGAAAATGCACGTTCCATTGTCATAGAGGTATTCCTTAAATTCTAAAATAAGAAGGTTGAGAGATGTCTCATCTGTCAACCTTCGATAAATACTATAAAATTCAGTATTCAATCATTAAGGGGATATAGTCTGAGTAGTGCTACTTAGCTGCAGCATCAACAAGACCGTACTCAGCAGACAACTCACGCAGCTCACCTGTACGCTTATAAACATAGGCTTCAAGCTCTTCACCCGTCATAGAGAAAGGTAGTAGCTCTTGCTGCTCGCGTAATTCGGCAAATTTTGGATCGGCAAGCATCTTATCGAAGCTCGCTTTCCACCAGTCATAAGCAGCAGGGCTGACATCTGGACCCATGTAATAACCACGGACGACTGGCCAAGTAACGTCATAGCCTTGCTCTACGGCCGTAGGAACATCAGCCATACTGCCACCCAATCTTTCATCTGCAAACACAGCCAATACGCGTAATTTGCCAGCAGTGGCTTGTGGCATGATCTCAGCAATACCTGCACTCACAACAGTAACATGGTTGCCCATTACCGCTGTGATGGCTTCACCGCCACCTTCCATCGCTACATAAGTCATATCGCTTGGGCTAACACCAACGGCTTTGGCCAAAATTGCCGTTTGCATCCAATCCTGACCGCCAACACTACCACCAGCGGCAAAACTAACTGCTTTTGGATTTGACTTAAGCTCAGCGACCAATCCTGCTAGATCTTTGATAGGTGATTCAGCATTGACAGCGATAGCGCCGTAGTCAGTACCAACACCTGCTAGCCACTTCACGTCTTTTTCAGTAAATTTACCGAATTTTCCTTGCGATAAATTAAGGATAGAGCCAGTAGAGAAGGCAACGATAGCGTCTTCATTGCTGCGGTCATTGGCAACAATTTTGTTGTAAGCAACAGCACCAACGCCGCCTGGCATATAAGTGACTCGCATTGGATCTGTCAAGATGCCAGTGTCTCTAAGGCCTGCTTGAGCAAGTTTACAAGTCAAGTCAAAGCCGCCACCTGGTTTTGCTGGTGCAATACATTCTGGACGTGAAGGACCAGAAAACTCATCTGCGCTTGCAGTTTCGTTTGCATTGTTACAGGCGGTAAGAGTTAGTGCAGAAAGGCCAAGAGCCAGATAGGATAGTTTGTTCACACGACACTCCTTGTGTGTATTTTTTCAGTAAAAATCAATAAAATTTTGATTCAGGCAGGAAAGTTATTACATAAAATCTTAATGCAAGATTCATTTGGATTAACAAATTTTGTGACAAGATAACTTTCAATGTTATGCAAAAGTAACAGAATATTTTACGAATGACAAGAAACATATGTATGTATGTATGAATATTATTTATAGGGAGTCAATCGAAAAGTGAAACAACCCAAGTCATTGAACCATTCAATAATGGTCAAAATAATTTACTTTTTCTATATGATATAAAGCACAAGAGACTCGTCAATCATTATAAATGTATTTTAAATCAGTTATTTACGACTGATGTGCTGAAAAAATGCACAATGCAATGACGGTATTTTTTGATACTGATTGGTTTGCAATTAGTGGTAGGATACCGCGATTGAGTATGGGACTATAGACGACATGACCTGTAAACTGGCAGTTACTCTAATTTTGAAGATGCTAAGATAGCAACAGCCAACCAGTTTAGAATGTAAACAAGTTGGTGTTATTGGTGGTCAATATCTGTGCTGCCAATTCGTCGCAATTTATAATTTTTTTGAAAGTGGTCAGCGCTTTGGTAAAGTTGATTTGGCTCTCATTTTGAGTATGAGGCCAATCACTACCCCAAATCAGATGATTTCTCATATTACGTTGCATTAATAATTTAAGAGCGTCTTTAGCGTTTTGGATACCTATCTCATTTCCCAACCGATAATATCCAGATACTTTGACCCAGTGCTTCTCAGGCTCAAGCATATCTAACAGTTGAAGGAATTCCTGATCTTGTACACCTTTGATAGGATTAAATCGACCAAAATGATCAATCACAATATTGAGTCTGTATGGCTTCAGTATTGGTAATAACTGGATCAAATAAACAGGCGGTGCCTGAATCTCTACTTGCCAATTTATGTCGGCCAACTGTGATAAAAAAGCTTTCCACTGCGGACTAGTGAGATCAGGACAAGTGATGCCAAACAGGTTGATACGTATGCCAACAATGCCTTGCTTATCTAGTGATCGCAATGTAGAAGCGTCTGTGGTGTTTGATAGTACAGCAATACCTCTAAGACGCTCAGGATACTTTGAAAGAGCGGTTAACATATAACTGTTATCCGTGCCCAAAAAGCTTGGCTGAACCAACACTGCTTTATGAAAGCCATGTCTATCGAGCTGTTCAATATAACTTTCTACGCTGGCCGTATAAGTGGGTCGATAGCGCGCAGTCGTTGGAAACGTATCATGGTGTAAAAATACATGTGCATGAGCATCCATGTAATCCATATAAATCTCTTTTTTAGTAGCAGTTAAAACACGATTTGGATAAATAAAATCGCTATTATGCCAACAACAATATCTAAAGGTACGGCTTTAAACAACAAAATATGTAAAAGCTTATTTTTATCGATGTGTACTTGTGCTGCTCCTAATATTAGACTGCCGCCTGATGAAAAAGGCGAGATCGATGAGCTTTGAGCCCCTATTACGATACAGATAAATAAGAAAAAAGGGTTTAAACCAGAGGCCACAGCCAAGGCTGGTACCATAGGAAATAGCGTAGGAGCAACGACCCCAAGCGTACTGGCAAATATCGACATAATTGCACTAATAATGAACAATAAAGTGGGTATCAACCAAATAGGTACGTTGGTACTGAGCCATTCTGTTAGCTCGTAAATTACCCCTACCTCCACACCCAAACTGATTAACATACCAACGCCGCAAATCATAATGAGCGTATGCCACGGTATTAAGGCAATCACTGTTTTTTCATCACCCAGCTTCAAAACCAAACTTACTAAAGCGAAAAAAATAGCGATAAAACCAATATCTATTCGAGCGTTCAAAAACTCAATCGTGTCTACATTTGGTATGAGTAGGTTTGAAATAGGCACAATAAGTACCGTGGCCATCATAATGAAAATTAGCATGATAGATTTTTTTTGTTTGCTATCGAAAGGTTTTGGTACGATGGTTTGAATTGCTATTTTGCTAGATTTGGCATTGATAGAGCTATAAATACCCAATAGAACCACAGGCATCAAAAAGGTTGCAGCAAATATTCCTAAACCGTAAGTAAAGGTATTGTCATTTGCCACGCCAGCGCCACTCATAAGCTCTCGAAAAATGACACCGCTCTGTGAGGTAATAAAATTGGCACCTGCGAGCGCCCCATAGTTCACCGACAAGGTGGCAATAATAATATTTAAATTGGTTCTTTGAGATAACAATAAAATCATTGGCGCCATAGTAGCGAGCACGGTGTAATAGCCGGCTCCCAAAGCTGCTACAATCGTGGCGGCAAAGAAAATAGCCAACGGCAAAAATGCCGGAAAATGTCGACATTTATATATCAAATGTTCACACAGTTTTTCCAAAGCACCATTGGCAAGAGAGAAGTTGTAGAAGAGAGTCACTGCCAAAATAACGAAGAAAATTTTGAGTGGCCATAGTTTAATAACTTCATAAGCACTTAGCTGCATACCAAAGCAACCGATCAGGTATGAAAATACGATAGCAAATAAGCCAATATTGATTTTCGTTTTGTAGCCGAGCGCAATAGATATCACAATGGCGGCTATAATGTAGAGAGTCATGACTACTCCTTGACCTTAACTGTATGAATTCTATAAAAATCCATAGCAATTTTTATGGATTAAAGAGCATCACGATAATATTGACAAATAGCGTTCTAGATTAGAAAATCGTACAAGCTTTAAAAGTGCTATTGATTGAGTGAAATAATAGCAAAAAAGCACACGTTAATTAGATAAGATTGCCTATAAAAACCCAATCGAGTATTAACATTAAAATGATACATATTAAATTTGTTTAGGGCTTAAGATAGTGTCATCAAATAAGTTCTACTTTTGGGATTCTAACAACGCTCAACGAGATTAAGCAGCCTTTAATACTCTCTTTATTGTGGTGGAAAAAATGTTAACAAACTTCAAACAATTCAAGATGCCACGGTATGAGCAAGTACGCTGGCATATTCAGACTTTGCTAACAGAAAGTAAATGGGATGAAAATACCGCACTACCTACCGAACAGGAATTTGCAGATAAATACCAAGTATCGGTAGGAACGGTTCGTAAAGCCGTCGAGAAGCTGGTAGAAGAAGGGGTCCTCATGAAGCAACAGGGCAGAGGTACTTTCTTAAAACGACCAAATTTTGAAGGTTCGTTATCAAGGTTTTTCAAATTCCGTGATAAAGATGCTTGCTATGTCGTACCCACGGGTGTGGTCAAAAAGGCTGTAACAATAGAAGCTGTCGATGCCATCAATAAAAAATTAAACATCAGTAAAAACAAAGAACTCATTTATATAGAACGTGTACGTATCGTCGAAAATACGGTCATGTTGAGTGAAAGAATCTGGTTACCCAAAAGTATGTACCAGCCTTTTGTAGGCTTGGCGCCCGAAGATTTTGAAAATCTCTTATATCCTTTTTATTACAAAACGTGCGGACAGTTTGTCTCGTCTGCTGTCGAAAAACTCTTTTTTATCACCGGGCATGTCGATTCTTATTTAGGCAATGAGGCACAAGAAAATTTGGTTAAGGTATGCCGCGTTGCTAAGAACCTAAAGGGTGATCCAATCGAATACAGAGAGTCGTACGGATTGGCAAAAGATTTCAGTTATGAAATAAATATCAACTAGTCATAGTCAACTATAATGCATTGGATATGACTTGATCACCAGTATGATCCTAAGTTTATAACTGGACAGCTTAGGGCAGGATTAAAATAACTAATGACACAAGATACCTATTAATATGAGTTATCTTGCTGCCTTTTGTTATAAATAAGCGATTACTGACTATTATTTCTTCTACATTCTATCTTTAATCAGATTTTTACTCCTCAAATACACTGTCGATACCACTCTGATTTTCACGCTACCGAGTTTAACTTTATTTCTAACATGAATTGTATTCATCTTTAGTTAAAGTTAAGTCGTTTTTATTCATGTATTGATTCAGGCATAATTCCCTTATACAAAAATTTGGTTTCATATTTGATTATAAGGTAGTGAATTGCCATGAGTAACAATTTTACTTGTTCAATTTCGAGCATCCGTTTTGATGAAGACTATCATCCTGCAGACAGCACACGTTTAACCACGAACTTTGCCAATTTGGCTCGCGGTGAGCACCGTCAAGAGAACCTACGCAGGACGCTTAGAATGATAAACAATCGTTTTAACGCGTTGGCGCATTGGGATAATCCAACAGCGGACCGCTATTCTGTAGAAGTTGATATTGTTTCTGCAAACATGGACATCGAGGGCAATGGAGATACTTTTCCTGTCATTGAGACGCTGAAGACGACCATTGTTGATCATAAAGACAACAAGCGTATCGACGGTATGATTGGCAATAGCTTCTCGTCTTATGTACGTGATTATGATTTTAGCATCGTACTGCCAGATCATTTCGACAAAAACCCAACCTCACCGCCACCTGAACATTTCGGTGACCTTCATGGCAAGCTATTTCAGTATTTATTGAACTCAAAGGCTTACCAAGCCAATTTTAGTAAAAAGCCTGTGATTTGCCTGAGTGTTTCCACCAGCAAAACCTATCACCGTACCAACAATCAGCATCCTGTATTGGGGGTGGAGTATAGACAGGACGAATATTCGTTGACGGATGATTACTTCCACAAAATGGGTTTGACCGTTCGTTACTTTATGCCTACGGGCAGTGCAGCGCCGCTCGCGTTTTATTTTGCAGGCGATTTGCTGAGTGATTACACCGATCTTGAGCTGATTAGTACGATTAGTACGATGGAGACGTTTCAAAAAATCTATCGCCCTGAAATCTACAATGCCAACTCTACTGCAGGTGAAGTGTATCAACCCAGTCTTAAGTATCAGGATTATTCACTAACGCAGATTGTGTATGATCGTGAAGAGCGCAGCCAATTGGCGGTGAAGCAAGGAAAGATTACTGAAGAGCAGTTTATCAAGCCATACCAGTCCATTCTTGAGCAATGGGCGGCAAACTACTCTGTCGAAAAAGAGAGGGTTAAAAAGCACGCTGCTTAATACGCCAAAGTGGCCGAAATAAGACACTCCCAATATATAAAAAATAAATAGATAAGAGATACATTGAAAATGAAAATATTATTACCGACGTCGACCGCTGGCAGCTTACCGAAACCCTCTTGGCTTGCCGAACCTGAAAAGATTTGGTCACCTTGGGCTTTAGAAGGTGAGCAATTGGTTGAAGCCAAGCAAGATGCGTTACGTTTGTCACTGCAAGAGCAGTTGCATGCAGGCGTCGATATCGTCAGTGATGGTGAGCAGACCCGTCAGCATTTTGTCACCACCTTTATTGAACATCTCGATGGCGTCGATTTTGAAAATCGTGAGACGGTTCGCATTCGTAACCGTTACGATGCCAGTGTGCCATCAGTCGTTGGTGACGTAAGTCGCCAAAAACCTGTATTTGTAGACGATGCCAAGTTTTTACGTCAGCAGACCGACAAGCCAATCAAATGGGCACTGCCAGGTCCAATGACGATGATTGACACTTTGTATGATGGGCATTATAAAAGCCGTGAAAAATTGGCGTGGGAGTTTGCTAAAATTTTGAATCAAGAAGCCAAAGAATTAGAAGCGGCTGGCGTGGATATCATTCAGTTTGATGAACCTGCGTTCAATGTGTTCTTTGATGATGTAAACGACTGGGGTATTGCCACATTAGAGCGCGCCATCGAAGGCTTAAAGTGCGAAACCGCTGTGCATATTTGCTATGGTTACGGCATTAAAGCCAATAACGATTGGAAAAAAACGCTGGGTTCAGAGTGGCGTCAATACGAACAAGCATTTCCCAAGCTGCAACAATCAAAGATCGATATTGTGTCACTTGAGTGTCAAAACTCTCATGTCCCAATGGATTTGATTGAGCTTATTCGTGGCAAAAAAGTAATGATTGGTGCCATCGATGTGGCAACCAACACCATTGAAACACCAGAAGAAGTGGCAAACACGCTACGAAAAGCCTTACAATTCGTGGATGCAGATAAGCTTTACCCGTCGACCAATTGCGGCATGGCACCGTTGTCTCGCGACGTGGCACGAGGCAAGTTAAAGGCGCTAAGCGCTGGTGCTGAACTGGTTCGTCAAGAGCTGGCGCGCTAAGCGTACGATGCGCGATAAATTTAGGACATATATGATGATTGAAGCCAGTGATTTTAGAAATGCGATGGCGCGGCTTGCGACAGCGGTCAGTGTGATTACCACAGAAGGGGAGTCAGGCGCACACGGTTTTACTGCCTCCGCCGTTTGTAGTGTCAGCGATAACCCGCCAACCTTACTGGTCTGTATGAATCAGGCGGCGCGCTCACATGGTCATTTCGTTGATCATAAAACCTTATGCGTTAATGTGCTGAGCGCGAGGCATGAGTCGCTATCCAATACTTTTGCGTCCAAATTATGCTCTAAAGAGCGATTTGAACAAGGCGTTTGGGGCACGTTGGTCACAGGCGCGCCCGTTTTAGCAGACGCGCTGGTCAGCTTTGATTGTGAGATTGAGCAGGTGCAGGCAATGGGCACGCACAGTATTTTTATGTGCCGCGTCGTTGCTATCAAACATGCTGAGCGAGAAGGCGAGGCAGACGAAAGCTTGGTCTATTTCAATCGCGCATATCATCAAGTGGGTCAAGTCGAAAGCGCTTAATCACACCTTTTCATCCTCTAACCAAAAGTAACGATTCTGTGGAACTTATCATCTTTTTAATCATTGGAGCAGTAGCAGGCTTTGCAGCGGGCCTGTTCGGAGTGGGCGGTGGCACGATCATCGTGCCACTGTTATTCATCGTCTTCACCCAAATGGACTATAGTCCCGATACCGTCATGCATTTGGCGCTAGGCACCTCGCTGGCAACCATCATCGTCACCTCTATCAGCTCGCTCATGGCGCACAATAAAAAAGGCGCGGTAATGTGGCCTGTGTTTAAAAATCTCACACCAGGCATGGCGATTGGCTGCTTTTTTGGGGCAGGTATTGCAGGCGCACTCTCAGGCACTCATCTTCAGCTCATCGTAGGTACATTTTTACTTTGGGTGGCATTTAACATGTTCACTGGCGGCAAAAAGCGATTGGCTACTGATGTCAGCGCTGCCGATACTTTATTGCCGTCAACGCCCAAGCAACTAGTGGCTGGAGCGGGCATTGGTGTAGCGTCGGCTATTTTTGGTATTGGCGGTGGCAGTTTAACCGTGCCGTATCTCACGCGTTATGGCGTGGTGATGCAAAAAGCAGTGGGCACGTCTGCTGCTTGCGGTCTACCCATTGCCATTGCAGGCGCACTTGGTTTTATGGTCTTTGGAATGAAAGATCACGTCGATATTCCCAATGCGATCGGCTTTGTACATATTTATGCTTTTTTTGGGATCAGCGTCATGAGCTTTTTCACCGCAAAAGTGGGTGCAAAAGTCGCGCATCAATTATCGCCAACATTATTAAAAAAATGCTTTTCGGTACTGCTTATGATGGTGAGCTGCTTTTTCTTATATAAAGGGTTGTTTTGAGTATTTCGATACGTGTATTTCAAACCCGAAGACTGCTAAAAGCATTGTACTGCTAAGAATTATTTATAGCTTGAATTGATTAATAGCACAAACTGGATGGTTCCCTTAAGCTATAGACTATTGAAACTGATTTCAGCGAGTTAAAGTATTGATACTGTAGATCCAATATTTCGACTACTTTGAAATAAATTTTTAAGACAAATGCTAAATTTTACGCTGCTTAATCTTTAGCACTCTCTACCCAAGAAAAAGCTTCCAGTATACGCATCCATTGATTGTCCAACCCCGCTTTTAGCAATAATGGCTCACCAGTGACGGGATGATTAAGTGCCAAGGTCTGAGCATGTAATAGCATGCGCGTACAGTCATAGTGGTTACGAAAAAATCGTGTCTGCCGTATATCGCCATAACTGGTATCACCGATGAGAGGATGAAAGACATGTTTCATGTGCCGTCGCAGCTGATGCTTTCGTCCAGTCTCAGGCCTCAAGCGCACAAGGCTATAGCGGCTCGTATCATGTTTTTTTGATACCGAAAATGGCAGCTCAACTTGTGCCAAGCTTTGCCAATGAGTGACGGCTTCTTGAGCAGGCTTGTCCCAATCGGCAAATTTATCAGCAATGGCATCGGGTTGAAAGCTTAATGCATAGTCAATGCTACCTTGCTCTGGCATAAAGCCGCGCACCACGGCTAAATAGTGCTTGGTAACGCTGTGTTCGGTAAACGCCTCGGTCAGGATACGCGCCACGGCTGAGCTTTTGGCAAACAACAGCACGCCTGATGTTGGCTTGTCTAGACGATGTACCGGAAATACATGGCAACCGACGGCATCACGAGTGAGCTGCATCGCAAAGCGCGTCTCGCCTTTATCCAGCCAACTGCGATGCACCAATAAACCTGCTTCCTTATTGATCGCGACCAAAAATTCGTCTTCATAGATGATTTCTATTTGGTCGGCGCTATCGTTTTCGATATCTATATTTCCCGTGCTCATGCTGTCGCTGCCATAATGATATAAATAATTGATATTTTGCCCATTCGCCATATACAAAAAATCCTTCGTCATCTTGGAACATCAGATGGCGAAGGATTCATCACAGTACAGTAGTATGACAGACAATCACTCAGTAAGACAAGTCATTAATTTATAAAAAATATATGAAAATCAATAACTTATACTATTCGACCGTCACTGACTTTGCCAAGTTACGCGGCTGGTCAACGTCCGTGCCACGCATCACTGCCACATGATACGATAATAGTTGTACGGGTACGCTGTAGACAATAGGCGCTAGCGTTTCGCACACATCAGGCACATGCACCACGTGCAAACGGTCTTCTGCCACCATTTGACTGGCTTCGCTAGCGAATACAAACAATTCACCGTGACGAGCATGTACCTCTTGCATGTTGGCTTTTAGCTTATCAAACATGCTGTCTTTAGGCGCAAGCACAACGATAGGCATATCTCTGTCAACCAACGCCAAAGGACCATGTTTTAGCTCGCCTGCGGCATAACCTTCTGCATGGATATAAGAGATTTCCTTAAGCTTTAACGCGCCTTCTAAAGCGATCGGGAACTGTAATCCGCGACCTAAAAATAAGCAACTTCTCTTATCTTCAAAGTGCTCACTCATCGCTTGAATAGGTGCATCTAGGTGTAAGCTGGCATACAACTGACCTGGTAGCTGCTGTAACTCATCAATCAGTGTCGTTAGATGCTCTTGAGTCATACGCTGCTGAGTTGACCCTACTTTTAAGATTAATAGCATCAAAGCGACTAATTGGGTTGTAAATGCTTTGGTCGAAGCGACTCCAATCTCCGGGCCGGCAAGCGTTGGTAAGAAAATATCAGTCTCACGCACAAGCGACGAGGTAGGCACGTTACATAATGCCAAACTGACCAAACCTGCTGGCGTATGCTTTTGAATATCACGTAAGGCTGATAAAGTATCCGCTGTTTCGCCTGATTGTGAAATACAAATCACCAGTGAATTGTCAACCACAACTGGATTGCGATAACGGAACTCACTGGCCACTTCAACCGAACAAGGCACA
This sequence comes from Psychrobacter sp. JB193, assembly GCF_002285555.1. Taxonomy (NCBI): domain Bacteria; kingdom Pseudomonadati; phylum Pseudomonadota; class Gammaproteobacteria; order Moraxellales; family Moraxellaceae; genus Psychrobacter; species Psychrobacter sp. JB193. The sequence continues at coordinate 41,969 of NZ_NRGY01000002.1, forward strand.
CGGATCAGGCTCTCAAACCAGTATTTTGCAACCAAACCTGCGTGATAGCTGGTGCCGCAAGCAATAATTTGTACGTTACGGATACCTGATAGCTGCGCTTCATGGCGCTGCAAAAAATCATCGCGCAATTTGACTGTTTCGCCATTGTCTACCGCCATCTCGATAGTACGAGCGACTGCATCTGGCTGCTCATAGATTTCTTTGAGCATATAATGCTTAAATTCACCTTTATCGGCATTATGCTGTGTCGCGTCAATTTCATGTATTTGACGTTTCACTTCCACACCATCGGCAAAGATTTGAATGCTTTTACGAGTCAGCTTGGCAATATCGCCTTCTTCTAAATACATAAAGCGATTGGTGACAGGCAGTAACGCCAATTGATCTGAAGCAATAAAGTTCTCGCCAATACCCACGCCAATGACTAATGGTGAACCAAGACGTACGGTAATCAGTTCTTCAGGACAGTCAATATGTACAATACCTAGGGCAAAGGCGCCATGTAACAACGGAATGACCTTACGAACCGCTTCTAGTAAGTCAGGCGTTTGCTTATAAATATCATGAATCAGATGCGCAACGACTTCGGTATCTGTCTGTGAGGTAAACTCGTAGCCTTTAGCCACTAATTCTTTTTTAAGCTCAGCGTAGTTCTCAACAATACCATTGTGAACCACAGCAATTTTACCTGAAACGTGAGGGTGTGCGTTACGCTGCGCTGGTTCACCATGAGTCGCCCAGCGTGTATGAGCGATACCAATATGACCGTCGAACAGTTCTGGATTGGTAGCTACCGCATCAACTAGAGCCTGAACTTTACCTACTTGACGTTCGCGATGCAGTTCGCCATCACGGATGACAGTCAAACCGGCAGAATCATAGCCTCTGTATTCCAGACGTTTGAGACCTTCTAGTAAAATATTGGCGATATTACGCTCAGCAACTGCCCCTACAATTCCGCACATGGCTATTCCTTACTTTTAATTTTCGATATATAGTGATGAGTCAGTCAATAAATCGTATGAATGATTATTGGGTATCAATAGAATAATAGTTCTATAAAAACGATGAAGCAGCACCACAAAGATTGCCGTACTGCTTAACTGCCAACTGGTATTAATGTCGTGATTAATGACCTAGCTATTTTTTAGCTGGTCTTTGATAATGCTCTTTTTGAGTTTGACGAGCGCGCCCAAATGCTAAGGCGTTAGCATCGACATCTTTGGTAATCACTGAGCCTGCCGCTACTGTCGCAGTTTCACCAATCGTCACTGGCGCAACCAGACTGGCGTTAGAACCGATAAACGCATTGTCGTTAATAAGAGTGGGTGATTTGTTAATACCGTCATAATTACAAGTAATCACACCTGCACCGATATTCACGCCTGTACCAACGGTAGCATCTCCAATATAGCTGAGATGATTTACCTTACTACCTTGACCAATTATGGATTTTTTGATTTCAACAAAGTTACCGACTTTACTGTTATCGGACAATACTGTCTGAGGACGTAAGTGGGCAAACGGACCAATATCGACACCTGCACCTATATCGGCACCATCGATGACACAATAAGGTTTGAGGTGACACGCATTGCCAATTTGGGCGTTTTTAATGATACAGCCGGCTTCTATATAGACATTGTCGCCTAATGTACAATCGCCTTCGAATACCACACCGACATCTACAAACACGTCTTGGCCTGCAGTCAACGTCCCTCGAATATCAACACGAGTAGGGTCAGCAAACTGGACACCCGCTTCTTGCAAATCAGCAACCAACTTGCTTTGCCAAGTGCGCTCCAAACTGGCAAGCTGTTGACGGTTATTCACGCCTTCAATCTCAAACGTATGCTCAGGCTCGATCGCAGCAATAGTAATCCCATCAGCGACGGCCATTTTGACAATATCTGTCAGATAATATTCTTGCTGGGCATTGTCGTTAGACAGTTCCGGTAAGTATTTATGCAATAAAGCATTATCGACACAATAGATACCGCTGTTAATTTCTTGAATGTTTTGCTCATCAGCGTCAGCGTCTTTTTGTTCGACGATAGCCGTGATATGCCCTTCTTTATTGCGTTTGATACGGCCTAATCCAAATGGATTATCTACCGTCAACGTCAGCATAGACATACCGTCAGTATTAGCAGTTTTCAATGCGGATAAGGTTTGACAGCTTACTAATGGCACATCACCGTATAGAATCAGACTTTGGCCCTCTTGTGGCAAGTCAGACAAAGTAACTTTGACGGCGTGCCCCGTTCCCAACTGTTCGGTTTGAGCAACCCAAGTAATGGAAGAATGCTCATATTGAGTGGTGATTTCTGATTTTACTTGGTCACCACCAAAGCCATGGACAATGATCGTCTCATCCACCGTCAGCTTGTGGCAAGTGTCTAATACATGACCAAGTAATGATTTGCCAGCCAAAGTTTGAAGGACTTTTGGCTTGGCCGACTGCATGCGTGTGCCTTTACCAGCCGCTAAAATAATTACAGAAAGGGGAGATGTCATAATAACTCTTATGAATGTAACAAAATATAATATTCGATTATAGCGCAAATGTTTGTTTGGAATGATGTGATGACGTTCAAGCTTTGTAACTTAGCACTATAAAAAAATGTATGTAGCAATACTTAAAATCATCAAACTTATTCGTATCTCATAACCACTAAAGAGAAAAAACCATCATCACAATTATCCACACGATGAGCGCCATCACTCCTGCAATAATATCATCGAGCATTACACCCAGACCGCCAGCGACCTTTCTATCAGCCCAACCAATTGGTGGCGGTTTAATGATATCGAAAAAGCGAAAAAGTACGAAAGCCAAGAGCAAAGCAGCAAGGGAAGACGGCTGCGAAATATACTGCCAAAAATTATCAGCCGTCACGCTCATATAAGAAAAAGGTAATAAGGTAAGCCACATGCCTGCCCATTCATCCCAAACAATATGAGGGTCATCATGCCCTTTCATCAGCTCAGAAGTACGGCCACAGATCCAAATACCAATAAAGCAAGACAAAACAGTAATCAGCAAAAATGGTAAAAATCCAAGGCTTAATAGAGGTATGGCGACAATCAAACCCCCTATCGTTCCCCAAGTACCAGGTGCACGGCGGGGCAGACCACTACCTAAACCAAGCCCAAGCCAATAGACCATACGATCGAGCATGCTGGCATTTCTTGGGAGAGGCGGGCAGTCATTAGCTTTACGAATATCGGGCTTAGATAAATCATGGTCGATCATGGGTTAACCTGTAAAGTGTTGGTAACCAGTAAGCGTAGGCCATGTGGTAAATGGCGCAGGATGGGTTGGGGTGACTGATTGCCCTTGATAATAAAGCTCAGGGCACATAGGTATTTTGGCGTCTGCAGTAGCGCCTACGTCATCTGCTATTGCGATAACATCACCAATATAGGTAACAGGGACGGTGCTGGCAGGAGGAGTAACATGAGCTGGCAACGTAAAAGCCAATTCATAATCGTCACCACCAGCCAATTGACACAGTAAACGCTCAGATAAATCAATGGCTAATAAGGACGTGCTACTGGGTAACTGCTCTAGGTTTAAACGGATATTAACAGCGCTTTGCTGACAGATATGTCCAAGGTCTTGGTATAGACCATCAGAGATATCTATCATCGCAGTGGCACCGATTTTTGCTAAAGCAGCTCCCAATGCAATGCGCGGCATCGGCATGTGCAGACGATGTGCCAATGCCATGCCCTGAGTATTATCAGGATATTGCAAGGCATAACTGGCGTCGCCTAAAGTCCCTGATACATATACTTTATCACCAACCTGCGCCCCTGAGCGGTAAACAGCTGGCGTATCTTTTGCTAATACGCCTTGAGCGCTGACACTGAGTACTAGGCTATCGCTGCGCGTGGTATCACCACCGATTAGGGTAACTCCAAATAGCTGGCAGGCATGAAACAAGCCTTTGGCAAAGTCACTTAACCATTGTTCATTTGCAAGTCGTTTAGGCAAGGCCAATGCGAGTAAAATACTGTGCGGCGTTGCACCCATGGCAGCAATGTCTGAGACATTAACCGCCACTGCTTTATAACCAATGGCAAAGGCAAGCTTATCAATTTGATCCCAGTCAGCACTAAAGTGTCGACCTTGAACGAGGGTGTCAATGCAGCTGACCAAACGCGAACCTGTAGGCAATGCCATGACGGCAGCATCATCACCAATACCTTTTTCAAGGCCACTTGATAGGGGCTGTGCCGCTTGCATCTGTAAAAATATGCGCTCAATCAGCTCAAACTCATTCATAATCAGTCTTGGCTTTTGGCGTCAGCGTCTTTTTTATTCGCTTTAAATTCACTGATATTGGCACTGGCTTTGCTAGCGCTATTGCGTTTGACGCTGGCATTATTGGCGCTGATACGCGGTTTGTTGGATGCCGTTTGTTGGTTGTCGCTATTGGTTTCAGTGGCTTCTTCTACAGCCGCTGTTTCAGGAGTATCGACTGTTTGAACTTCAGCCTGTTTAGCAGCTGCTTTTTGCGACGTTCGCAGATTGGCTTTGGTATCGGCTTCTATTTCAATGACGCGCAGTTCCACGGCCATTCTATCAAGTACAGCATTGATCAATTTGTGTGCATCAGTGGCACCAAAATGATTGTTCAATTTCATTGCTTCATCAAGGATGACTTTATAAGGAATCTCAAAGCGATTCTGTAGCTCATAAGCACCAATAAGCAAAATAGCGTGCTCAACCGTATCTAATTTGTTGATGTCACGATCAAGATGTTGGCTAATGAGCGCATCCAGCGTCTCAATTTGCTCTGGGATATCGCGCATCATTTCATGATAGTAGCCGATATGTACCGTGTGCATGGCGTTGGTCGCACGTGTACGGGCAGCGATATCGTGTGGGGCATTGGCTTTCCAACCAAGCTTGCCATCTATGTCGAAGCGGCGATCAGTAACAAGCCATTCGTATAGACCTTGCATGGCAAAACGTCTTGCCTTACGGATAGCGGTGTGACTGGTCTTGTAAGAAGACTCACTCATATCAAAGGTTTGATCACCCGCACTGCTGCTGGCTATGCGAGTAGCTTCAGCTTGTGGATCGTTGTCTTGTGCGGTTTTTGCAGCGCTGATAGCGCGCTTGAGTTGGTCAGTCATAGGGGGTCTGTACCTAAATTTTGAGATAATACCTATTTAAAATATAAATCAACAACGTGCGTCATCATGGTCGGCAAGCGTTCCACTCATAGTACTTTTACTGATTTGAGTGAGGTCTTTATATTTTAAAAAAGGATAGAAATACGGTGAAAATTCAATAAACAACCAGTTGTTAGTGCTGGCTAATGTTATGTGAATGCGGCTATTATCAAAAAGCCGCATCAGTAAAATTTACATCAGACAATATCAATCTTATTAAACATATAATCTTGTTCTCAATAAAGATGACTTTATTCAAACAAACTAAGCGACGTCGCTCTCATCGTCAATGTCTAACTGTGACAATACGGCAATCATTTCTAAAACAACCATAGCCGCTTCTGAGCCTTTGTTACCCGCTTTGGTACCAGAACGCTCAATGGCTTGCTCGATACTGTCAGTCGTCAAAACACCGTTTGCGACGGGGATATTATAATCAATGGCGACACTGCTCAAGCCTTTTGCAGACTCGCTTGCAACAAAATCAAAGTGCGGCGTGCTACCACGGATAATCGCGCCTAAAGCAATAATGGCATCAAAACGATCTGATTCAGCAGCGCGCTGGGCAACCAACGGCAACTCAAATGCGCCCGGCACACGGATAACCGTAATATTGCTACCCAAAACGCCATGACGTAGTAACGCATCAATGGCACCATCTACCAGTGATTCGACGACAAAACCATTAAAACGACCGACCACGATACCGATACGGGCATCGGCATTTTGATGCAAATTACCATCGATATGGGTCACGTCATTGCGTTGCTGTTGTAAATTTGACATAAAAAATCCTTTGCCTGATTGGCGTTCAATGGAAATATAAGAGGGAACAGAGCGTTAAATATAGTAATAGATTCAAATAGCTTGTTTGATTGTCTGGTCATTCATGAATGAGTCGTCGCAAAAACAGGCAGTTAAATGAACAAAAATAAGTGGTTAGTACTATGATAACATTTTTTATGATTTATTGGCATTTTACCAATGTCTTATAAGCGCATCTGTATGCCTTGCGATGCCATATACTGTTTGGCCTCTAAGACCGTATATTCACCGAAGTGGAAAATACTGGCGGCAAGCACGGCATCTACGCCGCCCTCTAAGACGCCTTCGGCCAAATGTTGTAAATTACCAACGCCGCCCGAGGCAATAACAGGGACATTGACTTGGCTGGTGATGTGTTGCATGAGCGCCAAATCATAGCCTTTTTTAGTGCCATCGCCATCCATTGAGGTGACCAACAATTCGCCCGCACCCAGCTCTGCCATTTTGCGCGCCCAAGCGACGGCATCAATGCCTGTGGGTTTGCGTCCGCCATGGGTAAAAATCTCCCAACGTGGCATGACAATACCATCAACAGTTATATCCTCGACACGCTTGGCATCAATCGCCACCACGATGCATTGATTGCCAAATTTTTGCGCCGCTTCACCAACAAATTCAGGCGTAAACACAGCGGCTGAATTGATCGCGACCTTATCCGCACCAGCATTCAACAAATTGCGAATGTCAGCGATTTTACGTACGCCGCCACCGACGGTCAGCGGAACGAATACCGTCTCAGCCATGCGCTCGACAGTGTGATAGGTGGTGTCACGCTCATCGTTGGTGGCAGTAATATCCAAAAAAGTAATCTCATCCGCGCCCTGCTCGTTATAGCGTTTGGCGACTTCAACTGGATCCCCTGCGTCTTTGATGTCGACAAATTGGACACCTTTGACCACGCGGCCATTATCCACATCAAGACAGGGAATGATACGTTTTGCTAGCATAAAACCGCCTATTAATTCGTGCAAGAATACAAAGATGAATCGTATAAAATGCTATGATACGCGTAACTATTTTACAAAACAAATGCAAAGGTTGCTTATGTGTCAACTGCTCGCTATGAACAGCAAAAATCCTGCTGATATTGGTTTCTCTTTTGCTGGTTTTCGGGCTCGTGGTGGACTGACCGATGATCATATTGACGGCTTTGGAATCGCTTATTTTGAGCCGACAGGATTGCGCCTTTACTACGACAATCGTGCGGCGATGGACTCTCCGCTTGCCGAATTGGTCAGTCAAACCCGAGTGAAGGCGGCCAATACTATTGTCCATATTCGTAAGTCAGATGATCAATTGTTATGTAATGCGCATCCCTTTACCCGCGAGATTTGGGGCGAGGCTTGGGTATTTTCTCACAACGATAAAATGACCATTAGAGATGCCTCAGATAGCGACCCCATTAATCAAGCAACAGGCAAACAAGGTAAATCTGGTCATTATATTCCAGTAGGCGATACCGATTCAGAATTTGCCTTTTGCTACTTACTCAATCAGCTCAAAGACCGTTTTGAGCATAAGCCTGATTCACAAACGCTGTATGTGTTTTTAACAGAGCAGTGCCGTTTTTTGGCGAATTACGGATTGTTTAATTGTCTGCTGTCCAATGGCGAGTGGATGCTTGCTTATGCCGATACCCTATTGTTTCATATCACTCGTCAAGCACCATTTGGTTCAGCGTCCCTCATCGACGTAGATGTAACCATGGATTTTGAAACGGTCAATGACGCCGATGATGTTATGACAATCCTTGCCACTACGCCGCTCACAGATGATGAGGAATGGCAACAGCTTGCCGTCAACGAGTGCATCATTTTTGCCGATGGTCATAAGGTTTACCAAGACTTGCCTAAATCGCCTGTTTATTTGTCGATTGAAAAGGGCTTAGAGATTGCAAAAAATGCCTAGTCTATGTGCCAGCTAACGTAATCATGGCTTATCGCCATTTTATGTAGTATCAACCAAATTATATAGGGTAGGTGGTTGCCAAAGCATCTTATTGATATTTAAAATTTGCTTATCAGCGACGTAATGGTCACTATTGCCATCTGTCGCCACGTTTATTTTATCCAAATTGAATGTATTATTTTACGCGCTATTTTTACCATTTAACTATTTCTACCATTTAACGATTACAAGTGAGATGTTATGTCTGTCTATACCCAGTTAACCGATGACCAGTTTGCCGCCTTTTGCCAAAGCTTTGGCGTGTCGTTTGCGCGTGCCATTCCTATTACGCAAGGTATCAAAAACTCTAACTGGTTTATTCAGACGACTGACGATGTAGATGGCCAGCACTCCTACGTATTTACTTTATTTGAAGAGCGTCCACCTGCTGATATCGAAAAGATGGCCGTTATTCTCAATCAGTTGAATGGTAAGTTACCTGTGGCCGCGCCATTGGCTGTTATCGAATTGGATGCTGCTAAAACGGATAACGATAAACGCTATGTCATCCATTATGAAGACAAGGCCATTACGCTTGTTCCTTGCTTGGCGGGCACGCACCCAGAGCAAACCACGCAAGCGATGTGCCATGAGATTGGAGCCGCTCTAGCGTTGCTACATGAGACATTGCAAGCACTACAACCGAGCGAGCAATATGGCGTACCTTTGTATCCATGGGCGGATGTACGCGACCGTGAACGTCAGTTTATGCCAAGTGACGAAGCCAAATTGATGAGTGACATTTGGCGCGCTTATACAGACTTACCGCTTGCAACCTTGCCAAAAGGCTTGTGTCATCTGGATATGTTTGCGGATAACACGCTTTGGCATCTACAAAAAGGGGAGTCTCGTCTGACAGGACTGTTGGACTTTACTGAGGTTAGTTCCGAGCACTACGTCATGGATATTGCCATTACTATTAATGACTTTTGTACGACGTGGGGCGATGCCGAACAAGGCGAGTCGGTGAATTTTGATCGCAGTAAAATGGCGGCGTTTTTACAAGGATACGAGTCCAAGCGACTACTTGGTGATGATGAAAAGCGTGCCTTACCAGTGATGCTAGCCAAAGCGGCGGTTATCTTTTGGTTATTGCGCCTAAACGTCATTCATTACAATCGTACTGAAGGACGCACTGGCGATAATATTATGGTCAAAAATCCAGACTTGATGAAACGCCTTGCGGCTTATCATTGGTCACATGTGGAAAAAGCGCAAAATACGGTTTTTGTTCTTGAACATGCGCTCTATAAAGACGATGACAAAAATAATGATGTTGAAGATTATAAATTAATAGGTGTATTTGCGACTGAGCAACAAGCGCAAACCGCAATGTCTCAGTTAAAAATGCAGCCTGGTTTTAAAGACTATCCCAATGGTTTTCATATTGATGCTTACCCACTTGGTCAGATTAATTGGTCACAAGGGTTTAATTTTTATTAAAGAACTTGTTTTTTAAGCAATCGTTTTCAAAGAATTTAAAAGGATTTTATCATGACCGATCAAATTGATAACTGGCACAAATTGGCGCGCTACGATACCAATATGCAAGGCGAGCTGCATGCCAACTTGCTGCGTAATAATGATATTACGGTGTCGCTACAGCCGCTTAGTGCCATGCCCGGCATGAATTCAGGCATCGTACTATGGGTTCAGGACACTGAGCTGGCAGAGGCTCAGCGTATTTTGAATAGTATTGATACAGAGGGAGAAACGACTCCCTATGAGATGTTTGATGAGTCGACAGAAACTGCTCTAAACGCGACTGTGAATCCTGCAAAAGACAATAACAACGGCGGTACTCCATAAATGTGTCAACTCTTAGGAATGAACTGTAATACGCCAACCGATATTGGGTTTAGCTTCGCAGGTTTTCGCAAGCGCGGCGGTATGACCGACAGTCATGAAGATGGCTTTGGTATTGCGTTCTTTGAGCGTAGTGACTGCACTAATAATAATGATTCGACAAATGCGTCAACGGGATTGCGATTGTTTCACGACAATCGTCCCAGCCATGAATCCCCTGTAGCCGATCTGGTTAATAACTATCCTATTAAAGCAATGAACGTTATCGCGCATATTCGTAAAGCAACTCAAGGCCAAAACTGTTTGGCAAACACGCATCCTTTTGTCCGTGAAGTGTGGGGCGAGCAGTGGGTATTTGCGCATAATGGGCAAATGAATAGCGACTTCATTAAACGCTGTCAACGTCTGCAAGACAACGGCAATGCGTCACATTGCCAACCCGTTGGTTCAACCGATTCTGAAATGGCGTTTTGTTATCTGGTCAATCGTTTAAAAAGCAGCTTTAAAACCCGTCCTGACGATCAAACGCTGTTTAATTTTTTGACCACACAATGCCGCTATCTGTCTGCCAATGGTTTGTTTAATTGCCTGATATCTAATGGCAGATGGCAAATGGCGTATGCAGGCAGCTTATTGTTTTATCTCACACGTAAAGCGCCATTTGGCGAAGCCAAACTCGCTGATGATGATATGGCGATTAACTTTGGCGATGTGACCACAGACACGGATAAAGTGACTATCTTGGTGACTGTCCCACTGACTGAAAATGAAAAATGGCAGCAATTGGCCGTCAATGAGTGCTTAATATTCCAAGATGGCGATGTGATTTATAAAGACAGCCCAAGCCAGCGCAAGTTTTTGACCATTGAGGAAGGTATTGCGATTGCACGAGCCGTTGGGGCGAGTGTTTAGGTAGGTTGTTAACCCAAATACTCCCCACAACAGCGCTTAAACTTCTCACCAGACCCACAAATACACGGCTGTTTTTGCGTGACCGTCATTGCAACCGTAGGATCTAAAAAATACCAGCGCGCATCATTAGTAGCTTTGTCTTTCACCTTTACAAAGGCAGACAGTTCATGATGCGCCTGCATGCCATCTACAGTATTAAAATACGCCTTAAACTCAACCTGTGCGTGTCTTTTACCTAGCTTTGGTGTGTGCTGCACAATCTCCAATCCTGCCCAGTTTGTCTCTTTTGCCCAATTCTCAATCGACTTGATACTCAGTAATGCTTGCTGCGTGGGTAGTGTGGTTTTGACGATATAATCTGGCTTGACCAATACAAACGCACTGTAGCGCGTGCGCATGAGACGCTCGGCAGTCTCTGCCTTTACCGCGCCTAATTCGTCCATATCTGCATTAGAAAACGCATCATGATAAGGCTGACAGCATTCTTGATACGTGAGCGGCGAGCCTATTTCTAATAACGGATTGATTTGGCAAGGGCAAGTTTGGGTAGAAGATGGTGTAAAAAGTGACATAGCGTACTCTAATGATTCGTATTTATATGGTTGATTTATTCTATAACAGCCACGATGTAACTATGGTCAAAATATCTCAAAAGCGCTACGGTACTGCTGATATCAATGTTTGCGGCCTATGTCTGCGCAGGCACAGCAAGCAAAAAAAATGATATTAGCAGTGCATGATGTTTTGATCGTCAAGCATCATCATGGTCTCTCACGCAGCATATCTTCTACGATGTCAGGCAGAATGCCCACTTTTAATTGTGTCCACGGTGCTGGATCTCGCAGCTGTTGCCAAAAAGGTTCAAAGGGCGGCGTCAGATACAGCAGCATAGCCAGTACGGTATAGATTAATAAGTACCACCACTTATCTTTATGCTGATAAAACTTCATCGCCGTACCGGATGAGCGCTTCATTTTCATGTTGGATAAATTGACGCTATACAGCTCATCTAATAACAAATGTACCAGCGCACCGCCAAATAAAAATAAACCATAAAACCAGCTGGCAGCCAGGGGAAGCTGCAGACCATAATAGCTAAGACAGGTGAGTCCCAGTCCCAGTATCGCCATATAAGGCACAGAATGGATCACGCCTCGATGCACCGTCATATTGGTAAAAACAGCAAAAACGGTATAACGCATAAAACAATAGCCAGCCAGCCACAAAACAATCAATGACAATAAACTCAGCTCACTGCGCCAATGCATAACTAGACCAAAGGCAAAAATAAAAGAAGTAATATTAAAACCAAGTTTAATCGGTGTTGAGTTGTCGGAATCCAAATCGGGCAAAAGCCCGCCGATGGTACCCAGCGCCACGCACATCAAAAATCCTGAATCGTCAACCAACCCTGCTTTATAAACCGTTAAACTCAGCGTACCACTCACCATAAATGCGGTGTTTAAATGGGTATTAAAATTTGCCATAGACACTCATCAATAAATAGCGCTCAAAAAGACCTTTCGAGCGGCTCATCTAGCTGTAAAAAAGCGCACCATGATACCATAGACCAGCCATACGTCTAATAGGGATCGCTCATATGACCGCGACTGATTTACCTTTCAAAATACCTTCTCATACCTCCTTTAGTCATTTACCTATACTTGATGAGCAATTTGCTGAGATTGATTGGCAAGCGCCATGGCTCAGCCACTTAAACCAGCTAAAGTATATTGGCGATGCGGTAAAAGGTTTAACTGAGACAAATGGACAAGACAGTCCTACCGCGCGTGATGGTCAGCCAATCGACATCATCGCTGATATATTAAATAATTCCTTGATGCTGCGCTGCGACGGCGTACAAGAGGATTTGCCGACCACCAAACCAACTCAAAACGCACAAGTGCAAACGCTCACATTCGTCTCACAAAATGCGTTACCTGAAGGCGAGGCTTATGAGCATTTTATCGCGAAGACAGGCAATATACCCACGCGTGATAATTTGCATGACTTGTTTAATGGCAGTATTTGGCTCACGTTTCCGAAGACCAAAGCGCTGCTAAATCACTACCACATGCTAGAAATTGCCGCGCAGGGTATTGGGCATAGTCGAGGACGGGTACGCGATACTATTACTGTCTTTGATGAAAATGGCGCAGTGCTGGTCACGTCTGATAGACGCATTGGTAAAGGATTAAAAGCGTTTGATTGGCAAGCAAGTTTGGTTGCGTCGCGTGCGCAGTGGGACAATCCAACACAAGTGAATCGCCATGCGCAAGCGGCTGTCTATGTTTTTGGTCATGCGCTGCTGGAGCAGTTGGTACAACCCCGCAAGCCCTTATGTGCGCATAGTCTCGTTATTTATGTGACACAGGGTTTCTTTGCATTGCCATTGTCTGAACGCATGAATTATTTAGACCGTACACTGGCTCAGCAGATGGATGAGTTACTATCGCATAATGAGGTTACGCCGCGTCATTTATCTCCATTACCGATCTTGGGTGTGCCGTATTTTTGCTCTGAAAACGAGCACGCTCACTTTTACGATGACGCTTATGTCTTTCGCAGTGGACGTCGCCAAAAAAGTAAAAGGTAAAGCCTCTAAATACTTATCAAAAAAGTGTTAAACCATTGTACCGTTTACGATTGTGCCACGATTTGACAACGTCTAAGCGTTCACAAAGTATGGGATGTTTGTTATGGTAAATAGAGGTATCGTTAAGCACTAATAAGTACGTTTGTGGTATTACTGCAAACGCCTATCTCTATTTTAAGTAATGCTCTGTCAATTACTAAAAGTCATTTTTAGTAAGCAACAAAGTCTTTAGCTATATAGCCACCAATCATCCGCATAAATGCCTCACGGTTTATGTGCAGAATCCATAACAACGATAAGGAAGCTACCATGAGTGATATTTTTAATGTAAAAGATACGATCTCGGTCGATGGCAAGGAACATGCCTATTACAGTTTGCCAAAGCTGACCAAAAACTTTGAAAACATCAGCAAACTGCCGTTTTGCATGAAAATCGTCTTAGAGAATTTATTGCGCAATGAAGATGGTGGTCAATCTGTCGGTGAAAACCATATCGAAGCGGTTGCAAATTGGGATGCAGGTGCCGAAGCGTCAAAAGAGATCGCCTTTATGCCAGCCCGCGTCGTATTGCAGGATTTTACGGGTGTGCCATCGGTCGTCGATCTGGCAGCCATGCGTGATGCGGTGGTCGAGCTGGGCGGTAAAGCCGAGCAAATCAATCCGTTTATTCCAAGTGAACTGGTCGTTGACCATTCTGTACAAGTAGATGCTTATGGCCGCGAAGATGCGCTAGATTTAAACGAAAAAATCGAATTTAAGCGTAATAATGAGCGCTATGAGTTTTTGCATTGGGGTCGTAATGCCTTTGAAAACTTCGTTGTCGTACCGCCAGCGACAGGTATTGTCCATCAGGTCAACCTTGAGTATTTGGCACGTGTCGTAATGGCAGCAGACGTAGACGGTGAGCTGACAGCGTATCCTGATACGGTATTTGGTACGGATAGCCATACAACGATGATTAATGGTATCGGTGTGCTTGGTTGGGGCGTGGGCGGTATTGAAGCGGAAGCGGCGATGCTTGGTCAACCCTCCTCAATGCTCATTCCACAAGTAGTCGGTTTTGAATTGACAGGTAAGCTGACCGAAGGGGTCACAGCAACAGATTTGGTATTGCGTGTGGTTGAGATGCTGCGTGCCCATGGTGTGGTTGGTAAATTTGTTGAGTTTTATGGTGAAGGTCTACACAGTATGCCGCTTGCCGATCGTGCTACTATTGCTAATATGTCGCCAGAATACGGCGCCACTTGTGGTATTTTTCCGATTGACCAAATGGCCATCGATTATTTGCGCCTGTCTGGACGTGAGGAATCTCAAATTGAGCTGGTCGAAAAATATGCCAAAGCGCAAGGCTTGTGGCATGATGCGGATACGCCAGCAGCGACGTATTCAAGCAAGCTAGAGCTGGACTTATCGTCTGTCCAGCCAGCACTGGCAGGTCCTAACTTACCGCAACAACGTATCAACCTGTCTGATATGCACGAAAAATTTGGCGAAACGTTAGCAAAAATGACCAAAGACCGCAAATCAGAAGTCGAAGGTAAAGTGCGTTTCGACCAAGAAGGCGGTGAGCAAGAGCAAGCCGAAACTTTGGCAGCGAAGCCAAAAATGGATAATAGCCAAGATGAAGGTTATCAGCCTGCAAAAGGGGTGTTTTCTACCGTCAGTATCAACGACAAAGACCATAAGCTACGTGATGGCTCAGTGGTGATTGCCGCGATTACCTCTTGTACCAACACCTCTAACCCAGCAGTTATGATTGGCGCTGGCTTGGTGGCAAAAAAAGCGGCGGCAAAAGGACTCAAAGCCAAACCTTGGGTCAAAACCTCATTAGCGCCTGGCTCTAAAGTGGTGACTGATTACTTAGAAAAGACTAAGTTGATGGATGAGCTGGAAAAAACAGGCTTCTACTTAGTTGGTTATGGTTGTACGACTTGTATCGGTAACTCAGGGCCGTTGCTTGAAAGTATCGAGCAGGGTATTGAGGAAAACGACTTGGTTGCTGCTGCCGTACTGTCTGGAAATCGCAATTTCGAAGGCCGTATTCATTCACATGTCAAAGCCAGCTATCTGGCGTCACCACCGCTAGTGGTTGCTTATGCGCTGGCAGGTACGGTCGATATCGATATGACAACGCACCCAATCGGTCAAGATCAAGAGGGCAATGATGTCTATCTAAAAGACATCTGGCCAACGTCAGAAGAGATTAACGAGCTGATAGCCAATAATATTGATGCCGATATGTTCCGCAAAAACTATGGCGAAGTATTTGAAGGCAGCAAAGCGTGGAACGCCATCAGCTCAGCTGACAGCCAGCTGTACCCGTGGAGCGAAGAATCTACTTATATTAAAAACCCACCGTTCTTTGACGGCATGACTATGAAGCCAGAAGGTATTCCAGATATCGAAGGTGCACGCATCTTAGGTCTGTTTGGTGATTCGATCACCACCGATCATATCTCACCTGCTGGTAATATTGATCCTGACTCTCCAGCAGGTAAGTACTTGAAAGAGCGAGGTGTGATGCAAGCTGATTTTAATAGCTATGGCTCACGTCGTGGTAATGATGCGGTCATGACACGTGGTACCTTTGCCAATATTCGTATCAAAAACACCATGATGAATGGTAAAGAGGGCGGTTATACCTATTATTTCAAAGGTGACAGTGCCACGTTGCAAGATGGTAAAGAGATGGCCATCTATGATGCAGCAATGAAGTACAAGGAAGATAAGTGTCCGCTAGTAGTATTGGGCGGGGCTGAGTACGGTTCTGGCTCTAGCCGTGATTGGGCGGCTAAAGGTACGATCTTGCTTGGCGTAAAAGCCGTATTGACCAGCTCGTTTGAGCGTATTCACCGCTCTAACCTCGTCGGTATGGGGGTATTACCATTGACCTTTAAAGAGAGCGAAAATGCTGAGACTTACAAGCTCGATGGCTCAGAGGTGCTCAGCATCACAGGCCTCGACAATGGTGAGAGCAAGACCGCAAGCGTCACCGCTACCCGTGCTGATGGTTCGACCGAAACGTTTGACGTCAACGTCATGCTACAGACGCCAAAAGAGCGCGAGTACGTACGTCATGGCGGCGTATTGCACTATGTGCTACGTCAACTAGCGGCCGAGAGTAAAGAAGCAGTGCAATAGTTCATCAAACTTCATATAGATAAAAGGCCTCGATCATCATGATTGAGGCCTTTTTTATAACGCACGCTTTTGTCTCTGATTACTTCAGTACTCAAGCCTTCTCAGTCAATAACTTAATTCCTAAGCCAAAAAAGACAAGTCCGCTTACTTTATTTAATATGGCTTCAATAGAAGGTTTTTCTCGTAATTTTTTGCTGAACCGAGCTGCCAATAATGCCAAACATGAGCACCATATAAAACCCGTGGTCGCAAAGGTCAGTCCCAATATTAAAAATGACAGCATGCCATAAGCGTAATTAGGATCAATAAACTGAGGAAAAAAAGCGATAAAAAATAAGGCAACCTTCGGATTAAAGACGTTGGTCAAGACCCCTTGTTTATAAATTTGCCAACCCTCTATCTTGCTCTGCCTAATGACATCTTTGTCTTGAGGCAGACTGCTTGCTATCGAGGAGGATTGTTTGCTAGTAAGCATTTTGAATCCTAAATAGCATAAGTAACCTGCACCAAGATATTTGACAATCATAAAGACAGTGGGAGAGCTGGCCAATAAAACGGACAATCCTAACGACGCCAACAAAGTATGGATCAAACTGCCCGTGGTGATGCCCAAAACAGAATAAAGCCCCGCACTTTGTCCTTGAGAGACACTACGAGTAATGATGTACATACTATCTGTGCCAGGAGTAAGGTTGAGTAAAATAGCCGCGAGGATAAACCCTAGATAGTTTTCAATACCGAACATAGCCAACCACATCCTTAATAGCGCCAATCGTCATCATTGTTTAAGACCTGAGAATACGAGTCATAAAATCTCCAATTGTATCGATAGTAACGAGTATTAAATGAGTTGGCAATAAGGTTTATAATCATGGATTACTGAAAGTAGAAATAAAATATATGCTAAAAATAATAACCATAAAAAAGCCCAATCACCAATGATGATTGGGCTTTGCTTTATTTTCAGTGAATACGCTATCAGTGTCGCTTTGATTTTTTACCAAATATCTTAGCGAACGTTGTCATTTAGCGTAACCATAGGCTTGGCTAAGCGATATTTTGAAGCGGCACTTCTTGCGCCCATAGTGGCAGCAATGAAGGTCAACAACGTGCTGATTAACCAAAATAGACCACTATATAATGCTGCTTTACGGGCAACATCTTCAGCTTGCTGTAGTCTTTGCTCAGCTGCTTGTCTTGCTTCTGCAATCGTCTGCTCAGTTTTCATTTTGTATTCGTTAAATGACTGTTGGACTTCCGTACGAACCTGAATCGCTTCTGCTTCACTCAAACCTTCTTGTTGCAAACGAGCGATAAATTCAGGACCTTCTAAAGTCTGTTCAATAGATTCCATGCGTTGTTTTGCATAGTCATCAATGTTGCGCCATGTATCTAGATCAGTGAAGTCCATTTCAGCAACTTCATTTTTAGTACCATTTACGAGATCTTCGACCACACGACTGGTCGCTGCAACCTGCTGTTGATCTAAATTTTGCGTGTTTTTTGCAACCATAGCTTGGATATCTTGTTCGCTGATATCACCTGATACGCGCTGGTAAATCTCTTGTGCTTTTTGTTGTACGCCTTCATTTTGTGACGCTTGACCAGCGGCTGCTGTGCCAGCGGCAGCAGCGCCACCAGCTGTTTTAGCGACTGTACTCACGGTACCACCTACGACATTACCTGCTGATGCCAAAATACCAGTGGCACTACTGAGTGTGAAAAAAGTGGTCAATAAGACGATTAAAGCCGCCGTCAACATACCCGTTAGCGTAGCATCTTTTGGATCAATGTCTGTACCATCGCCAAATAGAGCTTCAGGCGCTGAAAACTTGATCGCAAAATAACCTGCCACAAACGCACTGACCAATGCGGTAATAGCTGCATAAATACCACCAGCAATACTAGTACCTTTTAAATCAAACGGTAAAAATGAGCTGAGTACCAAAGCGAGAGCAATCATCGCCATGACGACAATCATTCCCATGACAAGACCGGCGATGACACCGCGCCACGATGGACGACGTTGAGGGGTATAAGTAGATAACATAACCATTCCTTTTAAAAATCACTAATTATTCGTTATTTGTTTAGATTTTTTACTATATAGACAACAAAATTTTTTATAAATTCGGTTTTGCCAAATATTATCCATAGTGAATATAGGGCAATCATAAGGAAAAATTAATGAGATTAATAATGCTATTGAGTAGGAAAACACAAGTATTTTGTAGTGGATTGTTAAACTAGGTGAAAAAATCGACGGTATGTAAGAACGTGTAAATTACCTAAATAAGGTATTTAAACGACTATTGACAACTATGGACAGTCGTCTAGGAAATTAAAGAGAGTTAAAATGGGACTGTACAAATTTAAGCCATAAAAAAAGCCCAGTCACAAAATATGTGACTGGGCTTTTTTAGTGTTCGCTTACTAGTCTTATCTGATGCAGAGCAAAAGTGCTAACAAGTGACGCCGAATAGTGGCGTCCCCAGGGGGATTCGAACCCCCGTTACCGCCGTGAAAGGGCGGTGTCCTAGGCCTCTAGACGATGGGGACGCATAGAGTGTCATAACCAATGGTTATAACGGTACTTCACAATATCAGATAGCTTATCTATTAATAGAGCAAGCCTTGCCTAGGTGCTGATACTGTTCTACTAGCGAGTATTTATGATGACGCTTCAGTAATACTGAGCGTTGCTATAAATAAGTATGGTGGAGCTAAACGGAGTCGAACCGTTGACCCCTTGCATGCCATGCAAGTGCTCTACCAACTGAGCTATAGCCCCTCGCTAAGAGTGAGCACATTTTAGGGAAGTAAGGGGGGTCTGTCAACACTTATTTTAAAAAAAGTCATAAATATGCAAAAAAAAGTTTTTTAGCCTATTTCAACTGCTCGATAAGCTGAAATTAGCGTGGATTTTGCTTGAGAGCGATCTCTTTAATGGCTTTATCGGTGTAAAACTCTTCTTCGCTGCCATCAGAAAAAATAATGGCACCGCATTCAGTTGGCATATATTGACCACCCTTTTCTCGGATTGTTCTTATACCTTTGAAGCCAATGATGTCATATTCGCCTAATTTATCTAGATTATGCTTGGTGTAGCCGCAGTAAGTGCTGTATATCCATTTTAAGTCTTCAAAATCCTGACCCTCTGTCAGAGTAAGTTTTGCATCATAAAGCTCCTTTACGATGGCATCATAGTATTTCTGCGCTTCTTTGAGCGTATTAAATACATAATCTTTACTTTCTATCGTGACGGTTTTGGCTGCCATATTTGTTTCCAGTTAAAAGGTTTGATAAAAGATGTTTAATAATATGAGGGTAATAGTTACTAACAACGAAAAAAGGGTCAGAGATGGCCTGACCCTTTTAAATACGACAAGTTTAGCTAATTGATTATTTAGCAGATCAATTATTCAGCAGCTGCCAAAAAGTCTGGCAACTCTGCTGCTTGCTTCTCTAATTTTTTCAGTTTCTTTTTGCCAAGACCGCCCAGTATATCAACAGCATGACGCAAGCGAGTCAGGGTCATATCAGCACCAATTATCGCCATAGAGTTCATGACGGGCGTTGATGACGTGTTACCAGCAATCGCGATAAAGAACGGCGCCATAAAGTCACGCATCTTAATATCAAGATGGGCGGCTAGACCTTTTAAAGTGGCATAGATATTTTCTTCTGACCACGTTGGTAAGGTTTCAAGTTGCCAAAGTGCTAATTGTAGCGTCTCGACGATTTGCTCAGGCGTCAGCGTTTTATGCGCAAAGCTCTCAGCAGTGATCTCAGGTAAGTTTTGGAAATAAAAGCCACCCCAGTTGACGGCATCAGACAGTAGCTCAATACGTGGTTGAATCGCGGCGGCGATAGCGGTCAATTTATCGCTGTCATTGGCCCAAGCAAGAATTTTATTTTTGAGCTCTTCAGGGGTGAGGGCGCGTAGCCACTCGCTATTTACCCAGTTGAGTTTTTCGATATCGAAGATAGGGCCGCCAAGCGATACACGCTGAATATCGAAGCTCGCAATCATCTCATCTAAGGTGAATTTCTCAGCTTCATCAGGCATCGAGTAGCCCATACGACCAAGGTAGTTGAGCAATGCCTCAGGCAATACGCCTGCATCACGATAGTAAGTGATGGAGGTTGGATTTTTACGCTTAGACAGTTTTGATTTGTCAGGGTTGCGCAGGAGTGGCATGTGGCAAAGCGTTGGCATCTCCCAGCCAAAATACTCATAAAGCAGTTGATGCTTGGGGGCAGAGTTGAGCCATTCTTCGCCGCGCATCACATGAGTGATTTCCATCAAATGATCATCGACGACATTAGCCAAGTGATACGTTGGCATACCATCGGTTTTTAGCAGCACTTGCATATCCACTTGTGTCCAAGGAATCTCAACCGTACCGCGAAGCATGTCTTGTACCTGACAAGTGCCTTCGGTTGGCACACGCATACGAATGACGTGTGGTTTGCCCTCATTGACCAACTGTGCGGTTTTCTCTGGGGCAAGGTGGGCACAGCGACCATCATAGCGCGGCGTCTCGCCATTAGCCATTTGCTCAGCGCGCATAGCGTCTAGCTCTTCACTGGTACAAAAACAGCGGAATGCATGATCCTTTTCTATTAGAATCTCAGCGTGCTTTTTATAAATATCACTGCGCTCGCTTTGGCGATAAGGGGCATGTGGGCCACCGATATCTGGGCCTTCGCTCCAATCCAGACCGACCCAATGTAGGGCATCTAAAATCATTTGTTCAGACTGTTCAGTCGAGCGAGTTTGGTCAGTGTCTTCGATACGCAAAATAAACTCACCGCCATGCGCTTTGGCAAAGGCTAAGTTGAAAAGAGCGATGTAAGCTGTCCCTACATGCGGAAAACCAGTAGGCGATGGGGCAATACGAGTACGGACAGGACGCTTGCTGTTAGTAGTAGATGGTGTCGAGGTTTGCATCATAAAAATCTCAGAATATGGTGATTAAAGAAAAGTGACAAATAAAACGATGAATAAGGAAGATGACTAAAAAATACAGGCGAAAGAATAGAAGTCAACGTGAAAAAATAGCGTAAAATATGCCGTTAGTATAACAGACAGATGGGATATTTTTAACGAAAAGCCCGTCTAGCGCTTGACTACCTGCGTATCCTTGCGATAATAATGCTCAGTAAGTCATAACTTGTTTATTTTCATCTGATTTTTTACTATTACTGGCCAATATGGTCATCATCTACTGAGTTGTTTGTGTCCCTATCAAAGTCTAAATCAAATACCAACGCCAATCCTTCCTTAGTCACTGATCATTCTGAGTCAGAGGCCAGTCCGTCTGCTGTCGAAAAACAGACGGATCACATGCTGATTCAAGCGTCGATTCAAGACCCAGCCACATCTGACGAGGTGGATTTTGTCCACGATGCTGTGCTACTGCCAGAAACCGTCGCAGCGGTATTGGGTGTCAAATCCTTACCGACGCAAAAAGATGAGTCAAAACCCCAAAAAAGCTTACAAGTAAGCGGCGTCTATGTGGATGCAACGTTTGGGCGAGGTGGTCACAGTCGCTTACTACTCAGCCAGCTTGCAGATGATGCACGGTTGATTGTTTTTGATAAAGACCCGACCGCCATCAGCGTTGCCAACGCGCTGGCAAGCGAAGATAAGCGCGTACACGTGGTGCATGACAGCTTTGCGACATTGACGACCAGTTTGGCAGCTCTCGGTATCACACAAGTCGATGGATTGATGGCGGATTTGGGTATTTCCTCTCCGCAAATCGATGACGGTAGCCGAGGTTTTAGTTTTATGCGGGATGGCGCGGTTGACATGCGTATGGACACCAGCCGCGGTCAATCCGTTGCTGAGTGGCTTGAGTATGTCGATGAAGAAACCTTAGCCAATGTGTTGTATGAATTCGGCGAAGAGCGTCATAGTCGCCGTATCGCTCGTGCCATCAAACAGATGGAGAGCTATGACTCAACGCTTGCACTCGCAGAAGTGATCAAGGTGGCGCATCCTAATTGGCAGCGCGGCAAACATCCGGCCACGCAGAGTTTTCAGGCCATGCGTATTTTTATCAATAATGAGCTTGGCGATGTTGACGACTTTTTAGCACAAAGCATACCGCTTTTAAAAGCAGGCGGACAGCTGGCAGTGATTAGCTTTCATTCATTAGAAGATCGCCGTATCAAGCAGTTTTTGCAGCGTCATAGCAAAGGTCAGTATCCAGAAGATGAGAATTTGCCAATGCCGCCTAAACGGCCGCGTTATTTTAGTAAACCCAAACGCGTGGGCCCGAGCAAGGCTGAAACCAGTCGAAATTCGCGCGCTCGAAGTGCTTGGTTACGAATGGCAACTCGTACAGACAGTGATTATGTCATCGACGATGCACCATAAACCGTCAATAAATTAACTGACGTAATGGACAGTTGGTTTTTTATGAGTGGTATATGCCTAAATGTTTCAATGATTACGCTGCTGTTAAAAAGCTGTAAACATTATCTGCTAGGCTCGGCGTTTACTTTTGCATTTGGCTGTATATGTATTGATGGTGCGGATAACTGACAAGGGTTCTTGACTCGCAACTGGTTATCGCTTTTTATATTTTAAGTTCACTTTTTTGAGATCGTCATGGCAATATCTGACAAAACCACAAACCGTCGCGCCGCAATACCTCCTAATGCCGATATTGGCGAATTATTTGTGCGCCGATTCAATATGGTCAGTATTTATGTCGCCATATTATTGCTGCTAGCGGCGGCTATTATTTGGAGTGGAATTAAAACTGCCGAAGGCATTCAGCAATACCATCAGGATTACAAAGCCTTGCAAGATATGAAAAAACAAGAGCGAAAACTGCAAATCGAACACCAGCGCCTATTGATTGAACAGCAAACGTTTAGTGCAACTCCGCAAATTGCCAGTCGTGCCGTCGCTGAGTTGGGTATGTTCTCTCCTATGCTCGAAGATAAGTTGATTATCCAGCCAGGCGTGGCAGGCGTAGTAGCACCAGCCGAGACGACAGAATCTACCGAGGTGGCGACTAATGATTCAGATATCGTTGGCGAAGGACGAGTAAGCAATGTACCACCTGCTGTACCTGCGGAGACGGGGTCTGCCGAGACAAATGATGTAACATCTGAGGTTGCTCCAAGCGATGCCGACCTAACGGAGGCAGGACAATGAGCGACAAAAAACCCAATACCAATAATAGTAAAGCTGCCTCAAAAAACACCAGTAAAAAAGCTGCCAGTGGTAAAGTTATTAAACCTTTGCGCCGTACCAATGCTGCTAAATCTGGTCAAGCAGGCGGTAAGTCCGGTCCTAAAGCCACCAATAGCCGTAAAGAAAGATTATTTGGTCGTCTCAAAAAAGATGATGAACAGGGCGCCTATACCAGTGTCAAAAACCAAAAAAGTAAAAGAGGGTTTTTGGGTAAAGCGTCTGGTGCCTCTTCTCGTGGCGGCTTTGAGCAGGATAAAAACCGCTTTCGCATGATTTGGGTCATCTCTTTGGTGATTTTGGGTTTGCTCATCGCCCGTGCTTACTATTTACAAGTTGCCAATGCTCAGTTTTATCAAGACAAAGGCAATGAGCTGATCACTAGTGTGCGTACGCAAAAATCCTATCGCGGTATGATTACCGATCGCAATGATTTACCATTGGCCATTAGTGCGCCTCTTGCGACCGTGACATTTAGTCCGCACGATTACGCACGCGAATACTATGAGCTCAAACGCATTATCCTGACCAATCCTGATAGTCCAAAACTGGTCGCGCGTATGCAAAAACGATTAGACAATATGGATTTAACCAAATTGGCAGCGGCGGCTAATATTTCGGTCGAAGAGCTAAAAAAAGTCACTGCCATCGATACCAGTGTCGATGTGACAGATGAAGAGGCGGTCAAAGCTGCCTTACCAAAGGGTGCTGGCTCTCATTATCTGCCCCTTTTGAACAAGGTGACGCCAGAGATTGCTCAAAGCGTCAGCTCGCTTGATTTCCCTGGTGTCTATGAGAAAAACTTCTTCCAGCGTTATTACCCACAGCCGCAACCAAACTCTCAGCTTTTGGGTTTTATGGGGCAAAACTCTACCGATCCTGAAGGTGGTTACGAAGGACGCGCAGGGATAGAACATCAATACGAAACAGATCTGTCAGGCTCAGACGGTAAAGTCTTGGTACTCAAAGATGCCAAACAAAACAGCCTAAAAGAGCTGAAGCAGATTGAACCTGAAATTGCTGGCAAAGATGTGGCATTGACCATTGATTCACGCTTGCAGTATTTGCTTTATAAAGAGTTAGAAAAGGCAGGACGTGTCCAAAAAGCGCGTTGGTCTACGGGTATGATCGTCGATGTACAAACGGGTGAGGTACTGGCTTTATCTACATGGCCATCATTTAACTCTAATAATTTGAATGAGATGACGGGTGAAAATCAGCGTAACCGTGCACTCCTCGATGTTTTTGAGCCAGGTTCGGTGATGAAGCCGTTTACCGTTGCGACAGCCTTAGATTCAGGTAAGTATACGACGACCTCTTTGATTGACACCAATCCAGGCTCTATTCGTGTTCGTGGTTACACCATTCGCGATCATAACAATTTGGGTCGTATTAACTTGGCAACCTTGTTACAGAAATCCAGTAACGTGGCGTCAACCAAAATTGCTCTATCGCTACCACCCGAAGCCATCACCAATATGCAAAGACAGTTTGGTTTTGGCAAAAAAACACCGCTACAGTTTCCAGGTGAAGGTAGTGGGCTTATTGTCACACCAAAAGAGAAAGAGACGTCAAGACGGGCGACAGTCAGTTATGGATATGGCCTACAAGTGACGCTGGCACAAGTAGCACAGGCTTACTCAGCACTGGCTGCAGGCGGCGTTATGCATCCATTGACCCTCATAAAAGATGACAAGACCAAGCCGAGCAAACGTATTATGGCCCATGAGCAGGCGATGTCTATTGTACAGATGATGGAGAGTGTCACCGAAACAGGTGGTACGGCCAAAGCCGCCGCTATTGATGGCTATCGGGTGGCGGGTAAAACAGGCACATCGCGCCGTATCAACCCAGAGGGTGGCTATTATTCGGATCAATATCGTAACGTCTTTGCCGGTATGGTGCCTGCATCAAATCCAAGATTGGTGGGTGTGATGTTGATTGAAGACCCACGTGGTCAAATGTACGCAGGTCTAACTGTCGCACCCGTTTTTCATAATGTGATGAAAGAAGCACTACGTTTATATAATGTGCCGTTGGACAAACCGTTAGAAACGAAAGCCAAGTAGGTATTGGTAGTCGGTTTTTAAATGTTTAGCCATTCATTCTTTGATTTGTTTCAACTGTTTAGGATTTGCCAATGACCGTGTCTACTTCATCGCTAAACCGCACTACTGTCACCTTGCAACAATTGGCCGAGTCCAGTAATAAACACAGTTTGCAGCAAACCCTAACAGCGATGATCGCCGCATTCGTGCAGCCTCCATTGGCACAGACATTATCGACACAAACTCGCCGCAATCCACAAGAATCAATTGCGGCTATTCCCTTCCATAAGTTTTGTTTGGACAGCCGTCAGCTCAAAAAAAATGATGTGTTTGTCTTATTAAAAAGCCAAACACTACACAGTCAAAAAAGTCGTGACTATCTGATACAAGCGGCCAACAGTGCCGCATTTATCTTATCTGAAATCGATCCTATTGCTTTACTGACAGCAACCGATATAAATACGTCTTCACTAGCAGATGATTCGCAATCGGTTGCACAGCAGCAACTCATCGCGCTGCCTTGTCCCGTCTTATACGTGCCCAATATTAGAGATTTTTTTGGCGATTTGATTCAGGCGCGTTTGCAGTATCAGCAACCAGTGGCTTTGCCAGCAGTTGTAGCCGTTACGGGCACCAACGGTAAAACCACCATCAGTCAACTGGTCGCGCAATTGGCGCAATTGATGGGCATGAGTAGTGCCGTCATGGGTACAGCGGGCAATGGTAAGCTTGGGGCGTTGGTGCAAGCCAGTCACACGACAGGGGATGCGTTAGCCGTCCAGCAGTTTTTATACCAAATGGGGCAAGAAAATGTTGATCTATTGGCGTTGGAAGCGAGTTCGCACGGTCTTGATCAGCAGCGCTTACAAGGTATGCCGGTGTCAGTGGCGATTTATACCAATTTGAGCCGTGATCATTTGGATTATCATGCGGATATGGCAGAATATGCTGCTGCCAAAGCTAAGCTGTTTGATAAAACACATTTTCCAGAGTTGACCCATGCCATTATCAATCTTGATGATGAGCATGCACAGATTATGCTAGATATGGCGTACACCAGTGCTTTAACCGTCTGGACATACAGTTTAAACCCTACTAAAAACGCAACCTTTGTCGCCGCTACTATCAATCCGAGTTTACAAGGGGTTGAGATTGCTGTGCGCTATCACGTCAGTAATAATACTGGTGATGTTCATCTTGATAGTACGGGTTCTAATCAGGACCAAACCAACACCATCACTGTCGTAAGTCCATTGTTGGGCCGCTTTAACGTGGCCAATTTGCTGGCAGCCATTGCCGCAACAGTGGCGCTTGGGTCAGACATTGACCATGATATCAAGCGTATCGCAGCCGTTGTACCGCAGTTACAAGGCGCTGTTGGGCGTATGCAGCGCGTACCATCCAATCAGGGCTGTTTTATTGTGGATTATGCGCACACGCCTGACGCTTTACAACAAGTACTCGCCAGTCTTAAAACCCATTGTGATGGTCAGCTATGGGCGGTATTCGGTTGTGGTGGCGACCGTGACGCTGGTAAGCGCCCATTGATGGCGCAAGCGGGCTTGGCAGGTGCGGATCAAATCATACTCACAGCGGACAATCCTCGTACTGAAGATCCGAATATGATTTTGCAAGACATGCAAGCTGGCATGAGTGCTGAGCAATATCAGCGCACGCATATTGAGCCTGCACGCCAAAAAGCGATTGAGTACGCTGTCCAACAAGCCGCCGCCGCCGATATTGTAGTCATCGCTGGTAAGGGACATGAGACTTATCAAGAAATCAATAACGTGCGTTATGATTTTGATGACAGTGTTGTCTTACAAAATGCACTTCAGCAAGCGGGACGAGTATAAATCATAGCGGTTGCAGTTGCGTTTTAATTTTTTCTAGAACACGCCCATTACATGCAAGTCAGTACATACAAATCAGTACATTCAAATATAAGAAACAAGTAGTCATCATATAAGGTAACCACTATGACAGCCGACAACGATAACACCATCCAGTCACAAGGGCTGTATGTTTGGCAGGCAGACAATTTGCTTGCGGCCACACAGTCGCTTAATGGACATTGGCAACTACCAGAAGTCCAAGTAAACGCAGGTCACGCAGAGTCAGCAAACCACGGAGCAATCAGTAATCGCATTGCCACTGATACGCGTACCATAAAAACGGGTGATATCTTTTTGGCATTAAGTGGTGACAATTTTGATGGTCATCATTACATCAATATGGCAGCATCAAAAGGGGCGGTCGCTGCTATTGTCTCTCGTCCTATTTCTACCAGTATTCCACAGCTGGTTGTGAGTGACACACGATTGGCACTTGGACAACTGGCCGCTTATCGTCGTCAGCAGCACAAAGATTTGACCGTTATCGCCATCACAGGCTCTAGTGGCAAGACGACTTGTAAAGAGATGCTTGGTAGCATTTTTGGTCGATTGGCACCCACATTGATTACCCGTGGCAACCTAAATAATGATTTAGGTGTGCCGATGATGCTCCTTGAGTTATCAGATCATCATCGTTACGCTATTTTAGAGCTGGGTGCCAATCATATTGGCGAGATTGCTTATACGACTGAGATTGTCCAGCCTGATGTCGCTTGTATCTTGAATATTGGCACGGCACATTTGGGTGAGTTTGGCAGTCGTGAAGGTATTTGCCAAACCAAAGCAGAAATTTATCACACCTTAACAGACACGCAGTTTGCTATCGTTCCTGATAAAGACGATTTTACCAACCAGTTACGCCGTATCGCTGAACAATATACTTCACATGTTATCGGGTTTGGTAATACCGATGTGAGTGCCAGTCATTTGGACGTAGAGCCTGAACGCAGTGAATTTAAGCTACATATCGGTAACCAATTGCATGACATCAATTTGCCACTCGCAGGCGAGCACAATGTCAATAATGCGCTTGCTGCTGCTGCCTGTGCTCATGCATTAAACATTGATGCAAAAGATATCGTCATTGGCCTTGAGAATTCGCGCCCTGCCAAAGGTCGTTTGAACAGCCAGCTGCTTGGTATGCATCGCTTGATCGATGATACTTATAATGCCAATCCTCATTCGGTACGTGCCGCTGCAAAAGTATTAGCCGCGCAGACGGGTATACAAGTCATGGTATTGGGTGATATCGGTGAATTGGGTGAGGCGGCAGTGAGTGAGCATCAGAGTTTAGGTCGTACCATTGCGACCACGGGGATAGATGTATTGCTTTGTGTGGGTGAGTACGCGCCTTACACAGTGGCAGGGGCGCAAGAGATTGCCAATATCAATGCACATGCGTTCGCTGATAAAGACCATTTATTACAATATTTGCAGCCGTATTTGCAAGCGCAGCAAGCTCAGACTTGTACCGTGTTATTCAAAGGCTCTCGTTCCATGCAGATGGAAACCCTTATCAATGCGCTAGTCGAGGAGTAGGCGGTGTTAGTTTGGTTGTTTGGCTGGCTTGGTCAGTATTATACGCCGTTTTCGGCAGTTTCTTCGTTGACGCTACGCGCGCTACTCGCGGTTATTACCGCACTTGCCTTTAGTATGATCTTTGGCGGACGTGTCATTAAGCATCTACGCTCGCTCAAATACGGACAGGCGATTCGTGACGATGGCCCGCAGTCGCATTTGGTCAAAACGGGTACGCCAACCATGGGCGGCGTGTTGATTCTCAGTGCCATCGGTATATCGACGTTGCTTTGGGCACGCTTGAACAATCCCTATGTGTGGATTTTGCTGGTAGTGATGGTCATTTTTGGGGCAGTAGGTTGGGCAGATGATTGGCTCAAAATCAAATACAAAGACCCCAAAGGCTTAATCGCCCGCAAAAAATATTTTTGGTTATCGATAGGGGCGTTATTTGTTGGCGTGTCTTTATACTATATTGCCACACTACAACCTGATATCAATACCACGCGCGAGATGCAGGATCTGTTATTACCGATCTTTAAAGATTGGATGATTCCATTTTCAGTCGTACCCTTTGGTATTGGTTTTATCATTTTTACGTATTTTGTGATCAATGGTGCGTCCAATGCAGTGAACTTAACTGACGGTTTGGATGGCTTGGCTATTTTACCAGTGGTACTGGTGGCAGCTGGTTTGGGTGCCATGGCATATGTGTCAGGTGACGTGCGTTTTGCTGATTATTTACACGTGCCTTACATCGCTTACAACTCTGAGGTAATCATTGTTTGTGGGGCTATGATTGGAGCAGGATTGGGCTTTTTGTGGTTCAATGCTCATCCAGCACAAGTGTTTATGGGTGATGTCGGTGCATTGGCACTTGGTGCGATGCTAGGTACAATTGCGGTCATGACACGCCAAGAAATTGCCTTTGCGATTATGGGTGGTTTGTTTGTCGCCGAAGCCTTATCAGTGATGCTACAAGTGGGTTCGTATAAGCTACGCAAAAAACGTGTCTTTCGTATGGCGCCGCTACATCATCATTTTGAAGAAATTGGCTGGAAAGAAACCCAAGTGGTGGCACGATTTTGGATCATCGCCATCATACTGGTTATTCTTGGCCTAATGACGTTAAAACTGCGTTAAAAGTGCCTCACCAATACCGTCTAGATTGATAAAAAATCGACAGTGATATCGGTTATTTAAAAGCCGCCTCAATCAGCATTGAGGTGGCTTTTTTTATCCACGCTTTTATTACTTAGGTCGCGCAAATTTTGTTAAAATGCCAGCCATATTGCTACGATTTTGAGATGCTTGTGTCCTTATTTACCTGTCCCCTTTGTCACTCTCCTATGCAGCCTGCACCAAATACTTGGCGCTGTGACGGTAGCCTAAATCCCAAACAGACTGCCCATACTTTCGATGTGGCACGGCAAGGTTATGTCAATCTATTACCAGTACAACAAAAAAAGTCCAAAGCGCCAGGTGATAGCCAAGCCTCTATCGAGGCGCGTAAACGATTTTTGAACGCTGGGCATTATCAAGTATTGCAGGCTTTGATTGGCCAACAGATGCAACAGCTATTGGCAAAAAGGGGAGTAGGAGATGAAACGGGTAAAACCCCTGTCAATTGGTTAGATATTGGGTGCGGTGAAGGCTATTACACTCAGGCGATGACACAACTGGAATCAGGTCTCATCGACAATTTGATCGCCGCTGATATCAGTAAGCCTGCATTGGTTGAGCTTGCCAAGGTAAGTAAGACAATAGGTAAGCTTTGGTATCAGCAGGATAAAGACACCTCTGCTAGCACAACCATTATTTATCCATTGGTGACAAGCGCGGCAAACCTACCGCTCAGTGCTCATAGTATGAAAGGTATCAGTAGTATCTTTAGTCCAATCTTACCAAGAGCATTTGCTGAAGTATTAAGTGATGATGGCTATTTGATCATTGCAAAACCAGATGCAGGACATTTGGCATCGATGCGTGAAGCATTATTTGATGACGTGCGTGAGCATGACTCTGACAAGTTTTTACAAGAGCTGTCTTCTGAATTCACTCTCATACATACGCATCGTGTCAGTCATGAGCTGACTTTATCCGCCAATGACTTAAGTGATTTAATGACAATGACGCCATATGCTTATCGTGCTAAAAGCGAAAAAAGACAAGCGCTATTAGACGTTGTTGCAAGACAAGCATTTAGTACCGAAGCAAAATTTGTGGTTTACGTTTTGCAAAAAGCACCTAACCTATCAGACACTATTACGTATTTATCATAATGGTGCGTCCTATTTTTCATAATGTATGAATCTTACCGTTTATGATATTTAGCCATAAACGATAGCACTACAATTTTGTTCAACGAAGTCTACATTTTGAAAAGTGGCAAATAATTCGGCTACTTTTTAACATATCTGTAAAAGGTTCAACGCTGCAAACGATACATTCGTTACGTTTTATTAGCATAAATCACTTAGACATCAAGATTAACACTGTGTCATCATCCTAATCGAAATAAACATTTTATTAAGAGTGTCATTACTAATTCATGACATCATTTAACTGAATAATTGTCTTCAAAGGATATTTGGAGACCTATTAGGATACTATTATGAAAAAAACATCGATTATGAAAAAAACATCAACGTTAAAAAAATCGCTAGCGGTGGTACTCAGTGTCGCAACCATTAGTATGGCTTCTGTTTCAGCCAGCCAAGCGGCTACTTCTATGAGCGAGATTGCCGCTGCTTCACAAAGTAAGATCAGTCTAGAGCAGGCACTTACCCTTGCTAATAAAGCAGTTAAAGGCGACATTATTAGTGTAGATTTTGATCAAGAAGATCGTGCAGAAAACAGTCATTATGACATTAAAATGATTGCCAATAATAATGAACAAGAAGTAAGAGTGAATGCCAATACAGGAAAAGTCACAAAAGATGAGACAGAGCGTCTAGATAAAGAAGATTTGGCCGAATATAACATCATGAAACAAGCAAAAGTCAGCTTATCTCAAGCCATAAAGAACGCCAATAAAACGTTGAAAGGAACGGTTCTTGAAGCTGAATTCGACATGGATTTTGGCAAGCCCGTTTATAAGATTGAGATTGGCAAAGGCAACCAAGTCCATAAAGTGGTTGTCGATAGTATGACTGGTAAGATTACGAGCAGTCAGGTCGATAATGACGATTAATACTTAACGGCTCATATTGCTTACGGATTGCCCCAAACTGCTTTTACGAGTGGTTTGGGGCTTTTTAGTGTCAGCTTAACGATTCTGTCTAAACACATGATCGATACTATACTATTTAAGTCATATTTAACTTAAGTCACATTCAACGAAACAGCATCTAATCAAAACTTATCTAACCAAATGATAGTTAAAGTAGGTTTATGTGTCCGCCTGAATTGCTGTTTTAAGCTGACGAATGACTGAGCTGAGTAGCATCTCATCAATATCAGTCATAGCGTTCAACCCATAATCATAAGTCTTTAGGATCATTGCTTGTTGGTCTTGTGATAAATGGACAGTGACATCTTTACTGACGACCAGATGCCTATAGTCTTCTATGGTCTTTTTGTCATTACTCATTGTTAGCTCCTATTTCTCATTTGAAACTTTGCTTTATCCTGATATTTTATGATTTTTTTAGCAACATATTAGCTGAAACTTTATTAAACTCTGATGACATGAGTCAGTATTTTTTATGAGTGGCGATGCATCTCTATCGAGGGTGTTTAAAAAATTTAAGCAGTTATATTGGCTGTCACAATGACGATGCTTTACAACCATCTTAACTGATAAATATTTAAGAGCACGATATTTTTTACGTTTACAGTAAGAGAATATTAAAAAACTGATATGTATGACGGCATCGAGTCAGTTAATTCTGTAGGCTTTTTAAGACGCGCAAATCTCTTAATAAGCAAAACCTTTTAACAAGCACCATCACGAGATCAGCTCAAGCTGCTAGCAACAATCGAAACCTTTCTTCATCTTTCATAAATCTAATTAACGCTCAAATCACTTATCATTTTTGTTGTGGATAGAGCCGCGCTTTATCGCGATACGTTATTTTATTTAAGAGTAAATAACGCATCTTCAACCACCATTCATACCAATTTAGATGGAAATAACAATGAAAAAGATAATGATAAGTTCACTTTTAGCGATCACTACGTGTTTGACAATAACTAGTCAAGCCAATGCTGCACCGCACTTTACTGACCATCATACCGAGCAGGTAAAGCACCAAAAAGCGGGTGCAGGAGTCAATAACAAGTACAAACATGTCAAACATAAACCAGCTGTCTCACACCATAATCCAAAAAAAATAAAAGCAGCGCACAGCGTAAAAAGCAAATATCAAGGTAAACATATCGAAGGGCATCGTACCTAATCGTTAAATATAAACCATAAAAAATGGCCCCTATTTAAGGCGCCATTTTTTATTTTATTCTTAGTTCAAGGTTTTATGGGGGTAAACAGTATTGATGACAGCTATAGTAAGAATTATCTGCTTGTAAAGGTCACTGTGTTCGTCCCATTATTAGAAGGTTGGCTGATCGTCACTTTACTGGCTAAAATATCGCCTTGAGCATTTATTTTGTAGCATTCTGATGAGGTACCTTCAGGATCCATATCAAGCAGCAAATTGCTCGACGTATCTATACAGAACCACGCCGTATTATTGCTATCCCGCGTTAGAGACCAGCCTTGGTTATAGGTGCCTATCTTTTTGCGCATGCTGCGATCAGCGTAAACGTTTTCGGTAATTAGTGGACTAGAAGCACCAACCGTTGCCATTTTTGGAATGGCTGTCGTTTGGTTTGATAGGGAGTATTTGCCTGTACTGTCAGTAAAACCGTGGAAGACTAATGGGTCTACCGTAAAGTAGTTGATAGCGACAGACTGATTCGTCACTTGGTTGTTTACCTTATTAATGGTATTAATTTCCGTGCCTTGCACAGTCTTATTATTGTATGTCATCTGACCTTTGGGAGTGACTTTAATGTCTGCTGAAGCAGTTTGGTTGCCGACGGTGGCGACCAAACTTTCACTGCGTGCTTTGGTATAAATATTAAGCAGCGTAGCCTCTACGGGGTATTGAGTCACTACGTTATTTTGATTATTGCCCGTTGTTCCGCCATTCATACCTGTTGCACAAGCACTCAAGCTCAAGGCTGCCAGTGTAAATAATCCAAGTGTTTTCATGATTTGATTCCTCAGTGCGTTTAAATAAATATTATCAATATCCACTATAATCGAATTCATGAACGATGACATCTGCCAAGCACTTTAGACATTGCTATTATTACATCACTATAACAACCAGTAATTTTTCAGTACTTTAAGGCAGCGTAAACATCTATCAATTCTGTCAATCAGGCCATCACTATATCTTTATGACATAACTATTGGATTAGGTAGACGCGTTGAAGGTAGAAAATTAATCAAGCCAAAGAGAAGCCATAAGCTTTATGTCGAAAGAATTAAAGAAGTATGAGATAGAGGATAAAACAAGAGAGAATAGCAGAAAATATAAGATTGGCGGTGAAGGAGGAAGTCGTACTTTTTGTATAAGTATCTGATTTTAAAGGAAATTTTATTTATATTTATTGGTATAGACCAACTATTAGACCAACACTTTCTAAGTATTGGATGCGAGACAAATAACGGGATTTATATCTTGACTAAGTGTAACTAAATATTTCTAGGACGATATTTGGTTTTAAACGTATACTATCATTAAAAAAGCGTTTTTTGCTTCATGATATTTTAATATATCATTAATATATGAATTGAGCTACAGCACTAATAGAGCATACTTTCAACAGTAAAGTGATAGAAAAATTCAGGTTTAACCTTGAGTATGGATCTCGTATTGTGTACGGATAAAAAATTACTTTACTGATTCTATCCTCAACGCTGATGCTATAAAGGACTCATACTGCGTTAAAAGTCTTGTTAAGGTATTAATCTTATCCTTAATTTAAGCAGTATCTAGAAACATTTTAGCCATCAGCAGTATCTATTTTTTCATTCTATATAGTCTTCAATAAGCTTGCCGCCAAAAGAAATCCTCTACAAGAAAAGACATTAAGAAGTTCATTATTATCAAAAAATTAAGTCTTTTCTACAACTGAGATTAGTATTAGGTTCAGCTTTGTAAAGGCTCAAAAAACATTACACTCGTTTCAGTAGGTGCATAAGGCTTATTGTCAATATTCTTAGGAATAACGACCATTTCTCCAGAATTTACTTCTACAGTCTTGTCTCTTAATATAATAAATAATTGTCCTGATAATACATAAAATAACTTGTCCTCATGTTCATGACGATGCCACTCGTATTCGCCTTCTAATTTGGCTAGCTTGACGGTTAATTGATTAAACTGTGCGATATCAGTAGGTTTCCAGACCTCTTTAATATTATCAAGCTCGTTTTTTATATTAGCTATCAGCAGACTCATTATTACTCCATATTAGTAGGTTAGTTACAGCTATTTATGTATAATTGATAATCATTTACATTAAAATGATTGTTTGTTGCTATTTACTTTAAGATTCAGTAACCCACTATTTATCCAAATAAAACGATTCTTATCTGGATATATCATAAAACGTCTACTATCTACTCGCTTAAACCACCTACTAAAACATCGTGATTATATTAATATGGCAGACCTAAATAAATTTTATGATCATTATCAGGATAAATATTGGGCTTTTGATCGCTCTGATTCTGATTATTTGATTAAACGTCCAATCTATAATGGAGGTTTTGGCTATGGCGATCTATTGAGCTTACATAACGGTATCGTGCTAGGTCGAAACTGTATTACTAATAGCCAACCTTTGGCTGAGCCCGCTGCACCATTTTCTTGTGATGTGGGTATGCACTTGATTGTAGATGCGAACTATACTTTGCATGCTAGTAATTTACGTGCTGATACAATCATTCACTCACAGCAAATTTGGCGACGATCAGGAGATTTTGGCAATATAAGCTCTACTGTTGATACTGAGTATTTGCAAAAACCATCCATAAATAGTCATGTAGTATCGATCGATTTCAATCAAGACTTATTATCACGTTGGGCAGAAAGCTTCGCTCTACCGACATGGCTATTATCATCTAACCAAGATCCTGAAATGATCCAAGTTAGACTATCAAATCAGCCACGCTTACTTGCTCGTGCTGCTTATATTCTCTCATTACCTTGCCGTACGTTGAGTGATCGATTAACTTTAGAAAGTCAAGCCTTACTCCTCTGCCAAGATATACTAGGCATACAGGATACATCAGGCCAATTAATGAACCAAAGAAGTCAAATTGATCAGGCAGTCGACATCATTCGCCAAGAGTACAGTAATAAACTAACAATCTCCTTGTTGGCCCAACGAGTGGGTATAAATGAGTGCTACCTAAAGCAACAGTTCAAACAACAAACGGGTAAAACAATTGGTAGCTTTATCCGTGAATTACGTATGCAAGAAGCAATGCGTTTGTTGTTAGATGAATATAAGAGCGTTCAAGAAACTGCATGGTATGTTGGATATCATGATCCTAGCAATTTCAGTAAGGCTTTCGCCAAATTTTATGGCGTTACACCCACACAACTTATCTAGTCAAACTATTTCTGTCAAGCCGCTACTATTCCCAAAAATCCGCTAAATAGCCATTAGCTATATACAACTTATTTAAGCCAATCCTATATTGCGCTTGAGCTCATCTAATCTTTTAACTTTAGTAAATGATTAGGTGCCGTTCTGAATAATTTCCTTTATTCACGGTATAACTTCCCAGTTTCACCTTATATTCAACTTACCTATTCAAATAAGCATAGTATGATTGATTCTCATTTATATGTTGGTGACAAAAATTCTAGCAACGAGTTTTATAGACTGTTGATGATATGTTGCAGCGTAATAAAAAGTTATTCGTATCCATATAAGTAAGAAGAATCTCAATAATGCGCTCACTATTTCTGTTGCTTATTTTACTCTGTGTCACTTCTTTAATGTTGGGGTCAAAGCAGACATCAATTATCGCGCTTTTTAATTTATCAAGTGACGCATGGTTGACTCTAATGGCCAGCCGTATACCACGGTTAATTGCGCTCATACTGACAGGGGTAGGTTTGTCTGTCAGTGGGGTTATTTTGCAGCATATTGTTCGTAACAAATTTGTTGAACCAGCAACTTCAGGCGGTTTGGATGCAGCCAAACTTGGTATTTTGGTCTCGCTTACTATGCTCCCTAATGCTAGTACGAGCAGTAAAATGATCTTTGCGATGATTTTTTGTTTTACAGCAAGCTTACTTTTTATTCTTATTATTAGCCGTATCAAATTTAAAAGCTCGGTACTCATTCCTGTCCTTGGTTTGATGTATGGCAGTGTGCTGAGCTCAGTAGCGGAATTCTATGCCTACAGAAATAATATTTTGCAAAGTATGCAGGGATGGTTATTGGGAGATTTTTCAAGGGTTGTGCAAGGTCATTACGAGCTGATTTATATTATTTTACCCATCATTATTTTGGCTTATGGTTATGCTCATCGCTTTACCGTCTTGGGTATGGGTGAGGATATGGCTGCAAGTCTGGGACTGGGTTATGCATCAACAGCCGCCTTAGGCCTTGTATTAGTCTCAGTCACGGTGGCCGCTTCAGTCATTACCATCGGTGCCATACCTTTTGTGGGGTTAGTTATTCCAAATCTGGTCGCTCTAAAGTACGGAGAAAACCTGTCACGGACATTGCCAATTGTCGCCTTAGGTGGTGCTTGCTTATTACTGATATGCGATGTTCTTGGAAGATTGATTATTTATCCTTTTGAGGTTCCCATTGGTCTTACGGCTGGCGGGGTGGGCGGTTTGATATTCCTTGTGTTAATCATGAGGGGTGTCAAATGAGTGCAACTGTGAAGATTCGAGTAACCTTGATACTCATTATATTGTTGGCTTTTGTTTTTTTGTTTATAGGATCTGGGCTAGATTTTGACTACTTAATTCCTAAGCGCTTAATGCGCCTAGCTACTATCGTTCTCGGAAGTATTTGTTTGGCTTTTTCAGCTGTCGTTTTTCAGACCGTTGTTGGTAATCGTATTCTGGCACCTTCTGTAATGGGCTATGAGGCCGTTTATCTACTATGGCAAGTGTTGCTACTTTTCGTGATGGGCACGAATGGTCTGATGATCTTGGGTGTCAGTGGTAACTTCATCGTATCAATTATATTGATGCTGATATATTCGTGGGTACTCCATCACTGGCTCTTTCCGCAATGTAAAAATGATGTCTACACATTGTTGTTATTTGGATTGGTATTAACGATGGTCATCGGTACGATTACGCAATTCATTCAACTTCGCATTAGCCCTGGTGAGTTTTCGATTTTTCAGGGCTTAAGCTATACCTCATTTAACCGGTCTCAGCCACAAACCTTGCTTTATGGAACGTTAGCGGTAACCACCGTACTTTGGGTTAGCCGTAAAACCTTACCTGTCTTAGATGTGATGGCTCTCGGCCGTGAGCAGTCGCTGTCTCTTGGGGTAAACCACCCTAGATACGTCAAATTATATCTGGCTTTAATTGCTATTTTGGTGGCTGTTTCAACAAGTTTGATCGGCCCTACGGTATTTATGGGCGTGTTCGTTGCCAATATCGCTTATGCGCTTGCAGGAAGTAATCATCATAAAGTCACATTACCCATCGCTTGTGCCATTACTATTGCCATCTTTCTAATGGCGCAAATCTTGGTTGAGCATGTTTTTAATTATAAAACCAGTGTCAGTATTCTCGTCAATCTTGTAGGTGGCATATATTTTCTCGCGCTGACAGTCCGCACTAGAGGCTTTACATGATTACCATTAACGATGTCCATAAAAGCTATGGCAAAAAAACGGTTCTTTCTGACATCAGTCTAGAATTTGAGGCAGGCAGTGTGACTTCTTTGATTGGTCCTAATGGCGCTGGAAAGTCCACCTTGTTGATGATAATGGCTAGGTTGTTGGAGCCAAGTAGTGGTCATGTGGCCTTTAAAAATTGCAACATTCGTGATATTCGCACTTCTGAATATGCACATCATGTGTCAACACTGAGGCAGTCTCCAGGTTTCAACCTACGATTGACTGTGGAGGAGCTGATTTCCTTTGGACGCTTTCCCTATAGCCGTGGTGCCTTAACTAAAGAAGATCGAAACATTATTGATGAAGCTATTGATTTTTTGGCATTAGAACCATTGCGCCATGCTTATTTGGACGAGTTGAGTGGAGGTCAGCGACAAATGGCCTTTTTGGCGATGACCATTGCGCAACAGACGGATGTGTTGCTACTAGATGAGCCGCTAAACAATCTTGATATGAAGCATGCGGTACAAATCATGCAAGCCTTACGTCGTTTATGTGATGAACAAGGACGGACGGTAATTTTAGTGATTCACGATATCAATTTCGCTGCCAATTATTCTGACCATATTGTGGCTTTGAAAAATGGTGAGCTGAGCTTTAGTGGGTTGTCTGAACAGGTCGTGACAGAGTCCAATTTGAGGGAATTATACGATCTTGATTTTGAAATTATTCGTAGTGAACGTGGTTGCTTATGTAACTACTTCAATTTATCAGGGGTAAAAGTATGAATTTAAATAAGAGAGGCTGGGTTTGGATAATAGCTATTTCGGCAGCTGTATCAATGCAAGGATGTGAAAAACCATCTAATGAACAGACACAGGCGTCACAAAAGCTTGAAAGACCTATCACGATTGAGCATGAGCTTGGGACGACAGTGGTTACTAATCAGCCACAGCGTGTCGCGGTATTAGATATGAATGAAGTTGATTTTTTGGATCAACTGAATGTTCCAATTGCAGGAATGGTCAAAGATTATATTCCTCACTTTCTTGCTCAGTACAAAGAGGATGCCTCAGTAGAAGATTTGGGCGCTATTGTTCAGCCAAATATGGAACGTATCCATGCGCTACATCCTGACCTGATTTTAATGACGCCACTTCATGCCGCTAATTATCAAGAGCTGTCAGAAATTGCACCAACCCTACATTTTGATGTGAATTTCAATAACAGTCAGCAGCATATAGCCACTATTAAAAGTCACTTACTAACACTGGGTCGTATTTTTGATAAAGAAGTGTTGGCGCAAGAAAAAGCTACGCAGCTAGAGACGAGAGTCAAAGAAATTCAAGATTTCACGAAAAACCGTCCGGAGAAAGCATTGGTTGTTTTACATAACAATGGAGCTTTTAGCAATTTTGGGCTGCACTCACGCTATGGTTTTATTTTTAACGATTTGGGTGTCAAACCCGCGAGTACGATTGTAGAGACTAGCCTACATGGACAGCCGATTTCTAGCGAATTTATACAGCAAGCAGATCCTGACATCATCTATATCGTCGACCGTACTGCGGTTATGGAGCATCGCGCGACCATCAGCCCTGATGACGTGAGCAATCCGTTACTGCGTCAAACCAAAGCATGGAAAAACGGCCACGTTGTGTTTGTTGATGCCGATGCATGGTATATCACTGCAGCCAGTCCGACCTCGTTGAACATTATGATGGATGATGTGTTAAAGGGTTATCAGACGACCTCTTAAAGACATCAATGTATCACGGATACTATCGTTGATCTAATTTAAGAGTGGTACAAGGCAACTGAGTACAGATGTATATGTCATATTTCAAGCGAGGTTAACGCTGTAACGCTTTTATAGTGGATTGACTATATCAGATAATTAGTATTGCCAAGAAAGGCAGGCAAGTTGCTCAATCGAAGCTAAAATAAGTTATTTTTTAGCTTCTTTATGTAAATAGTTATCATTTGTATTTTTATTATCATTATTTTTTATTAACTTAATACTTATTTGTTTATCAAAACGACAGGATATCGCTATGTCTCAACTTCAACAACATTCAAGCCAACACCCCAACGTCAAGCAATCTTTCACAGAGCACAAACCATTTTTTGTTCTCAATTATTTTGTCTCAGCAAAACTGGCACTTTTATGTGGGGCAGCTGCTGGTACTGTATTTTTGGGTATGCCCGCCGCTTATGCCCAGACCAACGGTACGCCAGTCAGTAGTACACAAGCCACTGATATGACCATTACTGCACAAAACCAGAGCACAGAAGCGGATCAAGACCTACCAACGGTCACACTACCAGCAATCACGGTTGAAGCTGACGTTGAGGAGAACTCTAACTATGCTGGCGGGCAGGTGACATACACCAATAATATGGGATTTTTGGGTAATAAAGACTTTTTAGACACGCCATTTAGTGCCATCAGTTACACCGATAAATTCATCGCTGACCAACAAGCGGTAGATATTACCGATGTTATTGCTGCAACGGATCCCGCTGTTTATACCAGCGGTGCCAGTGGAGAGAGTCTTGAAAGTTATTATATTCGTGGTTTTGCGTCGAGTAGTAATGATGTGACCGTCAATGGATTGACTGGTATGGCACCTTACTATCGTAGCTCACCTGAAATGTTTGAGCGTGTTGAGGTGCTCAAAGGTCCATCAGCAATGCTCAATGGCATGTCTCCCAACGGCTCTATCGGCGGTTCTGTCAACCTAGTCACCAAACGAGCAGGGGATGAGCCGCTGACACAGCTGACCACTAGATATCTATCAGACTCACAATTGGGCGCGCATGTCGATATAGGTCGCCGCTTTGGTGAAGACAAGCAATTTGGTGTTCGTATAAATGGGGCTTATAGAGAGGGTGATAGCGCCGTTGATGATCAAGAAAAGCAAGCGCAATCAGCAGCTATTGCACTGGACTGGCGCGGTGAGCGTGCACGAGTATCCGCCGACCTTTATACGACAACAGACCATGTGGATGGGCCGACTCGAGGAGTTACATTAGCATCAGGTGTTGATATTCCTAGTGTTCCAGATCCAGATACATTATTAAATCCCAGTTGGGCCTATTTTGAGACTCAAACCAAAGGGGCCATAGGACGCGCTGAATTTGATATCAATGACCAATTGACAACGTATGCCTCCATGGGGGTAACCAAATGGAATTATGACGGACTCAGTGCAGATAATGCTCAGATATCTAATACTGATGGAGATATCAGTACCACCGTTGGATACGTAGGCGATGACAACGAAAGACAGTCGTTCGAAGTCGGCTTAAATGGTCAATTCCAAACGGGCAATATTGGACACCAAATAGCAGTCAATGCCACCCGCTATGAAGAGGAATACAATTTGTATGCAGCAAGATTCCGTGGTGTCAGTGTTGATACCAATATCTACGACCCTGTGTGGGGATCCAGACCTGATTTAGATCTGAATCCGCCACTTTTAACTGCGACAGACACCGAATTGACCAGCTATGGCATTGCAGACACGTTATCGTTTGATCAGGATAAATACCAACTCACCTTAGGGGCTCGCTATCAACAGCTAAAAACAGAACAAACAGGCGGCATGTTATCAACAGGTGCCAAATATGATGAAAATGCCGTAACGCCGTCAGTGGCGCTCTCAGTAAAGATAACCGACCAGACGTCTTTGTATGCAAATTACATAGAAGGACTAAGTAAAGGAGATACAGCACCAACAGATGCAGAAAATGCTGGCGAGATATTTGCGCCTTATAAGACCAAACAAAAAGAAGTCGGTATAAAAATCGATCTTGGTAATTTCTCTCATACTCTAAGTGCTTATGAAATCGAAAAACCCAACAGTTATACCGATACCGATACCAATATTTTTTCTTATGCTGGTGCTCAGCGTAATCGAGGCCTGGAGTGGGGCGTGTTTGGCTCGCCTGCTGAAAATGTACGCTTAATGGGTGGTATCAGCTATATTGATGCTAAGTTGACTAAAATGAGTGATGGGGTTAACGAAGGCAACCAAGCGGCAGGTGTGCCAAAGTGGCAATCTAAAATCGGCGTAGAGTGGGATTTACCTCTCGTAGAAAATTTGACGCTAACAGCAAATGCAAATGCGGTGTCTAAACAATATCTCGAAAATGACAATATACAGTCCCTACCAGGTCGCACTATATATGGTGTGGGTGCGCGCTATTTGACTTCTGTTAATGACAAACCACTGACACTGCGCGGTAGTGTCGAAAACGTGATGAATAAGGCCTATTGGACAACGGCACATTACAACGATTTGGCCATAGGTGAGCCGCGTACGTTCTTGCTGTCAGCAACGATGGATTTTTGATTTATCGAATATCCATCTAATTGTTTAGGGTATGTCCTTATTTTTAATAATATTGATGAAAATGAGGATATGCTTTCTTGCAAAGTCTGTCTCTGACGCT
Source organism: Psychrobacter sp. JB193 (assembly GCF_002285555.1). Classification (NCBI taxonomy): domain Bacteria; kingdom Pseudomonadati; phylum Pseudomonadota; class Gammaproteobacteria; order Moraxellales; family Moraxellaceae; genus Psychrobacter; species Psychrobacter sp. JB193. The sequence continues at coordinate 85,362 of NZ_NRGY01000002.1, forward strand.
ATTATTCACTCATATAAGCTATTATCTCAAAACCATCTGGTGTGGAGTAAGTAAAATTCAACTCACTGTTTAATAAATCACCTTTACTATTAATTCTATAATATTGATCGACTGTGCCATCAGGCTCGCTACCGACTAACAGGTTCTCTGAGCTTGTAATACGAAGCCAAGCAGTATCTCTAGTCGCTTGTGTTAACGACCATGCTTGAGTAAATTTTTCCACTTGTTGGCTTTTACTACTATCCGAATAGACGTTTTCTGTAAGATAAGTACTTGAATCGCCAACACTTGCTACCTTGGGGATAGCCGCGCTTTGAGTCGCTATAGAATACTCGCCTGAATCTTTGGTAAAGCCATGAAAAACCAATGGATCTAAAGTAAAATAGTTTACGCCTACTGATTTATCAACGACCTGTCCTTCGACTTTACTAACCGTAACTACTTCGGCACTCTGTACCTGCTGATTATTGAATACAGCTGTACCTTTGGGCATGACTGTAAATTCTTTTGCCATTTTTAGACCATACATAACAGTAGACAGATCTTCACTACGCGTTTTTGTATATATGTTATTCATTGCAGTCTCAACCGGAAATTCAATCACGGTTTGATTGCTGTTATTACTCGTTATCCCTGTACTCATTGCTGTTGTGCAAGCGCTTAAACTTAAGATTGCCACTATCAATAATGATAAATTTTTCATTATCTAATCCTTAAATTATAAATAGGTAAATGTTATATAATTTTAATTAAATTACATAAAAAAATAGCGCCTACGTTAGGCGCTATTTTTTCCATTGCTTTGTAAAAAAGATAACAATTATTCTTTAGTAAACGTGAACTGATATCAAAATTAGGTGTTAGCTATATACACAGCTAACTTTAATAATTGGTTTTGATTTGTGCTTCAAAGAATTTAGTCGCTACATCGTTATATAGATTACAGTAGACTTCTGCGATATCAGGATTTGTGTTTTCTTTTTCTTGAACACCTTTCTGATGATAAGAAGCATCATAAATTAAGCCTTCGTATAGAACAGCAGCAACGATATCGCCATCCTCATTGGTATATCTTACTGCTTGCAATTCGTTGTTGTTTCCGACTTTTTCTTTGACGAGATCGGTAACAGTCTGATTTTTTCTCTCCTTAGCAATCCACTGCTCAATGGTCATACTACCTTCATCATCGCCATCATCAAAAGTATAGAAGTCTTGATCAGGGGTTTCTTGCAATATGTAGCATTTAGAGCCACTAGGAAAAGTAGCATTAAAGTTATCAGGAAAATAATCTAAATCAGTGGCTATACCGGTTGTCGCATCGCGTGGTTGCTTGCCTATACCAGTAATATCAAGCGTCATAATGTCATAAGTAGAATTGAAAGTTGAACCCTTTGACTGGACTTTTAGCTTAAACGTATCGCTATCAACGAAGTTGATTTTATAGAACTTACTGTCGAATTCTTCAGGAACATCGGCAAATAAGTTTTTACCGATATAATACTCTATGTAAGTGTCGCTTCTGCTGTCTTGGTAGGCAGTAGGCGAGCTTCCTAAAACAGTAGAGATTGTTGCAATTAAGCCGTCGTTACTGATTCTGTAGGCAAGCTTTCCCCAACCCGATTGATATTTATTATTTATCACTTCACTGAAAGGATCAAAAGTTGCATATTTCAACTCATTATTGACGATAGGACCATCGTTGTTGCCATTATCTGTGCTTGAATTTGAGTCGTCATCGCCGCACCCTGTCAGTATTAAGGTACTTGCCAAGACTATCCCCGTATACAGCTTATTCATTTTCATATTGTTACCTTTAGTTAGATTGTAGTAATAATTGAATCATAAACAAAGTCAGGTTTTATTGCAAAACAAATATTTAGTTTTAACAGCAAAGTCACAATGCCATCTAGCTCTGCTCAATATCCAATCTTTTACCAAGAAACCTTACGTCAATCATTCATTTTATTATTAGCCACTAATTACTGCCGACTGTGACTTATTCGCTTCGGTAATGTACGTTATACTCCTAGCAAAGCGAATTGATTGTAATATCCTCAATCTATATAAAAAATCATACCCTTTAAAGTATCTAGGAATCATCAATGCCCGCCAGCCAAATCAATCAAGACGATATTAATAAAGCCGTATGGAACGCCTGTGACACCTTTCGTGGGGTCATCAGCGCCGATACTTATAAAGACTTTATCTTAACCATGCTGTTTCTCAAGTACTTATCAGATGTTTATAAGGATGAATACATCAAGCTGGTTGAGCAGTTTGGTGACAACCCAGAACTAATCCACGCCATGATGTCCAAGCAGCGTTTTGTATTGCCTGAAGGAGCAAGCTTTTGGGACTTATACGAGCAGCGTCATCAGCCAGGCAATGGTCAACGTATTGACGAGGCGTTACACGCGATTGAAGAAGCTAATGGTACTAAGCTCAAAAACGTCTTCCAAGACATCAGCTTTAACACTGATAAACTGGGTCAAGAAAAGCAAAAGAATGAGCTACTACGCCATTTATTAGAAGACTTTGGCAAAGACATCCTGAATCTAAGTGCTGAGCGTGTCGGTAGTTTGGACGTGATTGGTAATGCTTATGAGTACCTAATCAAGCACTTTGCCGCCAGTAGTGGCGCGACAGCTGGTGAGTTCTATACGCCACCAGAGGTATCGAACTTACTAGCGACTATTCTTGAGCCTGTCGAAGGTGATGAAATCTGTGATCCTGCCTGCGGTTCGGGTTCGCTACTCATCAAGTGCGGGGCGATGGTACGCAAAAACTCAAATTCTAAGAAGTACGCGCTATACGGTCAAGAAGCCATCGGCTCGACATGGGCACTGGCCAAGATGAATATGTTCCTACACGGTGAGGACAACCACCGTATCGAGTGGGGCGATACCATCCGTAATCCGCTGCTACTGGACAAAGACGGCAAGCACTTATTACAGTTCGATGTGGTGACGGCTAATCCGCCGTTTTCACTGGATAAATGGGGTCATGACGATGCCAGCAGCGATCCCTATGGCCGCTTCCATCGCGGTGTGCCGCCCAAGACCAAAGGCGACTATGCCTTTATCAGTCATATGATTGAAACGTTGAAACCCACCACTGGTCGTATGGGTGTGGTCGTACCGCATGGCGTGCTGTTCCGTGCGTCTAGTGAAGGCAAAATCCGTCAACAACTCATCGAAGAAAACCTGCTCGATACGGTAATTGGCTTACCCGAAAAGCTGTTCTTTGGGACGGGTATTCCAGCCGCTATTTTGCTGTTCAAAAAGAATAAAACCGATGACACCGTACTGTTCATTGATGCCAGTAATGAGTTTAAATCCGGCAAAAACCAAAACCAGCTTACTGATGACAATATTGCTAAAGTCATCGAAACCTATAAAGCGCGGGAAAGCGTTGATAAATACGCGTATCTAGCGAGCTTTGATGAGATAGCGGATAACGACTTTAATCTAAATATTCCACGTTATGTTGATACGTTTGAGGAAGAGGCGGAGATTGATCTGGACGCGGTGCGTAGTGAGCGTCTGGAGTTAAAGGTTGAATTAGAGAGTTTAGAAACTGAGATGGCAGAGTTTTTAAAGGAGTTGGGTTATGGTGCCTAATGGTTGGGAGAAAACTGACCTTACTCACTTAATTAATATTAAGCATGGGTTTGCATTTAAGAGTGAATATTTCCGAGAAACAGGTGACCACATACTTTTAACACCTGGTAGCTTCTATGAAAAAGGAGGCTTTAAAGATCAGAAGGATAAAACTAAATATTATATTGGTGAAATTCCTGATTCATACCTACTTTCTAAGAATGACTTATTAATTGCTATGACCGAGCAAGCTTCAGGTTTGCTCGGTAGTGCTTTATTTGTGCCTGAGCAAAACATCTATCTTCATAATCAGCGACTAGGTAAGATTGAAATTAAAGCAAAAGAACGAATAGATTTAAACTTTCTATACTTAATGTTCAATTCTCCCCTTGCTCGTAAACAAATATCGGAGCAGTCTACAGGTACTAAAGTTAAGCATACTTCACCTGATAAATTAAAATCTATAATTTGTTTGCTTCCGCCTTTCCCAGAACAACAAAAAATCGCCAAAATTCTATCCACTTGGGATAACGCGATTGGCGCGACTGAGCGTTTGATTGAGAATAGTACCCAGCAGAAAAAAGCGTTGATGCAGCAATTGCTGACGGGTAAAAAGCGCTTACTTGACGAGTCAGGGAAAAGGTTTGAGAGTGAGTGGGAAGAAAGAGCAGTTTCAAGCTTGGGCAAGATTTATTCAGGAGGTACGCCTAGTACATCAAATACTGGATATTGGGATGGCGATATAAACTGGATTACACCCACTGATATTACCAAACAAGATAGTCGTTATATAAACTCTAGTCTAAGAAAAATAACGCTAGAAGGGCTAGAAAATAGCTCAGCTAAGCTAGTGCCAGCAGGTTCATTGCTTATTTGTACCCGTGCAACAATTGGTGCAATGGCAATTACTTCTCATGAGATGTGTACTAACCAAGGCTTTAAAAATATCGTTCCTAATAGCAAAACCAATATTGAGTTTGTATATTACCTTCTAACGTATAACAAGCACAGAATGATAAGCAAAGCGAGTGGTTCAACCTTCTTGGAGCTTTCGAAAACTTCATTTGAAAGTATGAAGTTTAATATACCAGCCATCAAAGAACAACAAAAAATCGCCACCGTATTAACCAATACCGATAAAGAAATCGAGTTGCTTAAGCAGCAATTGGCTGATTTGCAGCAAGAGAAAAAGGCGTTGATGCAGGTATTGTTGACGGGTAAGAAGCGGGTGGTGGTTGATGGCTAGTATTACTGAGCTGGGTATAAATGGTATTGCAGAACACTATGAGCAATATGGCTTTTGGGTGACTTTATGTATTATCGCTATAGGAATACTCAGTCCTATATTATTTAACCCTCAAAAACTTAAAGAGTTTTTTGATGTATTTTCTTATATAAGAAAAGGCAGCACTAGAGATAAAGAGAAGGCTTTAGAATCAAGCTACTTAGACCCATTAACACGAAAAAGTATTCAAGAGAAATTATCTGAAGATCACTTTTATCAGGCAGTAGGCTTGAGAGTTGACTATTATCTCCGCCATGTGCTTCTAGCCCTGTGTGAGTATTCACAAGGTGAAATTACCTTATCTAATATCAAGAGATCGAGACTAAATCTATCTTATAAGAATAATAAGCTTGAAGTATCTATATCAAAAATAGAAAGAATTGAACCGCCCCGAGATTGTCGGAGACTCAACTTTCTGAGAGAATACGACAATGAAAACACGAAACTATACCCCTGAAATGAAAGAGCGTGCGGTTCGCATGCTCATTGAAGCCAAAGACGAATATCCTTCCACATGGTCTGCAATTCAAGCCATTGCCCCTAAGATTGGCTGTACGCCTGAAACCTTGCGGTCATGGTATAAGAAGCACATCGATCAAACCATACCTGCTAATGTTCAAGCTCAAAGCCAAGCCGAGCGCATCAAAGCGCTTGAACGTGAGAACAGAGAATTAAAGCAAGCTAATGAGATTATAAGGAAAGCAGCTGCTTTTTTCGCCCAGGCGGAAATAGACCGCCCACCGAAGTGATGATCAAATTTATTGATGAGAATAAGTCAGAATATGGGACCCAAGCCATTTGTAGAGTCTTGCCGATTGCTCCATCAACCTATTACCGTGCTAAAGACTTGGAGAGCTGCCCTGACAAGCGCTCATTACGCAGTCAACATGACGACTTCTACATCAGTGAAATCAGGCGCATCTGGCAGGACAGCAAGTGCCGCTACGGTGCGCGTAAAGTCTGGCAGCAAATGAAGGCTGACGGCAGTCATGTGGCTCGTTGTACGGTAGAGCGGTTAATGAAGCAGCATAGCATGCAGGGGGTTTGGCGCGGTAAAGGTAAGATAACCACCAACAGCCGTGATGACCAGAAGCGCGCTGATGATTTGGTCAATCGCAACTTTAGCGCACGCCACCCTAACCAGCTGTGGGTGGCTGATTTTACCTATATCAAGACGACAAGCGGCTGGGTTTATACTGCTTTTATCATTGACGTGTTTGCTCGCGCTATCGTGGGCTGGAAGGTATCTAATCGTATGAACACCGATATGGTGATGGCAGCACTAAACCAAGCAATAGCAGATAGAAATAATCCAAAAGATGTGATTCATCATAGTGATCGCGGGGTTCAGTACTTGTCTATCCGCTATACAGACAAAATGACAGATTCTGGTGTGATCGCCTCTGTTGGTACAACGGGTGATTCATACGATAATGCGTTGGCTGAAACGGTTAACGGGCTGTATAAAACGGAGGTGATTGATTATTTAAAACAGCAGTGGCAAGGTGTGAATGATGTTGAATTAGCAACCCTTGAATGGGTGGACTGGTTTAATAAAAAAAGGCTGCATAGTGCGATTGGCTATGTGTCACCTTTTGAGTTTGAGAAGCGGTATTATGATAATCTTAATCTGTTAGGCATTGCTGCTTAACTTGAATAAACAGTCTCCGATATAGTCGGGGCGGTTCAAATATTTAGTAAAATTTCTTTTATAATTTTCATTATATCTACTTTGTCTATCGTTGCTTTATTTTTATATACTATATTTTTAATAATTAATACAGGTGTTTATGTATTATTTACTGAGTATACATCTGTTTTTTATACCCTCTTGCTTTATATTTTTTTAATGGTATTTACGTCCTTTAATTCTTTGGGTACCTATTTGGAATTAAAGAGTTCGGAAAAAATAGAAAAATACTTAAAAGAAAACCCGATTTTTAATAGCGAACATTTGGTCAGATATCCCTTTTCAGCTTTGACAGTAGAACAAAGCGATACAGGAAATTAAGGTCGCTAGTATTAAATGTAAATATCTTAATCAAATTCGCCTGCAACTTCCATGCTATAACTTTTGAATAGCTAGACGGTTTTTTTGCATTAGCTTATTAGATTAGCTGATTATGATAAGACTAAATAAGTTGCTGCTATACTGGCTTCAATGCCGTTTGCAAAGACACATCATACAATCGTGGATGATAAAAATGGAAATACAAAAGCTACAGCTAACCAACTTAGGACGTTTTGATAAACTAGAGGTAGACTTTGCGCCGACTGAAGATTATCCGTCCAATGTGACGGTATTCATTGGCAATAATGGTGCAGGCAAGACCTCAATATTGGATGCATTAGCGACTTCGTTGAGCTGGTTTGTTGCTCGGTTACGTACTGAAAAAGGTAGCGGTACGCCCATTGATGAGCTAAATATCATCAATAATGCGCCAGCTGCGAGTATTTCATTGCAACTTTGTGATGATATTCAAGCTAGAAGTGAAGCAATGCTTTCATCGTATCAATGGACACTCGTTAAAACTCGAAAAGGGCGTAAAAATGAGCGTGCCAGTAACTTGAGCCAACTCTCGAAGCTGGTAGATAAGTATCGCCAGCAGCTTACTGACAGCGATGGTGCAAGCCTGCCTTTGATTGCTTATTATCCCGTTGAGCGCTCAGTGTTGGACATTCCGTTAAAAATTAAGAATAAGCATAACTTTGATCAAATAGATGGCTACGACAGTGCGCTCAATCAAGGCGTAGACTTTCGACGGTTTTTTGAATGGTTTCGTGAGCGTGAAGATATTGAGAATGAGGAGCAAAATAGAAGTTCTAGCAGAGTTATAACAGAATATATTGAAGACTTTGCTAAGGTGGAGGATATGGTTTTTGGTAATAAAGAGAGACTCGACAGTTTAGATAAGGAAGATATAGAGTCTGTCTTACAAAAGTTTGAACGCATAAATAGATTTTCAACTTCTTTAAAGAAAATAGAATATGAACACCAAGACAAACAACTAAATGCCGTTAGAACCGCTATTACCGCGTTTATGCCTAACCTTAGCAATATTCGCGTACAGCGTAAGCCGCGTCTACATATGGCTGTTGATAAAAATGGTCAGTCGCTAAACGTTCTACAGCTCTCGCAGGGGGAGAAGTCGCTGATGGCATTGGTGGGTGATATCGCTCGGCGGCTAGCAATGATGAATCCTGAACTGGATGATCCACTGCAAGGTGATGGTATTATCTTAATAGATGAAGTCGATATGCATTTGCACCCTAGCTGGCAGCGCAATCTGGTACAGCGCTTTACAGATACTTTCCCTAAGTGCCAAATAGTATTAAGCACGCATTCACCTTTAGTGATTAGTGACCAAAAAGACATCTTGGTGTATTTGTTGAATAATGGTGAGATTGGCGCGCTGCCTCCTTTATATGGAGAAGATGTCAATACGGTATTGCTAGAGGTGATGGATACCGACATTCGTGATCATGACATTAACGAACAGCTTGGTAACCTTTTAGATGCCATACAGGATGCTGATATTGTCACTGCAAAGACCTTGATAGAGACGTTAGAAAATGAGTTGCCATCAGGAAACATGGAGCTTGCTAAAGCAAGGTTGCTACTTCGCAAGAAGGAGTTGCAAATTGCGAAAAATAACTAAGCAAGTAGGATTTGAGCCACAAAGTCTTACTCGCTGGAAGCGCGCAAACCCTCAAGGAAATTACAACGATTTGACTAAAGTAGAAAGAAAAGATATTCGATCTGCTTGTGCAATAGAGCAGTTTTACCTCTGTGCCTACTGCTGCAAACGTATCTCAGGGGATGGCAAAGACTGTATGAATGAGCACGTCTTAGCCAGACGAATCGCACCGAATCGAAGTCTTGATTACACCAATATTGTTGCTAGCTGTAAAACACCCAAGCAATGCGATGATGCGCACGGTTCGCAGCCATTACCGCTTACGCCGTTTGATGCTGAATGTGAAACAGATATTAGATTTAAGCTAAGCGGAAGAGTTGAAGGGGCGACTGCTGATGCCACAGAAACCATTCGAGTATTACATTTAGGCAATGATAATAAATCTTTGGTCGAGCAAAGAAGACAGTTTGTGCAAGCCTTATTATTAGGAGGTGGCATCGACCCTGATGATGTTATAGACGATAGCGACTTGATCCAAATGGTGATTGATGATTTAGCACAGCCACAAGATGGCAGACTTGAAGCCTTCGCACCGATTGTGATAAATGTTTTGCGCCAATGGGTGGCTTAATAACTAATAGTACGATCAACTTCTAAAAGGAATTTGTCTCAAAAATTCATATTTTAAATTTGCTGACCACGCTGGACTATAAGTTTATACCGTAGAAGTTGTTGACGGGTAAGAGGCGGGTTTTAGTTGACAGGGAGTTTGCTTGATGGAAGATAGTCCTCGAATAAGTAATGAAATACTAGAGAAAAATTTAGAGAGAATAATAGGCTTTGTTGCGAACTGTGATAGCAAAGTATCCTACTTACTCTCTGCTGTAGGAATTATTCTTACTATCCTATTTACTGTAAAGCCTACAAATCTCAACTTTCTGAAATCAGCTCTAAATAGTGATGAGACGAATGTACTCATTGGATTTAGTGTATTAACAATTATCTTGTCTTCATTTTATTTTCTACAAGGGGTATATCAATTATCACAAGCATTAACAGCACGAACAAAAATACATTCTGAGAATAGCAGCTCTATGATCTTCTTTGGTGCGATATCAGCTCAAGCAGGTAGTCATGACTACCTACAGAATATCGAGAAGAATGAGTATAGCTATAGAGAGGATTTAGCTTGTCAGATATATATTAATTCCAAAATATGCACAGAGAAATTTGAAAGATATAACAAAGGCTTCAAACTTATTCTTTTTAGTCTACCGTTCCTTGTAATTTCTTGGTGTTATCTATTTTAAATTAGGAGAAAACATTGTCTGAATATGATTATAAGCAGGGAAAGAATAGAGTTGATTCTATCCTCGATAACTATATGGAAATAGAGGAAAAAGATAGGCTTCCGAGTGATGATAACTTTACTTTTGAAAATGGTTACATCTCATGGGTAACTGCCATATTTGTTGATATAAGAGACTCCACTTCTTTATTCTCAAATAATGACGAACCTACTGCGAAAGTAGTTAGAGCTTTTACCTCAGAGATTATCGAAATTCTTAGAAATGATGAAAATATTCGCGAAATAGGTATTCGTGGTGACTGCGTTTATGCTATTTACACTACTCCTAAACAATCCGATATTTTAGAATGTGCTAACAAAACTTTTTATGTAAATACCTTCATTGATATGTTTAACAAACTACTTAATGAAAGAGGTATGAAAAAAATACAAGTAGGGATAGGTATAGCTACAGATAAAGAATTAGTAGTCAAGACTGGTAGAAAAAATACTGGTATCAATAACAAAGTGTGGATAGGCAAAGCTGTAACTGTTGCTTCTAACTTATCGTCTCATGGTGACAAGGATGGATACAAACGTTTAATGTATTCTAAAATTACCTATAATAATATTATAAAGGGATTACAGGGTAAAAATGCAGATAAAGATGTGGATAGCTGGTTCACTTACAAAAGCGAGTTAAACGCCTATGAAGCAGGAGTTGTTAAGAAGAAATTCAATGACTGGATAAAAAATGACTTTGGTGAATAAGAATTGACCTACGTGAATGCATTCAACTTTCAAGCAGAAATCAGCTCAAAGCTTCCTACTTTAATCCCAATCACTAGTGCTGGACTGTTAGCTTATATCTCAGAATCTATTTAAAAGGTAAAAAGCGGTTGGTGGTTCAATAGCAATATAAACATAGAATACGGTTGGTTTTTATATCTCACTTAAAAGGAAATTAGTAAATGGCTCAAGTTAATTTTGTGATGGTCAGAAGCCCTAAACTTATTAAAAATAATCAGATTGGCTATGGTTGGGCGAGCGTTAATTTTTCTCAATTTGAGACTGTCAAAGATTTAATTGAGCAAGGGTTTCAAGGCATCGATAGAGGTCGACAAACCAACCAAATAAAGCGCTATTTTAATCTTAAGCAAGGTGACTATGTGATTGTTCCTTTTTCTGGAGCAGTTGCTATTGCGGAAATAGCTGGTGAGAAAAGTTATCAACCTGTTACCGAAGGCATTCAATATGGGGAAAATAGAATATCTGTCAGATATCTAAAGCATAAGGATGGTTACTTTATCCCTAGAGGTAACTTATCAACTGCCCTCCAAAACAGACTTAAAATACGCATGACTGTTTGTGATTTGAATGAGTTTTCGGACGAGTTATACAAGCATATAGAATCGGTTAAGAACGACAAGCTATATACATGGAACAACGAACAAGAACTTAAAATACAGCAAAATACTGAGAAATTTAAAGTTGATCTACTATCTAGATTGCGCAGTAATAAAGATATAAACCTTCAGTCTGGTGGCATTGGTCTTGAACACCTTATTAAGGAAATCTTGGAAGCTAAAAACTACACTGCACGTATACCTGCGAAAAATGAGAAATCGGGCATACAAGATGTCGATGTCATTGCGACACGTTTTTCAGAGTTCTCAGAAAAGAAGGAAGGCATTTTTATCCAAGTAAAACATCATGAAGGTACAACAGGCAATCGTGGTATCAGACAAGTGGCAGAGTACGAGATTAATGAAGATGACTATACGCACATTGATAGAGTTCTCATCACAACAGCGGAATTTAAAAATACCGATTTTGCAGAGTTGCATGATGTAACGGTGCTAGCAGGCGCAGATTTCGTAAACTGGATATACGATAATCTTAATCTGTTATCAGATGACAGTCTCTCATCACTCGGGATATCGAACCTACCTACGTTGCTATAACAAAGATAAAAGGTATGTGCGACATGGGTTGTATAAACCGTCATAAGTATTCATAGATATCGAGTGATCGTACGGATGTCAGTCGCTAATGTTAACTTCTAATAATAATTTATTAAGTTCAATCAAAGGAACAGTGAAATGGATATGGACATTACGGCAAAAACATTCGATGGACAAGGTGGGCGTGATGAGTTTCAACGTAAAAGTATCGCTGATAAAGCTATTAAGCTTTTAAAGTCTGATATAGATATTTCACCAATGGTTATCGATGGTAGTTGGGGAACAGGAAAAACTGAGTTTTGCCATAAACTGATCAATCTAATGAAGGAAGATGAGACACATAGCATAATTTATATTGATGCTTTTAAAGCTGATCATATTAATGAACCTTTAATGACTGTACTGGCAGAAATCATTAAAACCTTACCAGAAGATTCTAGACGTGAGGGTTTTATAAAAAAGATATTACCTGCTGTAAGGTTTGGTATTAAGGCGCTCGCTAAAGCTGGTGTATCTCACTTACTCAGACAAGACTTTGCCGATGTGGCAGAAGACTTTACTGATGAAATTGAAGAAGCGACTGATAAAGCAATCGATGCTACGGCTGAATTAATATTAAAAGAACATATAGAAGCAGAGAAAAATCTAAAGACTTTACAAGCTGCTTTGACAGAAATTGCATCTAATAGCCCAATTGTTATATTTATAGATGAACTTGATCGCTGTAGACCTAGTTTTGCAATTGATATGCTTGAAATTATTAAGCATACGTTCGATGTAGAAAATGTTAGTTTTGTGCTTATTACTAATACTCAGCAACTCAAAGCCTCGATTAATCATTGTTATGGTCAAGCAGTGGATGCACAGCGTTATCTAGATAAGTTTGTAAAATTTAGGTTTGAGTTATCCTCTCTTTCTAGTAGGAGCTATCATTCTCCTGTTTTAGCTTCTAAACAGCATTTTTTCAATCTAGCGTCAGAAAAAGAATGTTTACCTAATGAATATTTAAACGATAATTATTTTCAGGATGCTATTGAAGACTTAGTCCGATCTCGAAGTCTATCTCTTAGAGAGATAGAGACACTGATCCTACATATACAAATTGTACAAAGCCTTTCTGAATCAGAAACATTTTCTGAAAGAAAATATTTTGGTTATAAGCTGCTTCGATTAATCGGTGTCTTATTAGTATGTTATAAGCCAGAGCTATTAGATCAAATTAAAAAAGGGGTTGTTGATGCAAAGTCATTGGGTGAATTCTTAGGAGTTAAAAAGCTTCCTACTTTTGAATCAGGCAGAGGTGTACCAAAAGCCTTTGAGGTTATTATGTTTATTCTAGCTAAGGAAAGTACTGAGAACGCTGAACAGTACAAACCATCGGAAGAAAATGAAGTGTTTTGGAATTCCTTTGAAAATAGATTTATGGGAGACCACTTTGTTCCTCAGAGAGCAATTAATCAAATTATAGAAACAGCAAATATAATGGCTTTTGAGTAATAGGTTTGAATTATGGCTACATTGAATTTCCAAGAAGAATTCAGCTCAAAAATCCCTGCCTTAACCTTGCTCACCACGCTGGGCTACGAATTTATCCCACCAAGCCAATGCAGTGCCATGCGCTCAAAAGTGGCTTCAAATAAGGCCACCAATCAAGTAGTGTTATTGCCTATTATGCGTGCGTTTTTAGCCAAGCAAACTTTTACATTTGAAGGTCAGGCGCATCCTTTATTAGACAGCGCCATTGATAAAATCATGCACGAGCTAAACCCAGCGATGAACTTAGGGCTGCAGGCAGCAAACGAGGCGCTTTATAACGCCATGCTTTATGGCGTGACCGTGACTGAGTTTATCGACGGTAAAAAAACCTCACAAACTATTGCTTTGATAGACTGGAATCATATTAGCAATAATAGTTTTCACGTTACCGAAGAGCTGGTGGTACTCAATAGCGAGGGTACAAACAGCCGTAGACCCGATATCGTCTGCTTTGTGAATGGTCTACCGCTGGCAGTGATCGAAGCCAAACGCCCTGACTCCAGTAGAGAGTGGCAATCGACCAATGCTCAAGCGGTGTCCCAGCATATTCGCAATCAAAAGCAAAAAGAAATTCCACATCTATTTGCCTATAGCCAGTTATTGCTAGCGGTCAATGGTAATGACGGTCTGTATGCCACCTGCGGTACGCCTGAGAAGTTTTGGGCAAAATGGGTTGAGGAAGAGATCTCTGAGCCTGAGTTTGCCCGTTTAAAAAACCAAACGCTCAGTCCTGAGCAGATTGAGAATCTGTTCGCTCATCGTCCTGTCTCTATTACAGATGAATATAAATCACTGATTGCTGGCGGTGATCTGGTCGTTACCGATCAAGACCGCCTAATTGTTAGCTTATTACAGCCACAGCGTTTGCTTGAGATGACACGCCTATTTACCTTGTTTGATAAAAAGGCTGGCAAAATTGTTGCCCGTTATCAGCAAGTCTTTGGCATCAAAGCCTTGATTGATCGCATTAGTATCTTTGATGAAAAGGGCAGTCGTGAGCTATGCTGAAAAAACTATAGAACCAAACTTGGTAAACTAAGTGTATTCACAGGAGTTTATCATGACTAAGAAAGTCAGAACCTACAGTGCAGCTTTTAAAGCTGAAGCCGTCAAAAAGATAGCAGATAATAATGGCAATGTTTCAGCGACTGCAAAGCAGCTAGGTATAGCGATGCAGACCTTATCTAACTGGCAGAATAAAGCGAATGAAGGCAAGCTTGTCGGCACTAAGCAATATGATCCTGAACTCATGGCCATTATAGAAGAGAATAAACGTCTTAAACGTGATCTCAAGGTTGCTCAGGAGGAGCGAGACATTCTAAAAAAGGCGACGGCGTACTTCGCGAAGCACAGTTGATGAAGTACGTCTTTATCAAGGATAACCAGAAAATATTTAGCATCACCTGCATGTGTCACGTATTAGATGTTAAGCCATCAAGCTATTACAACTGGATAAATCGTGGCATCAGTAATCAGCAGATCCATCGCAATCAGTGTGAGTTGCTAGTCAGAGTGGCTCATGATGAGACTAAGCAGCGCTATGGCTATGAGCGACTGTATGCTTACCTTACAGGGCAAGGATATGCCATAAGTAAGTATATGGTTAGACGTATAAAGGAAGAATGCGGCATTAAATGCCGTCGTCACAAGCGCTTTAAAGTCACCACCAACTCTAATCACAACAAGCTGGTCTATCCAAACCGTCTAGAACAGAAATTTAATGCCAATCGTCCTAATGAGGCTTGGGTCAGTGACATCACTTATATTTGGACAAATGAAGGTTGGCTATACTTAGCAGGTGTTAAAGACCTATATACTAAAGAGCTCGTCGGCTATGTCATCAATAAGCGCATGACCGCTGATTTGGTATGCCGTGCACTTAATATGGCAATCAAAAACAAGCGACCTAGCCAAGGGTTGATTTTACATTCTGACAGAGGCAGTCAGTATTGTAGCAATGAGTATCATAAGATCATTAAGTGCCACCAATTTACAGGCTCGATGAGTGGTAAAGGCAACTGCTTTGATAACGCGCCCATAGAGAGCTTCTGGGGCATATTAAAGAATGAGCTGGTGTATCACCAAGACTATAAAACAAGATTCGAAGCCATCAACGATATCACTAAATATATTGAGCTTGAGTACAACCAAACTAGAATTCAAAAGGGCTTGGGCTATAAAACGCCAAGACAGGTGTGGTTTGACTATTATCGTCAGGCTGCGTAATTAAAATCTCCCAAGTTTAGTTGTACGGATTTGACGGCAGGGGTCAATATTCTCATCAGTGAAAAACAAGCAAGATGGACAAGCATTAAGACAAGTGCTTGCACCAAAAATGCAGGAAATCGATGGCAGAGTAGTCGATACCAAGCTCAAAGAACGTGACGACTTTTATGCGGTTTTGACCACGTTTTCTAACGCTATGAAAGTTGCCTTGCAGTCAGCGTCTTTCTTTGAAGATGCCTCGTTTGGTGGCAAGCGTGATCGTTATAAACAAGATCTAAAAGCTTTCATCAATTTACGTAAGCAAGTACGCGCTGATGCCGACGAAACCATTGATTATGATGAGTATGAAGCAGATATTTGCAGCTTACTCGATAAGCATATCGCAGGGCTTGAGGTTAGCGAAGCCAAAGGTGTTTACCTAGTAGACAATTTAGGAAAAAATGCTAAGCCTGAGGCGATGAGTGATGATGAAGCGCGTAACCAAACAGATAAAATTACTGGTCGTGTGACCAAGATGATTGAACAAGATCTTGCGGGTGATCCTTATGCCCAAGAGTATTTTTCAAAATTACTTAAGCAAGCAATTGCTGATGCCAAAGCCATGTTTGATGCACCAGTGAAGCAGTACATGATGTTTGCTGACTTCGAGCAAGCCGTAAAAGACCGCGACGTCGCTGATGTACCAAATAGCTTTATCGATGGTAATGGCAAATTAAACAAACATGCTCAGGCGTATTTTGGTTTGTTTAAGCATTTGTTTGATGCTGATTTCTTAGTGGATAAAGCGTTAGATAACGATAAGCTTGTCACTTACGCCTTTGAGATTGATAAGATTGTTAAGACAGCAGTGGCTGAGTATTCTATTAATCCAGCAGAAATTGAAAATGCGATTAATAGACGCTTATTGCCAATGTTATTTGCTGACCTAGGTATCGATAAAGCGCAGCAGCTCATTGAAGCAGTACTAAAGATTACCCGACTTGGGCTTTCAAGAGAAACAAAAAGCACGAGAGAGGCAAGCCGCTCAAAAGCAGACAGAGGGTAGGTAGTAGGCAATGACTGAGAATGGCATTTTTTATTATGGTCAAGATAAAATTGACTACGAAATCGTGCGTAAAGAAGTAACGTATAAAGCAACAGCATGTCAGTCTAAAGCTGACATTCTGACCACTGAAAAAAGCAAACCTCGCAAAATTGTGATTAAAGTACATCCTGATCAGCGTGTGGTCGTTACTGCGCCTATTGATGCTATAGATGAGATGATACATGACGCGATGATGAAGCGTGCGCGCTGGATATGGCAAAACCTACAGGACTTTGCTAAGCAAAAAAGCCATGTACTGCCTAAGCGTTATGTCAGCGGTGAGACTCAGTTTTATCTGGGTCGTCGTTATGTGTTAAAAGTGATAACCGATGCAAAAACTAACGATAAAATAAACAGTACGGTGAAGCTCAGTTGCGGTAAGTTACATGTAGAATTGTCTCAAAGTGATTCTGAATTAGACGCTGAAAAACGAGCGGTTCTCGTGAAAAGCTTGATTGATAAATGGTATAAAGATAAATTCACTTCGGTCTCTAGAGAGAGGTTTGAAGCCTTAATACATAAGGCCTCATGGGTAAAAAATAATCCTTCATTGAAGTTAATGATCATGAAAAAACAATGGGGAAGCTGCTCAACTAAAGGCAATTTAATCCTTAATCCGCACTTAGTCAAAGCGCCAAAAGAATGCATTGATTATGTGATACTGCATGAGCTGTGTCATATCGCCGAGCACAATCATAGTGAACATTTTTGGCGCTTATTAACGCAAGTAATGCCGAATTGGAAAGAGGTAAAAGCGAGGCTTGATGGGATGGCTGAGCTGTATTTGAATGAGTAAAATTTGGGGTTAAATAAAAACTAGGTCAAAATAATTCAAGGCGATTCTTTAGGCAGGTATCCAACTATATAAACGAACTTTACAGAAATTTTGCAATAAGCTATCAAAAATTTACTTGAAAGAATAGTCTAATCATTTGATACTAACTCCTTATTTAATGGATATAAGGAGATTTTAATGAGTGGCCCATATGACGATGATGAAGAATTAAGTATTGAAGAGCAACAGTTGAGAAATGACATTGCTCAAAGAAAGGCTGAGCAATCTGTCTGCGAGGATTTCGAATATGATGATAGGACTTTCGCTGACACAGAAAATAGATAAATTATTATAGTGTTTACATTAAACCTCATACAAACTCAGTGAGATTTTAAATTGTCACTTTTTTAATAATTTAAATGGAGTGAGGAAGCTTACTGAGGTTTGGATTGGGATCTATAATAATGAAAGATCTCACGATTCGCTCAATGATATGATACGTTTTGAGTACAGACAGGTGGGTTAACCATTCTATGATTATTTTGTTTTAAGAATGAAGGGTTTACAAAAAATGTTTGATGAGTTTAATAGAAAAGTTAACCCTATTCATAAGCTAATGTATAAAAATGTTACAGAGAGTCAAAAATTAGTTGAGATTAGAGACTGGCTTCTTCCTATGCTAATGAGAATGGTCAGGTGATGGTACCCGACACTTAAGTACTAATATCAAAAAATACAATTTTACTGTATTCAATCATGATTCTGAATACAGCTAAGATCCTTTCTATGAATTATTCCAACTTATTACATGCGGAACGGTATTCAAAAACTGCTTAATTGCTTCAGGCAGTTTAGCTAGTAAGTAGCTATCTATATAGATATAGTCGAGATTTTTAAGATTGCAAATAGTAAGAGGCAATTCAGCTAGTTTATTATTCCCAAGATGAAGTTCTTTTAAACTTGCAAGCTGACCAATACTATCGGGTAGCTCAACTAGTTGATTGTTGCATAAAGTTAGCTTTTCCAAATTATGTAATTTACCTATACTGTCAGGTAAGGTGGTTAATCGATTGTCATATGCAATGAGCTCTTTTAAGTTACTTAATGCACCAATACTTTCAGGAAAATTAATCAAAGCATTCTCGCCTAATTCAAGCTTTTCTAAGCTGATCATCTTTCCAATGCTTTGGGGGAGTTCCGCTAAGACATTGTATTCAATATTTAGATCTTTTAAATTAATCAGCTGACCAATACTCTCAGGTAGTTCTTTCAGTTTATTAGACTTGACTACTAGCCATGTTAAGTTAATAAGCTCTCCAATGAAGTCAGGTAGTTCAGAGAATTTATTATCTTCAATATCCAATCCCTTTAGTTTGCTAAGCTGTGCTATCTCTTCGGGCAGTTCAGTCATGAAGTTTTCCGTCAAAATCAAATACTCAAGATTTCTTAGCTGACCTATATTCTCATTTAATCGCACAAGCCAATTATATTGAACAGCAATACGATTTAGGCTAGGTAGCTCAGTAATGACTTCAGGCAAATAGGTAATGACTGGTGAATACGGATTCCACATTTCATGTCTATAGATATTCAGGGTATCTAATTCGAGCAAATCTTTTTTATTCCGTGGTACTTCGTCCTCAGTTAATTGAAACTTGTCAGCCCATTCCCAAATCTGCTCAATCCAGCCTTTCTCAGTAGTAGGATCGTCAATAATAACGTTAGACTTACTTATAAACTCATCAGCAAGTTTATAACACTCATTTACAGTGATACTCTTGGTTTTTAGTAGTTCGAAAGCTATATATTCGCGTTTAGTGAGTTGCATAATTTACTAATCTCAGTATAGCTAAGCAGCAAGGTTTTTTGGTGGATTTTGCTACTTGCAAGATTTAATTATTTATTAGGTTCTATATGCTTAAAAATCTGAAAAAATTTATAGGCTGTTCTAAGTGAGTACATAGCGGTAACTAGAGTAGCACCAATAGAGATTAAGAATATAAAGGATTGTCGAACTGTAACCATCAATGCTACTAGATAGATGGCTATACTAATGAAATACAGTAATGACAACAACTTACTACTCATCAAGAGGTTATTGTAATGACCTGATTTCACCATATTTTTAATCAAACGCTTGTCTATTAAGCTTATAACAATTGCCATTAGAGTAAGAACAAACCCTAACATTGTGCCAAATAGAGTAATCAAAGTTTTTAACACTTCATTTATCATTACAGAAGAAGTGCTAAGAATTTCATTGTATAAAAAAGCACATAAAGCAACTGAGATGACTAAGCTCAGAGCTAACCATTTTATTGTTTCAGCATACTTGTTCGATTTCATCTAGCTTCCCTAGATAAGCAGTCACGATCTTATCGTATATAACACTCGGTTGAAGAGCGTCTTTAGTGTACGAATAGGTTTCATCTTTATAGACTATTTTATCAGCAATAAGATCTATTAAATCGTATTTTCCGTCAATGTCTTGAGTCTTTACGACAGCTCGTGTCGGGTTGAATGATAATAGATTACTAATATTTTCAGAGGCTTTTGAGATCATTCCACGCTCGCTTTTACGTAAGTCAAGACCGATTTGCATTTTTAAAATGTCTCCTCCTGAATCATCAACAGCTTTCATTGCTTTATCAGACCATAGTTGGCCGTTGTTTGTTGCTTGAGCTGAACTAATAGGCACAGAAAAATCTATTGCTACTACTGTTCGGTTCTGAAGTATTTGGTTGAGAGAGCCAGCAGTTATTAATGGTGAAACTATAACATCCCTACAAAATGCTTCTGACAAACAGCTTTCTAGTCTTTTATAATGATTAGCGTGTACGTTTCTTATATAGCCAATTACGCTATATTTAGGAAAGAAAACAAGGTGGTTGGTTTCTAATTTACCTTCACCTTTGGTATAGCTTAATTTTTTAGCAGCTGCTCCAACCTTACCAGTCTCAATGATCTCATCAGTTCTTATTTTTCTGAAAGAGCCACCGTAGTATTTTGCTTGTATCAGATTAAAATCGTAAAAATCTCTATCATACTGATCTTTAAACCCAAAAGACTTACTCACTATTGAAGCGAAATAATCTTTCAAGGTTTTAGAGTTTTGTGACTCTTCTTTTTTGAAAGTTACTTTGTAGAATTCAACTGAAGTAGCCATATTTACCCTTTATCTGATTTAACATCTATTTTTTAGTTGATGATATTCTTACGAAAAATTGTTTGGTACAAGATGTGCTAGCTTAGCATAAACAAAACCAGCCAATACACTGCTTTCGCACAATTGACAGCGTATAATGGATAAAACAAAACTATTCAAGCCTAACTAATTTTAGCGTTCCTACTATGCCTAACCACTATCAAAATCTTGTCCTAAAGCTTATCCAACAACCAACCGAACAAGAGTGGCTTGAGTTTAAACATAACTTTCATAGTCCTGATGAGATCGGTAAGCGTATATCTGCGCTTGCCAATGGCGCTTGTTTGGCTGACAAGAAGTTTGGCTACTTGGTGTTCGGGGTGGAGGATGGCACACATAACATTATGGGTACAAACTTTAGCCCGAAGACAAAAAAAGCCAAAGGCAACGAAGACTTAGAGCATTGGCTAGTGAGCCGTTTAAGCCCCAAGATCCATTTCACCATCCATGAGCTAAGGATTGATGGTAAAGCGGTAGTACTATTCGAGATTCCAGCAGCTACCGATACGCCCATTAGTTTTTTGCATGAGCCTTACATTCGTATTGGTAGCTTCACAAAACTGCTTAAGCAATACCCAGATCAAAGCCGTAAGCTGTGGCAAAATCGAGCGGATGACTGGAGTGCTGAGATTTGTCACGATGCAACGCTTGAAGACCTTGATCCTACAGCCATTGTTGTGGCCAGACAAGTCTTTGCTGATAAGAACAAACGTTTGGCTGAGGACATAAAAGGATGGGATGACATCACTTTTTTAAATAAAGCCAAAATTACCATTCGCGGTCAGATCACCAATACCGCTATCATTTTATTAGGGCGTTACGAATCCACGTATTTTTTAAGCCCAGCGCAAGCGCATATCACTTGGATTCTAAAAGGCATTGATGGCATTGAAAAAGACTATCAACATTTTGAACCGCCGTTTTTGTTAGCCTTGGATGAGGTTTATAACAAAATCCGTAATCTAAATTACCGCTACATGCCTACTGGTACGCTATTTCCTGAAGAGGTGCAGCAGTACGATCCTTATATCATCCGTGAAGCATTAAGTAATGCCATTGGTCATCAAGATTATCGACTAGGCGGACGTATTACGGTGGTCGAAAAAGAAGACTCAACGCTGGTGTTTCAAAATAGTGGCGAGTTTATTCCTAAAACCATCGATAATGTCTTATTGCAAGATGCGCCTGAGGCGAGCTATCGCAATCCGTTTTTGGTCAATGCCATGGTCAATTTAAATATGATGGATACCATCGGTAGTGGCATCAAAAAAATGTATCAGATTCAATACAAGCGTTTTTTTCCTTTGCCAGATTATGACTTAACCCATGAAAGAGTACGTGTAAAATTCACAGGTAAAGTGCTTGATCAAGAGTATGCCAAGCAGCTAGCCACAGTCGATAATCTTGCATTACACGACATTATAGCGCTTGATAAAGTACAAAAAGGTCAAGCGATCACTGAAGACGAAGCAGAAGCACTACGTAAAAAATCACTGATAGAAGGGCGTAAAAATAATTATATGATTGCTGCTGATGTGGCGAGGCATACAGAGCAGCAGGCAGAGTATATGCAGATGCGTGGCTTAGATGACATGCATTATCAAAGCTTGATTATAGAGTACCTCAAGACGTTTGAACGAGGTAGACTAGCTGACTTTGATAAGATGCTGACTAATAAATTACCACAAGTATTAGATGACAAACAGCGCAAACATAAAGTGCGTAACCTATTACAGAAAATGCGCCGCGATGGTTTAGTTATATCTAAGAATCAAGTCTGGTACCTTGCAGCTAAACCTAGCTAGATGCAGCTAAACCTAGCTAGATGCGGCTAAACCTAGCTAGATGCGGTTAAAGATAGCAAAAAAATAAGCCGCGTAGTTCGGCTTATTTTCTATCCTTGATCAGTGAATCCGAGCAGCTATCTTGCTCTCAATCCATTCAGCGACTTCACTTTCAACCCACGCTACACGACCTTTTGAAAGCTTTACTTGGACAGGGAAGGTAGGATCGTAGCGTTTAGATCTCTTGTCTAGCATATCGTAAATCGTAGTACTGCTAAGCGCTGTATAATGCATTACCTGCTTGAGCGGTACCATGCGAGGTATCTGTAAAGTTCTAGATATTGATACGTTTTTCGGTATGCTCTCGTTCGAATTTTCCATTACTTGCTCCTTATAAGTTAATGAGAAATTTTTTCTCATACAGTTACGGAGTCCCATATTTTTTTACGGCATCCCATACCGTCCGGCTTCTAACTTTGACTCAGACAATAAAAAAGAGCGGAATCAATCAGCTCTTCTTTATGTCGCATATCCGTACAATTGCTTTAACTTACCGCTGTCACGCTTTTTCGTAGTCCGTGCTCGATGCTCGTTATGTTCTGAGTGGCTAACCCATTTTGATAGTTTCCCTGCTGAGTACTACTCACATTCTCTGTCTCCATCGGATAAAACTCTTCAGCCACATCCAGCAGACCATCGCTATCAATCTCAAAGCATGAGTTTACGTAACCTTGTTTGGCGGCTGCCTCCAATGCCGCTTGATCAAAGCCGTGTTCGCTAAGCTCACGATCAATGACCCCAGCATCTTGTACGGCTTGCTTTAAAGTCACATCATCACGTAGCGTTAGATCGACAAAGTAGATTGGCGTACGATAGCTTTGCGTGGTGCTTTTGCCTCGTAAGGTGAGTTGTAGTGGTAGACATGACAGCTTATTGCCTGATACGGCGGCAAAGTAACTTAAGCGTGCTGCCAGCGTTCTAATACTATTAAAGCCAGTCGTGCGAAAGATAAACGTACCAAGCTCATCGTCCTCAGATAAATTCACGTAAAGACGGCCATAAGGCTTACAAGCACCTCCCTGTGCCAGTGGACAACGGTCAGGTGACGCACAAGGAAGCGTTTCGATCCCTTGGCTGGTTCGACGTTGACAGCTCTCACCATCGCCCACACATAGTGGCCGACCTGTTTGTCTGTCAAATAGCGTATATTCTGCTCTAAGATTAAGCTCAGGATCGTTAAACAACATACGCACTGGTATTTGTCTGAGCTTACCGTCGTTATTTGCACGCAGCTTTTCATCAAGTGGATGGTTGACCCAGCCATCTTTGTTTTGAACTTGGCTAGTAATCGTAAATTGATCGTCTTTAGCAGGGAGACGCTTGCCATCTTTTTCAATGACACGGCCAATGCTGATGCGACCTAATACGGGCGGGGTAATCGTTAGACCTTTAATCATGGTGATATTCCTTATGTGTTTAATAGATTGTGTTTAGCCATAAAAAAGCCCACCTGTGATAGGTGGGCTTTATGTGCTTGCTTGATTCGATTTGATTGGTTGATTGCTGTGTTGATGATTGAGTAACTGATGGCTTAGTCATTAAGAATGACAAAGCGTCTGTTACCTTGCTTGGTTTTACCAAACTGCGCGAGCAATTCAGGATGCGCCTTGATGACAGCCTTGCTATCAAGACCGACACTGTCTTTCGAGCGCTTCCATGAGATCGCACCTTTATCAAAGACAGCGACTTCATTATCGGCAATTAGCGTTTGTAGCTGATGCTTGACTTGATCATGACGTTCTCCTAGCTCTTGCATGTAATCACGGTAGCTAAGCAATTGCTCAAACAACTTGTTAGCGCCAGCGTCTTCGCGCAGATCAACCTTGCTTGAGGGTTTAGGATTTGGATAAAGCAGTTTTAATGCTCTCGCTGCTGACTCAGAATGATCAGGGGTTGGCGGAGTGTCTGTTTCTACGTATTGCCAGAACAGACGCTCATGCTCTATGATAGATTCAATCAAGCGATCGTCACGATCAACTTTATAAATCTTGGCCTCGTGGCCACAAAGCAGTACACAGATATGAGCAGCAGTTTTGCCTGTCACTGCCAATTGATGCTGAACTTGGCACGTGACGTACAACGGCACGCCATGTTTCCATAGCTTGGCCCCATGTTCACCTGCGGTTTTACACTCCAGAATCTGTACCTCGTCATTGCCTGTAATGGCATAGTCTAAATTCGCCAGCATAAAAGCTTTATCAAGATCAGGATGCTGCAAGACAGCATTGACGCGGCGTACTTTATTGCCTGTCTGCTCTTGATAGTATTTCGCGACCATGGGTTCAAGCGTATTGCCCCAGTAGAGTGGCGAGTAGCCCTCGATGCCGTTATTACCACTGGTATCAATGTTTGAGTCCATGCGTCCTGTTTTGATCATCCATAATTCCAGCATGGACAAGTAAGGATGGATACCACAAGCGGCAGCAGCATCAGAGCTGCCAATGCCTTGCTTGCGTACCTCAAGCCAATCTTCACGGCTTAAGTCTTTGGTGTTGACCAAACGCTTAGCGGTGGTTGATGTCTTTGGTTGAGCAAGTTTACTAATGACTTCATTTTGCTTTAGCATGACTTCTGCTGGTTTGCCCTTGGTTTTAGGTTTAGCAGTTCGAGACGCTTTACCTGTCATGACTGAACGTTTGGGTTTCGGCTGAACCCTATTTGTATTGTTTAATGCGATCAGGTTCATGGTGAACTCCTTTAGTAGATTTATTCTTGGTGATCTGTATCTGTAAATGTGCCTTGCTTAATTGACGGCATAAAAAAACCACGCGCAAAGGCGTGGTTGATTTAAGAGATAGGTAGAGTGGCTAAGCGACTAGGCAATCAAGCGTAGTGCTTCCTCTAAGCTTTTGTCTTTAAGCTTAGCACCAGCCCCAAACCATGCTGAGTCAAGGCGATGATCTTGCGACATCGCACGGCGTTCATGATCAACAAACTCTGTCATCGCATTCAATAAACCATAAGCCGTGTCTTTAGCTGACGACAGATCCGCACCGCGACCTTGACCATTAAACATATTCATCACCTGATTCATCGCTTTAGCATTAGGAACAGCATCCTTTTCTTTCTTGGCCGTATTAAACAGAATCAAGCCATCATCTTTGACATCATTAAACACACGGTTTAAGTAGTTGGCTGCTTCTGCTTGCGTGACGCGCCTATTGGTTAATTGCTTCATCTCATAGTTAAACGCATCCCATTGGCTGACGGACACGCCTAATTGACGTTTGACCTTTTTTGCATCAAAGGTCGTACTATGCGGTACTTTCACCACACCGCCATTACCATTAGCCAAGCTGATCGCTAAGGTGTTATTACACACCACGCGAATATTAGTGAACTGAGCTGTGGTCGCAAGCGTGCCATCACAAGCGGTTGCAAGGAGCAGATAGCCATGACTGACATCACCGCCACGTAGTGTTGCTGATTGTCCCGTACGAGCGAGTGCCCAGAACTTACGTCCTTCTTTAAGCACACCTGCGGTTTCTAACTCAAAGTCTGCTTGCTCTGTCAGATCACGATAAAACTCTAAAATCTCACTTGGTTGCACTTCTTGGTAGCGCTGACTCACCACTGATAACGGCTCAAGCGTGTCTGAGCGATACAGCACCTTGTTATTGTCATAAGGCATGATCAGGTTTTGACCTTTATCATTGGTTGCCATGTAGCTCACATCTGAGGACTCAATACGCCAATCCATTCCAGCCTCACGTGCCCAGACTTCAATAGGCTGCTTGGGGGATAACTTGTTGCCAAGACCGTGCCATGGTGTTTCTCCAACGTATGCCATACTTTCGATTAAATGTGCCATGAGTATTGCTCCTTTATGGTTCGATAAAATAAGTGGTTTGATAATTAAGTGAGTAAATAAATGAGAATGTCAGACGCTAAAGGTATGCTGACAGGTACTGCACAAATAGCGCGGCATAATAGGCGCTTTCAGTAAGGGCGGCTGGACCAGCCGTTGTTGTGTCAGATTGATCACGGTGGCAAGTGCGCCACCTGCAACCATGCCTATCATTGGATTGATCTTGTAGTACTTGCAGACGCTCACGCCCAGACTGACTAATAGCTTGGGTGAGCACAGATGCTCTGACATGCTTTGCATACTGGTATCTGTATTCTCTAAAACGTGTGCTGAATGACAATGGGGACAGATAGGTTTCATAGGATCTCCTTGATAGTGGCGCATAAAAAAGGCCTGCTATAAGCAGACCTTGATTAGGCATTTAGAGGTAGACGGATAAATTAGCAATGGCTACTTATCTCATCTCATGGCGATACTGTATATCTAAAATTATTTTACTATTGGTGGTAAGCCTCTACGTTTCGATGTTCTATAAACACCATGACCGAAAGTACGCATATTTGGTAGCCACAATTTAAGCTGCTGCTCATTCTTGTTTGGCTTCGTTAGGTATAAAGCTGACGCTACTGCGTTTTCTACTTCCTGAGGATTATCACGATGAATCATCCCGATACCTAATTTGCCATATTGCTTATACTTCTGCTTACGCTTTGGATCGTGATAGCTATAGTACTCACCTAGACCACCAGTGATGGCTTTCCATTTCTCACCCACTTCTTTGGCAATGTGCCAGTCGTTCTGTCGCTTCGATCCATCATACATAAGTAACAAATGACAGTGTAGTCCACCATTGATTCCTCCTTGCTCAAGAGCCCAAGCATTGCCTTGCAGATGCTCAAAGCAACCCTTTGTTTTACCAATAAGCTCTCTCAACTTGTTCATGTGACAGTAGAAATCCTCAAGACTAACGAGATGGCTCGTTTCTTGTGCATATTTTAAATCTATACGGATAAATAGCAGCCTTGAATAGTGGGTGATCAGATTATTAACGTAGCCATGTAACTTTCTTTTATTTTGAGATTCTTGGTAAGTGAACGCATTTCGTTCATTCTCAATATCGTTTTTATAACATGACAGCGTGGCGATGAATCGCTGGGTTTTATCATGATCCCAAATCACATTTTCTGGATAGGTATCGCCAACGACAGCTTGCGTACTACTAAAAAATGCCACGACTGCTTGTGAATAAATTAGATCAGAATTTAGATGATTCATGAACGGGTAGTACAACCCGTTCAGTTTATCCATGATCTCGTTAAAACTGATGATGTTTGCCAGTATGTCCGTGACCAGATTATGAACGTTTGCGACAACTAGCGGCTGGTTTAGGTGTGAGTAAGACATGATAAGGTTCCTATGAAGTTGGTTTCATAGGGTGAGGTAAGTCTGTATTTTTATATTTCGATGGGTAGATGGATCAGTGCTAAGCGATAGGCGCTTAGCTGGAATAATTAGATAAGCTTAATAATAATATACATTACCCATTAAGAGCGGGCTGCTAGAGAGCAGACTTTTTCTTGTGTGCTTGGAGTGTTTTTTTTAGATCCGATAGCAGATCCCTGTCTGCGTTGGAGATTTTTTCAGGTGGAGTTAGCTGACTGTGGATGTTGAAACGTGTCATCAAGTGTCCTTATTTAGTGCTGAGATTATCTGTTCCAACGAGCATAGGTAGCGCTTAAACGCAGTGTTGATGTTGAGATAAAGCAATCCAAATTTAGTGCTAGGACGAAGTTTACATACAAGGTATAGTTAAAGCGGAAAGTGAAAGAATAAATTCAGTCTATTTTAAGGTAAGAAAGGACATAGGACTGCTCACGCCCCTACATTAGGGAGTTTTAAAGTACCAGATACGTAGTTTTTTCCTACTAAAACAGACTATATACCTACTTTTTAAGAGTTTTTTTGAAGGAAATTTGGCTATGACAGACGCTAATGACACAAATTATAATGATGCAAACTTCGTTTGTACTGATGATCAGTTTAACGATGACTCCGAAGTCTCAGTCGAAGAAAGTGGAGAAGGTACTACAGCTTTAGCCACTACAGTTGATAATAATGAGGTCGTAACAGAAGACCATCATCAGTCAATTAGCAGATTAAATCAGGAATTGTTAAACCAAGCTAATGCATATCATTTGGCCCAACAATATAAATTTAATACTGATTTATATTTTTATCATTTAAACCAAAACTGGAAAAACTCAGAGGACTTTTATAAGACGATTGGACGTTTTAATGAGGAAGAGTGCAAGAGCTTGGTATTTGCGCACAATATGTATTTGGGGAATTTATCAGCTAATATTGATTTAGATAAAGGGGCCTTCAAGTCTATTTTGCTAAGTATCTTTGAATCCCAACAATATCCAATCCCATATTTTCATGAGTTGATGCGGTTTAAAATTAACAATCAACTACCAGATAGTTTGCTCAACTGGATCAAAGATGATCTCCGTAGCGCTCTGCATATTGCTTATTTAGTTCAAGGTATTCTTTACAATAAGACTATGGTTGGAGGTAATGAATTAGTTGCACACATTTTAAATTATTTAAAGTATGAGATCATTCATTTCAATTACATCCCACTCATTTTACCGTATTATGCAAATCATGTAGACGTAAACAGCTATCCGTTGATAGGTACTATTGAAACAGTTAAGTCCAACTATTTTAGAAATCGTACTGATAGAGAAATTAAGTGGCTCAAGGATGATGATAGCAATCAAATTGAATGGGCTTATAATTATCTGAGCTCAGACAAGAGAGACTATCTTGTACTTCAGAATATTTTCATACCCACCTCTCTAGAAGACAAGTACAATTTAATCTTAGCGAGTCTTGATGTCCTATCAAATGTAGAATACACATATGAGACTTATACTCAAGATATAAATATAAACGACTCTACAATTGATCTTGAGTCAATAGCAGAAATATCATATAGAGCTAAAATCATAGAGAACATGAAAGACGCATGGAATAAATTTTCAGCGAGCAACAAGAACGAAGACCTAAGTGAGGTCAAGATATATAAGAAAAACCAAGATCAATTGGACTCTATTATGAAAATCAGAGGCACAACGGCCACTAAGGTTATCAATCAGCTCGTTGAAGATGATTACAAAAAAAAATTCAACAAAGTCTAAATGGATTTAGTAGGTAAAGCCACTCGATTCGATGTAGTTGTTGAGTATTTTATATAAACAGCAGTTATACAGCATCTGGGATGGTATTAAATTATAATAGCTCTTGTAACTCTGTTTTTGTCATACCTTTATTAATGAGTGCTTGAATAAGTTGTTGTTTATTCATTGCTTCAAGGCTGTCATATTGATGATTGACTAACGACTGCTCAATTTGCTGCCTAGCAGTTTGAAAGTCTACTACCTCACCTTTGTCTCTGAGCAGATCTAAAAAATCAGCCCAAACTTGCATGATCTTACGGCGCTCTTCTAAGTGTTGCGCGTGGTTATAAACTGCGCGAATGCTGCTTTTTTTATCATGGGCCATCTGCTTTTCGATGGCATCTCCCATATAGCCAAGCTCATTTAGGTTAGTGGATGCGATATGACGGAAACCGTGTCCGGTCTGTCTACCAGCATATCCTAGTATATCTAGCGCGTTATTGATGAATTCTTCGCTATAAGGCTGGTGCATACCAGTATGATAGAACACATATTCGTATTGGCCTGTGATGGGTCTCATCTCTTCTAACGCTGCTAGCATTTGGTCTGACAAAGGAACAACATGCTTACGTGCAATCTTAAGGTTATCAATATCGACACGCCATAGACGGTTGGGGAAGTCGATATGTTCCCATTTCATCATACGTAGCTCGATAGTACGACAGAATGAATAGGCTAAAAATTTCATGCCCAATCGAGTTTGGTCATGACCATGATAGCTTTCAATATCTTGCAAAAGCTTAGGTAGCTCACTAAGCTCAACATGTTTCATGTGCTTAGTCTTGGCTTTTGGATATAGCTCTTTTAACCCTTCAGTATGATTTACCTCGATTAGACGCTCTCTCTTAGCTCTTTTAAGAATATTAGCAACGAGATCAATAGTGCGTCTGGTTACTTCTCGTGGTGGTGTCCCTTTTTTAGCTCTACTTTCAATATTATCTGCCATTGACTTACAATCTTCGAATGTCACATCTTTTAAAGCGATACCTTTAAAGCTCGGCAGCACGTCTTTGTGCATTCGGTTGTAGTCTTGCTGATAGGTGCGAGGTTTCACGTTGCGTTCACGCTCCTCTAGCCATTCAAGCGCATATTCATTGAACATTTTAGCTTGCTCGTTGGCAAGCTTATCTTGACGTTTTTTATTCTTTGGATTGACCCCATTAGCTACTAAAGCCTTGATATCAGAGTTAGCTACTCTCGCTTCTGCTAAGCCCATCTGCGGGTATGTACCTAAAGTAGTCTTCTGCTGCTTACCATCGAAGCGATATGCACTTACCCATGTTCGCGTGCCTGAGCTACGTACCAGTAACTGCAAACCTTGCTGATCGCTATATTTATCTGGCCGAGAAGGGGTGCATTTATCAGTGGGTTTGAGCTTACGAATTTTAGTATCACTTAACATGTTGGTCTATTTCCTATACCTACGAGCTATATGTTTAAAGCGTTAAGACGATTACGTTGGTCTAAGGCATATAAAAATAGATCGAATGTTGGTCTAATTGATGAATATATAGATAATAGACCAACGAATAGACCAACACAAGAAACGGGATAGGTGGGTTATGTTCGGATAGCTTGGGAAAACAGTAGACATAAAAAAAACGCTAGAAGCGTTATTTATAAAGGTTTCAAGGGGTATTTAGGATAGGGTGGGACAAGATAGGAAAACTGAGGTTTTATAAGATTGGCGGTGAAGGAGGGATTCGAACCCTCGATACGCGATTAACGTATACACACTTTCCAGGCGTGCGGTTTCAACCACTCACCCACTTCACCGTTTTGAGACGAGTTAGTATAGCCGATAGCATTTAAAATGTCACGACTTACGCCTTATCTTTCTTTATTTGCAGACGCCTGCTACGATAGCGTACACGTAATGATACGCATAGATAGATGGTTGATAGTTGCATGATAAGTCTTGGCAGGCTCAAACACAGTTTCAAAAACAGCGTCATGATGACAGTGATGGCTATGGCAATCCCTTTAGCGTCAGCATATGCTCATGATTTTAGTCAATGTAGTCAGTCTTTTTATGGCGGTATTTATCCTGAGTTTACGAATACCAAATTAAATAATAAGACGCAGGCATTGTGTATGGATGGTTTTGCAGTGATGTACTCTGGTGTATCACGTACACCACTATGGTCAGCAGAGTATTTGGATCGTACCCGTCTACAACAAGCCAAGCAGATAGACCGCGAAGATAGCTTTCATGAAGAGAGTAGATTACCAAAGTCTATGCGCGCCTCATTATCCGACTATTCAGGCTCTGGCTATGATCGCGGACACTTATCGCCAAATGGTGATATGGCAACGCGTAGCCAGCAATATGACAGCTTTAGTCTGGCCAACATTGCTCCGCAGTCGCCACGCAACAATCGCTATATCTGGCGCAATATTGAATCGGCAACTCGTTACTTGACTCAGCAGTATGGTGAGGTTTATGCGGTAACAGGGGTGGCATTTACCGACAAAAAAACCAAGCAACTGGCGGATCGAGTGCTTGTACCCAGCCACTTCTATAAAGCTGTTTATATTCCAGCAATTAACCAAGCAGGTGTTTATTACGCGCCCAACGACGAGTCAGAGCGTATACAAATTATCAGTGTTGATGAGTTAATGGACAAGACGGGTATCGATGCGTTACCTGTGCTTGATACCGAAACTAAGGCACAGGCTTTTGATTTGCCATTGAAGGCAGGAGAGAGTTCAGACGTGCCTGAGGCATCACAAAAAGAGCCTGAGTGGATGCTATTCGTTTGGGCAATTATTGATTGGATATTAACGCAGCTACAAGCGTAAAGAGAGAGCAAACCAAGGAGGTATTGATTTCATGGTACCCTGTTTTAAATAATGATTTAGGAAGCCGTTGATCAGATACTGATTGGTCAAAGGCTGTTTGGTAAACAAATATAAGCAAAAGACTGTCAATAAAAAGGATGATCAGATGATTGAACCATTTGCCAACAACCACCAAAGCATGCAAATAGGTGAGCTTGTCATTGAGAATCAAAAAGACAAAATCATTATGTATGGCGATGTCGAGTTGACGCTAGACGCTGCTGGGTATGAGCAAGCGCAGCAGTTGCAGGAGCTAGCGAATAAAATTGTCCAAGCGTTCGAAAGTTATAGTCTCTATAGTAAGCAAGAGGGTAAGTCAAAAGAAAAAGATGACCAATTGGACAAAAATATCGACAACCCCTTTCTGTAACTCTTTGATATGGTTTTGTTTTATGGAAATAATAATGCGTAAAAAAATTACTAGGCAAACGCTAAAAATTGCTTATAATGAATTCAAGACATCGCTTATGTCTTTGAAAAAACTAGCAGGCAAACACGATAAATATCTTTCACATTATATAAAATCGCGGTGCCTATAGTAGGAAATTCTAGCAAAGGATAAGCATAGAAATCAGAAACATCATGTTTCGAGCAATCATTGTATGAAGGGAGTCAATCTATGAAACTATTTACAAAAACCACATTAGCTGTTGCCGGTATCAGTATTGCTAGCATGGCATTTGCCGCTGATCCATTAGCCAATACCACTTGGCAGACGTTTGATGAAGGTCAGCCAAAAGGTACTGTAAAAATTACTGAATCTAATGGCGTGTTGACTGGTAAGCTTATCGCTGCTAATACGGAAAAGGGTAAACAATATATTGGTACGACAGTCATCAAAGGCCTGAAATCTGATGGCAATGGCAAATATAGTGGCGGTACAATTACTGACCCAGCAAAAGGTAAAGACTATCGTATGACAGCTACCTTAAGTGGCAACACCTTGAACATCAAAGGGTATATCGGTCCATTTTCACGCAGTCAACAGTGGAAAAAGAAATAAGCTGATCGTATATTTTTTATAAAGTTAAAACTAATAAAAACCCGCAGAACCTTTTGGCTCTGCGGGTTTTTTGTTGGATGAGTATTTAGTAAAACATTCTCATATTATCTGACAAACTCTGGATACGCTTCCATACCACACTCAGCGATATCCGCGCCTTCATACTCATCTTCTTCAGAGATACGTAGACCAATCACTAATTTGATAATCGACCACACGATTAAGCTGGCAACGAACACCCATACAAAAATCGTGGCAGCACCAGCGAGTTGTCCGACAAACGTGACGCCTGAATTGGTAATCGGTACAATAAGTATGCCGAACAGACCTACCACACCGTGAACTGAAATAGCACCAACTGGATCATCTATTTTTATTTTATCCAATGCTAAAATAGACAGTACCACGATGACACCAGCGATCAAACCAAATAGAGTGGCTTGCAGGGCAGAAGGTGTAGAGGGTTCTGCGGTAATTGCGACCAAACCTGCAAGTGCACCATTTAAGAGCATGGTCAAATCTGCTTTGCCAAAAATTAAGCGAGCGATTAGTAGTGCGCCAATAGCGCCGCCTGCTGCTGCTGCGTTGGTATTCAAAAATACCACAGCGACTGAGTTGGCACTGGCAATATCACCAAGTTTTAATACAGAGCCGCCATTGAAGCCGAACCAGCCCATCCATAAGATCAGTGTACCAAGGGCCGCGAGTGGTAAATTTGCTCCAGGAATAGCACGTATCTCACCATTAGAGCCATATTTACCTTTACGTGCACCTAGTAGCAAAACACCTGCCAAGGCTGCTGCTGCCCCTGCCATATGTACAATACCAGAACCGGCAAAGTCAGAAAAACCCATGTCGCCAAGATTGTATAAGCCAAAGACATCATTACCGCCCCATGTCCAGCTTCCTTCCAACGGGTAAATAAACCCAGTCATAATGACCGCAAACAATAAAAAGGACCATAGCTTCATACGCTCAGCCACTGCACCTGATACGATGGACATACAGGTCGCAACAAACACCACTTGGAAAAAGAAGTCAGACGCAGCGGAGTAAACAGAATCACCACCAAAGCCATTTTCTGCTGAAGCAGCCAAAGCATCTTGTACCAATGTCTCACCGCCTGCGATACCGCTTAAGAAAAACTCGCCACCATACATAATCGCGTAACCGCATACCATGTACATGATACTAGCAGTAGCAAAAAGGGCGACGTTTTTGGTTAAGATTTCAACCGTGTTTTTTGAACGAACCAGACCGGCTTCTAGCATAGTGAAGCCCGCTGCCATCCACATGACTAGCGCCCCACATATTAAAAAGTAAAAGGTATCAAGTGCGTACTGGAGCTCGAAGATTTGGTTTTGCATGTTAATTCCCCCTTGAATTGATGCAATAAGCTATCGGTATGACTGTTATGGTCTATCTATAAATTGGTCTGATGCGTTAGATAGCATCAGGACCTGTCTCGCCTGTACGTATACGGATGACTTGCTCAAGCGCTGTGACAAAGATTTTGCCATCACCGATTTTACCTGTACTAGCAATGCGAGTAATGGCTTCGATTGCAGGTTCAACCATCTCATCGATAACAGCCACTTCAACCTTTACTTTAGGTAAAAAATCCACCACGTACTCTGCGCCACGATAAAGTTCTGTGTGACCTTTTTGGCGACCGAAACCTTTGACCTCAGTAACAGTGACACCTTTTACTCCGATGTCAGAAAGCGCTTCACGTACATCATCGAGCTTAAACGGTTTTAAGATCGCAGTGATTAGCTTCATAAAAAATTCCTTATTTGTGTGATGCCGCAGGTTGATAGAGACATTAGGATATATCGTATCGCTGCCTTGCTTACTATTAGTCATTCAAGAACTGTGCCAATTTACTCAAGGGGGGAGGTAAATCGGATATATTTTCTAAGAATGATGACAGTTGTGGCAAAAGATACTGACTCTGCTACAACGGTAAAAGCCATTGTAGCCAGCATAACTAATGTCTATCGACCTTTGGCGTGAACCAACGAAAACTTTATTATAACCAACTTTTTAAGTGCTTGGGGAGGCTATCCCCTTATTTCATGTGATGTTTTGCTAACTTGATTTAATAAGGCATTATTAGAATTTGATAAAGAGAGAATGAAGAGATGAGCGCAACAAAGACAAGCAGCAGAGCCTGATGTTACTCATACTCTGCGCTTAGATAGAGGAGACTTGGGTCTAAGACTACGCGTAATCTTTCGGTAAAAGAAGGTAAGGTGTTTTAGTACTGTGTAGCAGTTTTTTGGTATCGCTGCCTTTTAGTAGGCCACGCAGACGAGATTGGCCAAAAGCACCTGTCATCAAAAGCCCGATATTGTTTTGAGTTTGATAGTAATTCAAAGCCGCAGTCACATCACGGCAGTCTAATAGGGCTTTTTTAGATTTGATACCCGCCTGCCTGAGACGCGCATAGGCTTCACGTAGCGCATCACAATTCTCAGAGTTCTCTTTGCCTACCATGACAATGTGAACCGTCAAAGCACGAACAAGGGACGTCTTGCACAGCCAATTAAGGAGTTTGTGAGAAGTTGGACTATTATCGAAGGCGAATAAGGCCGTAGTAGGGGGCAAAAATGGTGCATGAGTCACCAAAATGGGGCAATGACTGACTCTAATCAGTTGGCCCAATGTTGATCTGCAGGTCACATGATGACCGATCACAATCAATTGTGCTTCATCATCGACATAATCGATACTCTCACTCAAGTTTTCGTGGCGATGTAAGGTATAAGTCTTAAGTTTATGGCGCTGCTGTTCGCAGTAGGTGGTGGCTTGATGTAGCAGCAGTTTGCCTTGCGATTTTAGTTCACAATTACCCAAATGCTCTGTGGTTGTGAACTGCTCGAGCAAAGTGTTTTCATCATCGATATTCAGGCAGCCTGAATAATTGACAGCGGCTTTTTGTTGCAAGCTAGGTACAGAATGTAGCAATCCCACAGGTGCTTGCATACGAGTAGAAGCCCACATACTTGCCTCTAATACGGCTTGTACATGATCTGGGCAGTCCAAGCAGGCGATCACACTATCGGGTTTTAAATTACTCATAAGACCACTCTATCATTGCAGTAATAAGATGCAGCTGCTTGCTTCAACTAAGGGCAGTCAGATTGATACCCAGTTTTTATACCAATACAGCTGTTTATTCAACCGTTTATTGATGATCGACATCTGAGGTCTGTTCGATCAATAAATGTAGCGTTGATTAATCGAGCAAACCAATCTCGCGAAGATCATGGACAGAAAAGCGATCAATCAAGGTTCGACTTGCATGATTGAGTCCCACCACTTTGACATCTGTGCCTTCACGTTGCAAGCGCATAACCAGCTTATCCAACGTATCGACGGCACTGATATCCCAAAAATGTGCTTGG
This sequence comes from Psychrobacter sp. JB193, assembly GCF_002285555.1. Lineage (NCBI taxonomy): Bacteria > Pseudomonadati > Pseudomonadota > Gammaproteobacteria > Moraxellales > Moraxellaceae > Psychrobacter > Psychrobacter sp. JB193. The sequence goes on from NZ_NRGY01000002.1 coordinate 122,110, forward strand.
CTGACGTCGATCTGAACGTTGTCCAATGCTTCTTTGGTATCAAAACTGCCTAAAAATTGTGTCGTAGACGCAAAGAAGACTTGCCCTTGCACATAATAATAGCGCGTGTTGCTGCTTTCATCATACTCACTAAATATGGTTAAAAACTGACCAATCTTATTGGCAAATGCCAAGGCGGAGAACAACACACCCACGCCGACGCCATAAGCCAAATTGTGTGTAAACACGGTAGTCAAAACGGTCGCTAACATCACAATATTGAATGACATAGGATGCGTTTTAAACTCGCGAATAGATTGCCAATTAAACGTACCGATGGAGACCATAATCATCACTGCAACGAGGGCTGCCATTGGGATTTGGCTGACCCACTCACTTAAAAATACCACCATGATGAGCAAAACCGCCCCTGCGATCAAGGTAGACAACCGTGTCCGCCCACCTGATTTGACATTGATCATGGACTGACCAATCATCGCACAGCCCGCCATACCACCGAAAAAACCAGAAACGACGTTTGCCATACCTTGGCCGCGACATTCACGGTTTTTATCACTTGGTGTGTCTGTCAGTTCATCGACAATCGTGGCTGTCATCATAGACTCTAATAAACCAACGATGGCAAGCGCGATGGAATAAGGGGCAATGATAAATAGCGTGTTTAGGTTCAATGGAATATCAGGCATCAAAAACATCGGTAGTGAGTCAGGCAGATCGCCCATACTGCCAACATTACGAATATCAAGATTCATATACATCGCAACAGCGGTTAACCCAACAATACAGATAAGGGGTGAAGGAATGACACGCCCAACCTTAGGAATGAGCGGGAACAAGTAGATAATCGCTAAACCCACTGCGGTCATGATATAAACCGTCATACCGACGCCTTCAGTCATCGGGTTTAGCTCTGGCAGCTGAGCGGCGAATATCAATATTGCCAGCGCATTGACAAAGCCAATGACCACTGAGCGCGAAACAAAGCGCATCAAATTACCAAGCTTTAAAATGCCCATCACAATCTGAAAGACACCGCATAATAGAGTCGCTGCCAGTAAATACTGTAAGCCATGCTCGGCAACCAAATCGACCATCACCAGCGCCATGGCCCCTGTCGCTGCCGAAATCATAGCAGGACGACCTCCGACAAAACTGATGACCACAGCGATACAAAACGAAGCGTATAGGCCAACTTTGGGATCAACCCCTGCGATGATAGAAAAAGCAATGGCTTCAGGAATTAAGGCCAGTGCAACGACCAAACCTGATAAAACATCACCGCGTACATTGGAAAACCACTCATCACGTAAGTTATCAATAAAAGATGTCATAAGTAAACTGTATAAGGTTGGAGGCAAAAAGAGTAATCATTATTCACTGATAAAATGATTGCGTCGCTATAATCATAGCGGTTCATTTTTACAACAACGTGAGCTGTGTCGCGTTGTGGCATTAAATTATTAAGGACCAGTACAAAATATGTTTACTCACATTACGCATGCGCTCAACAATCATCAACACAAGGATAAATGCTGTGAGGTTACCTAAAATCATGTTTAAAATAGGATGCGTAAAGTCAGGTATTAAAAATAGCGTATATAATAACGAATAGCGTCAGCAGTGAGTTGCTGCGTTAGAGAGTGATAAATAACCTGTCAGATGACAGCGACAGTCTGATATACCGTTATCACAACATGGACTTTGGCTAAAGAGATGACAATAGCGCGCCAACGGTGACAACATGATAAACTAAAACGGGTGGATTAATACCCAGTCATATATAAATCAGAATGACTATTATAACATTAGCTTCTGTATATAAAAACAGGCGCATCATAGCATAAAGTCATAAAAAAGCAGTACCGAAATCTAAGCGATACCGTTATGATGCTTCTCATCTGAATAGTATCGTTTTGCTTATTGCCACCCTAGGTTTGTTTGATGCCATTTCGCGCATTTAATAGAAGGAATAGATATGACCACCAGTACTGCAGCAGACGTTTTACTTCATAAAGGCAGTGGTCTACAAGTCGTGGTCGGTTTGGGACAGTCGGGGCTATCGGTCGCGCACTATTTGGCCAATCAAGGCTATCAGGTAGCTGTCACAGACGCGCAAGCTGCACCCAAGTTAGCCAATCAGTTACCTCCTGAGATTAGCATTCGCCAGTTTGGTAGCATCGACGCAGAGCTATTACAACAAGCGGCACGTATTATTATTAGTCCTGGTATCTCTCTTGATACTGGTGCTGTGGCGGCTGCACGGCAAGCGAACATTCCTGTCGTCAGTGATATTCAGCTATTCTGTGAAGCTTGCACTGTACCAATAGTAGCGATAACAGGCTCTAACGCCAAAAGTACAGTGACGACATTGGTGGGACAAATGGCAGCGGATGCTGGGGTGAATGTTGGTGTCGGAGGTAACATAGGCGTACCAGCATTGACCCTACTTGCCAATGACGATATGGAACTGGCCGTGCTTGAATTGTCCAGCTTTCAGCTAGAAACGGTGACCAATTTGGGAGCACAGGTGGCCACGGTACTGAATATGTCGCCTGATCATTTGGATCGCCATGGCGATATGCTTGGCTATCATCAAGCAAAACATCGTATCTTTCAAGGTGCCAAATCTGTGGTCATTAACCGAGAAGACGCACTCACTCGCCCGCTGGTTGCCGATAACCTACCTAGAGTGAGCACCAGTATTCAGGCTCCTGATAAGGGGCAGTATGGTCTTATCATTGATTCTGAAGGTCAAACTTATCTTGCGCGCGGTACAGAAAGGCTACTGTCGGCAGACAAACTGTTGATTAAAGGTCGTCATAATTTGCTCAATGCCCAAGCTGCATTGGCATTAGGTGAGCTTGCCGGTTTGCCACTTGATAGTATGCTACAGACTTTGCAACAGTTTTCAGGACTTGATCATCGCTGTCAGTACGTCGCCAAAGTTGCTGATATCGATTATTTCAATGATTCGAAAGGTACTAATATTGGTTCGACCATAGCCGCTATTCAAGGACTCGGCGAAGTCTATGCGCCAAAAGATGGTAAGCTATTATTGATTTTAGGCGGGCAGGGTAAAGGTCAACAATTTGGTGAGTTGACGCCTTTTATCAATCAATATGTCAGTCATGTACTGATGATTGGAGAAGATGCCAAAATGATCGAGCAGCATCTTCGATCAGCTAAGCTAAGCGAGGATGTCGCACTCTATCAGTGTCAGACGATGGAGAATGCTTTTGCCACTGTACCACAAGTGACTAAAAGTAGCTTATCACAAGTGCAGGCTGTGTTATTGTCACCAGCTTGTGCCAGCTTTGATCAATATAGCGGTTATGCTGCCCGTGGTGAACACTTCATTCAACTCGTTAATCAGTTGAGTATGGCCAATCAGGTGGTCTGATTAAGTAGACGCTTGCATTTTCTGCATAAATGATTGTTTTGGCTATAGATTACTGCTACTGTCAACCATGATTAGCCTATTGGGTAGTAGCCTCTATGGTTCGCTCAACGATATGTTGCATATTAAGGCTGTATTGAACGGGGAATAGATGTTGAGTACGACATTATTCCTCTATCAGGATTGGGCCGTACTGTCGGCATCTGATTCGATTTACTGCTTATTTTTCAAACGGTGGCGTTTAATAGACGCCGTGTTTTTTCGTTCGTTAGTGTATATAAAATTATGGCGCTCTCTTCCTTGTTTCGTTCCTCATCTCAGCCAAAACCAGCCTCAGGTACAGATGGTGTGCTATCTATACCGTCAGCCCGTGCCATCTTAATCTCAAGCGTCGGCTGTATGATGGTGCTAAGTTTATTGATGGTTGCTTCTGCATCCATTCCTTTTGCGCTCAGTCGCGGTATGACAGAGCTATACTTTTTTGATAACCAGCTTCTATATATGGCCATCGGTCTGATAATTGCGGCTATCCCTTATTATGGCGTGTCCTTACGAACCTTATATAAGACTGAAACTCAGTTTATGTTATTGGGCATCACTGGCTTATTATTAGTAGCCACCTTGTTTAGTGCGCCAATTAATGGTTCTAAACGCTGGCTAAATTTGGGCGTTTTTAATTTTCAGGTGGCAGAGCTGGCCAAATTGGTCATGATTGTCTTTGTCTCGGACTTTGTGGTGCGACGCTCGTTTGAAGTACGTAATGGCTTGGATGGCTTTTTGCGGATTATGTTGGTGGTTGCGCTGATAACTATCTTGTTGTTGTCACAACCAGATTTTGGTTCCTTCGTTGTGATTTTAGGTACCATCTTTGCGATTTTTTATATCGCTGGTGCCCCTTATAAGCATTTTTTAGCATTGGGCGCAGCCGCCATTGGTGGTGCCGTTCTGATGGTGACAACGGCACAGTATCGATTGGTGCGTGTGCTGTCGTTTGTCGATCCTTTTGACGATGTGCAAGATACCGATTATCAGTTAGCACGCAGTTTGATTGCTTTTGGTCGCGGAGAGTTTGCCGGGGTGGGTTATGGTGAAAGCATACAAAAACTCTCGCATCTACCAGAGGCGCATACTGATTTCTTGTTGGCCATTACGGGTGAAGAACTGGGGTTTGTTGGTGTCGCTATGGTATTGATACTTGAGGCACTGATTATCGGTAGTGCGATGCGTATCAGTTATAACGCGCTAAAACGTCGACAGATGCGTATGAGCTATACCGCGTTTGGGATTGGTGTGGTGTTCATCGCGCAGACAATCATTAACGCTGGTATGAATATGGGTGCGCTCCCAACCAAAGGCTTGACCATGCCATTCTTCAGTTACGGCGGTTCTTCTATGCTGATTAGCTTGGTGATGGTGGCTCTACTATTAAAAATTTATAAAGAAAGCCCTGAGATTGAAAAGAGTCAGTGCCGTTATTACTAGATGAAAATTGAAAGCGCTACGCCAATAACGAGGTAAGACTGGGATGAATTTTACTCGCTTGCTGCGTGTTTGACACGTCAGAGGCTTCGAAAAATTCATCCCAGTCTTATAGTAGCATTCATAGTAATAATGGTCTTAATAAGTGAATTTTGAGTTTGTTAAAGTGTCGCTAATGGTGGCGCTTTTTTGTGCTTATTACTCAATAGCGCTGAGCTGTTGTTTGCCTTGTAGAGGCGTATTATCCCACTGAGCAATCGCCTGTTTGAGCATATTGGCGGGTGTGTCTTTGTCAACGACAGGCTGCTGTAATAGCTGGAGCGCTTTAGCAATTAAACCACTAGGGTCACGTGTGTCGATGGGCTGAGCAAGGTTTTGTTTAGAGAGTTTTTGCCCATCTGGGTTGCAAATCAGTGGTAAATGATACCAATGGTCGACGGCTGGCAGCTGAGCGGCATGCATGATACTGACTTGTGCTGTTGTCATTGGCAAGATATCCAAGCCTCGCATGATATGAGTGATTTGCTGCAAACCATCGTCGATACTCGCTGCCAATATATAGTTAATCATACCATCTTGGCGACGAGCCACCATGTCCCCCAATGTCTGCTGAGGATTGTCCCATTGTATGCCTTGAATGCCGTCGTTAAAGCCAATCCAATAATCTGGTAACTGTATGCGTAGCTTATGCTTCTGCCTATCTAGCTCTTTAGAGACACAGCAGCGTGGATAATGCGTTCTATTTGGCTGTAATTGATGGGTTTCATCCAAAGCGTTTGCCTGCTCTTCCTTTGCCCAATACTGCTCCAAATTCTTACGTGAGCACTCACAACCGTAAGTTAAAGGACGCAGAGCAGAGAATAAGTAATCATTATAAATATCGATGCGTTCGGACTGATAAATAACATCGCCATCCCAATGCAGCCCAAGCGCTTCTAGGTCTATTAGGATTTGCTCAGTAAATTGCTGGTCGCAGCGCTCGGTATCCGTATCTTCAATGCGTAATAGCCATCGACCACCCAATGATTTTATGTGGCAAAAGCTGGCAAGGGCGGTCGTTAATGAGCCCAGATGTAACTCACCAGTTGGTGAAGGAGCAAAACGACCAATAGGCGGGGGTGTGATTGACGTTGGCATAAAGATTTGAGTGACTTGTAAAATAAAAGATGAGTGATAAAAGAGATATATGACTAGAATAATAAAGAAGGCGGCAAAAAGATATGCATAAACTAGGTCTATTTTAGTTAGATTTAGTTCATCATGCGTATCAGCTGTCTTTACTCTAGCGCAGAAAAGACAATTACTTATGATTGCTAGTCAAAATTGCATAGTATGAAACGCAACGAGCGACCAATAGCATGGTCGCTCGTGTTTTTACTTAACGCATCGTATTATGTGAGAAAGTCTTTTAAGCGCCCTGATTTTGACGTTCTTTGATCTCAGACAGTGTCTTACAATCAATACATTGGGTGGCTGTCGGACGAGCTTCAAGACGGCGTAGACCAATCTCTACCCCACAAGTCTCACAAAATCCATAGTCGTCATTTTCAATCTCTGCCATAGATTTGTCGATTTTGCGGATCAGCTTACGTTCACGGTCACGCGTACGTAAAGCCAATGCAAACTCTTCTTCTTGAGTGGCACGGTCATTGATATCTGGCATGGCACTTGATTCGTCTTGGATATAGGTCTTAGTACGATCCGCTTCGCCAATCAATTGGTTTTTCCAGTCTAATAAAATAGCCTTGAAGTGCTCTAGCTGCGCATCAGACATATACTCTTCGCCTTCGGCAGGCACATAAGGAGTAAATTTCACTTCACTCGGGTTTGTGGTCAGGGTGCTCATATAGGTATCCTACTTTTCTCAAATTAATTCAATAAAACGACGTATCAAAAGACAAGACGCTATCAATTTACCAACGCTAAGATTTGTCCCTTTACTAAACGTTTTACCACTTGGTGACACAAGTAACACAGCTGATCTAATAGTACGGTATCTTGATGTGCTGACATTGACACATGGCTAGTCAGGTATATTGTTGTATATTTTTTTATTTAAATAGCATCGTCTATACAATGCTACAAATTGTTGACTGTGAAAACTTAGCTTGTGGTCGGTCAAGCCATCCTAGCTATTATAATTCTGCCCAATATCCAATATCAGGTAGTCCTCGTTTTATTCTATAAGTTGTATCATTGTTTCTAAAAATAATGAAGTGATTTTTCATATTACCAACCTCTTTACCTCGTGAAGCCTTCCACATTTAACCAAAATATATGGGCTAAAACCATAGCGCACAAGGCCTAGACTCATTAGGTTGTCAATAAATCTGGGCATCAAGTATCCAGTCTTTCAACCCAGCTTGCAACCTTTCCATTGTTGGCTAATTGCAACCAGCGATAACCAGGCTGAGTGCTTTTATCATAAGCAAAATCGTTTTCAAAAGGCTTAAACTGGTAACAAGTAGAGGGCGTGCTGTAGACCGTCACCCCTTGACGATGACGAATCTGATCTTGGTGAGTATGACCGCTGATAATGACCTTTAAATGTTCATATGCTGCCATATGTTGCCAAAAGTCTTCGGCGTTTTCTGTCATATGACCATCAATCCAAGCAGAATCTACTGGTATTACATGGTGATGTAGAGCAATTAAAGCAGGTTTATCGCAGCTCTCTAGTCTTTTGCACAACCAAACAATATCCGCAGGCGTCACTTCACCTGCCACTTTACCTGTGATAGACGAATCCAATAACAACAACTGCCAATAATCTGTATCAATAACATGTCGACTCAGTAAACGGGCATCGGTTGGCTGAGGAATCAATTGACGCTGTAAAAACGGTAAATCGGAACCTGCTTCATCGGTGACATCATGGTTGCCAGCAATACAAGCAAACGGGATACCAGTTGCGTGTAGTGTCTCAAAAATATGATCATAAATCGTGGTCTTAACTTGATTGACCAAGTCGCCAGTCACAAGAATCAAATCACAACGAATTTTTGTACTTAATGCTTGGTGTAGAACGGTCTCAAAGCAATCTTGACAAACAGCTGCTTTATCATCGCCATCCGTTATAGACGTCAGAGGCGTTGATAAGTGCAAATCTGTGATCTGTAGTATGTTTACCTGTTTATCTACTGTACTGATTTTATGAGCCGGATAGGTTGGCATTGGATGAGCCCCTTATCGAGTCAAAACAATGAATGTTGTTAAAATAAATAAGTAAGCGCCTTCTATCGTTTACTGCCGTTATGCGTCGCATCAATGAGCATCTTCAACGAAAGTCTAACGTGGTTGTCAATAATGCTAAGAAAAATTTATAACATAAAGCCCATGAAAGCTCTAGCATTATTGATAAAATAAAGTTGAATTAGAAAGTAGGGCAAAACAATAATGCTTGGCCCTATATAGCGATTAATGACGAGCAGACCAAAACTTCTTAGCGATCAGTTTTGAGACGATTAGCGCCACAAAGAATAAAATGGCTAGGATTAATACGATAGAGAGTCCAGTCTGTATATCGAGCCAAATGCTACCCCAAACGCCTAATGTGACACCAAGCTGAGCAATAAGCAATGCTATGATTACCATATGTTTCGGTGATTTTGACCATAGACGCGCTGTGAGTGCTGGCAAGACCAACAAGCCACTGATTAATAAACTACCCACCGCTTGTAAGGCAATCGCGCAGAATCCTGCCAGCACACCCATAAAAAATAGTCGCTGACGGGTTGGATTGATGCCCTGAATACGGGCTAACGCTTCATGGGTGGCAAGTTTGATTTGCGCCGGCCATATATAAATAAGCAAGCCCAATCCAACGGCTACGCTGCCAGCAATCAACGGCAAATCGGCCCAATCTAGCTCAAGCAGATTACCAAATAAGAATCCCAGCACATTGGCCTGATGGTCGGTCAACTGAGTCAAGGTTAATAGACCCAAACATAGTAAAGATACCGCCACAACTGCCAATACGGCATCAGATGGCAGGCGCTCATCATCAATCAGTACTAAGCCAAATACCACCACAAGACTGACCAAGCCAATACCAATACCCATTGGTAACTGCCACCATACTGCCAAGGCAACGCCGAGTAAGGTGCCATGTGCCAATGCATCCGCAAAAAATGCCATACGTCGCCACAATACCAAACAGCCTAAGGGTGCTGATAACAGCGCTAAAATACTGCCAGCGATCCAAGCAGGGGCAATGATGGCTAACCAAGCAGTCATAATATATATCCGTAAAATTTTTATAAAGCATAACGCCGAAGGCAAATATTATGCATTCAGCTTAGGTGGGTTTGATGGTAATAATTAGAGCTCAAGCTCACTTGGTGCGCGATGTGTACAAGCGTGAGGCTGATGTACATAGGGCTGCTCGTAGTAATGACCAAAAAGCTTTTGAAATTCTGTGCTAATCGCAAGCTCGCTTGGTTGCCCCTCACAACAAATATGCTTATTCAGACAAATCACTCGGCGACTGCCTCTCATGACCCAATGTAAGTCATGGGATACTACCAACATGGCACAACGCAAGAAGTCTGGTAATTGATCGATGAACTGATAAAGCCAAACCTCAGTGTCAGGATCTAGTCCTTGCATAGGTTCATCCAAAACCAGTAAATTGGGCTTGTCTAGTAATGCTCGAGCCAGCAATACGCGCTGTGTTTCCCCGCCAGACAAATGTAACATTTGTCGCGATAATAAATGAGTCAATGACAAATTATCAAAGATGAACTGGCGCTGCTCAGGCGTTAACCTTGTTTTGTTTGCTTGCCCCAATAAATCGCTTACTCGTAACGGCAGTATGGGCGGTACAGTAAAGCGCTGCGGCACATAGCCAAGCTGCAAGGGTTGATGTGCTTTAATGCCACCTTTGGTTGGATCAATCAGCCCTAAAATCAGCTTCACCAATGTTGACTTACCAGCGCCATTAGGACCGACAAGACTCACTGTTTCATTGACAGCAATATCGATATTAATATCTGAGAGTAACCGCTGTTGCCCAATGTAGTAACTCACATTTTGCAAACTCAATAGCTGCGTTTTATCATCGATAGCGTGAGTATCAGTGGGGGAGACTGATTGTTTATTCGAAGAGAAGGCAGAAGTTTTCATAAGGTCACAGCGACTTAATTAAAAAAGAATAGAAATAAGAAGTATCAGTAATAATACGACTTATCTTGACTGGCATGTCTGACATAAACCACTCAGCTCAATCACACTACGTGCGACAACAAAACCAATGTCTTGTTCAGCAAAACCCATCATCTCTTGTACGGGTAAGCTACTACATTCTTGTACACGTTGGCACTGCTCACAAATCAAAAATGCTGCCGTATGTTGCGCTCTTGGATGACAACAAGGTACATAAGCATTGATAGAAGTCAATTGATGAATCAAGCCTTCACCTAATAAAAACTCCAAACTGCGATAAACGGTCGGCGGTGCAACGTTCTTCGGGGCTTGTTTTTTTGACGTCTCATCTGAGATATCAGATTCCAACGATCGCATTTGCTGCAACTGGGTGATTAAATCGTAGGCACCAATAGGTTTGTTGGCCTCTAATACCAACTGATATATTTGTTGACGCAAAGCAGTAAAGCGTGCGCCAGTTGAGGTACATTGCTCTTTGGCTGCCGCCAAACGTTCAGTCACATCCTGCGGCGTAAAGTCTTGTACATCATGCAAATGTTCGCACATAGATAAACTGTTGGACATACTGCATGCTCCTAAAAATAAAATGGCTCGTTTTATTATAGTATTTTTTGTTTTATCATAGTATTTTTTATTGTTATAGTATAACATAATAAAGTGAAAAACAGAGGAGTTGTCTTAAATTATCTCGACATACCTCTATTTTCAATCATCCAAGTTATACCAAGATATTGATTCATCCTTCTATTATTCAACTATCTAAGAAGTTACTATGATCTCAGTTTCCAAACTTCCCCTATGTTCAAACGTCTTATCAAAAAGATTGCTGATGACAGGTGCTATGCTCTTTGGCTCTTTGGCTCTACAGGCACAAGCAGCAACGGTTAGCGTCAGTAACCATCCAATGGCTCTACTTAGCAAAGCAGTCACTGAAGGCACGCCCGCTGCCAATCAAATCCTACAAGCTGGTGATGTCGGCCATCATGGGAGTATCAGTCCAAGTGATAAAAAAGCCATCAAAGACAGCAAGTATGTGGTTTGGTTTGGTGACGCTTTAGAAAATAGTCTTACAGGAAGTTTAAAGACCGCACCCAATGCCATCGCACTATTCGATTTTAAGACCTTTAATCGTCATCCGCTTCGTGATATCACAGGCGCACCGATTGCAGGTACTCTTGACCCGCATATCTGGCTTGATCCAGAAAACGCTAAAGCCATCACCCGCGCATTGGCAGTTATTCATAGCAACGCCAATCCAGAATATAAAGAAACTTACCAAGCCAACACCGAAAAATTTGCTCAGCGTATGAATGCAGCCGTCGCTCAAATCCAAAAGACCAGACAAAAAGCTCGTCCTTATTGGGCATATCATGACGCGTATCAATACATAGAGGATGCAGCACAAGTAAAGCTGGCTGGCAGTTTAAGCCCAGATCATCACTTGTCTCCAAAAGCCAGTCAATTGCGTTGGTTGAACGAGCATCGTCCTGCCAAACAGATGTGTTTGGTCAATCAGAGCACAGCAGCAAAAGGCCTACTTGCTAAGCTACAGCCAGTCAGCACTACCGTACAAATTGAAGACATGAGTGACAGTCAAGAATTTGTAGAAGGTTGGACAAATATGGCGCAGCAAATCAATCACTGTATCGATGGTAAATAAGATTAAATGCAACCATTGACCAAATAAGTGTTAGTATATGCACAAATCAAGTCAATCAAATGTATATGAGACTTGGTTTTGGTCATGGTTTGATGTTAAATAATTGACAAATTTAATATTATGCTTGCTTAAAGGAGTTAGGCTCCTTATAATAAGTAGCGTTTTATTTTGGTTAAAAAGTAATGATATAGCGTAAGCTGTTTAAGGATAAAAATATCGTACGCATAGGTATACGACATTATCCTGCTGCTATAATGCTATAGGAATACTCATGACCAAGCCTGCTAAACGCACACAAAAAGATAAAATCGGCATCTATATCAAACGCCAAGCATGGATATTATTTATTCTTATCCTGATTGTTTGGACACTAGATACGGTTTGGCTTAACAGTAGTCAGTTGACCATAGCGAAAAGTACCGCGATTGGTGCGCTACTTAGTTTTGTCACTCAAGCAGTATTTGCTTTTTTTATTTTTTGGTATACCGGTTATCGCGCGCGCCAACATATTGTTAGCCAGCTTTACCGAGGTCAGATGGCCAAATGGTTATTGACCGTGTTTGGTTTCGCACTAATTTTTATTACCGTACAACCCCTATCAGCGCCTGCGCTGTTTATCGGTTTTATGGTAATGCAAATTAGTCACAGTTGGATGTTGTGGCATATACGCTAGTGTTGATAAATAATCGCTATTCAGATAATTGATTAATAGCACTTAGCAAGTCACCCTGCCGTCCAGCTTCTCTATGACTAGTTTTATCAAGTCAAAGCATAAAAGCTGTTTGCAAACAGTACCGATGATTTTTGAACCGCTGTATGAGCGTTTGAAACAAACGCAACATGCAATGAATGAGTAATGGAATAGACAGAGGGTTCTGTTCAAGATAATTAAATATTTACAATTTAATTATCCTTACAAAGCTATATTAGTAAACGTTACTAGTGGCTAACTTATTCATACAACGGACAAAAAAATCATAATTGACTTTACACGAATACAACGCTGCATTAATATAAGCGGCTCAATATTCTGCTTATAAGCGCTGCGCTAAGCGCCGGCTGTGAAAACACGGTATTAAGCAAGCACACATATAATAATTTTGCGTATACATGCAAGGGCTATTACTGAATTATCATAAGCCCTTTTTTGATAACCAAAATTTATTTCAAGTTATTACATTTTGCATTAGTAATAGAACTATGGGTTGGATGTTATTGGTTATATGAGCGCTTTAATATAATTTATTTATTTGCTAATTAGTATGATAAATAAATATATCGAACCTCATCAAATGACAACCATATTTTTGGTAGTTGATTAAATCGTTGATTAATAAGAAGCTTACATTATGGCATCCGAACAAACATCATCAGAATATATCTCTCACCACTTAACGAATTGGACGTACGGCTATCTGCCGGGCGAGGGCTGGAAAGTTGCCTATACTGCTGAAGAAGCAGGGCTAATGGGCTTTAAAGCTATCCACCTTGATTCTATGCTATGGTCAATTGGTCTAGGCGTTTTATTTTGTACCATTTTTTGGATGGTTGCAAAAAAAGTCACTTCAGGCGTGCCAGGCAAAACTCAAGCAGCGGTTGAGATGATCGTCGAGTTTGTTGATAGCAATGTTCGTGATTCGTATAGTGGTACTTCAAAATTGATTGCGCCATTGGCGTTAACCATTTTTGTTTGGATCTTCTTGATGAACTTGATGGACTTAATACCTGTTGACTTTATTCCAGGTATTGCGGGTCAAATTGGCGCTGCTATGGGCCACGATCCACATCATGTTTTCTTTAAGATCGTTCCAACGACTGATCCCAACATCACGCTTGGCATGTCATTCTCTGTCTTTGCACTGATTATCTTTTATAGCATTAAAGAAAAAGGTTTGGGCGGCTTTATTGGTGAATTAACACTACATCCATTTAGTGCCAAAAACCCAATCGTACAAGCAATTTTGATCCCTATCAACTTCATCTTAGAAGCAGTTACTTTGATCGCTAAGCCAGTGTCACTTGGCCTACGTCTATTCGGTAACATGTATGCTGGTGAGTTGATTTTCATACTGATTGCTCTAATGCCGTTTTGGATTCAATGGGCGTTATCGGTACCGTGGGCTATCTTCCACATCTTAGTTATTACACTTCAAGCGTTCGTATTTATGATGCTGACGATAGTTTACATGTCGCTTGCATCATCAACTGAACATTAATTAGACATTCAATAGGTAAATGAGGATACATCAATGGATCCAGTATTAGGTGGTTACACAGTTATCGCAGTAGCGCTACTTATCGGTCTTGGCGCACTTGGCACAGGTATTGGTTTTGCTATTCTAGGTGGCAAATTCTTGGAAGGTGTTGCGCGTCAGCCAGAGCTTGGCTCACAATTGCAAACTCGTATGTTCATCGTAGCAGGTCTTCTTGATGCTATTCCGATGATCGGTGTTGGTATTGCTATGCTATTGTTGTTCGCTAACCCTCTAGCAGGTTAATCCGAAAGCTCAGTTGTAAATGTTTGGTACTCAAGTGCTTTCTATTAAATATAGTCAAAATTTGACTGCCAAACATGATCAATGAAACTGATTTTTCATTAACAAAGAGGTGATCACGTGAATATCAATTTTACCCTCGTCGGTCAAGCCATTGCTTTTGCAATATTTGTGATTTTTTGCATGAAATTCGTGTGGCCACCACTTATCGGTGCCATTAATGAACGTCAGCGTAAAATCACTGAAGGCCTGAATGCCGCAGAAAAAGCAAAAGCAGATTTGGCAACCGCGGAGCAAGAGGTCCAGAACGAACTTGATCTTGCAAAGACCAAAGCTGCTGCTTTAATCGAGCAAGCGAACAAGAGTGCAAATCAGCTTGTTGAAGATGCCAAAGCGCAAGCCCAAGCGGAAAGCGAGCGTATTCGTCAACAAGCTCAAGCGTCTATCGACCAAGAAATCAATCAAGCGCGTGAGTCATTGCGTGCCCAAGTCGCTGAACTAGCAGTACTTGGTGCAGAAAAGATTTTGCAAGACAAAGTCGATGTGCAAAAACATGCCAGCATGTTAGACCAACTGGCGGCGAAGCTGTAATTGTGAGGATATAATGGCTGACTTATCAACATTAGCACGACCGTACGCTAAAGCCGCGTTTGACTATGCCAACGAAAACGGGGTAGTAAATGAGTGGGAAGATTTCTTATTTATTGCCAGTACCGTTGTCAATGACAAGTCTTTTAGCACTTGGCTAGACAATCCAGCTGTTTCTGCTGAGCATAAGTCAGCTGCTTTGATCGATCTTTATGATACACAAATAGCTAGTCCTAATGACTCTGCTTTTAAGCAATTGTTAGGTGAGACTCGAGGGGTTCGCCCTGACAGTAATGCCAGCTATCCAAATGTATCAGTAGCACTTAGTAACTTCGTTAAACAGTTATCAGAACAAGAGCGTCTGGCGCTGCTTCCTGAAGTTTATGAGCATTATCGCCGCCACAAGGCAATAAGCTTAAAGCAGCTTGACGCATATGTGACCTCTGCCTATCCATTGACCGACGCCCAGCGTGAAACGCTTCAAACGCGTCTTGCCGCATCGCTAAATGCTAGTGTGGTGATTCACGAGTCGGTCGATCCGAGTCTATTGGCAGGCGCCACCATCAAGGTCGGTGACAAAGTCATTGATGATTCGATGCGCGGCAAGTTACAACAGTTAAAAACACAGCTAACTGCCTAATACCATTTATTAACGTAGTCATATAACAACTACGTAATTATCAGAGTATTTAAGTCAGTGGGCGGGTTATCATAAATTAAAGGAAACAAGGCAATGCAACAATTGAATCCAGCGGAAATCAGTAACCTGATTAAGCAGCGTATTCAAGACCTTGATGCGGGTGCAACTGCAAAGAATGAAGGCACGATTGTCAAAGTATCTGACGGTATCGTGCAGATTCATGGTCTTGAAGATGCCATGTACGGCGAAATGATTGAGTTTGAAGGCGAAATCTACGGAATGGCGCTTAACTTAGAGCGTGATTCTGTCGGCGCGGTAGTACTTGGTGATTACCTAAAGCTGCAAGAAGGTCAAAAAGCCTATTGTACTGGTCGTATCCTTGAAGTACCAGTAGGTCCTGAGCTGCTAGGTCGTGTTGTTGACGCCTTGGGTAATCCTATTGATGGCAAAGGTCCTATCGATGCCAAAATGACTGACAAAGTCGAAAAGATCGCCCCAGGCGTTATCGATCGTCAATCAGTAGATCAGCCAGTAATGACTGGTTATAAAGCCGTTGATACCATGATTCCAATTGGTCGTGGTCAGCGTGAACTTATCATTGGTGACCGTCAAACGGGTAAAACCGCGATGGCCATCGATGCGATCATCGCTCAGAAGTCATCTGGTATCAAGTGTGTATATGTGGCAATCGGTCAAAAACGTTCGACCATTGCTAACGTTGTACGTAAGCTTGAGCAAACAGGCGCCCTAGAATATACCACTGTTGTGGTAGCTTCAGCATCAGAGCCAGCGGCACTACAGTACATTGCACCGTATTCAGGTTGTACGATGGGTGAGTACTTCCGTGATCGCGGTGAAGATGCATTGATTGTATTTGATGACTTATCAAAGCAAGCCGTTGCTTATCGCCAAATTTCACTACTATTACGTCGTCCACCAGGTCGTGAAGCTTATCCTGGTGATGTATTCTATTTACACTCACGCTTACTTGAGCGTGCATCACGTGTAAATGCTGATTACGTAGAAAAATTTACTAATGGTGAAGTGAAAGGTAAAACAGGTTCTTTAACTGCGCTACCTATCATTGAAACTCAAGCGGGTGACGTATCTGCATTCGTACCAACCAACGTGATTTCAATCACTGATGGTCAGATTTTCTTAGAGTCAAGCTTATTTAACTCAGGTATCCGTCCAGCAGTAAACGCTGGTATTTCGGTATCACGTGTTGGTGGTGCTGCTCAGACTAAGATCATTAAAAAGCTATCTGGTGGTATTCGTACGGCTCTAGCTCAGTATCGTGAATTGGCTGCATTCGCTCAGTTTGCTTCTGATCTTGACGATGCGACTCGCGAACAGCTTGATCATGGCGAGCGCGTGACTGAACTTATGAAGCAAAAACAGTATCAGCCGATGTCAATTTCTGAACAAGCTGCTGTTATTTATGCTTCAAACGAAGGGTTCTTAGCTGACGTTCCTGTTGAAAAAATTGGTTCTTTCGAAGAAGCTTACTTACGTTACATGCATGATGAACAAAGTGAATTGATGCGTGAGATTGATGATACTGCGAACTATAACGATGATATCGCAGGTCGTTTAAAGTCAGCTTTAGAGACCTTTAAACAAAATCACAGTTATTAATTTAACGGGTTAAACCGAATTGGTTATAACTGTCGTTTATAAAGTGGCGCGTTGTCTGACCAGATATTTGCGCCACTGTTTTAACCATTGACGGTATTAGATCGCGTAATGCACAAGATATAAAATATTATTCTATAAGATTGATGTTATATATTAAACGATTGTTGCATGCGCCAATGCTTTTTAACCCTCTTATATTGGAATCATTATGGCAAGCTTAAAAGAGATACGTGCCAAAGTCACCAGTATTAAAAGCACCCAAAAAATTACTCGTGCTATGCAAATGGTAGCAGCAAGTAAAATGCGTCGTGCTCAAGAGCGCATGGAAGTGGGTCGCCCGTATGCTGATAGTATGCGCCGGGTTATTTCACATTTGGTGCATGCCTCATCAGACTATAAGCATCCGTACATGGTATCGCGTCCAGTCAATAAGGTTGGCTATATTGTCATTACCTCTGACCGCGGTCTGGCGGGTGGTTTGAATATTAACCTATTCAAAGCTTTATCTAAAAGTATCCAGCAGTATCAAGACCAGTCAGTACAAGCTGAATTTGCAGTCATTGGCGCTAAAGGTGTGAGCTTTTTCAAAAACTTTGGTGGAAAAGTGACGTCAGCAGTGACTGATTATGGCGATAAACCCACGTTTGAACAACTAAATGCACCAGTTCAGGCGATGCTTGAAGACTATAGTAACGGTAAGTTAGACCGTATTTACGTGGTATACAATCAGTTTATCAATGCTATGACACAAAAGCCAACCGTCAATCAGTTAGTGCCTTTACCAGAAGGTTCACTAGATGGTGAAGACAGTGGCATACAGACAGAGCTTAGCTGGGACTACATCTACGAGCCTGACATCAAGACGTTGATTGATGAATTGCTTGGCCGTTATATTGAGTCGATTGTTTATCAAGCGGTAATGGAAAACATTGCCTCTGAGCAGTCCTCGCGTATGGTAGCGATGAAAGCAGCAACAGATAATGCTGGTGACCTTATTAACGATTTACAGTTGGTTTATAACAAGCTGCGTCAAGCGGCGATTACCCGAGAGATTTCGGAAATCGTTGGCGGTGCTGCTGCTGTTTCATAATTGACTACACCTATATATAGAAGTTCAAGGAGAACGCAATGAGTAGCGGTCGTATTGTACAGATTATTGGCGCGGTTCTTGACGTTGAGTTCAACCGTAACGAAGTTCCTCAAATTTTTGATGCCTTGCAAGTTGATGGCACTGAAACCACATTAGAAGTACAGCAACAGCTGGGTGATGGCATCGTACGTACTATTGCGATGGGCTCAACTGAAGGTTTGAAGCGTAACCTACCAGTTACTAATACTGGTGCACCTATTTCTGTGCCTGTTGGTACTGGTACGCTAGGTCGTATCATGGATGTTCTTGGTCGTCCTATCGATGAAGAAGGGCCTGTAGTAGCTGATGAAAAGTGGAGCATCCACCGTAATGCGCCAAGTTATGCAGAGCAGTCAAACAGTACTGAATTGCTAGAAACTGGTATTAAAGTTATCGATCTGCTTTGCCCGTTTGCTAAAGGTGGTAAAGTTGGTTTGTTTGGTGGTGCTGGTGTTGGTAAAACCGTCAACATGATGGAATTGATCAACAACATCGCTCTTAAACACGAAGGTTTGTCAGTGTTCGCGGGCGTTGGTGAGCGTACTCGTGAAGGTAACGATTTCTATCACGAAATGCAAGAAGCTGGCGTTGTAAATACCGAAGACTTTAGCAAATCTAAAGTAGCAATGGTATATGGCCAGATGAATGAGCCACCAGGTAACCGTTTACGTGTTGCTCTGTCTGGTTTGACCATGGCTGAATACTTCCGTGATACGAAAGATCCTGCTACTGGTAAAGGTCGTGACGTACTACTGTTCGTTGATAACATCTATCGTTATACACTAGCAGGTACGGAAGTATCAGCACTGCTTGGCCGTATGCCATCAGCGGTTGGTTACCAGCCAACACTTGCTGAAGAGATGGGTTTATTGCAAGAACGTATCACCTCAACTCAGTCAGGTTCAATCACGTCAGTTCAAGCGGTATACGTACCTGCAGATGACTTGACCGATCCATCACCGGCAACCACGTTTGCTCACTTGGATGCCACCGTTGTACTGAGCCGTGATATTGCTTCACAAGGTATTTATCCTGCGGTTGATCCACTTGATTCTACGTCTCGCCAGTTAGATCCACAAGTCATTGGTGAAGAGCATTATAATGTTGCTCGTGGTGTACAGGTAGTCTTGCAGCGCTATAAAGAGCTAAAAGACATCATTGCTATTTTGGGTATGGATGAGTTATCAGAAGAAGATAAATTGGTTGTTTATCGTGCTCGTAAGATTCAGCGCTTCTTGTCACAACCATTCCACGTAGCCGAGGTCTTCACTGGCGCACCTGGTAAATATGTTGCACTGCGCGATACCATTGCTAGCTTTAAAGCAATCATTGCAGGTGAATACGACGATCTACCAGAGCAAGCATTCTATATGGCTGGTGGTATTGACGAAGTAGTCGCTAAAGCAGAGAAAATGAAATCTACTGCAGCGTAAGTTGTATTAGCATTTGCTAAAGGGCAAATAGGTTTTTATAACCTATTTGCTGGTAGGTATAACGCATCGCAGTTTTGATTGTAAGGAGTTAAGTATGGCAACGTTACAATGTCGCGTCGTAAGTGCTCGCGAAGAGCTGTATTCAGGCGAAATTAGCATGTTAATAGCTACTGGCACCGAAGGCGAGATTGGTGTATTGCCAGGTCACACACCGCTTATTACTTTGCTGAAACCGGGTGCAATGCGAGTGCAAACACCAGACGGTGAAGAAGAAGTAATTTATGTATCAGGTGGTGTGCTAGAAGTACAACCAAAGATGGTAACAGTATTGGCTGATACGGCTACGCGCGCCCACAATCTAGACGAAAGTAAGATCGTTGCAGCACGCCAAAAAGCTGAACAGATGCTAGTCAACCAGTCTGACACGGTACAAACCAATGCAGCGTTGGCATCGTTGGCAGAGTCAGTAGCACAGCTACAGACCATCCGTAAATATAAAAATCGTGCTTAAGATTATTGTTTACAAGGTTGAATCTGATTTTAGACGATAATAAAAGAACAGTCCATTATGGGCTGTTTTTTTATACCTACTATTCACTCTCTTAGCTGTCTTAGAGCGTATCAAACTGAGATATTAATAGGATAGTATCTGTAGTATAGGTGTGATTGAGAGTATTTTTCGCAATATGCATGTGAATAATAAGTGCATAAAACGATATTAAGAAATTATTAAAAATGTTGCTGGCGACAATGATAATATGTCGTTATATTAGATATGATAGATAATAAGTATTGAGTAGGAATCGAACGCGATGTTACTGTAAAAGCTACTAAGCTTGATTACTTCTAGATATTTAAAGAGTGAAAGGTTGATATACCTACTTTGCTCACTGTCATTCACTTAGAGTGCGTAATATTCGGACGTAGACTAAAGTTTTAATGAGTGTAGTTTATAGGTTTTGTTAACGACTATAAGCTATAGTATAGGAAGCTGTAGGTTTAATAGTATACTGTGCTACCAAGTTTGTAACAGCTATACGAACATCAATTGCACCAGTTTATGGTGCTATTAATTTTACCGCTCTTACTTTTACTGCTTTTAAATTAGATGTATTAGAGGATATAACAATGACAACGACTGAAGAAGACAACACCCCCCGAATCTTAATTGTTGAGGATGATGAGCGTCTGGCCATGTTGACGCAAGATTACTTGGTCAAAAACGGTTTAGAAGTAGCAATTGAAACTGATGGTAACCGCGCCATTCGCCGTATCGTCAATGAACAACCAGATTTGGTCGTACTTGATGTCATGCTTCCTGGTAGTGATGGTCTTACTGTGTGCCGTGAAGTTCGCCCTCATTATCAAAATCCTATTTTGATGTTGACTGCGCGTACTGAAGATATGGATCAAGTATTGGGTCTTGAGATGGGTGCTGATGATTATGTCGCAAAACCTGCTCAACCACGCGTATTGCTTGCTCGTATTCGTGCTCTACTACGTCGCTCAGAAAACGCACCATCAGAAGATGTGCCACAGCGCTTAGAGTTTGGTGAATTGGTTATCGATAATGGTGGACGCTCTGTCAACCTAGGCGATGAGTTGGTTGATTTCACCAGTGCTGAATATGATCTATTGTGGTTGCTTGCTTCGAACGCTGGCCGCATTTTATCACGTGAAGATATTTTCGAGCGTTTACGCGGTATTGAATACGATGGTCAAGATCGTTCAATTGACGTACGTATTTCTCGTATTCGTCCAAAAATTGGTGATGATCCAGAAAACCCGAAACGCATCAAAACGGTACGCAGTAAAGGTTACTTGTTTGTGAAAGAGGGTAACTAAGTCTATTTTGCTTATCTAGTATCTTACTGGCTATTACAGTAAAGAAAAAACCAGCCTACACGCTGGTTTTTTTTTGACTAAACTTTAATTTTTAAACTTAAATGCAGCGTTATGTGGTTTAATTAAGCGATTATTGATGAGTGCTGACTAAATAGACAAGATTAGAATGCAGTTTTATGAAGTGGGCACATATCAGGTAGAATATAGCAGCCAAAATGGTCTTTACTCAACAGAGTGCTCCGTATCATTTATAATGTAGCGTTCATTTATAAATAATATGAGCAGTTTTTATTCATTAAGTTGGTCACGGCACGTATGTCATTAGTTTCTTCTTTAAAACATAGTATTTTTGTTCGTATTTATGCTGGACTACTCATAGTCTGTCTGTGTGTAGCATTGTTTGCTCAGCTATTGATGGATACAATCAATAAAGAACGCGTGCAGTCCTACCGTGAAAGTATGGCAAATGGGGCATTTCATCTGGTGAGTGAAGGAATCGCACATCAGGACAGTGAGCAGCAGCGTGAATACTGGTTATCAGATGCCAGCAGCTTATTTGGCTCAAAATTCAGTATTATTCCTATCGATGAAGTAAATTTTAACGGCAGTGAACTGAGACGTTTTGAAAGTGGTGGTACAGTCGTTCGTTATGTCAGTCAGCCTGTCTATGCTGATGTCTATTATCGTCTGCCAGATAAACAGAATGTTTTGACGGCAAGAATCTCGCAAGTGACTGAACAGCAAGTACGAGCAATCGCTGTTTTTTTATTAGATGATTTGTCCTATCACATGACATTGGCAGATAAACGAGCACGTTTGGATCAATTAGAAGAAAAATTTACTTTTCCATTGGAATTAAGAGCAGCAAACACATTAGATCTGGATACGGATCAGATGGCGCGCTTGCGACGTGATGAAGTGGTTATTTCATTACAGGACACCAATAGTAGTAAAAGCAATTCGGCCATTAAGATTGTGGTACCTTCTGAAATCAACGACATGGCAATTTTGATTGGGCCTGTACCATTATTTAATTGGTTTCCTCTCAACCTGATCATCAGTATGATTCTTATCAGTATGTTCTTAATAAGTTTGGGTGTCTATGCACTGATTTTCCCACTCGAGCGCAAACTGCAATTGATCCAAGTTGGTGTTAATGAAGTCAGTAAAGGCAATCTGGATATTCAAGTCCAGGTCATTGGACAAGACGAAATTGCTCGTCTATCGGCAACCTTTAACGCGATGACTTCGCACATCAAACGTTTGATTGAATCACAGCGAGAGCTTACGCGGGCTGTCTCGCATGAGCTACGTACACCTGTTGCTCGTATTCGTTTCGCTGTAGATATGTTGGCGGATACTGACGACGAAGATTCTCGATTTATGCAGCGTGACTATATCGATGAAGATATTGAAGCACTAAATGGTTTGATTGATGAAATTTTGACTTATGCTAAGCTAGAAGAAGGCTCACCAAAGCTAGATTTGGAGCCGGTCAATCTTAGAGAGCTATTGGAGCAAGTCGAACGTGAGACCAATGCCTTAGGTAAGCCGATCAAAATCGTGACTAAATTGCCAAGTGCTAAAGTAACGGCAATTGCAGATCGCCGTTACTTACACCGTGTGATTCAAAACCTTGCTGGTAATGCATTACGGTATGCAGAAACGACGATTATTATTAGTGCTGGGGTCAAAAAAGGTAATGCCTTTGTGACCGTCGAAGATGATGGGCATGGTATTCCTGAAGCAGACCGTGAAAAGGTATTCATTCCTTTTTCACGTTTGGATGACAGTCGCACACGTGCCTCTGGCGGCTATGGCTTGGGTCTATCGATTGTGTCGCGCATCGCTTTTTGGTTTAATGGTGGCATGAAAGTCGATGAGAGTGAAGAGCTCGGCGGCGCACGATTTGTCATGACATGGCCGATCAAACCTCTGACACAAATTCTTGCTGCAGATGAATTAACACAAGAGAAAAGCGAACGTGATTTCGACGCTAAATAAATTCATCATATGAGATGAAAGGTTTGTTTTGGTCAAAAGTAAACATATAGGTTAATCAGATTATGGAATTCTTTGATTAACCTATAAACAGACTATTCATCACTGATAGTGATTTTGAAAACAGCTTGAAAATATAGGAGGGTAAAGGATGCCATATTTATTCGGCGGTTTGGTACTTTTAAATGCGATAACCTTGGGCTATTATCTATTCTTGCAGCAGCCATCCACGACTCAAACCTTAAAAGCAGCACAAGAAGACATTACCCAACCTTTAGCGTTTACCAACAGTGCCAAATATATTCCGCCTATGATTGGGACTAAAGACTAGAAGCTGTATAAAATATGGTCATAACACAGCACCTGACACAGGTTCTCGTCCCTTTTTTTTCATTTAATTTCAGTTTTTTGATTCAGCTCATTATTATTAGTGCTGATGTTTTGTTCTGCATCCGCAGGCACGGTTGTATCGCCCGCTACTTTAGAAAGTAGAGGGATGCGCACGCAGACTTGCAAGCCGCCATCAGGGTGATTGATAGCCTCTACAGTGCCGTGATGCAATCTTGCAATACGATCTACAATGGCAAGACCAAGACCACTGCCTTGTGTGGTACGGGCAGTCTCTCCACGCTCAAACGGCTGCATGATTCGCTCTAGCTGGTCTTCTGCAACACCATCACCGCAGTCGCGCACACATATCAATAGCTGCTCTTGTGCTTCTTTATTAACAACATTTTCACTGACAACATCATCGTCGTCTTCTGCAACAGTTTCTATAAATGTTGGCACGACAGTCGCGGATAGATAAATCGGTGGCTTGCCATAACGTTTTGCGTTGTTGACCAAATTGATGATCAGGCGTTTGATAGACAAAGGACGTATAGGCACCACTTTGTGACACTCTGACTGATAAACAAAAGCCATCGGTGCAAACTGCACCATGATCTCGTTAAATATCGTGTCCAAATTGGTTAGGCTAACAGGTTCATCAGAGCCATCTTTCATAAATGAGATAAATTGCTCCAAAATGGCATCCATATCCTCGATATCATAAATCAATCCTTCACGAAAAAAGTCATCTGGTAGCATCTCAGCGGTCAACCGCATACGAGTTAAGGGTGTACGCAGATCATGCGAAATACCTGCAAGCATAATCGTTCGCTCTTTTTGGGCTTGGTTCAGAGTCGTAAATAGACGATTAAATGCCATATTCACTTGACGTATCTCAGTAGGACCTTTTTGTGTTGGCAGCGTGGTTGCGTGACCAAGTCGAATATAATTGGTCGCTGCTCGTTGTAAGTATCGCAGTGGTCGGTTCAATTGCCGTGCCAGTAGGACAATGGTCAATAGCGATAAAATAGGCAAACCAATGAGAAATAGTACCAGTAATCCTGGACTATATTGTGAGTAGTAAACCACCGGTTCGCGAATCCAAAAGCTATCATCTCGACTGTCTTGTACCCATAGTTGCGGTGTTGGCTTGAATTTAAAATATACCTCAACAGGTCGGCCTAGCTGTGCACTGATTTCACGCTGTAATACGTCAGTAAATACGCCTACAAAGGCTTTATCAGACACTTTTGGAAAGTCATTGGGATTGTTTACCACCACCACATGTGAGTGCTCATACACCCATCGACGTACTTCAGGCTGATCTTTCCAGTCTTCGTTGACGCTAATCATAAGCCGTAACTCGCTGGTAAGATAACGGGCATGGTTTTTGAGTTCGGGCAAGTACAGACTGCGCCAGAAGAATAAGATTGACAAGCTCACACTGATGAGAACAATGAAAGACACCATCAAGGTTGTCAGCCAAGTGTTGGAATAAGAGCGTGCAAGCCAACTTCTGCGGCGAGGTGGTGGGTTTGGTGTGGTCATATGAGTCCAAGGTATGAAGAGGCGTTTTTTAAATCCATTACGAAGCCGATGCCCAACTTATATCGCAAGGCTGACTTTTTTCATTATTATATCAGTGCAACGCTATTAGAATATGGCAGTAGCATGTTGTTATAGAGTAGCACAGTCCTTGAATGACACTTATAGCTTTAGAATATAGTCACTCTACTAAGTCTGATACCTATATACATGATAGTATTTGATTGCTTTAGTCTAAGTCAGAGGGAAATGAGTATAAAAATTGCGGGTCAACTATTAAGGATGGCGAGCAATTGTATTGTACATCGATATGCATTTAAGCTATTGTTAATAAATAATTAAATAAGCGCAGTTTATGTTTTCAATAAATCAAGACTGTGATATAATTATGCCCTTTTTGGTATACCTGCGAAAGAGAGAATTCACATGGTTGTTATTCGTTTAGCACGGGGCGGTGCCAAGAAACGCCCATTTTATCAAGTAGTTGTTGCTGATCAACGCCGCGCGCGTGACGGTCGCTATATTGAAAACATCGGCTTTTTTAACCCACTCGCTAAAGAGTCTGAAGAAGCAGTACGCCTAAATATGGAAGCGTACAATGCGTGGATCGCGAAAGGTGCACAGCCTTCAGATCGCGTTGCTTCATTAGCAAAAGCTTACAACAAGTCAGCAGCTCAAACTGAAGCAACTGCTTAAGTTTTTGTAACTGTTATCAAGATGCCAATGGCATGACTTGATAGACTTTAGAACACATAGCGTAACTGGTCTAACCAGGGTACGCCATTAATTGTTTATCGCTTTTGACTCAATTGTTTTTACAATTGCTGTTTAAATCATCGTTAGGTTAGCTGTTATGTCATCTGTTCCAAACGCTAGTACCCTTATGAAAATTGGTCAGCTTAAGAAGCCTTATGGTATCAAAGGCTGGCTTTGGGTGTTTAGCGATACGGATGATCGTACGGCGATATTCGACATGCAGCCGTGGTGGATGAAGACCGCCACAGGCATGAAACCTTTGACTGTTAAAGCTTGGCGTGAGCAAGGGACAGGAATTGTGGCTCAATTTGAGCAGGTTCCTGATCGTAATGTTGCTGAGACCATGAACGGGGTAACCGTTTGGGTTGAGCAAAACGTTTTGCCAGAGACAGCAGAGGACGAATATTATTGGTCGGATTTGGTCAGCTTGCGCGTTATTAATGAGCAAGATGAGTATCTAGGCAATATCACTGAGATGTTTGAAACTGGAGCCCATGACATTATGCGGGTAACGGCAAATTCAAACAGCTTGGACAATGAAGAGCGCCTAATTCCTTGGCATAAGCAAACTGTAATAGAAGTCGATATGACGGAAAAAACAGTGCTTGTGGCATGGCCAAGTGACTACTAATATAACTTTTGGCTTTATAGCCAAGCGTTTTTAGTAGTAGCTCCGATTTTTTAGCCGTTATTCAAGTAGACATCAGATGTATTGTGCCGTCATTAGTATTTTTCCCGAGATGTTTGCGACGATTCGTGAGTTTGGTATTACGAGTCGGGCAGTGACTCAGGGACAAGTTACGATTGATTGTATCAATCCACGTGATTATACCGCGGATAACTATCGTCGCATTGACGAACGTCCGTATGGTGGCGGTCCTGGAATGGTGATGATGGCTGAGCCATTATCAAAAGCTATTGAGGATGCGCGCTTGCGTGCTGGTCAGTACGGTTGCCGTGTCGACAGTGAGCATTGTCCGGTGATTTATATGTCGCCACAAGGACAAACGCTTAACGAAAGCAGCGTGGTCAGTATGGCTAAGTATGATGGCATGATTTTATTATGCGGTCGTTACGAAGGTATTGATGAGCGCTTGCTGTCACACTATGTCGATATGGAAATATCGATTGGCGATTATGTGCTGACTGGTGGTGAACTGCCAGCAATGGTGTTAATGGATAGTGTGATACGTCGTTTGCCTGATACCATGGGTGATGATAAGTCAGCTGAGCAAGACTCCTTTGTTGATGGATTGCTTGACTGCCCACATTATACTAAGCCTCATGAGTTTGCAGGTATGGCAGTGCCGGAAGTGTTACTTTCAGGTCACCATGCTAATATCGCTAAGTGGCGCTTTAGCCAACAAGTCAGTCGTACGCAAGCGCGTCGTCCAGACTTATGGCAAGCGTTTACACCAACGGTAGAGCAAACAAAATGGTTAAAAGCATTGGCAAAAGCAAATAAAAAGTAGCTTTCATGACGCTGAATTTTTTTAAAAAGTGCATGGAACGTTATTTCGATAAACAGTTAAGTAGTAAAATTTTGAGCAATAATAAAACGGGTCATAACATAATGGCCGTTGGTTATAACCCATTTACGTTGTGTCTCACTATAAAGAGATACGATTAATTATTACAAACAGGTGATATGCGTTAAGCCTCTATTATCTAATGTGAGGAGATAACTCTCATGAGCAACAAGCATCCATTGGTTCAGGTCATCGAAAACGCTCAATTGCTTGAGCGCCCAAACTTTGCACCCGGCGATACCGTTGTGGTTCAAGTAAAAGTACGTGAAGGTGAGCGTGAGCGTCTACAGGCTTTTGAAGGCATTGTAATCGCTAAGCGTAACCGCGGTGTAAACTCAGCGTTCACTGTACGTAAAATCTCAAGCGGCGTTGGTGTTGAGCGTGCATTCCAATTGCATTCACCAATCATTGACAGTATTGAAGTGAAACGCCGTGGTGCTGTTCGCCGTGCGAAACTGTACTACTTACGTGAGCGTTCTGGTAAATCAGCACGTATCCGCGAAAAGCTTCCTGCTCGTTCAGCTCAGAAAAAAACTGACGCTGGCGTACCTAATGCAGTTGACACTGCGCCTGGTATTTAAGCAGCAGCTTATTGCTCTTAGTTGATTGTAAAATTTTCGGTTGACTAAAAGTAAGGTAAAAGTAGATACAAGCCCTTATTCATAGGTTTATTTATAAATAAGCGGGCCATACCAAAAAAGACAAAACCCCAATCTATGCGAATGCTAGATTGGGGTTTTTGTATGTGCAAAGATAATTTTAAATTAAGCGCTCAGCATTAATCTGTATTTTTTAACCCTTCAAGCTAGTCATCTAGATTTTCTATGCGACTGCTTTGGTCTCTAGACTTACTGTACTTACGTAATCGAATATATATTGTCTTAGTAATCGTGGCGATCACTTTTTGTTGATCATCGACGATATCGGCTTGGTATTCACGAAACACAGCATCGCCATCTTTTGCCAGCTCTTGGATAGTCATAATCTCAGAGCTGGGTATCTTCATTCGCGTGGTTACTTTGCTATTACCTGGCGCAATAAATTCAATGTGCGAGCTTTTATCCCAGACCACGTAACTGTTGCCCAGTTGGTGCATGAGTATCAGCATATAGAATGGATCAACCATTGAGTACAAGCTGCCACCAAACTGTGTGCCAACGATGTTTTTATTCAGGCTATTCAATCCCATACTCACCACGCAAAGCCCTTGATCAAGGTCGATATGATCAATTTTGATACCCGCGCCAACATAGGGTGCATACGTATTGATACGCAGCTTGAGCAAATGAGGCGTCAGCAACGGCATGATGTTCTTTTTGGCTTTGCGTTTTAATGTCTCAAAGTTGATGGGTAGTAAACTCATAAATTAATCCTACTATCTTGCTTCTGAATCTTTTGTATTTGCCAGTCGAGAGACGTTTATTAAGTCTTCCAGATCAATGGATAATAAAAGCTCTCATCATAATTAAAAATTATATATGTCGCTAGTCTTAAAGTGGCTAAAGGCAGCAGTACCATAATAATGATAGTAAGCTGAAAAAACGCTTCATCTGATTACTTTCATAGTAACGTATCAGTATCTTATATTCTAATGTTACTTTCAAAATACAGAAACAGCTTTCAAAAAGACAGTCATAAATTTTGAGTGATGGCTCGCCATAATGAACATAATATCTCTAAATGGTTATAAGTTCGTATTTCAAGGTTAGTTGACATACAATAGTCTGCAATTCTTGGCTAGGCCTAGAGATTGGATAAACATTCACATCTCTAGGCTTAATCAACCGCAACCTCAGCCGATATTAGGAAATGTGATGAGTGATACACAGCTTCCCACTTCAGGAGCCAATCCGCAGCACCCAACCCCCTCTGATAATGATTTACACGCAAGCTATGTAGATTTGCATGAGCCCAGTGCACATTTTGAAAATCGTGATGCTTACTTGAACCATGAACTACAGATCATGCAGCCAAAACGCTGGCGGCCTAATTTGCCGTTCCGCGATTATCGTTTTGAGTATGAAGATACCATTCCAGCGATGGCCGCAACCATTGGAAAAGTGGTGATGGTCGGTGCTATTGCGGCAACTTTTGCAGGGCCGTTAGGTTTGAGTGATGCATTTGTTTTAGAAAATGTACGCTATGAGCTTTTGATAGTTTCATTTTTTATAATTTTATTTTCAGGGTTTTTACTACCGACTGCCAACCTTGCTGGTACTCATGGTCCGCTTATCCCACTCATTCCTATTGTCGTTGCTGCGGGTGGTCACCCCATGGCATTTGGTTTGCTCATTGGCGCTTTTGGTTTGCTGCTGGCAATCAGTAAAGGAGGCAGTTTGCTGGCAAACTTGACCAGCAAAGGCGTGTGTGGCGGTTTGCTACTTTATCTGGGTTTTATCGGAACCACCTCTCAAGTCAAAAATCTATTTGCTTGGGCCGAAGGTATTGGCATGGCACATATTGCTTTTGTGGTGATTCTTCTGACGATTATCCTCTATGCGGTGCTAGAAAATTTTCAAAAGCGCTGGCTTGCGGTTCCTCTTAGCTGTTTATTAGGCGGCGGCGTTGCGTTTGCTATGGGGGCACCATTTGCATTTGAAACGGCGCCTGGATTACCAAACATGAACCCAATGTACTGGTGGGGTGAAAATACGGGTTGGATGTTGGGGTTACCCACAGTTGAAAGCTTTATTGTGGTCTTGCCATTTGCGGTACTAGCGGTAGCCATGTGGTCACCAGACTTCTTAGGTCATCAAGTATTCCAAAAAATCAGCTATCCAAAACGTACTGAACGTGTGCTCATGGATATCGATGATACGATGACCAGTGCTTCTATTCGTCAAGTTGCAGGCTCAATACTTGGTGGCGCAAATTTTGCGTCATCGTGGGGAACTTATATTGTACCCGCTGCGATTGCCAAGCGTCCCATTCCCGCAGGAGCAGTTTTGACAGGACTGTTTTGTCTTATCGCTGGTATTTGGGGCTATCCTATGGATTTGGCTATTTGGGAACCGGTTATGTGTGTGGCGTTGATCGTTGGGGTCTTTATCCCGTTGCTTGAGGCAGGGATGGAGATGACACGTGAAGGTAAAACAACGCAGTCTGCTGCCATTGTGGTATTTGCTTCAGCTTTAGTAAATCCAGCTTTTGGTTGGTCGATTACTTTGGTATTAGATAACTTAGGTCTTATTGGTTCAAAAGAGCGCAGTGCCAACCTGTCGAAAATGAGTCGCTGGATTATCCCTGTTGTTACTTTTGTGATCTTAACTGGGGTTATGGCAATCGTTGGCATGTTGCCTGGTATTCCAGCGTTATTATCGAATTTCCGTCACTAGATACTTCGTGTCTTATCCAGAAAGCCAGCCTTGTGCTGGTTTTTTTTGGCGATTGCAAAATCTTACGTTGGCTTGCAAAACCCGTTACGTTGCCCCATAAATGTTGGTATTACTCACATTTTTGAGAGCAAAAAATTCTATGGTCAATGTCTCAGCATCGAGTCCCGTCGACGATAAAAAAGCCCGCCTTAAGCATTTGATTCAACGTCTACCGAACCTACCTGGGGTATATAAAATGCTGGGTAAAAATGGGGATATTTTGTACGTTGGTAAAGCAAAATCCCTAAAAAGCCGTGTGAACAGCTATTTTGCCAAGACGATTGATCATCCAAAAACACGGGCGCTGGTGGCTCGTATTCATAACATCGAAACCATCATTACTCGTAGCGAAACGGAAGCGTTGCTGCTTGAGCAAAACCTGATTAAAGAGCATCGTCCTCCTTACAATGTGCTATTGCGTGATGATAAATCTTATCTTTATGTGTTTATCTCAGCGGATAAGCCTTATCCAAGATTGGCTTATGGTCGCGGCAAAGGTAATCATCAAAAAGGTCGGTTTTTTGGCCCATTCCCCTCAGCCCATGCTGCCAAAGAAACGCTGGTATTGATGCAAAAAATGTTTCAAATGCGTCAATGCACTAATACTTTTTTTAAGCAGCGTAAGCGTCCTTGTCTTGAGTATCAGATCAAGCGTTGCCGTGCGCCTTGTGTGGGTTTGGTGTCACCCGAGGAATATAGCGAAGATGTCAATAACACCATTCGCTTTTTGAAGGGCGATTCTGGTGATATCCATAGCACGTTGATTGAAAAAATGGAGGGCGCTGCTGAAGCATTGGATTTTGAAAAGGCTGTTTTCTATCGTGATCAGCTGTCAATGCTGCGAGAAGTACAAGCGCGGCAGGCGGTTTATACGGTAGAAGGCGAGGCTGATGTGATTGCCATTGCCAGTCAAGCAGGTATGACTTGCGTCAATGTATTGACCGTACGCGGCGGGCGTGTGTTGGGTGGTAAAAATTACTTCCCTGATGTCGATAGTAGCGAGCCACTAGCGGACAACTTATCGGCGTTCATCACCTCATTTTATTTTCAGGTGACCGATGACTTGCCAGCAGAGATTATTTTAAGTCATGAGCTACCTGACCAAAATGCGGTTGGTGAAGCATTGGCGACACATTTTGGCAGTAAGGTGGTCATCAAGACTAGCGTGCGTGAGCATCGGTCAGAATGGTTGGACTTGGCAAAATTAAATACCAACAACGCCCTAAAAACCAAATTGGGCGATTATTTAGAGCTGCATGCGCGTTTTGGTGCGCTAAAAGATGTATTAACCAATGTCACAGACCGTACCATTGATCGGATTGAGTGTTTTGATATTTCGCATACGATGGGTGAGGCTACGATTGGTAGTTGCGTGGTCTTTGATCAAGGGGGCTCGCGTCGTCGCGATTATCGCCAGTACGCCATTCATGACATTCAAGGTGGTGATGACTATGCCGCGATGAAGCAAGTCTTGACACGTCGCTATAAGAAACAACCATTGCCTGATTTGTTGCTCATTGATGGCGGTAAAGGTCAGCTTGGCATCGCAAAAGAAGTGCTGACAGAGCTGGGTATCTTGGGAGATACGCTGCTCATCAGTGTGGCAAAAGGCGAGGGGCGTAAAGCAGGTCTTGAAGTCTTGCACTTTATCGATCATGAGCCGCTCGATTTGCCGATGGACAGTAAGGCATTGCATTTATTGATGCACATTCGTGATGAGGCGCATCGTTTTGCCATTACTGCGCATCGTAAGAAGCGTGACAAGCGCCGCTCGTCGTCAGTGCTGGAGGTTATACCAGGGTTGGGTGAAAAGCGCCGTCGTGACTTACTCAATCACTTTGGTGGTATGCAGCAACTACTTGGCGCATCCCAGCAAGAGCTGGCAGGCGTGCAAGGAATTGGGCCCGTACTGGCGAAGACGGTTTATAAAGTATTGCATGAGTAAGTTTGTATGATTAAAGCTGTATAGCTATTCGACAGTTATTAAATAACTATTAAATAAAAAAGGGTCTGCCTCAGATAATCTTATTTATCAGAGGCAGACCCTTTTTTGATATACCAAAACCTGCTATTCAGCAGCATCTACTTTATAAGTCGTAAACTTAAAGCTTAAAGCGCTTTTGTCATCGTGCATTTGCTCAGACTCTTTTACTGCTTTAAAGCGTTCTGGTAACTCAGGATAAAAAGCGTCACCATCAGTAATATCAGTATCGACGTGGGTCAGCTCAATACGATCGGTATACATCAGTGCATCATTGAACACGCGCTCACCACCAATGACCCAAATCGTCTCAAGATGAGCACCGTGAGCAAGACTGGCCGCTTGCGTTAAGGCATCGTCTAAATTATGCACCACATGGGCGTTGTCTTTGCCGACCAGACCTTTTTGCTCAGCATAATCCATTTGAGTGCTGATGATAAAGCTCACACGTTTTGGCAACGGCTTGCTGCCCATCGACTCAAATGTCTTGCGACCCATAATGACAATACCTTGTATGCCACCATCATTCTTTCTGGTCGTCATCTGTTTAAAATGCTGCAAATCTGCTGAGATATGCCACGGCAACTCGTTGTTCTTACCGATGCAGCGATTGCTACTAATCGCAGCGATTTGGGCAACTTCAGTGTGGGCATAACTCATAATTTATCCTTATTTTTCTTTTTAAAATATAGTAAAAACCACTATTTATACAGCGACTTTTGCTTTGATAGCAGGGTGTGATTCATAACCATTAACGCTAATATCTTCATAGTTGAAAGCAAAAATATCATCAACATCGGGATTGAGCGTTAAGGTTGGCAGCTCATAAAGTGAGCGTGTCAATTGCAACTCAACTTGTTCGCGGTGGTTTTGATAAATGTGGCAATCACCGCCTGTCCAGATAAACTCACCAACGTCCAATCCACAAACCTGTGCGACCATGTGGGTCAAGAGCGCGTAGCTTGCAATATTGAATGGCACACCTAGGAATAAATCCGCTGAGCGCTGATACAGCTGGCATGACAGTTTATTGTCAGCGACAAAGAACTGAAATAGAGTATGGCAGGGCGGCAAGGCGACTTGTTCGGCCTCTCCTGGGTTCCAACCCGATACGATAAGGCGTCGTGAATTGGGATTGCTCTTTATTTGCTCAACAACTTGCGTGATTTGATCGACGCCATCGTTGTGGTAGCTGCCGTCATCAAGCTGGCTTGCACCATAATTACGCCATTGGTGACCATACACAGGACCCAAATCGCCTTCAGGACGATTGAAGCGAGCGGTTTGTTCTGCTGTCGCCCATTCATTCCAAATACGGACGCCATTTTTTTGCAGATAATCGACATGAGTGCTACCACTCAAAAACCACAATAGCTCATAAACAATGGATTTAAAATGGACTTTTTTTGTGGTTAATAAAGGAAACCCTGACGCTAAATCAAAGCGCAATTGCGCACCAAAGTGACTGAGTGTACCAGTACCAGTACGGTCACCTTTTTCTGTTCCTTCGGTTAGTACCTGATGCAGCAAGTTTAGATACGCCTGCTCATTTTTATTATTTAAAGGTTTACTATCAAGGTTACTACTGTTCATAAAACGGCTCTTCTATGCTCTCAAAGCATATTATTAATTTGATACTCGCTAAAAATAACGCTTAATAAGCGGCTTGCTTACCCCAGTCATAAATACCGCGCTTGTAAGCATAAATCAGTAAGGCAAAGCCAATAATGATCATTGGCGCACTTAACATCTGTCCTTTGGTTAGCCATCCAAGCAACACAAACCCTTGGTCAGCGTCTGGCTGGCGGAAGAACTCAATGATAAAGCGACTGATACCATAGCCTAATAAAAATACAGCAGTGACGGCCATACGTGGACGCGGTTTTGATGAATACCACCACAGAAAAAGGAACAACAATAAACCTTCAGCAAACGCTTCATACAGCTGCGATGGATGGCGCGGCAATAGGTATTGTCCGTTTACTTCAACCATCAATTCTTGTAGCTGAGGATTGGCTTGTAGTTGCTGCACATCAAACGGAGCAGCTTGCGGGAAATAGGTCAGCCAGTTATATCCACCATCCGAGACACGGCCCCATAGTTCACCATTGATATAATTGCCGATGCGGCCAAATAACAAACCCGTCGGTACGCAAGGCACGATAAAATCCAGCACTTGAAACGGTGTTTTTTTGTATTTGCGGGCAAAGTACAACATGCCAAGCAAGACACCAATCATACCGCCATGGAAAGACATGCCGCCTTCCCAAACTTTGAACAGATAGGCAGGGTTTTGTAGCAATTCACCAAATTGATAAAATAAGACATAACCGACGCGGCCACCTAAAATAACGCCAAGAGCGCCATAAAAGACCAAGTCAGAGACCATATCAGTCGTCCAATTGTCGCGTTTGGTGCTGCGATACCAAGCCAAACCGTAAGCTGCGGCAAATGCCAGCAGATACATGAGGCCATACCAATGGACTTCGACTGGTCCAAGTGCCAAGGCTACCGGATCGTACTGAGGATGAATCATCATAAGGGCATCATAATATTGGTAATAAAGTGCTAACTATAATAGCAAATTTCATGCGTCGGGCATACATTATTGCTATACCGACAATCAGCGAGGGTGAGTTAACGCATCTGTCTTGTTCCGCATCTTTAGGTTGTTAGGTACGAAAAACAATAAATAAAATGCAGCAGGTATCGGTGATAAGAGCCGTGGTCGGAAAATTTTTTGGGCGAATAGAGGTGGTATTGATAATGGATAAGAGTAAACTATAGTTTTTAGATCAGTCATGTAATAGAGTATGATTTTATAAAGATATTTATGACCAACCATTGTAAAAAATGGCAATCATACGTTTATCTCATGTGAGACGTGCGCTGGCATTATGAGAGATTTCACTTCTAAGATTTCACTTCTAGGAAAAGATATATGAAAGCACGCCCAACCCTCTGGTCTTTATTGACTTATGATGTATGCACATTATCGCCGCTTAGTTTAATGAGTAGATGCTTTGTTTTGCCGCTTGTATTTGGTGGCAGTGCCATATTGGGATTGTCTAGCGCACAGGCGGCAATAAGTAGTATCGAGCAAGTGACCGTTTACCAAGGCTTAGCAAGCGTCACACGGGCATTACCGATTACAGGGAGTGGTGAGCAAACCGTTGTATTTTCGTGCTTATCGCCTTATATTGATAAAGAGAGTCTAAGCGTACAGTCAATGGGTAACGTCAATATTGGTGAAATCAGTATTGAAGAGTTGGCGGGGGAGCAAGCAGCTCAATGTCAATACCAGGGTAATGCTAAGGCTCAGCAAAATACCCTAGCCAGTATCAATGCTGAATTAGAAGCGGCGCGCTTGGCAAAAGCATACTTGCAAAATTTGACCATAGTCACGCAAGTCAATATGGATGGAACTATTGCCAACAACGCACGCGATATAGAGACTCAGGCTGCCAGTCTTAACCAAAAGATTTTGGAGATCGAGCAGCGTCGGGTAAGTGCACAAGACACATTGAATCAGTTGATGACAGGTAACTCAACGTCAATTTCTAATAATGTGACACAGGTGAGTGTACGTACCGCCAGCCGCGCGCCAAGCACTCTTAAATTGCATTATCAGGTGCAAGGCGCAGGTTGGGAGCCGACATATCAAGCACGTCTAAACACCAATAGTGATCAGCTAAATATCACCGCCTCTGCAATCATCGCCCAGCAAACAGGCGAGAACTGGTCCAACGTACCTGTGACACTTAGTACGGTTAATCCCAACCAAAGTACGACAGGACAGCTGCCTTATGTGCCGCGCTTATCACTCTATGAAGAAAACCAAAATGTTGAGCATGTACCACCTATGGCGGATAATACGCCTGTCGTGGTCTCTGGAAGAGAAGAGTATGGCAATGCTATTGCTGGATCATCGCTACCAAGCTTTGCTGTTAGCAGCCAAAATAAAAACGGTCTCATTGAGTATCGGTTGCCACAACTAGTGACTATTCCCAGTGGTGGTAGACGAGTACGTACGGTCATTGGAGAGCAATCTGGCAGTAGTAAGCTGTGGGTTCGGAGCACACCTAGTGTTGAAACCGCTGCCTATTGGTATGCGTCGGCACCATTCTTAACTCCAGATTGGGTAGATGGGTCATTGCAGCTGTACCGTGACGATAACTACGTTGGACAATCGCGTTACAATTATCAGATGCTAAAAGAGCAGGGGATTGGCTTTGGTCGTGATCCAAACATCATGGTGAAAGAGATAATAAATGAAGACAAGCAGGGTGAGAAAGGCGTGCTGAGTCGGCAGCAAATTTTAACAACAACTAAAGCTTATCAATTTGCCAACCAGCATAACCGATCTGTGCGTTTGCAAGTATTAGGCAGTGAGCCCATCAGTCGCGATGACAGTCTAAAAGTTTCGGTCACTCATACACCGCCCGTCACTAAGCGAAATTGGAATGACAATCAAGGTATGGTAGCGTGGGAGTTTGACTTACCAAGTAAGCAGTCACAAGTGATACGCTCGACGTCTCAAATCAGTTATCCTGCCAATAAGATATTGAATGGAAATTAATAAAAAATGATTTTTTAGTTAATTGGCTTTAAAAGATAGCTTTTATTTTTGCTAAAAATCACTCCCATAACAGACTGTTGTAAAAGGAATACTATGTGTATTGTCGCCATTGCTTGGCAATTATTTGATGAGCTGCCTTTGGTATTACTCTCTAATCGTGATGAGTTTTTAGAGCGTCCAACACGAGAGTTGCATCAGTGGTCTGATCAGCCCATCTATGCCGGACGTGACAACCAAAGCGGCGGTACGTGGTTAGGGATTCACCAAGAAGCGCATGATGGTGTATATCAACAAAATGGACGCTGGGCGGCGATCTTAAATTTTCGTGATGGTGTGCAAGCTGGTCGTGATGAGCGCTCACGTGGCGAGCTTGTGACTGAGTTTTTAACCAGTGCTTTAAGTCCGATGGATTTTGCGCGAAATATCAGATTACAAGATTATGCCGGTTTCAACCTGATTATTGGCGATGCAACGCAAGCGGTTATTGTCAATAATCGCGGCCATGCTCCTACACCGTTGTACGCAGGATTGCATGTGATATCCAACGGTCAACCAGAAGACAGTTGGTTTAAAACCGAACGATTACGTGGCAGGCTGCGGCAAGAAGTGCTGCCTCTCATTGCTGAAAATAACTCACCTGAATACTGGCAACAGGCTGCTTTTCACGTGTTGTCCGATACCGTGCAAGCACCCAAAGAGCATTTGCCACATACAGGTGTGGCTGTTGAAATTGAGCACGTCTTATCGTCTGTTTATATTAAGCCGGTTGCTTTTGGCAATGGAGCAAAAGATGTACCAACCTATGGCACACGCACGCAAAGTATTGTGACTTTGACCAAAAATAGTGAAACAAGTACAACTGTCATTGCAGAGATAACCAGTCGAGAATGTGCTTACTCTTCATAAACTGCGTTCATAAAAAATGTCCACGATAAACACTAAGATTTCTAGCGATTATCGTGGACATCTCTTAATACGTTTTTATCAAGCGGCTTATTCCACCAATAAATGGTTGTCTTGCTCAGGAATAATCAGCTCTTGTTTTAGGGGGAGTTCACGCACCAACTCTTGCAAAGCGCGACGATAAACTCCACGTTTAAAGTGAATTACTTGTCCGAGTGGATACCAGTAACTGACCCATTGCCAATGGTCAAACTCTGGTTTCCCTTCATCAAAGCGGATATGTTGTGTATTTGGCTCATCTAAGCGCAGCAAAAACCATTTCTGTTTTTGCCCAATACATAAAGGGTGCTGTCCATGCCGTACATAACGTTTTGGCAGCCGATAACGCAACCAATCTTGCGTCACTGCCAATAAGTCTACGTGACGCGGATGTAAGCCGACCTCTTCCCAGAGCTCTCGATACATCGCATCCATCGGCGTCTCCCCGCGGTCGATACCACCTTGCGGAAACTGCCAAGCGTTGTGACCAATGCGTTTTGCCCACAGTACTTGCCCTTGTGTATTTGCCAAGATGATGCCGACATTGGCGCGAAAGCCGTCTGCATCTATCATGACTAAACCTTTTTAATTTGTTTAAAACATAGCCTATTCAGACAAGACATCGTGACAGCAATCATAATTATTATAGGGTGATTATTATCGACATCCAGTTAGAATAGGATTCATTACCATCATTAAACCAAGAAACAAGCAAAATGTGTAACAGTATTTTGCTATAAAATGTTTCACGAGTTTTACTGTTTAAAATCAGGTAGTTATAATTGGACTTTTGTAAACTTTTTTAGAAAATTTTACGTTAAGGACAGGTTGCTGTTAGAACGAAAAAATGCTGATAACCTCTAACAGACACTATTGATAAAAAATGAACGGCAAAAATAAAAAATTTGAGTTTGTGTTACTTTTACTTTGACGACAGTCTGAGACAAGGGTGCTATAAAACCTCATATTGGCTTGTGCTACACTAGGACAGGTTTCTGCTTGAATTATTATAGCTAGGATAATATTAATAGCTAAATGGCTGAGGAATGATCAGAAAATAATTCAATTGATTGATATTGCCTGTGAGCATCTTTTCAATTGACTCATATTTATTGCATGTGATTATGAAAATCAAAATTAAGGCACGTTTTAACAAGCTAGATCGTTTTTAAAAATAAAAAACAGATAATTTACCAATTACTATAAGGATTATTCGAAATGTCAGAGTTAAGAGCAAGTGTTGCATGGCAAGAAAACAAAGCATTCATGGGCGTGTCACCATCAGGGCACAATGTACAAATGGATGGCGGTAAAGAAAAGGGTGCCAGCCCAATGGAGCTGATATTGTTAGGACTTGGTGGCTGTGCCAGTTATGATGTGGTATCGATTTTACAAAAATCTCGTCAAGAAGTGCAGGATGTACGCTGCGAGCTGACGGCACAGCGTGCTGAGACCATACCAGCGGTGTATACGGATATCCATCTACATTTCATCGTGACTGGTAAAGACATCAAGGATAAGCAAGTTGAAAAGGCTGTGAATCTATCAGCAGAAAAGTACTGCTCAGCCAGTCGTATGTTGGCGCAAGGTGGCGTAAACATCACTCATGATTTTGAAATTGTTGCAGGGTAGGGGCAAAGACGCTAATGAATGCACTCTTTGGAATGGTCTCTGATACAGCCGCATCCGCCATTTGGGCGATGGTAGTGGCAAGCTTACTGCCAGTAACGATGGCAATGTTGGCAAAGGTATTTGGCGGCTTTCATCTGACTGATAACGCGCATCCACGTGATTTTTTGCAACAGACAACAGGTGCGGCTGCCCGTGCAAACGCGGCACAGCAAAACAGTTATGAGACGTTGCCAGTATTTTTAGCTGCCGTATTGGTAGCGATGCTGTTTTTTGTACCGCAATTAATTATTAACACATTGGCGTGGCTATATGTGCTGATTCGGATTGGTTATTGCGCAGCTTATATCACCAATTTGGCAACGTTTCGTTCCATACTTTGGGTGCTGTCTATTGCTTGTTGTTTGATGCTATTTTATTTAGCAATTCGCATCAGCACTTAATTTAACAGCTGTTCTCACCGTCATTTATCAAAAAAAGACAGTTGTTTATTATCGAACACTGGCTTGCAGTGCGTTAATAATGACTGTCTTATTTTTTTCTCGCTTGATCTCTTCCCATAGGGTTTGCGCCTCACTAAACCCTTTGGTAAGCATGCCTAGCCATTGCTTATAACGACCGACCAAGACTATATCGTTCTTTGCTGCACCTTCCAAAAATTTAATCTGATGCGCAATCAAATCTTGCCATAATAGCGTAGCCGTGTTGTCTAGGTTTTTAGCGTTATTATCAACCTGTGCAACCAAATCAGGACGAGTGACCGCGCCGCGACCTAACATAAGATGCTGGGTTGCTGCTTGCTCCATACAGTTTTGTGCTTGCTCTACATTCCATATCTCGCCATTTGCAATGACGGGAATGCTCAGCGTATTAAAATTCTGAATCTTGTCCCAATAAGCAGGTGGTTTGTAGCCTTGGGTTTTGGTGCGTGCATGAATAGTCAGCCAATCAGCACCGCTCGATGCAATCGCACCGCGAATATCATCCATACGACTGGTATCGGTATAGCCCAAACGAATCTTAGCCGATACAGGAAGGTGGTCAGGCACTGCACCGCGCACCGTGCTGATAATGTCATACATGACTTCAGGCTCATCGAGCAAGACGGAGCCACCGCGATGGCTATTCACCGTTTTGGCAGGGCAACCAAAATTGATATCAATTGCAGGCGCACCAAGCTCGGCAGCATAAGCGGCGTTTTCTGCCATCAGCTGTGCGTCACTGCCCAAAATCTGCACATGAATAGGCGTACCAGAGGACGTTTTGGCATCGTGATGCAACTCTGGCACGTATTTATAAAAGACATGCGCCGGCAAGACATGTTGAGTGATACGAATAAACTCGCTCACTGACCAATCATAGGGACGACCCAAGTCTGATGCAATTTGCGTTAGGATTTGGCGCATTAAAGGATCGGTTAAGCCTTCCATCGGGGCGAGGAGACGAACTGGATTGGCAAACAGTTGGCTGACCGTGTTTTTACGTACTTGACATGGCTGATCGGTATTCATGCTTG
Organism: Psychrobacter sp. JB193; assembly: GCF_002285555.1. NCBI lineage: Bacteria > Pseudomonadati > Pseudomonadota > Gammaproteobacteria > Moraxellales > Moraxellaceae > Psychrobacter > Psychrobacter sp. JB193. Next base: position 163,759 of record NZ_NRGY01000002.1, read on the forward strand.
TGTTTCACTGCTAAAGAGTCGTGATAAATAGAAATTGAAAGTCTGGATAGGTAACTACAAAGAGTAATTAAGTATTGCCAAAAATTACTTTTTTGCCTGTCTGTAATCCTGATATTAAGTCTTTAATATGATGAATATCCAAGTTACTTTGGGCACGTGTACAGGCGACATAAAGCAAGCGTAATTCTTCTGGGCTTATCTTAACGGCATTGGTTGTAACATCATAATAGAAGTCATCATCTAACTGTACCTTGCCCCATTCCAGCCCTTTGGCTTTATGCGCCGTTGAGATGACATAGTCGGCATTTTCGATACTGGTGAGACTATTGACCGCTTGGCTTAATACATTGGTGCCATGATCGTCGACCAGTTTGACCAGTGTTTTTAGATCACTGCCTTCATTGGTTTCAGAGTATTCTTGTACATCGCCCCAATTATAAAAATACGCTAACTCAGGGACGCCGTATGCCGATTTACCGTTTTTTAAGTTTTCTGCCGCCTGACAGAATTTGAGCATACGATCGGTATCTGCTTGCAGCGCCACCCGATGCCCGAGTTTTAGTCCTGTCAATAATTGTGCCATAGCAGCAGCATTGGTACGGCATAGGATGGCATCTTTTTTGCTATGCACCATGCCTTTGTCAGTTGAGGATTGTTTATTGGGATTGCCTTTTAACGGCACTTCTTCTTGTAAGGCCTTTAGTAAGGTATTGGCCACTTCTGCAATGGGTTCACCAAAACGAAACGACTGCGTCAATAAGGTCTGCGGCAGTGGCAATTTTTTCATGGCATTCACAGCACCGCGCCATTCATAAATCTGCTGGTGCGCGTCACCCACATAGATTACCTGCCTTGACTGCTGGGTCAAGATACCCATCATCAATGGATCGGCATCTTGCGCTTCGTCAAATAAAATAAAATCGGCAGGAATGCTGGGTTTGGATAGCGCCCAAAGTTTGAGATAAATATCATGACCAATACCCGCAGGATGACGGGCATCAATCGACTGTAGCCAGCGCTGCTCAACAGCAGGGTATAGCATCTCGCGCAGCTGCTCTGAGTCCGATTCGTCAAGCCAGCTGGGAAACAATAAATGCCTTGGCGCAGGATAGCTGGCATGTGTGCTACAAAAATTGCTGACGGCATCGCTAACAAACCGAGATAACCGTGCTGGTGTGAGCGTAATGTATTTATTGACGCCGTCCATTTGTCGACGTACTTGTACAGGCTGTAACCCCAAATCATCGCCCAAACGCTTGGGTGAAAAGCGTGGCAAAGATAATTTTGCCGTAATATCACGTGCGACGTGACGATAAGCAAGCGAATGAAACGTGCGACATTCTACATGGGGCGGAAACTTCTGCCGTGCGTCATTAGCAATCGCTTTGTTGAAGGCGAGATATAAACCGCGTCCACGCAAGCGCTCACCAATCAATTTGAGCGTCGTCGTTTTACCAGCACCTGCATAAGCAACCACTTTGAATGACTTATGATCCATGGCCATATTCAGCGCGCTCAGCTGCTCATCAGTGGGGTCGCTCATATAAGCTGGCATAGATGCGGACATAATAAAGCTACCTAAAGTACAGAGAGTGATTAAAAACAACGACGGTAAAAAAAGCCACTGCATAGACAATGGCTGATAGATTGTGATGATGCGCAATCATGATAATAAGCATTACGCTTATTGATGGGATAAGAAGAGTCAAACAGTCAAAACTGTATTTTATATATTGACTAGACTCACATCGAGCCAAATGAGGATGTCATTATTTTACTCTTTATTGGTCGTGGATAAAACAGGCGTACGCTCTTCTTTGATTAAAATTTTGGCCAACAATAAACCAAGCTCAAATAATAACCACATGGGAATCGCAAGCATCAGCATAGATACCCCATCAGGCGGCGTCACGACAGCAGCCACTGCAAAACAGCCCACGATAATATAACGACGTTTGTCTTCTAGGCTCTGAATGGAGACAATGCCAGTCAATATCAAGAGCAAAGTGACGACTGGAATCTCAAACGTTAACCCAAATACCATAAACAGCTTTAGGGCAAAGCTCAGATAGCTGTCTATATCTGTCATCGGTAGGACGTTTTGCGGAGCAAACATAATGAAGAATTTCAGCACGCCTTTTAGTACAATAAAATAAGAAAAAGCCACGCCAGCATAGAATAAAAATATAGAGGAGAGTAGTACTGGAATCGCAATTTTCTTCTCTTTTTTATACAAACCGGGTGCTACAAATGACCAAATTTGATACAAAATATAAGGCATTGCAAAAAACGCTGCGACAAATACCGTCAGACGTATCGGTGCCATAAAGTTGGAGGTAATATCTGTCGCAATCATGGTGGAATTGGCAGGGAGTTGAGCCACTAGAGGGTCTGATAAAAAGTTATATAACTCACGCGAAAACCCTGCTAGTGCCAAAAATATCACCAATACTGCCACACATATTTTGATCAAGTGTCGACGCAGCTCAATCAAATGCTCAGTGATCGGCATATCACCCAATGTACTTAACACATCGGTGGCCGACTCCTCATAGGTATTATCTGTCTTGACATTGATATCTAGATCTTCGCTTTCCGTCCCAGCAATCTCTGCATCCATGATTTTTTCTTGGCGGCTTTTTTTACGTTTAAACAATCCCATCAATCAGCCTCCTGTTTTTTGATGAAGGCTGGCTGTTCTAATGAATGAGCGTTTAGTAAGGTGTCCGCTTTGTGGTTCGGTAGATAGGGCGGCATAGGTAGACGACGAGCCTTATCATAGGCACCCAGACGGAACCACATGTTTTCCCACGGTCTGGTAACAATGGGTTGAGGAGGTTGAGTTGTCTGTACAGTAGCGGTGGTCGAAATATCGTCAGTGCTTTGTTCAGTATTTTGTACGGCTATATCATCGCGATCTGTCTTATTGCTTTGACTATCGTCAGTGCTATCCGTTTTAGTCTGGGAGGTTTTTAGGTGCTGATTGTGAGAGTGTGCAAACTCTTTCATATTGCCGCGCATCTCTGCCATTTCACGTCGCATATCCGCCTCAGTTTGACGAATTTTGGCAAGCTCTTTTTGCATTTGTTGCCGTGTTTCAGCCAAGTCTAGCTCTGCTTCTATTTCAGACTGTAAGGTAGAGACGGTTCGACGAATTTTGGCGTACCATTGACCAGCCGTCCGTGCTGCCTGAGGCAGTTTTTCTGGACCCAAGACAATCAGGGCGATAACACCAAAGAGGAGTAATTCAGAAAACCCAATATCAAACATAATGGTTGAATATCACTATTTTAATTGAGACAGGCTAAATGCGATAAACATTATACATTGTGCTTATCGTCAACAGGAGTAGAGTGGGTACTACTAGTATCAACCTTGTTGCTTGTTGTACGCTCGCCCTTATATGCGTTGCCCTCATGATCGAGCACTACCTGCTTTTTAGCGTGTTCTGTGTTCTCGTCTTTCACAGCTTCCTTAAAACCTTTGACTGCACCACCCAAATCTTTGCCTGCATTTTTGAGTTTTGCAGTGCCAAACACGACCACTACCACAACCAATAAAATCAGCCAGTGTGTAATAGAAAAACTGCCCATAATGGTATCCTTTTGACTTGGTTTTCAGTCTTTATCATAAGTGCTTTAAATAGATAGGAGATTGATCTCTTAAATAAAAAGCACCCAAATATAGTATGAAGTAAAAAGACTGTATTATAACCTGCGCTTATGACAAATAGGTGAAACCAAATACAATCCTCGCAGGTAGAAGATTATTTTGTCATGTTGCCCTATTATCTATCGTGCTGCTTTCTCATCAATACCTGAGAGACCAAAGCGTCGACCCAGCTCATTTAATACTGCATCTGATTCTATATCGAACCACGCCAGCCCAACCAAGGTATGAAACCAGACATCTGCCACTTCATAAATAAGCTCATGACGGGCATCATCGTATTGCGCTTTGTCTCTATTTTTATCACAGTTGGCAAAATCTTTAGCAGCGATAATACTTTCTACGCTTTCTTCACCCACTTTTTCCAAAATTTTATTTAATCCTTTGGCATATAAACTTGCCACATAAGAACTATCGGCATCGGCTTGTTTTCGTTCTGCCAATACGTGATCCAGTTGTTGCAGGATAGAGCGCTCATCGACTGAAGTATGATTAGATTCAGTATCTGCATGAATGCTCAAGTTGGTGTTTTGAACAGTCTCACCGTCTGATGTATTTAAATGATAAATATCAGAAGGGTCTTTTAGAACTTTGTCCACGGTTTGCCATTCTGGGCTCTGACCAGATAAATCCAAACGTCGATAGAAACAAGACTCTCGTCCTGTATGACAGGCAATACCGCCCGCTTGAGTGACACTCAGCACAATAACGTCGGCATCACAATCTAAGCGGATATCATGGACAGTCTGAGTATGCCCTGAGGACTCTCCTTTGTGCCATAACTTGGCACGTGAGCGCGAAAAATAAACAGCCGTTTGGGTCTGTGCGGTCAGTTGTAGCGCTTCTGCATTCATCCAAGCCATCATCAAAATACGCCCAGATTTGTGATCTTGGGTAATTGCAGGAATCAAGCCATCAGCATTAAATTTTATGGCAGCGAGCCAAGCAGGTAAAGTCATCATTCATCCGTTTATTAAAGGTGTCGTTATTTGGTCATTCTATTTATATTTTGAGAGAAAAAGCCATGTATAAAAAATATGGTTCATTTGATAAGTACTATTTGTTGGAATAAATAGCACTAATGCTTGCATAAACGTGGGTAAAGCGCTTTTTTAATCGTGCTATCAAGTGCCGTCACTTTATTGAGTCTAAAGTCGTAATTGACAAAATGCTTCCTTGCATGTGCCACCAACTCACCTGTGTGCATCCGAGTAACCTTTATTTCTACATGACCGCCATTGTCATAGGAAGGTTTAATGCCTACTTCAAACAAAAGCTCTTCACGCACTTTGACACGACTGCGAATATTTAGTTGTAACTCATCAATAATCAAACCTTGATAGTCTGCATTGACTTCTTTGATGCCTTGAGCGTACAAAAATCTCAGCCAAGACTCAGTCAGTAGAGCTGTCAATGATTCGAGTGTCAGATACTGATTTGCATCGGTTTCAGTGTAGCGTACGCGCATCACGGTTTCAAAAGCTAAGAATTCGTCGTCAACGTCTAATTTTTGTTCTGACATGTTGTTTCTCCTAGCGATTACAGGTGATGTATTCTGCGTATCATGATGTTAAAGGAGCAAGGTTGTATGGTTGAGCAGTAGGGTAGATAATTCAGAATCATTAGGACTTATATTTTTGGTACTTAGATTATACCAAATGTTAGTGTCTACTAAAGCACAGCTTAAGCTGACATTCAATCTATTTGGCGGTAATTCTTAACATTACTGGGGTTTTGAGGGGGTATGTGAGGAGTCCGCTCATAAGAATGGGTTATTCTCATTGTTTGCTAAAGACGCGTTAAAACTTTGCTTGGCAAAACAACGCACTATCTGCTAAAATAGCGCCTCCCACCTCGAGGCAAATAGAGGTTTAGTTGTTATTTAAGTGACAATTATTCAGTACGACTATTTGACGACCAGGTTCTAACACAGAAAAAGAGGCAAATCATCATGAAAGTTAAGATGAAAACCAGAAGCGGTGCCGCTAAACGTTTCAAAAAAACAGCGAACGGCTTCAAGCGTAAGCAAGCATTCAAAAGCCATATTTTGACCAAGAAATCACCTAAGCGTATTCGCCAGTTGCGTGGTCTTAAGTTGGTGCACAAGTCTGACGAAGCAGCAGTTCGTCGTATGTGCCCATACATCTAATAGCCTATCGTCATTTATCTTTAATTAAACATATTTGACTTTGCAATCTGACAATGATGTTTGTTATTTAACAGCATCATCATTCGCTTAACAGTGATTAAAATATCTTGGAGTAAATTATGGCCCGTGTAAAACGTGGTGTACAGGCAAATCGCCGTCACAAAAAAATCTTAAAGCGCGCAAAAGGCTACTACGGTGCCCGTTCACGTGTTTACCGCGTAGCGGTACAGGCAGTGACCAAAGCTGGTCAGTATGCTTATCGTGACCGTCGCAACAAAAAACGTACTTTCCGTCGTCTTTGGATTGCACGTATCAATGCTGGTGCACGCTTAAATGGCTTAAGCTATAGCCGCTTCATCAATGGCATGAAAAAAGCCAACATCGCAATCGATCGTCGCGTACTTGCTGACATCGCTATGCATGATGCTGCAACTTTCACCGCATTGGTCGAAAAAGCAAAAGCGGAATTGGCCTAAATATTAGCCATCCTTTAGATATTCAGGTTATTAAGTGAGTATTTAAATGGATAGCACTGATATTGATTAATAGTACGATATTAATAGAAGCTACCGCTGGTCGGTGGCTTTTTTTATATTATATGATTTTGCTTGTGGTGCATATAAAACTGAAGTTTAGTACAGGCCACGCTGGCCCCTGTCTAAATATTCAAGCCATTCATAATCTTCAATTTTTATCAAAATGATTGAGTAAATGGTTTGCAATATTTGGTCAAATCCCTACAATTAATAGTCCGTTCAAATCAGGAATGATGCGTCTTATGACTACCCCTGCTGCCACTACCGACTTGTCGGCGCTACCGACTTTATCCTCAGAACTGAATGATCTTAATGAAGCGCAATTGATCGCGTTTACCGATGCGGCTGAAGCTCTGATTTTGCAAGTAACTGACACACGTGTATTGCAAGATTTGCGTGTGCAACTAACTGGTAAAAAGAGCTTGCTCACCAGCTGGTCAAAACAGATGGGCAAGCTAGAAGCAGATGACAAAAAAACCTACGGTGGCTGGTTGCATCAGGTACGTAGCCGCATTCAGCAGGTATTGACCGATCAGCAACAACAGCTCGAAGTCGCTGCGCTAAATGCCAAGCTAGAAGCTGAGAGCATTGACATCACTTTACCTGCTCGTGGTGGCAAAAAAGGCCATTTGCATCCAGTCACGATGATCACCCAGCGTATGCAACAGTATTTTGTACAAGCGGGCTTCAATGTGGCGACAGGCCCTGAAGTTGAAAGTGATTACTACAATTTTGAAGCCTTGAATATTCCGTCACACCATCCTGCACGTGCCATGCACGACACCTTCTATTTTGATGCCCATTATCTGCTGCGTACACATACCAGTCCGGTACAGATTCGTACGATGGAAAAGAATGAGCCACCGATTCGTATTATTTGTCCTGGTCGCGTTTACCGCAATGACTCTGACCAAACCCATTCGCCGATGTTTCATCAGTTAGAAGGACTAATGGTCACAGAATCAAGCACATTTGCAGAATTAAAGGGCTTGATCAGCGAGTTTTTAGAAGCCTTCTTTGCCAAAGAATTAACTGTCCGCTTCCGTCCTTCATTTTTCCCGTTCACTGAGCCTTCTGCCGAAGTTGATATTCTAGATGATAATGGCAAATGGCTTGAAGTGATGGGCTGCGGTATGGTGCATCCACAAGTACTGACCAACTGCGGCATTGATAGCGACAAATACACAGGCTTCGCTTTTGGGATGGGTATTGAGCGCTTTGCCATGCTGTACTATGGTATTGATGATTTGCGTTTGTTTTTCCAAAATGACGTACGCTTCTTAAAGCAGTTTGGCTAGAGGGCTTTTTGTTTATATAAAAGTACTCCTTGTTCATATAACAAATGAATGTGCCAACCTTTACTTCAAAATCTTTATTATAAAATTCTGATCCGAGAGACTTATGAAAATTAGCGAACAGTGGCTACGTCAATGGGTGAACCCTGATAATACCAGTGAACAGTTGGCCGAACAGTTGACCATGGCTGGACTAGAAATTGATGATCGTTATGCAGTTGCTCGTGCCTTTACAGGCGTGGTCGTTGGCGAAGTCATGAGCGTTGAGCAGCATCCTGACGCGGATAAGCTGCGTGTCACACAGGTAAATATCGGTGACGCTGAGCCATTGCAAATTGTCTGCGGCGCGCCGAATGTAACGGTTGGTATGAAAGTACCCGTTGCGACGGTTGGGGCTGTACTACCGAGCGATGATAAACAAGGCTTCAAAATTAAGAAAAGCAAGCTGCGCGGTGTGGCCTCTAACGGTATGCTATGCGGTGCTTCTGAGATTGATTTGGTTGATAGCATTGATGGTTTGCTTGAGCTGCCAGAGGATGCCCCGATTGGTACAGATATCCGTAGCTATTTAGGCTTAGACCATCAGATACTAGATATCTCAATCACGCCAAACCGTGGTGATTGCTTCAGTGTACGCGGTATTGCCCGTGAAATATCAGTACTCAATGATTTGCCTATGCAAATGCCAGAAATTGCTGATAACGTAGTAGACACCGATAGTGGTAAGACGCCCGCCGTGACGGTAACGGCGGTAGAAGCTTGCCCACGTTATTTGCTACAGTCAATTAGCCATATTGATCGTAGCATTGACACGCCAAAATGGATGCAAGATGCATTGGTACAGTCCGGACTACGGTCGCACAATTTTTTGGTAGATGTGACCAATTATGTGCTCATGGAGCTTGGTCAGCCACTGCATGCTTTTGATGCAGATACTATTGTTGGTGACATTGTGGTGCGTTTGGCGCAACCCAAGGAAAGCCTGACTTTATTGAATGAACAAACCATTACCTTAACAGGTGATGAGCTAGTCATTGCTGATGATAAAGGTATCCTTGCGCTTGCTGGTATCATGGGTGGTCAGCGTAGTAGTGTGACGGATAGTACAAGCAATATTGTACTAGAAAGTGCTTTCTTTAATCCTTTAGCAATCGCTGCACGCGCCCGTCGTTTTGGTTTGCACACCGATGCATCGCAACGTTTTGAGCGTGGGGTAGACTTTGAGTTGCCAGCGCTTGCACTAGCACGTGCTCGTGACTTGATTACTAGTGTTACAGCTGGTCAAGCAGGGTCAATCGTAAATGTAGAAAACCAAGAGCAGCTGCCAGCGCGCGCGCCTATTACTTTACCGATTACTAAGGTTCGTGATGTCATCGGTATCGACATTGAGCCTACGGTTATGGTACGCATTTTGACTCAGCTAGGGTTCGCGGTAGAGCAACAAGCGGACGCACTGAGTTGCACGCCGCCCTCGTACCGTTTTGATATGAGTATTAAGGAAGATTTGATCGAAGAAATTGCTCGTATCTATGGTTATGATAATATCCCGAGCGTGTTGCCACATTTGCAAGTCAGCATGGACTACGATGATACCGCAGACCTGACGCACGAAATGAAGCTGGCGCTGGTCGATAATGGCTATATGGAAGCGATCAGCTTTAGCTTTAGTGATGCCAAACTAGAAGCACTGCTCGATGATAAAGCATTGGGGGAAGTGCTGGCATTGGCCAATCCAATCTCTAGTGATTTGGCAGTGATGCGCCGTACTTTATTGTCAAGCTTATTGCCGTGTGTACAATACAATCTAAACCGTCAGCAGCCACGTGTGCGGTTTTTTGAGACAGGGTTAAGTTTTGTTGGTCAGAGTATCAGCGAGTTGGTACAAACACCAAGCATCGCCTTGGTAGCAGTGGGTGATATTTGGGATGAACAAGCCTATCAAAACCGTGCACTAGATTTCTATGACTTAAAACATGACATTGAGCAATTACTTCCTGCACAGATCGATAATACCCGCATCCGCTATGAGCGTAGTGCACTAAGCTTCTTGCATCCAGGCCAGAGCGCTAAGCTATATATCGATGACGTGTACGTCGGCTGGCTTGGACAATTGCACCCTAATACGGCCAAACAGCTAGATTTACCAGCTACTTGGGTCGCTCAATTGTCACTTGCACCATTACTGACGCTTGCACGTGAACAGCATACCATCAGTACGCCAAGTAAGTTCCCACAAGTACGCCGCGACATTGCGATTTTAGTAGACAGTGAGATTAGTTTGCAAACCCTAGAATCAACGATACGCGCTGCCGCAGGTAGCATGTTGACTGATCTTTGGTTGTTTGATGTTTATCAAGGCGATAAAGTGCCAGCAGGTCAGCGCTCACTAGCCTTTGCCTTGATATGGCAAGACCGTCTGCAAACTTTATCTGATGAGGCGGTAAAAACAGCCACGGATAAAGTGGTACAAGCATTAATTGAACAGCATGCTGTGCAGCTGCGTGACAGTTAAAACGTCACATTGAAATACCAGATGCTCTATAGTCTTATTTTTTGACTATGGAGCATTATTATTCATAGCAATCATTATGAATACAAGATATCGTTCTAAAAAATCCAGTTTGAATATAAGTTAAGTCGTTATTAATAAAAGATTTTTATGCCATCTTTGTTAAAAAGACGTCAAAAAAGCTTTATAATAACTGACACTAACCTTCGTAACGCTAAACCATGATATTCGACATCACGACATAGCATAGGAGTCGTACTGTGAGCACCTTAACCAAATCTGACATGATTGAGCATTTGATGAGTCACCTTAACCTAACACGCCAAGAAGGCCGTTGTTTGGTCGAGAACTTCTTTGATGAGTTGTCAGAGAGTTTGATTGATGGCAAAGAGGTCAAGCTTTCAGGCTTTGGCAACTTTGAGCTTAAAGATAAAAATAGTCGTCCAGGACGCAATCCTAAGACAGGTGAGCCAGTGGCCGTATCTGCACGCCGTGTGGTAACCTTTAAAACGGGACAAAAATTTCGTCAGCAAGTTGATGAGAAGTTATTTGATGCCTAGGCATGATGGGTGTTCTTGGCTATCTGACTGCTTTGGCATTTTAAGATAGCTTTGCTACCCTAGTTTACTATCTACCATCGTTTCTTATATTGTCGAAGTATGTTGACGAGAGCATATGTGTGATGCAAGACGCTAACGATGACTGGTCTTTACCATATTTTATTTAATAAATCGCACATATAAAAAGAGAGAGCATACGCTCTCTCTTTTAATTACACTGTTTTTATCTTATAAAAGATAAAATTACTGAGCTGGTTGCTCAACAACAACTTCGTCAGAAGCTTCAACAGCAGCAGTATCAGTAGCAGGAGTTTCGCTAGCCATATCTACGCTAGTAGTAGTACCGTCTACAGGAACTTCAGCGTCCATTTCGTCAGTAGCAGTTGCAGCTTGTGCTTCAGCGATGTCAGCTTCAGCGCCAGCAACAGCAGCGTCAGCATCAGCAGTAACTTCGCCTTCAGCAGCAGCGTCGTCTAGTTCAGCAGAAGCGTCTTGCACTTCTTCTTGCGCGTCAGATAAATCTTCAGCAGCGTTTTCTTTGTTGCTGTCACAGGCAGTTAGGCCCATAGTTGCAGTCATGATACCAGCTAGAGCAAGTAATTTAAGTTTCATAAGGTATTCTCCGGAAAAATGAAATGAGCAGTAGCAGCAATAAAGGTTGAAATCCAAGATACCCCGGAAATCAACTCATCTTAGTCACAGCTACTCAGCTTTCACGCATTCTATATGTTTTTTATTTAAATAGAAATAGCTTGTACAATTAAGTAACAATAAAATGTGAAATAATTTTTTATATTGTTTACACAGTATAATTTTTAATACAGCAATCCTTATTAATCGACGTATAATCAATGACATCACTCTAGTCTCAAGCGCCTGCTATGTCTAGATTTCTGCTATGTTTTTTAGCATTTTATTGTGATGTGATGAGTAAAATCCGAAGTAAACGAGGCATTTGCGGCGTTTCTAATTGCATAAGAAGAAACAAAATATCTAAAGAATTTTCAAAAGATTTGATTTTGCTGTATTAGATGTACATAGCAGAGTAGAGCGTTGAGCGTAAAAGCACATAATATGAATAACTATTGACACGAATAGCAATGTCTATCGTAAGTTTGAGGAATAGCATTATGAAATGGCAAGGTAGACGAGGCAGCACGAACGTACGCTCAAGTAAGGGCGGTGGTAAGATGATAGGCGGTGGTATCGGCGGTATTATCATTGCTGGTATTTTGTGGTTGGTATTTGGTGTAAATCCAATGACCGCTTTGCAAACAGGTCAGGTAATTGCAGGAGGCAGTGGTGGAGAGGCGTCGACTGAACCTGCAACAGAGACTGATAGGGACACACAATTTGTAAAAGTGGTATTGGCAGATACAGAAGAGGTTTGGCATCAGGTCTTTAATGAAGCAGGTAGCACCTATCAAGAGCCGTCACTGATTCTGTTTAATGGACAAGTCAGTTCAGCATGCGGTAGTGCAAGTGCAGCAACTGGTCCATTCTATTGCCCAGGTGATCAGACTGTATATTTGGATACATCATTTTTTGTAGAGATGCGTCAGAACTTAGGTATTACTGGTGATCAACAAGGCTCAGGTGGTGAAGACAATCAAGGTAAGGCTGGTGACTTTGCTCAAGCATATGTCATTGCGCATGAAGTTGGTCATCATGTTCAGACCTTATTAGGGATCACGCAACAAGTCAATGAAGCTGGCCGTCAAGTCACGCGGGCACAAGCCAATAAGTTGTCAGTGCTACAAGAGTTGCAGGCAGATTGCTTTGCTGGCGTTTGGGCACAGCGCAATCAAGAACGTGTACAGTTCTTAGAAGCAGGTGATATTGACGAAGCCATTAACGCGGCAGGTCAAATTGGTGATGATCGCCTAGCAAAAGCGAGTGGTGGAGAAGTGGTGCCAGATAATTTTACTCATGGCACAAGCCAGCAACGTATTGAGTGGTTCACGCGTGGATTAGAGAGTGGCAACATTCAATCTTGTGATACGTTTAGTGGTGCATTGTCATAGGTATTTATTAAATACCTCTAATTATAAAAATTGTCCATTAAAAAAGCCTGCAACATATATTGCAGGCTTTTTTGTATTTTAAGATATCTTTGATTGGCTTAACTACTTCGAATCAAATCATAAAGCAGTAAAGCATCAAGTTCCTAAAATAGGCTTCAGCGATTATCTGCTGTTGTTGAGGATGTAAGCACCTGCGCCACCAACTGCAGCACCACCAAGTGCGCCACGAGCGATGTCTTTACTGTCTCCACCACTTCTGATCAATGCACCAGCAGCAGCACCAGCAGCAGCACCTTTAGCTGTGTTACTCAGACCACTGTTGTAGCCATAGCCACTGTTTGCACAGCCACCCATGATAAGCGCTGAGCTAGTAAGAGCAGTCATTGCGATAGTTTTAGCAAATTTCATAGTATCACCTATTAAGTTATCAATTTGGTTTGTCAAAATCAGGAGACGATATTTTCATTACCCTAGCTGCTTATACCAACATAATGGAGTAAAGCTTGTGGGTAATTATCCTAAAATAATCTATTGTGCTACCGCAAGACATAATAAGGTCTGCATTAGTAAGGATTATTAAGCATAGCAAATATCTCAAAAATACTACTATCGATATCTGATAGCAGAGTATATCTATACTGGCTCTTATGCTAACCCATATTACTATTTCTAGGCGTAGTAAAAGCGCTAAGCTTTGCAAGATGTCTGTAAAATATGTTGCCCCACTGTATCCATAGTAGTCGTTTTGCATAGAGTCATTGTAATCAAATGGATAGTACGATAACTGTTTTGATAAAGACATGCGGTATATTTCTAAATGAGAAAAGTCGCAAACAAAAAGACCGCACAGAGGCGGTCTTAATAAATAACGCTATTTTTACTTAGTCAGCAAGTAAATTCTTGGCTGGTCTTAGTTCTGTGATTTACGCTTCATTTGCTCAAAGAATTCATCATTGGTTTTTGCCTCTTTGAGACGATCCAATAAGAACTCAGTGGCTTGTACGCCATCCATCGGCTGTAGCAATTTACGTAAAATCCAAACTTTACGCAATTTGTCTTCATCTAATAGGCGCTCTTCGCGACGAGTACCAGATTTTTTGATATTGATGGCTGGGAAAACGCGTTTTTCGGCCAAATCACGCTCAAGCGTAATCTCTTGGTTACCCGTTCCTTTGAACTCTTCAAAAATAACGCTGTCCATTTTACTACCGGTGTCAATTAAGGCACTGGCGATAATGGTCAAACTACCACCTTCTTCAACGTTACGCGCCGCACCGAAGAAGCGTTTTGGACGCTCTAGCGCATTGGCATCCAAACCACCAGTCAATACTTTGCCTGATGAAGGAATGACGGTGTTATAAGCACGGGCAAGACGAGTAATAGAGTCAAGCAAAATGACGACGTCTTGCTTATGTTCAACCAAACGTTTGGCTTTTTCGATGACCATTTCGGCAACTTGTACGTGACGCTGTGGCGGCTCATCAAAGGTAGAGGCAACCACTTCACCGCGTACGGTACGTACCATCTCGGTCACTTCTTCTGGACGCTCGTCGATGAGTAGTACAATCAGATAACACTCAGGGTTATTACGAGTAATTGATTGAGCGATGGTCTGTAGTAACATCGTCTTACCCGCTTTTGGGGGTGCGACAATAATAGAGCGTTGACCTTTACCAATCGGAGCAATCAGGTCGATGATACGACCCGTCAAATCTTCAGTGGTACCATTACCAAGCTCAAGCTTTAATTGCTCGGTTGGAAATAGGGGCGTCAAGTTCTCAAAGATAAGCTTATGACGTGAACGATCTGGCGTATCAAAGTTGATTTCACCAACCTTCAATAGCGCAAAGTAACGCTCAGAATCTTTTGGGGGGCGAATCGTACCAGCAATACTGTCACCCGTCTTGAGACTAAAACGACGAATTTGACTAGGGCTGACATAAATATCGTCAGGGCCTGCCAAATAAGAGCCTTCTGAGGAACGCAAAAAGCCAAAACCGTCAGGAAGAACCTCAAGCACGCCGTCACCGTAAATGGCTTCACCATTACGGGCATGGGTTTTTAAGATAGCAAAGATAATGTCTTGTTTACGGCTACGCGCCATGTTGTCAAGACCCATTTCTTTGGCGATTGCCAATAGCTCAGCGATTGATTTTTTCTTTAATTCAGTTAGATTCATAGATAGGTCATTAGCAATTGATCAGATGAGAGATGCCATTAGCAGCACAAGTCACGACATTGATTAAAACAGCGATAGTATAGCGATAGAGGGTGTGTGCACAGAGCGAGAATTTATGTAGTTTTGATTTTACACGTCAGCTTATGTACGGATTGCAATCGTTTGATGCAAGGTAATAAGAAATAAAGGCAAAGAAGGCCACATAAGAGTCTGCGTCAAAAACTCAGTATCAGTAATTGTGTTCAGTCATTTCGTTCAGCAATGGTGTTTATAATGACGATTGTGTTTTTGTTGATAAACACGAGGAGAATAGCAATAAGACACTTAAGAAAACCGTTAGTTTTCTGTTGTCAGCAGACTATACGGTCTTCACAATGACGTTGTCAATAAATTTTGCCAAAAAAGTCATATAATTGAGTTTTTTGCATAAAAAATAAGCAAAAAAGCCATCATCTAAGACAGATGATAGCTTTCTGAAACATAGCATTACGTTGTAAAACGTGAACATCAAACGGGTTGATACTAACGAGTATTAACTTATAAATGCTTGTCTAATACTTTAGCCAATTCCGCTTTTGGCTGTAGACCCATGACTGAATCTACTTTCTCACCGTCTTTGAACACAAACAGTGTTGGGATGTTACGGATACCAAAACGGCTTGCTGCTTGTGGGTTGCTGTCCACATCAACTTTGACGATTTTAACTTTACCTTGGTATTCAGTCGCCAGTTCTTCTAAAATAGGCGCAATGGCTTTACATGGACCGCACCAAGCTGCCCAAAAATCTACCAGTACTGGTACATCTGATTGTAATACGTCTTGGTCGAAATCTGTATCGGTGGTGTTAACAATAAGGTCTGACATAATATTATCTCTCTTGTTTTATTATTTCTGTTAGCGTGTATCTCTCTCTATAGTGGTGTCACAATAGAGGATAAGAAGCCAAAGAATGGTTTAGAATTGGTGAAAATGTGCGATTATATTAACATGTTTGGCAGCGATTGGCAGAGGTATGCCAGTTAAATTGCTCAACAATTACTATTAGCACAATAAATCAAAACATAACAATACAGGTTATGGTTTGTCTGTCACCTATGTTTTCTAGCATTCTCTTAAACTTACATTTATATCTAGTTTTTTCTCCTTAATTCAAGTGCTTACCCGTTTTGTGTTCACCCATAATAACTGGTTCATAACTCAGTACGCTCAAGTCCAACCACATAAGTAGCTCATTTTATGCCTTTTACCGATGAAGAAGTCCTTACTCTAAACGCTCAAGAAAATGCTTATCCGCTTGAATTTTTTCAGACCTTTGCGCAAAACATTACCGTCTACGAAGATGATGATATTTGGGTGGTCGATAAACCCGCAGGACTGCTAAGTGTCGATGGCAAAACGCTCAAGGTGAGCCTGCTTGCTCGGCTTGAACGTGCCAATCCGGCGGTTAAACTGATTCATCGCCTTGATATGGATACCTCAGGGCTGATAATTTTTGCCAAAAATGCTGCTGCGCAGACCCATATCAGTAAGCAGTTTATTGAGCGATTGCCACAAAAAAAATACCAAGCACGTGTTTTTGGGCAGTGGGAGAGTGTGGGTGCCACTGGTGAGATATCTGTGCCAGTACGTTATGAGCCGCTGACAAAACCGCGCCATATCGTCGATCCTGACTGGTCAAAGCACGCGCTGACCTTGTATGAAGTCGTGGCTCATGAAGAGTGCGGTGGTCAACCAGTCACGCGCGTCATGTTGAAACCCGTGACAGGTCGCAGTCACCAGTTGCGCGTACATATGGTACATGTTGGTCATGTGATGATTGGTGATCCCATTTATGCTGAAGGTGCTGCATTAGAGATTGCGCCAAGGCTTAACCTGCACGCGCAGCAATTACGCCTCAAACATCCCACGCTTGGGGCATGGATGGACTGGGAAAGCCCATGTTCTTTTTAGCATGACATAAGTACTCGTAGGTTTGGGTTGTTAGTAATAGTCAATCCAGAACAGAAGTGGTACATACAGTTGTGATGTTCTACTGGTATAAATTTTTCTCACTGGCTGTTCGCAAGCGTGACAGAGGTTTCAAAAAATTCATCCCAGTAGAACTGTACTCTTTTAAAATTGATAGGCTATATAAACATGATTGCTTAACAAAACCATGCAAGGCAAGGATGCATGCCACTACAAGGATAATAAATATGCTTGACATGACTTCTGCCAAACAGGCGCTCAAAAACTGTTTTACCTCTAAAAAACCGTCAAACGTGCCAGTAGATTATGAGGTGCTGATCATTGGAGCAGGTCTTGCTGGCGTTGGTATGGCATGTCGTTTACAGCAGCGACAGCACAAGAATCTATTTGGTCGTAAAGGCGCCAATAAAGCAACGCGTAACCAGTCGCCTAAGAAAAAGACAGCTCAGCGATTTGTGATATTAGAAAAACGGGCAGATTTGGGCGGAACATGGGACTTATTTACCTATCCTGGGGTTCGCTCTGATTCTGATGCACTGACCTTTGGTTATGGCTTTCGCCCGTGGCTGGATCACAGAATGTTGGCAAAAGGCGCGGATATCAAGCGCTATATTGCCGATACCGCGCGCGAGTTTGGGGTGACGGAGCACATTCGCTACCAGCACGAGGTGCAGCAGCTGTCTTGGTCAAGTACGACCCAGCGCTGGACGGCGATGGTAAAAAACCAGAGTAGTGGTGAAGTGTTTACGCTAACCGCCCATTTTGTCGTGGGTGCTACTGGCTATTACGATTATGAGCAAGGCTATAGACCTCATTTTGAGAAAGAAGAGGCGTTTCGGGGTCAGATAGTGCATCCGCAGCATTGGCAAAATGTTGATTACGATGACAAAAAAGTGGTGATTATTGGCAGTGGCGCGACGGCGATGACACTGTTGCCAGCGCTAGTCGATCAAGAAAGCGCGCAATGCGCACGGCATGTGACGTTATTGCAGCGTACGCCAACCTATGTGGCCAGTGTACCGGGCGATGATTATGCGCTTGATTGGCTGTCTGGTAGTCTGTCACCTTTATCAAAAGAGCAAGCTTATACTGTGCTGCGTGCCCGTAATGTACTGATGCAACAAGGCATTTACCGAGCGGCTATCTTTGCACCAAGAGCCATGAAAGCGATATTAAAACGTGGGGTCAAAAAAGAGTTAAAAGGCAGTAACGTAGACGTGGCGCATTTCTTACCCAGTTACAATCCTTGGGATGAGCGCTTATGTGCCGTGCCAGACAGTGACTTATTCAACGCGTTACATCATAAGCGTGCCGATATCGTCACCGATCAAATAGATTGCTTTACGCAAACAGGAATCAGGCTTAAGTCAGGTCAGCATCTAGAGGCGGATATCATCGTCACGGCGACGGGTCTAAAGATACAAATGCTTGGCGGTGCCAGCGTGTATATCGACGGTCAGGCAGTCGATATCGGCAGTCGCATGACCTACAAGGCGACCATGATTGAAGGGATACCAAATATGGTCGCTCTGTTCGGCTATACCAATGCTTCGTGGACACTAAAAATTGATCTGGCGTGTCAGTATGTCATGCGCCTGCTGGATTACATGCATAAGCATCGTTATCAAGTGGCATTACCACAAGCAAAAACCGACCATAGCGAGGCACACATTCAAGAAGATACCGTGATGGGAGCGTTATCAGCAGGGTATGTGAGACGAGCAATAAATGAGCTGCCCAAACAAGGCGATCGCTATCCTTGGTACGTGACCAACAATTATCTTAGTGACCGCGTGATGCTCAAATATCGTCAGATAAAAGACGATTGGTTGCATTTTAGTCGTTAAAAAATACAAGGCGTTATCAGGCAGAACGGGTATAAATTTTTCTTGCTTACTGTGCCTATGGCGACAGAGGTTTGGTAACATTTATCCCGGTTCTGCTAATTCCTTTTATACTAACCTAATGGTGTAAAGACTTGGCCACAACCAAGTCTTTAATACTGAGATTATCAGTTATTTTGACTGCTTATCAATAAAATCAGTCACTTGTTTGCTGAGCATTTGCCACAAGGTTTCCTGCGCGCTTTTGCTGCCCCAAGCATTGTGCGGGCTAAATATCACACGTGGATGATTGGAAAGGGTGAGTAACGGATCATCATTTGCGATTGGCTCTTGTTCAAACACATCGCTGGCATAGCCGATGATTTGCTCATGGTTGATGGCATCGGTCAGTGCTTGACTATCGACAACCCCGCCTCGCGCCACATTGACGATGAGTGGCTGTTTGGTCATTTTTGCCAACGTGTCTTTGTTAATAAGATGCTGAGTCTGTTCATTTAGTGGACAGTGCAGGGTAATGACGTCCGAGCGGGCGAGTACCTCATCAAATGCTGTGTAATCTTCATTACGAGGCGCTTGTCCTTGATGCTCGGCCCATAAAACGGTCATGCCAAAGGCGCGAGCAATATCGGTGACGCGTTTGCCAATCGTACCAACCCCAATGATACCAAGTGTTTTGTCTTCTAAATCAATGAGCGGAATATCAAGCAGACAAAAATTACCATTGGCAAGCCATGTGCCATCAGCGACTTTTTGATGATAGTGAATACCTGCGCGCATTGCCGTTAGCATCAGCATAAAGGTATGCTCAGGGACGCTTTTGACGGCGTAACCAGCGACATTGTAAAGTGCAACATCATGCTTGTCGCAAGCCTCTTTATCGACGTTGTTCATGCCTGTGGCCGTCAGCTGAATCAGCTTGAGCTTTGGCAAGCTTTCGATGACGTCAGCGCCAATTTGGACTTTATTGGTGATGATGATCTCGGCATCTTTACAACGCTCAATAATGGTGTCGGTGTCTTTTGGCGTGTCGTTATATGTGATGTAGTCACTCACGCCTGCTGGTGCGGGTAAGTCAATACCATCAGAAAAAGTGCCTTTGTCTAGAAAAACCGCTTGCATGCGTCATCCTTAGTTATTGTTTTGAGTTTATATTGAAAGCCGTGAGCGTCTTAATGTAGCACGTGACAACGCTTAGTCAAATATCAGCTTAGTACTTAGTTAAATCTCAGCTTAGTCAAAAACGAATCTGCTAAATATCTTATAATATCAATGGCTATCGCACCCCCTCTCTTGAAAATTCAACTTAACGCACTCATCTAGCCGCTAACGTTATATAATGGTTCGGTTTAATGGCTGGTTTGTTTTATGTGAGCGTATCGCGCATCCGAATGTTGATGTGGTGATGCGTGAGTCACTTTAGCCGTATGATAGCCACCATCGCTATTTATTTTCTTATCATCTGAGTACAAAAGACATCGCCCTATGACTATTTCTATTGCTTCATTGCACAGCACCGAATTCGCCGTTGGTCAACGTTATTTATCTGATACGGAGTCCGAGCTGGGCTTGGGTGTGGTCATCGATGTAGACGACCGATGTGTCCATATTTTATTTCCTCAAAGTGAAGAGACACGCGTCTATGCCAAAAACTCTGCGCCTTTATCACGCGTGGTGTTCAAAATTGGTGACAGTATTTATGATCAAGACGGCAAATGCTATACAGTCAATGCGGTTGACGAAGTCATGGGCGTACTTAAGTACGGTGTCGATGAGCACGAAAGAGGCATTATGGAGACCCGTCTTGCGGCCAATATTACGCTAGCAAAGCCGCTTGAACGTCTGCTCGCTGGTCGTATTGAGCGCGGTGATTGGTACGAGCTGCGTCAAGATATCTTGCGTATGCAATCAGCGCTTGCCGGTCACCCATTAAAAGGCTTGATGGGCGCACGTGTCGATATTATCGAACATCAACTCTATATCGCGCATGAAGTGGGCAAACGTATCGCGCCGCGTGTGTTGCTAGCCGATGAAGTTGGCCTTGGTAAAACTATTGAAGCAGGTTTGATTATTCATCAGCAATTACTCACGGGTAAGGCTGAGCGCGTACTGATTTTAGTACCAGACAGTCTACAGTATCAATGGATGATCGAGCTGCGCCGCCGCTTTAATCTGAACTTTGCGCTGTTTGATTTGGTTCGTACTGCTGCGCTTAAAGAGCACGATCCTGAACAAAACGTCTTTGCCACTGAGCAATGTATCATCGCTGGTATGGATCTGCTGCTTGACCATCCTGACTTGTATGACCAAGCGATGGAGGCTGGGTTTGATTTATTGGTCGTCGATGAGGCGCATCACTTGCATTGGGATGAAGCGCAAGGCGGCAATGATAAATATGACCTAATTGCAGACTTTGCAGAAGAGACGCCAGGCGTCATGCTATTGACCGCGACACCTGAGCAGCTTGGCGCGCAAAGTCACTTTGCCCGTTTGCGCCTATTAGATCCTGATCGTTTTGATGATTTAGATGAGTTCATCGATGGTCAAGAAGCATTTGCTGAAACAGCTGCAGTTGCTAGCGTGTTGATAGAAGACAAGCCAGTAAGTGAGGGTCAAATTGCCGCGTTGAGTAGTTTGTTAGACATCAATATTGACGAGCTTGCAGCAATCAACGACGATGAAAAATTGCGAACCTATGCGCTGAATGAGTTACTCGATCGTCATGGTACGGGCCGTATCTTGTTCCGCAATACACGTGAGAGTGTAAAAGGCTTTTATGGTCGTAGCAGTCAACCATACCCACTGCCATTACCTGACGCTTGGAAAGACAGCTATCAAACCAATGGCAAATTGCGTGAGCAGCTATGGGGCGAAGAGAATCAACCTGATGGCGGCTGGTTAGAAGATGACCCACGTGTGCCTTGGTTAATTGACATCTTAAAAGGCGATCTCAAACACAATAAAGTGTTACTGATTGCGCGTAGTGGCGCGACGGTTGAGAGTTTAGAGGCGGTATTGCGCTTACATGCAGGTATTAAGACGGCTATCTTTACCGAGCAAATGACCTTACTTGAGCGTGACCAAGCGGCTGCGTTCTTCGCCGATAGTGAAGGCGCACAGATATTACTGTGTTCAGAGATTGGCTCTGAAGGTCGTAATTTTCAGTTTGCAAGCCAGCTGATCTTGTGGGATTTGCCTGCCAATCCAGATACGCTAGAGCAGCGTATTGGTCGCCTAGATCGTATTGGGCAAACACAGCAAATCATGCTACATGTACCTTATGTACAAGGCACGGCGCAAGAGCGTCTGTACCAATGGTATAACGATGCGCTCAACATGTTTAATCAGATTTCACCAACCGCTCAAAGCGTGCAAGAGCAATATATTCAAGAGCTAAAACCAATGCTTGAGGGTGCGGATACCGATGACAATCGTACCACTTTACAAAATGTCATTGCAGAGGCACTACAGACACGTTTGGGGCTAGAAGCTCAGCTACAAGCCGGCCGTGATCGTCTGCTTGAGTACAATTCGTGCCGTCCGCGCGTTGCAGGGCGTATCGCTGATGCCATGCGTGATTTTGATAGTCACAATTTATTGCCGCAATTTATCGAGCGCTTCTTTGCCTCAGCCAATATCGATCACAATATTCAACGTGATGGCTCATGGGTCATTGCCCCGATTGATAGCACTGAGATCAGTGATTATATCGATGGCTTGCCACTGGGTGACGAAGACGGCATGACGCTGACCTTTGAGCGTGAGCAAGCGTTACAGCGCGAAGATATTGACTTCATCACGCATGAGCATCCATTGATGCGTGCCATCTATGAGCTGGCGAGCACCAGCACCTTTGGTAATACCACGGTTGCCATGCTAAAAAGTGCTGCAGTACCACAAGGCATGGTATTGCTTGAAGTGAATTTTCGTGTGGAAGCGATTGCGCCAAAAGTCCTGAATCTGCCAGCGACATTGACCACACAGAACATTCGCGTCTTTATCAGTGAGCAGGGCAGCGATTTGTCAGCCCGTATCAGCGCCGACATGATTATGCCGCATATTGAGCGTTTGGATAAAAATCGTGCGCGCCAAGTGATTAAAGTGCGCGGGGATGTGATTGAGCAGCGTTATTATGAAGCCGAAGACATTGCTCGTGAGCAACTAACAGAGATTGGTGCGCAGGCAAGCGCGCGCTTTAGCCAGCAATGGTCACGTGAAATCAAACGCCTCAAGCATCTGCAAACCATCAATCCTAACGTACGCCCTGAAGAGATTGAGCGTCTAGAGCAACTAAAAGCGCAAGGAGAGCAAGCGCTCGGTAATTTATCCTTGGTGCCAGATTCTATTCGTGTATTGGTCGCCGTAAAACCTTAAACTTGAAACAAAAAAACGAGATGCCACCGAGTATCTCGTTTTTTATCATCTATATTGCTTGTGTAGACAGGGCGTTTTGTATCATCGCCGTTAAATAAATCGAGCGATACTTGTAAGTAAGCGCTTAGTCTCTAGTCAAAGCAACCAATATTGGGTAATATGTTTACCTTGCCAAATTGTAACACATACCTAGGTAATGAATGCTTAGTGATAGCACTGCTATGACTGTATTTTCTGTTCTAAAATCTCACTTGCGTGTTTTAACAAGTGATTTCATATTATTGTAAATTCAAACGCAACGGATCTGTCGCAATATCATAACCTTATTGATATCGATAGCTGCTGTGCGTTTTTTATAAAAATAAGGAAACATATCGTCATGTCCGATTATTCGCAACTGATTGATGAGCTGCTCGCTACGGTAGCGCTTATTGAAGTGACCCCTGATGTTTTTGAGGGTAAAAGCCATGACTATGTTGGCAGTCGTATTTTTGGTGGGCAGGTACTCGCCCAAGCGATGATGGCCGCAGCGCATACGCTGGATCAAGATAAACCATGTCATTCATTGCATGGATATTTTTTGCGTGGTGGTGATATCAATCAGCCTGTCATCTATCAAGTGCGCCGATTGCGAGATGGTCGCAGTCTGTCAGCGCGTGAAGTGACGGCGATTCAATACAAAGAAGTACGTGGCAAACCACCAGTGGAGCAAGTCATATTTTCGATGATTGCCTCGTTTTCACCGATGGAAGAGGGCCTTGAATATCAAGAAGATATGCCCGTTTATCCGCCACCTGAAGATTTGCTGGCAGAGCAGGATTTAAAAGAAGAATACGTGGGAAAAGTCCCAGATGCGCTCAAAGCACGCTTTATGCGTCGTCGTCATGTGGAGATTAAACCAGTCAAACCGCGTGACCCGATTCATCCAGAGCCTATGAAACCCAAACAAGCCAACTGGTTGCGTATTCGTGAGCTGGGCAATCAACCGGTTGCTATTCAACAGGCGCTTCTTGCGTTTTCATCGGATTTTTATCTGGTCGGTACAGGATTAATGTCCCATGGTGTGAGCTTTATGACCAGTGGTTTGCAAGCGGCCAGTATTGATCATTCGATGCACTTCCATCGTAATTTTGATTTGAACGGATGGATGCTGTACGACATGTGGAGTGATACAACTTCTAATGCCAAAGGTCTCAATCACGGACAATTTTGGCAGAATGGCAAGCTGGTTGCCACCGTACAGCAAGAAGGTTTGATGCGTTTGCGTGTGCCTAAATCTTAGAGTCTAGTCTTAAAATCTAGACGAATATTGTAGAACCTTGAATGATAAAAAGTTCTAAGCCCTACCTTTAAAGATATTTTTAAAAATAGCGCTTAGAGTTTTGCATTAACATCAACGTTTAACTATCGATTCTAGATTTACCGCTCAATAATTTTTTCCATAGCGCGAGGCAGACCCAAACTGTCTCGCGCTTTTCGTTCGTCGAGCCATTTAAAGGCGATCTCAGCCGCTGCCAGTTTATTATTTAGCTCGGTTATTTGTGCCGTATCAACCGTCAGTTTCCGCGGCGTCAAATACCAATGAAAGTGCGTGAGTGAATGCTTGATAGGGTCGTCATCCAGCAATGTGCGACTGGTCGATGCGGCGACTAAGTTGTTTTCTATCAGCCATTCATTGATAATTTGCTCAGCCGTGGTAAATTCTGCCTCATATACTTTTTCATGACTGCGTACATCACTTGCCACACTTGATGGCTTATCCTCGTTATTTTCTGGTTGTTTAATGGCAGTATTGCCATTCATCTTACCATCAACTTTTTCTACAAATTGTAAGGGCAAACTCCACAATCCGCCCCAGATGCCATTATCAGGACGTTGTAGCCAGAGGATGTCACCATCTGTACTTTCAATAAGCAACGCATCGCTAAACTTGCTCGGTTTGGGCTGCTTTTTGGCTTTGACAGGATAATCCGTTTCGCGCCCCTCGGCATGTGCCAAGCAATCGTCTTTTAAGGGACACAAGAGACAAGCAGGTTTGCTGCGCGTACATAAGGTTGCGCCCATGTCCATCATCGCTTGCGCGAACAATCCCGAGTTCTCTTTTGGCGTTAAACGCTCCGCTAGTGCCCATAATTCTTTAGTCGTGGCAGACTTGGTAATGTCACCATCGATGGCTGCCCAACGTGTTAGAACCCGTTTGACATTGCCATCGCAGATGACGCCATAACGGTGCAATCCCATTGCCATAATCGCGCCTGCGGTCGATGGCCCAACGCCAGAAATCGCTTCCCAACCCGCCAAAGTCTGCGGAAAATCTCCTGTCTCATCAATCACTGCAACCAGCTGCTTAGCGCCTTTGTGCAAATTACGGGCACGCGCATAGTAGCCAAGTCCTGCCCAATGCTCGGCAACCAAATCCCAGTCGGCTGCGGCCAAATCTTGCACCGTCGGAAACGTGTCCATAAACCGCGCAAAGTAGGGCAGTACGGTGGTGACTTGCGTCTGCTGAAGCATGACTTCGGATAGCCAAACGATATAAGGATTTGGTGTATCAGTCTGGTGCTGTTGCCATGGCAAATCATGGCGACCATTTTCGGCAAACCAGTCGAGGAGACGCGGGGCGAAGGAGTTTAGAGAAGGAGTGGCGTGGTTAAAGATTGTGTCTAATGGAGTAGCGTTTGAATTGACAGTTGGCTGGGTCATAGGCTCTATTATTTAGTTTTTTGAAGGTGTTTAATTATACCTGATATGCGTATTTGCTACGACCCAACTTTGACGTAATGCTATGAAATAATATAATAAAAATAACTACTTAACGATAGATGGAGGCTGAAAATTATTTATAGCATAAGTGTTAGCGCAAAATTTGATTAAAGCAAAATACGAAAAAGCCCATGAGGGCTTTTTTATAGAAGATAATTTTTTAAGAAGCAAGTTTTAAACCAAACCTACTTCCGATTCTGCCTTGTACGCTTTTTGCGTAGACGTTTTTCTTCTTCTTTTGCTTTGCGTTTCTCTTCTGCGGCGATGCGCTGCTCTGCAACGACGATTTCTTCCGCTTCAATCATCGCTGGGGTTTCAAGCGTGATACGCCCGATCTTCGCGCTACGCAGTTCATTGATGAGAATCTCAGACATGCGGTAGGTATCGACTTGGTTGCCCGAACGCACACAGCCACGATTGCGACCCGCTATTTCAAAAAACTCCCAGTCGGTCTTGGGTAGCTCGTCAATTTTATAGCGAGTCTTTAGCAGCTCAGGATAGGCGTGCATCAAATACTCAGCGGTGTAGCTTGCCACATCAGCGAAATCAAACGCGGTATCGCGAATACCGCCCGTCGCGGCTAAGCGATAGCCAGAATTTTCATTTTCAACCTTTGGCCATAGCATACCAGGCGTGTCGTAGAGCATGATGTCATCGTCAAGTTTAATCAGCTGCTGAGATTTGGTCACCGCTGGCTCATCACCCGTCTTTGCCACAGCGCGCCCCGCCAAGGTATTAATCAAAGTAGATTTGCCCACGTTTGGAATACCCATAATCATAGCTTTGATTTGACGGCCTGTGCCTACTTTATTGGGAACAAGGTGTTTGCAGATGGCGATGATGCGTTTGACATCGTTTGCCTTGTCGGTATCGCACGCAATCGCTTTAACACTGGTTTGCTGCTCAAGGTGATCCATCCACGCTTGGGTCAGCTCAGGGTCAGCAAGGTCAGCTTTGTTTAGGATTTTGATGACGGGTTTTTCGCCGCGCAACGCTGCGACCATTGGGTTTTCACTACTATAAGGAATGCGCGCATCAATCACTTCGATGACCACATCCATCTGCGGCATGATTTCTTTGATTTCGTTGCGGGCTTTGTTCATGTGCCCAGGGAACCACTGAATACTTGCTCTCTTATCCATCTGACTTCATAACCTTTTATAAAAAATGCTAAAAGTAAAACAATGAACGTTTACTTTCTAATGATGCCAGTTTACTACAGAACCCGCATGCTCACGACACAATTTCACACGGGCACGACGTAAAGCCACTCTTGAGACTGATCTATAGTGAATCCTAAATAAAAAAGGGGACAAACTTAACGTTGGCAGCACTATAGTTATATTGGGTTGACTACACTTGCTCTTTATCGGCTGGTGGCAGTGGCGCCAAATATCCAATCAATAGTATTAAACTGCCCGCGCCAAGGAAAGATATTACCCGCCAAATCGCTTCGGTCTGTGACAAATCGACCAAGACCAGTTTGAGTACGACAATGCCGAGTAGCCCAATCCCCATAAACCAAAGTGCGCGTTGCCAGTAGCGACTGGCAATAATGGTGGCAACCAATGCGAGGAGTGTCCATAAAATCGTCAGCCCTGTCTGCACTTGCTCGCTGTTCCATGCGCCGCCCTGAGCGCCGTCCCACAGTGGTGTACCAATAAAGGCATGTAGCGTTCTGATTAACATACTAGATATCAGCCAAAAACTGATCAATCCCAAGATAATGAGCAAATTTTCCGTGGTTAATATTTGCTGGCGTTTGGCAATCGTATTTGAGGCAGTTAAAGGGTCAGCGTGGCGATGTTGGTACAGGTAATACAGACTAAAACCAGTCAAGAGTATCAGCCACGAGGTGACATCATATAAGTTCAACAGTGAGAAATAGGGCAAATTCCAAATCACACCATCATACGACCAGTTGGTGATAATGACCCAAAGTAATGCAATCGGAGTGAAAACAGCCGCGCAGTTGAATAGAGCCTGTTGCAAATCAAACCAGTACAACCATCCGTGAGGCTGCACATCATTTACTTGCGTATCTTGCTTATGATTATTGTCAGAACGATTATTACCAGAATAATTATTAATAGAGCGATAGCCGAACCACAATCCTGCCAATATTAAAACAGCAGGGATTAAGAGAGCCATGACGCCATCAGAGTCGGGTAGTCCATAGTGAGCGCCAGCTGCGATAAGTAAGATCCCTGTGCCAAGCCAACTTGCTTCAGAATAGCGTGATATATCACCAGCAGCATGCCACGTCTTTAACCAAAGCTGACCGGCAATCAACCAACCAGCTACTAGAATTGCAAACACCAGCCATTGTGTTGTCGTCCACAGTAAATCCTGCTCAAACTTCTGCGGCAGTTGTAGTACCAACATCGCATAAAACAGCCATGATAACGAGCGGCTCAGATGTCTAATCTCTGACCATGATTGATACCGATCAATCAGCCAATAAGCCGACACACTTATGAGCGCGGCTAGCGCCATGAGCGTTGTTGTGGACTGCCAAATATCAAACCAATGATCCCAATCAACCATCAAAACATATAGCATCCAGACCACTGCCGTAAAGGTCAAAAATGAGATTACTTTAGGACTGTGCCACACAAATTTGAATACTTGGCTTTGACTATCGATTGAGCGCAACCATTGGTGAGCGGCACTTGTGCTGATGCCTAAAGAATCAGCATAAGTAGAGATAGTAGCTGACGCAGGTTCTGATGCGTTGTCAGATTTGACAGTGAATACCGTCGGTGAGTTGCTGGCGCGTAAGATAAAAACAGTCGCCAGATAACTGAGTGCCGAAATACTCAAGGCCAATACAGGATAGTCTTTACCCGTAAATACGGCTGTCGTCACAAGCATGCCAATGCTAATAAGCTGCAATAATAGACCAAACAATACGGACCATGCGCGTAATGAGCGCCTACCAAACCAAACCAGTGCCAGTCCTTGTATGGACCAACCAAAAGCAATCCATTCTGCATCAAGCACCAAAGGCACGACCAATGCTAAAAACCCAAACCCAAGTGCCAACATGCCTTCTGTAATTAAGGCATAACGCTGACTGCGCTTGATAAATATCCACCCCAAACCAAAATAAACAGCCGCAAAGATTGTACTGGTCATCGATAAAGCATTGGGAATATCATCTAGTAAGGCCGCAAACAATCCAAAAGCAAGCAGAGGCACGGAAAATAATAAGCCTGTATCGATAGGAAACAGATACGTCGTCTGTTCCTTATCCGAATTTTTTAGAGTGTCTGTTGGCTCATCGGTTGGGTGAGTGCTATTGAATGCAGATTCATTGGAGGTGTTATAGCTGATAATTTGCTGCGCGTAGCGAATGACGACGAAGAGGTATAGAAGCCAGTGTAACGCGACTAGCAGCACCAATGACCAGCGCTGTGATTGAATGACAGCTGTTAAATTTTCACTTATGCCCCAATAGTAGGCCAGCCCAAAGGTCACGCCCGCCCCAAACAGATTCAATATTTTCCAAGGTCGATAATGAGCAATCACCGCGATGGTGACATTTAATAAAAGGTAATAGCTGAATAATACCACCAAGCTGCCTGTGTCTTCACTGGTCAAAATAGGGGCAAAAAACCCACCAGACAATGCCAGTAATGCAAGCGGAAAAGCGTTTTGCCGAACTGCCAATGCAAT
Organism: Psychrobacter sp. JB193; assembly: GCF_002285555.1. Taxonomy (NCBI): domain Bacteria; kingdom Pseudomonadati; phylum Pseudomonadota; class Gammaproteobacteria; order Moraxellales; family Moraxellaceae; genus Psychrobacter; species Psychrobacter sp. JB193. The sequence goes on from NZ_NRGY01000002.1 coordinate 193,304, forward strand.
AGTGACAGCTGATAATACGCCGAGTCCAATAAAGCTTGGTATACTCGGAAGAATTTGATAAACGCTATAAGCAAAGAAGGTACTCAGATAAGCAATCGCGAGACCTGTGCCTTGTAAGGTAATCCCATAAGAAAACCGTTTGGCCGTCAGTTTATAGCCAAGTCCTGCCAATCCAAGCCCCGCAACACCAATTGCCATGAGCTTAGTCGCAATAGAAATCTCAATATATTCGCTCAATAACCTTAGCAATAACACTACACCCACCAGCAATACCAAGACGCCAACTCGTACGACTAAATTCCCACCAAAAAACCAATTTTTAATAGAATGAATCAACGATGTGACCATTGGCAATGAACGCTCATCAGGTTCTATGGGCGAGGTCAGTTCTCTATTTTTTGCTGTGGCTGTTGTGGCGGATTGATCGTTGACTAACGGACTGCTGTCTAATGAATCAGCACTAGAAGTAGATGATGCAAGATCGGTTGTAGCAATGGTTGGGCGAGATGGTGGCCATGTAGGTGGCTTAGCAGAGCTATCTACGGATAAGTCTTGTTGATTAAGAAAAGGGTTATCAATGTAATTGTTTGCAACAGAGCCATCGTCTCTATTTTTTTTATCAGCTAAGTCAGCGTGCGCAGACGTTGTATCACGCGTTTTTTGTTGCTCAAGCGCTATTTGTAGTTTTAATACATCGCGGCGTAGCTGCTTGACTTGCTGACTTATCCTACTATATAACGCGACAACCACAATCAGTAAAGCCGTAAAAGCCAACCAGCCCAGCTGCGTTATCAAGAGATATAACATCATCGTCACTCAATCTGTCTCATAATAAAGGGATAATGACGCTATTTACTGAGAAGTACAAGCCTGCCTATGTCACTTGAATCCTCGAATGACGGACAGCAATAAAAAATTGATACTAATAAAAAAAGGTCAGCTTAATGATTAAGCTGACCTCTCATGGATTTCTTATTGGCTCTAATATTACAAAGCAGTTGTTTTATATGCTTGAGCGAAAATTATGCCAAGTTGGTTTTCATGAACTCAAGCATGTTTTCCCAGCTTTGCTTGGCAGCCGCTTCATTGTAGCCAAGATCTATCTCATTTTTGGCAGCCTTTTCGTCTGCATGCGGGTTGGTGAAGCCATGTTTGGCATTGTCATAGACATCAATTGTATAATCAACATCAGCAGCATCTAGTTCGGATTTTAGACCTTCAACCGCGTCCATAGACACCATTGAATCATCACGACCATGAGCAACCAATACTTTTGCTGTGAAGTTTTTATCTGCTGGCTGCTTGGCTGATAGATTACCATGGAAAGTGGCGACGGCTTTTAATGGCATGGCTTCGCGTGCCATATCGAGTACGATTTTACCGCCGAAGCAGTAACCAATTGCGCCCAAATTATTACCATCGACTGCCAGTTGGTCGCTAAAATCATTGAGAATCAAGCGGCAGCGCGCCATTAGCATGTCTTGATCGGCAGTTACTTGCTCCATCCACATGTTTGCCATGGACGCATCAGTAGTAATTTTGCCTTCACCATAAACATCCATAGCCACTGCTGCATAACCAGCTTTGGCTAAACGCTCGGCCACTGATTTTGTATGATCGCTGATTCCCCACCATTCTGGAGCAACTAAAACACCAGCAACGGGATGATCGTCAGAGGCGTTTTCTGGGAGCGCAACATAGCTGATAAGTTCAACATTGTTTTCGGTTGTGCTGATTAATTCAAAAGTCTTGATTGACATATTATTGTCCTTTTTTATGTTATGAGTTTTGGTTATCTATATTATTTATAGTGTCTCGTTTTTTACTTTTACTACCTTAACGCCCATGACAAGCAAAAACAGCTATAATACTGTAACGCTCTTTATCAAAATGCTACTGCACATTTATGACTATCAATTTGTTAAACAAAGACAATACCAATTCGACTACTGAATCAGAGTTTTTATCAAACCCTCACTCAGGTGCTCAGCCAAATATGCAGGTAGAACCATCTGTGACTTTGTTTCCTGAAACCAAAGCCACTGCATCCTTGCGTCCAGAGTTTTGGTCGCGATTTGCATTGAGCGAGTTGAATCACAGTGAGTGGGAGGCCTTGTGCGATGGCTGTGGCAGTTGCTGCTTGATTAAGTACATTGATGAAGACGAAAATGGCGATGTGGATGAAGCGTTGGTTGAATATACCGATGTGACATGCCAGCTGATGGATTGTGCGACGGGCTATTGTCAGCATTACGCCACGCGCCAAGAGCACGTACCAGATTGTATTCAGTTGACCATGGAAAATTTGCCAAGCATGATGTGGCTGCCATCACACTGTGCCTATAAGCGCTTGTATAAAGGGCAGACGTTACCAATTTGGCATTTGTTATTGACCGGGGATGCAGTGCTCACACAGCAGCAAATGCGTGCTGCCAACGTTGGTGTGGCTGGGCGCTGCGTGAGCGAAACGGGCATGAGTGATGAAGAGATGGAGATGCGAGTGGTCAATTGGGTAAACCCTTAACCTGCATGACTTTTCTGTTACTACTCTCCCATTATTTTTCACTATACCTAATCATGACATCCAAGCCCCATACCAAACCTAGCGATATTATTGAGAAATTTGAGCGGTAGATTGTGCATTTGCCTCAGCAGATGCTTGCGAATCGGCAAGTGGGGGAATAGGAATGTCTTGACGAATCTGCTGAGAAAACGCACGGCCATTATCATCAGATGTGGCACCAGATTGATTATCAAATCCGAGTGCTTTTGGATTAATGTGGGTGCGTTCATACCATGTGTCCATCGACCAAGGCTGATTGTCATTTTCGGGCGCTGCATCTAACATACCGACATCATATAGGTAATTGGGTAGCCAACCTGATACCCAAATTCGATAATCCCATGGCAGGCGATCGCCACTAACAATACGTGCCATATAAAAAATGATATTGGTACAGTTACTGAGCAGCGTATTGTACCAGTCGGGCGCAGCATTTAGGTCATCAGCAGCAGTCAAATAAGCTTCAAATAACGATCTCACCTCATGCTGTTGCAAATGACTGACAGGAAACAAATACACTTGCTCACCGCGGGCGTTACTACGAGTATAAATAATGTCGCGCTCTTCGGCGGCAATCAGGCTTAACTCATAACGCCTAAAAAATCCTGCCAACGCAGAAAAAGATTCGCCTTTCTCTTTGCGAATCTCAAACGAGAAGGCAAGTGGTTTATCATTCTCAAAGCGAAAACTGACCAAGGTATGGGCAATGAGTGGTCCCATCCAATAAGAGTTGGTCACATCAACACCAGACAGCTTGGACAAATCGACCGTGCGCGTTTCCCAATGCGCCGTTGCTTCGGTATCTGTACGCCAATCAAAATTACGGACGTTGGTGAGCGTAATTAAATCAGGGTTGGCGGCATCACGCTTATAATCTACCCGCTGACTGACTTCAGCCATCCAGTCACGATCTTGTTTGGGTTCGATAGACAAAAACCAACCAACCCCTGCAAACCAAGTCGCAGCATAAATCCCTGTCAGCCATTTAACACGAGTGCTTTTGTAAGAGTGGCTGTCTGCATTGTGGTACGAGGTAGCGTTTTTTTTAGTAAATAGGGTTTTATCAAAAATTTGAGGCCAGTAACGCGCTGCAAGCAATGTGGCTAACAGTCCAACCACCACAACCGTTGTCAGCCAAGTGATGGCGCTGGCTATCCCAAATTGATACCAAACAGCCAGCAATAACCAGATCGCAGACAATATCAGGGTGAGGGCAATAAAAAATTGAACGATGTAGTGTCGCCATATAGATAACCTGCGTCGATGCCCAAATACCTTATTTTCTCTACCAGGGCTTTGGTTTTCTTTGCCGTGATTTTGGTTTTCTCTGACGCGACTATGTGAACCATGATTTGACTGGCGGTCATTAGAGTGAGAACTAAACAGGCGGGAGAAAAACGAACGTAGCGACATAAGGATTGCTTTGATAGACACAGGTTTTGACCATAGCAAAGTTTATAACACACTGACAATACAATTTGAGTGAATTTGTCGTTGAATGTCAGTCACCCATGCGATAAAGTGAAGCTGATTTATGCTGGTCTATTTATTGTTTAATGATAAAAGATTGGTTTTATTCACGACGTTTGTCCCCATCTACACGTTATCTATTATTTACTTATTATATTTATCATTATTAACCATTGTCATTAACTAAAGAGGTTAAATCACAACACCATGTCTGACGACACTCCCAGCCCGAGTAGTTGGTCGATGCGCGGCTTAAAACGCTGGCTATCGACCGCCCCTGAAACCCGTGATGAACTGGTTCGTTTGGTACAAGACTCGCGCCAGTTTTTAGAACCTGATACCGTTGATATGTTAGAAGGCGTGCTAGATCTGCCAGCGACTCAAGTGCGTGAAATCATGACGCCGCGTCCGCAAGTGATAGGTTTACACGAAAGTACCAGCATCTCTGAAGTGATGGATATCATCCTTGATACCACACACTCACGCTACCCAGTATTTGACAGTCAAGACGACGATGCCGTCATTGGAATCTTACTGGCAAAAGACTTAATTCCTATTCTGGTTCATATGGTTCGCAACCAAGAAGAAAAAATTGACAGCAAACGTCTAAGAGATTTGGTGCGCCAGCCGTTATATATCAGTGAGACCGCACGCTCTGATACCTTGTTACGCTCATTGCAGCGCACACAAGTACATATGGCCATTGTGGTGGACGAGTTTGGTAATTTTGGTGGTGTGGTCACAATGGAAGACCTACTCGAAGAGATTGTCGGCGATATCGTCGATGAGCATGATGACTTTGATGAGGACAGCGACATCAATAACATCATTGCTGACCCCGAAAAATCCAACACTTGGCGTGTGCAAGCCTCTACCGTGATTGAAGACTGTAACGATGAGCTTGGAAGCCAATTTGATGATACCGATGTCGATACCATGGGCGGTTTGGTCATGCAAGCGTTGGGTCATGTGGGAGACTTGGAAGGGGAGAGCGTGGTAATAGACGATTGGAAAATCACCATTACCGATGTGGAAGGACGTTTTATCCAAAACCTAGAGCTGACCAAAATGAATCCAGATCATCAGATATTGATAGGCAGTCATTAATGCGTTACTAGATGAACGATTAAAAGACGACAGGCGACACTCAAAAAACACGATTCGATCGTGTTTTTTTTCTTTTTAGAATTGGGATTTTGCTACGCAATTTTACCCATTCAGTAAGCTAGGCTGGTATCATGGGCGGGTTTAATTTTAGATACAGTATCAAACTGGATACGGTCTACTTTGGCTTGAGTATTACTTCGATACTAAAGCTTTAAATTTTTGAGAAATATGGTTTTGGATAACTGCTATGCGCCTGTCTACTGTTGATTTGCAAAAACGTCTGAACCCTGATAAGCCAAAAGGCTTACCAATGCTTGTGACGGTACTGATTGCGTGGCTGGCAGGCGCAATATTTACCTTGGCGCTTGCGCCTTATGATATTTGGCCGCTTGCACTGGTGTCGCCTGCTATTTTGTACGCCTTGTTAATTCCTGCAATGAATGGCAAACGTGCCTTTTTGATCGGTCAGGCTTATGGCACAGGACTGTGGTGCGTGGGCGCTTTTTGGCTCTATACCTCTATTCACGTTTACGGCAATACGCCTGTATGGCTTGCACTCATTATGATTGCACTCATGGGGCTGGGCATGGGGTTGTTTCATGGATTTATGGCGCTAACATTCAATAAGGTAGTCGGTAAGCAGCCGCTGTCTTTTGCAGCGCTTTGGGTTTTGCAAGAATGGATGAAAACGTGGTTATTTACCGGTTTTCCGTGGTTGTTTGTGGGTTATGCCTTTACCGAGCAGTATTGGCTGTCCTCATTGGCGCCTGTTGCGGGCGTTTTTGCCATCTCTTTTGTCGCGGTCTTATTGGCCGCAAGTGTGGTTGAGCTATTGCGTCGCCGTAGTGGTTATATGATTCCATCATTGGCGCTATTGGTTATTAGTACTGCGTTATGGTTAATCAATCCGCAGTGGACGAAGCCAAAAGGCACGCCAGATTTGTCTGTGTCGCTGATCCAAGGCAATATTCCTCAAGATCTCAAATGGCTCACTGAGTATCAGATAGAAACGCTCAAAATCTATGCAAACTTGACGAGTACCGAATGGGATCGCGATCTTGTGTTGTGGCCTGAATCATCTATCCCTATGTTTCAGACGGAAGCGGTTGGCTTTATCAATGAAATGGTCAAGATGGCCAATGAGACGGATACTACGTGGGTCACGGGTATTCCTTACAAAGATGAAGCAGCGTTTGATGCCAGTACCGATAAATACCCGCCATTTTACAATAGTGTCATTGCGCTAGGCGCAGACGCAGAAGGACTCTATAAAAAACAACGTCTGGTACCGTTTGGCGAGTATATTCCCTTTGAAGGATTGTTAGATATTTTGCCGAATCTGGCAGGTAGCCAAGACATCATGAGTTACAGTCGTGGTAGCGATAAACAGGCACCGCTGCGCGTTCGTGGACACAATTTGGGATCAGCCATTTGTTATGAGGTTGCCTATCCAGATACCACACGCAAAAACGCCATTGGTACGGACTTTTTATTGACCATCTCAAACGATGCTTGGTTTGGTACGTCAGCCGGTCCGTTGCAACATCTACAAATGGTGCAAATGCGCGCGCTTGAAAATGGCCGCTGGTTTATGCGGGCAACCAACACGGGTGTGACGGCAATCATTGATCATAAAGGTCATATTGTCGAGCGCGCGCCGCAGTTTGAACGCACGGTATTACGCGGTGAGGTTCAAGCGCGTGTTGGCAATACCCCCTTTATGCGTTTTGGTCAGTATCCTATCTTATTTATCATCGCGTTATTATTGGTATTAAGCTATTTTGGCAAAGGATCAAGCGCACAGGTTCGTTCTAGCAAGCAGGTATAGTGGGCCGCTATCATTTATCATAAAGGCCATTGAAAGAAGTTGTTGATAATAAATCCTTTAAATACTTAAGGGTTTTAACAAATCAGTATAAATTGCGATATAATAGGTCAATATTTCAAATATTTTGTGCAAGGTGGATAAGGTATGTCAGAAGGTATCGTCAACAACAATCCGAAGAAAGAGCTGCTGTATACTTTGTGCGGCATTGCCTTATTTTTAGGTATTGTCTTATTGATTGGCATTTCTGGATTTTTGCGTCCAGCAGGCGAACATATTAAGGCTGAGACTACCGCAGCATCAGCCGCTGCTGATAAAGCTGAAGCAATTGCTGCTGAAGACGATGCAGCGCCAGCAGAAACTACAGCTGCACCTGCGGCAACAGCAGATGCCTCAATAACGGATACAGCAGCAGATGCGACCGTCACTCCAGTAACAGAAGGTGATAGTGCCGTGGTTGCGGCAGAGTCTGGTACAGCGACAGCCTCTGGTACTGTCAATCAAGCAGCGGTTGGCGATGCAGATTTAACGGCTGAGCAAGCAGATGGTGACTTAGATGCAGGCGATACGACTGATACACCAACGGCTGTACAGTAATATTTTCTAAAAAAGAACTTGTCGTAAAAGTTGCTTTATTGCACATTTACCTCACTAGAAGCGTATTCAAACGTCAAGGCTTTAAAGGGAAGCGCGAGATATTTGCCCTATTTAAAGCTTGAGTGCAATACGCTAAACACACCGTATGGTTGTCGTTAGTATTCATAAAAAAACCCGATCTCATTTTGTGAGCTCGGGTTTTTCTTTGTATGTATTTGTGTAATTCCTAGCCAACTTTTTCTTTACTTGAGTATAACCAAATGAAACAATGACGCGCTTACATGACTGTCTGACGGTAAAGTCAGAGGTCTACTGATGATGAAATCAGAGGCTTGGTCATGATTACAGTGGTCTTTAAAGGAATAAAGTTATGAGCATAGAATCAAAATCAGAGGCGAGGACTGCTGAACTGGAAGCATTAGATAATGGTTTTATGGGACACCCCAAGCCATTGCGTTCTCTATTTTTTACCGAAATGTGGGAACGATTTTCTTATTATAGTATCCGTCCCTTACTCGTATTATTTATGGTAGCGACGGTTGGCAGCGGCGGTTTCGGCTTTGATGAAGTAACGGCTTCTGCTATTTACGGTATTTTTGCAGGATCGTTATATTTGGCAGCAGTGCCAGGTGGTTGGCTGGCGGATAATTGGCTTGGTCAAGAGCGCGCACTGTGGTGGGGTAGTATCATTATTGCCCTTGGGCATTTATGTATTGCCCTGTCTGCCGTATTCGGTATGACGCTGTTTTTTGTCGGTTTGATATGTATCGTATTGGGTTCAGGACTATTCAAAACCTGTATCTCAGTCATGGTTGGTGCCTTATATCCCAAAGGTGATGTCCGCCGTGATGGGGGTTTTACGTTATTTTATATGGGTATCAATATTGGCGCGTTGCTGGCCGCCCTTATCGTAGGTGTCTTTAAAGAAAAAGGCATGTGGCATGCAGGTTTTGGTGTTGGTGGTCTCGGCATGCTTGTATCGCTATTGGTCTATCGCTTTGCAGCACAAAAGAACTTAACACGTTATGCACGCGCCAAAGGCATTACAGCTGAATGGGAAAACGCCAACGGTATTTATAAAAATATAGGACGCTGGGTTGCAGGGTTTGTAGCATTATTAGTGGCAGTGGTGCTTTTGGTATCGACGGGTATGATCTCGTTCAATCCTCAAATGGTCGCAGAGTATATGACCTATATTATTGCAGCGGTCGTTATATTGTACTTTGCCATCATGTTTATCTCACCAAGATTGGATAAGACGGATAAACTGCGTTTACTGATTTGTTTTATTCTAATCATTGGCTCAACGCTATTTTGGTCAAGTTTTGAGCAGCAGCCAACGTCATTTAACTTGTTCGCTGATCGTTATACCGATTTGAATGTTTTAGGTTTTGAGATTCCAAGTATTTGGTTCCAGTCTTTGAACCCATTATTTATCTTAATTTTGGCACCTATCGTCAGCATTGTTTGGGTTAAGCTTGCTAATAAAGGTCTTGAACCAAGTAGTATGGCTAAGTTTGCACTTGGCATGTTACTTGCGGCCGCTGGTTTTGCCTTGATGATCTTTGCTTCAAAAAGCATTTTGACCAATGATGGCGGTTTGGCATCACCATTGTGGTTGGTAGGCAGTTTGTTGTTATTGACACTTGGTGAGTTGGCATTGAGTCCGGTTGGTCTGTCTTCAATGACAAAACTTGCGCCAAAGGGCATGCAAGGTCAGATGATGGGGCTTTTCTTTGCCTCTATCGCTATGGGTAACTTGGTTGCAGCTTTCTTCGGTGGTCATGTATCTGCTGATAAAATCGAAGGTTTACCGACCTTATTTACAACGATGACGGTCTTTTTGGTGGTGACAGCAGTTATCCTATTGGTACTGGCCAAACCTATCAATAATATGCTGAAAAAGAGTGAGCAAGCAGATCAAGTCAGCTAACTATTAGATAGCACCTTTTATCAACTGCTGATTGTACGTATTGCCTAAAGCAGTGATAACTGATGAGACGTGTTACCATGATTTGTAGCACGTTTTATTGTTTTAATTAGCGCAGTATTTTTTATGGGCTATTGAAAGCTTATGTTCTGCCCAAACATCTAATAATATCCAACGGCAATCATCGTGTGCTGACTGTTTTTATATATTTGACTTTGAATATTGAAACCTGTTTACAATCTCTATTTTTGCCAGACTGACTATTCGCATTTCAAGCAGCACGTTGTCCGATTCGAATAAGACGGCTATCCATAGTCGCCTCACCGCTCTATCTAATATTAATAAGGAAGCAATTTATGAATAAACAAATCATCCATGATCGTATTGAAACTCTACGTCAGACCTTAACAGCACAAGACCTCACGGCCATTATCGTGCCATCAGCAGATCCGCATTTGTCTGAATACTTGCCAGAGTATTGGCAGGCAAGACTTTGGTTGTCAGGGTTTACAGGTTCAGTGGGTACATTGGTTGTGACGGCAGATTTTGCAGGTCTTTGGACGGACAGTCGCTACTGGGTACACGCAGCTGACCAATTGCAAGACACAGGTATTAGCTTAGAAAAACTCGCTCCTGGTCAACCAAACCACATTGATTGGTTGGCTGAGCATTTGGTCGAGGGCGATAGTGTCGCCGTCGATGGCAATGTCTTGTCTATCGCTGAGCAAGATCGTCTGTTAAATGCGTTTGATGCTCATGAGATTACTCTAATCACTGAGTGTGATGTACTGGCAGAAATATGGGAAGATCGTCCAGCGCTACCAGATGCTGCACTCTATTCGCACGATGCGTCGTTTGTCGCGCAATCTGCTACTTCCAAACTGGCTGCGGTACGTGCTGGTATGGCAGAAGCTGGCGCCACACATCATTTACTATCAAGCTTAGACGACATCGCTTGGCTCACCAATCTACGTGGCGCTGATGTCGATTATAACCCTGTATTCTTGGCGCATATGCTCATCAGTGAAGACAGTGCCACCTTGTTTGTGGAGAACAGCAAGGTCAGTACAGAGATTGCCAACCATTTGGACGCAAGCGGTATCACGCTGGCGGCTTATGAGGCTGTGCAAGAGGCACTAGGTACATTGACGCCAGAAGATTTGTTACTATTAGACCCAAATAAAGTAGCCGTCGGCACCTTATCAAAAATGGCAGATGATGTGGGTTTTATCGAACAAATGGCGCCAAGTACTTTGTTAAAGTCGGTGAAATCTGATGCGGATATTGACCATGTGCGTGAAGCCATGCGTCAAGATGGTGCAGCATTGTGTGAGTTTTTTGCGACATTTGAGCAGCGTCTTGAGGCAGGTGAGCGTTTGAGTGAGTTGGATGTGGACAGTATGCTGATTGAGGTACGTAGTCAGCAGCCGCATTATGTTTCGCCAAGTTTTCCGACCATTGCAGGGTTTAATGAAAATGGCGCATTGCCACATTACCGTGCAACACCAGAAAAATTCAGCTACCTCGATGTGAATGAAGGGGAAGGCGGATTGTTACTGATTGATTCAGGCGCACAATATCAAAATGGTACGACTGATATTACTCGTGTGGTCGGTATCGGAGCGGTCAATGCTGAGCACAAACGTGACTTTACTACGGTATTAAAAGCACACATTGCCTTAGCACGCGCTCATTTCCCAGACGGTATTGCTTCTCCATTAATCGATGCCATTTGCCGCGCACCATTGTGGCAAGCGCAGATGGATTATGGTCATGGCACCGGTCATGGGGTTGGGTATTTCTTAAACGTACATGAAGGTCCACAAGTCATTGCTTATAGTGCCAGTACGCCAAAAGAGCGTGCCATGAAAGTCGGTATGATCTCAAGTAATGAGCCAGGTCTCTATCGTGAAGGCAAATGGGGTATTCGTATTGAAAACTTGGTAATCAACACGCCAGTCGGCAATCCTACTGAGACAGAATTTGGTGATTTCTTACACTTTGAAACCATCACATACTGCCCAATTGATACGCGTTTGATTGAACCGTCACTATTGGATCAAGTAGAGACTGATTGGCTCAATCAGTATCATCGCCAAGTGTTTGCAGAGTTAAAAGATCGCGTGGACGGTGCCGCACTTGCGTGGTTGACTGAGCGAACGCAAGCCATCTAATCAGACATATCGCCTGTCTGAAAATGAGGACAGACCGCGTAGCGAGCGACTAAGATAAGGTGTTTTACGGCCTTGTATCGTGAATAAAATAAAAAAGCCCCGTCAATCATAGGCGGGGCTTTTTTTTATGCGTTTTTTGGTATTGAGCCGTTGGACTATTTTTAGTCGAAGCTTTTAGTAGAAACGTACTGTCAATCCAGCGCTCGCTGTTAATGAATACTTTTCTTAATGTCCTCTTCTTTCTTCACTGGCATACCTTGATCACCTAAATGCTGAGTGACTTCGGCCCGTAGCCAAGATTTTAGGTTTTCTGACATTAGCATCATCTGATCGCTGAGATAGTCATCAATCTGCATTTCTAGTTCACGAATCAATGCTTGATGATTGGTATTAGCGTTTGTATCTTTTAATGCCAAGCTAATGGCAGCGCTGGCTTTAGTATTAATCGCCTTAATAGCACTGTCGGTTTTGATGCTTGTCTCATTTGTGGTATTGGCAGGTTCACCAATGGTCTTAATGTCTGTGTCAGCTGAGGTTTTGCCAGTATTGTCAGTAGCGTTATTTTCAGTACTTTCGATATTCTTACCATCAATACCTGTCTTATCTGCATCGTTTGCTGCGGTAGATGCATTCGGATTGTTGTTATCCGTCACTAACTTTGATAATGCATTTTTTTCTAATTCTTTTTGCGCGGTTGCTTCTGTTTCAAGACGTCTGTCTTCTTCTTGCTGCTTAGCAGCTGCTATTGCTTGGCTTTTTTCATCTTCTAAGCGTTGTTGTTCATCTGCTGCACGCTCCTTTTCTTGTTTATCGATGATGGCTTTTGCAATGGCTTGCTCAGCTTCATGGTTTTCATACAGCTCATCGACATGAGCATCCAAATCATGCGTGCGAAAAACAAAGCTTTCAAAAGGGGTTTCTGTCTGCAATAAGTTGGTGATATCTTCTAGCTCTTGAGTGATGGCAGCGCGTATCGGTTCAGGAGCACACGTCCAGCGCTGATAAAAATGTTGGGAAAATGAGTAGCTTGACATGGTATCGTCCATAAATGTTCCAAAAATTACCCCTTATCATACGCAAGTACGATAAGGGGCTGCAAGTGGACAAACGTAGCCAATCTGACAACAACGTTACAACGTAAGGATGACTCACGTTGTCAGCGTTTACATCTTACTGATTGATAGGCCAGCGTGCAAAGATTAGTGAGCCATTCGTTCCGCCAAAGCCAAAGCTATTAGACACAGCGTACTGTAGGTTTTCCACTTTGCGTGATTGATTGGCCACATAATCGAGATTACAGTTGTCTTCGACATTATCCAAATTGATGGTCGGCGGCACATGCTGATGCTGTAAGGCAAGTATCGTAAAGATAGCTTCGATACCGCCAGCTGCTCCCAGTAAGTGCCCAGTCATGGACTTGGTTGAGCTCACTAAAATGCTGTCTTTCACTGGTGCAAATACCGTTTCGATAGCAATCGATTCAGCGACATCACCTGCAGGCGTGCTCGTGCCATGCGCGTTGACATATCCAACTGCAGCAGGCTCAATACCTGCATCCTTCAGCGCATTTTTCATCGCTCTTGCCGCGCCGCTACCATCTTCTGGTGGCGATGTGATATGACTGGCATCATCACTCATACCGAATCCGACCAGTTCTGCTAGAATCGTTGCACCGCGAGCTTTGGCGTGAGCAAGGCTTTCTAAGACCACCATACCTGCGCCATCACCAAGTACAAACCCATCACGATCTTTATCAAAGGGACGCGAGGCTTTGGTTGGCTCCTCATTGCGGGTTGATAGGGCGTGCATGGCACCAAAACCTGCCATACCAAGTGGACTGGAGCCTTTTTCGCTACCGCCAGCCAGCATGACATCAGCATCACCATAGGCAATCAAACGAGCGGCAAGGCCCATTGCGTGCGTGGCAGTGGTACAGGCCGTCGATGTGGCAAGATTGGGACCTTGCAATTTGTGCTTAATCGCGACCAATCCTGCCGCCATGTTGACAATAGAGCCTGGGATAATAAAAGGTGAGACTTTAGTTGCACCTTTTTCATGTAGCATATCGCGACTGTTTTCAATGGTTTGGATGCCGCCAATACCTGAGCCTAAGATAATGCCAAAACGCTCTTGATCAACGTCTTTTACAGGACTGTCAGCCGCACTGACTTCATCAATGAAGCCTGCATTTTTCAATGCCATTGCTGAGGCAGCAATACCATAATGAATAAACTCATCATAACGGCGTGCGTCCTTGGCGCTCATATAATTTTTGGCATCAAAGTCTTTTACGACGCCTGCAATTTTCGCACGGTACTCTGTCGCATCAAAATGAGTAATGGGCACAATACCGCTATCGCCTTTGAGTAGGCTTGTCCATGAACTATCCACGTCTAGACCAAGCGGTGTGATAGCACCCATACCTGTGATCACAACTCGCATATCATCAGAGCGTTCGTAATGGGGTGGCTTATGGCGCGTTTTCTGTTCTGGAGCAGCATCAGTATTATTTGCAGCTTGCACGGAAGGTGAATTGCTGTGTTGGCTCATGCGATATATCCTATACTTATGGTCCTAAGAGGATGATGTTTTCCTAATATTTTAATGTGATAACGTTATGTTATTTATAACGCTATCACTATATTTTGGCAACCATTATAAAACACATTAGTTTACGCATGTAAACTTAAATGAACTGGTCAGGCAAAACAAACTTGACCCAGTACCACGCCCTTGTTTGCACCCGTTACTTCGGGCAAATTACCCGATTCACCCATTAGTGTCTGCCTTGACAACCACGCAAAAGCAACGGCTTCTACCCATGTCGGATCAAGTCCTAAACTTGCGGTGGTTGCCACGGTACAATGAGGCAAATTCACCTGCAAACGCTCGATCAAATAATCATTAAGCGCACCGCCGCCACACACGTAGATGGCACCGCAGTCTTGTTTTTCTTTAAGTAAGACTTGCTTGATTTGTATACTAGCGCTGATCGCCGTCAGTTCGGTCAAGGTGGCTTGCACATCTGCTGATGAATAGCGCGTATAAACAGACGCTTGATCGAATTTTTGCAGCTCATCTTGTAGCCATTCTAGATTAAAGTCTTCACGACCAGTGCTTTTGGGATAAGGCTTAGCAAAAAAAGGATGCTCTAAAAGCTGATTCAATAGTGGCTCAACGATTTGTCCTGACTGCGCCCACGCACCGCCTGCATCATAATCTTTGTCGGTATGCAGTGTCGTCCATGCATCTAATAACAGATTGGCAGGACCTGTGTCATAACCGATCACGTGACTTGAGTGATGATTTACCGCCTCATGAGAGACGGCTGGCAAGACGGTTATATTGGCGATACCGCCCAAGTTTAATAGTACACGCGTATTGTCCGTGGCGGTAAATAGCGCTTGATGAAAAGCAGGCACCAAAGGCGCGCCTTGTCCACCAACTGCCATATCACGACGGCGAAAATCACTGACAACGCTAATACCAGTACGCTCAGCAATGATATTGGCATCGACTAGCTGCAAGCTAAAACCCATGTGCGGACGATGGCGGACAGTTTGACCATGACAGCCAATCGCCAAAACCGCTTCAGCCTCTACTTGGGCTTGTTGCAATAAGCTATTGACCACGTTACTGGCAAATTCACCATACTCACGACTTGCCCAGCCAAACCAATCCAACTCACTGCTGGGTTCATCTGTTGCTGGTGTTAATTGACTCACACCATTTGGCTGGCAGAGCGCTAATAATACCTCACGCAGCCGTGGTGGAAAATCTTGGCTATAAGTGGCCAACAATCGCATGGGCTGCTGCGTATCGCTTTCTTGACTAGCTGAGTCGCTAAATTGACAAAGAACCGCATCCATACCATCCAAGCTTGTGCCCGACATCATGCCGATATATAAGCCATCATCGAAGTTTTCAAACACCGTTTGCTCAAGTGCTTCGGTCAAGGTGGCATAATTTAAGTCATCATTATTGTGTACGTGGTCGTCTAAACCACTATTTATACTTAAATCTATATCGGTACTATGAGGGTTATCAGTCATTGATACGGGCTTGGTCATGGCAATTTACCTTAAAAAACGCTAGTATATCTGCCAAATTCTAACATTTTTTGACGGCTACGAGATTCTAAATAGCCCAAGTACTTTCACCATTTTATAAAGACCATTAAGAGATCCCCATGACCACTCAGACCTACACCCTAGAAGAACAGCTTGCCCTTATCCAGCGCGGCACACAAGAAATCCTATCGGAAGAAGATTTGGTTGCCAAGCTCAAGCTCAATCGTCCACTACGTATCAAAGCAGGCTTTGATCCCACAGCCCCTGATTTGCATTTGGGTCACACGGTTTTGATCAATAAGCTCAAGCACTTTCAAGACTTGGGTCATGAGATTTATTTCTTAATCGGCGATTATACGGCCAAGATTGGCGATCCGTCTGGCAAAAACAGCACGCGCCCACCATTGACTGATGAACAAATCAAAGCCAACGCCACCACCTACGCTGAGCAAGTTTTTAAAATCTTGGATAAAGAAAAAACCCGCGTGGTCTTTAACTCAGAATGGTTTAACGACATGACAGCGGCAGATATGATTCAGCTTGCCAGTCAGCAAACCGTCTCACGTATGCTTGAGCGTGATGACTTTTCCAAGCGCTATGCGTCACAAACGCCGATTTCTATTCATGAGTTTCTCTATCCCTTAGTACAAGGGTATGACTCTATCGCACTAAAAGCCGATGTCGAGCTTGGCGGTACCGATCAAACATTCAACTTGCTAATGGGACGTACTTTGCAAGGTCGCTATGGTCAAGAGTCGCAAGTGTGTATCACTGTCCCAATCCTAGAAGGTTTGGATGGCGTGAATAAAATGTCTAAGTCACTCGGCAACTATGTCGCCATCTACGATGCGCCAGGCACCATGTACCAAAAAATTCTGTCAATGCCAGATACTTTGATTCGTCGCTACTTTGAGTTTTTAAGCTTCAAACCAATGGAAGAAGTCGAAGCATTGATGAGTGAGATGGAAGGTGGTCGTAATCCACAAGAAATCAAACGCATTTTGGCGGAAGAATTGATCGAGCGTTTCCATGATGCCGATGCTGCTGCCAACGCGCATAAATCAGCGGGTAACGTATTAGCAGATGGTGAGTTGCCAGTTGATTTGCCAGAAGTGACTTTAACGCTTGAGGATGGTCAAGATGCTTTGTTTATCACGCAGATACTAAACCAAGCAGGATTGACCAAGAACAGCGCGGCGGCAAAAGACATGCTAAAACGCAATGCAGTAAAAGTAGATGGCGAAGAGGTCAATGCTGGCTTTAGCTTAACCTCAGGTCAGACAGTCGTCATCCAAGCAGGCAAAAAAGCCTATGCCAAAGTGACGGTAGGTTAATTTAGATAGCTAATTGGGCCAATTTTTTTTTGAAATAGCGATGGTTTGAGGAGAGAGATATGTTAGACCTTCCTACTTTATCAAGTAACGGGATTATCCTTAAGCCATTAACATTAACTCATGCAAGTGATTTGGTTGAAGCCTGCCAAGATGGTGAGCTATGGAAAATAAATGTGACGTCTGTACCTGAGCCAAATAAGGTCATCGACTATATCAATACCGCTGATTCAATGCCTGACAGACAAGCTTTTGTCGTCATTGATGAGCGTACTGGTAAAGCAATTGGTTCAACCAGTTTTCACGATATTTTACCGCTCACAAAGCGCTTAGAGATTGGCTACACATGGTACGCCAAGTCGTATTGGCAGACGCACGTCAATACGACCTGTAAGCTCATGCTACTTACCTATATATTTGAAAATTTAAAATATCAAACGGTAGGCTGGCGCACAGACATCGAAAACCATCGTTCACAAAAAGCGATTGAACGTCTAGGCGCAAAAAAAGATGGAATCATTCGAGGCAATCGAGTCCGTCGTGATGGCGTTATTTCAGATACCGTCATGTATAGTGTATTAAAATCTGAATGGCCACAAGTAAAGGTTGAGCTGACAAAAAAGCTTAATAAAAGCTACTAACATTCGTAACCAAACTAAATAAGAATCTTATGCCGCACCAAAACCAAAATACAATTATTCAAGGCATTTATCGCCATTACAAAGGCAGCTTATATCAAGTGCTGCATACGGCAACCCATTCAGAAACAGAAGAATCGTTGGTCGTGTACAGGTGTCTGTACGGTGAATATGGCGTGTGGGTGCGCTCCTTAAGCATGTTTGCCGAGACGGTCACCGTCGATGGTAAAGAAATACCACGATTTGAATTGATTCAAGCATTGGCGGACTAGTATTAACTCAAAATAGCATTGATACATTAATCGCTATATGTGACGGGAATGAATTTTCCGCCGCCTCTGTGACAACAGCAAGCAAGGAAAACTTTATACCAGTCGCAGAGCATCGATTTAAAATAAATTTACGATAGTTTTGAGTTATGCATAAATCATTAAGCAAATAAAAAAGCGACTTTTAGAGTCGCTTTTTTTGTGTCATCTTAAAAAACCATTAGCCAATTTAAAAAGCCGTTAGCTATTCAAAAATGCAATCAACACATCATTGAACTCGTCTTTATGCGTGACATTGATACCGTGCGGGCCACCTTGAACAATATGAAGCTGGCTGTCTGCAATCATCTCGTGAGAGCGTTCACCACTCGCTTCGAGCGGTACGATTTGATCGGCATTGCCATGTATCACTAAAGTTGGCACGTCAAACGCTTTTAGATCATCACGGAAATCAGTGTAGCTAAAAGATTTCACACAATCGTAAGTGGCTTTGGGCGAGGCAAAGGCGGCGATATCACGGTTATATAAACGCACGGGTTTACTGACCAACAATGAGCCATCTTTTGGTGTGAAAAAATTCTTAGTAAAGTCGTTTAAGAAAGCGATTCGATCCTCGCGCACGCCATCCAAAAACGCTTGTACGTCAGCATCTTCAAGACCACCATCGGGATTGTCATCGGCTTTGTACAAATACGGGGGAACGGCAGAGGCAAGCACCGCTTTGGCAACACGATCTGAGCCGTATTTACCGAGGTAGCGTGCGACTTCACCGCCGCCCATCGAAAATCCAACAAGGGTGGCGCCATTTAAATCCAGCGTGTCCATCAGCGCTTTTAAATCCTGTGCCAATGTGTCGTAATCGTAGCCTTCCCAAGGTTTAGATGACTGACCAAAGCCGCGTCTGTCGTAGGTAATGACTTGGTAACCAGCTTCTACCAGTGCAGGAAGTTGAGCTTCCCAAGCACGTCCACTTAGCGGCCAGCCATGAATCAGCACAACAGGTTTACCGCTTCCTTGAATCTCATAGTAGATATCGACAGGTTCATTGTCTTGTGTTGCAACTGTAACGTAGGGCATGATTTTATCCTTTTGAAATTATTTTATTTTTATTGCTTATGAGTGATACTTGCTGGTGTCTGTTAACTAGCCTAGTACTTGTTTGGTAAGTACTTATTTAACCTATGACTGTTCAGCTCAATACCGCTTTTTAGTATAAAACTGGTCTAAATCCATTACTATGACAAGTCGTAAAGTTATAGTGGTAATTATGAAGTGGTTGTGTAAAATTCTAGTTACTATTGTAGAAATTCTTTTAGTGTTTTAAAAAACTGAATAGGTTCATCTATAGGTACGGCATGGCCTGAATGCGGTAGAATGACATCAGTGGCATTGGGTAACATCTTTGTGATTTTTTGCTGCCATTTGAAATCGTATAATTCTGACTTGGCCCCGATAAGACTAACGACTGGAATAGTCACATCGGCTGTGACAGCGCGAAAATCATAAGGTATCGCCAAATAGGCTTGTAGGCAGCGCATTTTGTGTTGCCACGTACTATGGTCATAAAATGCCAGTTTATGATCGTTTTGATGAGTCAGTATCTTTACCAAGGCTTTTGAGCGCGGGCGACTTACCGATAGTAAAGAAAACAGGCGTTCAACGTCGGTCACGCAGCGTTTGAGAGAAAACGGCAAGTGCGTGAAGCGCTCAACATGCGCATAGGGCAGCGTCTTATCGATAATCTCTTGAAAAGTCTCAAACAGTGCTTGTTGTCGATCACCAAACAATCCTCCATCCCAATCTGATTGATTGTGAATTACAGGGCTTTGATCGATATTTAAATAACGACTGACGCGAGATACACCAAAATAGGTAAAGTAAGACCACATGACGAGTGCACCCATAGAAATCGCTGCGATGGGCAAGGACTCTACCTTGTGAGCAAGACAAATGTGCTCACAAGGTTGGTATCGTCAGCATACTCACGTACGAAATCAAACTGAGTGAGTTTGATATCCTTTGCCGCGCCAAACCCTCTAAAGTGCGGAAGGTAAAATTGATATTGCCCTGTTAAGGGTAAAATAAATGGCAAAAACTCCCGTGCATCCATCCCATAAGCATGTAGCATCATGATAGGTTGACCGTTGCCAATAACAGAAACTGGTAATTGCGTGCCATCAGCCACCGCGATATATATGGTCTTGAATGGATAATGAGTCGGTAGAGAAAGTCGGTTTATTTTCATATCAAGTCACAGCAAGTCTAAAGTAAATGTAGCCGATTTTATGTCCACTTATTTAGCCAACTATTTTAGGTAACCTGCATCAAGAAAAGACTGCTATAGTTAATTCTAAATAAAAAAGGTACGACAATGATAATCCACTGCCAACGGTATATTTTCGTCGCCTCTATCTGCGAAGGCACAGCAAGCAAATATGACGTTGGCATTGCTGTATTTATTTTAAATTGAATTGACTACATATTAGGATCATTAAAAGAACCATAGCATAAAAACTAGTGGTGGAAATTGCGACGATGGTTAGTAAGTCATCTGTTTGCCAATAAACAAGGAGGTTAGTGCATGAGTAAGTTGACCTTACCACTATTGGATAATAGTCTTTATCCGCAAGTTTGGCAGCAGCAAACCTTTATCAGTCCGCAAGATTTTTTGCTAGCGATGCTGGTAGGACGTATCACACCAGATGCGCAGACATTCACCAACCAGTTGCTTGCAAACGATGTCTATATAGAGTGGGTCAACACCACTGTGTTTGGACGTTACTTGCACAGACAGTTTACAGCGTACTCTCAGCAAACAGAAGACAGTTTCAATACCGATATGCCGGCATTATTTCGTCAAGAGTTGACGCGTCACGCGCAGTATTTGCCACTAGAGCAGATATCATTTTTTGCAGGGGATTTGCCAAAAAGCGTTCGACAAACCAAGCTACTTACTACCACAGTCAATCCAGCCACCGTCATAGCTAATGCAAAAAAAATGATGGAAAAAAAGACTACAAACGGCTCAGAGATGATTATTAATGAAATAAAAATCACAGGTAAGCAAGTATTGGGATTCCCTATACGTCACAACAAACGCACCAGTGAGCGCCTGCGAAATGAGGTTTTGATTTTAGATTTTCAGGATTTACGCTTGGTCAATGAGAGAACCATCGAGGATATAAAAAAAAGCAACATAGAGTCTACGTTTATAGAGACTATGTTGCTTCGGTCTTACGAATTACGTTGATAGGCTTTATCGTAAGATAAAAGTCTATTTGTCTTGCTTGGCAATTGTCAAACCATTATAAGTTTGTGCCACTGGCATTACTTCCAAGCGATTGACGTTGATATGAGCGGGCGATTCAATCAGCCATAATAAAATATCGCCAATATCTTCACCCGTCATGGTTTTAAAGCCATCATATACTTTTGCAGCCTTATCGTCATCACCATGATAGCGCACATTTGAAAACTCAGTACCTGCCACGACGCCCGGTTCAATATTGGTCACACGCACTTGCGTACCGACCAGATCAGCGCGCAAGTTTAAGCTGAACTGTTTGACAAACGCTTTGGTTGCGCCGTAGACATTGCCGCCAAAGTATGGCCAGTTGCCCGCAATCGAGCCGACATTGATGATGTAACCGCTGTCACGATCCACCATCGCTGGCAAGACAGCATGAGTCAGTGCGATTAAACCTTTAACGTTGGTATCGGTCATACGCATCCAGTCATCAAGATTGGCTTTGTATGCAGGCTCTGTACCGAGTGCGAGACCAGCATTGTTGACCAAGACATCGATTTGATTAAAACCGTCCGGCAGATTGGCAATGATATTCGGAATCGAATCAGTATCGCTGACATCCATCACCACAGGTAAAAAGTTCTCGCCCAAAGTCTCTGCCAAGGCATTAAGTTTTTCTAAACGCCTGGCACAACCAATGACACGGTGACCTTTTGCGACCAAACGCTCAGCCAGTGCTTTACCAAAACCAGCACTTGCTCCTGTAATCAATACGTTCATTACTGCTCCTTATCATTGATGCTGTGTGCTTTTTTATAATCTTGATGACGGTTTTTATCTTGATACTAATTATCTATTCGATTTATCTATTTGATAATTGCTTACCAAAGATTTTATCACCCGCATCACCCAGACCAGGAATGATATAACCATGTTCATCCAAATGGCTGTCAAGCGCAGCGGTATAAATGGTCACGTCAGGATGCGCTTCATTGACTAAGCGTACGCCTTCAGGAGCGGCAACCAAAACCAACGCTTTGATATTGGTACAGCCATTTTTCTTTAGCATCTCAATGGTCGCAACCATTGAACCACCCGTTGCGAGCATCGGGTCAATGATAAGTGCAGGGCGTTTGTCCATGTGGCTCACAAACTTTTCAAAGAAAGGCACTGGCTGTAAGGTTTCTTCATCACGTTGTAAACCCACAACAGAAATCTTGGCAGTAGGAATCAAATCGAGCACCCCATCAAGCATGCCAATACCCGCACGTAAAATCGGTACAATCGTCGCTGTCTTACCGATGATTTGCTCACCAGTGATTTCGCCACACCAGCCTTGCATTGGGAAGGTTTCAATCTCAAAATCACGGCTTGCTTCATAAGCCATCAAGCGCGCAAGCTCTTTGGTCAATGTGCGAAATTTATAAGTACTACAATCTTTTTCGCGCATTAGGCTGAGCTTATGACGGACTAGTGGATGATCAATTACCGTAATGTTTAAATCGCTGTTTAAGTCACTCATAAGAACTCTCTTGGTTTTGGTCTGATGCTTGCGCAGTCACTGCGGTTGCTATTAGTATAAAAGATACAAACACTTACCGCACTTTAACGCTATAAATTATGGCCACATAGTAAGATCAAAGCCATAACAGCCAGATTGGCTCAGCGTTATTTTTTCAGCGCCTATAACCACTATAAAAGCCGGCCGTATTTCACTCACTATACTTGGCTATATAAAGCCACTCTAAGTGAGGCAGTGTTTAGGCCTGCTATGATACCAAAAAAACCACTTTTCTGATGAAGAATATCATGACTACACAACCTGCTAATGTTCAAAACCATAATAACTCAGATGCTGAGCAGACAATATTATCCGATACAAGAGCCGCTGCAATAGAAACGCATCCATTTCCTCCTGTGCTGCCAGCGCATGCCACTATTATGATGATGGGAACGTTCCCGCCCACGGCTGATAAATGGGCAATGAGCTTTCATTATCCTAACTTTTATAATGATATGTGGCGGATTTATGGTCGTGTGTTCTTCGATGATGCTGACTATTTTAGGGTAGGCGACGAAAAACGTTTCGATCCTGAACGTATTCGTGCCTTTATGTTTGAGCGCGGCATCGCTTCTTGTCCCACGGTCAAACAGGCCATTCGAGAGACGGGCAATGCTTCTGATAAAAACCTAACAGTCGTTACTCGCGTTGATTTGGACAATATTTTGCCGCAAGTGCCCCAAGTAAAGACTTTATTTACCACAGGCGGTAAAGCAACAGAAGTTTTGATGAGTTTGCTTGAGACCCCACCAGCCAAATCAAAATATCCTAAGACCAATCAAAGTATGGACTATCCTTACCAGTGGCAAACCGATGAGCAAACCAGTTCTGTTAATGACTTAACTTTATATAGGTTGCCATCTACCTCACGCGCTTATCCGCTAGCATTAGACAAAAAAGTCGCTGCTTATAGAGCATTTTTTGAAAAAATGGGAAAGTTATAAAGTGAAAGTATAGGGAGGATTGCTCCAATAGAAAAGAGAGTCTAAAAATAGTAAAAGCCATCTATCTACTGAAACCGATTATTTTTGCTAGGGCAAACTATAATAAAAAACATACCTATAGCTGATCTTTCGATCTATCAAAAATAGTCAAAACCTAAGCTATTGAAAAAATTAGCATTTCCATATTTTGGTAAAATAAATGAAGAAACTTGTATAAAATTGGTTGACAATTCGTTCAAACTCTCTATAATACGCCCTCATCAAGACGGACTAGCAGTGAAGGATGTGTAAATTACACATTACTAACGCCGTTAACCTGATGAAACAAATTATAAAAAAGCTTGACAATTCAAATCATTATGATAAGATAGTCGGCTCGCTAGATAGCTTAACCGGCAACGGGATGAGTAGATAGCGAAAGTAATACCCTATATATCGATGACTGGACGACAGTGATTGAGACTATTTAAAAGCATAACTAAAGAACAACTTGTGTGGATTTTTGCTGATTCAGGATGCTAAAAAATAAAGTTGACTATCTTTTCTTTTCGGGAAGATTATTAACTATAAAAATTATCATTTAAGACAGCAGAAAAACTCAAAGTTAATTCATTACGAACATAATTTTTAGCGATTTTGCCAGATTAGATGAGCCAAGTTTAGAAGCTTCTTTAAAGAGCTTCATAGCAAGATTAAACTGAAGAGTTTGATCATGGCTCAGATTGAACGCTGGCGGCAGGCTTAACACATGCAAGTCGAGCGGTAACATTTCTAGCTTGCTAGAAGATGACGAGCGGCGGACGGGTGAGTAATACTTAGGAATCTACCTAGTAGTGGGGGATAGCTCGGGGAAACTCGAATTAATACCGCATACGACCTACGGGAGAAAGGGGGCAACTTGTTGCTCTCGCTATTAGATGAGCCTAAGTCGGATTAGCTAGATGGTGGGGTAAAGGCCTACCATGGCGACGATCTGTAGCTGGTCTGAGAGGATGATCAGCCACACCGGGACTGAGACACGGCCCGGACTCCTACGGGAGGCAGCAGTGGGGAATATTGGACAATGGGGGAAACCCTGATCCAGCCATGCCGCGTGTGTGAAGAAGGCCTTTTGGTTGTAAAGCACTTTAAGCAGTGAAGAAGACTCTTCGGTTAATACCCGGAGACGATGACATTAGCTGCAGAATAAGCACCGGCTAACTCTGTGCCAGCAGCCGCGGTAATACAGAGGGTGCAAGCGTTAATCGGAATTACTGGGCGTAAAGCGAGCGTAGGTGGCTTGATAAGTCAGATGTGAAATCCCCGGGCTTAACCTGGGAACTGCATCTGATACTGTCAGGCTAGAGTAGGTGAGAGGAAGGTAGAATTCCAGGTGTAGCGGTGAAATGCGTAGAGATCTGGAGGAATACCGATGGCGAAGGCAGCCTTCTGGCATCATACTGACACTGAGGCTCGAAAGCGTGGGTAGCAAACAGGATTAGATACCCTGGTAGTCCACGCCGTAAACGATGTCTACTAGTCGTTGGGTCCCTTGAGGACTTAGTGACGCAGCTAACGCAATAAGTAGACCGCCTGGGGAGTACGGCCGCAAGGTTAAAACTCAAATGAATTGACGGGGGCCCGCACAAGCGGTGGAGCATGTGGTTTAATTCGATGCAACGCGAAGAACCTTACCTGGTCTTGACATATCTAGAATCCTGCAGAGATGCGGGAGTGCCTTCGGGAATTAGAATACAGGTGCTGCATGGCTGTCGTCAGCTCGTGTCGTGAGATGTTGGGTTAAGTCCCGCAACGAGCGCAACCCTTGTCCTTAGTTACCAGCGGGTTAAGCCGGGAACTCTAAGGATACTGCCAGTGACAAACTGGAGGAAGGCGGGGACGACGTCAAGTCATCATGGCCCTTACGACCAGGGCTACACACGTGCTACAATGGTAGGTACAGAGGGCAGCTACACAGCGATGTGATGCGAATCTCAAAAAGCCTATCGTAGTCCAGATTGGAGTCTGCAACTCGACTCCATGAAGTAGGAATCGCTAGTAATCGCGGATCAGAATGCCGCGGTGAATACGTTCCCGGGCCTTGTACACACCGCCCGTCACACCATGGGAGTTGATTGCACCAGAAGTGGTTAGCCTAACCGTAAGGAAGGCGATCACCACGGTGTGGTTGATGACTGGGGTGAAGTCGTAACAAGGTAGCCGTAGGGGAACCTGCGGCTGGATCACCTCCTTATAGACAGCATTCGGTCAGCAAGAATTCACAACAAGTTGTTCTTTAGTTTAAGCTTACGTTTTAGCGAACGTATTGGGTCTGTAGCTCAGCTGGTTAGAGCACCGTGTTGATAACGCGGGGGTCAGTGGTTCAAGTCCACTTAGACCCACCATTTATATGGGGCCATAGCTCAGTTGGTAGAGCGCCTGCCTTGCACGCAGGAGGTCAACGGTTCGACTCCGTTTGGCTCCACCACTACTTTAGTTAAGCTTAGAGTGCGAATAAATAAAATAGGTATTAAATAGAAATAAGTGATTTTAATAAGATTACTTCTTTCTGTTTTATACGGAAATCTATGACTCGACGAGAGCATAGAGACTATTTAAAAACATAGATATGAGTCTGGGTTAGGATGAGCGTGTTCACGCGCACATCTTAACCTTAGCAATCAGCTCTTTAACGACATCAGTTGTTATCCCAGGGGTTGATTGCTAAAAAGAAATAAGAGAACTGAATCAAGCGTAAACATAGGTGATATCGTTATCATTAATTAGAGTGTATGACACTACTTAGTCGAAAGACTACTTGGGGTTGTATGGTCAAGTAATGAAGCGCACATGGTGGATGCCTTGGCAGTCAGAGGCGATGAAAGACGTGACAGCCTGCGATAAGCTTCGGGGAGGCGGCAATATCCTGTGATCCGGAGATTTCTGAATGGGGAAACCCACCTAGCATAAGCTAGGTATCCTAATTTATTAGGAAGCGAACGAGGGGAAGTGAAACATCTCAGTACCCTTAGGAATAGACATCAATTGAGATTCCCCTAGTAGCGGCGAGCGAACGGGGAGAAGCCGATTAGTACTAATGTAGAAGAACAGCGTGGGAAAGCTGACCGTAGTAGGTGATAGTCCTGTATTCGAAACATTAGCATTAACATATTAAGTAGAGCGGGGCACGAGAAATCCTGTTTGAAGATGGGGGGACCATCCTCCAAGGCTAAATACTCCTGACTGACCGATAGTGAACCAGTACCGTGAGGGAAAGGCGAAAAGAACCCCTGTGAGGGGAGTGAAATAGAACCTGAAACCGTGTGCGTACAAGCAGTGGGAGCCCACTTGTTGGGTGACCGCGTACCTTTTGTATAATGGGTCAGCGACTTATATTCTGTAGCAAGGTTAACCGTTTAGGGGAGCCGTAGGGAAACCGAGTCTTAATAGGGCGTCTAGTTGCAGGGTATAGACCCGAAACCGAGTGATCTATCCATGAGCAGGTTGAAAGTGCCGTAACAGGCACCGGAGGACCGAACCCACTGTCGTTGAAAAGCCAGGGGATGACTTGTGGATAGGGGTGAAAGGCTAATCAAACTCGGTGATAGCTGGTTCTCCCCGAAAGCTATTTAGGTAGCGCCTCGGACGAACACCATTGGGGGTAGAGCACTGTTTCGGCTAGGGGGTCATACCGACTTACCAAACCGATGCAAACTCCGAATACCGATGAGTGATATCCGGGAGACACACAGTGGGTGCTAACGTCCATTGTGGAGAGGGAAACAACCCAGACCGCCAGCTAAGGCCCCAAATTCCTAGTTAAGTGGGAAACGAGGTGGGAAGGCATAGACAGCTAGGAGGTTGGCTTAGAAGCAGCCATCCTTTAAAGAAAGCGTAATAGCTCACTAGTCGAGTCGGCCCGCGCGGAAGATGTAACGGGGCTCAAACTAGGAGCCGAAGCTGCGGATTTGAATTTGTTTTCAAGTGGTAGGGGAGCGTTGTGTAAGCCTGTGAAGGTGTGTTGTAAAGCATGCTGGAGGTATCACAAGAGCGAATGCTGACGTGAGTAACGATAATGCGAGTGAAAAGCTCGCACGCCGGAAGATCAAGGGTTCCAGTCCAACGTTAATCGGGGCTGGGTGAGTCGACCCCTAAGGCGAGGCCGAAAGGCGTAGTCGATGGGAAATCGGTTAATATTCCGATACTTGTTTATGATGCGATGGAGGGACGGAGAAGGTTATGCCAGCCTGGCGATGGTTGTCCAGGTGGAAGGATGTAGGTTTATAGCTTAGGTAAATCCGGGCTATTTTATACCGAGATCTGATAGCAAGCTGTACTTGTACAGCGAAGTGGCAAATACCATGCTTCCAGGAAAAGCTTCTAAGCGATAGTCATAAACGAATCGTACCCTAAACCGACACAGGTGATCAGGTAGAGAATACCAAGGCGCTTGAGAGAACTCTGCTGAAGGAACTAGGCAAAATGGTACCGTAACTTCGGGAGAAGGTACGCTGCTGATGGTGAAGGACTTGCTCCGTAAGCTATTGGCAGTCGCAGATACCAGGCTGCTGCAACTGTTTATTAAAAACACAGCACTCTGCAAACACGAAAGTGGACGTATAGGGTGTGATGTCTGCCCGGTGCTGGAAGGTTAATTGATGGGGTTAGCGTAAGCGAAGCTCTTGATCGAAGCCCCAGTAAACGGCGGCCGTAACTATAACGGTCCTAAGGTAGCGAAATTCCTTGTCGGGTAAGTTCCGACCTGCACGAATGACATAATGATGGCAGCGCTGTCTCCAGCAGAGACTCAGTGAAATCGAAATCGCAGTGAAGATGCTGTGTACCCGCGGCTAGACGGAAAGACCCCGTGAACCTTTACTACAGCTTTACATTGAACTTTGACCTGACTTGTGCAGGATAGGTGGGAGGCTTTGAAGCCGAGACGCTAGTCTTGGTGGAGCCAATCTTGAAATACCACCCTGGTCATGTTGGGGTTCTAACTCAGGTATAACAATACCGAGGACAATGTATGGTGGGTAGTTTGACTGGGGCGGTCTCCTCCTAAAGAGTAACGGAGGAGTACGAAGGTGCGCTCAGACCGGTCGGAAATCGGTCGTAGAGTATAAAGGCAAAAGCGCGCTTAACTGCGAGACCCACAAGTCGAGCAGGTACGAAAGTAGGTCTTAGTGATCCGGTGGTTCTGTATGGAAGGGCCATCGCTCAACGGATAAAAGGTACTCTGGGGATAACAGGCTGATACCGCCCAAGAGTTCATATCGACGGCGGTGTTTGGCACCTCGATGTCGGCTCATCTCATCCTAGGGCTGAAGCAGGTCCTAAGGGTATGGCTGTTCGCCATTTAAAGAGGTACGCGAGCTGGGTTTAGAACGTCGTGAGACAGTTCGGTCCCTATCTACCGTGGGCGTTGGAAATTTGAGAGGATCTGCTCCTAGTACGAGAGGACCAGAGTGGACGAACCTCTGGTGTTCGGGTTGTCACGCCAGTGGCATTGCCCGGTAGCTACGTTCGGATGGGATAACCGCTGAAAGCATCTAAGCGGGAAGCCCACCTCAAGATTAGATTTCCCTAAAGAGCCGTTCAAGACTAGGACGTTGATAGGCAGGGTGTGGAAGCGCAGCGATGCGTGTAGCTAACCTGTACTAATTGCTCGTTTGGCTTGACCATACAACACCCAAGTGGTTTGTATCAAGTCTAATTAATCTATCTTGTAAAGCGAAAGCTTTAGAATAAGAAAGAACATTTCGATATCACCGTTAACCTTGATTCAGTTAGGTTATGTGGTACTTATCAAAGTCACACAAACAGACTCATATCTAACCCCCTTTGCTGACGACAATAGCACGATGGAACCACCTGATCCCTTCTCGAACTCAGAAGTGAAACATCGTAGCGCCAATGGTAGTGTGGTTCGCCCATGTGAGAGTAGGTCATCGTCAGCTCCTTATACTTAAAAAGAGTCATCCTTAGCGGGGTGGCTCTTTTTTTTATCTTTTATTCTTAGTGACCTACACAGCAAATCCTATTTAAAGGATTTGCTCTTGCGCTGCCTAGCAAAGCAGTGCTTTGCCTTAACGGCGCTCAGGTCATCGTCAGCTCTCTATTCTGACTAGCCCCTTGATACTAACGTATCAAGGGGCTTTTCTTTGCGCGTCTTTTTAGTTCTATCCATAATATCAATTCCTTCATATCTTTCTTTTTCAAATCATCAACGTTTGAATGCCACTATTGTATCCAAAATATTAGATATTGGGTTTTGTGACCATTATCTTTTTCCTAAGGAATATAGCACTATCTAGGTTTATTAAAATGATTTGACTTATATCGTTTTAACTGATAATTTTAAACAGTCTTTTTATTTAAGTTAATAACATGGAGGTGTTAACTGATTAAATAAAGTAATTTCTATCGAATCAAAGTATTGAATTTACGTGTTGTTCCTACCCCTACAATTATCAAAAGGAATTGATAATGAAGTTAGCTCCTCTTTTTTCAATTGGTGCTTTAGCCGCTATCAGCCTTTTTGGCTGTTCTAACCAGTCAGCTGACACAACTGATGGATCATCTGCAACCTCTCAAGATACGACCGTCTTACGCTTCTCTCATTTTTGGCCAGCGACTTCTTCCATTAGTACAGAAGTTTTTGAACCTTGGGCTAAGCAAATAGAAACAGATTCTAATGGTCGCTTAAAAGTAGAGTTATATCCATCAGCAGGTCTTGCGAAAGCTGACGTCACTTATGAGTCGGCTGCTAAAGGTACCATTGATATCGGTTCACAAGCCCATGGTTATACTAGTGGTCGCTTTCCGCTGACTCAGATTACTGAGCTTCCAGGTTTATCAAATTCAGCCACTCAGATGGGTTGTATGCTACAGACGCTCTATGAAGACGGAACGCTTGCCAGTGAATACAAAGACACGCATATGCTATTTATGTATGGCGCTGGACCAGGCTCTCTGCATACCACTGACAAACTGATTCGTACACCTGCGGATATGAAAGGTATGCGCATTCGTCGTCCTTCGGCAGTCGCTGGTGACATTATTGAAAGTGCAGGCGCATCACCTGTTGGTCTACCTGCAAATGA
The DNA here is from genome assembly GCF_002285555.1 of Psychrobacter sp. JB193. NCBI lineage: Bacteria > Pseudomonadati > Pseudomonadota > Gammaproteobacteria > Moraxellales > Moraxellaceae > Psychrobacter > Psychrobacter sp. JB193. Next base: position 224,115 of record NZ_NRGY01000002.1, read on the forward strand.
CATGTACACCTCTTTACAGCGCGGTGTTGTTGATGGTCTCAGTTTCCCATGGGAAGCCGTAACGGCTTTTAAAATTGACGAAATTACTAAGTACCATACCAATATTCCTTTTTATAGCTCGGCACTCATGGTGACGATGAATAAAGACAAGTACGACAGTCTGCCTGATGATTTGAAACAAGTTTTGGATAAAAATTCAGGTATGGCCCTTGCTAATAAAGTGGGTGAGGTATTTGATAAGCATGATCAGATGGCCATACAAGCGGCTAAAGATAAAGGTGACGAAATTATCGAGATTCCTGACCCACTCAATGATCCAAATTGGAAAGGCCCGCTTGAAAAGGGTACTAAAAAATATTTGAGTGATGTCAAAGCATTAGGTCTGGATGCTGATAGTGTCTATGAAAAAGCCAAAGCTGCTAGCGCAGCCTGTAAGGTATAGCCTACTGGAGGTATTACATGATCTTTTTAATTAAAATCAGTACCTTCATCTCTAGGCTATGCCAGTTTTTTGGCGGTATCAGTCTTATCATCATCGTGTTAGCGACCATGCTAGATGTGACGGCTCGTTATATTTTTAAGCTCACGGGTGGCGAGTTTGGGTTTACGGTAAAGGGCAGTGTAGAGATTGTCTCTTACTTTATGTTATTTGCTTTACTTGCCGCTTTTGCCGCCTTTGTAGAGCGATCACAAATTATCGTCGATGTATTCACCCAAAAGATGCCTCAGACTATTAAAGGTTACATGATGGGCGTCTTTATGTTGGGCTTTTTCGTTATTGGGATCGTTTTCTCGTGGGGGCTCTATGAAAGTGCAATTGATGCTATGGAGTATGGCAAGGTCACTCAAGATCTTAGAGTTTCAATGATGCCCATTTATATGTTTAGTGCCTTTCTGAGCCTTTTGCTTGCCATTCGCTCGCTGATCGAATCCATCAATATCTTTAAAACGGGCGAGTTCTTTGACGCCGAGGAGACAGGCGCATGAGTCCAGAAATTATTGGTGCCATTGGCTTGCTGGTCATGATTGTATTGGTGGTGCTGCGAGTGCCAGTGGCATTGGCCATGTTGGGCGTGGGACTGGTCGGTTTTGGTGCTGTGACTGCGCCAAGTGGGGCACTGCAAATGCTCAAAGACATTCCAGTGGATGTTTTGGCAAAGTATGATTTTAGTGCCATTCCTTTATTTATTCTAATGGGTGTATTTGCGACTCATTCAGGTATGGCTGGCAAATTGTTTGACGCTACTAGAACTATATTTGGCGGGGTAAGAGGTAGCCTTGGTATTGCAGGTATTGGCTCATCTGGTATTTTTGCTTCTATTTCAGGCTCTTCTTTGGCGACTGCATCTACAATGACAAAGGTCGCGCTACCTCAAATGGAAAAGTATGGCTATCAGCCAGGTTTTGCCTGTGGCGTTTTGGCGGCTGGCGGTACGTTAGGGATTATGATTCCTCCCAGTATTGCATTACTGGTCTATGCTATTTTAACTCAGCAATCTGTCGGTGATATGTTTATCGCAGGTTTTTTGCCTGGCATCTTAGGTATGGTGATGTACTCTATCACTGTTATGATTATGGTACGCTGGAAACCGCATCTCGCACGTCGCGGTGAACCAACGTCTTGGAAAGCAAAGCTACTATCATTGACTGGTTTAATACCGTTCAGCTTCATTTTTATCATTATTATCGCTGGTATTTTCTTTGGGCTATTTACCCCAACAGAGGGCGCAGCAGTTGGCGCTTTTGTATCATGGGCCTATGCTTTTGCCAAAGGTATGCGCTTAAAAGGCCTGAAACAGTCACTCATTGAAACGCTTGCACTATCAGCAGTGGTCTTTTTTATGCTACTTGGTGCAGAGGCATTGGGTTATTTTATTTCCGTATCACGTCTGTCTTATACAATGGCCACTTGGATTGGGACTCTATCGGTCAGCCCGATGATTGTACTGATTTGTATTCTAGTCATGTACTTTTTACTGGGGCTATTTATGGACGCCTTAGCCATGTTGGTTATTACGATTCCAGTGGTTTATCCAATCATTGTGGCACTAGGGTTTGATCCTGTTTGGTTTGGTATTATTGCTGTATTGACGGTAGAACTGGGTTTGATTACACCGCCTATGGGGATGAATATTTTTGTCATTAAAGCGATGGCACCGCACATTAAGCTTAGTGATATGTTTCGAGGAGTCGCACCTTTTATTGTCTCAGATGTGATTCGATTGGGCATTTTGGTCGCTTTTCCAGCCATCTCTTTGGTGTTATTGACGTAAGTTTTATTCGTAGTAATAAACTCACAAGCTAAAAATCCACAGTTTAATAAGCCGTTCTATTTTTTAAGCCATATTGTTGTCATAACGATGTGGCTTTTTTATGGCAAATCAAAAATTTGGTAAACTGAGTTGATATAGCGATGAGCAATTAAAAGATGCCCTACACGACATCTAAAATAACTATAAATAGCAAAAATTGTTTGAGACAGTGTTTGGTTACCAAGGTGGTTTTTGATTACAGTGTATGGCAGGACGATAACTTTTCTTATCATTCTAAAATCTGATGGATGTAGTAAACTGATTGGTATTTTCGTATCCACCCTTTTATATGATAAGTAGAGACAGTCATGGCAGTCGATTTTAGTAACACGCTAATAGTCGCAATTTCTGCAACCGCACTTTTTGATTTAACAGAATCTGAAAACCATTTAGTACAATTATTGGAGCAAAAACCAGCAAGCGCTATCAAAGAATTTCGCGATTATATGACTGAACGTGAGAATGAGCCTTTAAATATTGGCGCTGGTTACCCATTGATCAAAGCTTTATTAAATTTGAACGAATATTGTGCAGATAAGAATGGACAGGATTCAGAAATAGAAGCGCCGTTAGTCGAAGTCGTTATCGTCTCAAAAAGTAGTCCAGACACAGGCATCCAAGTACTCAATGCCATTTTGGCGCATGGACTGAATATTTCACGATCTGCTTTTATTTCGGGTAGTCCAATTGCTCCCTATATCAAAGATTTCAATGTCGACTTGTTTTTGACCACAAACCGTGATGATGCACAGCAAGTTGCAGATGCCAATATCTGTGCTTGCGCAATCTTGGATGCGACCCCTGTCAATACTTATGAGTTGGACACCAATCAGCTACGCATTGCATTTGATGGCGACGCAGTGCTTTTTGATGATTCGGGGGAGCTGCTATATAAACAAAAAGGTCTGCGAGCTTTTCATGATCGCGAAACACAAATGCGTGATTTGCCAATTGAAAAAGGACCTTATGCTGAATTGCTGATTAAATTATCAAACTTACAAGAGCGTCTACCAGCTGGGCTTCAATATTCTCCAATCAAAATTGCTTTGGTCACCGCTCGTAATGCGCCTGCTGACTTGCGAGCGATTAAAACGCTGCGAGAGTGGGGCGTCAATGTGGACATGGCATTTTTCTTGGGCGGTTTAGAAAAAACAGCCGTGCTTAGAACGTTTGCGCCGCATATCTTTTTTGATGATTCGATCCAGCACATCGATGCGGCACGTGACTTCATTCCAACGGCGCTCGTTCCTTATCATTCGACCTCATTGCTACATGGGGACAGTTATTTAACCTCTAAGCAAGATGCGGCATTGTTGGCTTTTAAACCGGTAGAGCGTCCACTTTTTGCTGTGCGTCATTAATTATCTAAAAACTCAATCAAAAGGATAAAGTCGTCTATGAAGTGGCAGCAATTGCTCAACTTGATCATGGTACGTATCAAGCAGGTCATTGGCTTATATGCGTTTGTACTCATACCAATGTGGGGCATGTTTTTTTTAAATGATGTATTGCTATTTGGTATGTGGAACATCTTTGGGATTGTGCCGCGCGCCTTTGATGTAGGAAGTATGATAGGAGTGTTTGCATCATGGACGATGCATGGAAACTTCTCACATTTACTGGGTAATACGTTAACGTTATTACAAATTTTGTTTTTGTTCGGATTGTTTGAAAAAAATGCCTACCGTACTGTACTCAAGCTGATTGTTGCATCGGGACTGGTTACTTGGGTTACTGGCTCACCCTTGTCCATTCACATTGGAGCGTCAGGATTGTGTTTTGCAATGCTCGGTTATATGATCGGTGGGGCAGTATTTGCCCGACGCTGGGGTTACTTACTTGCTTGTATTATCATGGGAACAGGATACTGGTTAACGATCAAACAAGGGCTGATGCCGCAACAAGGCATCTCATTTGCGGCACATTTTGGTGGTTTGTGTGCAGGTCTGCTATTAGGTGCTAACTCAAAACATACGTATTCGGTGACCTCTCAGCGCTATTAAATGCTTAGCATTATGAAACCTGTATCGTATAAATGTCACTGAATCAGGTCATAAATATGCGGGTCACGATAACGTTGCTTCTAAGCAGTAGCGCAACGTTGGTTTTAACTCATGCAAACACTAGTAAATAAAGGATCATCTTTCGCCAACGCTCGCCATGCTGTGGTCTGCTTAACATGCTCATCGATAGTCAGCGTGCTGTCTTTTGCAGGCAATACATAATCTGCCCGAGCGGGGACGCTACAATCTATCACTTGCGAGACTTTTTGCACACCTCTACGTCTCTCGAACAGATACAAATTGACCAAATATACATCTGGGTTATCGACTTGCACAGTAGCATTGCCAATGTCAGCAGCGATAAAACGTAGTATTTGCGGCTTAACGTAAGTCCATGGGCGAAACCATGTACTCTCTTCAATTTTTTTAACGACAGTGACACCTTCAGGAAGTTGCGTAACCTGTTGATCAAACCAGCTATACTCTTGTTGAATTTGGAAGCCAAATATACCGATGGCAGCAAATAATGGGATAAGCCATTTTGGTGCTCTTTTACCTGCCAGTTTGCTGAGGTGAGTTATGATCAGTGCTATCCCAGCCAAACCAAATCCAGCAGCTATGGTAGCGATAAACTCGTAAAGCATAAAATCTTCCTTAATGCGATAAGCGCTTTTAATTAAGCGTCTGTAGTAGAGCAGAATTTAAGAGTTTTTGTAAAAAATAGAGGATAAAAAAATCACTCACAAGCAGCAACTGCCTGTGAGTGATATATATTAACGCAAAATATATCCTCAGTCGTGCGCTTAGTGGTCGACTGCACCGCCAGCGCCGCGTGGAGAGCGAACACTTTCAACCAGTTCTTGAATGTGTAATGGTGGTGCTGGTGTAGCATATGAGACGACAAATGCTACGATGAAGTTAAGCATAGCACCAACCGCACCAAATGATAACGGCGAGATACCAAACAGCCAATACTCTTCTGTATCAGGGAAACTTGCAGTACCACTGATGAAGAACCAACCTTTGAATAAAAAGATATACACTAGGATACTAATCAAACCCGTTAACATACCAGCGATAGCGCCAAAGCTGTTAATACGTTTAGAGAAAATACCCATCATCAGTACTGGGAATAGTGAAGCTCCCGCAATACCGAAGGCGAGTGCCACGACTTGTGCGGCAAATCCTGGTGGATTGATACCTAACCATGTTGCTACTACAATCGCAATACCCATAGTGATACGCGCTACTTTTAACTCGCCTTTATCACTAATATTTGGGTTGAGGTTTCTTTTGATCAAGTCATGACTGATCGCTGATGAGATAGCCAATAGTAGACCTGCGGCAGTTGATAGTGCTGCTGCTAGGCCACCTGCTGCAATAAGACCAATAACCCATGGTGGAAGATTTGCAATTTCTGGGTTAGCTAGTACTAGAATGTCATTGTTTACGTCAAGCTCGTTACCTGCCCAACCTGCGTTTGCAAAGCGACCATCGACTTCTAAATCGTGTGCAGTACGAGCCTGTTCGACAGCAGCAGTAGCAGCGGCAACATCGCCACCATCAGTTTCAGCAGTATTTAGCGCCAACTGAGCGGCACCAAGTCCACTGTCGTTGTACATCTGAATACGGCCATCATTATTGAGATCATTATACTTAATGAGGCCAGTCTCTTCCCATGTTTTCATCCAATCTGGACGTTGATCATAGGTGATAGACTCTGCTTCAACACCTTGTGGATAGATAGTATCAATCAGGTTCAAACGCGCCATCGCACCTACTGCAGGAGCAGTGAAGTAAAGTAACGCAATGAATACTAGTGCCCAACCTGCTGACCAACGCGCATCAGATACTTTAGGTACAGTGAAAAAACGAATAATAACGTGTGGTAGACCTGCTGTACCAATCATTAGCGACAAGGTAAATAGCACCATGTTTAACTTATTTGGTACATCAGCGGTATAAGCAGTAAATCCTAAGTCAGTCACTACCTGATCAAGCTTAGTCAATAAAGGTATACCTGATTCGGTATGGTTTGAGAACAAACCGAGACCTGGAATTGGGTTACCGGTCAGCTCAAGTGAGATAAAGACAGCAGGGATAGTATAAGCAATGATTAGAACGACATACTGTGCAACCTGCGTGTAGGTAATACCTTTCATACCACCTAGTACGGCATAGAAGAAAACAACCACAGCAGCAATAAGAAGGCCAGTCGTATTGTCGACTTCTAAGAAACGTGAGAATGCGACGCCAGCCCCTGTCATCTGACCAATAACGTAAGTAGTCGACGCAATAATCAAACACACGACTGCAATCATAGCGGCAGTCTTAGAGTAAAAACGGTCCCCAATAAAATCAGGAACCGTAAATTTACCAAATTTGCGCAAGTATGGTGCTAGCAGCATCGCTAGAAGTACATAACCCCCAGTCCAGCCCATTAGATACGTTGAGGCACCATAGCCACCAGCGGCAAGAATACCTGCCATTGAAATAAATGATGCAGCACTCATCCAGTCAGCGGCGGTCGCCATACCGTTGACGACGGGATGGACACCACCACCTGCGACATAGAATTCACTGGTTGAACCCGCTCGCGCCCAGATTGCAATACCGAAGTATAGAGCGAAGGATAGACCCACAAAAATAATATTAATTACAAATTGACTCATAGCATTATTCCTCGTCTACGCCATATTGTTTATCTAACTTATTCATACGCCAGGCGTAAAAGAAGATTAAGACCATAAATACTATAATCGCGCCTTGCTGAGCAAACCAAAAGCCCAGATCAGTACCACCGATTCTAATACCTGCTAAGAGAGGACGTAATAAGATCCCAAAACCATAAGAGCATAGTGCCCAAATGACTAGGCAACCTAAAATGAGACGGACATTGGCACGCCAATAACCGGATGAATCGTTGTGGTTTTCCATAGAGCAACTCCTTTTGTCTTACCTAAAATATTATTGTTGGTCTCATCCTAATAATTATGATGGTCTTGCATCTGTAGACGACAACGGCAGTATCTATAGGGTAGTGTTACTTAATAGACAGTCTGTGTTGAATTTTCTAAAACAAATAATGCGAAGAGCAACATAAGAGAGGCGGTGACTATTCCTTATCACTTAACCTGTCATAAAAAACAGAAACATGCGACTTTATAAAATGAGCATTATAAACAATGAGATTAACAGTACGTAATGGCACTACGATGACTAAAAATCATTTACTTTAAAATAATAGCTAAGTTATTAAATGTTGTTTTGGTCACTTTGATCAAAAATAACGTTTGAAATGCACAAAGTGTATCGAGGAAGAAAGAAGGGGCAGGACAATCCGCTGTCTTTTTCACAACTTGTCTTCCTGACAAGCGTTTGAAGTTCTAAATGTTCTAATCATTTATGGTAACATCTAGTCTGGATAAATGTTCAAAAATAAGTTTATCAATATCTGATAAAAGCAACTATAAATAATTATTTATAGATATCATCCACTATTATAAAAAATAGTATAAATTCTCTTAGACTAAATATTAATGTTACTAGAATATTACTAAATTTGTCTAACTTATAATGTTAAATTGTTACTCAATAGATTCTATAGGATATCAAGTACATATAACATTTATTTTATAAATAGCGATTATAGACTGATAAGTAAATGTGATACCGCAGACGGCTGAATATCTATAAAATGCTTATGATATTTTTATGCCAAATTTTTTAAGTAGTCACACTTGTGGTTTAGATATTCTGAAAGTAACGTCTGCAAGACAAACACATAAGCTGTATCAAGTATAAATGAGGAGTCCGTATGACCGAAGGGATAGCTGGTTGGTTCAATAGCATCGTAAATTATGGTGTCAGTATTATTTGGGGAAACAATGAATGGTTGGTTGCTAGCAACCCTTGGTATGGATTATTAATGTTCGTATTGATTGGCGCTGGTCTTTACTTCACTATCGCCACACGCTTTATTCAGTTTCGCCATTTTGGCCATATGTGGAAATTATTACGTGTTTCGAACCAAGGTCGCAAAGATGGTGGTATCAGCTCATTTGAAGCTTTAATGACATCATTAGCCGCGCGCGTCGGTACAGGTAACTTAGCAGGGGTCGCAATCGCGATCTATCTTGGTGGTCCAGGTGCAGTGTTTTGGATGTGGATGACGGCTCTCGTCGGTATGTCGACCAGTTTCATAGAGTCAACGCTAGCACAGGCTTATAAAGTGCCTCATGCAGACAATGTGTACCGCGGTGGACCGGCTTATTACATTGAGAAAGGCCTAGGAATGCGCTGGCTAGCGGTATTTTTCTCGCTATGTTTACTTGTGGCGTTTGGTCTAGCATTCAACGGTGTACAGTCAAATACGATTGCTCAAGCGACTAATGAGGCTTTTGGCGTTCCAACATGGATGACTGGATTGATATTGGTCGTATTAGTTGCGCCAGTGGTATTTGGTGGTCTGCGTTCAGTTGCTCGTATTGCCGGTAAGATTGTACCTGTGATGGCGATTTTATATGTTTTATTGGCGCTATTCATCATTGTTACTAACTTTAGCCAGTTTCCAGCGGCGGTTGCCTTGATTGTCAAATCAGCCTTTGGCTTTGAGCAAGCAGCAGGCGGTGTGATTGGTTACGGCATCGCTCAGGCCATGATCAATGGTATCAAACGTGGTTTGTTTTCGAACGAAGCGGGTATGGGTTCAGCACCGAACGCGGCGGCAACGGCAAAGAGCCATCCTGATCATCCAGCGGTGCAAGGGTTTATGCAAATGCTGGGTGTTTTTCTAGATACTCTTGTTATCTGTACGGCAACGGCTTCAATCATCATATTGTCTGGCGTGGTCGATCCAAACGTTGAACAAGAAGGTATTCAGCTGACGCAGCTGGCCTTATCGCAATATGTTGGTGATTTGGGTGTGACGTTCGTTGCTATTGCGATTTTCTTTTTCTCATTTACGTCTATTATTGCCAACTATAGTTATGGTGAGTCAAATCTTGAGTTTATCTCTGGTGCCAAAAATGCCAAAGTCATGATTATGATATTCCGTTTTATGGTACTCGGTATGGTATTTGTGGGTGCTGTCGCTAGCTTACCAGCAATCTGGAACTTTGCTGATTTATCGATGGGTCTCATGGCATTGGTCAACTTGTTTGCTATCTTGATGCTGTCTCCGGTAGCACTAAGAGTCTTACGTGATTATGAACGTCAAGTCAAAGAAGGCAAAACGGGAGATCAAATAAAATTTGATCCTAATAATTTTGTGAAGTTAAGAGATGAAGCCAATCGCGATGCTTGGACGGATTGATAAAAGCTATTCATATTGTCATTTCAAGATAAGAGTATTGCCTAGAATAAGCATTATTCTTAGATTGAATTGACTATATATTGGTGTAAAAAGATAGATATAAAAAAACCGCCCTTTCGAGAGCGGTTTTTTATTGGCGTGTGATTGAGTGATCAAAACTAAAATCAATGCAACTCTGGTCTACATGTTGGGATAATTAGGACCGCCGCCGCCTTCTGGTGTTACCCAAGTGATATTCTGTGATGGATCTTTAATATCACAAGTTTTGCAATGCACACAGTTTTGGGCATTAATGACAAACTTAGCACCTTCGGCATCTTTTACCACTTCATACACACCCGCTGGGCAATACAAACGCGCAGGTTCGGCATACAAAGGCAAATTGATCGAGATAGGAACTGTAGGGTCTGTCAATTTCAAATGCGTCGGCTGATCTTCAGCATGGTTGGTATTGGAGATGAAAACGGACGATAATTTATCAAACACCAATTTACCATCAGGCTTCAAATAAGTCGGTTTATAGGCGTGATTGGCACGCTCTAGCTGGTCATAATCCGGGAGGTTGTCATGTATAGTGAATGGCATCTTACCTTTCAAGATGTTGTGCTCAAGGAAGATAAACGCGCCGCCCATGAATTGACCCATACGGTGCATCGCAGGAGAAAAGTTGCGTGATTCGTAGTTGTCTTGATAGAGCCATGACTCTTTATACATGGTGCTATAAGCAACAACTTCATCGTGTTGACGCCCAGCCTGTGTGGCTTCAAAGATTGCTTCGGCAGCGAGCATACCTGACTTCATAGAGGTATGTGTGCCTTTAATTTTGGCAGGGTTTAGGAATCCAGCGTCATCACCTACTAATACACCACCTGGAAAGGTGAATTTTGGTAGGGAGTTCAGCCCACCTTTGGTCAAGGCACGGGCGCCGTAAGAAATACGTTTACCACCTTCTAAGACATTTTTGATGACAGGGTGGGTTTTTAAACGCTGTAGCTCATCAAACGGTGACATGTATGGGTTATGGTAAGACAAATCAGCGACCAGTCCAAAGCTGACTTGATTGTTTTCATCAAAGTATAACCACCAGCCACCGGTAGAACCTGTTTCGGTCAACGGCCAACCAAGACCGTGCATGACGACGCCTTGCTCGTGTTTTTCTGGTGCAACTTCCCATAGCTCTTTCAAACCGATACCGTAATGCTGAGGATCTGAGTCTTTATCAAGACCAAAGCGGCTAATCAGGCGCTTGCCTAGATGACCACGGCTGCCTTCAGCAAAGACCGTGTATTTGGCGAGAAGTTCATAACCTGGCTCAAAACTTGGCTTGGCTTCGCCATTGGCGGCCACACCCAAATCACCCGTTAGAATACCTCGAACGGAACCGTCATCGTTGTATAAAATGTCGTCAGCGGCGAAACCTGGGAACATCATGACTTCAAGCTCTTCTGCTTGTACTGCCAGCCAGCGAACCACATTACCAAGTGAGACAATATAGTTGCCATTATTATGCATTGGCGCTGGAATCAAAGCATCTGGAACTTTGGTAGAGCGCGTGGCTGAGTTTAGGTAGTAAAAGCGATCTTCGGTTGCGGGCACGTTTAGCGGTGCGCCTTTTTCTTTCCAATCTGGTATCAGCTCGTTCAAAGCACGTGGCTCAATAACTGCGCCCGATAGAGTATGGGCACCAAACTCAGAGCCTTTTTCAACCACACAAACCATAAACTCATCGTTACCCGCTTCAATAGCAAGCTGACGCAAACGGATAGCAGTAGAAAGACCGGCTGGTCCACCGCCAACGATAATAACGTCAAACTCCATAGATTCACGTTCGACTTCAGGCTCAGCTACGACAGGTGCTACTTCGTCTACAGCGGCAGGTTGGGTCGTTTGCTCTTCTACAGCGACCTCAGCAACCGTCGCTTCTTCGGTCTGCTCTACTTTGTCTAGATTTGCCGTCTCTGTCGCTACTGTTGTATCAGTATTCACAGTGTCACCATCAATGACTGGCTTTTGATTGTCTTGCGCTTGCATACCTACTCCTAAACTTTTAGTGGCTTATCTCAGAGCATCATTAGCTTAACACTTGAATAATCGACTTGCGGCGCTAACTTTACTCAGACATATGGCTGCCCAATAAAAACCGTGTTGACAAGATTAGCCGACTTATTTCTGTCAAAAACAGTTTATCTAAGGATATCAATATATAACGTAAAATGTGGCATTGATACGACACTTACTTTATCAGGGCAATAAAAAACCGTTACTCATTATAAAAGAAAAATCCCACAAACACGACACGCATTTATGAGTAACGGTGTTAAGGTAAACGTGAAATAATACGGGTACTAAAATGATAAAAGCCAATCATACCCTAAACTAAAATTTATAGTAATAATAGATTTGCCAAACTTTGACTACTTAGTAAAGGAATACGTGATGAATGACAATATAAATAATACTATGGCAAATAGTAAAAAGACCACTGAGACCATAAACAATCAGCCCTCCCATTTAAATGATATCGACGCACTCAGTCAATATATAAAGGATACGGCAGGAGTACGTGAGGGGCGCGCCATACCACCTTTAGAAAATTGGCATCCTCAAACTGTGGCAGACATGGACTTACTGATAAAATCAAATGGGGAATGGTGGCATGAAGGTGAAAAAGTGACCAGAGAGTCACTGGTTAGCTTATTTGCCTCTATCTTATGGAAAGAAGACCATGACGGTATGGCTGAGTATTTCTTAAAGACGCCAGTACAAAAACTACGTATCCAAGTAGAAGATGCACCGTTACTCATCAATGATGTGGGTATTGTCAAAGAAGACGATAAAAGTTGGCTAGAATTTACGACCACGACAGGGGATGTGGTACGTTTAGATAATGAGCATCCCATCACATTACAAGCGTATAATCCTACTCTGACTCATAACGCAAATATCAAAGCTGACAACAAGCAAGATCAAACAAGTGAAGTATCCGTAAGACCTTATATGACAGTAAGGAATGGCTTGACTGCGCTTATTGCTCGTCATACTTTTTATCATTTGACTGAGATTGGTGAGTTAACAGAATGCAATGGCGAAACGATACTTACTTTACAGAGTGGCGCTGAGTCTTATCAGATTTCGATGCCAGCCGATTAAAAGTCATTGATATGAGTTTGGTAAAAGTAACCTTGTCACAGCAATTTACTCATTGCAATCCACTTATTAGCTATTATAATTTTACGAATTAAACACTGTATTTGGTAGCGCTCCTAATTGGACAAACATTATTTAGATACATACTACGAATTGGATAAACAGCATGAAGATGACATGTGTATAAAAATGACACGAAAGCGATAATGGATATTACGGCAAATCATTCTATAAATATCGTGAAAGTACGAACAGATACTTTCACAGGCAGTGCGTCTGTAAAAATGAATGAAGTAAATATAAAGGAAGTGGCCACCCAGACAGGGACAACGCCCAACGCCTGTAACTCTCCCATTGGAGTGTTTGACTCGGGTATTGGAGGCTTATCCGTTTATCTACATTTAGCGCGGCAATTACCTGCCGAGCGTTACGTATACTATGCTGATACGTTGAATGTCCCTTATGGCAATCGCGATAGCGAAGATATTGAAGCGTTGACCCTGACCGCAGTGGAGTGGTTATATCAACAAGGCTGTAAGCTCATTGTTATGGCATGCAACAGTGCCTCAGCTTATGCACTTGAAAAAGCCCGACGCTGTTATCCGCAATTATTGATCGTCGGCTTAGTACCAGCCTTAAAACCTGCCGTATTAGCGAGTAAAAGTGGTCTTGTAGCTGTATTGGCGACTAAAGCCACCTTAAATGGGTCACTGCTCAATGATGTCATTGATAATGTGGCAAAACCCAATCATACAGAAGTTGTAAAGTATTTTGATCCGCAACTGGTGCCGTGGGTAGAAGCAGGGATGCCCGAACAGGATGCGACCGCTGAACGCTTGCGTCAGCAATTACAAGCTTTTGCTAACGATGGCATTGATCAATTGGTGTTAGGCTGTACTCATTACCCATTTTTTAAACCATTTTTGTTGGATGAGATCGCAAGGCAACAGCTGTCTATGCAAGTCGTAGATTCTGGGCAGGCCATTGCTGAGCGAGTTAAGCAGCTGTTGGCTATGAACCAACTGTCTGCATGTGCTAATAATGAAGCAGAAGATAACCATTCAGACATTAACGAAAAAACAAATGTCGACATTAAGTATCCATTAACTTTTTATGCCACAAGATATGATGATAAACTAAGTGTTTTGATACAGCGCCTGCTTGGTGAAGAGACAATATTGCAATACTATGTTAAATAGGTGCCTTACTTTTGGTATAGATTTAATCGAAATAAGTTGAGCTCACTTTTACTAGAATATGCTAGCCTGTAAAAAACAAGATATTTGTGCTTTGTCTTACATCATATTCTATTGTGTCACGACCTAAGTCTAGAGGTAATTGTGCCAAACCGCCGCTACCATATCCATGTTATATGCGCTGACAACGATCAATTACTGGCCTTAGACAGACTAGCCATATTTTTTCAGACCCGCGCATTTTTGACTTATGATGTGTCCAGTAAACTGGCAAAAGCATCATTGTATGGGCGACAATGTATCGATTCTTGTGATTATGCATTGATGCTAATCGGGGACAGCTACGGCACAGTACAAAAAACTGGTGTGAGCCAAATGCATTTGAGCTATTTGAATGCTAAAGCCAAAACCAAGCCTTTAATCATACTGATCAAAAACCATCGTCAGGATGCAAGTATCAGTCGTCAGTTGCAAGAGTTTATAAAGTTAGTTGTTAGACAAGACAATCAGCTTTATTATTACGATACAGAAGAAGACATCGATCAACTTATAGTGCAGGCTTACTACAATACATTGAGCCATCACAAAGTGGTAGGAGGCTGGGCAAGAGGCAGTGAAGAACTCATTGAGTTTAGCAAACAGACGGTATCTGAAAGGTTCTCTGATCTTCTGTCTAATAGTAAAGCCATCAAAAAAGATGAGTCTTTTGATAATGATGTCATGACTGACAGTGTTAGCAAACCAATAGCGTTGCAAGAATCTTTCAATATTTATTACAGTGCTCAGGCCTATGAGGGCGGTAATTTGACAGATGTTACTAGAAGCATGATATTAACTTGGCAGGAAGTACTGAACGTGTTGATAAAAATACCGACGACTTTTTCCAGCTATGGACTGCAAAATTTCATTAATCGTTTGATAGCAACCAAAGCTGAACAAGATATCAAACAAGATATGCCAAACGTCCACGCGGTTTCGCGCTGTCAAATTTCTCAAGATGACTTTAATAAGTTACAGCGGCAATTGGTCAGTGCAAATTGGATACAACTCACCACTTATGGCAATCGAGTCTCACAAGAGCTTTGGAAATTGACGTTTTATGCAAAAAGTTTGTTAAATACCGAAGAGTGAGATTATTAGCGTCCCGTACTGACTGTGGGCGGTATCAATGGGTCTTTATAAGAAAGATATCTAGCATAGTATCAATGTATGTATAGCCAAGACTACGTTTTGTAATACAAAGCATACGCGCTGACGGTTGTGAAATGGCGTGAGACTGACGATAATAAAGTTTATAAGGTAGGAGTTTTATTTTATTACTTGTACTAAAATTATAAATGCATCAAACAATACGGACTAGTTAAGGAGAGTGCACCATGAGTAACTCTAAAAATGATGAATTATTAAAAGAATTGGATGGTTTAGAAAAGTCCATGCATGATGCTGAGAAGTTTCATACTTTAGAAGAGCAAATAGCAGATATGAAGCGCCGCGGTATTGATCCAAGCCAAGTGTATAAAGAGTTAGATAGAAAAGAAGAAGATGCCGATTGGGGCGACGCCACTTGGAAAGAGAACGGCAAATGGGAGCCAAAAACGCCAGCCGATTTGGATGAGAAGGCGCGTGAGAATTGGAACGGTGACAATGGCAAACCGAATCCACCACCGATTGTTTAGGCTCTTTTCTGGCTAACCGCCATTCATTACTGATATTTAGAGCTCTGAATCATTAACGTTATAAACCATATAAAAGGCCACGCTTCTATCAGCGTGGCCTTTTTTGTACCCACTAGATCATTTAATACTACGACCCTTCATCCACACGAACCAACTTCACAGCACCACTAGCATCAGTGACACGGCGATAACGCACATTACCAGAGTTTGCTGGTTGAGCCGATGGCTGTGTTGAGTAAGTGTTAGAAGGGGTCGTTTGCTGTTGAATCAGCTGTCCCATACGGTCAGCAGAAGCAGGTTGTAATGGCTGGCTATTTGATGGTTGAGCATATTGATTGGTAGATTGAGCGCCACTAGGTGCAGTATTGCCAACAATGGCACGATAGAACTTTTGACCAGCGCGGCCATCGGCTGGGAATATACCGCGACTAGACTGGTATTGTTGAATTGCTGTGCGCGTACCGTCTCCGATGATACCATCAACACCGCCAATATCGTAACCTGCATTGATTAACGCTTGCTGAATATCTTTGGCTTGCTGACGGCTGATACCTGGGTCATCTGTTGGCCATGCAGTCACAAAGTCGGTTTTGCTGCTGTCTTCGCGCGTGATCAAATCTGATAAGTGCGCGATTGCCAATGCGTAGTTTTCTGATGCATTGTACGAGTAAAACGTATCAAAGTTTTTACCGACCAAAAACGCAGGACCTTCCATACCCGCTGGTAATAATAAGCCCGCGCTACTCAAGTCAGAAGGCAATGGGCTACCATTGGCAAGCGTGATGCCTTGGTTGCGCCAGTGGCTGATAGATTTTTTGTCTTTGCGATTAGAGGCTGCCCAAAAGCCGCTAGGTAACTTGACTTCATAGCCCCAAGGCTCGCCCGTACGATAGCCACGTTTGTCTAAGAAGTTGGCAGTAGAAGCCAAGGCATCAGGCACGTTATTGACCAAATCACGACGACCATCGCCATCAAAATCGACTGCTAATTCTAAAAAAGTGCTCGGCATAAATTGCGTTTGACCAAAGGCACCTGCCCAAGAGCCTGTCATGTCATTCGGTGCAATATCACCGTTTTGTACGATTTTTAGGGCGTTGGCATACTCCCCTTGAAAATAGCTCTGACGACGATCAAAGCAGGATAGCGTCGCTAAAGACTCAAATAAGGGTTTTTTGCCCAAAGTCTGACCAAAGTTAGATTCGACACCCCATACCCCCAAGACATGCTCAGCTTTTACCCCATAACGCGATTCTATTTGACGGAGTGTATCGCGCCATTGACGCTTAGCTCGGATACCATCCTCGACACGCTCTTTATCTACAAGCACTGATAAATAATCCCAAACGTCTTTTTGAAACTCGGGTTGGTAGTTGAGCGACTGAATCACACTAGGATCGGGCTGGGTAGGGCGATAGTTATTAAACGTAGAGCTGTTGACGCCGCTAAATTTGCTAGAGCTTTGCAGTCTATCCAGACATTGTTGAAACTCACTGTTGGATAAGTCTGGTGCTGGTGGCCGCGCAGCTTGTGCTGTGCTGGCAAGACTGAGGCCAACTGCCATACTAAGCAGCGATAAAGTAGAGAAAGGAGTCAAACGCATGAAAATATCCTATAAGCATCGAAATCGTGAATGGAGATAAAAGCGACTAATGGCAGTATGGACTTAGAGTAACCAATCTCAATAATAAAGAAAAGGTATCGCAGCACTCAGTTACTATAAGCTGACGTTACCGTGATATTGTGAGAGGTTTTTGGAAATAGAAAATCTAATAACTACTGGCTTTTTACAGTCTTTTTTGATGAATCACTTGTTTATTATTCACTCAATAACCAAACCTGCTCGCTGACTTTTAGATCAGGCATTGAGCCTATAGAAGCGGGGTCACTTGTCAGCTCAGCAATTTGATAATGACTGCCATAATATTGCTGCACTTGCTCATGATTGATAGAGAAGGGCGGCCCATCCTTTTTACTTTGATCGTAATTGAGCGTTATTAGCAACTGTGGCGCATTGCCGCTAATTTCGCTTATCTGTTCGATATAGTTGGAACGCATATCGGCTGGTAAAGCAATTAAAGCTGCCTTATCGTAGACCGCTTTAATTTTGCCAGTATCCTCTGAGGTTAGCGCAAAGATATCAGCGACCCATAGTTCTACTTTTTGACTTAGAAGCTTTCCTTGATAGCATTTAATATCTGGGTTTTTTGCATGTTGATAGATAGTCGGCTCGATGTTTTGTTCTGCAAAGAAGGCTTGTACAGCCGATTTCACCAATTCAACACCGACCACATCATAACCTTGTGCTGCTAGCCAAACCATATCGATTGATTTGCCACACAAAGGCACAAAGATACGGCTACTTGTTGGTACATTTAACGATGACCAATACTTTATCAACAATGGATTAACTGCAGATTGATTGAAACCAATACGATTTTCTTGCCAGCGATTTTGCCAAAATTCAGGATTCATAATTTACGCCTACCTATAGTTATCTGTTGATATCTTTATAATAACGTCTTATTTGAAAAGGCTGAACCCAATAAAAAGCCAAACACCTATTATCTAAGCGTTTGGCTAGTATCGAACATGATTTTTTAATCACTCATTTAACTTGTCATATACTGACTAAACTCTTTACGCAGTTTGGCAAGCTTTGGCGGTATCGCAAAGTTGCAATACGCTTGGCCTGGATTTCTGTTAAAGAAGTCTTGATGTTCGTCTTCTGCTTCAAAAAACTCAATCGCAGGATGGACTTCTGTGACGATATTAAGACCCATATCGCGCAGTTTATTAATGGTACGATCAACCGTTGGTTTTTGATCTTCGTCTGTGTAAAACACCACACTGCGGTATTGACTGCCGACATCATTACCTTGACGATCCATCGTGGTGGGATCATGGGTGGCAAAGAAGACATCAAGTATGACTTCTAATGGTACGACAGACTCATCAAATTCGACTTTGATGACTTCGACGTGTCCAGTATTGCCACTACAGACATCTTTATAGTTGGCAGAAACCGCATCTCCGCCCATATAGCCAGATACGACAGACTGTACGCCTTTTATAGATAAAAATACCGACTCGGTGCACCAAAAGCAGCCGCCGCCTAATACGATGGTTTGCATAATTTTTTCCTTATTTTTATAAGTATGAGCCAAGTGCCAGTCACTCATTAACTAGTCACTCAGCAATACGCATTTAGCTTAGCAGGGCATCTAGTCGCGATAAGTAACAAACAGTAATGTTATAATGGGCTTTTGCTACGTTCGCCTACTCTTGATTAACGGATTTGGCAAAACACACACCTATATTCTAATGTAAGCTTTATTATCAAAAAACGAGCCGCCTTATGAGCCAACCTGATCCTGCTAAACACGACATCCTATTTACCACGCCATTAGATAAAGCGGCGCGTTTTTCCTTCGATGAGCAAGTGGTGGCATGTTTTCCTGATATGATTCGCCGTAGTGTCCCTGGTTACGGTCAGGTATTGGCCATGCTGCCCATATTTGCCCGCCGTCACTGCAAGTATCGCCAACAGAGCGACAGTGGTCAACGTGTCAGCCGTGTTTATGATTTGGGTTGTTCATTAGGCGCTGCCAGTATGACGCTGGCTGGCGAGTTTGATCCGCAAGATTTGCAAATCAAAGCGATTGATATTTCGCCTGCGATGACGACCGAAGCCACGACGTTATTGAGTGATAATTATCCTGAGCATGATATCGAAGTCATCACCGCGGATATTCGTGACGTTGAGCTTGAGCCGTGCGACATGGTGATTTTAAATTTAACGCTACAGTTTTTGCCAGCAGCCGATAGAGTCGCGGTGTTAGAGAAGATACATACGGCGCTGAGCGAAGGCGGTATATTGGTGTTGACCGAAAAAACGCATGCCTTTGATGAGCAGTATGATGCATGGTTGGTTGAGCGTTATTATGATTTTAAACGCGCCAATGGCTATACCGAGATGGAAATCAGCGGTAAACGCAATGCACTAGAAAATGTGCTGATTACGGATACGCTAGATGAGCATCATGCACGGCTTGATCACGTTGGGTTTAAGCGTCATTTGACATGGTTTCAGTTTCTAAACTTTGTCTCTATTGTGGCGTTTAAATAATGCTGGCGAGGCATGAAAATAACGTTTAACTTTTTAAAAAATAACTTTCATATTGTCTTTGATTCACACGGTAACCTGTTTTTATGCTTAACGACACGATCACGCACGCCGAACGCGAACTGTATTTAACCCTATTAGAACTGGCCCAGCAGCAGCCGAGTGCTTATGAATGGCTGACGCGATTACCCACATGGTTAAATGCTATCAAAGACAAGGCCAATTACGCACATGCACCTGCTTATCAAGCGTCAGTGGCGCGTTTACCACAGTTGCCCGTCAATCACGTCGATCTTAATAGTGATACATTGACGATTGACGCGAGTCTTAATCAGTCTCAGCATAAACAAACGACAGCGTTGTTAAAGCAGCTGATGCCGTGGCGCAAAGGCCCTTTTCAGATTGGTAATGATGAATCGTCGATAAAGATTGATACCGAGTGGCACAGTGATTGGAAATGGCGACGAGTTGCGCCGTATTTGGGTAGGCTTGACGGTCGTCGTGTATTAGACGTGGGCGGCGGCTCTGGTTATCACGGTTGGCGCATGGCTGGTGCTGGTGCTGACACGGTCATCATTATTGATCCGTCTTGCTTGTTTTATCATCAGTTCATGGCGATTAGGCATTTTATCGGTAGTGCTGATGCTCATGAGACTGGCCGCTACCGTACCCATTATATTCCTGTACCACTAGAAGCGTTACCAGAGTATAGCCAGTTATTTGATACTGTATTTAGTATGGGTGTGCTCTATCATCGTCAGTCGCCCTTTGAGCATTTACAGCAGCTAAGAGGACAACTTGTCAAAGGGGGTGAGTTGGTACTTGAGACGTTGGTCATCGAAGGCGATGCCAATACCGTACTGGTGCCACATGATCGTTATGCTCAGATGAATAACGTGTATTTTTTACCCTCAGTCGCAGCGTTAATCGGTTGGTTAGAAAAAGTGGGGTTCTCAGACGTGCGCTGTGTTGATGTGGCGGTAACGTCTGTGGAAGAGCAGCGTCAAACCGAATGGATGACCTATCATTCGTTAGCAGATTTTTTAGATCCCAATGACTCCACAAAGACAATCGAAGGCTATCCTGCTCCGATGCGCGCAACCTTAATTGCCAAAAAATAGCACGTACTGACCTTTCATAAGGAGAATGGACAGTGAAAAAATTAACGATTTTACTCAGCGCTATGATGGGTGTTCTGCCACTAACGTCCATATCAGCTCATGCTGCCTATGGGACACCGTATGAAGGCTGGGGCTTTGTACAGGACGATTGGCAAGTGGTTTGTGATAATACATTGACTTGCCGCGCAGCAGGGTATGCAGATGAGAGTCAATTAGATACGCCAGCCTCGATATTGCTTACAGTATTGCCAAAATTAGCCCTGCCAACAGCACGAGTTCAATTTACATTAGAATCTTCAGAGGATAGCTTTGATCATGCTGAGCTTTGGTTAAATGGTAAAAATTATGGGACTTTACAGCCAGCTGCAAAAGACTCTCTAATATATGATTTATCCGCCAAGCAAACGCAGGCACTGATCAACCATGCTCGTGTCGCAACCAAGATAGAGATCAGAGCGGATGACAAGCAATGGTATATCAGTGACAAAGGGATGTCGGCAGTATTGCTCAAGCTCGATGATGTACAAGGAAGAGTAGGAACACCAATAGCACTGGTCGGTAAAAACAATCGCAATCGACAAACCCCTAAAGCAGCATTGCCAATACCCACCATCAAAAAAGCATTTGCGTATTCAGCAAAGGATAGCAATGCACTAGCCCCATCAAAACTTAAATACTTTCAGCAAAATATAAACAAGTGGGTCGATATTGATTCTGAGCAGCTCACAGGCGCTGGAAATGCGATGGGTGCTTGTGAACTGGTTAATCCAAAAACCGAAGCGTATCAACGGATGTCAGAGTATCGCACTGATAGACTAGACTGGGAATTTACACCCGTAGACGCCACTCATACGTTAGCCAGCCATCTCTGTTGGTCTGGTCCTTATAACTCAAGCACTGGTTATTGGCTCATTAATCATGAAAAACCTAGCAATCCTATGCTTATCACGACAGCAGGCAATGAGTATGAGGCAGGTGAAATCTGGGCAGCTAATAAAGACCGTGGCATCGGTGATTGCTGGAATCATGCGACATGGATTTGGGATGGTAAAACGTTTACCAAAAGCGAAGAGACGAGTACAGGAATGTGTCGCGGCTTTGCTGGTGGCGCTTGGGATTTACCAACCTACGTAAGCGAGATTACAACCAAAGTGGATGACACTCAATAAAGTCGACTTTAATATAAACTGATACGACGCTATCAAATAAGGCTGTTATAAGCTGTCAAGTGAGACAGGCATAAGTAATTACGTTGCTACGCTACGCTGACAGAATAAAATAAAAAAAGACAGGTTATATTAGCCATCTTTTGAAAGCCACTTCCATTATTATCTTAAGTATAAAACCGACAGAGCCTGCGCCCAATGCGACAAATATCCAAAAAGTACCGGCACGACCAGCTTCAGATGTTTTGGAGATGTCCCACATAATAAAGAATAAAAAAGCGATGAATATCGGCAATAAAACGTACAAGCCCCAACTGGTAATAGTACTGGCAGCAATAGCAAACATGGTGTAATCCTATAAAAAAGTAGTAACGCGTCTTCTAGGATTTATCTGGTTTAGAAGCGCAGTACAAACCACTATTATAACGCGGAAGCAGGTAGGTATAAACGACTGCTCAGTATCGAAAAACAGGAACGCTACAATTGGCCTAGCCAGTTATTTAGTATTTACTTGCAATACGAAGTGATAGATAGAATATAACTGAATTTAACATAGTCAAAAGTACAAACCCTTCTTGTTATTTGATAGGTTATTAAGGCTATTTGTCATAAGCGTAAGATTTTAGTGCTAATTTTGGTGCAAATGATGCAATGAAGCGCAAAGATTGCTATATTTACAGGTTATTTGTTTTTATATTTTTTGTCCCCTGCAATATCGGTCGCTATTATAATAAGCAGTTATCGATTGCTCGCATTCGCCACATTTTTGCCCTGTTTTTGTTGTTTATTTAACTGAGTTCAAAACCCTATGTCACAAACCCAAATTGATACACTTGCATCCCTATTTAATGATGCCATTCAAACGCTACAAGCCGACGGTACGCTACCTAATGATTGGCAAAATAACAGCCAAATCACGCGTACCAAAGATCTGAGCCATGGTGATTTTGCCAGCAATATTGCGCTGACTGCGGCCAAAGCTGCCAAAGCCAATCCGCGTCAGCTTGCCGAAAAAATCGTCAACGCGCTACCAGAAAACCAAGACATTCGCCAAGTAGAAATCGCAGGTCCTGGTTTTATTAATGTATTTTTAAACTCGGAAGCCAAGTTTTCGGTATTAGATGATATCTTTACTTTACAGGAACGTTTTGGTCTGAGTAATCAGTTTGACGGTCAAAAGGTACAAGTTGAGTTCGTCTCTGCCAATCCAACGTCAAGTCTGCACGTCGGTCACGGTCGCGGTGCTGCGTTTGGTATGAGTGTCTCAAACCTACTAGAAGCAATCGGCTACGATGTCACGCGCGAGTATTATGTCAATGACGCGGGTCGTCAAATGGATATTTTAGCGACCAGTACCTATTTGCGTTATTTAGAGTTAAATGGTGAGCAAATAACGTTCCCAGTCAATGGCTACCAAGGTGACTATGTCAGTGATATCGCCCAGACACTAAAAATGCAACATGGCGACAGCTACGTCCATGGTTTTGCAGACGTTGCCAAGGATGCGCCAGAAGATGCTCAGTTTGAGATCAGTGCTGATGGTGAAAAAACGGTCGTCTCAGGCGATAAAGAAGCACACATCGACGGTTTGATTGCGGGTAGCAAAGCCCTGCTTGGCGATAGCTACGAGCTATTTTTAAATGCGGCATTGAGCAGTATCTTGGCCGATATCAAAGATGATTTAAATGACTTTGGTGTGAGTTATGAGTGTTGGTTTAGCGAACGATCTATCGATAGCGAGATTGAGCCAGTACTACAAGTTCTAGATGAAAAAGGCTACCTATACGAAAAAGACGGCAATATCTGGTTTAAATCGACCGATTTTGGCGATGAAAAAGACCGTGTGGTACGCCGTGCCAATGGTCAGTCAACGTATTTTGCCTCTGATATCGCTTATCACAAAAACAAGTTCGATCGCGGTTTTGATAAGGTTATCAACGTTTGGGGCGCTGATCACCATGGTTATGTGCCACGTGTAAAAGCTGCTCTATTGGCTTTGGGGATCGATGAAGAGCGTTTAGACGTAGTACTTGTACAGTTTGTGGCGTTATGGCGTGGTAGTGAAAAAGTGCAAATGTCGTCGCGCTCGGGTCAATTTGTTACCCTACGCGATCTGCGTGCTGAAGTGGGCAACGATGCGGCACGTTTTTATTATGTCGCTCGTAAGCCTGAAGTACATATTGATTTTGATTTGGAACTTGCCAAATCACAAAGCAAAGACAACCAAGTCTATTATATCCAGTATGCACATGCGCGCGTCTGCCGAGTGTTAGAAAAACTACAAAGTCATGGTCTTGCGGTAGATGATACGCTTGGTTTGTCACATCAGGACTTGCTGACCGCGCCCAATGAAGACGAGCTGATTAAGTTGTTGGCAGGATATCCGGCGACGTTATTACGTGCCGCGACAGGCTACGAGCCACACGTTTTGACCAACTATCTAAAAGAGCTTGCTGCCTTATTCCACGGCTGGTACGACACCAATCGTATCTTGCCAGTGAGCGTCACCTCAGGTGAAACGCCAAGTGCTGATGAGCTAGACTTAATGCAGGCACGTTTGCGTTTGTCCAAGGCAGTCAGACAAGTATTGGCCAATGGCTTGGGGCTGTTAGGATTGTCTGCACCGTCTAGTATGTAGTAACTTTCTAACATGTGGTAGCTGTCTGATATATGATAGTTTTCTAGCATGTAGAATGAGTATAGACAGCTGATAGCAATAAATTGATGATAGATAGATTCTGTAGGGAGAACCAGATCCATGCTAGCCAAAAAACCTAAAGGCGCAACAGAAAAGCGCAAATCAAGTAGCGTATCAGGCTTATTATGGATGTTTGTCGGTGCGATTTTGACGTTAATGATCGGGGTATTTATCTACCTTTCACCGTTATTCGATTTTAGCCCTGCTAATAGCAGCGCTGAGAATGATCCTGACAGGCAGGTACAGCCACGCGTTGATACAGATACTGATAACAGCGATTATGAGTTCTATGATATCTTACCCAATCAAGAAATGGCCACCATTCCTGATGAAGAGATCACTGATACGGACACTGATCAATCAGATAACATGGGTGCCTTTGAGCCGGACGTTGTTGTGACTCAGCCTGATGATACGGGTAATTTTGGTATCGCTGAAAGTACGACAATTGAGCCAAGTGGTGGTAATAACGCAACAACCAGCAATGGTAGCAACGATATTGTTATCGTTGAAGAAGATGCGACTTATGATGAGGCGCCAGCTACCAATAGCAACAGTAATAATAATACGAGCAATCGGGCAAACAATGCAGGTGCTGGTACGGCAAGTGTGCAGCCAGCTAAGCCTGCTACCTACATTTTGCAAATCAACAGCTTCGGTGATGCAGATGAAGCAGATCGTCGCCGTGCGCAAGTACTGATGGCGGGTGTCGACGCAAGAGTGGTAAAAAACACCACAGGCAATGGCTTACCAATTTATCAGGTCATCTCACGTCCAATGAATAATCGTCAGGCAGTGACCACCGCTCAGCAGCGTCTACAAAACAATGGTATTGATTCTATTATTGTCGAACAGCGCCGTTAGAGTGAAGAACGTTTAGTAGCATTAAAAGTCTGTTTATCAAAAAAAGCGTCGCAATGACGCTTTTTTTGATTCTAATTCTCTATAAAAACCTCTGTCTTTAAAATCTTCTATCTTTTGGTTTATCCAATTTTATTTTACCCTTTATAAAGAGTAAGGCCATGACTGTATCTGACTCAGCAATACCGCCATCCAACACGATCAAAGCTTTTTTTCAAAAGTATTTTATCGATGCGTTCACAGGTATGGCATTGGGACTATTTGTCACGTTGATTGCAGGTCTAATCATCTCGCAGATTGGTGGATGGTTAGGTTTGCCAGCATTGGTGGCAGTTGGCAAGCTGGCCTCAGTGTTGATGGGCGCTGGCATTGGCGTCGGAGTTGCTTATTATCTAAAAGCGCCAACGCTAGTGATGCTGAGCTGCTTGGTAGCCGGTATGCTGGGTGCACATTCTGAAGCATTAATGGCAGGGACGCTTTTTACCTCACAAGTTGGCGGCCCTGCGACATTTGTAGCAGTGCCGGGTAATCCGATAGGGGCGTATTTGACCTCGGTATTTGCCTATCGCGCTGGTACTTGGATTGCTGGCAAGACGAAGCTTGATATTTTATTGGTGCCGTTGCTGGTTTGCGCAGTGGCTTTATTGGTCTGCGCACTGCTCAATCCGCCCATCGTGGCAGGTGTTGCTGCTATTGGGCAAGGTATTCAGGCAGCCACTGAATTACAGCCATTACTGATGGGCATTGTCATTGCTGTTGTGGTTGGTATTTTATTGACACTGCCGACCTCAAGCGCCGCTATTTGTATTGCGATTGGACTTGGCGGTTTGGCGGGCGGTGCCGCAGTTGTTGGTTGTGCAGCGCATATGATTGGCTTTGCAGTTGCCAGTTTTAAGGACAACGGTATTAGTGGCGTCGTCTCTCAAGGTCTTGGCACCAGCATGCTCCAAATCCCCAATGTATTTAGAAAACCTTTAGTCCTGTTACCAGCGGTTATCGCCAGTGCGATTGTTGGGCCGATTGCCACCGTTGGTTTTGGCTTGGCCTGTACGGCGACAGGTGCGGGTATGGGTACGGCTGGCCTAGTTGGTGTGTTTGGTGTCATTGAAGCATCACAAGGCATCATGAGTACGACGCAGCTATGGGTTGCCATTGTCTTACTGATGTTTGTATTGCCTGCGATAATCGCAGGTTTGGTTGCTTATATCATGCGACGTGTGGGCTGGCTGGTTGATGGCGATATGAAACTGCCTTAATAGCTGTATGCTATGGCCAGTCCCAAATAAAATGATGACAAACATGGCAACGCGCTACTAAGATAAATGTTCCTTGTTAGCTCTGTCTGCGCGAATAAAGGCGACATAAAAATTATCTTCGCAGCAAGATATGTATTTTATAGTGGCTTGGCTATATTTGGTCTGATTTGAATGTTCATTATTACTCACGTACTGAGTAAAAAACCCAGCTGTCTAGTTAGCTGGGTTTTTTGATTTTGAGTGCCTACGATAGAACGTCTTTACTTATGACGTAACATCCGTTTTATGATTGTGCTTAGAAGTACGTCGCGGTTTTAGCTTTCGAGAAAATTTGGTGATGTCGTTTAGCACTTGACTATAATGTGCTGGAAAGACCCGCTGAATCGCATCAACCATCTTGGCATCATTGCCAATCAAGCAGCGCTGCTGATTGGTCGCGACGGCATGTAAAATAACCCAAGCTGCTTCGCTGGCATCGAATTTTAATAACTTGTTAAAGCTCCTAATGGCTTTCTCACCAGTAGGCATACCAACCGTACTAACGCTATCATTACCGCGCGCACTATTGGCAATATTGGTCTTAATACCGCCAGGATGCACGCAAGTTGCTGACACACCGCATTGCTGAATATTAAGCTCTTGGCGCAGGCTTTCTGTAAAGCCGCGCACCGCAAATTTACTGGCATTGTAAGCAGAGTAAGAAGGCTGAGCGGTCAAACCAAATAAGCTTGAGATATTAATAATATGACCGTGTTCTTTAAACTGGCGGGGTTGATTGTCTTGATGATCACTCGTCAATTCGCTTTGTTTGACACTGTTTTTGATGAGTGGTAAAAATGCCTTGGTGCCATAAACCACGCCCCAAAAATTGATATCCATTACCCATTCAAGCTCCTCAATACTAGCGCCTTCTATCGTCGAGGAGAACGCCACGCCTGCATTGTTAAAGATAAAGTGCACTTTGCCATGATTACTCATTACACTATCCGCCCATGCTTGCATGGCCTGATTGTCTGAGACATCAAGCACAGTCGTTGTGACGAAGATATCGTAACCGGCCAGCATGTCTTTGGTTTGTGCCAGCTGCTCCGCATTGATATCTGACAAGGCGACATGGCAGCCCATTTTTGCTAGATGAAGCGCAAGCTCGCGCCCCATGCCAGAACCTGCACCAGTGATAGCAGCAACATGATTACGATAATAAGGCGTAGTATCATCGTTCTCATAGTTGGAGGGGGGAAAGGGTAGGTGTTGACGTAATGATGTTGCCAGAGTGGTTATATTATTCAGCATGATAAACAATCCTTTGTTTAATGAGCGATAAGTGAGCAATAGACCAGTAATAATATTAAAAGTTAAATAGGACGATTTAAATAGACTATATACCTTAGCATGATTTATGAGTAGCACGGTTTACGTTTCATAGACGCGGCTGTCACTTCAATCGCTCAATGAATAACTGCTAAAACAGACATAAAAAAAGCGTCTTAGCATAGGATGCCAGACGCTTTTTTGTATAAGCCAGTCGATACTAAATAAGTTCGATCAATTACTAGTTACGTGCAATTGATCTAAATTTTCCTTGCTTACTGCTAAACAGAGGCTACGAAAAATTCATTCCAATCGCACTATGTTGGTAAACGACATTAAGCAATCTTAGGGATCTTACCTTCGTTAATGACATCAGCATCAACCATCACAGTTTTGGCATCTTTCATCGATGGCAGCTCGTACATGGTTTCAAGTAGCGCGTTTTCTACGATAGAGCGCAAACCACGTGCACCTGTTTTACGCTCCATGGCTTTTTTGGCGATGGCATCAAGTGCTTCTTGTGTGAAAGTGATTTCAGCGCCTTCCATATCAAACAAATATTTGTACTGTTTCACCAAAGCATTTTTTGGCTCAGTTAGAATTTGCACTAACGCTTCTTCGTCAAGCTCTTGTAGCGCAGCAAGCACAGGCAAACGACCAATCAGTTCAGGAATGAGACCAAATTTGATCAGATCTTCTGGCTCAACCTGTTGTAGCAAATCTGAGCTGCGACGGCTGTCATCTTTTGAGCTAACATCCGCGTTAAAGCCAATGCCGCCTTTTTCAGTACGCTGCTGAATCACTTTATCAAGACCAGCAAATGCACCACCAACGATGATAAGAATGTTGCTTGTATCAACTTGGATCAGCTCTTGCTGTGGATGCTTACGACCACCGTGTGGCGGAATAGCAGCAACCGTGCCTTCGATGAGCTTTAGTAGGGCTTGCTGTACGCCTTCGCCTGATACGTCGCGTGTGATAGAAGGGTTATCCCCTTTTTTACTGATTTTATCGATCTCATCAATATAGATGATGCCTTGCTCAGCCTTACTTACATCATAATCAGATGCTTGCAATAGTTTTTGCACGATGTTTTCGACATCTTCACCGACATAGCCTGCTTCGGTTAAGGTCGTCGCGTCAGCCATAGCAAATGGCACATCAAGCAGGCGTGCTAGGGTTTGCGCAAGCAGTGTCTTACCAGAACCCGTTGGACCAATCAGCAAAATATTGCTTTTGGCAAGCTCTACCATCGCATCATCCGCGCCGATTTTGGCTTTTCTGCTGTCACGAGCTAGTGTCTGGCTGACTTTTAGACGTTTATAATGATTATAAACGGCAACAGATAAGGCTTTTTTGGCAGCGTCTTGGCCAATGACATATTCATCAAGCTTGGCGCGCAGCTCTTTTGGCGTTGGTAGCTTTTTATTGACCCAAGAGGTATCAATCTCGCTATCGTCGTCATTGTCTTCAGCACTGTCTGCGATTAGATCGGTACATAGCTCAATACATTCATTACAAATATTGGCATCGTCAGCGGCAATCAGCTGCTGTACATCGCTTTTGGCTTTGCCGCAAAACGAACAATGCGGGGTAGTATCTTCTGCCATAAAAGGCGCTCCTAAAATTTAAGCTTATAAGTATTCTAATGATTCACACGAATGCCAGCGCTTATACGCTGAGGTATTCGATGATTAACAAGGCTTTATCTCAATATTACAAAGAGTCAGGGCGACGCTCTAATACTTCATCAACCAAACCGTATTCTTTGGCTTCTTGCGCATCTAACCAAAAATCACGCTCGACGTCTTTTTCGATTTTCTCTACTGGCTGGCCCGTACGCTCGGCCAAAATTTGGTTTAAGCGAGCACGAGTTTTTAGAATTTCACGCGCATTGATTTCGATATCGGTCGCTTGGCCTTGTGCGCCGCCTGAAGGCTGGTGAATCATCACACGCGCATTGGCAAGTGAATAACGTTTGCCTTTTTGACCCGCTGCCAATAAGAATGAACCCATGCTATAAGCACCGCCCATACAGATGGTAGATACTTCAGGCTTGATGAAGTTCATGGTATCAAAAATCGCCAAACCTGCACTGACTGAACCACCTGGTGAATTGATATATAAATGGATATCTTTATCAGGGTTTTCTGCTTCTAAGAATAACAACTGGGCGACGATTAGATTGGCCATGTGGTCTTCAACTTGACCGGTCAAAAAGATCACACGCTCACGCAATAGGCGTGAAAAGATATCAAACGAGCGTTCACCGCGTGATGATTGCTCAACAACCATAGGGACTAACGCGCTCTGGGGTGCCGCTTGCGTATTTTGCACCTCATTGTGCGCACTCATCAGCATATCAAAATGTGGGTTGGCAGTAATGCGATCATAATCTGTCATAAAAATGTCCTGTTTATACGTACATAAGATAAGGGTAAGAAAACGAACGACCAGGCTGTTATCGGTGTTTATCATTATAAGTATTGCCGCTGAGCGATAACACTCACTAGATACAGTGGTACGCTCTAGATGCTGTTCAAAATAATTGCACTAATGGTAACTTTTTTATTGGAGCAATGGTAATTTTTTCATGTGCAAAATGTTTTTCTATCAATAATAGGAGTGACTTCCTATTAATAAGGCGTCGATGCGCGTTTATCAAGGGGATTGCCTATAAACTGTTTATAAAAAAGATATATAAGCCCCAATAAAAATGCCCTAACAAGTTTGTTAGGGCATTTTATTAGAGCATGTTTCGATAACACTTAGCACTGAATGCCAGTAACTAGCAAATTGCTAAGTAATATCCTACTAAATTACATGCCTTGCTGCTGTTGTTGCTGAGCCGCTAGCAAGTCTTGATAGCTAACTTCTTTGTCAGTTACTTTACCTTGGCTGATCAAATAATCTACCACTTGGTCTTCTAGTACTACAGACTCAATGTTCGCGCGCTGCTGCTTGTCATTGGTGTAGTACTCGATGACTTCTGCTGGATCTTCGTAGTTTTCAGCGGCTTCTTTGATGAAGGTTTCAACACGCTCTTGATCTACTTCTAAGCCTTTGGTATCGATGACACGGGCAACGATGATGCCGAGACGGGCAGCACGTAGCGCTTGCTCTTCAAATAGCTCATTTGGCAGCATGTCTTTGTCGAAGCTATCAGCGTTGGCGCCGAATTGCTGAGAGAAACGTTGCATCATCATGTTGCGTTGACGCTCAATTTCTTGCTCTAACATAGCGTTTGGTACGTCAAACTCGTTCTTTTCTAGCAACGCATCAAAAGTCGCTTGCTTCACTTGGCTACGCGCAGCATTTTTGATTTCGCGTTCCATGTTTTTGCGGACGTCTTCTTTCAACTTCTCAACGCCGCCCTCGGTCACACCGAATAGCTCTAGGAACGCATTATCGATTTCAGGTAGCTTAGATTTTTCAACCAATTTTACGTTGATTTTGAACTGAGCTTCTTTACCCGCTAGGTTCTCAGCTTGGTAATCTTCTGGGAAAGTTACGTCGATGACTTTTTCTTCGCCAGCTTTCATGCCTTTGATACCCGCTTCAAAGCCTGGGATCATCTGGTTGCTACCGATAACCAATTTGAAATCTTCAGCTGAGCCGCCTTCAAATTTTTCGCCATCGATTGAGCCTTCAAAATCAAAAGTGACTTGGTTGTCTTTAGCAGCCATGCCCTTTTTCTCAACGAACTCTTCACGTTGCTTTTGTAGGTTTTCGATCATGGTGTCAACGTCTTCTTCACTCACTTGTGCAGTGTGACGCTCAACTTCGATTTCATCAATACCTTGTACGTCTACTTCTGGGAAGATTTCAACAGTGGCTTGATAGACCAAGAAATCGTCTTCAAGTTTCACGTCGTCGATGTTAGGCATGCCAACCGCGCGGATGTCTTCAGATTTGATCGCTTCAAATACAGTATCGCGGATTACATCGTTGATCACTTCTTGTTGAATGCCAGCACCGTACTGAGAGCGGATGTGTGACATAGGAACGTTGCCTTTACGGAAACCGTCGATTTTGGCAGTTTTCGCAACTTGGCGAATACGGCCTTCAACTTTGTTTTGAATCTTTTCGACAGGTACTTTAACCGTTAGCTGAGTCTCTTTATTAGATAGCTTGTTGGTTGTGACTTGTAAATCTGTAGCCATATTCATTACACCTTTAGGATTAAATAGTACGTTTGATTTAGTAGTACTTGGAGTTAAATGGTAATAGACAACCGCGCCTCAAAATATGAGCGTGTACGACGGCTTGCCGTTGGAATAAATAGGGGATAATGATAGCGCACACACTCATTATCGGTGCCAGAAGCAATCACCACTGGTACTAATGGTTGAGAATGTCGAGGTTATAGACGCTATCAAATATCAATCATAAACCGTTAATAAGCCGCATAATAACGTTTTTTGGCGAATTATACAGCCAAATTAGGGCTTTCAACAAAATTTTAAAAGTAGAACAGTATAATCTATCTGCTTATTAAAGTAAAAATTATCTGTTTGCTATGGTCAGTTCAACATGAAAACGATATAGGTATTTTGAGTTCGACTGGTCAGTATTTCTCTTGCTTGCTGTTCGTATAGCGTGACAGAGGCTGCAAAAAATGCTGACCAGTCATTCTATATTGGCGCTAGACAGATTTTATTATTACTTATATAGAAATCTATAACGACAGCTGGGCTAGCAATTGCTGAATTGCTTGACCGCGATGACTGATGCGGTTTTTATCCGCAGGGCTTAGGCTTGCTGCTGTCGCTTGTCGCTCTGGCAACCAAAACAAGGGATCGTAACCGAAACCACCATCCCCATACGGTGCTTCTAAGATTTCACCATGCCACAAGCCTTGTGCGATAATCGGCAGCGAATCATCTGCATGGAGCACCATAGCTAAAACGCAAACGAATATACCTTGAATAGGCTGCTTACCGCGCATCGCCTGCAAATCAGTGACAAGCTTGGCGTTGTTTTTATCATCATTGCCGTGTTCGCCTGCATAGCGGGCAGAGTAAATACCAGGCGCGTTGCCCAGTACGGGAACACACAAACCAGAGTCATCGGCAATCGCAGGTAGACCGCTGATACGGCTGGCATGACGTGCTTTGATAATGGCGTTTTCTACAAAGCTTAAACCATCTTCGACGGCGTCTTCGATACCCAGCTCACCTTGCGGTACAATCGTCACATTCAGATTTGCTTCAGCAAACAACCTTTGAAACTCAGCCAGTTTACCTTTATTATTACTGGCGAGTACCCATTGGTTATCGGGTGCTGATTGGGTAGAGAAAGTTTTAGAGAGTATCGGGGTGTCAATGGTACTCATGGTATCATTCCGTCATGTGGATAAGGATGGTTTTCTGTGCGCTTGTAAGCATGGTCTATAACATTTGGTAACTGATACTCTCGGTCACGTTTGCTATACTAGCCCGCAAGCTACAGTGAATTATATCTTATGGCTTATGAATATTAAGTTAACAAACATATATAAAGCCAGCCACCTGGCGTTGGGGCAAAAGCAATAGCCCAATCAGTTTTGGCTCCATCATAATACGTGATACTGTGTTAAGCAATAACGTGTATTAAGCGATAAAATTTAATTCAAACAATAAACTCAGCCACTTTAGACCGCTATTTTGTGAAGTAAGAACAGTGTAGAATTTAGCTTTTATAATGTAACGGTCAAAAACAGCAAGGATAAAATAACTATGTCAAATATTACTTTACCAGATCTACCATATGCAAAAGACGCACTAGAGCCACATATCAGTGCAGAGACACTAGAATACCATCATGACAAACATCATGCTGCTTATGTGAACAAGCTAAATGAGCTATTACCAGGTTCTGGTTTAGAAGACAAAACATTGCCAGAAATCATCGAAGCAACTGCTAAAGATGAGAGCAAGCAAGGCATGTTCAATCAAGCAGCCCAAGTATGGAACCATACGTTCTACTGGAACTGCATGACGCCAACCAACGGCGGCGGCGAACCTACTGGCGATCTAAAAGGCAAAATCGAAGAAGATTTCGGTAGCTATGACAAGTTCCGTGAAGAGTTCAAAAATGCAGCATTGACTCAATTTGGTTCAGGTTGGGCATGGCTAGTCGCTGACAAAGTCGGTGGCAAATTGTCAATCGCTAAAACAGCTAACGCTGATACCCCACTTGCACATAATCAAGTAGCCGTATTGACTTGTGATGTATGGGAACATGCGTACTATGTAGATTACCGTAACCGTCGTCCTGACTATGTTGACACGTTCCTAGACAAGCTTGTGAACTGGGACTACGCAAACGCAAAATATAAAGGTCAAGACGCTGGCGTTGAAGAGTAATCTTTAACCAAGCATTTGATACAAAAAAGGACACTGAGAGGTGTCCTTTTTTTGGTTTGGAGTTTGATCATAAAAACCAATGAGACAGTAAACATATCGAAATAAGATAGCTGTGCTTGATACTAAAACTACTGACTTTGATAAAGCATGACCCAGACAAATAATGAGATGACAATAATGACAACCATACACACACCGCGGCTCATTTTACGAGACTTTGCAGCACATGACGCTGCTGACTTATTGGCATATCTGTCCAACCCTATACCCAGCTGTTTTATAGGCGATAAAATCACCTCGATTGATGAAGCACTGACAAAAATTGCCAAAAGACAAAAAGACGGTGATTATATTGCCGTATGTCTCAAAGACTCTGATAAGCTGATTGGTGAGATTTTCTTCATCAAAGAAGAGCCTGATACCTACTCTGTAGGCTGGAATTTTAATGAGCAATTTCACGGCAAAGGATACGCCAGCGAAAGTGCGCGTGCGTTTATTGATTTTTTATTTACCGAACAGGACGCCAGACGCATTTATGCGTATGTCGAGGTTGACAATACCGCCTCACAAAAGCTGTGCGAGCGTTTGGGCTTTCGTCAAGAAGGGCATTTTGTAGAGTTTATCTCGTTTATCAAAAATGCAGACGGCACGCCAAAGTACGAAGATACGTTACAATATGCCATTTTAAAAAAGGAGTGGATAGCGAATAACGATGCTGCCAGCTAACCTTTATCAATAAAAACGGTATTGATGGCGTTATGATACAGGCGACACGAACCTAAAATGCAGACAGGAGGATAGGGTGAATAAAGCGCGCATTGCAGTACTGGCCACATTGACACTCTCGGTGCTGAACCTGTGCTTTATGATACTCAGTGTATTGACTAAGACGCGAGTATTTCCCGATTATCCACCGATAGTCATCACTCTATTCACAGTGTTTTTGATCACTCTTGTGGTGCTCAGCATCTGGCAACTGTTTGCGGGGCTGGACGGTCAGGCTATGCGTGGCAAGATACTGCTACTGCTCGCAATGGAGTATTTTGTGGTGTATGTGGCAGGCATTACTAATATCTTCCCGCGCTCGGCAGAGCCGATGGGACAGACGCTGTTTGTCATGGAGATGCTTGGCGCTTTACTGGCGATTCTGTTGTTTATTAGTGCAAGCGGGTATATCAAGACTGCGCCCACGCACACTTCTACGTAAGTAGTTATACAGTAATTGCGGTGGCAAGGTAACGGTGTACTGTTGATTCATATCCTGACTATGTTGATACGTTCATAGAGAAGCTAGTGAATTGGAACTAGGCAAACGCAAAATATAAAGATCAAGATGCTGGCGTTGAAGCGTAGTCTTTAACAAAGTATTTGATTTGAAAAAAGGGCACCGCGAGGTGTCCTTTTTTTGTGGGTTTTAAATAAGACTTCTACAATATCACTTTATTTTCCAATACTTTTTCCCAAAAACATCTCAAAGCAGTAATATAACGCCGAATATCGGTTTCAGATAAAACAACGTCCCCATTTACTATAAGGTGTGGAAAATTCAGTTTCAAGTTTTTTCCAGATTGACCATCGAATCCATGTTTGATTACATTAGCAGCGAGTCTTAACTCTTTATTCAGTATTGCCCAATTTGGACAAGTGCTAAGATCATAATTATCTTTAGCTAGCTGTGGTTTTAATATGCTAGATTTATCTGAGCCTAACACTCTGTTTTTCTGTTTTTCAAATAGATGAAATAACCAAGTTGCTGTAGAGTTTAAAAATTCTTGCCTTAGCTCTTTTTCAATGGAAAAATGATTAACTTCCTCGAAATAAGCATCTTCTTCTATACTTGCTTCATCATCTATATCAGGGTTAAAACTCTTTGATTTCTTTTCAAGAAACTTCCTTCTTTTTTCTGTGGCTTCTAATTCGATATCTCCAAAGCTATTCAATAATCGAGTAAGAGTTGTTCGTTCAAATCCATCTATTTCGTGCTCAATATTTAGCTTTACTATTTCAGGGTACATTAAATTACTCCGCTAAATTAATTCAAATTTATCTAAAGTTTTACTTCTATAAAACTATTTTTTATTGAATGTACTACCTTGCTCAAAGCGAACATGTAAATCACAACACCTCAAACCCAAACTTACCCAGCGCTTCTCGTAGCATCGCAATATTATAATACGCATGCGCGTTGACGGTGTTTTGAAAGAAAATATAGAGCGTATCAAAGTGCTGACGCTGATTGGCAATCGCTTGCGCCCAGTCCTGCATTTCCGCCTCGCTATAGCGATAATCATGACGGTCACTCGCGCTCATAGCATCCCACCAGTTCAGATTGTTGCCATGCATACGCAGATATCCAGTGCGCTCAGTGAATATCAGCCGTGATGGTGGCAAGCCATTTACTTTTGGATAATCGACGCTGCACCAAATCAACCCTTGCTCGCGAAAACTATCGACCACTTGCGGCGTGTGCCAGCCGTTGTGGCGAAACTCAACGGCAAGCGGATAGTCTCTAAACCAGCTGACAAGATTGGCGAGATACAGACGATGCTCGCGAGTACGATCAAAGCCATGCGGGAACTGGAGTAATAATGGCGCTAAAGCATTCGCTTCAATAAGTGGGGTGAGCGCCGTTAGAAAGGCCTCGGCATGCTCGCTTGTGCCTTTACGTGCATGAGTAAAGTCTTGATGGAGTTTTACGGCGAATTTTAGCTGACTGTCAGTTTGCACATAGGCTTTATCAACCATACCCGCAAAGGCTTTTTGCCCGATGGGTGCGTAGAATGTGCTATTAATCTCGACGGCGCCGTATTGTTTGGCGTACTCGCGCAAAAAGTCCGTTTTTTTGGTGCCAGTGGGATACAGCGTACCGAGCAAGTCAGTATCGATATAGCCACCAGTGCCAAGATAGATACGCGGGGTAGGGTTCCTGTCCATGTTGACCACTCGTTATTTTTTATAATTTACTTTTTATGATTCAGTTTTGGCTATTTTTTACGTGCCCATAGCCAGTCTATCAACGCCAGTAGCGCATCATTGTCTTTATTGATGCTGTAATCATCACGGCTTACCCCATCACTATTTGGCTCACGACTGCCTAGCTCACGAATGATCGCGGTGCGTCCGTCATCAAACAGCGATTGTGCATAGGTTTTGGCATTCTCCACACCCATCAATTTTACATAGGTGGATTTGTCCAGCTTTTCGTCGCTACCAGCAGGTTTGCCAAGCGTGTCGGTGCTGGTGGTCACATCCAAGATATCATCTTGGACCTGAAAGGCAAGACCAATGTGCTGAGCACAATCCTGCAATGCCATGCGTTGTAAAGCGGTCGCGCCAGCACAGATACCGCCCATCAGCATGGCCGCTTCAATTAAGGCACCGGTTTTATCGCGGTGAATGGCCTCTAACTCACGTTGCGAGACGCCCTCTTTTGCTTCAGCATTGAGATCCAGCATTTGACCAGATACCATGCGCCGCGCCCGCGGTGCAAATACCGCGAGCAGCTGGCTTGCGATATCAGAATCAAAATGCGCAAAGGTCGGCATCTCTGCTGTCAATACCTCAAAGGCCAGCGTCTGTAGCACGTCTCCTGCCAATAGTGCAGTCGCTTCATCAAAGGCGATATGGCAGGTTGGCTGCCCACGGCGTAGCTCATCATCGTCCATGCAAGGCAAATCATCATGCACCAATGAGTAGGTGTGCAGTAGCTCCACTGCTAGGGCAGCACGGCGACACATATCATAATCTGAGTCGTTCTCTAACAAGGATGCCAAGTCTTCGCTTTGCATGTCATTGGTTATATTGGTAGAGGTAGAGTCAACAAGACCTGATGCATCATCGGATTTTAAACTTGCTTCAGCCTTGTTCGCATTACCACTTATATTGTTATTGTCAGTGACGCTCGCAAAAACACTTGCGACCAATAGGGGACGTACCGTTTTGCCTTGACCGGTCATCACATAACGACAGGCGTCCATCAGCGGACTTGGGAGCTTTGCATACGTAAATAAAACTTCAATGTCTTGCGCCAATTGTGCGCGTACTGCGCGATGGAACTGCTCGGTATTTTTAAAAGACGGAACGCTTGCTGGCATCAAGCTTGGTATAGAAGAAACAGTCATAACCCAACCATTTATCAGAGAAGAATAAAAATACCCTTAGTGTAGCATGATAGGCGATATTCCTTGTATGGCACGTAGACGCGCTGAATTATTTTTTGCCATTCAACAGCAAAATGAAAGGAGATAATCCCATAAGTCCCCGTTACGTATTGGTGATTTAACTTAGTGGTTGAATGTGCTTTGATAATGGAGGAAGCTGAGAGGTTGATAATGACGGTTTACACACTTTGATAAGTTCATTTTTATGATGTTAACAGGCACTTAAAGGACGCCGGGCACGAGGTAAAGGGCTGTTATCAATTTAAGAGTGACTTGTGAGTATGGTATTAGCTTGTGACAGTCAGGGGCATAATCCCCTACACTAATTGGCGTGAAAGTCATCGTCAGACCGACAACTGTAGCAACTAAAGCAGCCGTACTGAAAGCAAGAGTATATAAATGAAGCGCCGTATGATGTTGTGCAACACACTTAAAATAAGTACAGAGCAGTAAAGACAAAAACACGCGCGCTGGATAATAAAGATATTTTGCCTGATTGACTTGCCAGCTGGCTAGTACGATGAATGGTTTGTCTTCATAACGATTTATTGTCATAAAAGGGCAGGCTGACGATGCTATTACCCATTTTTCTAACAATAACGAGTTATGTGATTTGTACCAAAACGTCGCTTTTAAGACGAAAGGTTTGTCGCATGGCTTTTAAGAGCTAGTTTTTATTACATCGTTTTTATTAAATAGCCTTTATGAATAACAAGGAGTTCGAAATGGTATACCAAGGAAATCGCATCACGGTGACAATGCTAGAGGATGGCATCGCCAACATGCACTACAACGCCGAAAACGAGAGCGTGAATAAGTTTGATGCCGAGACCAACAAGCAGTTTGGCGAAGCCGTTAGCGCGTTAGAAAAAGCTGATGACGTAAAAGGCCTTATCGTCACTTCAGGCAAAGGCGTGTTTATCGCTGGTGCTGACATCACAGAATTTGTGGCTTCTTTCAAAAAATCAGAAAGCGAGATCAAAGATTGGGTGGTTCATGTCAATGACGCTTTCAATCGTTTTGAAGATTTGCCATTCCCAAAAGTGGCTGCCATCAATGGCGCGGCAATGGGCGGCGGTTGTGAGATGACCTTGGTGTGTGAATACCGCGTCATGAGTGATAAAGCAATCATTGGTCTACCAGAGACTCAACTGGGTATCTTCCCAGGGTTTGGTGGTACGGTTCGTAGTACCCGTATCATTGGTATCGACAATGCGCTTGAGCTGATCGCCACTGGTACACCAAAAAAACCGCTTGATGCGCTAAAGCTCGGCTTGGTCGATGCAACCGTACCTGCTGATGACTTGCAAGATGCTGCCATTGATTTGGTCAAAAAATGTATCTCAGGCGAGCTTGATTGGCAAGCCAAGCGTGAAGAAAAACTGGTGCCAGTGAAGCTAAACCAGCTTGAGCAAGCCATGGCGTTCAACAGCGCCAAAGGCATGATCTTTGCCAAGGCCAATCCTAAGCAGTACCCAGCACCAGCCCTCGCTATCGAAGCCATCGAAAAACACGTCAATCTACCGCGTGACAAAGCAATTGAAGTTGAAGCTGCTGGCTTTGCTAAAGCGGCTAAAACCCCACAAGCAGAAAGCTTGGTTGGTCTGTTCTTAAACGATCAATTGGTTAAAAAACTGGCCAAACAACACAGCAAGCAAGCGCATGACATCAACGAAGCCGCTGTACTAGGCGCGGGCATCATGGGCGGCGGTATCGCGTATCAGGCAGCCAGCAAAGGCTTGCCAATTATTATGAAAGACATCAAGTCTGAGCAATTAGACCTTGGTATGGGCGAAGCCAGCAAATTGCTTGGCAAGATGGTTGAGCGCGGCAAGATGACCCCAGCGAAAATGGGCGAAACCTTAAGCCGTATTCGTCCAACGCTAAACTATGGTGATTTTAGCGAAACAGATATCGTCATCGAAGCCGTGGTAGAAAATCCAAATGTGAAGCGTAGTGTCTTAAAAGAAGTAGAAGGCTTGGTAAAAGACGATTGTATCCTAGCGTCAAACACCTCAACCATTTCTATCACTTATTTGGCCGAAGCACTTGCGCGTCCAGAAAACTTCGTCGGTATGCATTTCTTTAACCCAGTACACCGTATGCCACTCGTCGAAGTGATTCGCGGTGAGAAATCCTCTGAAGAAGCCATCGCGACCACTGTTGCGCTCGCTTCAAAAATGGGTAAAGTCCCTGTTGTGGTCAATGACTGCCCAGGTTTCTTGGTGAACCGTGTGTTGTTCCCATATTTTGGCGCGTTTGATTTATTGCTCAAGC
Source organism: Psychrobacter sp. JB193 (assembly GCF_002285555.1). Lineage (NCBI taxonomy): Bacteria > Pseudomonadati > Pseudomonadota > Gammaproteobacteria > Moraxellales > Moraxellaceae > Psychrobacter > Psychrobacter sp. JB193. The sequence continues at coordinate 265,083 of NZ_NRGY01000002.1, forward strand.
AAGGTGCTGACTTTGCTCATGTCGATAAAGTTATGGAAAAATTCGGCTGGCCGATGGGTCCTGCTTACTTAATCGACGTGGTGGGTTTAGATACAGGTGTCCATGGTGCCGAAGTCATGGCAGAAGGTTTTCCTGATCGCATGAAGCCTGATTATAAAGGGGCGATTCAGCATCTATACGAAAACAAGCGCTTGGGTCAAAAGAACGGCGTTGGTTTTTATAAATACGAAACAGATAGCCGCGGCAAGCCTAAGAAAATTGCTGATGATGCCACTTATGAGTTGCTACAAGCGACAAGTGACAGTGACAAACAAGAATTTGATGATCAAGCCATCATCGATCGCACCATGCTGGCTTTCTGTAATGAAACCGTTCGCTGCTTAGAAGACAATATCGTGAGCACGCCTGCCGAGGCCGACATGGCCATGATCATGGGCGTCGGTTTCCCGCCATTCCGCGGTGGCCCTTGCCGTTATATCGACCAGATGGGTCTAGATAACTACTTGGCACTGTGTGAAAAATACGCGCACCTTGGCAAAGCGTATGAAGCCCCGCAAAAGATTCGCGATATGGCAGCCGCAGGCGAGACCTTTTACGCCACCGCGTAATAGGCAGTCATTACTAGGATGAAGTGCAGTACGTTTGCCTTTGAGCAAAACAGCCATTGATAGAACCCTATTTTTCAATCGCAAACGTACGGTTATAGTCAGTTCCATTGAATGTTAATACCAGTGCATCAAACGCAGAAGTACCTATCGTACTTTGGGTAAGATTGGCAAGGTAAAAGCGTCAAAGTGAACGGATGACACTGACAATAAAATTGAAAAGGAAGATAGTATGACAACTTTAAGTCCAAAAGATGTGGTCATCGTAGATGGCGTACGCTCAGCGATGGGCAAATCTAAAAACGGTATGTTCCGCCATGTTCGCGCGGATAGCATGTCTGCTGAATTGGTACGAGCGTTGGTTGAGCGTAACGACTTTGACCCACGTGATGTCGAAGATATCATCTGGGGCTGTGTGAACCAAACGCTAGAGCAAGGCTTAAACATCGGTCGTAACATTGGCCTATTGGCTGGTATTCCAAAAACGGCAGGCGGCCAGACCGTCAATCGTCTATGCGGCTCATCAATGCAGGCGCTACACACGGCCGCTGCCCAAATCATGACCAACCAAGGCGAGATTTTCATCATTGGTGGCGTTGAGCACATGGGCCACGTTGGCATGATGCATGGCGTGGATCTCAATCCTGAAGCCTCAAAGCACTATGCAAAAGCCTCGAACATGATGGGCTTGACCGCTGAGATGCTGGGTCGCATGAATGGCATTACGCGCGAAGAGCAAGACGCCTTTGGTCTTGAGTCACATCGCCGTGCGTGGGCTGCGACTTCTGAAGGTCGTTTTGACAATGAAATCATCGGTATCGAAGGTCATGATGCGGCGGGTCGCTTGCAGCTATGCACCGTCGATGAAGTGATTCGTCCAGATGCGACGATGGAGCAAATGCAAAAACTACGTCCAGCCTTCGATCCAAAAGGTGGTACGGTGACGGCAGCGACGTCATCTGCCTTATCAGATGGTGCCGCAGCAATGCTGGTCATGAGCGCTCAAAAAGCCAAAGACTTGGGTCTCAAGCCACGCGCTCGTATTCGTAGTATGGCTGTTGCTGGTTGTGACGCTGCTATCATGGGTTATGGTCCTGTACCAGCTACCAACAAAGCCCTCAAACGTGCCGGCATGAGCATCGATGACATGCAAACCATCGAGTTAAACGAAGCATTTGCAGCGCAAGGTTTATCAGTTCTAAAAGCACTGAACCTAACGGACAAACAAGATATCGTCAATATCAACGGCGGCGCGATTGCCTTGGGTCACCCACTTGGCTGTTCAGGCGCTCGTATCACAGTGACACTACTCAATGCGATGGAGCAGTCAGATACTGAAATTGGTCTGGCAACGATGTGTATCGGTCTAGGTCAAGGTATCGCGACCGTGATTGAGCGCGTTTAAACACTCGAATCGGTAGTCGATTTGTAATATTTAACCATTGTAAATATTTAGATAATAGCCTCTAGTCTTCATGACTGGAGGTTTTTTTTATTAGAATTTAGACAGTTAAGTCAGTTATAGGTAGCAATAAGAGCTACTCGTAAATAACAGAGCAAAATTATGTCCATTGACGCACTTGCCAAACTGTGACTAAATAAGCATTAGTGGAGTCATTATGCTATTGGTACTCACACAATAGTTTTTAATGATAAACGTCAGTTGTACAAGGAGTGTGCTATGTCTACCATGATTACCGATCGTACTTATCGAATTGCTCGTGAAAATACCCAAGCAATGGTCATTGATGTCCAAGAGCGCTTAACGCCGCACATTTATGACCATGAAAACATATTAAAAAAGACAGTCACACTGATAAAGGGTCTACAAGCGCTGAACGTGCCTATTATGCTCAATGAGCAGTACAAAAAGGGTCTAGGCGATACGTTGCCCGAGATCAAGGAAGCACTAGAAGGTAATAATACAAAGAGTTTTGAAAAGGTCACATTTAGTGCCTGTGATAATGATGAAGCATGGCATCATCTGGCCCAGCAGAATCGCAGTGTCGTCATTTTATTCGGTGTAGAAGTACACGTTTGTGTGATGCAGACGGCGCTTGATTTACTTGATAACGGCATGCAACCTGTCATTATTGGCGATGCCGTTGGCTCGCGCTATCCTTATGATAAAAAGCAAGCGATTCGTCGTATTCGCCGCGCAGGTGGTGTTATCAGTACGGTTGAGTCTATTTTGTTTGAGCTGTGCCGCAGTAGCCAAGATCCTGCCTTTAAAACCATCAGCAATTTGATTAAATAGTTGCTGCAACAAAGGGCTGTAGTAAGCGGCTGCCACCATTTTATTTAACCATCGTAAAAACAGCGCTTGATCAGACAGGCGCTGTTTTTTATCTAATCAGAGAGAAGTATGTCTTTAAGTATGCCTAGACCACTGACCAGCCAAATGCTTGTAGCAAGTATCGATGTCAATGATGTCACCCATTTCCTATTGGAACTGGATGCGCTCAAACGTGTCAATCGCCGCAGCTATGTGACCCATACCACACGCCGAGAAAACTCTGCCGAACACTCTTGGCACTTGGCCATGGCCTGCTGGTCGATCGCTGAATTGTTTGAGCTCGATGTCAATCATGAGAGATTACTAAAGATGGCGTTGGTGCATGATTTGGGCGAGATTGATGCAGGAGATACCTTTTTATTTGCCAGCAGTCGTAGCGACGCACACATCGAAGAGCGTGCTGGTATCGCTCGATTACAAGCAGAACGCGGCAATGGGATTGCCAATCTGGTTGAGATTTGGGAAGAACAAGAGACAGGTAGCAGCAAAGAGACCCAGCTGCTCAGAGTCGTTGATCGTTTGTTGCCGTTTTTACTTAATCTAAATACCGAGGGAAAAACGTGGATTGAATCTGACGTCACGCGTTCGCAAGTGGCAGCAGCATTGGCATTTATTGAGCACAGCTTCCCTGTGATTCATGATTGGCTCACAGAAAATATCGCGTATGCAACGCAGCAAGGGTGGCTGATTGACTCATAAATAATACCCTTTATCCTCTTCACATTATTCAACTTACCTATAATTTACCCTTGCTAACATATTGATCATTAGCGTCACAAAAGAGAAGTCAATAAATGAGTCTATCTGTAACTTATAGAAAACTATGCAAATCACTTGTCTTTGTAAGCATGCTGAGTCTTGCGCATATGGCGCAAGCTGCGACGCCTATTAGTGATGGCGATAAATTGGCCTACGATGCCAAAAAACAAATTGGCGTGACCACAAGCTATGATCCTACTTATCGTAAGTTGGATTTTCCGCGAGGTGACGTACCCATAGAAACGGGAGTTTGCACCGATGTCATCATTCGCGCGTATCGTTTGCAAAATATCGATCTTCAACAGCTGGTCAACCATGATATGAAGTCCAACTGGTCAGCTTATCCAAAAAGCTGGGGACTTAAATCGACCGACAAAAATATCGACCATCGCCGTGTACCCAATCTTGAAGTGTTTTTTGAGAGACAGGGACAAACGTTATCGATTACTGACAAAGACAGTTTTCAAGCAGGCGATATAGTGACGTGGCGGTTGCCGAAGGACAGTTTACCTCATATCGGTATCGTCTCCGACAAAAAGGCCGCTGATGGTACGCCATTGATTATCCATAACATCGGACGTGGTACTCAAGAAGAAAATGTTTTGTACTCGTACCCAATTCTCAAGCATTTCCGCTACTAATTGTCATTGATGAACACTTCAGTTATAAGTAAAAGCCCAATGAAACGTCTATTATAAGCAAAAAGCCCAATGAAACGTCGTTATTGACGCCTCATTGGGCTTTTATTTTTTATTATGACAGAGATAAATTACGAATTGGTGACACCCAATAACTGTCCCATTTTTACAAAACTATCGGCTTGCATCGTACTCTCCCAGTCAGCGTTTGCTGCTTTTGGTAGTATGACAATCGCCGTCGACCCTAGGTAAAAACGCCCAAGCTCATCGCCTTTTTCGAAGCGCATGTCATGATTGGCCTCTTGTACATCATCAGTACGGACAATTTTGCCCGTCGCTACGGTTTCGATACCAGCGACAATCATAGCACCTACCATCACCACTGCCGCTTTGCCGTACTGAGTATCAAACATGCAAACCAAACGCTCATTACGCGCAAACAAGTCAGGGACATTAGCCGCAGTGATATTGTTCACCGAAAATAAGGTACCGGGCACGTAGCGAGTTTTGGTCAATGTACCAGCAAATGGCATATGGACACGGTGATAGTTGCTGGGCGCTAAATACACAGTGGCAAAACTACCATCAGCAAAATAACGACCATCTTCACTATCAGCAAGCAGTTGCCCAACGTCATAATGACGACCTTTTGCTTGCAGCATTTTATGGTCATTAATCTGTCCTAACTGCGAGATAACTCCATCAGCGGGACTTACAATACCGTTAGCTGTGGTGTCGATAGGACGAGCGTCTTCCTTTAGCTCACGCGTAAAAAAATCATTGAAGCTTTCATAGGCATTGAGGCTTTGGCGCTCATACTCATCTAAGCTGACATTATATGCTTTTGCAAAGCTACGAATAAAAGTGCGTTTGACATAAGGATGGCGACTGGCGGCCAAACGTCCAGCAACTTTACTTAGCTTCTGTTGTGGGACAAGCTGTTGTAAGGTGGTGAATAAATTCATAATAGGGCTACCAAAATAAAGTGTGGTGTAATAAATAATAGGCAAGTAAATAGCCATATTTTATCATGGACAGCGTATGATTGTATGGCCATAATCTGTAAGGAGTTAGGGAGTGAAAGCACTTATACAGCGAGTACGCAGCGCGAGTGTCGTGGTTGAAGGGTCTAATATCGGTGCCATCGAGCATGGACTTTTGGCTTATATTGGCTTAGGACACGATGATAACCTACAAACCGCGCAGCGCATGATTGATAAAATCCTGACGTATCGTATTTTTGAGAATAACGACGAACCTGCCAAGGTCGGTAAACTGGATAAAAATGTCGAGCAAGTGAATGGCGGATTGTTATTGGTATCGCAGTTTACCTTAATGGCCACAACCGACAAAGGTCGCAGGCCTGATTTTGGTGGGGCGATGGCACCTGAGGCAGCACAAGCCCTGTTTGCTCAATTGATTGAGTATGCAAAGAGTCAGCATCCTATCATTGCTACTGGGCAGTTTGGTGCTAACATGCAAGTTGAAAGCATCAATGATGGCCCATTAAACTTCATATTAGAAGTCCGGTAGTTTATGTCATACTGAATAATAACTGTCATCAAGCTGTCACAATTAATCCGTTTAATAGATAAAAGCTGGCGAATATGTATCGCCTTTTACGTGCTAAACCTTGTACTTAACACTGAGAATGCTGTATGTATAACGAGCAAATTTTGATTGTTGAAGATGAACCTGCGATTCGTGAAATGGTGGTCATGACGCTAGAGATGGCTGGGTTTGATAGTCTACAAGCCGCCGATGTGTCAGAAGCGCATCAACAAGTCGTGGATCATAGACCAGCGCTGATTCTACTAGACTGGATGTTGCCAGGCGATAAGAGTGGCGTGGATTTTTGTCGTATGTTAAAAAACGATGATCTGCTCTCTGAAATACCCGTCATTATGCTGACGGCAAAGAGCGAAGAAGACAGCAAAGTTCATGGTCTTGATGCTGGTGCTGACGATTATATGACCAAGCCTTTTTCGACGCGCGAACTTATCTCTAGAATCAAGGCGGTGCTGCGGCGTAGTAATGCGCTCAGCAGTGATAAATCTATCGAAGTCGGCAAGCTCAGTTTAGACCCAAGAAGTCAACGTGTGACAGTAGCGGGTAAAGTGGTTGAATTGGGCCCTACTGAATATCGGTTATTGGCATTTTTTATGAGTCATCCAGAGCGTGCTTATACGCGCACACAGCTACTAGATCAAGTATGGGGCGGCAACGTCTATATCGAGGACAGAACCATCGATGTCCATATTAAACGTCTGCGTACCATATTAAGACCTTACGGCTGTGATACGTTGATACAGACCGTTCGCGGTACAGGCTATCGATTTTCTAATATCATGGCGCCGATATAGCTTAGCCTAGTTATATAACTTAGCCTAATTAGAAGTCTCATGGCAGTCACAACCTAAGATGACACAGCAAAAAAGTAGTAGGGATGATGAATGAGCACAATAATGACAAAAAATAATCAACAGAGTCCATCAGAATCAGTTTCTCACCAACACGCCTCGGATCAATTGACAAAAATCAGAAGCGCCTTACTGGCTTTACGAGATGCTGTGATTTTGCTCAACCAAGATGACAATGTGGAGTGGTGGAATCAGTCGGCACAAGATTTATTGTCACTACAAGTAGGCGATGCAGGCAAAAGTATTTTTGATTTCATTCGAGTACCTGAGTTTCGTCAGTACTATCAAGCGACCACTACGGCTCTCAGTGAGGGTGTACACATAGAATCTTGGCAAGATCCTAAACGCTACCTGAAATGTGAACTCACGCCTTTTGGTGACCAAAAATTACTGATTATCTATGATGTGACACGCTTGCAGCATTTAGAAGAAATGCGTCGTGACTTTGTGGCAAATGTCTCGCACGAATTACGTACTCCACTAACTGTAATGATGGGCTATTTAGAGAATTTCTCAGATCAGCCAGACATGCCGCCGCATTGGCGACGCGGGTTTGAGCTTATGAGTCAGCAAACGGCGCGTATGAATAGAATTGTGAATGATTTATTGTTGTTGTCTCGAATTGAAATCGAAGAAACTCACGAGCTCAACTATATTGATATGACCAAACTACTGACCCATGTGTATGACGATGCGCAAGCATACAACCAAGCATACGGGCATATCATCCATTTGCAGATAGACACTTATGATGGGTTATATGGTTCTGAGATGTACCTAAACAGCGCCTTATCTAACCTTGTGATCAATGCCATTAAGTACACACCCAAGGGTGGTAATATAACCATTAGCTGGACAAAAACCTCAGAAGGCTGCCGATTTGCCGTGGAAGACAATGGTATTGGTATTGCAGCAGAGCACATCGCACGTCTAACGGAGCGCTTTTATCGCATCGACAAAGGGCGTAGCCGCGCCACCGGTGGTACAGGGTTGGGTCTCGCTATTGTAAAACACGTTTTGTATCAGCACGAAGCCAGTTTGCAAATTGAATCCGTAGAAGGGGTGGGGTCGACATTTAGTGTGGTTTTCCCAGCAGCTTATGTCCGAACAGCTTCTACAGGCTAATGCTATCTATACTATCTGTTACTACCAATAATGTTTGTAGGAACGAACGCTACAGGCATCACTCTTTTTGCATGAGTGGATAGGGGTTCACAGCACTACCATTGATATAAATCCCATAATGAAGGTGAGGTGGGGTGCCTTTAGCATTACCGCTATCACCAACATAACCGATGATATCTCCAGCATTTACCCAGTCATTGGGAGAGATATCGGCATAGTCTTCTAAATGCGCGTAGTAATGTCCTGCACCGCCTGGTCCGACAACGACGACGACGCGACCGCCCAAATTATTATTCCCCACTTTGCTAACAATCCCTTGCGTTGTTGATTGTATTGGCGTGCCCCTCGGAGCAAAGATATCAATACCTTCATGTGTGCGACCTTGACTGCGAGCCGCGCCCCATGTATCAGCCAATCCTTGCTCTGGTAGCGGGTTGGGTAAACTGTTTTCAGCAGGAGGGTCTTGTTGCAAAAGGCTTAATTGCTGCCATTTTGCCATCACAAAAGATTGAGTTTGTTGGCTGATGGTTGGTAATAATCGATCGAATACAAATAATAGCGCCAACAGTACAACCGCTTTAATCAACACGCTGAGGACACGGCTTATCAATGTCGGGCGGGGTGGCTGGCTGTTGTCATTGGGTTGCATCAATACCTCTTATCTTTCTTATATAGTGTTTATACTAGTATAGGGGCCTTAGCGATTTACGTATGTATCGCATTGTTATATCAGCGTTTTAACCCCATAACGGATTGGCGGGTCTCAAAACATGATGATTAAATACAGTTATTAAGCATAGTCGTTAAATACAAGCGTTAAGTACAAGGGCAATTATTTATGGTTCATACTTTATGACAGAGGTTTTTAACATCGCGAACACAGCACTGGTGATCGATACTGAAACCGATCAAGGGCGTGATCCAAGACCAATCCAAGTTGCAACCATCAATGTAATGACTGGTTTTGAGTGGATGAAGTACTTTAATAGCGGTCGCACTATATCGCCTATCGTCATCAAGGTACACGGCATTACCGATGACGATGTTGCAGGGCTTGAGCGCTTTAATTTGGCTGAGTTTGAATTGCCAGAGTATCTGATTGGTCATAATGTGCGCTTTGATTGGCGAGTGATCGGTAGTCCTTCTGCCAAGTTGATTTGTACGGTTAGATTGGCACGCGTGGCTTTTCCAGAATGGCGTGCTTATGGGCAATCTAAATGTATTGAGCAACTACTCGGTAAAGAAGAGGCAAGCCGTATGACGATTGCCGCTCACGACGCGCTCGGTGATGCTCGTATGTGTTATCTGCTGTATCAAGCGTGCTGTGAGCGCTTAGAGATTGCACCGACAGATTTTGCCGCCGCTCATGCGATTGCTAACAAAGCCAATCCCGTCAATAAAATGCCGTTTGGTAAACATAAAGGCACGCCAATTAAAGACGTACCTATTAGCTATGTAAAATGGATGCTCGGTAATATTCATAATATGCAGCCGTCGCTGTATTCTGCGTTGACCAAACGGGTTATGGCAGAAGAAGCAAAGGATAAATAGACGATTCAAAAAGTCATTGTCTGATAGTTGGCGCCTTGTCGTTCAACCAATCCACTGCCATTTGCCATAACTCGGGTGCTTTGGCATAAGTTTTACTACTAAAGTAACGCATGTGCCCGATGCTATCGACACCAAAATCTTTGGGGTCTAAAAAGCGTTTTTCGACAGGCATTGCCGTAAACACTCGTGTCATGTCATCTATGTTCTTACTATTGGCGATGTCGTCATCGCTAAAGCCAAGCCACAATGCTGGCATGTCAAGCTCATCATAAAAATGCGTGTGTATGCTGTTGCCAAACGCTGTCTTTATATAGCCTGCGCCATTGCACCATTCACGCCATTGTCTCGCCACGCCGCGCGGTAACGGCTCACCCATACCGATTTTGTCCGAAGGCGTGTAGCCCAATGTCAGATTGGTCATTGGAATAAAGGCATCCATAAAGCCCATCGCTTTGAGCTTGTAAGGCATGGCCATGTTTTTGATACGACCTGAGGAGCAAGCGACATTGAATACAGAAGTGATACTGTCATAATTGGGCATCAAGCCAATCAGCTGACCACCTGCGCTATGACCAACCAAATGATAAGTCGCCTCAGCAAACTCATCTTGCAACGCATCGAGTACGGCCGGCATGTCATGACGACCCCAGCTAATGAGTGAGGCGTCACATTTTGCCAAATCTATCGATAGTGACTCACCAATCCCCTCATTGTCAAAGGTCAACACGCCAAAGCCATGACTTGCTAAATACGTCGCAAAATTGTGATAAAACTGCCGCTTGATACCGGTTGCAGGGCCGATCATAACGGCTCTTTTTACCTCTGCATTAGGACGATATACTGTCGCTGCTAATGGCTGATTGCGCTCAGTCATGATAGTTAAAGCATAGGTGTCGATATCAGGATTCGTATTGAGAGCGCCATCGTTGATATGATTTTTTTGCTTGATAGAAGATGTTGTGTGCTGGCTGTCCATGCTGTACCTCAATGGTTTGTATCGTTTTTGGGTATAAAGTAGGTGTGTTTATCAGAAATAATGTATTAACAGTTAATGTTAAGATGTCATAATTATGTCAGGATAAATCGTTGATACCATGTGATCATATTGCTTATGTTAAGATAAATGCTGGTCAGCGAAGCAATCAAATATGACTTCCAAGTTCTATAGGGTTTGTCTTTAAAAATAATCCATAAAACTTTAAATGAACACTTATTTTAGACAATAAAAATATGCTTATGCTCTAATAAATACGTAATAATAAGCACACGCACTCAATAAAAGACAATCGAGATAAACACTAAGGAAGCGGTATGCAAATGAACATTAACAATGATACTTACGAAGTAATCACGAGCCAAGACATTCATAATATTGAGCAAGCGGTGGATAAATCGGCATTGTCCATGCCATTGGTAGCGGTCTATTGTGGGTCACGTTTGGGTAATAGCGAAGTCTATGAGCAGGCCGCACGCGAGCTTGGTTTGGCTTTGGCAGAAAATGGCTTAGGTTTGGTTTATGGCGGCGCTAGCATCGGGCTGATGGGTGCCGTCGCGGATGAAGTTATCCAAAACGGTGCACAAGCGGTTGGGGTCATTCCAACGTTTATGCTCAAGCACGAAATCGCACACGAACAGCTGACCCGTCTGCATTTGACGGATACCATGCACACGCGTAAGACCGTCATGGCAGAGTACGCCGATGCTTTTATTACGTTGCCAGGTGGACTTGGCACGCTAGAAGAGATTATGGAGATTGCCACATGGCGTCAGTTGTACCAACACGAAAAGCCAATGATTATTTTGAATATCAACGGCTTCTATGATCGTATGATTGAGCATTTAAAACATACCACAGAGCAAGGCTTTATGAAGCAAGAAGATCTTGACCGTTTGGTGGTTTGTAACACCATTGGTGATGCGATTGATTTACTCAAAACAGTTGTAAAGATACATGACGAAGTGGATACAGAAAAAATGGCAGGTAGCGAAAGCTGATATTTTTTAGCCAATGCCACAGACAATAATAAAAGTCATTGTCTGACTGTGAAATAAAAAATTATGAAATAAAAAAAGGAGTCACTAACCACTGGTTAGTGACTCCTTTTTTATGACTCAATAAAATACTAAGGAGTGCTTGTAGGCATCTCATCAAGAGAAGATGAGTCATCCGACGACAAGTTGTCTAAAGTTGCTTCGCGGATACCATGATTCACATGAGCCATCGCTTGCGGAAAACCACGCTCGCAAGCCAAGGTGCGGGCAACCTTATCAATCGCCAGACTGTCATTGTGTACCAAGTAAGACCATTCATGCGCATAACGCTCTCTGTTTACCTGCGTGTCATTATCAATCAAACCAAGATTTGTCAATTCATCAACGATTTGATCTGCTGCAATCAGGGTTGAGGACGCCTTAACGTTTTCGGCACGCGCATAGCGTATGTTTGAATAGAGGCTAACATCGGCCACTCGCAAAGTATCGTCTTCGCCGGGGATTTGTTGACCGCCATAAAGGGCATTGCCAATGGTGCGCGCGCTATTAAATGTCGGTACAAATTCAGCCACATAATCAATGGCTTGTTGGCTACGCGCTTGGAGTGGTGTTTTGTCCCAGCCATCGTCAATGTAATGCACGTATTGCTCAGGTAACTTAGGCTGGGCGCTTTCTTCACTAGATGCGACCAATCCATCATCAAATAAAGTGATAAATTTACTCATACCATGGATTTGAAAGTAGCCATCTGGATAAGGGGTCAATTGAGCCATACCTTCTGGCGTACCGCGATTGCCGTAGATAATAATTTCTGGTATCTGACCGCCTGTTTCTTTCCAACGGGTAATATAAGAAGATTTGAACTCGACCATGCGTGTTACCTTCACACCGACCATGTCATCAATGACGCCAGTACGGAAGCCGCAAGCATTGATCAAATAATCCACTTCGATGGATTCTAATGCTTCTGGGTCGACCGCTTGTTGATCATGTGTTCGTTGATAGTCGATACGCCATTTGGTGACATGGTGGTCAGCGTTGGTGCAATTCTCACAATCAACGGGCAAGACTTGCTTGACTTGAGTATCCGTAAATACATGCGCATGCTCATAATCTTCTAGTGCCAATTGGGCGGAAGCTGCGAGACGGAAAATATTCCAACCATATTCTTGTACGACAATCAGTGGGAATTTAACTTTGTCTAAGTCCAAATATTTTGCAACCGGTATCATCCATTCATCAACCGTACCGGGTATGGCGACTTGTTCGCGTTCAGACAGTGCAATCAGCTGTTCGTGGCTATACAGCTGATAATAGTTTTCAGGCTCACCCAAGACTTTATTGTTGCTATCTTGAGCAATCAGTTCGCGATATGCGTCTGTTAAAATATCAAGACGCGGTAGCAGATCTTCAGGAGACCCTTCATCACGAGTGGGAACAGCAAACACCGTCGGACGTACATCGATGGTATAAGGATAAAGGCGCAAAATGTCGATGCATTGTTTGAGTAGCGCAACGCAGTCTTTATCAGGGATTTCGCGGTATAAGTTGCCACCTGCATGCAAATGGCACATCGGAGGACCATCAATCAGCGATTTGTTTTTTTCAAATAAGTAGGTCTCAAGCCCTAACGCAGCCAAGCGAATGGCAATGGTGGCACCTGCCGTACCACCACCGAGAATGCCGACGCGTTTTGGAATTGATACAGAGTTTTCAGTCAAAGAGTGAGTCATTATCGTTATTATGTCCTTAATAGCATCTACAGTGGATCATGCTGGATATAGTCATTAATCTGGTTGTTAAGTCGTTCGATTTTTAAGTAGAAAGTTACTGCTGATATGTGTACAAAGAGCGTTGACTTCAACAGATATATTAGAAGTAATGAATATATTTTTATAGTGAAGCTACGCTAAATTTCTATAAGGATATTCTACAAAAAAAAGTCGCCAAAAAGATGGCAAATACGTAAGTGGATACATGAGTTTTGTCAGTGGACTGCTGTAATCTAGGACAAGCTATAATAAGTGGCAAAAAGACTAAGTGGTGAAAAGATAATGAATGCGAAAAGGAATTACAGCGTCGCTATTTTCTAGCCGAAAAGGTCAGTATTTAATTGTTTTGTAAAATATATCCGTTTTTGTAAGTTTGTATCCTGAGAACCATCGTGGTGAAACGCCATATGCTATATTTGTATCGCTTAAGGAAATTCTGGCTTTATCTTTGATTGATGTTCACATCAAAAATGAAAATGCCCGATAAAATCCATTATTAAAATTACAAGGAAGTTGTTATGAAAAATATCATGGTATTATCTGCGTTAACAGGTGTATTAGCATTAACAGGTTGTACGACTCTGAAAAGTGCGGTTGGAAATGACATGTCAGGCACGCATGACGTGCAAGCGACCAACAATAATACAGCACCCGTCGCGAGTAGAAATGGCGTATTGGTCGATGCGACCAATCAAATGACGCTTTATACTTATGATAAAGACGCCAAGAACAAGTCAGATTGCGGCACAACTTGCCAAGTTTTATGGCCTATTTTTATGGCGCCAAGTAACGCTAAAGCATCGGGTCAATTCGCTGCATTCAAGCGTGAAGATGGTAAATATCAGTGGGCAATGAATGGTAAACCGTTATATTTCTACGCCAATGACACAAAAGTTGGTGACAAAGATGGCGATGACAAGTTTGATGTTTGGCATGTTATTCCAACGAAATAAAATGCCATAACATTGGTTTAAAAAAAGCAGCCTTATTTTGAAGGCTGCTTTTTTTTGTTGTTAGTAAACGCTATCAATAGATCAATAGATCAATAGATCAATAGATCTTATTTCGATTTCTTTTCTACCAATTCGCCATCGATTTGGATAGGCACATTGGTGGTAATACCGTCTGCATAAGCAGTCATGCCGTAAGCGGCACGATCAATATTACCAGTAGCACGGAAACCGACGACTGGCTCTTTGGTAAGCGGGCTGTTGGCAACTTTATTCAATGTCACGTCTAGCGTCAATGGCTTGGTTTGGCCAAGCATGGTGAAGTTACCCATGACTTTTGCTTGTTGCGGATTGATAAAAGTGACCTTAGTGGATTTAAACGTCATCGTTGGGTATTTGGCAACATTGAAAAACTCTTCTTTCTTCAAATGCTCATCACGCGCATCCCAATTAGTATCGATGCTATCAGTTGCGATAGTAAAGTTCATATTGGTTTTGTTTGGGGCTTTGATATCATAATTTACCATACCTTTGACATCGCTAAAATGTCCCATGGTGGTTGAAAAACCCATATGGTTTACAGAAAATCCAACACGAGTATGTGAGTCATCCAACTGCCATTGGCTTGGCATTGCTGCACCTGCTAGAGTAGTCACTGCCAGCGCTGAGCTGATTAATAATGTTTTTGCAGTGTTCTTTATTACCATATTGATCATTAGAATATCCTTAAGTTGGCTTGGTTGATTGGCGCGTGTATGGCTGATGCCTGTTTGTAAAATCTTTGTATTGATAAGTTTGTACTGATGAAACCGCCGAGTTCTAAACGGCTGCATTTAAAATCGGCAGTTGAGAATAACGTAGGCGTATAAAAATACTTATCATTGTTAAATCAGGCTACAATAACAGATTTTATTGGTTATTTCAGCTAAATCGATATTATACTCATAAGGCAGATTTCTCTCAATGCTGTTAGCCAATTTTTGACAACTTAACACACATAACCCTCACAACTGCGACTTGCATCAAACATCGAAAACCGTTAAAATCGCGGTTTGATTTTCCCGCTGGGGAAAGGCTAAGTGAGCAGAAGCGTGGTGTTGTGTGCTGGAATGAGCCAGTGACGCAGTTGCCATCCTTATCAATGTCCTTAGTGCCTCAGTTACGTATGTCATCGCTTGGTTGATACCTCAAAAAAGAGGTTAAACAGGCTATTCATACATCGGACATAGAGAGTTTATTATGCGTAAAGATATCCATCCTAATTACCAAGAAGTTTTGTTCCATGACACTAACGCTGACGTGTTCTTTTTGACTCGTTCAACGGTTAAGACTAAAGCCACTCGTGAATACGAAGGTACAGAATACCCATACTACCCACTTGATATCTCAAGTGCGTCGCATCCATTCTATACAGGTGAGCAACGTAAAACTTCTACTGAAGGCCGTGTTGCAAGCTTCAACAAACGCTTTGGTGCATTTGGTGGCCGTAGCAAGAAAGCTGCTGAATAATTCAGACAGATTTGCCACACCAACGCTTGACACAAAAAAACCGCTGATGATTCAGCGGTTTTTTTTGATTCTGAGTAAAGATTAATATCTGAGTAAATGTCGTTACCGATATCTAAGGGTTATTCGGCTTTAGATATGTCCAACAACGCTGACATTCGCTCTGATACTTGCTGTGCCCAATAACCATACATAAGACTACTTGGATGAAAACCATCACTGGCAAACATCACTGCGATATCGATTGGTGAGCCATTAGAGTGCTCCTTTATCATTCGTGCAAAGTCAGTTGCCATATAATTGACACCAGCATGAGTCGCGCACACTTGTTGCAGTATTTGATCAAGCAGTAAGGCTTTAGCGCCCACAAAGTTATTCAAAGGCGCAGGAATCGCAGGCATGTCTGCCATCGGTGGTAGACTTAGAAAAATCAGTTCTCTAACGCCGAATTTACGTTGTGCAATGGCAATAATATCTTCAATCTGCTGTTTCCATTTGTCTATTGCGACATTGGAGGTTGTGTCATTGACACCCACGCTGAGCAGCATGACATCAACCGGTTGAGTGGGCGCTGGTAGAACATAAAGTCTGCGTAAGATATCGAAGCTGGTATGACCAGTCGTGGCTTGCAATGACCAATCTAACATATTAAAGCTTGAATGAGCAGAAAGCTGCTGCGTCAATATGGGGATCAGCTTACCGACCAGCGCTTCTTGCTGCGTTTGACTGCCGACACCAGCGGCGGCCGAATCTCCTACGATCATCAGCTTCAAGGTTGACTTTTCAGAGGCTGGGCCATCAGTAGCAGGATGTAACGAGACAAGTCCACATCTTTCGCCGTCCGGCTCGGGAAGACGAACGGTATCGCGTTTGATTCTGCGACCCTGATGGAAATAAACAGGGGCAAGCAGCACGTCTTTTGCGACAGACGCAATTTTATAAGTGTCTACCATCCAGCACGCTCCCGAATCGTGGTCAGGCGGTCATCCATTAATAATTGACCGTCAATATAAACCTCTCGTAGCAGGTTGTCCACCTCATTAGCCAAATCATCTGCCTTGATGGTTTGTATGGCACCACTATCGTCTTTGACCAATGCTAAACGACCTTTTTTGGAGCGTTTAGAGCGACTGGTGACGGGATCTTTATAAATATCTTTCCAGACGCCATCGATAGAGATTGCGCTGGCTTTCATCGCCCAGCTCATCGTATCGCGGTTGACTTGTTGTAATAGACCACCACCCATACCGAACGTTACGTTTTCAGCGCTAAAGCCGGCTTTCATCACGACTTCAATAATCTTGCTCAAGCTTTGCGGACTGATACCATCGCCTTGAATGATGCGCACGTAATCAGGTAATACTTTATAGCCTTTACTGTTGGTTGTTGTACCGAACTTGACTGCCAATCGCTCCAACGCTTCACGCACCACTTTGGTCGGCTCACCACTGTCTGGTCTAATGACCAAGGTGCCACCCATGTTTTTTACGTCCTCTTTTAGGCTGCCGCCCCAGATATTGTCGATCGCATTCCACAAATCATAGCTGTCTGATACGACTGAAAACGCCTTGTCTTTACCGCCAAACTGCTCAATCATATTGGCGAAGGCTGCAGTCTCACCGTCACGGCCCCATGCAGTCATAGTGCTATGCTCAGCTGCAGGAATAGAAAACGCAGGCATGTCTTTACCCATCTGATACCAGCGGCTGGCCGCAACGAGCGCAGTCATTGAATCTGTACCAGCAAAGTTGACCAAATGCGCCAAGCTGCCGAGAGCGACGGTTTCCTGACTTGACGCGCCGCGCGCACCAAAGTCATGCAAACGAAAGGGCAGCGACGCTGTATTATCGGCGGATTTTTCTAATGCTTGGCGAATGATGCCTTTACAATAATGAGAGACACTGGCCACTGTCGACGGATACCAAATCGCGCGTAATAGCGCTGTTTCGATATAACTTGGCAACCAATAAAACTCAGGGTCAGTATTGATGACTTGGCAGACGACATTGAAGACGGGAACAATGCTGCCTTCTGGTATGGCTTCGATGCGTAATGGTAAGTAGCCGCCGTGTTTTGCGACCAAACGCTCCCAACCAGCACGATTGAAAGTCAAACCATGTGCCTGAATGACCATTTCGGCTTCATCGATGTCTTGGGTCGTGATAGGCGTGCTCAGATACTCTTTGATAAAAGCTTGCAGGCCAAAGAACACTACATCATAGTCGCCTTTACGCGCTTCAATGTAGCTCGACAGATACTCACTACCATTTGGGTATTGCACCCAATGTGAGGTTTTATAGCTGTCACTGTTAAGAATCAAATTGTTTAAATTGCTGGTGTACATCACAGAACTCCTCTGCTTTGAGATGCTACAACTGTTTTGATGAAATAGCAGTTGCGGCGTTTGACCGTTGCCGTCTATCGGCATTGGTGTGAAAATTAAAATAAGTTATATAGCGTAGACTTAAGAGATAATGGATAAACAATGCACCAAATAGTCAATCTATAACATCCTACAACCCGACCATCTTAGTAATAATCGCATAGTGGTCTTCAAACATCATCTTGGCATCAAGCTCTGCCAGCGGTAACCAAAAGGCCTTGATTGCATCATCGCCGCCTTTGACTTTTGGCAACCCTTTTGGATCGTTTTTAAGCTGAAAATAAAACGCTTGTGTGATGGTGCGGCCACGGGCAGAGCGATACGGGTCATCAAAAGTGTGCTGACTGTGGCAAGAGCCGCGTAAGACAGGCTCAGGGACCTTGAGACGTGTTTCTTCGCGTAGCTCACGGATACAAGCGTCAAACAGTGTTTCTTTTGGATTCAAAAACCCGCCTGGCAATGCCCAAAGTCCGCGCCCCGGCAGACTACGGCGCTCAACCAATAAGATATGTCCTGATTGTACAATCAAAGCATCAGCCGTCATAAAAGTAGGGGGGTAAGGCGCAGATTCCCACTGTCTTTTGTATTTATCAATAAAATCTGCCTCTTCGTGCAACTGTTTGTAGTCATCTGTTTTTTTGAACTGATCTAACACATTGCGAGTGGATTCAGGCGTACGCTCAGGCGTTGGTGTGGCACCCATCAGATAGCTGTCACGAATGGGCGTAGCGGATAAATTGTGATAATTGGGTACAGAAACCGAGTCCCAGTTGGGAAATAACGACAGATAATATGATGAGCTGTCTTTTGAATGCCCAATCAAACCAATATCCGTTTGCAAATCACCCGTGACAGATTTGACGCCAGCTTGCACGTATTGTAACCAGCGCGTGTCATTATAAAGCGCATCGTCTAATCCAACACAATGAATGCGCGCCGCTTCTTCGTTAGAGTACGCGTTTTTAATCATCGCGGCACGTTCATCCACGCTAAATGGATTGCGCAAACTGCGAGGTAGGTTGGCTGAACCGATGAGCATAATGACTTCATCTGAGCGCTTTAGGGCTTCATCGATGACTGCTTTGTGACCACAATGAAATGGCTGAAAACGCCCGATAAAAACCAAATAACGATAGCGTTTATGCTCTTGTTTATCTGAGTGGTGCTTATCTGGATGTTGCTCTGATGATACGCTCATATATACCAGTTTCCTACTGCTTATGTTTTATGGGTTAAACACAATTTTTTAATAGTGCCAATACTGACATAGCTCATGACTTTCTGACAAGTGCAAAGATGTTCTATGAGTGCTGATTATTGGCACGTGTTTTAAATACAATAAAAGCCACTCCAAATCATTAGAGAGGCTTTAATATAAAGTTCATAAAAATAGTATAGGTCTGACGACTAAATGCTAAAGCGACTCAATTTTGCTAATGCCTTCTTGGCGTATCACTTCCGTCAATCCAGCGTCAGCCTCAATACGACTTATCAAGGCATTGAAGTTCTTGTAGCTAGAGAGGTCAAGTTCCATTTTTTTCGCCCATGTCAGTATGACATATAGATAGATATCTGCTGTGGTCTTAGTGCCTGTCAGATAGTCCTGTGTGCCAAGCCTTTCATTAGGATACTCAAGCAGGCCAACGATTTTTTTCTTCGCATTGTCTTTTAATTCTGCTTGCGCAGCTGTATCTTTTACGAAGCCATCAGGGCCGAACAGTGGTCCAAAGCTTTTATGGACATCTGAATTGATAAAGGCTAACCAGTGCATGATCTCGGCACGTTGAGCGGGCGAGCTAGTAGCACCGAATATGTTAGCGTCAGGATATTTAGCATCAATATAGGTTTGTACGGCGATATTCTGTGTGACTACGATATCACCATCTACGATTGCAGGTACTGAACCCTGCGGGTTAATACGCAGATATTCTTCTGATTTTACAGAGTCGTGATCTAATATTTCTAGTTCATAATCTGCTTGTGCCCACTCAAGAGCGACATGCGGAACCATTGAACAAGCGCCTGGCATGATATATAACTTCATAAAATATCCTTTTAAATTTATTCTTTTGAATTTATCATTTTGTCGAATTTAGTCTAAGCAACTGAGCCATATAACTCAGTTATATTATGTGAGTTTAGTTTTAAGAGATGTAGCGTTACCTTATCCTTGATAATTTATCTGACAGTCTTAATATAAGCAGTAGTAAACACTGTGTGAATAATTAAAGCGTTTTGCGTCGCGTTATTGGTTTTTTTATATCACCATTAAAAAAACCAATAGTGACTATTAATGATGGTCACAGTTTAATTCGCAGTAGCGTGGTCGGAATTGTCGTGTAAATGCGGTATAATAATGGTTATAAACTTATCAAAATGTTGTAAAAACAACAGTCAACGTCCTAACACGATAAACCGTGTTCATTGACAATTCACACAGATTTTAGCAATCCAAACTAAAGACATAATCCCTTTCACGACACAGTAGCCATGATAAAAATAGCGCTTGTGTCATAACGCGTAGGACATATTATGAGTGAGCAAACCCAAGCTGATAGCCAATTAGACCAGTCTACCGACTATGAGTCAGCACTAGATACCGAGCAAGTTGAAGCAAAAAGCAATATTACGATCACCGAATCTGCTCAAGGGTATTTGGCAGATCTATTGTCTAAGCAAGATACCGATGGTATAGGTGTGCGTATTTTCGTTGAGCATCCTGGTACGCCGCGCGCAGAATGCTGCATGGCTTATAACCAGCCAGGTGAAGAAGACAGTGCTGATTTAAAATTCAGTTATGAGAATTTTTCTGCTTTTATTGAGGCGGCTTCAGTTCCTTACTTAGAAGATGCCGTGATCGATTATAATAAAGACCGTTTCGGTGGTCAGCTGACCTTCCGTGCACCAAACTCTAAAGTACCTAAAGTCGGTGCTGATGCCAGCATCGAAGAGCGTATCAACTACGTCTTGCAGTCAGAGATCAATCCCGGCTTAGCCGCGCATGGTGGTGACGTACAGTTGCTTGAGTTGATTGACGAAGAAGGCATTGGTCTGACTGCCGTGTTGAAATTTGGTGGTGGTTGCCAAGGGTGTTCAGCCGTGGATATGACATTGCGCCAAGGCGTTGAAGTGCAGCTAAAACAGCAAATACCAGAGTTGACGCAAGTGATTGATGACACCGATCACACGCGTACAGAAAATGCTTATTATAAATAAAAGCAAAGTGGCTGATATACAAACGCTTATGAGTATTCGTCATTAAGAGATGAATACTTTGCTGTTCTTTTAATAAAGAAGCTGAGTTATGATGAACTCAGCTTTTTTTATTGCTATGATTTGGCAGACAGTGTCTTTAGGATATTTTTAAATCATACGCTATTCACTAATAATGATTGATCAATACAAAGGAATGTACGATGAGTGATGAACAAGCAGCTGAGCAATCAACCCAAAACTTAGCGCGCACGCAGCGTCTCGAAACTTTAGCGATTCACGCCGGTTATAGTGTGGAGCCAACGACCAAAGCGGTGGCCGTACCTATTTATCATACCAGCTCGTATGCATTTGATAATACTCAGCACGGCGCTGACTTATTTGATTTAAAAGTTGCAGGCAATATCTATACTCGTATCATGAACCCGACCAATGCTGTGTTAGAGGAGCGGGTTGCGGCACTTGAAGGCGGTATCGGCGCGCTTGCAGTGGCTTCAGGTATGGCTGCAATCACTTATGCGATTCAGACCATTTGTGAAGCAGGCGATAATATCGTTGCCGTATCAACCTTATATGGTGGTACTTACAACTTATTTGCGCATGCATTGCCGCGCCAAGGCATCGAGGTGCGCTTTTTTGATCACAAAAACCCAGAAGCCATTCGTGATTTAATCGATGACAAAACCAAAATGGTGTTTGCAGAGAGTATCGGTAATCCATTAGGTAATATTGTTGATATTCAAGCGCTTAGTCATATCGCTCATGAGTACGGTGTCCCTGTAGTCATTGACAATACGGTGGCGACACCTGCGCTATGCCGTCCGTTTGAGTTCGGGGCGGATATTGTGGTGCACTCGTTGACTAAATATATGAGCGGCACGGGCACGTCGATTGGTGGTGCGATTGTCGATAGTGGCACGTTTGCTTGGGGCGATTATCCAGAGCGTTTCTCGCTATTGAACACGCCAGATGCCAGCTATCATGGTGTAAATTTTGTCAAAGATGTGGGTGCACCTGCCTTTATCGCCCGCGCACGTGTGGCACCATTGCGTAATACAGGTGCGGCGCTGAGTCCATTAAATGCTTTTAGTATTTTGCAAGGCATGCAGACGCTGAGCCTACGTATGGAGCGTCATGTACAAAACGCGCAAGCCGTCGCAGAGTATTTGCGCGACCATGACAAAGTTGCTTGGGTGAAATATGCAGGTTTGTCTGACCATCCTGAACATGCGCTTGCCAAAAAATATATGAAAGGCACGCCTTCTGCTATTTTAACCTTTGGGGTAAAAGGCGGTCTGGAAGCTGGTGCGCGCTTTATTGATGCTTTGCAGCTGATTACTCGTTTGGTGAATATCGGTGATGCCAAATCTCTAGCTTGTCATCCAGCGACGACCACGCATCGTCAGCTGAATGGACAGGAACTAGAGCAGGCAGGCGTGACTGAAGACATGGTACGACTGTCAATTGGTATCGAGCACATAGATGACATCAAAGCCGATCTTGAGCAAGCATTGTCTACCACTTAATACGAAAATATACGGATTTAGCCAGTTTATTTAAGTCATTCTAATTCACCAATAAAAAGCCCACATCGATTTGATATGGGCTTTTTTATTTAGGACGAGAAACACGTGTCTCGATTTTAAGCAGAAAGCACGCGTTGAGCAATGTCTTTGTAATCTTGTGAGGCTAAGCGTGGCCCAAACTGCTGAATGATCTGTGCGGATACTTCGCTGGCAAGGCGTCCGCATTCTGGCAAGGTATAGTGTTGAGACAGTGCATACAAGAATGTGCCCGCATAATTGTCACCCGCGCCATTGGTATCAATCACATTGGCCACCACAGGAGTCGCAACCTCATAGACTTCGATATCTGACTCAGTATCAGGCTTATGGGCGATGATGGCACCATTGGCACCATCGGTCACCACCGCTGTTTGGCAATAGTCAAGTAGGGCACGTGCCGCCGCTTTAAGTTGCTTTTTATCCGTGAATAATCTGGCTTCTTCGCTATTACAAAATATCACCGCTACTTTGTTGCCGAGTATATTGAGCAAACCGTCTTTGGCGAACTTTACCACAGCAGGATCTGCAAAGCTCACAGCAATCTTTGCGCCATGAATGCCTGCTTGTTGACGTAATTGTGTCATTGCAGGTTGGATACTTTCAGACATGGCCAGATAGCCTTCTATATATAACCAGTCTGCTTGCGTCAGCGCATCAAAATCCACGTTGTCAGCTGTGATATCGCTTGACGTACCAAGGTAGGTTTGCATGGTGCGCTCGCCATCTTCGGTGACCGCGACCACACAAGAACCCGTCACACCGCCATCATGAATAGACTTATCTGAGGTGGCAACGCCAGCTTCATGCAAGTCTCTGAGGTAAAACGCGCCCTGGTCGTCATCACCAACGCGGCACGCATAAAAAGGTTTACCACCAAGACTGGCAAAAGCATACATGGTATTTGCAGCTGAACCGCCACCTGCTTGTTTTGATGGATCAATCTCAGAAAGTTTGAAGTAAGCAAGCAATTGCTGCTGTTCTTCAAAACCTGCCAGCGTCATATTGCCCTTTGTTAAATCAATCTCTTCTAATGCCGCATCCGACACCAAGTATTCGTGGTCAACCAAAGCATTACCTATTGCCATTACATCGTACATTGCTTACCCCTTTTCAATGAATTTATTTGTCCCATTTTTACATTTTATTGTGAGCAGTGTGGTGCATCATCGTACTAGGCTTGGATTTCAAGCAGACGTTGATACAGCGCATTTTTTTTGACACCTGTGATGTCAGCTGCCAATGCCGCCGCCTTTTTAACCGACAGGTCTTCTAACAGACGCTCTAATAACTTATCATGAACACTGATATCATCGGTATCTTGCGCGACATTCATGCCAGCCACTACCACCACGATTTCACCGCGCTGCTGATTGTCATCAGCTTTTACAAACTCAACCAAGTCGCCAAGTGTGCTTTTACGAACCGTTTCGAACGTCTTAGTCAACTCACGGCAAAAAGTCACCTCACGATCTGCCCCAAATACAGCTTTCATGTCTTCTAAACTGGCAATGATACGGTGCGGTGCTTCATAAAATATCAAGGTTTCGGTACGGGTGTGCAACGCATTGAGCTGTTTTTGGCGACCATGTGTTTTTGCAGGCAAAAAACCAATGAAGCTAAAACGGTCAGACGGCAGCCCTGCCACTGACAATGCGGCAATGGCAGCAGAAGCACCAACAATCGGTGATACCATCACCTTTGCCGCGTGCGCTGCTTGTACCAATTGATACCCTGGATCGCTCACCAAAGGCGTGCCCGCATCGCTGATCAAAGCAACTGAGTGACCTTGCTGGATCATCTCAATAATTTTAGGGGTTTGAATGGCGCTATTGTGTTCATGATAGGCCCAAAGCTTGTGATGTCCTTTTTGTCTTACGCCAGTATCAACATCGGCATCAGGACTCACTGACTCTGTATCGTCCGCTTTACTGCCTCGGGTATCAATACCAAAATGTGACAAGAGCTTGCCTGAAGTGCGGGTGTCTTCGCAGGCAATAATAGCCACTTGTTTTAAAATATCGATTGCATGCGGTGTCATGTCAGTAAGATTACCAATCGGCGTGGCAACAATATAGAGACAAGCTGGCATCGCAGTAGGGGTAGACATGAAAACCTCGAATGATTAAAAAATATTAAAAATAGTAGGCACCGTTAAATCTATGGTTAGCATGGGTTTTTTGTCTCAATAAAATAATGAATGAGCAAATAATATAATAGTCATGGCTAACGTAAGTAGATACAGATGGCGCAAAAGTGGTTAGTTTAGCATGTTGTGCTATGATAATTCTGAAATGTTGATTAGACCCACAACCATTATGGCAAACCACAAGACCTCCTGTAGCACCTTGATTTTAACGTCACCAAAACAACGTCAAGGTGGTCAGTTTGAACAGCAGGCGTGTGCGTTTTTGCAGGCGCAAGGGCTGTGCTTGATTGCCCAAAATTGGCAACAGCCAAAAGTGGGCGAATTAGACTTGGTGATGCTTGAGACAGGCCCTACATGGTCCACAGTGGTATTCATTGAAGTGCGCCAGCGTAAACGTTCAGGTTTTGGTGATGCCGCGCTCAGTATCACTGCCAGCAAACAGCGCAAAGTGATTAAAACGGCCAAATATTTTTTGCAGCAGCATCCCGAGTATGCGCAGTATGACTGCCGGTTTGATGTAATTGCTTATAATACGTCGAGTAAAATGTCGTCCAAAGGACAATTGGTGGACAGTCAACCTGAGTGGCTGCAAGGGGCTTTTGTCGCAAGCGCATGGTGATAGGGGAGTACTATCACTTTTTTTAAAAGATAAAATCGGCCTGACCGTCAGTCACCGTTACTAAAAACCTAACCGCCATGAATAAAAATTCAGTAAAGTAGCTGAGTTAACGCGATAAGTGAGTTCTTACTCGCTTAATTGATTCTCTACAATTCTCACAACCCTGCTCTAAGAGGTAAATCATGAGACGGATGCATTTGCGCCCTGCTATTTTTGGTTCATCACGTCGTACTGCGATAGGCGTTATGCTAGTGGCTACTGTGATTAGTACTGGCTGTACCACCAACTATCTAACCAACAGTACTGAAGGTACGTATGGTGTACCGATGACGGAGCGTACCATACCGCAGCGTCTGCTAGATCGTAGTATCGAACATACGGTCAAAATCAATGTGTACGGTCTAAAAGAAGATCTACAGCAAACCAGTCGCATGGGCATTGATAGCTTCAATAGTGAGGTATTATTAACAGGTGAAGTACCCACTCAGGCGATCAAAGAAGAAGTAGAAAAAGTCGTCAGCTCCATGCCAGATGTACGCCGTGTTTATAATGAGTTGGACGTTAGTGCCTCAAAAGGTTACAGCTCAACAGTCCACGATGGTTATATTACCTCAAAATTAATGGCAAAAGTGGCCTCCAGCGATGGCGTGAAAGCCTCCCAAGTTAAAGCGGTAACCAACGCTGGTGTGGTTTATATTATGGGGCGTGTGACACCCACTCAGCAAAGCCACTTGATTGATATTGCCAATAGTACGGTTGGTGTAACGGAGTTGGTACTATTGACAACGGTCGTGGATGATAGAGGAGTCAAGATAAGCGAAGACGATATTATGTATGAAGACAATTTGGCCAATCCTGCACCAGTGGCAGAAAGATCGGCTGTATCGAATGTGGATAATAGTGCCGTGCCAGAAACCACGAGCACTGCAATCACTGCAACGCCAATCATTGTTACAGAGGAAGGGGCGAGAGTCGATCAGTCGTCATCAAGCGAATATATCGACCTTTATCAGAATCAATAAAATCCAGTCACTGGCGAAAATGGGTCATTGATACAAAACTGTCATGATGTCAAAATCGGCCATGACGGTTTTTTGATTTATTGCCACCTCATTTGTTACCCTGTTGTTTGTTATCAGATCTAGAGCAATATTGTTTTTGAGAGGTTTTTTAATCAGTATTATCAATCTTTTACTGACAATAAGACTAAACACGGATAACAGTAAAAACACGATAAAACGTCAGTCAGAACGTAAAATACGTATGGTAAAAGTAGATGATATGGTCCGAACCAAATAGAACAAAATAATACGTGACCATCGCTCTGCTAATCATCAGTTACATACATATAATGGGAACACTGGTTATGAATGGCGTAAATGAAATTACATCAAAGATTAAAACGCGTACAATCACAAAGGCTGGTATTACAGCGGCGTTCGCGATAGGCGGCGTTGTTTTAGCAACGCAGCAAGCCCAAGCTTTATCGGCACTTGCTGTTGTCAACGGTATCACGACCAATGGTGGTGTTGGGGTAAGTAAAGACATCTTGTATGGTGATGAACCCTTACAGGATTTGGATATCTATTATCCGAAACCGTTGGCGCAAGCAATGAAAGCGGAAAGTGCCATTACTCAGACTTATCCAATGGTGGTTTTCGTCCATGGCGGCTCGTGGGAAAATGGTAGCAAAGAAGAATATGCGTTTGTTGGACAGAGTTTGGCGCAAGCAGGTTATGTTACGGCTGTCATCAATTACCGTAAAGCGCCTAGCCATGTGTACCCTGATTATGTGAAAGACACTGCTCAGGCAATTGCATGGAGCCATAACAATGCCAATAGCTTTTATGCAGATCCTGATCGGTTGGCAGTAATAGGGCATTCAGCAGGCGCCTTCAATGCTGTCGCCGCCATTGCCAATGAGGATTTTTTAGCACCATACGGCATGAAGCCCACAGATATTAGCGCTGTGATTGGAATTGCTGGCCCTTATAGTTATGACTTCCGTAAATTTGATAGTGCAACCGCCTTTGGCCCTAACGCAACACCAGATCAGGTAATGCCAGATCGTCAAATTAAAGGTAAGCAGCCACCGTATTTGTTGCTAACGGCTGAAAAAGACAAAGTTGTTTACGATACCAATGCCATTAAAATGACGGAAGCACTAAAAGCAGCTGGCGTCACAGTCGATAATGGCGTAATCAAAGGAGCAAGTCATGCCACCAGTATCGGTGCGATGGCGCCGCCATTACGCTGGGTTAATGATGTGCGAGCGCAGGTGTTAGCGTATTTGGATAAGAGGCTGTAATAGTCAATTCCTATTAAGTGGCTTACCTAAATATCAGTAACGGAAATTTTGCTGGCCTTACACGCGACTGTTACTACCTATATCGCTGCACAAGACAGTACTGTAAGATACGCAAACTCTTGTTATAATGGCGACTATTCTAAATCTACACTCTATTCTAATTTAAGGCAGAATATTCTATGAGCATGAACGCTGACGATCTGATTGCATTTTTACAAACTCATTTCCCAGACGCTTTTATTCAGGCTGCCAACCAAGGTAATAAGTTTGATGTACGCGTGGTTGATGCCAGTTTTGAAGGCAAACGTACCGTACAGCGTCAGCAAGCGGTTTATGCATTGGTCAACGATAAAATTGCGAGTGGCGATATTCACGCACTCAATATCCAAGCATTAACCCCTGCAGAGTGGGATGTTCAATCAAAAGGCTAAATCGCCACTTATCGTTTCAAACTTTTTAGATCAGCTATTTAGGTAGTTGGTCATAAAGGGTTTGTTTTTCATTATTGTTATACTCATCGCTAGGTTGTCATTTCTATGGATCAATTTTTAATCACTGGTAGTAGTCGTATCGCAGGGGAAGTTACTATTTCAGGCGCCAAAAATGCTGCATTGCCATTGCTTGCAGCCATGATATTGGCTGAGACCCCAACGACGTTACATAATGTACCATCGCTGCAAGATGTGCGAACATTGATTGAATTGATTGGTGGTATGGGTATTAACATCCAAAAGCAGGGCGATACGGTCACTTGTGATACCAAAAATATCGATAATTTCTATGCGCCATACGACTTAGTCAAGACCATGCGTGCCTCGATTTTAGTGTTAGGACCATTGCTGGCACGTTTTGGTGAGGCTGAAGTGTCACTACCAGGTGGCTGTGCAATTGGTTCACGTCCTGTTGACCAACATTTAAAAGCGTTTGAGGCGATGGGCGCTGAAATTAGCGTAGAAAATGGTTACGTCAAAGCGCAAGCACCAAAAGGCGGCAAACTAATCGGCTGTCATTTCTCATTTGATATGGTGACGGTTGGTGGTACTGAAAACGTAATCATGGCGGCTGCCCTTGCCAAAGGTACGACAGTGTTAGGTAACTGTGCCCTTGAGCCAGAAGTGGTTGATTTGGCCAATATGCTGGTTGCGATGGGTGCCAAAATAAGTGGTATTGGTACCGCTACCATGACTATCGAAGGGGTTGAACGTCTTCATGGTTGTGAGTATTCGGTGGTGCCAGATCGTATCGAAACTGGGTCTTACCTTGCCGGCGCGTTAATGACTCGCGGTGATGTATTGACCAAAAAGACCACAGCGTCTTTATTGCATCCAGTACTTGAAAAGTTTGAAGCCATGGGTGCTGTGATTACGACAGGTGATGATTGGATTCGTGCGCAGATGACAGGACGTCCAAAACCTGTTGATATCCGTACTCGCCCGCATCCAGGTTTTCCAACAGATATGCAAGCACAGCTGATGGCAATTTGCTGCTTGGCTGATGGCACTAGTACGATTATCGAAAATATCTTTGAAAATCGCTATATGCATGTTCCAGAGCTTAACCGTTTGGGTGCGTCTATCCAAGTTGATGGTCATACGGCAGTGATCAGAGGGGTTGAGAACTTTACCGCAGCACCTGTTATGGCAACCGATTTGCGTGCATCGATGTCATTGGTCATGGCAGCAGCGACGGCTGAAGGTGATAGCTTAATTGACCGTATCTATCACATTGATCGTGGTTATGAAGATGTTGAAAATAAATTACGTGGTCTTGGTGTGAACATCAAACGTATCAACACTAACGATTAATATTTATAAATCGATTAGGCATTTGATATTTATTGCCACTATATGTTTTTATCATTAAAAAATTAGCAGTCCTCGGTCAGCGGGGACAATCACTATATATGGACACGATGCCATTATGACTGAAGCAACAAAACCAATACCTGCCAGTGGTTTATTAAACGAAGTAAATGATACGTTTTCTGGGTTAACGTTGGCCTTATCTAAAGGCCGTATTTTAGAAGAGACGATGCCACTGCTACGTGCGGCTGGCGTTGATTTGCTAGAAGACCCTGAGGCCTCGCGCAAACTTATCTTTCCGACCTCCAATCCCAATGTGCGTGTATTGATTTTACGTGCAAGTGATGTGCCCACTTATGTAGAGCATGGGGCGGCTGATTTTGGTGTGGCAGGTAAAGATGTATTGCTAGAGCATGGTGCCAATCATGTTTATGAGTTATTAGATTTGCAGATTGCTCAATGTAAGCTGATGACCGCTGGTGTCAAAGATGCGCCATTGCCCAACCGTCGTTTGCGTATTGCCACCAAATACGTCAATGTGGCACGCGCGTATTTTGCGAGCCAAGGTCAGCAAGTGGATGTGATTAAGCTTTATGGCTCTATGGAGCTTGCGCCATTAGTTGGCTTAGGTGATTTAATTGTCGATGTGGTTGACACTGGCAATACGTTGCGCGCGAACGGTCTTGAAGCACGAGACCATATCTGCGATGTCTCTTCACGCCTGATCGTCAATCAAGTCAGTTATAAGCGTAAATTTGCGTTGCTTGAACCAATTTTAGATAGCTTTAAAAACAGTATTGCTAACGCTTCATGAGTCAGTGGTAACCATTGATAATACAAAGCGTTGTTATACAAATTTTTAAACCAGTTTGGCGTTCTATGGTAGACATAGCGTGCTAAACTGGTTTTGTTGTATTTACTTGCCTGAAAATAAAAGCTCAGTATAATCAGAGTCAGATCATAATAAATACATGGGTAAATCGCCCTTATTACTTTCTATTTTTTCCTGAAATTTCATTTTTTATAGTCATATAATAGGCTCAAACACAGGATTCAGTCATGCGCCAACTCAGTACTCAAGACGCCGATTTTGACAGTCAACTGACACAACTGCTTGCTTTTGAAACGGTCAATGATGCCGATTTATTAAAAACGGTTGATGATATCATTGCCCAAGTGCGCCATGATGGAGACAGCGTATTATTGGCATTGACTCAGCAGTTCGATCAGCATCCAGCAACTACCATTCAAGAATTGGAGCTGTCCAAAGAGTCACTGGCCGATGCTTTTGCCAACCTTGATGAGGAAGTCAAAACGGCGCTGACGACAGCGGCAACGCGGGTACAGACTTTTCATGAACGTCAAGTACAAGAAACTTGGCAGTATGAGGACGAGCTGGGCAATCGATTGGGTCAAAAAGTCACGCCGCTTGATCGCGTGGGTATTTATGTGCCGGGTGGTCTCGCTTCTTATCCCTCATCAGTTCTTATGAATGCCATTCCTGCCAAGGTGGCTGGCGTCGCCGAGGTCATCATGGTGGTGCCTGCGCCCAAAGGCATTTTAAATCCCTTGGTATTGGCCGCCGCTCATTTAGCGCAAGTTGATCGCGTCTTCACCATTGGCGGTGCCCAAGCCGTTGCCGCATTAGCTTATGGGACAGAGACGATTCCAGCCGTGGACAAAATTACAGGGCCTGGCAACAAGTATGTGGCGGCAGCCAAACGTGCTGTGTTCGGTCAAGTCGGTATCGATATGATTGCAGGGCCGTCTGAGGTATTGGTTTATGCAGAGGGCGAAACGCAAGATCGCGCTGATTGGCTGGCCATGGATTTATTGTCACAGGCTGAACATGACCGTATTGCACAAGCCATCTTTGTCACCACCAGCGAAGCGCAATTAAAAGCAGTTGCAACTGAGATAGAAAAAGCGTTGGCTGAATTGCCAAAAGCAGATATTGCCCGTGACTCTTTACAAAACCGTGGCGCACTTATTTTGGTCAAAGATCGGACAGAGGGCATGGCAGTGATTAATCGCGTTGCGCCTGAGCACTTGGAATTGTCTGTGGACGAACCGGATGCGCTACTTCATGATATCCGCCATGCAGGTGCTATCTTTATGGGTCGTCACACGCCAGAAGCGATTGGCGATTACTGCGCAGGGCCGAACCATGTGTTACCCACATCAGGTACCGCGCGTTTTTCTTCTCCTTTAGGTGTTTATGATTTTCAAAAAAAATCTTCTCTTATTTATTGTAGTGAAGCGGGGAGTAAGCCGTTAGCGAAGACAGCAGATATTTTAGCCCAGCGCGAAGATTTGGAAGCCCATGCTCGCTCGGCGCGTTATCGTTCTTAATAATATAAGCTAAGCATGTTAAAAATTACTTTTGATATTTAATCGTTTTTGTGGCGAATAGTAGGATAACTTATGAGTGAGTTAAAGATAGACACCAGACTTTGGTCATCTAAAGCACGTAACTTGTCACCTTATGTTCCAGGTGAGCAGCCGCAACATGACAATTTATGCAAATTAAACACCAATGAAAACCCGTTTCCGCCTTCACCAAAAGTAGGGAAGGCAATCGCCAAAGTTTTGGAGCAGCAAGCAAGCGACTTGCGTTTATATCCAGCGCCAGAGTCTGATGATTTACGTAGCGCCTTGGCAAAAACGTACCATCTTGATACCAATCAAGTATTCGTCGGCAATGGCTCTGACGAAGTCTTGGCATTAGTGTTTGCAAGCTTTTTCTTAAAAGAGCGACCTATATTGGCACCTGATATCAGCTATAGCTTTTATCCTGTGTATGCACAGACTTTTGGTGTGGATTTGGTGCAAATTGCCTTGGAAGAAGATTTCAGTATTGACCCAGATGCGTATCGCCAACCGTGCAGTGGCATTATCATCGCTAATCCCAATGCACCCACGGGTCTACTGTTATCGCTCGCCGATATTCGCAAGCTTGCTAGCGAGCACACAAATGCCGTAATCGTGATTGATGAGGCTTATATTGATTTTGCTCAGATAAAGGAAGGTGATGTCGATGCTCAGGTATCAGCTGTGAGTCTTATTAATGAGTATGACAATATTCTTGTCACCCAAACTTTTTCAAAGTCACGGTCACTTGCAGGCTTACGCGTAGGCATGGCCTTTGGTAATGCCTCATTGATTGAAGCATTGACGCGCATGAAAAATAGCTTTAATAGTTTTCCTTTAGATAAATTGGCACAAGCTGGTGCTACCGCCAGTGTCTTGGATGCTGACTATTTTGAACAAATGCGTCAGCAAGTCATCGATTTGCGCCAGTCACTAACGGCTGAATTGACGGCACTAGATTATAACGTGTTGCCATCCCATGCCAATTTCGTTTTTGCTCGTCCAAAAGAAGGCAATGCCAGTGCAGTGGCCAGTGCTTTACGTGAGCAAGGCATTATCATACGTCATTTTAATAAGCCGCGTATCAATGAATACTTGCGCATTACAGTTGGAACAGCAGAACAGAATCAGCGTCTGATCGACGCTTTAAAAGCATTACAAGCGGATGCTGAAGTTGCTACTATCTAGTGTTTGGTCTAACGGTTAACAGCGGATAGCTCAATAGCACACGTGACGTTAATCTTTACCAATGATACAGCCTGCCAATTTTTATTGCGCAGGCTTTATTTTTGAGTTGCTTTTTTATGCAAGTTTTAGATTTATTAGTGGCTATTTTTTTGAGCGAGTATAGAAAGCAAGTTACCCACTTTATCCAAACATTCTTGATACTCAGCCTCACAATCAGAAGCCACCGTGATACCGCCACCTGCCCACAAACTGACATGTCCTTGTTGCTCTGTGTCATTAGCGAATGAATGGTTGGCTTGAACGGTACGAATCAAGACATTCCATTGACCACTGCCATCAAAATTCATATAACCCATGGTGCCACAGTAAGCGCCGCGTGGAGCATTCTCTAGCTCAGAGATAATTTCAACCGACCGTTTTTTGGGCGTGCCTGTGATGGAGCCAGCAGGCAAGCTACCAAATAATACCGCCAATGGATGAGTATCTGCTTTAAGCTCTGCGGTGATGGTGCTGACCATATGATGGACATTGCTAAAGCTTTCTATGGCAAATAGCTGTGGCACTTTTACACTACCGATCTTGGCATACTTGCCCAAATCATTACGCAACAAGTCAACAATCATGACATTTTCAGCACGGTCTTTTTCACTATTGATCAGTTGCTGTTTATAAGCATCGTCTTGTTCAGGGGTGATGCCTCGAGGCGTCGTTCCTTTGATAGGCTTGGTGCGTATATGATGTTTTCCCGTTTTGCGGTCTTTGATAAACGTAAAAAACAGCTCTGGTGAACAGCTTAATAATTCAAAAGTGTTTTTCTGGTTTATAGAATTTGGCAACGGACTATTAATGTCTTTGTCGGCATGAGTTATATCGCCATATTGAACGGTTAAATAACCAGCAAACGGTGCTTGAGTATTATGGTGAAGATTGGGTAAGTAATTAATAAGACTTGATAGAGATTGGCGAGAGTTATCCTGATAGGTAAGGCTACCTTGCCATGCTTGAGTAAGATTGATTTGGTAGCAGTCGCCTTGTTGCAGATAGTCTTGGGTTTGGTCAAACGCCATTTGATAATCGGGCTTAACCCATTGTGCCTTTAAGACCAAAGGCGCAGGCTGTAAGGCTATTTTAGGCGTTGCTTGATCCATATAATGATTAGAGTCAGACAATGTTTTATCAAAA
Organism: Psychrobacter sp. JB193; assembly: GCF_002285555.1. Lineage (NCBI taxonomy): Bacteria > Pseudomonadati > Pseudomonadota > Gammaproteobacteria > Moraxellales > Moraxellaceae > Psychrobacter > Psychrobacter sp. JB193. The sequence goes on from NZ_NRGY01000002.1 coordinate 299,473, forward strand.
GCATCCAAATAAGAGGTAAGGGCTGTCACAAGCATATTTTTATGCTGACGCTCATCACTTATATCAGAAGTATCGTCCGTTTGCTGGACAGTTAATGTCCAAGCCGATGCAACATCTTGTGTGGCTGGCATTAGATAAATATCATAATGTCCCAATACCGCAGAAGGTTGCGCTGCCAATTGTATAGCAGTAACTGGGCTCAATGCATGAGCAGCAATGTCATAACCAATAAAACCTATCAGACCATGATGATAATTTGGCTTTTGATTGACGGTACCTGATGGTTTTATATCAGTGCTAAGGCTCTCATAGGTTTGACTGTAGGCAATCAATTCATCCTGCCATTTAGTATAGCTCATTTGAGTAGTTTTGATCGCAGCGCTATCAGCAGCGTTATCATTAATATTGATACAAACATCGCGGCAATGTTTCGTCACTTGATAATTGACAGACAACGGGTCAGATAGGGTTTTAAAATTGGGGGTGACCACCCAGCTTGTTTTCGGTAACAACCCAATGACTGGCTGACCATCATTGTCTAGCCAAACCAGCTGCCAGAGCGCCTCGCTATTTTGTGCCAACAAATGCTTTTGTAGTTGCGGTATCAGTTCAGCAGCAGGCAGATCACCAAAACGCCAGCTACGAATGGTAGCTGGCGATGGGGCAGAATCTGTCTGCTCAGTGGTATTGTGATTTTCTACAGGCATCTTTTAAGCATCAAACTTTTTAATGATCAAGGTTGCATTCGTGCCGCCAAAGCCAAAGCTATTACTCATTAGTGTTTCAAGATTGGTTTCACGCATTTGAGTGACAATATCAAAGCCTTCTGCTGCAGGATCCAATTGTTCAACGTTGATACTCGGGGCAATAAAGCCGTCTTGTAGCATCAATAAGCAATAGATCAATTCTTGCGCACCAACCGCACCCAAGCTGTGACCGGTCATCGATTTGGTTGAGCTGATAGGCGGTACTTTACTGGCATCATCTCCAAACACTTTGGCAATCGCTTTAAGCTCAGTGATATCACCAAGAGGAGTACTGGTGCCATGACTGTTGATATAGTCAACACTCTCTAACCCTGCTTCAGCTAACGCTTGCTGCATACAACGAACCGCGCCTTCACCACTTGGGGCAACCATTTCTGCACCATCAGAGCTAGCACCATAACCAACGATTTCGGCCAAAATGTTAGCACCGCGAGCTTGAGCATGTTCAAGGCTTTCTACAACAACCATGGCACCGCCAGCAGCAATCACAAAACCATCGCGATCTTTGTCATAAGCTCTTGATGCGAGCGTTGGCGTGTCATTATATTGAGTGCTTACCGCACCCATGGCATCAAACATGCAAGACTGCGTCCAATGCTCAGACTCACTACCGCCCGCCAATACCACGTCGGCTTTGCCTAGCTGAATCAGCTCAGCAGCATGACCGATACAATGGGTCGATGTTGCGCAAGCAGAAGCGAGAGAGTAAGAAACCCCTTGGATTTTTAAACCAGTTGCCAGTGCTGCTGATACCGAGCTGCCCATCGTTTTTGGCACAGCCATGGCGCCGACACCGCGAAGGCCTTTTTCGCGCATTGCATCTACAGCATTAACGATATTTTCTGTCGATGCGCCGCCCGAGCTCGCTACCAAACCCACACGTGGGTTACTATTAATAGTCTCAAGCGATAAACCTGAATGCTCAATCGCGTTCAAGGCGCTGACATAAGCATAGAGACTGGCATCACTAAAAAACCGTTTTAATTTACGATCAATACCGCTTGTATCAAGCATCGATTGATCGATACTACCGCTAACGTGTGATTTAAACTCATGCTCAGCATAAGATGGATTGAAAGTAATGCCAGACTGTCCTTGTTTCAGAGCAGCAGTAACAGTGGCCAAATCATGTCCGATACAAGAGACAATCCCTGCCCCAGTAATAACAACGCGGCGCATATTTTATTCCTTATGAGTAATGATTTTCTTCATCACTATTGATAATCGTTTTTAAAGATCTACTTTTCATTTAATATCACAAATGCGCCTCTCTTATATAAGATGTTAAAAGAGGCTGCTTGAGTATTAAATGCTTCTTTCATAGCTTTAACTGCTTATAACTTTGACTGCTGTCATCATAAAACATTGTATTGACGATGGCTTCATACAAATGACGTTGCAATCAGGCTATAGCTGATGGCGTATGATAACGTATCAAGCATACAAAATCTTTGCGCAAGTGCAAAATAATGACAAAATAGCAGCTACTATTGCATGCTTTTGAAAAAGTAACTAATGACAGGCAGTGTCAGCCAGTTATTCATCTTGTCAGTATCATTATATCCTTAAAGCAAGTGTAGTTTTGCGCTAAGTAAATTGAAAAAAGTAATTCATCAATGGTGAAAACCATAAAGGAAGTTATACTTTTAGATACAAAATTGGTGAGGGCAATAACATTGTTCGCACTGACATTGACCGCAATGATTCGCTAGAATGGCACACTTATCGTTTTCACAAACTCATTATTAAATAATAAAGTAAAAATAATCATCATATTAAGGACAACACGATGGCAAAGCAGACTTCTTTATCTAAAGGTATCAGTACCGTTGGTTCTTTCACACGTAACAATTTAGAGCGCGTGGGCGCGATGATTGATACCATGAACGCTAAAACCAGCAAACCGCGTCAATATAAAGCGGTCGACTTGGGCGATGAAGACTATCAACAAGATCTGTTTCGTGAACAGACACTAAAAGCGACTCAGCAATTACTTGGTACTCGTTTTGCGACTTATGGCAAATATGCCAAAAAAGTGGTACCGAATAGCTTTTTCCAATCGACGGTCGATGGGGCATTTGCTCAAGTGGCGAAATTGGCCGCTCATTGGAGCCAAATTGATTTGCCCAATCAACATCGTTTTGCCAATATTGCCAATCTTGATGATGAAGAGCGTTATGCACTTGCCACTGATATTGCCAATCAGAACCGTGCTTTAGCAGCCATCGGTGGCTTGACTGGTTTGGCAGGACTTCCAGGCTTACTGGCCGATACGTTGTGGTTGTTATTAGTATCGCTACGTACCGTTTATCAGCTAGCGGCCGTCTACAATAAGCCATTGACTGGTAAGCAAGGTGTGAAAATGGCTTATGAGCTACTTGCGAACGCCGACTTGAGCAAAATGCAAGAAAAGCAAGCATTGCTCGCTGGTATCGGTATCGGTAAAGGCTTGCTAGATAATGCCCAAAGCAGTGGTTTACACAATGAGCTTAAAAACTTAGGTATGAAGAACAACAATGTGAATTTTTATGCTCAACAAATAGATAGTATTGCTAGCCAAGTAGGCATTGATTTGGATCAGATCAACTTATCATGGATACGCCGTTTCCTACCAGCTACAGCAGTTGTGATAGGTGTACGTTATAACAGCCAGTTAATTGATGAGGTCATTGGGGTAGCGCAAGCAACGTTTGCACCAGATGCAAAGCTTGCCAACCGCGCTATTACTGATGATAGTAAGAGCGAGGCTGAGGTCAGTAAATTCTCTAGCAAAGAAGAAAAGCAAAATACTGAAGCCAAGGCTGCTGAGAGTCAGAGCGTGGAAGACAACAATGCTAGTGATAATGACAACAAGGCAGACGAGAAGGATGCTGAAAGTAAAGACAGTAAAAAGAAGGATGAGTCAGCTGACGCAGCTGATAGCAAAAAAGTAAGTAAGACAGATAAAACTGCCGATAAGCAAAAGAAGTAAACATGACACTTCTATTTATTGGGCCTTATCTCTTAATCGCGCAACAGCATTAAAACTTATTTACTTTAATATGGGCGATGTTATCTTATAGCTCTTGAAAAACAAGGTAATGTCGCCATTTAGTCTTTGTGAACTACTCTAGTTACAATGCTGACTGTCGTATTCAAACCATTCATAACCTTACCATTTACTGAATCTCTATTGATATATCGTTTACTCAGAGCAAATACAGTAAGGAAAAGGTAGATGGAATGCATATCTATCAAAAGTTGTAAAGGTCAATCACGCATAAGTGGTTGAATTAGCAACAACAACTCTTTATAATACACTGTCCTAAAAATGGGTGCTCTAAAGTCTGTCATTATTGTCAGATGGACGATGCATTAACCCATTTTTTTGTTTTATACCAAACGGGAGAAGGATGCCTTATGGCAACAACTAACCAATTGATTCGTAAAGGTCGCAAAACCATCAAGGAAAAGTCAAAAGTTCCTGCGTTGGAAGCGTGCCCACAGCGTCGCGGTGTATGTACTCGTGTATATACTACCACACCAAAAAAACCTAACTCAGCCATGCGTAAAGTATGTCGTGTACGTTTGACTTCAGGCTATGAAGTATCAAGCTACATCGGCGGCGAAGGTCATAACCTACAAGAGCACAGTGTTGTTCTTATCCGTGGTGGTCGTGTAAAAGATCTACCAGGTGTACGTTATCACACCGTTCGTGGTGCATTAGATTGCGCAGGCGTAAAAGACCGTAAGCAAGGTCGTTCTAAGTATGGTGCTAAGAAGCCTAAAGTTTAATAGCTAAACGTTATTAACTAAGCTTTTTTGTACTACCCAATAACTGTGCATGGGTTCGGTGTTAGCAGTAAAGCTACTTATATACCAACAATGTTATATCAGCTGTTTATGCTTAAAACATACCACCATGCAGTAAGGCTAACTGACAACTCTCTATTATGTCTAATAGATAAATATAAAGTTGTGAATGTTGGACACTCCTGAAGATAAGGAAATTTATTATGCCAAGACGTCGCGTCGTTGCTGCCCGTGAGATCCTACCGGATCCTAAGTTTGGTAGCCAAACTGTTGCAAAATTCATCAACCATGTAATGAGTGATGGTAAAAAATCTACTGCTGAGCGTATCGTTTATGGTGCACTTGAAACAGTAAGTGAAAAACGCAAAGTTGAAGATCCAGTATCTTTCTTTGAAGAAGTACTTGAAAATGTACGCCCAATGGTAGAAGTAAAAGCTCGCCGTGTTGGTGGTGCAACCTACCAAGTACCAATGGAAGTACGTCCCTCCCGTCGTACTGCCTTGGCTATGCGTTGGTTGGCAGAAGCTGCTGCTAAGCGTTCAGAAAAATCAATGGCTTTGCGTTTAGCAGGCGAATTGAATGATGCTGCCGAAGGTAAAGGCGCTGCTATGAAAAAGCGTGACGAAGTTCATCGCATGGCAGATGCTAACAAAGCATTCTCTCATTACCGTTTCTAAGCTACTCTTATACTCACTGTTTAATAGTAGCCTGAGATTATTGACTCATATCAATTAATCTTACATTGTTGTTTATTCTATTGATTACCGCCATCATTGAAAAAGTTGTGAGTAGGACTTATCTATTAGCAACTGAGATGGCGGATATCTATCAAGATGCCTCTCTAAAAATGTATTGTTTTAATTAGAAAGCGTCCCAAATTTGATACCGCACTATTCTTAGTATTTGCTCTTTTTTTGTCCATATTAGGCTCAATAATCAGTAAGTAATATTACGAAGCTGAACGCTTTGTCATAGAGTATGAGGTAGAGACACAATACATTATTATATACACGACTTTTCCTAGGAAAACACTATGGCTCGTAAAACTCCCCTAAAACGCTATCGCAATATTGGTATCTCAGCGCATATTGATGCTGGTAAGACGACCACTACTGAGCGTGTTTTATTTTATACCGGTGTTAGCCACAAAATTGGCGAAGTACATGATGGCGCAGCCACCATGGACTGGATGGAGCAAGAACAAGAGCGCGGTATTACTATTACCTCAGCGGCAACCACTTGTTTTTGGTCAGGTATGGCAAAACAGTTCGACGAACACCGCATCAACATCATTGACACACCAGGTCACGTTGACTTCACGATCGAAGTTGAACGTTCTATGCGTGTACTTGATGGCGCTTGCATGGTTTACTGTGCAGTAGGCGGCGTTCAGCCACAGTCTGAGACTGTATGGCGTCAAGCGAACAAATACAAAGTACCACGTCTTGCTTTCGTAAACAAAATGGATCGCGTTGGTGCTGATTTCTATCGTGTTATCGAACAGATCAAAACCCGTCTTGGTGGTAAGCCAGTACCGTTGGTTATCCCAATTGGGAAAGAAGATGACTTCGAAGGCGTTGTTGACCTAGTTACCATGAAAGCTATCTATTGGGATGAAGCCTCTCAAGGTATGCAGTATGAAGAGCGTGAGATCCCAACTGAATTACAAGAAAAAGCGGAAGAGTATCGTGAATATCTTGTAGAAAGCGCTGCTGAAGCAAACGAAGATCTCATGAATGAGTATCTAGAAAACGGTGAATTGACTGTAGAGCAGATCCATGGCGCTATTCGTCAGTTGACAATTGATAACGAAATCATCCCGCTTCTTTGTGGTACTGCCTTTAAAAACAAGGGTGTACAAAAGATGCTAGATGCTGTTATTCAGTATCTTCCAGCACCAATGGATGTACCGGCTATTCGCGGTATCCTTGATGACAAAGATGAAACTGAAGGCACTCGTGAAGCGTCAGATGAGGCACCGTTCTCAGCACTAGCGTTCAAAATCATGAACGACAAGTTCGTTGGTAACTTAACCTTCGTCCGTGTTTATTCTGGTGTAATGACTCAGGGTAGCAGTGTTTATAACCCAGTTAAAATGAAGCGTGAGCGTGTTGGCCGTATTGTACAGATGATGGCAAACTCTCAAGAAGAGCTTGCAGAAATCCGTACTGGTGATATCGCAGCTTTGGTTGGTATGAAAGATGTGACCACTGGTGATACGTTATGTGATGAAAACAACGTCATTACTCTTGAGCGTATGGAATTCCCAGATCCAGTTATCAGTCTAGCGGTTGAACCTAAGACTAAAGCTGACCAAGAAAGAATGTCAATCGCTTTAGGTCGTTTGGCAAAAGAAGATCCATCGTTCCGTGTACATACTGACGAAGAATCTGGTCAGACAATCATCAGCGGTATGGGTGAGCTACATCTAGAGATTCTAGTTGACCGTATGAAGCGTGAGTTTAACGTTGAAGCCAACATCGGTGCGCCGCAGGTTGCTTATCGTGAAACGATTCGTAATACTGTTGAACAAGAAGGCAAATTCGTACGTCAAACAGGTGGTCGTGGTAAATTCGGTCACGTTTGGTTACGTCTTGAGCCACTTGATCCAGCGGGCGAAACTGAATACGAATTCGCTGAAGAAGTTGTTGGTGGTACTGTACCAAAAGAATTCCACGGTGCTGTTGACAAAGGTATCCAAGAGCGCATGAAAAACGGCGTACTTGCTGGTTACCCAGTGGTTGGCGTAAAAGCAACTTTGTATGATGGTTCTTACCATGACGTCGATTCTGATGAATTGTCGTTCAAAATGGCAGGTTCTATGGCATTCAGAAAAGGTTTCATGGCAGCGGATCCAGCGCTACTTGAGCCAGTAATGAAAGTAGAAGTTGAAACGCCTGAAGACTATATGGGCGATATCATGGGCGATCTTAACCGTCGTCGTGGTTTGGTACAGGGTATGGAAGATTTACCTGGCGGTACTAAACAGATTCGTGCTGAAGTACCATTAGCGGAAATGTTTGGTTATGCCACTCAAATGCGCTCTATGTCACAAGGCCGTGCAACTTACTCAATGGAATTCCAAAAGTACGCTGAAATTCCAAAATCAGTTGCTGCTGAAATCATCTCTAAGTTCAACTCTAAAGATGATGACGAGTAAATAAACGTCTATTGAATCTGACAATGTAGAGCCTGTTTTTAGGTTGTCAGTAGAGAATCCGCCAATAACTTGTTAAAAGACTTGTTATTGGTCGTGATTTTCTTATAATATCTGCACATTAGTATGTGCGACCTTTTAACAATTATCTTAAAGTGGTCAAGATTGTCTGAGTTATCGTATTGATACGAACCTAGCATTTGACCCCAAAAAAAGAGGAATTACCCATGGCAAAGGCCAAGTTTGAACGTAACAAGCCACACGTCAACGTCGGTACCATCGGACACGTTGACCATGGTAAAACAACCCTAACTGCTGCAATCGCAACAGTAGCTGCAAAAACTTCTGGCGGCGAAGCCAAAGACTACGCGTCTATTGACTCAGCACCTGAAGAAAAAGCACGTGGTATCACCATCAACACCTCACACGTAGAGTATGACACTGAAGCACGTCACTATGCTCACGTTGATTGCCCAGGTCACGCCGATTATGTTAAAAACATGATCACCGGTGCAGCCCAGATGGACGGCGCAATCTTAGTTGTATCAGCAACTGACGGCCCAATGCCACAGACCCGTGAGCACATCTTGCTATCACGTCAGGTTGGCGTACCATACATCATCGTATTCATGAACAAATGTGACATGGTAGATGACGAAGAACTACTAGAACTAGTAGAAATGGAAGTTCGTGAATTATTGAACGACTATGACTTCCCAGGTGACGACACCCCAATCATCAAAGGATCAGCCACTGAAGCCCTAAAAGGTTCAGAAGACAAGTATGGTGAGCCAGCAGTAGTAGAACTACTAGGCGTACTAGACACCTACATCCCAGAGCCAGAGCGTGATATCGACAAAGCATTCCTAATGCCAATCGAAGACGTATTCTCAATCTCAGGCCGTGGTACCGTAGTAACTGGTCGTGTTGAATCTGGTATCGTTAAAGTTGGTGACGAGATCGAAATCGTTGGTATCCGTGACACTCAAAAAACCACCTGTACTGGTGTAGAGATGTTCCGTAAACTGCTTGACGAAGGTCGTGCAGGCGAAAACTGTGGCGTACTACTACGTGGTACTAAGCGTGAAGACGTACAACGTGGCCAAGTACTAGCTAAGCCAGGTTCAATCACGCCTCACACCAAGTTTGACGCAGAAGTATACGTACTGTCAAAAGAAGAGGGTGGTCGTCACACACCATTCCTAAACGGCTATCGTCCACAGTTCTACTTCCGTACCACTGACGTAACTGGCGCAATCCAATTACAAGACGGTACTGAAATGGTTATGCCTGGTGATAACGTTGAGATGGGCGTAGAGCTTATCCACCCAATCGCTATGGACAAAGGTCTTCGCTTCGCTATTCGTGAAGGTGGCCGTACTGTAGGCGCTGGTGTTGTTGCTAACGTATTGAACTAATCCATCAGTCTCAGTAATGAGAACTTGAATTAGTTATAAAAAAGCCACTCTAGAAATAGGGTGGCTTTTTCTTTGAGAGTGGTAAGCTGGTTTGAGGGTATAAGTCTGAATTAAACCATGCTGATTTTAATATTATTTTGTATAAAGGTTTTACAAGTAATAATAGTGAATTTATCTCTTCTTCTATTGTAATCTACGAAATACCTTGTTATATTAGCGCTCCCTCTTATCGTATATTCATATTATTAATCTTTTATAAGGCTAATTAATAAATATAACGACTCTTAATTCAGAGGAAAGCGAGATAAAAAATTATCTCTGAAGGCTTGCATTTTACGATAAATATTGTATAATGCTGTCCTTTACACCCATAGGCGATTGGCTCAATTGGTAGAGCATCGGTCTCCAAAACCGAGGGTTGTAGGTTCGAGTCCTACATCGCCTGCCATCTTCTTATCATATCTTTGTTGTACCCCACCATCTCCGAAGTGAGTTCTTTATGAGCAATAATCAAGATAACCTCGAGACTAAGTTATCTGATGCCAAGGCGGTTACTGGTGGAATGCTGTCTAAAGATAAGCATGTATCAGCGGTCAATACTTCTGCCGTTGAAGTCGCTAAGACTGGCTCAATAAAAGATGTGATTTTGTGGCTACTTGCCGCAGCAGTTTTGATAGGGGCGACTTTAGTCAACCAATATCTACCCGGTTATTGGCAACCAGCCAACGACGTCTGGATTCGTATTGGGATTATCGTTGCCCTTGTTGTATTTGCATTAGTCTGTTTGGCGCTGACGCATCAAGGTCGTGCTTTTAAAATTTTATTAAAAGATGCAGCTGTTGAACTTCGCCGAGTGACATGGCCAAGTAAAGATGAAACCTTTCAATATACATGGCAAGTTATTGTCATGATTGCCATTGTTGGATTCTTTGTTTGGTTGTTGGATAACTTTTTTAACTGGTTCGTTGGTATTTTTATCGGTTAGTAGCACGTATTAGTGACTATTAACGAGAGATTTACCTATAACGACTTATTTATAATGATCAGGAGCGTGATATGCGTTGGTATATTGTTCAAGCGTTTTCAGGATATGAAAAGCAAGTACAACGTTCATTAACTGATCGTATTAACCGTAGTGACTTTGCTGAGTCATTCGGTGATGTATTGGTTCCTACTGAAGAAGTCGTCGAAATGAAAGACGGCAAGAAGCGTAAGAGTGAGCGTAAGTTTTTTCCAGGTTATGTATTGATCGAAATGGAAATGAACGACAACACTTGGCATATTGTCAAAGACTGTCCCCGTATCATGGGTTTTATTGGCGGTACGCCTGAAACACCTGCACCTATTACGCAAGTAGAAGCTGATCGTATTTTAAATCGTCTCAATCAAACTGAAACTGACCCACGTCCTAAAACACTATTTGAGCCGGGCGAAGAGCTGTTGGTTATTGATGGTCCATTTACTGACTTCAAAGGGTTGGTTGAAAAGGTGGATTATGAGAAATCTAAATTACATTTGACCGTAAACGTATTTAATCGACCGACTCAGGTCGAGCTTGAGTTTAGCAAAGTTGAAAAGCTAGACTAAACAGCAAAAAGTTCATCAACCGGGGAGCTGTTAGTCAATTAGGTATATACCACGTTGATTTGGCGCTATTACCCATTTAGGAGAGTATCATGGCTAAGAAGATTGATGGTTACATCAAACTGCAAGTGCCTGCAGGCAAAGCAAATCCTTCACCACCAATTGGTCCAGCATTGGGTCAAAAAGGCGTGAACATCATGGCGTTCTGTAAAGAATTCAACGCTGCGACCTCAGGCCAAGAGCCAGGTCTACCGATCCCAACTGAGATCACTGTATACAGCGATAAGTCTTTTACCTTCATCATGAAGTCACCACCAGCTGCGTATTTACTACGTAAAGCTGCTGGTATTGCTAAAGGTTCAGGTACACCGAATACAGCTAAAGTCGGTAAAGTTGACCGTGCACAACTAGAAGAAATTGTTAAGACCAAAAATGCAGACTTAACTGCTGCTGATCTTGATGCTGCTGTCCGTACCATCGCTGGTACTGCACGTTCAATGGGTATTACCGTGGAGGGTGTATAATGTCTAAGCTAACCAAACGTCAAAAAGAAATTCAAAGCCGTATTGATAACGAAAAGCAATACACTCTTGAAGAAGCAGTTCAAATCCTAAACGATTTGCCAGCACTAAAATTCAAAGAGTCTATTGATATCGCAGTAAACTTGGGCGTTGACCCACGTAAATCTGATCAAGTGGTTCGTGGTGCAACTAACTTACCTGCTGGTACTGGTAAAACCAAACGCGTTGCTGTATTTGCTCAAGGCGCTGCTGCTGAAGCCGCTAAAGAAGCTGGTGCAGACATCGTTGGTTTTGAAGACCTAGCAGAAGAAATCAAAGCTGGTAACATGGACTTTGATGTTGTTATCGCAGCTCCAGATGCTATGCGTGTTGTTGGTCAATTGGGTACGATTCTAGGTCCACGTGGCCTAATGCCTAACCCAAAAGTTGGTACGGTAACGCCAAACGTTGCTGAAGCTGTGACTAACGCAAAAGCGGGTCAAGCACAGTACCGTGTTGATAAAGCTGGTATCATCCATGCAACTATCGGACAGATCGGTTTCACTGCTGAGCAAATCGAGCAAAACGCGCAAGCGATCATTTCTGATCTAAAGCGTGCTAAGCCTGCTACTTCTAAAGGTACTTTCATTAAGAAAATTACCTTGTCTAGCACGATGGGCCCTGGTCTAACGATCGATGCTGTTCCTTATCGTACTGCAAAATAATTAAAGTCTCTATCTTTAAGTTTTTGAACATCAAATATTTTGAATGATGAGCACAAACCATATTTAAAAAATTAGGTCAGCGTAGTTTTTACTACGCTGTCTAAGACCGTAGGTAGAAGGTGGTTCAGCGTCATAAATAACAATTTTCGAATGGTTAAATATGATATTGAGTCACTTTTGTTAATCGACGACAGATGAAAATCTTAGTTGTCCTACGCAGACGGTGGCCCACACAGTTTAAGACACGAGCGAATAGGACGATATGATTGTTTGTACAGTCTTCAAACTATTACTCAACGTCATTCTGATAACGGTGCCGTAATCAGTCGTTACCAGTAGATGCTTTTTTATTAATTGAATCCGCTGGTAATGTGTCGTATCAAGTCAGTCCTAGCTTATAATTTGAACGTATAAAAACTTCGGTTTTTAGCACTCTTATGATAAGCCGATTGATAAGATTAAAGGAGTCAACTTATGGCATTAACGCTAGAGCAAAAACAACAAGTTGTGGCTGAAGTGTCTGAAGTTGCTGCTAATGCTTACTCAGCAGTAGCTGCCGAGTATCACGGAATTGGTGTTGCTAAGCTTACTCAGCTTCGCGAACAAGCTCGTGATAAAGGTGTTGTTTTAAAAGTGGTGAAAAATACACTAGCAAAACGCGCTTTTGAAGGTACTAAGTTTGAGAGCATGTCAGACCGTATGACTGGTCCACTACTTTTGGCTTTCTCTATGGAAGACTTGGGATCTGCAGCAAGAGTCGTTTTCGACTTTAGCAAAGATAACAAAGCTTTAGAGACCAAATTAGTATCAGTCGGTGGTGAAGTTTATGGTCCAGAAGAGCTAGAGCGCGTATCGAAGCTACCAACTCGCGACGAAGCAATCTCTATCTTGATGGCTACTATGAATGCACCAGTGACCAAGCTTGTCCAGACTATGAACGCTGTTCCTGGCAAGTTCGTTCGCACTGTAGCGGCAATCAAAGACGCAAAAGAAGCTGCTTAATTGCTTGTTTTAACGTAACTTTAACATCGCTAATTTTGGTTGAATTTTATTGCCATACCTATTTGAAATTGTGGCAATCAATCAAAGCGATATTAGAATCAATTAATTTTTATCAGATAACGGAGAGTTCTCATGGCACTATCTAAAGATGATGTGTTAAACGCAATCGCTGAAATGTCAGTAATGGATATCGTTGAGTTAATCAGCGACATGGAAGAAAAATTCGGCGTAACAGCTGCTGTTGCTGCTGCTGCACCTGCTGCTGCTGGTCCTGCTGCTGCTGTTGAAGAAAAAGACGAGTTTGACGTTGTTCTTGCTAGCTTTGGCGAGAAGAAAGTTGGCGTAATTAAAGCTGTACGTGAAGCTACTGGCCTTGGCCTAAAAGAAGCGAAAGATTTGGTTGAAAGCGCTCCAGCTCCAATCAAAGAAGGCGCATCTAAAGCTGAAGCTGAAGAGTTGAAAAAGAAACTTGAAGAAGCTGGTGCAACTGTTGAACTAAAATAAGTTTAACACTGTACAAAAAAAGCTGGTAATGCCTTGCATTGCCAGCTTTTTTTTACTATAATTTGTAGCTTGACCTTTTGTGTCTGCCAACATACGTATGCAACAACACGGTGGATACCCATCAAAAGGACAGACGATATACATGCAAGCACACATGCCAGTTTTTGAAATCAGTTAAATAAGCTAAACGTCCGTAGATGTTTGGCATTTTTTTGTGTCTGCATGCTTTCCCATTAACACTATAGTTTATACTGATTCTAAAAGTTATAGTTATCCCAATTATTATTAATTCTGAAAACTGTTGATATTAAATTATCTATTTAGCATGGTTTACTGTCATTGCATAGGCTTAAAGACGGTTCATACCAGCGACGATATCAGTTTTAGTGATGAACTGGCTAAACGATCATGTCAGTTTTGATGACAAATTGTTCAAAATTTTAGTAAAAATTATTTTTTCATAAATATACTAGAAAGTTAAGCCCTAAAGGCAATAGTTTGTATTAGGTTGAATTCTTCGGTATAGGCATCTATATAGATGGGTTCATATACCGATTATAAGATTGAATAAGGTGTGCTAAATACACACTGGTTAGTGAAGTGATAAGTGACAAAAAATATGAGTTGAACACGAACACCTGTTTTGTATTATCGTTTACGTCGCTCAGTTTGCATCGTATTTATGCATGCTGGCCACGCTTTTAATTTGTTTCCACGTTTACTGTAAGGACTCTCGATGGCATATTCTTATACTGAAAAAAAGCGTATTCGCAAAAGTTTTGCTGAATTGCCCACTGTGATGGACATTCCCTATTTGCTGTCTATTCAAGTAGATTCTTACGAGCAATTTTTGCAAGAGCATAAAAAGCCAAAAGCTCGTGAGAATACTGGTTTGCAAGCTGCGTATTCCTCTATTTTCCCAATTGAGAGTCACTCTGGTAATGCTGAGTTACAATTTGTTGAGTACTATTTAGGCACGCCTGAATTTGATGAGCGTGAGTGTATCTTACGTGGTTCAACGTTTGCTGCGCCGATGCGTGTCAAAATTCGTTTGATCATCAAAGACAAAGATAGCAAAGACAAAGATAGCAAAGCCGCTATCAAAGATATCCGTGAGCAAAGCGTTTACATGGGCGAAATGCCTTTGATGACGGCTAACGGTACTTTCATTATCAATGGTACTGAGCGTGTAATCGTATCACAGCTACATCGTTCGCCAGGTGTCTTCTTTGACCATGATAAAGGCAAGTCACACTCAAGTGGTAAAGTGCTTTATAACGCACGTATTATCCCTTACCGTGGTTCTTGGTTAGATTTTGAATTCGATGCCAAAGACTTAGTATTTGCTCGTATTGACCGTCGCCGTAAGCTACTGGCTTCAATCATTCTACGTGCACTAGGTTTGACGACTTCTGAAATCTTAGATTTGTTCTTTGATAAAGTTGCTGTTTATAAAGGCGAAGAGCAGTTCGAAATTGATTTAGTCGCTGATCGCTTACGTGGTGAGATGGCTCAATTTGATATCGTGTCACCTGAAGGTGATGTATTGGTAGAGCAAGGTAAGCGTATCAACGCACGCCGTATTCGTCAGCTTGAAGAAGCGGGTATGACGAAAATTGCTGTGCCTGATGAGTATCTGTATGAGCGCATTTTGGCAGAAGATATCGTTGTTAATGACGAAGTGATTGCAAAAGCAAACACGTTAATTGATCACGAACTATTGGTTAAATTGAACTCGTTTGAAGCGAGTGGTGCTATTAAAGAATTTAGCATCCTATTCACCAATGATATCGATCAAGGTAGTTATATTGCCGATACGATTCGCGCTGATAGCACGTCAACTCGCGAAGAAGCATTGATTGAAATCTATAAAGTAATGCGTCCAGGTGAGCCACCAACGGTTGAGACTGCTGAAAAATTATTTGAAAGCATGTTCTTCAACGCAGACCGTTATGACTTGTCGAATGTCGGTCGTATGAAATTTAACCGTCGTCTTGGTTTAGAATTCGATAACACGGATGATCCTGATATTCAGCGCGAACGCAGCGTATTAACCAATGACGATATCGTCAATGTGTTAAAAGAGCTGATTGAGATTCGTAATGGTCGCGGTGATGTTGATGATATTGACCATCTAGGTAACCGCCGTATTCGTTCAGTTGGCGAGATGGCAGAAAACCAATTCCGTGTTGGCCTAGTGCGTGTTGAGCGTGCTGTAAAAGAGCGTTTAAGCTCAGCGGAATCAGACAACTTGTCGCCACAAGATTTGATTAACTCTAAGCCGGTAGCGGCCGCGGTGAAAGAATTCTTTGGTTCAAGCCAGTTGTCACAGTTTATGGATCAGAACAACCCGTTGTCTGAAGTTACCCATAAACGCCGTGTATCAGCATTAGGACCGGGTGGTTTGACTCGTGAACGTGCAGGCTTTGAAGTACGTGACGTACATGATACGCATTATGGCCGTGTATGTCCGATTGAGACTCCTGAAGGTCCGAACATTGGTTTGATCAACTCGCTAGCGACGTTTGCTAAAACCAACAGCTTTGGTTTCCTAGAAACCCCTTATCGCCGTGTGGTTGATGGTAAAGTTACTGACGTTATTGAGTATTTATCAGCGATTGAAGAAGTAGGTACGGTCATTGCACAGGCTGATTCACCAGTAACCGCAGAAGGCGCGTTGTCTGATGAGATGGTCAGTGTGCGTAGCTATGGTGAATTCGTCCGTATGCCACCAGAAAAAGTGACGCATATGGATGTGTCACCAAGTCAGGTAGTATCGGTTGCAGCAGGTCTGATTCCGTTCCTAGAGCATGATGATGCTAACCGTGCTTTGATGGGTTCGAACATGCAGCGTCAGGCGGTTCCTACGCTACGTGCTGATAAGCCATTAGTAGGTACTGGTATGGAGCGTCACGTTGCTCGTGACTCTGGTGTTTGTGTGATTGCTAAGCGTGGCGGTGTGATCGAAGATGTTGATGCCTCACGTATCGTGGTTCGTGTCAATGAAGACGAGATGACTGCTGGTGAAGCGGGTATCGATATCTATAACTTAATCAAATACACGCGCTCTAACCAGAACACTTGTATCAACCAACGTATCATCGTCAACCAAGGTGATGAAATCGCTTTGGGTGATATCTTGGCTGATGGTCCATCAACGGATCTTGGTGAGCTAGCTCTGGGTCAGAACATCCGCATCGCATTTATGCCGTGGAATGGTTACAACTTCGAAGATTCAATCTTGCTATCTGAAAAAGTGGTTAAAGAAGATCGTTTCACCACCATTCATATTCAAGAATTGACGTGTGTGGCTCGTGATACCAAGCTAGGTACAGAAGAGATCACTGCTGATATTCCAAACGTTGGTGAAGCGGCATTATCAAGTCTTGATGAAGCAGGTATCGTGTATATCGGTGCTGAAGTTGACGCTGGTGATATCTTAGTTGGTAAAGTGACGCCAAAAGGTGAAACGCAACTGACGCCAGAAGAGAAACTACTACGGGCTATCTTTGGTGAAAAAGCGGCTGATGTGAAAGACACGTCACTACGCGTACCGACTTCAAGTAAAGGTACGGTTATTGATGTACAGGTCTTCACCCGTGATGGCGTCGAAAAAGACGCACGCGCAAGAGCGATTGAAAAATCGCAGCTTGATAGCTATCGCAAAGATTTAAAAGAAGAGTTACGTATCTTTGAAGAAGCAGCACGTGGTCGTATTGGTAATCTATTAGATGGCCAAAAAGTCAGCGGCGGTGCTGGTCTAAAGGCTGGTACAGTAATGGCGTTGGCTGATATGAAAGATATGAGCCTTGAGACATTGCTTGATATCCAGCCAGTAGAAGAAGAAATCTCTGAGCGTCTAACGCAAATCGCTGATTACTTGGTTGATAAGCAAAAAGACATCGATGTAAAGTTTGCTGAGAAAAAACGCAAATTGACCGCTGGTGATGACTTACAACATGGCGTACAGAAAATCGTTAAAGTATATCTAGCGGTTAAGCGTCGTATTCAGCCTGGTGATAAGATGGCTGGTCGTCATGGTAACAAAGGTGTGGTATCGCGCATCATGCCAGTTGAAGACATGCCTTATGATGAAAATGGTAATACCGTTGACATCGTATTGAACCCACTTGGTGTACCATCTCGTATGAACATCGGTCAGGTTCTAGAGACGCATTTGGGTATGGCAGCAAAAGGATTGGGCGAGAAGATTGATGGTATGCTCAAATCTCAAGCAGCGATCAAAGAGCTACGTGACTTCTTGGACAAAATCTATAACCAAGTAGGCGGTGAGCAAGTTGATCTTGATAGCTTAAGTGATGATGACATCATGGCGTTAGCAGACAACTTACGTGGCGGTGTACCGATGGGCACAGCAGTATTTGACGGCGCAAGAGAAAGCCAAGTTAAAGACTTGCTCGAGCTTGCTGGTATGGATCGCGATGGTCAGCAGACGTTATATGATGGTCGTACTGGTCAGAAATTTGACCGCAAGGTAACGGTTGGTTATATGTACATGCTCAAGCTTAACCATTTGGTTGATGACAAAATGCATGCGCGTTCAACGGGTTCTTACTCGCTAGTCACTCAGCAGCCACTCGGCGGTAAAGCACAGTTCGGTGGTCAGCGTTTCGGTGAGATGGAAGTCTGGGCACTAGAAGCTTATGGCGCGACTTATACGTTGCAAGAGATGCTGACTGTGAAGTCGGATGACGTTGAAGGCCGTACACGTATGTACAAAAACATCGTTGATGGTGAGCAGTATATGGATCCAGGTATGCCTGAGTCGTTTAACGTACTGACCAAAGAAATCAAATCACTGGGTATTAATATTGAGTTAAAACAAAGCAACTAAACCCATTGTCTAACTTAGTTGTCCACTAAAGGCAGTACGCGTCATTGCTGCTGCTTTTAGTAATTTGTCTCAACCCTATTCATTGCCTTCATTCATCTTATCTGCGTCAACAGATTGCAGTCAGATGATTATAAAGATAACGGAGAAGCAACTTGAAAGATTTACTCGATATCATGCAGAGCCCTGCCGGCAACGGTAACCTAGAGTTTGATAGCATCCAAATTACTTTAGCCTCACCTGACGTGATTAAATCATGGTCACATGGCGAAGTAAAAAAGCCTGAAACCATTAACTATCGTACGTTTAAGCCTGAGCGTGATGGCTTGTTTTGTGCCAAAATCTTTGGTCCAGTAAAAGACTTTGAGTGCTTATGTGGTAAATACAAGCGCCGTAAGTTCCAAGGCGTTATCTGTGAAAAATGTGGCGTTGAAGTCACTACCGCTAAAGTACGTCGTGATCGCATGGGTCATATCGACCTAGCTAGCCCAGTTGCGCACATTTGGTTCTTAAAGTCATTACCAAGCCGCATCGGTCTATTGCTAGACATGACATTGCGTGATATTGAGCGCGTATTGTATTTTGAAAGCTACATTGTGACTGAGCCTGGTTTGACTTCTTTAGAGAAGTACCAATTGCTTGATGATGAAGATTACTACAAAGCGCTTGAAGAATTTGGTGATGAATTTACTGCCAAGATGGGTGCTGAAGCGGTTCAAGACTTATTAAAAGATATCGACATGGATATCGAGATTGATGAGCTGCGTGAAGCGATCCCACAAACAGGTTCTGAGACTAAGCTTAAGAAGATGTCTAAGCGTCTTAAACTGTTAGAAGCATTCCGTGATTCTAATAACAAGCCTGAGTGGATGGTAATGAATATCTTGCCAGTACTACCACCAGATTTGCGTCCGCTAGTACCACTAGAGGGCGGTCGTTTTGCGACGTCTGATCTAAACGATCTTTATCGCCGCGTTATCAACCGTAACAACCGTCTAAAGCGTCTGCTTGAGCTAAGTGCACCTGACATTATCGTACGTAACGAAAAACGTATGTTGCAAGAGTCAGTGGATGCATTGCTTGATAACGGTCGTCGCGGTCGTGCGATTACGGGCAGTAACAAGCGTCCATTGAAATCTTTGGCTGATATGATCAAAGGTAAGCAAGGTCGTTTCCGTCAAAACTTACTTGGTAAGCGTGTTGACTATTCTGGTCGTTCGGTCATCGTTGTAGGTCCAACACTACGCCTACATCAGTGTGGTCTACCTAAGAAAATGGCACTTGAGCTATTCAAGCCATTTACTTATAACAAGCTATTGTCTCATGGGTTAGCGACAACGATCAAAGCTGCCAAAAAGATGGTAGAGCGTGAAGAGCCACAAGTGTGGGATATGCTGGCCATGGTTATCCGTGAGCATCCAGTACTACTTAACCGTGCGCCAACGCTTCACCGTTTGGGTCTACAGGCATTTGAGCCAGTATTGATCGAAGGTAAAGCTATCCAGTTGCATCCGCTCGTTTGTACTGCATTCAACGCTGACTTTGATGGTGACCAAATGGCCGTTCACGTGCCATTGACTCTAGAAGCACAGCTTGAATCACGTGCGCTAATGATGTCAACTAACAATATCTTGTCTCCTGCGAACGGTGATCCAATCATCGTACCATCACAGGATGTGGTATTGGGTTTGTATTACATTAGCCGTTCATCAATCAATGCTAAAGGCGAGGGCATGATTTTTGCCACCGTTAATGAAGCATTGCGTGCGATTGGTTCAAACGATTTGCATGTGAACGCTAAAATCAAAGTGCGTGTTACAGAGACGCATATTGATGAAGACGGTAACCAAACCAAAGAAGTTAGTATGAAAGAAACGGTTGCTGGCCGTTTGTTGATCTGGAACATCATGCCTAAAGGTATGTCGTTTGATGAATGTAACCAAGAGATGACGAAGAAAAATATTTCACGTCTGATCAACTCTTGCTACCGTAAAGTTGGCGTGAAAGAAAGCGTCATGTTTGCTGACCAATTGATGTATCTTGGTTTTGCACAAGCAACGCTATCAGGTGTGTCTATCGGTATCGATGACATGGTCATTCCGCCATTGAAAAAGCAAATCATCGAAGTGGCAGAAGGCGAAGTTCGCGAGATTGAAGATCAATTCGAGCAAGGCTTTGTAACGGCTGGTGAGCGCTATAACAAAGTAGTCGATATCTGGTCACGTACCAATGACAAAGTCGCTAAGGCGATGATGGACAACTTGGCAACAGACAAAGTCATTAACGCACAAGGTGAAGAAGACGAGCAGAAGTCATTCAACTCGATCTTTATCATGTCAGACTCTGGTGCTCGTGGTAGTGCGGCACAGATTCGTCAGTTGGCAGGTATGCGTGGTTTGATGGCAAAACCAGATGGCTCAATCATTGAAACGCCAATTAAGGCCAACTTCCGTGAAGGTCTGACCGTACTACAGTACTTCATCTCAACTCACGGTGCTCGTAAGGGTCTAGCGGATACAGCATTGAAAACCGCTAACTCAGGTTATTTGACGCGTCGTTTGGTTGATGTCGCACAAGATTTGGTTATCACTAGTGATGATTGTGGTACTGAAGAAGGCCTACTCATGAAACCACATATCCAAGGTGGTGAAATCATTGAGAAGCTAGGTGAATTGGTACTAGGTCGTGTCACTGCACGCGATGTGACTTACAACGATGACGAATCAAAAGTCTTGATTCCAGCTGGTACCTTAATTGATGAGCATTGGGTAAACGTGCTTGATAACAATGCAATTGATGATATCTGGGTACGTTCAGTTATTACTTGTGATGTTGAGCATGGCGTTTGTTCACAGTGTTATGGTCGTGACCTTGCTCGTGGTCATAAAGTGAACATCGGTGAGTCTGTCGGTGTTATGGCAGCCCAGTCAATTGGTGAGCCTGGTACTCAGTTAACCATGCGTACTTTCCACGTGGGCGGGGCTGCAAGCTCAGCATCTGTGGACAACAGCATCTCTGTACGTAATGCAGGTCAAGCGCATTTCGAAAACATGAAAACCGTTCAGCATACTGACGGTCATCTAGTTATCGTATCGCGTTCAGCTGAAATTGCTTTGACTGATGAGCTTGGTCGTGAGCGTGAGCGCTATAAAGTACCGTATGGTTCAAGCGTTCTTGTAAAAGACGAAGAGCAAGTTGAAGGTGGCCAAACCATCGCAAAATGGGATCCGCATACGCATCCAATTATCACAGAATTCGCTGGTACAGCACGCTTCAGTGACATCACTGATGGTATGACTGCTACTGTGAAAGTAGATGATGCGACTGGTATGAGCTCGTTTGAGATTCTAGCGACTCGTGACCGTTCAAGCTCAGCCAAAGACTTACGTCCTGCGATTATCTTGAATACGGACGAAGGTAAAGAAGTGGTTTACTTCTTACCAGCTGAAACCATCATTCGCGTCAGCGATGGTGAAAAAGTTGCAGCAGGTTCAATCTTGGGCCGTGTACCACAAGCCTCTTCTGGTACGAAAGATATTACCGGTGGTCTACCACGTGTTGCCGACTTGTTCGAAGCACGTCGTCCAAAAGATCACGCTATCATGGCAGAAATGACTGGTGTGGTGAGCTTTGGTAAAGAGACTAAAGGTAAAAACCGCTTCATTATTACCAATGAAGATGGTGAGGTTCATGAGGAACTGATCCCGAAATGGCGTCAAATCAACGTCTTTGAAAACGAGACAGTAGCACGTGGTGAGATTATTGCTGATGGTCCACAGAATCCGCATGACATCTTACGTTTGAAAGGTCAGACGGCACTTGCTGATTATATCGTTAACGAAGTGCAAGACGTTTATCGCTTGCAGGGCGTAAAAATCAACGACAAGCACATCGAAGTTATTATTCGTCAGATGCTGCGTAAAGTTGAGATTACTGATGGCGGTGATTCAAGTCACTTTAAAGGTGATCAAGTCGAGTATGCTGATATCAAAGCATTGAACGCGAAGCTAGAAGCGGAAGATAAATTCCCAGTACAGTACGAGCGTCAGTTGCTTGGTATTACCAAAGCAAGCTTGGCAACAGAAAGCTTTATCTCAGCGGCTTCGTTCCAGGAAACCACACGTGTACTAACTGCTGCTGCCGTCACTGGTAAAGTAGATGAGCTACGTGGCCTAAAAGAGAACGTGGTTGTTGGACGCTTGATTCCTGCTGGTACAGGTCTTGCTTATCATAAGACACGTAAAGAAAAAGCAGATCAGAAGCTACAAGATAAAGATCTGAATGCCGCTTTCGATATGACTGCAAGCACAGATACTAAAGACTTTGCTAGCTTTGATGAAGCCTTTGCTCAAGAGTTAAATCAAGATAATTAATCGTATTAACTATTTTTGATTCTTTCTTAATTTGATAAAAAAGCCAGCCTAAGATGCTGGCTTTTTTATGGGTGTAAAAAATTAAGAAAGGCATGGTGCTATTATCCAAAAAAATAGTACACTGGAAAACATGCCTTAATTCACTATTCATAGAAGGATAAGTAGCAAATGGCAGGTAAAACTCGCGTTGCCAAATATCAAGCAGATCGAACCAATCAGAAACTTTATTTTTGCCGCCTCTCTTGCCAAGCAGCAGGAAATACCAATGATAAGCAGTTGTATCAAGCACATTGTGAAACAGCGATTTTTCATTTGCATGGTGCTTTTTTGGCATTCATACAAGAGCTGAGCCATTTTTACAGTTTGAGCATGGCAATGCCAACTTTGGTAGATGTGGAAAAAGCATTGGCAGAACGTACTCAAGTCTCTCCTGAAATTCAGCGCTTGCATCAGCTGCGACAGCAAGGTTTTCTTGCGGATGTAGAACGAGCTTACCAGCGCTGTTTATATGCCGTACCATCAGATACGGTGGTGGAAGACAGTACAAACAATGGAAGGGTACAAGCATCTGATCTGATTGTGAATGTGGTCACGCTATCAAATCAGTGGTTGCCAGATGAAGCCACCATACGTGAATGGCGTCAGCAGCTTTTAGAGCTGATTGAGCAATTACGCGCTGGTATGGTCGAGTTTTAAAGAATATTAATAGATAGAAAAAAGCCTGTTTAGTGATTGCTAAACAGGCTTTTTGTGGTGATGCATTAAATCTTAATAGTATGATTTACTCTGGCATCGGAGGCATCTCATCGACTGGCGTCACCGATAAAGGATTCTGTGGCACGCTATCGCCATCACGGTTAGTAGACCATGCTGGTGATGAAGTGTTTGTCTCGTCAGCAGAGGTTTCAACTGGTACTCTACGCTGCTGAGCTTGGGTTTTGACAGGTTTTTCAACAGCGCTGTCCTCAGAGTCTTCATCCGTAATAATGCCATCGTCCGTCATTTCGATAATTCTTTGCTTTTGTTTTTGAGATTTAGAGCGATTGTTGATAGAGACCCATTGGCGAGGCGTGTCTTTAAGTTGAGCTTTCATAAAGTCCATCCATACGGGCAGGGCTGCCACGCCGCCGTATTCTCGGCGACCCATCGTAGAGGGTTGATCAAAACCCATCCACACAACAGTGGCATTGGTAGGATGAAAACCTGCAAACCATGCATCTTTCGCATCATTGGTGGTGCCTGTCTTCCCGCCGATATCATCACGGCCTAGAGCCTTTGCGCGTACCGCTGTACCGCGCTGTACCACATCACGTAAGATGTCTGCCATCTCAAAAGCCACTCTAGGTTTTAGTATGCGCGGCGCTTGTTTTGCTATCGTATACTGTACGGCAGGTGCTTTTAAACGATCCGATTGCGGGCTGGCATCATAAACGCTTGTATTCATGACTTCAGATTTTTGCGACTCGTCATCATTAGACGCTGAATCTTGTTCTTTATCGGTGACTTGATCGCCAGTGGTGCTACTGGCAGTGGCCTGATCATGTTCTTCTACTAATTTTTTATTCAGTGTGTCGAGCTGCTCGTTGAAACACAAAGCGCAGGCGTGACGCGGATTGGCCTGAAATAATAGCTCGTTATTATAGTTATAAATATGCTCAATAAAGTAAGGTTGTATACGATGACCACCGTTGGCAAAGGTAGAATAGGCCGTTGCCATTTGTAATGGCGTCGCTTGCCCTGCACCTAATGCAAGCGATAAGGTGGTCGGTAGCTTTTCTTTATCAAGGCCAAATTCATCTAATAAGTTGCGTACATCAGAAATACCAATAGACTGTAGCAAACGAATAGAGACCAAGTTACGAGATAAGTAGAGACCACGACGTAAGGTAATATCACCTAGGAAACGTGCATCAGAGTTTTTTGGTTTCCAGTCACCTACTTGGATAGGACGATCCGAAACAATACTGTCTGGACGATAACCTTTTTCTAGTGCAGCGGTATATACAAGAGGTTTGATAGTAGAACCTGGTTGACGCCAACCTTGCAAGGCACGGTTAAATTTACTGTGATTAAAGTCAAAGCCACCAACCAATGCATTCACTGCACCCGTTTCTGGGTTTAGCGAAACCAAACTGCCTTGTATTTTAGGAATTTGTCCCAGCTGCCAGTTGCCATTTGCAGTAGGTATCACGCGAACGATGTCATTTTTCTTAACAATTTGGCTGGCATTATCAGGAAGGTAACCAACACGGTCGGCCGAGATATACTTGCGCGCCCAGCTCATACCAGACCAGTTCACAGTCACATTCTCACCAGAAGGCATGGTTGCTTCAAAACTTCGATAGTTGACTTTGGTGACTTTAGCAGGAGACATATTGCTATAGCGACTGAAGTTTTCTAAAGGTTCATCATTCGCTTCTGCACCGCGCCAACCGTGACGATGCTCATAAGCGATTAGACCCGTTAGTATGGCTGCTTCTGCATCGGTCTGTGCTTTGCTATCAACGGTAAGACGGACACGCCAACCACTGTGCATCACTTGCTCACCATAACGCTCAACCAAAGCACCACGTGTCATTTCTGCTAGATAAGGCATATTGACGTCAAGCTTTTCTTGGTACAGATTTATGCCTACTGGTGCATTAATCGCTTCATCACGCTGTGCTTTAGTAATATATCCCAGCTCATGCATACGTCCAATGATCCAGTTGCGGCGAGTCAGGGCTCGAGTAGGATTAGCGACTGGATTGTATTTAGAAGGGGCTTTTGGCAAACCTGCCAACATGGCCATCTCAGCAATAGTCAAGTTGTCTAATGATTTACTATAGTATTTTTTGGCAGCAGCCCTAATGCCATAAGCGCCTTCACCCAAATAAATCTTATTCACATAAAGGGTTAAAATCTCATTCTTACTCAGCTCGTCTTCCATTTTGCGTGCCAAAAAAAGCTCAGTCAGCTTACGATTTAGCGTGCGCTCAGGACTCAAGAAGTAGTTTTTGGCGACCTGCATGGTGATAGTAGAGCCACCTGTCTGCCCTTCGTCATCAGTAACCACTTCAGTAACTGCGCGACCAAGACCTTTAATACTGATACCACTATGTTGAAAAAAGGAGGAATCTTCTGCGGCTAAAAAAGCATGAGTCAAGTCTTCAGGGATTTCTTGAAAAGTGACTGGTAGGGATAGGCGATTGCCATATTGGCCAATGAGCTTGTCATCTCTGCTATAAATCTGCAATGGCATTTCAAGATTTGCCGTTTTTATTTCTTGAGTGCTAGGCAAAGTAGGCGATAGATACATGGCCATACCGTAAAAACCGATGGGCACCGCGAGGGCTAATATAACTGCTAACGCTAAGCAGGCAATAAAAAGTCCCACCAAAAAATGAATGAGACGAGCGGTAGCAGTTTTTTTAATCATAATAAGGCTTATTAAGTAAAATTTGCAACAGGTCAGCTATTATACCTTGAACAAAATACACAGGTCACACTAAATGTGTAAGTTATCCTTCATAGCCAATTTAAACGCTTGAATCTCTCTATTAAGTAAAGTATTGTGTTCAATTATTACAAATAACTATCAAAGTGTACACTTAATATAAGGTATAGAGTTTGTGAGGCTATTTACTTCCAAGAGTCGACATTTGATTGGTGTGGATATTTGTGCCACCTCAGTGAAGTTAGTTGACATACAGCGTCAACAGGGTGCTTTTCACTTAAAGTCTTATGGTATTGAGAGACTGCCGGAAGGTGTGGTCGTTGATAAACTCTTAGTAGATACAGAAGCGGTTGGTCATATTATTGCTACTGTCGCTAGGCGTTGTCAAGTTGGGGGTAGCAATGCTGCAACCGCCGTATCAGGCTCGGCTGTGATTACCAAAATTATTGATATGGATGTCGCGCTAAGCGATGTAGAGCGCGAAGCTCAAATACGTCTGGATGCCGATCAGTATGTTCCTTATCCATTGGAAGACGTCAATTTGGATTTTGAAGTTTTGGGTCCTTCTTTGATAAGCGATGACATGGTGCAAGTATTGCTTGCTGCATCTCGTTCAGAAAACGTCGACCAACGAGTTGATGCCCTAACTTTTGGCGGTATGCAAACCAAGGTTATGGACATCGAGTCTCATGCAATTGAGCGTGCTTTTGGATTAATGGCCGATAGTTTACCAAATTTTCCAGAGTTAGTAGCACTGGTAGATATTGGGCACAATCAAACGACCTTATATATCGCCAAAAATGGTGAGTTTATCTATAGCCGCGAACAGCTATTTGGTGGTGTTCAACTGACAGAAGCCATACAGAATCGTTATGGCCTGTCGGCTGAGGAAGCGGCGTTTAGTAAGCGTGAGCGTACCTTGCCTGATGACTACTACATCGAAGTATTGACACCTTTCATTGAAAATACCATTCAACAAAT
This sequence comes from Psychrobacter sp. JB193, assembly GCF_002285555.1. NCBI lineage: Bacteria > Pseudomonadati > Pseudomonadota > Gammaproteobacteria > Moraxellales > Moraxellaceae > Psychrobacter > Psychrobacter sp. JB193. The sequence continues at coordinate 326,564 of NZ_NRGY01000002.1, forward strand.
CACCCGTTCATTACAATTTTATTTCTCTTCAAGTCAATACAGTAGTATCGATCATATAGTGCTTGCTGGTGGCAGTAGCGCTATAGCAGGTCTTGCAGGTATGGCTCAACAGAGACTTGGTGTGCCTGTTAGTGTGGCCAATCCATTTACCAATATGACCATTGCACCACATATTGACAATGAGCAATTGGCCATTGATGCACCAAGTTTAATGGCCGCTTGCGGTCTTGCGTTAAGGAGCTTTGACTGATGGCTCGTATTAACCTTTTACCGTGGCGACAAGAAGAGCGCGAACGTCGCAATAAAGAGTTTATAACTCTGGTGGTTGCCATCACTTTATTGACTCTACTGGCTGCCTTTGCCACGTGGAGTTATTTTAACAATGAACTAGACGAACAGCTGGATGCCAATGCGCTGGTTGAGCAAGAAAACGCTCGCCTGGATGCGGTGTTGACTGAAATCGATGGTCTGGAGCAACGCCGAGAAGATATCATCTCACGTATGCAGGTCATTCAGGATTTACAAGGTCGACGTCCTGTGCCTGTCCGTTTGTGGGATGATCTTGCTAGAGCCATACCGCCTGCACTCTATTTGACCAACCTAAAACGTGAAGGCGATGTTCTGACTTTGACTGGTCTTGCTGATAATCCAAATATCGTATCGAGCTTGATTCGCAATCTTGATAACAGTAAATGGATGGGTAATTCAGCAGTCAGCAATATTCAGCAAAATATTAGCGCTTATGAAACGCCGCCAGCTCTTAACGCTCCTGTGACCACTGGTGATGGCGCGCAGCCACGCCCCGTTTATCCTGAAGACAGTTATGTTCAGTTTGTGGTAACAACGAAAGTACAGTCAGAGTCGGCGGTGCCAGCTGATGCTGATGCCAATACTAATGCTGGGCTTGGAGATGCGTCATGAAGCTTGTCCGCAAAAAAAGCCTAGTCAAAACAAAAAAATCAGATCTGAAACCTAAGAAGCAGTTCGATTTACAAGAGTTCCGTCGAAGTTTTGAGTCGTTAGATTCAGAAAACTATGGTAGCTGGCCAACGCCAGTAAAAGTGACGGTCATCGGACTCATTATTGCTTTTATTGCCGCAATGGCATGGGCGTTACCGATTAGTAGTAAGATCGACGAGATCACGGCGGCTGAAAGTCAACAACAAACCTTGCGTGAAAGCTACCGTGAAAAAGAATCACGCGCGCGTCATCTAAAAGCCTATCAAGCCCAAGTGGTCCAAATGGAAACAGAGTTCAATACCTTACTGGATCAGCTGCCGAAGGATACTCGTGTGTCAGAGCTTGTAGAAGGCATAAACATGACAGGCGTAGGTAGTAACATCCGTTTCCAAGATATTTCAGTAGAACCTGAAATTGAAAACGAATTCTTTATTGAGCAACCTATTCGCATTGCCGCTTTGGGTGAGTACCACCAATTTGGTAGCTTTATCAGTGGTCTTGCCGCTTTGCCACGAATCATCACCATGCATGATTTTGAGGTCAGCAATCCTCAACCGTCACTGGATGTGCTACCGGAGCTGACTTTGGTATTACAAACCAAGACGTACCGCTCAAAAGAGGCTGCTCCTGAGGGCGAAGAAACTGCTTCGGCAGGTGACGCTGCTGCCACACCTGATACTGCTGGAGGCAATTAATGACTATTCAAAAACTGCCCACGCTACTGGCTTTGAGCATTGCTGCTTTATCAATCACAGGATGTACAGATCGTATTGGTATGGCAGAACAAGCAATGGCCGATATACGTAATCAACCTGCACAGCCTATTGAGCCACCACCTAAGGCTGAATTGGTAGAAGACTTTGTTTATAGTGCCAGTGCACAGCGTAGCCCATTTCTGCCGCCGAGCTTGGTCAATGTAGACGGTCCTACCACTTCTATCGATGGCGTGCGCCCTGATATTACAAGGGTAAAACAACCTCTTGAACAGTATGAGCTATCACAACTGATCTTTCGCGGTGTGGTGATTTCACCTGAAGGTCAGCAATATGCGTTGATACAACGCCCTGATGGCTCAGTTGCCAGTGTAAAAGTAGGTGATTATCTTGGATTAAATGACGGCCGTATTGTTGAAATCACGCCGACTCAGATTAACTTGATTGAAATTGTGCCAGACAGCCGCGCTGGGTTTGTTGAAAAACCCCAGTCGCTGGTTTCCCCCATAAGCTAAGTCGGCAGATTTTTTGAGGAATACATAATGACAGTACGCAATAACAAGGTAATGATGATGAGCAACCGCGTGTCTTCTGCTTTTGCCATTTCAGCATTGGCAATTAGTATGGTAGCAGTGAGTAACAGTGCCCATGCTGCACAGCGTATTAACAACATCTCTGTGGTACAAACCGCGCCAGCAGTAACACAAATGCGCTTGGGTTTTGCCGGCACACCCGTATTACCTGCTGCTTACCAGCTTGATGATCCGAGTCGTTTGGTACTAGATTTTGAACAAGTACAAAACGGTTTGGTAAGCCGTTTTAATGAATACAATATTGGGATGGTCAATGAGGTCACGACTTTAAGTAGTGATAGCACCACGCGTCTTATCGTCGGTCTTAAACAGTCAGGCAATTATACGACAGAGATTGAAGGTAATGATCTATTACTAACCATCACAGACCCTGCTCGCCCCGCTATGACTAACGACCCAGTTCAAGACGTACTTAACAACAGTAATAGAATGACCACCACTGCAGTTGTTACGCCAATTGTCGAGACTAGCGTTGCCCCTGTTGCTGTGCGTACAACCAGTACGACGGTAGTAAAAAATGAGGTACCAGCGGATACGATGGTAGTACGAGTTAATCCATTATTAAATCCACAACTTGCTTCTGCACAGGTCAGTAAACAATACAGTTATGATGGTTTGAGCGCAGTCAATTTTTCGGCAGGTAACGATGGCGGCGGTGATGTCAGCATGGTACTTGCTAACGAAGCCATTCCGGTTGATGTGCAACGTCAAGGCAATAAATTGGTCGTACGCTTAACTGGCAGCACTGTACCTAGAAATCTACTACGTCGTTTGAATGTTAATAGCGGTCTTGTGAGTAGCATTGATACACAAAATCAAGGTCAAAATGGTGTTATCACTATTAACATGGCGGACGATTATGAATATCAAGCTTATCAATCAGGTAATCAGTTAAATATTAGTATTAGCAAGCCTGAGCTACTACGTGAACCAACGCTTGAAGAAAGAGTGTATAGCGGTGAGCCACTGTCTATGGAATTCCAAGACGTCGAAATCCGCAGTGTTTTAGATATTTTAGCGCAGTTCACAGAAATGAATATTGTAGCGAATGATTCGGTCACTGGTAATATTACTTTACGACTGATTAATGTGCCGTGGGATCAGGCACTTGATATTATCCTAAAAAGTAAAAACCTAGGCAAACGCGAAAATGGCAATGTTATTTTGGTGGCGCCTGCTACTGAACTTGCTGAGCAAGAAGCGCGTGAACTTGAGGCGCAGCAAGCGGTTGAATCTTTTGCCCCATTGCGTACTGAGTACATTCGTCTGAGCTATGCCAAAGCACAAGATGTATTGACCCTGATTTCTCAAGGGAGTGGAGCGACGGGCGGCGCCAGTAGTAACGGTATTGCAAACCGTGCCAATGACAACAATACATTGCTGTCCGATCGCGGAACAGTAACAGTTGATGAGCGTACCAATACGTTGATTATTAAAGATGTCGCGAATAGTATTGAGAATATTCGCACATTGATTAGTAAGATTGACATTCCCGTGCGTCAAGTCATGATTGAAGCGAGAATTGTGAGTGCCACTGACAGCTTTAGTAAAGAAATTGGTGTGCGTTGGGGCATTTTATCCAATGGCGCGGCCAATAATCGTAGCTTATTGGTGGGCGGTAGTGATCAAACGTTATGGGATTTAAAAGATTTTGATGTAGAAACAACTACAGTCAACGGTCAAACGGTTTCTTATCCTTCTTACGATATTACCCGTCCTGATAATCTAAACGTTGATTTAGGAGTGGCTAATCCAGCGGGCAGCATTGCTTTTGGTTTACTCAGTATGTCAGATGTGATGCTTGATCTTGAATTATCAGCATTGCAAGCGGATAACCGCGGTGAAGTCATTTCTACGCCAAAAATTCTAACGGCCGATAAACAAACGGCAAAAGTGTCTTCTGGTACTCAGATTCCTTATCAAGAGGCGTCAGCAAGCGGTGCTACAACGACGAGCTTTAGAGAAGCAGCACTGAGCTTAGAAGCCACACCAAATATTACCCCTGATGGTAAGATTGGTTTGCAATTGCTTATTACCAACGGCACACCAACTATTATTAATAATCAGGTCGCTATTAACGAAGATTCTATATCCACCAATGTTATTATTGAAGATGGACAAACCGTCGTATTGGGTGGTGTATTTAGGAACCGTACCAACAATGGTGTGGATAAAGTCCCTTTCTTAGGAGACTTGCCATATATCGGCCGCGCCTTCCGTAGAGACGTGCGTAGTAATAATAAAGAAGAGCTGTTAATCTTTGTCACACCAAAACTCATCAATGACGGGGTCAGCCGTTTGAATTAAACGGCTACTGATAGATTTTTACTTAAAAGAAGCAAGCACTGATGCTTGCTTTTTTTACGCATGACTTTTGAGCAGTACGCACAATAATCATGGCTGCTTACTAGCCAGAATATCAATGACGTTGTATCATACCTAATTTAGCTGAGTGAGTATTATGGTGGAGGAATTACCGTCGGTGTTTTTAGTAGGACCGATGGGAGCAGGGAAGACCACGATCGGTAAATTGCTTGCCAAGCAATTAGGGCGCTCTTTTGTAGACAGTGATTGGTATATTGAGTCTCAGACAGGGGCTGATATTGCTTGGATCTTTGCTAAAGAAGGCGAAGCAGGATTTCGGGAGCGTGAGACACGAGCCATTGATGAGTTGACTCAAAGAAACCAAATTGTCTTAGCGACTGGCGGCGGCGCAGTCATGTGTGCTGAAAACCGCGAGTTTCTAAGCCAACGCGGTATCGTGGTCTATTTGAATGCACCTGTTGACGTGCAAATGGCACGTACTGCCAAAGACAAAACAAGACCATTATTACAGCAGCCCAATCCTAGAAAAATCTTGCAAGAACTATACAATAAACGCGATCCATTATATCGCCAAGTTGCCCATATCATTATGCCGACCGGTCATACTTATCCACGTCATATGGTGAACCAGCTCTTACAGCAGCTGGGCGCATTTATTCCTTCTACTTCTAAAGAGCCAGAACCCAAAGAATAGTAAGCTTGACGGACGACTGATGGTAGAGCCATGCGACGTCTTCTGTTTTTACTTTATTAAATACGTTTAGGGAGTATTCAATGTCATTGTTTCAGGATGGCTTAACTGTTCATACGCAAAGCCATGATTATCCCATTGTCATCACTGAAAAAACAGTGACAGAGAACGACAGTATGGCGAAGCAAGTCGCCCCTTATATTGGTGGCCGCCAAGTACTGATTGTCACAAATGATACGGTAGCGCCTTTATATTTAAAAGCATTAGAAGAAGAGCTGGCAGGACAGTTTACAGTCAAGGTATGCGTGTTGCCAGATGGTGAGCAGTATAAGAATCAGGACAGTATCAACCAAATTTACGATGCACTGATGGCTGAGCATTTTAATCGTGATGTCACACTTATTGCGCTTGGCGGCGGAGTAGTCGGTGATATGACGGGTTTTGCCGCGGCAAGTTTTATGCGCGGTGTGAATTTTATTCAGATTCCAACGACGCTATTGTCCCAAGTCGATTCAAGCGTCGGTGGCAAGACTGGTATTAATCATGCCCAAGGCAAAAATATGATTGGTGCCTTTTGGCAGCCACAGATGGTACTTGCTGATATGAGTACGCTGAAAACGTTGCCTGCGCGTGAACTATCTGCAGGACTTGCTGAAGTGATTAAATACGCACTCATCATGGATGATGAGTTTTTGACGTGGCTTGAAGACAACCTACCTGCCATGATGGCACTAGATCTGGCGGTACTTGGTGAGGCAGTAAAACGCTGCTGTCAGTATAAGGCCGATATCGTGGCGCAGGACGAAAGAGAGTCAGGCGTACGCGCATTGTTGAACTTTGGACATACCTTTGGACATGTGATTGAAACCCATCAAGGCTACGGCAATTGGCTCCATGGCGAAGCAGTTGCAGCTGGCATGGTACAAGCAGCTGAGCTGTCACAAAAACTTGGCTGGTTAAGTGCGGAAGAGGTTGCCCGTGTTAAGCATATTTTGACGCTAGCCAATTTGCCCATCACGCCGCCACCTATTGATGTCAAAACAGCTTTGAATTTAATGGGTCACGATAAAAAAGTGAAACACGGACAAATCCGCCTTATTTTGTTAAAATCGTTAGGTAAGGCTGTCTTAACCAATGATTTTGATACCAACCTTTTGACTGACGTTTTGTCGCAACATAGCGAATGATCTATTAAGCGATTAACGAGCATAAATGTTCATTGCGCGTCCCCATTCAACATATATTGGTCGGCCATAACATCAGTTGGACACGCATTTACTTCATGCGGTTACCTATATTTTTACCAAGGATACTCTCATGGCTGCTTTCAGATCGACGCCTCGTACCGCTAGCCAATCATATCGTCGTCAAGCCTTGATATGGCTAGTCGTAACCTTACTACTGGGTGTGTTCACAGCATTAATTTGGATGTTGAGTCAGACGCCAGCGATGGGTGCTAAAATCGAAAATGCCCCGATATCAACACCGCAAACCCTAAGTACTGAGCTTAAACAGCCATTGAAGATTGAATCATTACATGAGCTAGACACAGATGTACAGCCTATCAGTTTTGATACGACGGTTCGGGATTTGCGTAACTATCCTAAAGAGTTTAAAGACAAACGTTATCTGCTGGCAAATAAGGGCAAGTGGACAGTGCAGGTCATGAATGTGGCTGAAAATGACGTGATTGTCAGTTATTTAGAAGGCCGTGACGACCGCGATAAATTTGCTTACTTCCGTTATCTCGATGATGAGAAGCAAGTGCGCTATATGCTGACCTATGGCATCATGAGCAGCCCGCAAGAAGCGATTGGTGCAGCAAAACTCATCGACTTTAAACTGCCCAATAATGTGCGTGTATTACCAGAAGAGATCAACCGTTATGTTGGTATCATCGATAACTATGAGCGTCCTGATCCTGTCAAAGACTTAAGCACCAAGCGCACACGTTCTGTGAACTTAAAGCCTACCAAACGCGAAGTACCTGTGCGTCAGCAAACGCAAGAGGCTAGCGATACGGATAACGATCGAAATACAGGAAGCAACAACGGTCAGGGCAATCAATCATCAACCAGTTATGGTGACGAAAGCATTCGTCAATCAGCCGATACTTCTGAGACGTTATCCGTTACAGAAGAGCGCATCGTTGGTTTTGAAGATCGCGCCACATCAGCACCGTCTAAAAGCGAAGAGGGCGCAACCAAGCCTTCGACCCAAGACAATAAAAAACCGTCAGCATCTGAGACAGATAACGGTGCTGCTAAAAAACCGCCAGTCGTACCAACGCCTAAGCAGCCAACTACCAACGGTAACGCAAATTCAAATAGCACCAGCAGGAACGCCAATGCTGCTCCTAAGACTAACCCTGATAGTATGAAAGCGCTGATTGAAGATAAGAATAATTAGTATGTGATAATTGTTATTTAGTCATAATGAGAAATACGAAGAACCCACTAGTAGACATACTGAGTGGGTTTTTTTGTAGGGATTATTATTTAATCATTGCTGAGGTTGTCTTATTAAACCTGCGAATATGTAAGAATTACTCTATTTGAGGTCGAGAAATATTACTTTGATTTAGTGTCAGATTAGTATTTTCTTTTGTCTCATAACCAATAGGAATACGTAGTCTTACAAAATATGGCTAATGAATTGATAGAAAAGACTAGATTTTTTCCAAATCATTAACTAATATAACTGTGGGCGACGTTCTGTATAGTTATCGTAAAAACTGTATATTTAACAATTATTTAGTAAGCTTTCTGGCATTTATAGAGCATTTTACTAAGACTTGTTGTCTCAAGCGTGACTACTTGCTGTTTAAATTAAAACGCTCACAAGTAGTCCAACCTCTCTTATGGTCGCTCTGATTAGAGTGACTAAAGCGCTTGAATACAGAGCGTCAGATATTCAAAACCAATCGAATGCACTGTCATTCAAAGCCTTGCTTATCAGTTCTAAGCGCTAGGCATGATACAGTGACAAGCGTTACTCAAGATGCGATAGTACATCATTGATGAATGAATAACGGATATACAGGGTCGTATTTCCTCCCATTGTAAAGGGTTACTGCTGACTACCTGTTAATATGCCAATTATCTGTCAAAACATCATCTAATGACTGGAAAGGGCAAGTTTTAATTTTCCTCTCCAGATATGATGTGTATGTGCATCACGCCATTTATTAATGTTGATATACGAATATTAATTATCAGCCCGTTCTGCCTACGGGTGTCAGCTTATGTGCCGCATTGGATATATACGCTACCCGTTTACTTAAAAGGACCAGCTATGTCAATGATTTCCTCGCAAACCCACCTGGCCACGCCAGATGACTTTTCTGATAATTGCGGTTTTGGTTTGATTGCTCACATTGAGGGTGAAGCCAGCCATAATTTGGTAAAAACTGCTATTCATAGCTTGAGCTGTATGACCCACCGTGGCGGTGTTGCTGCTGACGGTAGAACGGGCGACGGTTGTGGCCTATTACTGGCGATGCCAACCAAGTTTTTTAAAAATATTGCCGCCGAGCAGCAATTGACCATTACGGATAATTTTGCCGTGGGCATGGTGTTCGTAAATACGGACGAGACAAAAGCCAAGCATAGCCAGCAAGTGCTAAACGATGAGCTTGTGGCACAAGGACTAGACGTTGCTGGTTGGCGTGATGTACCGCTTGATTTGAGTATCGTCGGCGAGATTGGTCGTGAGACGCTACCAGATTTTAAGCAAGTATTTGTCAATGCTCCCGATGATTTGGCAGCAGATGATTTCAACCGTAAGTTGTTTGTTGCGCGTAAAAAGGCAGAGCAGCGTCTGACTGAAGATGAGTTGTTTTATGTTTGCTCATTGAGTTGTCAGACGATTATTTATAAAGGTCTGGTAATGCCATCAGACTTGCCAGCCTTCTTTTTAGATTTACAAGATGAGCGTTTGGCCTCACACATTGTGGTTTTTCATCAGCGTTTTTCAACCAATACACTACCGCGCTGGCCGCTTGCTCAGCCATTCCGCTATCTTGCTCACAATGGCGAGCTAAATACCATTACAGGTAACCGTAATTGGTCTGAGGCGCGCACACCAAAGCTAAAATCTAAAAAATTGCCTGAGTTGAATCAACTAACTCCTCTAGTAAATAGCACAGGCTCAGACTCCTCAAGCTTAGACAATATGCTTGAAGTACTGATGTCAGGTGGCATGAATCTATTCCACGCGATGTCAATCCTAGTACCACCAGCGTGGCAGAATGTCGATAGCATGGATATGGACTTACGCGCGTTTTATGAGTTTTACTCACAGCATATGGAAGCATGGGATGGCCCAGCAGGTTTGGTCATTCAAGACGGGCGTTATGCTGTTTGTATGTTAGATCGTAATGGTCTACGTCCATCGCGCTGGGTGACGACCAAAAATGGTTATATTACGGTCGCCTCCGAGGTTGGTGTTTGGGATTATTCACCGCAAGATGTATTGGCAAAAGGCCGAGTTGGCCCAGGTCAAATGCTGGTCATTGATACGTTGACAGGTCAAATTTTAGATACTAAAGCCATTGCAACCCTACTTAAAAAGGCACATCCATATCGCAAATGGCTGCGTGAAGAGGCAACACGTATTCGTGATGATGAGCGTTTAGAAGAAACCTTGGCAGCGCAGTCTTGCCGCGGTGATAAGCTAAAAGCCTTACAAAAGATGTATCACATCACCAATGAAGAGCGCACAGAAATCATTCGTCCCAATGCCGAAAATGGTCAAGAGCCAGTGGGTTCGATGGGTGATGATACGCCGATGGCGGTACTGTCGCAGCAAATCCGCCATGTCGGCGACTTTTTCCGTCAGCAGTTTGCGCAGGTAACCAATCCACCGATTGATCCATTACGTGAATCTATCGTAATGTCATTACAAACGTGCCTAGGCGCAGAAACCAATGTGTTTGCGCCCTCAGCAAGAGACGCACATCGTATTATTTTATCGTCGCCAGTATTGTCAGCCAGTAAAATGCAGCAGCTTGAAACGTTGAATGATCCAGCGTTCAAAACCGCTCGTATTGACTTGAACTATGATCGCACCCTGAGCTTGTCTGATGCCATTAAGAGTATCTGTGAGCAGGTAGAGAGTAGCATCCGTGCTGGTAATACGTTGATCGTACTGTCTGATAAAGCCATTGACGCAGATAAAGTGCCTGCCAACGCGATTATGGTGACTGGCGCTGTGCATCACTATCTGATTGCCCGCGGTATTCGTACCGATGCCAACCTGATTGTTGAGACAGGTCTTGCACGTGACTCGCATCAAGTGGCGGTATTGATTGGCTTTGGTGCGACCTGTATCTATCCATACTTGGCCTACGATGTCATTGATGATTTGGTCGCAACGGGTGACCTGCTCGGTGATCCGATTCAAGCGCGAGTGAATTTCCGTAAAGGCTTGGATAAAGGGTTATTAAAAATCTTATCAAAAATGGGCATCTCTACCATTGTGTCTTATCGCGGTGCGCAGCTGTTTGAAGCGGTTGGACTGTCTGAAGAAGTCGTAAACTTGTGCTTTAAAGGGGTGCAAAGTCGTATCAAAGGCGCAACTTTTGAAGATTTGGCAGCCGATCAAGCGCAATTGGCAGCAAATGCCTTTAAACGTCGTGCACCACTCGATCAAGGCGGTTTGCTCAAGTTTGTCTTTAACAAAGAATATCATGCCTTCAATCCAGACGTGATCAACAGCTTGCACACGGCTGTACGCACAGGCGATTATGAAAATTATCGTCAGTATGCAAATTTGGTCAATAGCCGCCCAGTCGCGACGTTGCGTGATTTATTGCAGCTAAAGACTTACAATAGTATTGATATTAATGATGTTGAAGACATCTCTGAGATTTTGACGCGTTTTGATTCAGCAGGCATGTCATTGGGCGCATTGTCTCCTGAAGCGCATGAAGCCATTGCTATGGCGATGAACACCATTGGTGGACGCTCAAACTCTGGTGAAGGCGGGGAAGACCCAGCCCGTTATGGTACGCTGCGCAACTCTAAAATCAAGCAAGTTGCATCGGGTCGTTTTGGCGTTACACCAGCATACCTGCGCTCAGCAGAAGTGATGCAAATCAAAGTCGCTCAAGGCGCAAAACCAGGTGAAGGTGGTCAGCTACCTGGTGGTAAGGTCAATGCGTTGATTGCGCGCTTGCGTTACTCTGTACCGGGTGTGACGCTGATCTCTCCACCACCGCATCACGATATTTACTCTATCGAAGATTTGGCACAGCTGATCTTTGATTTAAAACAAGTCAATCCTGATGCTTTGGTATCGGTAAAACTGGTCTCACGGCCTGGGGTTGGTACCATCGCAACAGGGGTGGCAAAAGCCTACGCTGACTTGATTACCATCTCAGGTTATGATGGCGGTACAGCAGCCTCTCCACTATCGTCTATTCATCATGCAGGCTCACCGTGGGAGTTAGGCCTTGCTGAGACTCATCAGTCGTTACGCGTCAATGGACTGCGTGATAAAGTCCGTGTACAAACGGATGGTGGCTTAAAAACGGGTCTTGATGTGGTAAAAGCAGCTATTCTTGGGGCGGAAAGTTTCGGTTTCGGTACCACACCGATGATTGCGGTTGGTTGTAAATACCTACGTATCTGTCATCTTAACAACTGTCCGACAGGCGTTGCCACACAAAAAGCCATGTTGCGCGATGATCATTTCATTGGCGAGGCTGAGATGTTAATCAACTTCTTCAAGTTCGTCGCAACTGAGACACGTGAGTGGCTTGCAGCGCTTGGCGTTAGTAGTATGGAAGCATTGGTTGGACGTACAGATTTGCTTGAAGTATTAGAAGGAAATACTGATAAGCAGCGTCATCTTGACTTAACACCATTGCTGTTTAGTCATCCAGCAGCAGAGGGTAAAGCGCAAACGTGTCAAGTGACGCGAAATGAGCCGTTTGATAAAGGTTTACTTGCTGAGCAGATGATTAGTGATATGTTATTAAGTATTCGTCAAGGAACAGGCGGCGAATATAGCTATTATGTTGGTAACTGTGACCGATCTATCGGCGCCCGTATTTCTGGCGAGATTGCCCAACTATGGGGCAACCTTGGTATGAGCGATATGCCAATCAAGTTGCATCTGACAGGCACGGCAGGGCAAAGTTTGGGTGTATGGAATGCTGGCGGTTTAAATATTGAGCTTGAAGGCGATGCCAACGATTATGTCGGTAAGGGCATGGCAGGTGGCGAGATTGTCATTTATCCACCGAAAGACTCAAGCTTTAATGCACAAGACACAGCAATCATTGGCAACACCTGTTTGTATGGTGCCACTGGTGGTAAATTGTATGCAGCGGGTACAGCAGGTGAGCGTTTTGCGGTTCGTAACTCAGGTACACATGCGGTTATTGAAGGCACTGGTGATCACTGCTGTGAATATATGACAGGCGGCATCGTTACCATACTGGGGCGCACTGGTCTTAACTTCGGCGCAGGCATGACAGGCGGTTTCGCCTATGTGCTCGACATGGATGGCGACTTCTTTGATCGCTGCAACCATGAGCTGATTGATTTGAACCGTATCTCAAGCGAGCAAACGGAAGAACATCGTATTTATTTGCAACGAGTGATCAGCACGCATGTAGACAAAACTGGCAGTGCATGGGGTCAGACAATACTGGCTGATTTTGAACATTACGTTCGTAAATTTTACTTAGTGAAGCCAAAAGCGGCGAACATTGCGAGCCTTCTTAAAACCACCATGGCTGATCCTCAATAAGGGGTCTGTTATGACTTTGATTGGTCATTTGGCAATAGGTTTTAGAAATATTTTAACTCACAGGTTTTAAGCAGGTAAGTGACAGCAGCTGCCCATGCGTCTTAAATGGTCGTTTGACTGAGTATCGCTGGCTGTCACCGCCCACTATAAAAGAGATTTTTACCATGGCAAAACGCTTAGAAAATAGTTTCCAATTTTTAGATGTACCAAGGTTCGATCCGGCGAAAAAAGACATTGCCACGCGCTCAACGGAATTTGTTGAAATTTACAAACCGTTTGAGAGCGAAGCCGTATCACAGCAGTCGCATCGTTGTCTTGAGTGTGGAAACCCTTATTGTGAATGGAAATGTCCTGTACACAATTATATTCCCAACTGGCTTAAGCTTGCGACCGAAGGACAAATCTTTCAAGCAGCAGAGTTGTGTCATCGTACCAATACGCTGCCTGAGGTTTGTGGTCGCGTTTGTCCGCAAGACCGTCTGTGTGAAGGCGCTTGTACGCTCAATGATGGTTTTGGCGCTGTGACGATTGGTAATGTTGAAAAATATATCAATGACACAGCCTTTGCCTTGGGCTGGCGTCCAGATATGTCGGATGTGGTTTGGACCGACAAAAAGGTTGCCATCATTGGGGCAGGACCTGCAGGACTCGGTTGCGCAGATATTTTAGTCAGAAATGGCGTCAAGCCAGTCGTCTTTGATAAGCGTCCAGAGATTGGCGGCTTGCTAACTTTCGGCATTCCAGAGTTTAAAATGGAAAAAGACGTGATGCGTAATCGCCGTGTCATTTTTGAAGGCATGGGCATCGAATTCCGTCTTGAAACAGAAATCGGTACAGATATCAGTATTGATGAGCTATTGAGCGATTATGATGCAGTCTTTATGGGTATGGGAACCTATACTTATATGCGCGGCGGTTTTGCGGGTGAAGAGCTAGAAGGCGTTTATGATGCGCTAGATTATCTGATTGCCAATGTGAATCGCTGTAATGACTGGGAAAAGAATCCTGAAGAGTATATCGATTTCAAAGGCAAAAAAATTGTGGTGTTGGGCGGTGGCGATACCGCCATGGACTGTAATCGTACCAGTATCCGTCAAGGCGCCGAAAAAGTGGTCTGCGCCTATCGCCGCGATGAAGAAAACATGCCAGGATCGCGCCGTGAAGTGGTCAATGCTCGCGAGGAGGGCGTTGAGTTTTTATTCAATCGTCAACCAACCGAAATCATTGGCTTGAATGGTAAAGTGAATGGGGTCAAAGTCGTCACAACCCAGCTAGGCGCGCCTGATAACCGTGGTCGTCAACGCCCTGAGCCAATTCCCAATTCAGAAGAAATTATTCCTTGTGATGCGGTGATTATGGCCTTTGGTTTTAGACCGAGTCCCGCTGACTGGTTTGAGTCGCAGCAAGTGTCGATGGACAGTTCTGGTCGGGTTTTGGCTCTTGAGTCACAGACCTTTAAGTTCCAAACCAATAACCCGAAAATATTTGCGGGTGGCGATATGGTACGTGGGTCTGACTTGGTAGTTACAGCGATCTGGGAAGGTCGTGAAGCGGCAGAAGGTATCCTTGATTTCTTAGAAGTATAAGTAAAGGCTTTTTACTTAAAGTAGTTATGAGTTTTGACCTCAAACGTCTTTTGTCTTTTAATAGGCAAAAGACGTTTTTTTTGAGAATGGCTTTGTAAATACAGACGTGGCTGCTAGCATGTTCACTTGTAGCTTGTCATTTATCTTCCTGATTCTAACCATCAACTAACAAGAGTGGTTTTGCGTGAAATTACCTATGTGGCAACGATTTACCGCACCGTTTATTGAGCCTTATGTTCGCTATCAGTATGTGGATGTGTTGCATGCCATACGTTTGGGTGTGGCAATAATACTGGCGTTTTTAGCGAACAAACTTACCAATCTTCCTCATGGAGAATGGACAACCATTACGGTCTTTATCATATTGGGCTTGTTACAGTATCAAGGAGCGATCTATACCAAGGCCAAAGAGCGAGTACTTGGTACATTGTTCGGTATTGTTACCGCACTTGGTGTGCTTTGGTTTACTCACAATGTCGGCGCGTGGTTATGGGTAGATTATGCACTCATTGGCTTGCTCAGTGGCATCATTGGCTATTTGGCAATCAGGCAACTTGGGTACACAGGGTTACTGACGGGTATCACTATGCTGATGATTGTCTCAGATTTGGGCCATAGCACTATCGCTCAAGATGGGATTTACCGTGTCCTTAATATTTTAATTGGAACCGGTGTTGCGGTAGCAGTGACGTTGATTCTGCCACTGAAATCCACCTTGATGTGGCGCTTTTTATTGGCCAGTAACCTTGAGGCCTGTGGCAGTCTCTATGCAGGCGTGGGCAATCATATTGATGCTACAGAAGGTACAACTGAGCAGGCTGCCAAGCAACCAGATACCGTCGCTTTTCCCGCCAATGATGTGCCCGTTGATAAAGTGCTGGTCACCTCATTACAGCAGATCAATAAGCGATTACTGGCGGTACGTCCTCATATCGCAGCGACTGCGAGTGAATCAGGCATCAAAAAAGAGACCTTAGAGACCATTCAGCGTACGCATCGTAATATTATTGGAACCATTGATTTGTTGTTAAGTGCGGCACCGCGCTTGGCCAATATTGAGATCGATGACGAAAACCATACGCTGTTGATTCATTATCAGCATGAGCTAACTCAGGCCATGCAACATATGGCAGCCGTGCTGCGTAGTCCAAGTGATGAGATGTTTCGTCCCATTACGCGCATTACTGTATCAGAATACCCAAGCGTCCATCATTTGGCTTTTGAGTGGCAGGGATACTTTTGGTTAACCAAGACTTTGCAAGCGCAGTTGCAACAGTTGAGTGACTTGTTGCAGACCACCAAGCCGAATTGGTATGCCGCTTCAGGTCTGGGCTATCAGCGTCGTGAGCAGCGAAAAATAAAGCAGCAAGGCGGTGAGACAGATTTACATTTATAAAAAAACGCTGACTTTTTAAGTCAGCGTTTTTATTTTTACCGGTATTATTAAGGGTGCAGCAGAAGGGATTAACGCCCCGTTTTTAGCTTATCCCAATACTGCTGATACACTTGCAAGGCTTCGTCACCCACGTCTTCTTGGAATTCAGCTTTGGCCAATATTTCTTTGCTAGGATAAATCGTTGCGTTATTACGCACTTCTTCGTCCATGAGCTCACGTGCAGCGATATTAGGTGAAGCATAGCCAATCTCTTCACTGACGATCTTGGCAACTTCAGGACGCAATAAGTAATCAATAAACTTGTGCGCAGCATCGACTTGTTTGGCATTTTTTGGAATAACGAAATTGTCCATCCACAAGATTGCGCCTTCAGTGGGATATTTATAAACCAAGCTGGTCAAACCTTCATCGTTCGCCATGACCGCTTCGCCGTTCCAGCTCATACCAAGTGCCGTTTCACCTTCAATGTAGGGCATACGCGTTGCATCAGAATTAAAGGTTTTAACATTTGGCATCAAGGTCGTCAGCTTATCATAAGCGGCTTTGATCTCATCAGGGTTGCTGCTATTACCTGAATAACCCAGCGTCAATAATGTCATACCGAATACTTCGCGTACGTCATTGGTCAACATCACCTGACCCTTATACTCAGGACGCCATAGGTCGTTCCAGCTGTTTACCTTGCTAGCATCAACCGTATCACCATTGATTGCCAAACCGGTACTACCCCACATATAAGGAATCGAATATTTATTTTCAGGATCAACTTTGGTATTGGTAAATGAGGTATCTAGGTTTTTAAAATTGGTTAATTTGGATTTATCCAGCTCTTGCAGGAGACCTTCTTTGGCCATCTTTTCGACATAATAGGTCGATGGAATAGCAAGGTCATATTGACTGGAGTCATCGAGCAACTTGAGCTTGGCGTACATGGCTTCATTTGAGTCAAACGTGGTGTAATTCACATTGATACCAGTCTCTTCCTCAAAGCCATCCAAAACCTCTTGTGGCATATATTCTGACCAGTTATACAAGTTAAGCGTCACATCGCTCGCGGCAGCACTACCATCAGCCGATGCATTATCAGAGTTGCTACAGCTGGCAAGTGTCAAACCCACTGTCATAGCCAACAAGGCTTTTGGCAACGTGCGACTGAGAGAGGCAGTAGCGCTAAGGGGTAGGTGGGACGAGGATAAATGGGTCAAAATTTCTCTCCTAAAGAAGGTAGTACAAATGGATAAAAGCTTATGAACAATAAATCAGTAAATACAAGCAAGTAACCCTACTATTATGGTCATTGTTCTTTGATTTTTAAAGGGGCAAAGTCAATAACGCCAGTATGCAATCGTGCTACGATAAGTTCAGACTTAGCTTCAGCCAAATGCTTATCGTTGTACTGGATCCTGTCTTTAATTCAATCGATAGTCATATAAATGGACTAAATTCTGCCAATTTAGCTCTGCTTATGGCCTTTGATTTGAGTGCAGCTATTACTAGGTATTCTATTGCGGTCGATGGTGGTTCGACGATGCCATAGCATTGATTTTGAACGCTTGATAAACCAATGAATGCTCGATATAGTTAGCTCAAAACAAAAAAGATATATTTGAAACGGTTTTCTATTGGCATAAATGTTTGGTGCTTGCTTTATACTTTGTACTATAGGGGCCTCGTACTATTTATCCCAGTATTACCGTACTTTTTAAAATGAATCAACGATAAGCCTTACACAACGAAGAAGACAGTTAATTGATTTTGATAAACGAGAGATGAAATGGACAATCGTAGACTTGCTGGCATGATCACTATTCTTATAGGTCTGTTCGGTATTATCGCCTACCTAAATGCGGGTAATGGAACGCCAGTAGAAAGCTGGCCATTAGAGGCTTATCTTAGTATGGCCGCTAGCATTGAGACACTAACGAGCGTATCGACAACGTTGGTTTATGTTCTCACAGTTGGGCTGTTGTTTTTGATTATTACAAGACTTTATAAAACTGGTATTTGGGCTTATGATCAGATGGCTCGGCGAGCATGAGTGCTAATGCGCGCCTAAAATTTCTACGCTATACAAAACTGACCTAGCACCGCCTGTATGCCAAACTCTTCAATCGTTCCTGTGACAAAATCTGCTCGCTCGATTAGAGCAGGTTTTGCGTCACCCATTGCTACTGCAAATCCGACCAGATCAAACATCTCAAGATCATTCATACCGTCACCAAATGCCATGCACTCGCGCACATCCACACCATAATACGCACACATGTCTTTGATACCGCGCGCTTTGGACGCCTCAATTGGTAGAATATCAGCACCGATATGATGCCAATGTACCAGCTTCAAGTCATATTTCTCAAAATCGACCTCTTGCATTTTGTCTTCTTGGTCGTTGAAAAATACGGAACACTGATAAACCGTATTTGACTTGTAGTACTCTGGGTCAACGATAGAGTTGGGCGTTCTGGCATTATAGTCACGCAAACGCTCGTTTTCATCTGACCATACAATATGCGTCGCTGAGTCAAACTTGTGAATAAGGTTGCTCTGTTGGCAAAGATAAGAAATCTTATCGGTCTGCTCAGCATTCAATGGATAATGGCTAATCATGCCACTGTGATCAAAGCTGTATTGACCATTCATACAAATAATCGCATCCAAAATATCTGCATTCAGTAGTGCCAAAATATCATCAGGCAAAATGGCTTTCGAGCGTCCAGTTGAAATCACCAGCTTAATATCCGTCTCTGCCAGCTGCTCAAGGGTCGCTTTATTATGTTCAGCGATAATCCCATTACGACTCAAAGTATCATCTATATCAAAGAATATAATCTTAGGCGTGGTTATCTTATTCATCATCTCTCTTGCAATCTTATCTTTAATAAACATGATTATCCTTCGTGATTTCCACCCAGGTGCGAGGGTGGTAAAAATGCAATTAGCCACATTTATGGCGTTTGGTTGCTTATCTGTATGGGTTTTATCGTACCGTTTCATCAATTGTAAGTGAAAAAATTTTTGACTAGATTGTGTAACGCATTGACAGCTGGTTGTATTCAGTCAAACAATCACACAGGCTATGGTTGATTTTACCGCCGCTGGCTATATATATATTCTACATATTTGCTTATAGTGTTTTAGTAAATCTAATTAATATTTTCGGATTATCAAACTTTAAGTTGTTTATAAAAGCATTGATGAATCATGTATGAGTGCTGATAAAGAGATCGAATAAGCAAAACCAATTTATAAGGATAATACCATGACAGCCTTTACTCAAAAATTGAATCCTCAAGAAGCCTTATCACCGCGGCATCCTAACAGTCGCCTTCAAGCAGATTGGCTATTTTTATATGACAAACTGCCACCTGCTCAATGGTTCAGCGCAGAGTATGTCTATAAAACGTCTGGCTGGTTAAATATTCATGCTGATATACGTAAACGTCAGCATATTTTGACGCAGATCAGCGATGCCTATCATTCTGGTAGTATTGAATGGTCAGAATATCGTGTGCAACTCTTACCACGAATCAACCAGTATATTATGAAATTGCATCATCACCATAATATCGAGGATCAAGCGTATTTCCCATCGTTTATTCGTATGTACCCGCAGCTAAAATCAGGTTTTGAGATACTGGATCGAGACCACATACACTTGGATGCAATATTAAATGAGCTGCAAGCATTAAACGAGAAGCTTGCGACCAGTGAAGCCGAAGACAAAGCACTGGGGGAGCAATTGCACAAGACCTTGATTGACGTCAGCAATCTATTGTCTCAGCATCTAACAGATGAAGAGGATTTGGTGATTCCTATTTTGGGTTTGAATTGAATGTATGAGTAATCATAGAATAAACGTTCTAATTATTGATATAATATATTCACATATTTTAAAAAGCATTTAGGTGGAATGGTCGAGATGTTATAAAAATACAAAAACATGGCAAAAGACGAAAAAATGTTATTGCGTGTATTTAGTATTAAATAGTATCTTAATCTAAATGAATTTCTTATAAATAGGATTTCTGATGCAGACAGACACTCGCCATACTTCAGAAAAGCATAAGAGAAATGGAGAGCATATTCTCATTAGCCTGACGTATATTGCTAAAAAAACTGACAAAAATTCAGGTGTGGAGTTGGCTCGTGCTCTTGAGCATTGGCGCAGATACTTTGAAAAAAGCGAGATAACCTCAGCTTTGGTCGTTAACGATAATTATTTTATTCAAAATATTCAAGGTTCAAGACCTGCCATCAATCATGCCCTAGCAAAAATAATCAGCGAGTATTTAGAAATCTCACCCAATGTGATCGAAGTTGAAGAAATAGAGGTACGCACGTGGGATAAATTTTTAATTAAGCATCTGACATCGAGCGTTGAAGATGAAGAATATGCGCTACAACATTTTTCAGCAGGTGCTGACTTTAATCCCTATTTAATGAAAAGTACTCAGATTAGACATTTTCTAAATGCCATTTTTGCAGAGGATAAAATTGTATAGTAGCTTAATTGAAGCTAGAGACCGGTTTTGATTAATTACTTTTAATAAGGAGCATTTGATAATTGCACTGTTCTGTCGCCCAACATCGTAGGAATACACCACTCATATCTTTTAATCATTAGCATAACGCTGCTGCCTTGACTGAGCCAGCTTTCTACCACCATTGCCCTATAATAAATCTCACCATATTATTTTTTTAATATAGCCATGTTTCCTTTATAAAAACGCTAATGGCAGACTATAAGACGATCATTAGAATACAAAAACATAGTAAAAGACAGACAAACGTTGTGGGCTATATTCCGCTTTAGACGTTATCTTGATTAAATGAACTTTTTATATAATGGACCCCTTATGCAGACAAACACTCGCCATACTTCAGAAAAGCATAAGAGAAATGGAGAGCATATTCTCATCAGCCTGACATATATTGGTAAAAATAGTGAAAAAAATAACGGCGTAGAGCTGACTCGCATACTTGAACAGTGGCGAAGAAACAATGAACAAAGCGATATAACGTCAGCGCTGGTTATCAATGATGATTATTTGCTTCAAAGTATAGAAGGGTCAAGAACTGTTATTAATGAAGTTTTAGCAAAACTGATTAATGAGTATTCGCACCTTTTACCTCATATCGTTGAAGTCAAAGAAATAGAAGCACGCAAGTGGGATGGTTTTTTAATAAAGTATTTAACCTCAAGCGCTGAAGACGAAGAATACGCCCTGAGAAACTTCTCAGCAGGTGCTGACTTCAACCCTTATCTCATGAAAAGTACGCAAATAACCAGTTTTATAGAAGCAATATTTGCAGATACTGAATCTAGTAAATTTTAAATGGGTAGTATTTGCTTACTATCTTGTCAGCTGCTTTAGCTGATGCAAAGAAGCCGCCTATATAGTATCTATAGGCGGCTTTTTGATGAGTCATAGCTGGACTTTTAACTCAGCTTTGCAAAATTTAGGCACTGAAATTTACTATCCAACCTCAACACTCGTCACATTCTGAAAGCCCCTCGGCAACTGACCACCGCGATTACCACGAGTACCTGTATAGTTGGCCAAGTCATTGGGCTTTAGCGTCACATGACGTTTGCCAGCGGTAATGATTAGGCTGTCTTGCTGACTCAGCGGTGTAATGGCCAATACCTCTTCGTCCTCTTTTAACTTAATCAATTTGTTGCCTTTACCGCGTGCTTGTTCAGGTAAGTCATCAAGCGCAAATATCAATAAGTATCCGGCGTTGGTTACGACAGCGAGATGGTCGGGTGCCGCGTTTGCACGACTGCTGGTTGCTTCACTATTGTCATTACTACTGTTAACCATATCTGCTGGCACATCGATACGCGCAACTGGTAGCAAGCGACTGTCAGTTGTTAAAGTAATGATATTTTTCCCCGCTTTTTGATTGCTGTCCAAATTACCAAGGGTATTGATAAAGCCATAACCTGCTGAGCTGGCGAGAATGATACGTTGATCATTATCACCCGTGAGCAACTGCTCGAAGCTCGCACCTGCTGGTGGCTTCAACACGCTGGTGAGCGGATCGCCTTGACCACGCGCAGAAGCAAGGTTGTGTGCATCAATGCTGTAACTGCGTCCGGTGCTATCGAGCACGTAGATTTTTTCGTTGGATTTACCGCGGACGTGTGCTTGATAACTATCGCCTGAACGATAGCTCATACCAGCCGCATCGACATCATGGCCTTTGGCGGCACGAATCCAGCCTGCTTTTGATAGGATGGCGGTCACAGGCTCGCTTGGCACCAAGTCAGACTCTTTTAGTGCCTGCGCCTCTTCGCGTTCTGCCAATGGTGATACACGCTCGTTACCATGTTCTTTCATATCGGCAGTCAGCTCATCAATCATCAGATTGGTCAGACTGTCTGGATTGTCCAAGTATTCTTGAATGATGGCGCGTTCGGCGGCCAGCTCATCTTGCTCGCGGCGCAGTTCAATCTCTTCTAATCGTGCCAACTGACGCAGACGAATATCTAAGATGGCATTGGCTTGAATGTCAGTCAGATCATAATCTTGCATCAACGTTGCTTTTGGATCGTCTTCTTCACGAATGATACGAATGACTTCATCAATATTAAGATACGCAATTAGCAAACCTGCAAGGATGTGCAAGCGCTTATCGATTTTATCGAGGCGAAATTGCAAACGGCGCGTGACGACAGAGCGGCGGCAAATAAGCCATTCTTCTAAGATTTCTTTCAGGTTTTTGACTTGCGGCTTCCCGTTTAGCCCAATCATATTCATGTTGACGCGGTAATTGCTTTCTAGATCCGTGCTGGCAAACAAATGACTCATCACGCGTTCAACATCGACGCGCGCTGATCGCAACTCAAGTACGATACGGCAAGCGTTTTCGTGATCTGACTCATCATGAATGTCAGTAATCCAGGGCAGTTTTTTGTCGGTCATGAGCTTGGCGATTTGCTCTTGAATCTTGTTGCCTGAGACTTGATAGGGAAGTGCATCAATGATGACAAGGTTTTTTTCTTTGCTATCGATATGGAATGTGGCGCGCATTTTGTAGCTGCCACGGCCGCTCTCATACATTGCTTGCAAGTCTTTTTTACTGGTAATGATTTCGGCTGGCGTTGGCAAGTCAGGTGCAGGTATCGACTGAGTTAACTGCTTGACGGACAGCTCAGGGTTTTTGAGCAAACGAATGGCTGCGCGTACCACTTCATTTAAATTATGCGGTGGAATATCGGTCGCCATACCAACGGCGATACCAGTTGTCCCATTTAGCAATATATTAGGCAAACGAGCAGGTAGGGTAGTTGGTTCTTGCATCGTACCATCAAAATTGTCTTGCCAGTTGACTGTTCCTTGTCCAAGCTCTGCGAGCAAGGTATTGGCATAGTCAGACATTTTGGCTTCGGTATAACGCATTGCCGCAAAGGATTTGGGATCATCAGGACTACCCCAGTTGCCTTGACCAGTAATCAGCGGATAGCGGTAGCTAAACGGCTGTGCCATCAGTACCATCGCCTCATAACACGCACTGTCACCATGTGGATGGTATTTACCCAGTACATCACCAACCGTACGCGCTGATTTTTTTGCTTTGGCAGAAGACTTTAAACCAAGCTCACTCATGGCATAGACGATACGACGCTGTACTGGCTTGAGACCGTCAGCGATATTGGGCAACGCTCGATCCATGATGACGTACATGGCATAGTTGAGATAGGCTTGCTCAGTGAATTCTGCGACTGAGCGGGTATCCATCGGTTCACTTGGAATGATTGGGTCAATCGTATGATCAATAACATCGGACATAAAATAGGGTTCACTTTTGAGTTTTAATAGGTATTAATAAATGGGGCAAGTAGACAATAAGGATAGTGCTATCGTAAAGGATATTGCGGCAATTAAAAAGGTGCAAGTCAGAATAGACGACAATGCATGACGTGCTCATATCGTTTTAAACCATACTCTGAACCGCACTTTAATCAATAGCTTTTAGAAAATAACTTAAGTATAGTTAATCTAAATATTTTTTATCATTTTACTTATGAACGTAAAATCTAGCGATGTGATATAGCCATTTTCTCTACACACCTATTATCTATTTTTTAAAAAATACGGTGTGACTGGGTGGCACAAATTATCATAAATAGATGAATACGGACAATTCATCATTGATCTATGTGACTTATGGAGTATTTGCTATGTCGCCTGTCTGTTTATCACAAAAATATCCTCATTACTTAACAAAAAGTGCGTTGTTGGCCATTATGGTTATCGGTGCGGGGCTGAGTGCTTGTAGTTCATCTCAAATGACTCCGCCAGTATCAGAACCGAGTAGTAGCACGATTAATCAAGAGGCGGCTAATCAAAGCGCTGTTGACTCAATGAGCGTTGTGGCATCAGAGCCTGTCATGACTATGCAAAATGCTGTAAGCAGTAATATGCTGATACGCGCGGCGCCTCAAATGGGTATCCGTTCAGTACCAAGTATCAGCATACCGCCTCAAGAGCGCGACAATTATCAAAAGAGTGAGGCCAATCCTGTACATCGTACGACAGAAATGGCGGTTTCTACTTTATCTATTGATACTGATACGGGCAGTTATGCCAATGTGCGTCGCTATCTGAATGAAGGTCGACTACCGCCTATCGATGCGGTGCGAGTAGAGGAGTTGATCAACTATTTTCAATATCAGTTTGACGATGGTAAACGCCTTAATAATGCGCCCTTTGTGGTGGCAACTGACGTGGTCGATTCGCCATGGGACAGGGCAGATCAGGATAACAAGATTATCAAAGTTGGTATCAAGGCCGTTGATAGTAATTGGTCTAAAAATAGTAATGCGCAGTCGATGCCACCTGCCAACCTCG
The DNA here is from genome assembly GCF_002285555.1 of Psychrobacter sp. JB193. Classification (NCBI taxonomy): domain Bacteria; kingdom Pseudomonadati; phylum Pseudomonadota; class Gammaproteobacteria; order Moraxellales; family Moraxellaceae; genus Psychrobacter; species Psychrobacter sp. JB193. Next base: position 351,444 of record NZ_NRGY01000002.1, read on the forward strand.
TATTTTTGGTCGATGTGTCGGGCTCTATGTCCTCTCTCGATAAGCTGCCATTGGCGCAATCCTCTCTCAAATTACTGACAGAGCAAATGCGCGCAGAAGACAGCGTCAGTATCGTCACTTATTCTGGCAGTACCACGGTGGCATTGCCTGCGACCAGCGGCGACCAAAAAACCAAAATACTGGCCGCAATTGAAAGCTTGAACGCAGCAGGCTCCACCAATGGTGAAGATGCGTTGAAGCTGGCTTACAGACAAGCTGAGCAAGCCATGAAAAAGAATGGTATCAATCGTATTATGATGTTGACTGATGGCGACTTCAATGTCGGAATCAGCGATGTCGACGACATGTTAACGCTGGTCAAAGCCAATCGTGATCGTGGTATATCCTTATCGACAGTCGGCTTTGGACGCGGCAACTTAAACGATTATATGATGGAACAAATGGCGGATAATGGTAACGGCAACTACAGCTATATCGACAGTCTGACCGAAGCCAAAAAAGTCTTTGGTGATGAGCTGGCTGCGACCTTTAATACGGTCGCCAAAGACGTCAAAGTCCAAGTTGAGTTCAACCCTGATGTGGTCAGCGAGTGGCGCTTAATCGGTTACGAAAATCGGGTGCTGGACGAACAAGACTTTAATAATGATAAGGTGGACGCAGGAGAGCTTGGGGCAGGAAAAGCAGTGATTGCACTATTTGAAGTGACACCTAAAGGTAAAAAAGGTCTGTATAGCGACCGCCGTTATGGCAGTAACAACAGCAAATCTAGCACCCAAAACACACAGAATGTAAATGAATTAGCCTATCTAAAAATTCGCTATAAAGCACCAGCAGGCGGCGGCTCAAAGCTTCTTAGTCAACCGATTGATAAAACCAGTCGTGCGTTAAATAGTGCTAATATCGATACTCAGTTTGCGGTGGCAGTGGCAGGTTTTGGTCAGCGGTTAACTCAAAATGAATACATCAATGATTGGCAGTATGCTGATAGTAAAAAACTGGCGAGTAGTGTGCTCGCTCGTCAACCAAGCAGTGATAAAGACGGCATACGTCGCAATTTTGTCACCTTAACAGAGCTTGCTACGGTACTTGATAGCAATAAGTCATAAACGGCAATAAGTCATCAATAAAAACATAGGTGCAGGTATGAGATTTATGAAGAGATCATCACTAAAAAGTATGAATATTTTTCTAACTATTAGGAGTGAATAAAGGCGCTATACATAAGATTATTCATCGTCAAATCTGTTTGCGAACGCAAGTAACAATCTTTTGTATTGAGTAGTCTGTATAAAGTGTGTATGTTAATTAGAAGAGGGTTTTTGACCATTATGTTGTTTGCTCATGCTCATACGATAACATGGCGACTTTGCTTACCAGCATAAGCCTAAATGCTAAGTTTTTGTATGTATATCACACTGTGATTATATGAGTAATCGATCGCGTACTATGACTAGGAGAAAAAAGATTATGGAAAATCAGGGCAACCCCGTTCGTCGCAATGATAAAGTATGGCTCAAAACTTACGAAAAACTTGGTATTCAGTATGACATCACGATGCCAGCTGCCAATACCTCTTTAATCGATATACTCGAAAAAAACTTTGTTACCTATGCTGGCAAAACAGCATTTGTGTGTATGGATGTCAAACTGTCCTATGAAGAATTAGATCGCTATAGCAAACAGATGGCAGCTTATCTGCAATCGTTGGGGCTAAAAAAAGGCGATAAAGTGGCGGTGATGATGCCCAATATTTTACAGCTGCCAGTTGCTGTCCTAGGTGTACTGCGCGCGGGCATGACGTTGGTCAATGTTAACCCACTTTATACCACCAAGGAGCTGGCACATCAGTTAGAAGACTCTGATGCCAAAGTGCTTATTTTGCTAGAAAACTTTGCCAAAACCTACCAAGACATTGGTAAAGACTTGGTTGACCATGTTGTGATTACTTCCATGGGCGACCTTATGAGCCCACTAAAAGGCTTTATCGTGACTGCGGTGGTTCGTCATGTCAAAAAAATGGTGCCTGATTATAGTATCAAAGGCAGTGTTAAATTTAAAAAGGCGCTGAATCGTTTTTCTGCTGATCACTATAAGCGTCCTGATAATATCGGCCTTGACGATGTGGCAGTTCTGCAATATACCGGTGGTACAACGGGTGTTGCCAAAGGCGCGATGCTCACACATGGCAACTTAGTGGCAAACCTTATCCAGTGTGATGTTTACTTGGGCGATGCTTTTGATAAATTTGAAAAGCTAGATGAGCAGCCAGTCATCATGACAGCGCTGCCCTTATATCATATTTTCTCATTCACCGTTTGCGGTATGTTTGGCTTGTATCGTGGTTGTATCGGTCTACTTGTACCAAACCCACGTGACTTTGATAGCTTGCTTAAAGCCTATAAAGCATATCCGCCTGCATTCTTCCCAGCGGTCAATACGTTATTTAACGCCCTTGCAAATAGTGAAGAGTTCCAAGCCATAGACCATAGCAAGCTTGAGATGTCTATGGGTGGCGGTATGGCAGTATTAAAAGACACAGCGGCTAAATGGCAAAAAATAACGGGCAATATCATTGTTCAAGGCTATGGTCTATCAGAGACCTCTCCAGTTGCTTCAGCCAATCCAGAAGGCACTAACGAGTTCTCAGGTAATATTGGTCTGCCAATGCCTTCGACCGATATGGCCATTTTGGATGAAGAGGGCAATGAAGTCACCCTTGGTGAGCGCGGTGAGATTTGTGTTCGTGGTCCACAAGTCATGAAGGGTTACTGGAAGCGCGCGGATGCGACGGCAGAAGTTATGACGGATGATGGTTATTTCCGTACTGGTGATATCGGCGTGATGGATGAAGACGGTTACTTTAAAATTGTCGATCGTAAAAAAGACATGATTTTGGTCTCAGGGTTTAATGTTTATCCAAACGAAGTTGAAGATGCCATGTCAGGTCATCCAAAGATTCTGGAGTGCGGCGTCATTGGTATCGAAGACGAAAAAAGTGGTGAAGTACCAAAAATTTATGTCGTACGCAGTGATGATAGCTTGACGGTTGAAGAGGTTCTCGCCTATGGTAAAGAAAATCTGACCGGCTATAAGCGCCCTCGTTATGTTGAATTTATCGATGAGCTACCAAAATCGAATGTGGGTAAAATCTTACGTAAAGACCTACGCGCGCTTGAAGAAAAGAATCACGGCCAATCGTGATTGCTCACACGGTAGAGAGTTATAACGACAGCATATGTAAGAGACTGTAATAGTTATAGGGTCGCGTTAGCTACAAGTGATAAGGTTGCTCATAGGCAGCCTTATCGTTTTTTATTTTCAGCATTTTGAGCGTTTTAACAGTGCTAGTATAGATAGAGAAACTCTAGCAAAACTGCTATAGTGCTCAGCGACGTATTTTTATAAGTATCTAAAAAACGTCGGTGTTACTGTATAAACCATGATGGCAAAAATGATAGCCAATTTGGTTTTGCTAAATGATTGCGCCACCTATCACGGGCCTGATAAGACGCTTTTATTGACCAGCTTATGAATGATAAACCAATTGGATTATTGCTGTATGCATTCATAAGGGTTTGCTGTCACTGATCAATCATAAAAAATGGTGTTTTCGTTAAAATATTCTACATTTTTCATAGTAACGTTTAGGGAAGGTTATGACCGATAATATCAATAAAGAGACAGCAAACGATAAAGCTGCAACCAACAATAAAGACAGTGCTCATAAGAGCAGCGCTGATAAAAACCGTATTCATAAAGACACCGTTTATCAAGACAATATTTATCAAGAAAATGCATTCCCTACCATGCCGACCATCCCTAGCGATAGACCTTGGTTAAGTGCTTATGAGCGCTATGGCATTGATGCTACTATCGATATGCCAGACGACAATACCTCTTTGTTGGAAGTGTTTGAGCGTAATTTTAGCCGCTATGGCAAAAAAACTGCTTATATTTGTATGGGCGCTGAAATCAGTTATAAGCAATTGGATTTATACAGTCGTCAAATTGCCAGCTATCTACAATCATTAGGATTGGTCAAAGGTGATAAAGTTGGGGTCATGATGCCCAATTTGTTGCAGTATCCAGTGGTTGCTTTGGGTATCATCCGCGCAGGTATGGTATTGGTCAACGTCAATCCTTTATACACCAGCCGAGAGCTGTCGCATCAACTGCATGACAGTAGCGCTAAAGCCTTATTCATTGTAGAAAATTTTGCAAAAACCTATCAAGAAGCAGAAGACAAAGGTCAAGTGGAGCATGTGATCGTCTGCAAAATTGGCGATATGTTAGGATCTGTTAAAGGTGCTGTGGTCAACCTTGTAGCACGTCACATCAAAAAAATGATTCCAGCTTATCATTTACCGGATAGTGTGAGCTTCAAGCATGCGCTAAATGCAGTATCGGCCAGTCATTATAAACGCCCTGATTTGAGCTTAAGTGACGTCGCATTGCTGCAATATACGGGCGGTACGACGGGTGTAGCCAAAGGCGCAATGTTGTCTCATGGCAACTTAGTCGCCAACATGCTACAAATCAGCGCCCTTATGAACAGTGCGTTTGAAGATGACGTGGAGGCAGGTGATGTTATTTTGACCGCATTGCCACTGTACCATGTGTTCTCATTTATGGTTTGCGGTATGTACGGCATGTATCAGGGTTATGCAGGCTTACTGATCCCAAATCCACGCGATCTTGATGGTTTGATTAAAGAGATGGGCAAATACAAGCCGTCATTTATCCCTGCAGTCAACACCTTGTTTAATGGCTTGGTGAATAAAGACAGTTTTGCAGAGCTAGATTTCTCCAATCTAAAAGCCTCTATTGGTGGCGGTATGTCAGTGTTGCCAAGTGTGGCCAAAAAATGGCACAACGTCACAGGTCTGCCTATTGTAGAAGGGTATGGTCTGTCTGAGACGTCGCCTGTAGTCGCCTTTAATCCGATGACCATCGCTGAATTCACCAACAAGATTGGTATTCCTGCCTCTAGCACGGACGTGATACTGATCGATGACGACGAAAATGAAGTGGTCATGGGCGATCGCGGTGAGATATGTGTTAAAGGGCCACAAGTAATGATTGGCTATCAAAACCGCCCCAAAGAAACCGCCGAAACCTTTACCGCTAATGGTTACCTAAAAACGGGTGATATCGGTATCATGGATGAAAAGGGCTTCATTAAAATTGTCGATCGCAAAAAAGACATGATTTTGGTCTCAGGTTTTAATGTCTATCCAAATGAGATCGAAGAGGCCATGAGTGAGCATCCAGCGGTGGCAGAGTGCGGTGCTATTGGAGTGCCAAATGAAGAGCGCGGTGAAGAACCAAAATTATTTGTGGTCAAAAAGGGCGAAGTCACAGAACAAGAATTGCTAGATTTTGGTAAAAAACAGCTGACTGGCTATAAGCGTCCCCGTCATATCCAGTTTGTGGATGAATTACCAAAGTCAAACGTTGGTAAGATCCTGCGTAAAGAATTGCGTAAGATGGAAGGCCTAGAATAAGGGTATCACAATAAAGATAAGTAAAAATATGAGCGTAAGGCCGTTAGAGTAATCAGTGCGCCATTTTATGATTGCATCAGCTTTTTAGCAAAACCGCGGCGTTATAGCTTGAGTGAATCTTGCTATTGCGCCGCTGTCACGTTAGGATGGCTGTCTTTTTGAGCATACCAAAACGTCTGTTCATCATTTACTCAGATATATACCAATAACTGATTACTTATCTATTGAGATATATAAACAGCCAAACGGCACCAAATTTGTTATTTTTATGACACTGCTTTTAAAACATTGTACTAGGAATTTTTATGCGTATTGACAATCGTGAGCTTGACCAACTTCGCTCGATCAGCTTTGAGCGCCATTATACTAAGCATGCCGAAGGATCAGTATTGGTAAGCTTCGGCGATACTAAAGTGCTGTGTACTGCCAGTGTCGAATCAGGTGTACCGCGCTGGCTAAAAAGCAAGGGTAAAGGTTGGATCACTGCCGAATACGGCATGTTGCCACGAGCGACCAACACTCGCAACCAGCGTGAAGCGGCACGTGGTAAGCAATCAGGTCGAACGCAAGAGATTCAGCGTTTGATTGGTCGTAGCTTACGAGCCATGATTGACTTGAGCAAGCTTGGCGAAAATACCATTTACCTTGATTGTGATGTGTTGCAAGCGGACGGTGGTACTCGTACTGCAAGTGTGACGGGTGCAGCGATTGCGCTTGTTGATGCGTTAGAAAGTCTTCAAAGAACCAAAAAACTCAAAGCAGATCCGTTGATTGGCTTGGTTGCTGCTGTCTCTGTCGGTATGAAAGATGGCGAAGCCTATTTGGATCTAAACTATGAAGAAGATGCCAGTTGTGACACTGATTTGAATGTTGTCATGACACAAAAAGGTGAGTTCATTGAGCTACAAGGTACGGCCGAAGAAAAACCATTCACCCGTGCTCAGGCTGATGATATGCTCGCAATGGCAGAAAAGGGTATTGCTGAATTGATCAAATTGCAACAAACCGCTTTAGGTTGGTAGTCTGTTTTTTGTATTGAGCATTTTATCAGCCCTTTTAAACCTGCCATAAACTACTTATAGATACTTGGCTTTTTACTCATAAATATCTGACGATAGGTAATAATGCATGCTCAAGCTGACCGATGATGGCGCTAAAATCACGTTGCAAAGTCAGTCGCAAGCGGCTGATAATGGTATGTTTTGGTTCGGGTCAGCGTTGCTGGTAGGCGCAGTAGCGGTGGCTTTGGCCATGAGTTTATTATCAGAGCGCCTCGCTATCGGTGCATTGGCCTTACTTATCGTTGGCAGTTTTATTTTTAATCGACAACGTCAACAACGCAAAAAAGCCATGGCAGGTGTGATTGCAAATGGTGTCTTGTGGGTGCGAGCTGGTGAGCTGGTGCATGACAATCAAGGCAAGCGTGAGCATATCCAGTTGACTGATGGTGATAAAATTATGCTTATTGGCGAGCAATTACAGATTGTCGATGATAAAGATAAGCAAAAGTATTATATTAGTGGTTTTGATAGTCTTCAAGAGGCAACAGCGACCAAAGCTATCTTGCAAGGTCAAGCGCTGACCAAGCGTCATGTCAATATCAAAATGAATAGTGATTCATATGATACTGAGTGAATGATCTGTCTTTATCACTGAGTCAAGACTGTTTTATCCTATCTGTATTCTCATATATATCCTCCTCTTTAAACCATTAGTCTGGGTTTTTATACCTTTTATCTATTCTAAAACTTGAATAGTACTTGCAGATTCCTATCCAAATAGTTTATAAGTAAGCTTGAAAAGTCTAATCATCATTCATGCTATTACTTATATTTTATTGGCAAGGAGTTAGCCATGTCGCGTTTGCCCATTTCGTTGGTTACAGCGTCGTGCAGTTTGTTATTATTTACTTTTGGTTCAATCGGTTCAGCTTATGCAGATAGCATGAGTGCACTCATCGCCCAAAAGTCTGTTCAATCTAATTATTCATCTCCATCATACTCTGTAGTCCCTTCTGCCAAAGTCAGTACTCGCTCTACCATTCAGCGCGCTGGCACCTACCGTAGCAATACTGCCACCCAGCCTATTATCAGTACCAGATATTCAACTGCCCATGCTATCAATAGACCCAGTTACGGCACTCAGCAACCAGCCTATCGTTATCCTAGCGTACAAAATCAAGCACCAGTAGTGCTGCCTGCTTTTTTGTCTGGTAACTACGATAATGTTGATAATGAGTATTTACCGTTATTAAGTAGCGCAGAGACGCAAAGCAGTTTGGCAGCGCGTGAAGTGGTCAGTATGGCTCGCAAAATGGCGCTCAATGAGCGTACGATTATTAAGGGCGGCTGTTGGGACTATCTTAATGCGGTATTTAATCGCGCAGGCGTGAGCCGCGATACCATTCATAAAGGCACCTATAGTCAGGGCCCTTATGCTCGTAGTGATGAAATTGAAGTAGGTGATTGGCTCTATTATATCAACCACGGTTATAACCGTGTCGAGCACAGCGGGCTGTTCGTGGGCTGGGTTGATGAAGCATCCAAACAAGCCTTGATACTTAGCTATGCGGGCGAAAACCGCCGCGAACCTGCACGCTATCGTGTATATGATTTGAGCAACGTCTATCAAATCATGCGTCCTAGCGTGTAGTGCAAAGGCTAAATATTTGAGTGTCTGATGGTATGAGAGCGTTGCCAAACTCACTTAGTTAACGAGAAAAAATGACAAATAAAAAAGCGTCCACCACTTCTATGTGCTGGACGCTTTTTTGTCAAATGGTGTGGCTACTTTACTTACTACTTACGTATCAGTTTCACTCGATGCTTTCTAATACAGCGCTTAAAAAGGTTTTACCACCACCAAAATCACAATAATGACTAACGCAAACACAGGCACTTCATTAAACCAGCGCCAAAACTTATGGGTTTTATAATGCGGATTGTCTATCAGTTTTTTGCGGTAAAAACCACACGCCCCATGATAGCCGGACAACAGTATGACTAATAGCAGCTTGACATGTAGCCAGCCTTGGGTTTTGTAAACCTCCCAGCCCATTCCTAACATCCACAGACCAAAGACCCATGTGGCGATCATCGATGGTGTCATGATACCGCGATACAACTTGCGCTCCATAATAACAAAGCGCTCTTGGCTGATGCTATCATCACTCATCGCATGGTACACAAACAGGCGCGGCAAATAAAATATGGCAGCAAACCAGCAAACCATAGAGATAATGTGCGCGGCTTTGATCCAATTAAAATAATCTGGCATGATGTCTCTCTTATATACACCTAAGCTTAGTTGGGCAGTAAATCATGCGAGCAAGCTTAGCGCAGATTGTCTACTAATGGTAGCGTTAGACACGACTACTCAGCCAATACGACCCTTGATTGATGACCACTCATGGCGTCCAAAACAGGCACTTGCTTTGGGGCGCGCGGCGCGGCAAACTGTTTGGTCAAACCCAGCTCTCGCATCAATCTATCATCGCCTGACTGACTGGCATTGCCTGTGGTCAGGAGTTTATCACCATAAAAGAACGAATTGGCACCTGCCATAAAGGCTAGGGCTTGCTCAGAATCAGACAGACTTTCGCGTCCAGCAGACAAACGTACATAGCTGGTTGGACAGCAAATACGAGCCACAGCAATCGTACGTATCCATTCAAGTACTGATAGCTGTCCTTCTGCCAAGACTTTATCACCAATTGGTGTGCCAGCAATCGGCACCAACAAATTGACAGGGATAGATTCGGGTGCTTTAGGCATTTTGAGTAGCTCATGTACCCAATCAATGCGGTCATCACGACTTTCGCCCATGCCCACGATATTACCACTACAAACATTGATGCCTGAGTTACGCACGTTGGCAAGCGTGTCCAAGCGCTCATCATAACTGCGCGTACTGACCACTTGCTCATAATAACGTCGTGACGTATCGAGATTGTGATTGTAATAATCCAGTCCTGCATCAGCCAATTGAGTGGCTTGGTCGGTATCTAGCATACCAAGAGTCATACAAGTCTCTAGTCCCAACGCTTTTACTTCTTTCACCAGCTCAACCACATAAGGCATGTCTTTGGCGCTAGGGTGTTTCCAAGCAGCACCCATACAAAACCGCGACGAACCAGTGGCTTTGGCACGTTTGGCTGCGGCAATGACTTTATCAATCTCCAAGCGTTTTTCTGCTTGTAATTTGGTCGTATCGCGATGATGACCGGACTGTGAGCAATAGCCGCAATCTTCAGGGCAGTTACCCGTCTTGATAGACAATAAAGTGCTGATCTGTACTTCATTGGGGTTAAAGTTTTCTCGATGAATCGTTTGTGCTCGTAGCAATAAATCCATCAAAGGCAAATCGAACAGTTGCTCAATGTCTTCACGAGTGTATTGTTCAGTGACATCTTTTGTTGCCTGAGTGGCATCATTCACTAGGCTTGCCAAGAAGTCATTATTGGTGTCGTTTTGATTATTCATATCAGTGGGGCTACCGGCATTAGGTTCTGAGATGCTAAGTAATCCTGCCATGGTATAAGTCCTTTTATCATACTATTAAGGTGTATCAGATAATTGCTGATACGCTTATCGTTTTTAAGGTCATAAAAAAGGTTGCGCTATAGTATAACGCAACCTTTTTAGAAAAACAGACCACTACCAAATAAGATTTATAATCGACACAATTATAAACATGAGTAGCAACTATTTAAATGTGGCTATTCAGTCAATAACTTGCGGGTTATTTGCCCATTTTATGCTTTGCCACACCGATCCAATGATTGGCAAAATTTTGTGCTTTATAAGCATACGGCTTGGCTTTTTGGAGATAGGGTTTATATTCTTCTGGGATAGGTGGCACGATATGTTTGGCCAGCTTGTTAAACCACATCATTAGGCTGTAATCACCCTCAATGCTTAGGTTGCCTTCTTGGACCGCTGTCATAAACGAGGGTAGATCGCCTTTGGTCAACAGCTTAACGCCAGTCATAGAGTCTTTAAAATTGATCGTCAAATCTGCTTTTTCGGCATGGCCGCTATGTTGGCTAAATTGACCATCATCAAATCTAAAATAACGAGCAATATCAGACTCGTCGCTTGCGATTTCGATAGTTACTTTACGGTCAGCAAATAGCGCTTTGATGTCTTCATTGTCACTATCAGCAAGCATTGACAAACGATAACCCACGACCGCTAATAATACATCTAACGGATCAGACTTAATATTTAATACAGGCACAGTAAACATAAATAAACTCCTAAAGAATGAGACGCAAATAGTGCGTACTTTATACCAGTTTTATTGACAAATATATAAATAGATTATAAACGATGGACAGGTGGCAATTCTTTAGGAGTTACGTAGAGAGCGTTAAGTATCTTGTAACATTCAATGATGCCAATATACTGGTGACATCCTTAGTGAAAACGCGGTTGATAGTCGTCATCATAGACAGGCGTATGCTCTTTATAACGGGCTGCTTCCAAAGCACGCTGCTGCTGTACAGTGCGACTCACATCTTCGTAACGTATTGCTCGGTACAATACCCAGCCGACCAAAGGCAGCCAGCTGATACCCATCGCAATTACGTAGCTGTGCCATTCCGACAGCTCCGACAGCATAGGGCGAGCGGCGAGTAAGCTCTGGAGCACTTCCACACTCAACCAATAAGCCATACCACCGAATAGGTACCATAGTAGCCAGCGCTGAGAGGACAAAGCAAGCGCCACGATTAAGCCGATTAGTCCGCCATAACCGAGCAATGCAGTGCCACTCAAAGTAGCGATACCAATAAAAGAAAAGACAGTTAATAACATCATTCATCTCGCTATTCATAAGGTGAATTTCAATGTCATCATTATGAAAGTTTGTTGAACAAAGCTAAAGAGGGTAGAGGCGACTTTGCGACAACCGTTGACGTTTGATTTTTTGATGAGTTTTGGGTGTTATTTATCACAGATTTGAAACTAAACGCCATAAAATGCGCGTTTAGTTTTTATGATAAAAAAGTGTTTCAATGGTGTTTGCAGTAGCGATCAAAGAGAGCGATTAAAGGTTAACTTGGGATGAGTTTTGACTCAGTCCGCATTTATACGCGATTGCTACGATGGCCCCACCAAGATAATAGCGATACTAAAACCGCGCCCAATAGCATAAGCCCCAAGGTGGTCAACCACTGTGCACCAGTAGGGTATTGCCACGGCATAACATTGGTGACGGCGGTGCTGTTGAGCGTGCCCAGCGCATCGACTTTCCAAGGCCATACTTTCACTAAAGAGCCCGCGATGAATCCTGTGAGCAACGCTAAGGTCGCTTGATAGTAGCGGGATAACAACCATTTGAGCGCACGAGTAAACAATAAAAGCCCCGTTGCCATACCAGCAATAACCGTAAAAATAATAGTAAAATTCAGGGTGTGTACCGCTTCTAAAGCCGTGTCATAAGCACCAAGCAATAATAGAATAAAAGAGCCCGATATGCCTGGTAGTATCATGGCGCAAATAGCGATTGCTCCTGCAAAAAACAGATAAGGCAAGCTTGGCGTTGCGGTGAGTAAAGGTAAGCTACTGATCATGACTGCGGCGATAAGACCAACAAAAAATAGTACCACCCGCCCTATATTCCAACGTTTTATCTCAGTTAGTAAGATAAGAACAGTTGCTACGACCAAGCCAAAAAAGAATGACCAAATGAGTAGTGGCTGATAATCCAATAAATACTTGATCATGGCAGCTAACGTAGCAAAGCTTGTGGCAATTCCTAATACTAAGAAAAGCAAAAAGGTAGCGTCCACCGCGCGCCATACAGCAAACAATCCTTTGATACCGCCCTGCTGCCGAAATATCTGCCAAAGATTGGGTCCAATACTACTGAGAGCGTTGATCAATCGCTCATAAATGCCAGCAATCAGGGCAATCGTACCACCAGAGACGCCAGGTACGATATCTGCCGCGCCCATAGCCATACCTCTAATATAGATGCCCAATAATTGCTTTGGGCTGTCAGTAATAAGACGGGTATTTTCATCCGGTAATTGCGGCGTTGACGACTCGTTCGGTCGCGGTGATTGTGGTGCCGTCATGGACAAATCCTTTATTATTTAACGATAAGCGCTGAAAATGAATGCCAACAGTCATGCTAAAACAGCAATGCAGTAGATGGCCGTATTAAATCTGATGAGTGTGTCGTAATGTTGTGTCGCATAAAAGCCAGATCAACGATGCCGCCATTAATCTGACTTAAAGGTTCGTTAATCTGGCTCATAGTATGAACTTGAGTATGGAACGATTATTTAGTAGGAGCAAATGCAGGATAACCGAGAGCATAAAGCGTGCCTTCAAGTCCTGTCGCATTAATAGCGGCGTCCGCGCGCGCTTGAACAATAGGCTTGGCGCGATAAGCCACGCCCAAATCTGCGATAGCCATCATTGGTAAATCATTGGCACCGTCGCCAATGCAGACCACTTGTGACATCTCAATCCCCAATCGCTCAGCCGTATGTTCGACAATAGCGGCTTTTTTGGCACCATTGACGATAGGCAACTGCACATGTCCAGTGACTTCCCCATCTTCGATATCTAAGGTGTTGGCGTGTACCTCATCAATGCCAAGTTGTTCCGCGATATAACGAGCAAAATACGTAAAGCCACCTGATACCAGCACCGTATGATAGCCCAGTGCTTTTAGCGCGTTGATTGTGGTACGAGCGCCAGTTGATAGCGTCAAGCGCCCACATATCTCATCAAGCACATCCGTTGACAGACCTTTTAACAGTGCCACTCGCTGCGCGAAGGATTCATTAAAGTCGATTTCACCGCGCATTGCCGCCTCAGTAATGGCCTCAACCTTCTCACCTACGCCAGCCGCTTTTGCAAGCTCGACGATGACTTCTTGCTCAATTAAGGTTGAATCCATATCAAAGCAAGCAAGCTTATGGGTGCGTAGCATGTGACCGACAGATAAGATATGGCAATCGACGACGTCTAATGAGTCGGCACTGTTTGTACGATAAGTATTCTTGTACGATTCGGTTAAATCGCGGCGCAAGCGTGTTGTCAGCTGATCGTCAATAATATGAGCGGCGGCGGTTTTTTTGCCAGGATGCATTAGCGTGTCGGTTACTGGTACTAACAGATAGCGAAAAACTTGTGATTGTGTAAAGGGCAGACGCTGAGCATTTCCTGCCATCGGTTCGGTATCAGACACGGTGATATTGACAAAACTTGCATCTGCATCTTCTGCAACTGTCACCAGATGCCAGTTTGGCTGCTCATCGACCCATGACTGTACATATTGATGAATATCAAGTGTTGATACTCTGGCAGGTAACACAACAATAAGGGCAAACACGGGGAGAGACTGTAGCGCATCAAAATCTTGCAAATTGGTATCGTTCGGTAATAACGACGCAACAGAATCGACGGCTTGTTGCCATGCTTTGCTGTCTTTTGGTAACGAATAAGATGTATTGTTTGGCATGCCTCAATTGTCCCTTGTATGCTCATATAAGATTAGGAATAATACCAGTTTTACTAAGCAGCGCCTATAGAGGGCACGCAAAGTATCATAGTGTCCTAAAAACGACTATTGTCACTCAAAAAGTAGAAGAAGTAACAGGCTCATGTTGTAATAAATTTCTCAAGCCGCTAACGCTATAAGACTTATTATGGTGATATAGTAGCGAATATTCGCTGAGTGTGTGATGGCTCTTGTGACCCGTGTGAACGAGCCAAAATGGCATCAGTTTACGCGAAGTATGGATGCCTAAAACAGTGGTTTTCAGTAATGATGTCTTAGCAGGTTTGAAGAGTGTTACTTGATTTAAGTAACGAGTGATAAAGACACACGCAGTACCATTTTTTTAAATTAGCCAAAAAATGAGCGATAGCCTTGTTTTTTAATTTCTTTTATCCAAAAAAGTTTACCATATCATGACGTATTTAGCGCCGCGGCAAGGGTTGTTTGCCATAATTCTTCTGGTTAGTTTTTGTTTGCAGACTCTGTTATTGGTCATTAGTACTGACCAACAGCTGAGCAATAGTCGTGCGTTAAAAGGCGAGCAGATGGTCGCCCAGCTGATTGATGAAGCGAGGTTGTCTTTAGAAAATAAAGACCGTGTCAGCCTCAGCGTTATTGCCAATCGCTATACCAGCGAGCAAGATGTCACACGGATACTGATTAAAGACAATAAAGATGAGATTTTAGTACCCGTGGGCAATGCGCCCATGCAGCAAGGCGATACCATTCGTCAAATTGCAACCAAAGGGGAGGCGGTCATTGGCAGCGTTGCCTTGACTTTGAAAGATGTGAGTAAAGGCGAAATTATCGCCATGCAATGGCCGTTTGTCATTGGGACTATGCTACTGCATTTATTACTTTGGGTGATTTATGGCTATCTTGCGCGCCCAACCAAAGAACAAATCAATGCCCTTAGCCGCGAAATCCAAAATCTGCATCGTGAGCAATATATGCAAATGGATCCGAGGAACTATGATCGCAATTTTGAACGTCGTTCAGCGGATAGAGAAAACATGGGCACCGAGCGCTCAGATGAAACGGTGACGGGTAGCGAGACCACCACCGTAAAAAAACGTGACATCCATAATGAGGTCAATCAATACTTGAGAAAGCAGCAGAGCCAAGGCACTGCAAGCGAAACGGTTGATATGGCCGCAAGTAAAATGGGTGAGTCAACGGAAGCGAGTGATGATGCACAGAGCGACACCGGTAGCACCAGTCATACGTCAACTAAATTTGGTGGTGCTTCTAGGCTGTCTGCCACACGAGCGTTCGACAGTGTGCGTGTGCAGCTGGTCTTTCACGATGAGTTCAATATGCTCGAGCGTTTGGCACCGTCTCAACGCTTGCCTTATTTAGCATTATGTACGCAGCTATTGAACCAAGCGATAACTGAATTGCTCAAACAACCCTTATTGCTGGGTGTTAGCCTAATAAATGAGCCACGGTTTGAAGACAAAGGCGCTAGTGTGTTGTTAAAAGCAGATAACAGTCATGCAAAAGTAGCACTGGCAGGCGTGATGCTTGGTAAGCTCTACCTAATGCTCAATAAAATCATCCACGATAAGCATATTGAGCTATCACGGTTTGCTTTACCTGCAAAAGCAGGGGTGAGCGACGATGCTCAGTCAGAGGCAATGACACAGTTGTTACACAGCGTTGGTCGCAAAGAGCAAATGTTGATTTTGTTGCCAAACGCTGGTATCAAACAAATCAATCACCATGTTCAAGTGCATAGCATCATGCGCCCGACAACGGTCTATGAGCGCGAGTGTGCGATTTTCGATGGTGGTAATGATGCCATGATACAGCGACTAGCCGATGTTCGTAATGCGGTACTGATGATCGAAAATGACAGCGAATCATCGACGTAATTGTTATTATATTTATATACAATTGTTTATTTTACCGTTATCTTAGTATCGGCTATTAAATCTGTCATCATGATAAAAAGGATTGACAACATTCAATAGAGACTTTATAAGGCATATATATATTGATATGTTTTTAATACCCTTGCTAAAAACGATAGGAGCTTGTCATGAGTGACACAGATATTGACGACGATTTTGATGATGATTTTGTCGACGATGATGATGCAAAGATGGTGGAAGAGGCCGAGACGAGTGTACGTACACGCCTAAGCAGTCTTGAAAAGCGTCGACTAATCGACAATTTGTTAGAAGAGAAGCGTCTGGCCAAAGAACTCAAAGATGATCTAGATGATATCGACAACTTCGACGAAGATGGCGATGACTGGGATGATGATCTTTAGTTTTTAGGCTTAAATGACGACCTAGAGTCAAAAAATAGCGTCATTTAAGCCGACTAAAGCCTTTTAATCGAGATTATGGATTCGGCTGTGTTAAGCTGATGGTATCTTGTTTGTAGTTTTTTTCGGTGCTTAATACCTCGTTTTTATAAAGCTTTTAATTTTATTATGGTTGTTTGGCGACTTATCCAGACAACCTTTGTCTTCAGATTATTCGCTATCCTGCGCTTATTCCATCAGCCATTGCAATTGACGCAACCCCTCTCTTAAGGATCATGACATCATGAGTAACCCACTAAGTTTCGATGAATTACTAGACTATTTGGACAATCAAGAGAGCCAGTTTGTGCTCGATAGCGTTGCCGCGCATGGTTTTTTGACAGCGACGGTGATAGGTCGTCCATTACCAAATTGGATTGATGCGTTGTTTGAAGGCCACACCAGTGAAGTGCCTGAAAACGTCATTGACGGTATCAAGCGCTGGCGCGATGCTATCATGGCTGAGTTAAAAAACGAGACACCCATTGAGTTACCGTTTGGAGAAGACGCTGGTAATGAAGAAGTGGCCGTTGATTTTTCAGATGAGTCGGACATCGTTGCTTGGTCGATTGGCTTTGTAGATGCCATGTATGCTGATGAAGCAAGCGACTGGTTTGAAGATGAAGAGACAGCAGAAGATGTGGCGGTATTGACCTTGCCGATGATCGTGTTAAGCGGTATCGATGACGAAGATCCAGAGCTTGCGGAGATGCGCCGCGATGAGGATAAGCTGGTACAAATGGCCAATAGCATTGAAGGCAATTTGACTGAGTTGTTCTTGTTGTTCCATACCAACGATTAAGCGTATTATTAAAAATAGCCATAAGCAGTACGGTTGAATATCACTTATTATCAGTACTGCTTAGCGTTTTTTGATTCATCCTATTAAGTCACCGATAAGGTCGTCCTATGACTGTGCAACTCTCCAATCTTGAGCACTTACCCAATTACCAAATCACCGAGCGCCTAGATGTGGTGTACGGCAGTACGGTACGCTCAAAGCATGTCGGCAAAGACTTGTTTGCTGGGTTAAAAAATATCGTTGGTGGTGAATTAACCGCTTATACCGAGTTGCTAGAAGAGTCTCGTCAAGAGGCGATAGATCGGATGGTGGTCAAAGCCGAAGCCTTGGGTGCTGACGCAGTTGTAGGCTTGCGTTTTTCGACGTCTAGTATTGCACAGGGCGCCTCTGAGCTATTCGTTTATGGCACTGCAGTCAAAGCCATTCCCATGCCGCAACAAGCCACTCAGCCGCTAAATGATGCTTACGGGCAATCTATGCCAGCCCAAAACCCTGCACCTGTACCGACAGATGATTTGCCACGTTTCAATCCTTTTGGTTGATTAGCCAACGCTCAAAGCATTCTGTCGAAGCATTGATGTTTTTTATATTAAGAGACGTGTCATGAATAACTCTCTCACTCAATTTCTCATTAACTACGCGCCGTTTATTTTATTATTCGCGGCTGGGTGGTTTTTTGGGTCGCGTCATGAGCGTCAGCATTTAGCGCAGCTGCGCGTGTCGGAGCAAGAGTTGGGTCATATTATTGTCTCAAGCGAGCGCTTTTATTGCCCCAAACTGGCGGCTGGTAGCGAGGGCGAGTTGGTACTGGGTAGCGTTGTCATTGCTCAAGATTACTTCAAAATGATCATCGCGCGTGTGTTAAGTCTATTTGGCAAAAACTTGACCACTTACGAGACATTATTGGATCGTGCACGCCGTGAAGCCATTGTACGTATGCGTACCGAAGCCAATGCCAAAGGCTATAACCATATCTATGGCTTACGGATGGAAGTGACTAACATCAATCAATTGGGTAGCATGGTAGAAGCCATTGCCTATGGTACGGCGGTCATCAGTATCGACAGTAACAATACAATTGCTGCTAAACCCTCTATATAAACTTGCTATAGCCAGTTCAACATAACATCGATACAGCAGGTGCTATGTGCGACTGCTATCACTTTTTCTTGCGTGCTGCTAACACAGAGGTAGCAAAAAATCGTCCCAATCGCACTATCTGTTTTTTAAAATAAATCGACCGTATCTGCCACTTTTTACCTGCATGTTTTTATTTCCTCCTAAAACTATCCTTTCCAAAGATACTATTTCTTATTTGACTGATGAGTCGTTAGATAAAGTAAATACAGAGACTTTTAGCACGATATACTGAATTTTCTCGTTCTATCATCATGATAGGGCGTGTTAGTAAGTAGTGTGCAAAATAGTACGGTACAAAAAACACTGTCAGACAAAGAGCATCACAAGAAAACGCTGATGCCGATGGTGGCTTTTACCCAAATAATCAGCAGGATTGGCTGATTGAGCATCACGGCATTGTCATAAACTGACCCAAAGAAGGGTCTTACCTACATGGATGTAGTTATGGAAAGTCTTGAGATAGTCACGTTAGTAAATTCCGTTGTCATTCCTATTTGCTTGTTTTTGATCATGATGGGCATGGGGTTGACCCTCGTCACCAATGATTTTAAACGCGTCTTAAAATACCCAAAAGCCGTCGGTATCGGCTTGACCAATCAGCTGATATTGCTGCCAGTCATTGGCTTTGCCTTGGCAAACATCATGCCACTTGAGCCTGAGTATGCGGTTGGCGTCATGCTACTGGTACTCTGCCCAGGCGGCACAACTTCAAACTTATTTACTTATCTTGCCAAAGGGGATGTGGCACTATCCGTGACGATGACGGCGATTGCCAGCATCATTACTGTGTTTAGTATTCCTGTCGTTCTAAGCTTTTCATTGATTCACTTTATGGGGGCGGGCAGCGAGTTTCAATTGCCTGTGTTAAAGACAGTATTGACTTTGGTATTGCTGACGATATTACCCATCAGTGTGGGCATGCTGATCAAACGCTTTGCGCCTAGGGTCGCGGATAGCTCACAGCGATATGTGTCTAGATTTGGCGTGACATTTTTGGCGTTTTTGGTGGCGTTTTTGAGCTATGTACAAAGAGACATTATCGTTGAGGCGTTTTTTGCCACGGGGCCAGTGTCTTTATTATTGAACTTGTCTACCATGGCGCTTGGTTATTACACGAGTAAATGGTTTGGACTGAACTTGGCACAAAGAGCGTCAGTGACACTAGAGGTTGGTTTACAAAACAGCACCTTGTCGATCTTTATGGCGCTGACACTATTGGCCAATTATAAAATGTCGCTGATGCCTGCCATTTATACCTTGATCATGTTTTTGACCGCTGGGATTTTGGTCAGAATCTTTAGTGCAAAGTATCATAAGCTTAAGAAGTCGGAAGTAAAGAGCGGTATTTTGGCGGCATCTAGAGCTTAGATAGAGGTCATAAAGCAAAGCGCATTACGTTGATGGATGAGGAATCAACTCCCATAAGCAGTTTAAGGTTGTTAAATTGCTTATGGGAAA
Source organism: Psychrobacter sp. JB193 (assembly GCF_002285555.1). Taxonomy (NCBI): domain Bacteria; kingdom Pseudomonadati; phylum Pseudomonadota; class Gammaproteobacteria; order Moraxellales; family Moraxellaceae; genus Psychrobacter; species Psychrobacter sp. JB193. Next base: position 371,176 of record NZ_NRGY01000002.1, read on the forward strand.
CCAGTGCATTGATTGCTGTGACTCTCATTATGCGCGTTTATCATTCAATATGATTTGCCAAGCACTAAGGCCGACGGATATTTATATGTCGGCTATCATTGGCTCTGTCATCAGCGGTTTGCTCTTTTACTTTTTCGATATCAAACAGGAACGTACGGTTTTTGAGTACGGCAACAAACACCACGCCACCGACCGTATTGCCTACCAATACCACCGCCAAAAATTCTAAGTAGCGCCACAAGCTGACCGTATTGCCATATAGTAAAGCAGAGAATACCTCGATATTACCAACGATACTGTGATGCAAACCCAAAAACCCAATACTGCCTGTGATAATAGTGACTAACACAATCCGGCTAAGGGTATCGCGCGCTGAGGTCACAAGCCACGCTGTGACACCCATCATCCAGCCTGCCAAGATGGCGCTGCCAAATATGACCCACCATCTAAATCCCAAAATATGCTCGGCATAAGTATCGATACTACTTGCGCTAAACAGATGCATATTCAAGCCCAAACCAATCATTAATGCTGCAAACAAACAGCCACCGACCACGTTGCCTGCGATCACAATGCCCCAAAGGCGCAATAGTTTGCTTATAGGTTCAAAACCATTCAATACAGGCAAGCTCAAAAGCGAGGTTTGTTCGGTAAATAACAATGACTGACCAATGACCACAATGATAAAACCAATGGGATAAAGTAGGGAAGCAAGGACGAGCGCATAATGACTTGGTAGCACTTCGCTAAGAAGGGCAAAAGCGGATAAAATCATAAAAAAGCTGATGCCAATCTCAAGCCCAGCGGTAAAAGCACTGGTGAATAATGAGCCAAGCGAACGATCAAAGGTTTTTCGGGCATCCATAGACTGCTCAACCAAGATACTGGCGTGGCTTTTTGCTTGACTGGCGTTGTCATCATTGGCGACTTTTTTGATGGTTTCTTTGTCTTCCTTGCTGATGTCTTCAGAGAAGTCTGCATCTTCTAACTGCTCAGTCGCTTCAAGCTCATCATCCAAAGCAGTATGGTCGCCGTCATCCTCTGGTTCATCTTTTGCCTCGTACGCAGGATGAGTGGCATCATTAATGATAGGCGCACCGTCGACCTTATTGGCATGAGCGTTATTGTTATACTCGGTATTTTGGGACACGGTTGGCTCGCTGTTATCCAGATTGATATTAATAAAAAGACATGGCTATATTCTATAGGGTTGCTCTACCTTATAGCAGCGTTATATTTTAACGCATGCAATGATTGATTATCGTGAGCGTTCAGTTGATTAAGGTTGTTAATTGTTGAATGCCGCTGTTAAGCTCCGATAAATTGCCTTAGCATCTAACAAAATCTGCCTATCTGCGTTAAAATCACAGTATTCATTATATTATCTATTTTTTACATCCATTGTCTGACCACATCCATTATCAATAAAAGACTTTTTTACTATGAGCAATCCCGATACCGATACCAGTACTACTAGCAACGCGAAAACCAATCTGACCCAATCTATCCAAGCGGCTCTCAATCAACTAGAAAACGCCTACAATCCCAGCGAAGTGGAAGCAGGCATGTATCAAGGTTGGGAAGAAAGTGGTTATTTTAAACCAAGCTTTGATAAAGACGAGTCGTTTTCTATTGCGCTGCCACCGCCAAACGTCACAGGCTCATTGCATATGGGTCATGGCTTTAACAATGCAATCATGGATGCGCTCACACGTTTCCACCGCATGGATGGTGACAATACGTTGTGGCAACCAGGTACGGATCATGCGGGTATTGCCACCCAAATGGTTGTTGAACGTCGATTGGAGGCGCAAGGACTTAAACGCCGTGATATGACGCGTGCAGATTTTATCGATAAAGTGTGGGAATGGAAAGAAGAGTCAGGCGGTAATATCACCAGCCAAATTCGCCGTTTGGGCAGCTCGGTCGATTGGTCGCGTGAGCGCTTTACCATGGATGATGGTCTGTCCAATGCAGTTAAAGAAGTGTTCGTTCGTCTGTTCGATGATGGGCTTATCTATCGCGGTAAGCGTTTGGTGAACTGGGATCCAAAATTCCAAACCGCACTGTCTGATCTAGAAGTAGAAAACCATGATGAAAAAGGCAGCTTATGGCATTTCCGCTATCATTTCACCGACACAGAGCTACTGACTCAAGATGGTAAAAACTATCTGGTCGTCGCTACTACGCGTCCTGAGACACTGCTAGGTGATACGGCGGTCGCGGTCAATCCTAGTGATGAGCGTTATACCCATTTGGTCGGTAAAACCATCACCTTACCAATTACCAACCGTGTCATTCCTATCGTGGCTGACGATTATGTCGAAAAAGACTTCGGTACAGGCTGCGTTAAGATTACGCCAGCACATGATTTTAATGACTATGAGCTAGGTCGTCGTCACAACTTGCCGCTGATTAACATCCTTGATGAGCGCGCCAATATCTTGCCAGCGATGGAAGTTTATCCTGACTTGCAAACGCGTGAGCCAGAGCTAGAAACCACGCCAAGTGACTATGCAGGACTTGAGCGTTTTGCGGCGCGTAAGTTCTTGGTTGAGCAAGCAGGCGAGCAAGGCTGGCTAGAAGAGGTAGAGGACTATGCACTAAAAGCCCCACGTGCTGAGCGTGGCGGCACCATCGTTGAGCCGTGGTTGACCGATCAATGGTATGTGGCAGTGAGTAAGCTTGCTAAGCCTGCGATTGACGCGGTAGAAGACGGTAGCATTGAGTTCGTCCCTGCACAATACAAAAACATGTACATGTCGTGGATGACGGATCTACAAGATTGGTGTATCAGCCGTCAGCTCTGGTGGGGTCATCGTATCCCTGCATGGTATGACGATGCGACGGGTGAAATCTATGTAGCGCGTGATGAAGCGGAAGTACGTAGCAAATACAACCTAAGCGCTGATGTGCAGTTGCGCCAAGATGACGATGTACTCGATACGTGGTTTAGCTCAGGTCTATGGACGTTCAGTACGCTTGATTGGGCAGACGTCAACGCGGATCCACGCGTGATGAAAACCTTTCACCCAACCAGCGTGCTCGTGACAGGTTTTGACATTATTTTCTTTTGGGTTGCCCGCATGATCATGATGACCATGCACTTCGTGAAAAACGAAGATGGCACGCCGCAAGTACCGTTTAAGACTGTCTATGTCCATGGTCTGGTACGCGATGGTAATGGTCAAAAAATGTCAAAATCAAAGGGTAACGTCTTAGATCCGATTGATTTGATTGACGGTATTGAGCTAGAAGCACTGGTCGAAAAACGCACCAGCAATATGATGAATCCAAAAGACGCGGCTAAGATTGAAAAGCAAACGCGTAAAGAGTTCCCAGAAGGTATCCCTGCTTACGGCACCGACGCATTGCGCTTTACCTTTACATCATTAGCCAGTACTGGTCGCGATATTAACTTTGATCTTAAGCGTGTCGAGGGCTATCGTAACTTCTGTAATAAAATCTGGAACGCCAGCCGTTTTGTACTCATGAACTGTGTCGATGGTGATAGCAATGCTAAGCCAATTGACCAAACGGCCAATCCTGACGTGTGGGAGCTACCAGAAAAATGGATCATGAGTCGTCTGAACTCTAGCATCAAAGACATTCATCAGCATTTTGCCCAGTATCGTCTCGATATGGTCAGCCAAGACATCTATGAGTTTATCTGGAATGAATACTGTGATTGGTACGTGGAGCTTGCCAAAGCGAGCCTGAATGATGAATCGGTATCGGACGAGCGTAAAGCACAAATCCGCTATGTGCTACTGCATGTGCTTGAAACCGCGCTACGCTTTACGCACCCAATCATGCCGTATCTGACTGAGCAAATCTGGCAGACTATCGCGCCGCTACTCGGTCGTAAAAACACCGACAGCATCGTGGTTGCGAGCTACCCACAAACCGATAACAGTCAAATCAGTGAGCAAACGGAAGCGGATATGGCGTGGCTCCAAGAGCTGATCGCGAGCGTCCGTAATATCCGTGGTGAGATGAAGCTTGGTAATGCCGTACGTCTGCCAGTGCTGCTACAAAACGTCTCTAGCGAAGAAGACGCGCGCCTGTCACGCATCAAAAACCAGTTCAAAGCGCTTGCCAAAGTTGAGAGCTTAGAGATCGTCAAAGAAGGCGATGATGTACCATTGTCATCATCTAGTATGGTCGGTCAGCTACGTGTCCTCGTACCGATGAAAGGTCTGATTGATCCAACGGCTGAGCTGGCACGCTTGGGCAAGTCATATGATAAGTTGAAAGGTCAAGCTGACGGTATCGCGCGTAAGCTAGGCAATGAAGGCTTTGTGAGTAAAGCGCCAGTCGAAGTCGTCGATGCTGAGAAAGCAAAACTGGCTGAGCTAGAAGGGCAGATCGCCGCGATGACCGCGCAAATGGAGCAGTTAAAAGCGTTGTAGTTTCAAAGTAGATATCTATATTAAAGAGAACGCTGTCACAATTGTGATGGCGTTTTTTATTGTCTGTATGGCAATATATCTATCGCTCATAACTTCTCAGCTTTTTAAGCTCGCTAAATTAAGCCCCTCTATTTGAAATAACATTTTAAGGAACGTCATGTTATCTGCTTATCGTCAGGATACTTTTTTTCTTAACCGCGCATTGCCTGTCCTAATTGGTTTGGCTGTTATTTATGGCGCGTTGTGGCTGTTTGCGATTCCAGTCAATGCTGTGGTGCTGGCTATTACGCTGATGGTGGTGTTTTGTCTGATTAAAATCCCCGTGGCCGTTTCCTTAGTATCGGCGGCGTTGCTTGGTGGTCTACACGCAAGAATGACAATGCCAGACATCTTACAAGTGTTAAATGATAACTTGCTAAGCGGCGCACAAGTCGGCATGACCTACATCATGGTTGGCGCGTTTGCCGTTGCACTGGCGAGAAGCGGCATTCTGGATTGGGTCGCACAAAAGATGGCAAGCAGCCTTAATCGTGAAGGCGCTCATGTGCGCCAGCAAGTCAAATGGATGCTGTTTGCGCTGTTTATTGTAGCCTCATTGCTCTCACAAAACCTCATTCCTGTACATATTGCATTTATCCCTGTGCTGATACCGCCGCTGCTTGGACTAATGAACCGCTTACGACTCGATCGCCGTGCCGTTGCTTGTATTCTGGCTTGTGGTATTAGCGCGTCTTATCTGCTGCTGCCGTTTGGGTTTGGTGCGATTTATCTGAACGAAATCTTATTAGAGAATTTTAATAGCGTTGGCGAGGCATCTGGGTATGCAGCGACTGCCAGTATGGCACCAAAAGCGATGTTCTTTCCCGTCATGGGGCTACTCGCTGGCATGCTGTTTGCGGTATTCATCACGTATCGTAAACCGCGTGATTATGTGCAAAATGACGGTCTACAAAATAATTATAGGCAAGCCGTACAAACTGGACAAACCGAAATTGAGCAGAATGGTGCGGTTGCCATGGAAGAAAAAATCGAGATTGGTTTACAGCCGCTGCTGTTTACCGCACTGGCAGTGGTTACGGTGTTGTTGTTCCAGATTTATTTTGATTCGCTGTTTATTGGCGCGATGATTGGTTTTATGATTCTTGGGTTTTCGGGTATTTATCGCTGGCAAGCGCAAGATGATGTGTTTACGCAGGGCGTGCGCTTAATGGCAGAAATCGCCGTTATTATTACCATTGCATCGAGCTTTGGTGCGCTGCTGACCGCCACTGGTGACATCGACCCACTGGTGGCATCAGCGACTCAGTTCTTTGGTGACAATAAGCTGTTTGGTGCGGCAGTGATGCTGGTCGTTGGCTTGTTTATTACCATTGGGTTTGGCGATTCGTTTGCGTCTGTCCCTATCTTAGCGCCTATTTATATTCCGCTTGCGTTTGCGCTTGGATTCTCTCCACTCGCGGCTCTTGCCATGCTGGGTGCAGCGGCGGCATTGGGCGATGCGGGTTCGCCAGCGTCTACAATTACGCTTGGTGCTACTGCGGGTCTAAATGCCGATGGACAGCATGATCATATTAAAGACAGTGTGATTCCAACCTTTTTTCACGCCAATATTGGGATGTTGCTGTTTACGTGGGTGGCGGTGGTGTGGTTGTTGGGGTGATTCTTTAAATGAGCTAGAAACGCAGTTGACGTTGCAGAAGGAAGAGTTAAAGGCGTTGTAATTTAAAAGCAGATATCTATATTAAAGAGAACGCTGTCACGATTGTGATGGCGTTTTTTATTGTCTACTGCTTAGTTAACTAATTAATTCTTAGGCTTGAAAAAAACTCAATATTCGTGTGCTATTATCTTAAGTTCTAATATTGATATTTATCAAGGTAAATATATATGAAATGTAGAGTTGATGGCTGTGATAATCAGGCATTTCAAGATCTTGATGAATGTGCTCTACATTGTAACAAAGATTGTGTCCACGAAGGTTCGATAAATGCTGTCTTAAGCGAATTTAATAGGCTTCTAAATTTCTATATTCTTGATGACGTTTTATCGCGATATATTCCTGATTCAGAAGATGAGAGCTATATAAATGAGATAGCAACATATAGGAAAAATAATAAATGCCTTTATGATTCAATAATATTCAAGCAGAAACTTAGCGAATATAATATACGATTTTACGGTATTTTATTTCCAAACATATTGTTGATTGACTATACAGAGACTTTAAGAATTTTTAAAAACGTATGGTTTGAGAAGTGTGTGTTCTATGTTAATTACTTTAATCTAAAGTCTACGGGAGCTTTTTTTGAGCAATGTATTTTTAAATGTGAGATATATATCAAGCCAGCAGCTTTATTTTTATTAAAGAAAAATTCTATTTTTTATCAATGTGTATTTGAAGATAAAGTGTACATAGGTCGTGAAGGTAGAGATAAATATACTTTTGAAGAGAGCTTGTTCTCAGGTTGTGTGTTTAAGAACTTTATTAAATTTAAAAATGTAATTCTTAAGAAAGAACCTTTTTTAGATATAGATGAAAGAGAACTGAAACTATCCACTCTAGAGATATATGACTGCAATTTCGATGGAGGGTTTAAATTAAATGGTGCATATATCTCATACCTTAGGATTGAAAATACAAATTTTTTGGTAGGGTTTTGGATGCTGAAAGCCAATATCATTACTTTAAATTGTATAAATGTAGTCATAGATGGTTTGTTTGATGCTTCTAATAGTTCATTTGTTCGCGCAAAATTCAACAGGACTAAGTTTCTTGATGTAGCAGATTTTGAGGAAGTTAAGTTTGGCGAAGTCAATGGAGAATACTTAAAATCAAAACAGCACATTAGTATATTTAAGTATGTGACATTTATGACTGCTTCAAACTTTAAACATACTAATTTTTTCTATAGTTTAGATTTTGAAAACGTGGATTTAAGAGAGCAACCTAATTTCTTGAAATCGTATATTAATTCATACAATACTAATCGAGAAACATTTAGAATTATAAAGTATTCATTCGATTCTAGAGGGAATACGCTTGAAGCAAATAGATTTTTTGTTCAAGAGATGAAAGCATTTAAAAATGAGTTGAAGGAAGAAGGGAGTTTCTGGGATAAGTTAATATATAACATGAATGACCTAATATCTGAGTTCGGAAGAAATTATATAAGAGCCATTATTTGGCTAATCATTAGTTTGATTTTATATACAATATTACTATATTTGCATGACTGGTATTTTGATAATTTTGATTATTTCATTTGGGGAAAATTGGAATGGATTTGGATATTCTTAAATGATATAGCAAAAAACTTCCTACCTTTTAGTAGGTTTCTTGAGTCTAAGAGTGGATTTGAGTTTATTAGTCTATTTTTCTACATTTGGTTTGCCATATTAATTTGGCAAATAATTGTTGCGGTCAAAAGGCATACACAACGTTAAGGAATACCATGAACCATCTCACCGTCGGACAACGCGCACCTTTAAACAACCTTGCTATTGACGATACCGCACCCATCTCGCTCAAGTTCACTCGTCAAAGTCCGATAGAGATGGACATCAGCTGCTTTGCCTTAGACTCAGTAGGCAAGCTCATCAATGATGATTACATGGTGTTTTATAATCAGCCAACCTCACCCTGCGGACAAATCAAGCTCACACATTACGAGTCGCAGCCGATGACGAGCAAAGGCATACAAGCTGAGTTTGAAATTAACTTATCCAAACTACCTGCCAACGTTGACAGTTTATTTTTTGTTTTATCCGCCGATACTCCGCTCAACCAAATTCAATCGCTAGATATTGGTATTTGGCAGCAGTCGCAAAAAGCACAAGCAGAGTATCAAGCAGCCGACTTTGCTCAGCAGCAAGCCAGTATGCTCATGCAGATTTATCGTAAGGGCGGTGTTTGGCGCTTAGCGAATGTCGCGCAAGGGTTTAATGGTGGACTTGCCGCAATCGTGCAGCACTTTGGTGGTGATGTAGCGGAAGACGACCGCAATGACGTGTCTCCACAACCTGCGCCATCAACCAAAATCAATACCTCAAAAGTTCCTTTAGAAAAGGTAATGTTAGAGAAAGCGCCCAAGCTGGTTAACCTTGCCAAAAAAGCCACCATCTCGCTTGAAAAACGCCAATTGCAGCAATTGACCGCAAAAGTGGCGCTAGTGCTCGATGCCTCAGGTTCAATGAACAGACAATATAAACAGGGTCGTGTACAAGAAGTGGTTAATCGTTTATTGCCACTAGCCGTGAGCTTTGATGATGATCAAGCGCTAGACTGCTGGGCGTTTGCCCGTGACCCGCAATATTTGGGTGAGATTGGGCTGAGCAACTACGAAGGGTTTATTGACAACGCTCATGGTGGCTGGCGCAAATGGGCACTTGGCCCGCGCATCAACAATGAAGCAGAAGTCATGAAAGCCGTGACTGAGTTTTATCAAAAGGATGGTTTAGATGTGCCCGTTTATATTTTGTTTATCAGTGATGGCGGGGTGAGTGACAATCGGGGCATCACCAGAGTCATGACGGAAGCGGCAAAATTGCCGATGTTTTGGCAGTTTGTCGGATTAGGTGGTCGCGGTTATGGCATCCTGAAAAAACTAGACGACATGACAGGGCGCGTGATTGATAACTGCGACTTTTTTGAACTCGACGATTTGAATGACATTAGCGAAGAAGCCTTGTATGAAAATATGCTAGAAGAGTTTCCAAGCTGGCTAAAAGAAGCGCGTGAGATTGGCTTGATAAGAAAATAGTATCGAGCAACGATTGTCAAAAATAAAAACCGCTATAGCCAATACTGTAGCGGTTTTTTAATATTTAAAATAACAGTTTTTACAACGCCCAAAGTGACTGATATTGCTCATCAGTCAAGGTCACGATATCGATCTCTGCCAGCATCTCGCGCAGTTCTTGCCACTTACTTGCATCGGGCTTAATAGGCGTGATCAATCTGCCCAGCGTATTGTCGATAATGGCATCCATTAGCGCATCCGCCTCGGTTTTACTATACTTATAATACATACGGTGAGCAGCATCTGGATCGCTTTTGCACAGCTCAGTCATCTGGTTGGTCACTTGGATAAAGGTGTCTATCGCGTCTTTTTTCGCACTATAAATCTCAGTAGTCGTGAGAATTTCTAACGCCGAAAAGTTAAGATAGGGTGACAGATTCTGATCGATAAACGTAAAATCCATGCCCTCAAAAGTCGCTTCAACGCCCTCAAAGTTATAAAAGCACAGCCATGCACCATCGAGACTTGGGTCTTGTTGCAGATTTTTTATATGATAAAAGTCTTTTTGCACAAAGGTGACATTGTCGCGGCTGATGCTAAAGCCGTTTTTCTTGGCATAGCGGACTAATATCTCAAAGCCAATACGATTGGTTTTTTCCTCAGCAGCAGGGGTACAAATACGAATCGGCTGATTGTTCTTGAGCTTATCCATACTGGACTGCTGCATCAATATACCGCCATCAGTCTCAAAGAAGCAGCCCAGCGCACGAAGATTGGGCGCGTAATGTTCAAACAAATGAATCGGCTCATTCACATGTAGATCGATGCTTTGATTCTGCAATTCAGCAAAGCCATCATAATGGTCATCTGGTTCGATAATGGTTATATCAAGCCCTGCTTGCTCGTACGCGCCCGTGGTCACACCAGCGATAAAGGGCAAGTGATCAGGGTTTAAGAACCATTCGAGGGTCAGGGTAAGGGTGGTGGTTGGCTGCATCGTTGTTTCCTATTTTATGTGGGAAACAATCAGACTGATACTGTTTAGGTAAAACAAGAAAGGTAAAATCTCAAAGTCAGGTGCGCTATTACATTGACGCATAATCTGGAGATTTATTAAAACGTGTCACGCTTGTTTCCTACGTCAGTGCTAACTGCTTCAGGTTCACGGGTCTATCTCAGCGATGACGTCGGCTGTGTTTACAGCGTCAAATCAAAGCACCCCGACAAGATTGAGTGGTATTACATTATTGTTGATCAGTACTGCTAATGGTTACTGCATCATCATAGACGACTTGCGAGTGGTGATGCAAGGTTTTGAGTAGGCAGATGATTCAAGTTTTCAAAAGGTATGGAATGTAAGAGACGAAGCAGTCAACTTATCTGAGTTTGAATAATGAATGCTTATCGCAGAAGAGAAAAACCAACTCATCATTCAAATGTGAGCGGGTTTTTCATTGAAGAGTTTTGTTGAAAGAAGAATGAATAGTTAATCAACATATAATGGCTCAAACATTTTTTTAGTTTCAAGGCTTGTGCTTACTGGCATCTTGAAAACATTGCCTGCTACCACCCCTGATTTTGACAATTCTATCTGATTAATTTCTAAAATATTTTCAATACCGCTTTTGCCAAATAAGTCAGTAAAAAGACAATTGGTTGATAAATAACGAACACAAAAAAGCAAAAATAACCTTGTACCATTTTCAGCGATATTGCATGCTGATTGACCTATATAGGTCGCTTCTTTATTAAAAATTTAAAGCCACTTAATTTCTACTATTTATATTGCCAAATGACACCAATCTTATGAGTGCTAATAAAAAAGCTTTTTACTATCGTCCAAAAACCAATCAATCCAAAAGTCCAGCGGTGCGTTGGACATTTGTAATATTGGGCTGGATATTTTTTGTATTGGGTATTGTTGGTGCGCTATTACCTGTGATGCCGACCGCTCCTTTTATATTGCTGGCAGCAGGCTGCTGGGCGCGTAGCTCTAGGCGCTTTCACTTTTGGCTCATCAATCACAAGTATTTTGGTAATTTTGTCCGTGATTGGGAAAACAATCACGCCGTACCTTTATATGCCAAATGGCTGGCAACGATCATGATGACCATCTCAACGAGTATGCTGTTTTATCGTCTACCTGCTGATATGCTATGGGTCGCATGGCTGGTAGCCGCCGTTTGTAGTGGAGTAGCAGTCTATTTATTTCGTTTGCCAAACGCTTAAAATCGCTGCAATTAGAGGCAAAAACGGTGATAAATAGACGTCAGTTACACGAAATATGAGATAAGGCTTGCGATGCAAGAATGTTCCCCTTATAATACGTCCAAGCTTAAGAGCAGTTCTGCACCAAATCATTACCTCGTAGTATTAGTTATAATCCTTCGTTTTAATATTTATCGTTCAGTAGCTATTTGCAAGCGTTATCGGTCACTAGACCATTAATAAATTTAAAAGTAGGATTATCAATATGTCAGATACTCAAAAAGGTACAGTTAAGTGGTTCAACGAAGCTAAAGGCTTTGGTTTTATCGCTCCAGAAACTGGCGCAGACGTTTTTGCTCATTACAGCGAAATCACTGGTTCAGGTTTCAAAACTTTGGCTGAAGGCCAAGAAGTTGAGTTCACTGTAACTCAAGGCCAAAAAGGCCCACAAGCACATAACATCGTTGCTATCTAATTTGTCTTTTATAGACAGATAGATAAACAGATGTTTAAAAGACGAACCTTTGGGTTCGTTTTTTTTCGTCTGCACTTTAGCGTTAACGATACACAGAGCCAAAAATGCCTACGACCATAGCGATGGTCGTAGGCATTTTAAATGTTGGATAATGATAAATAGATCAGACGCAGTGATTTAATGTAGTAAGTTCAATATCAAAATGAAACGGCGTGCTGGAATAAATTTTTCGCAGCCTCTGTCTGCGAAGGCACAGTAAGCAAGAAAAATTTATTCCAGTTCAGCGTTAATCTATTTTATTTAGAATCGACTATACATTAAGCTGACCGCAACATTGATCAATCCACCACCAACAATGAGCCAAACAAACATAGTCGCACCCAAAATAAGAGGCTTGATGCCAGCTTGCTTGATAGCGCTTAAGTGGGTGGTTAAACCAAGGGCAAACATCGCCATCGTGAGCAACACATCATCGAGTATGACCATACTACGCTCAAAACCTGCACTCATTGGCACCCACGTATGTAGTAAGACAATAGCGATAAAGATAAACGCGAACCAAGGGACTTGGACTTCTTTTAGGCGTTTTACGATAGAAGGTCGTTCATTACGGTCAGTATCATCGTTCTTACTTTTGGTTAAAGCAAAAGACAAAATAAGCAAAAAAGGCGCTAGCATCATCACCCGTATCATCTTGGTGACGACCGCCGTATCGCCAACCTCAGTACTGATAGCATTACCTGCCACCACCACTTGTGCCACTTCATGAATGGTTGAGCCCGTATAGATCCCGTATTGCTCAGTACTGAGCCAAGGTTGCAGCCAGCCTATGTGATGCAAGAGTGGGTAGAGGAGCATAGCGACCGTACCAAAGACCACGACGGTAGCCACGGCGATAGTGACTTTATGTGCTTCGGCTTTGATTACTGGTTCTGCGGCAATGACTGCTGCTGCGCCGCAAATACTTGCCCCCGAGCCAATCAGTAATGTAGTCTGTCTATCTACCTTTAGCCATCTTGTACCGAGCCAATACGTGAGTAGAAAGGTGGATGTCAATACAAGAGCATCGATCATGATGGCAGGCATACCCACCCCTGATACTTGCGTCAAAGTCAGCTTAAAGCCATAAAGCATAATGGCAAGGCGCAGTATCTGACCTTTGGCGAAGGCCACACCCACACTCAAGCGATCAGACACACTAGGGTAAACGGTATTGCCCAATACCATACCAAGCAAAATTGCCAAGGTTAAAGATGACAGTCCAACCACACGTCCTGCTGTCCAAGTATCGAGACTGGTATTGAGCCATAAACAAAACAAACTGCCGACCAGTACCACTACCAGTCCTGCCAAATGGCGGTTGGTTGGGCAATAATGGTCAACGGTTTGTGCTAAAGCATGCATGAATGACTGTCCTATCATCTATAATCAAAATAAGCATAAGCTTATGATTAGTCAGTATAAAACAGGACAATCTATAATAAAAACAGATTAATGAGATAGAAACTATCGGTTTTTTAGGTTAACGTATACAGCCATGGTGTTAATTTCGCTATAGCTGATTCAGCTCAAAAAATAAAATGACTCCATCTGCTTATACGTCTGAAGAATAAATAATGCACCGCTCCTGAGTATCATCCACTAATATAGTATTGAAATAATGAAAAAGTCGGTTCAGACATTACCAAAAATCACGCTCAAACAGCTGTCTGTCTTTGTCAGTATTTATCAGACGGGCAGTACCAGCCGTGCTAGTGAGGAGTTACACTTATCACAGTCGGCGGTCAGTAGCGCTCTGAGTGAATTAGAGTCGAGGCTACAAATGCCATTGTTTGAGCGTGTTGGTCGCAGGCTCAATCATCATCCCAATGCCCATACCATTTATGTACAGGCGCAAGCAATCTTAGGTCAAGCATTGACGCTAGAGCATTATCATAAGCACCAAGCAGGGCAGATTCGTATTGGTACAAGTACCACGATTGGGAATTATGTGTTGCCGTCGCTGCTGGCTACGCTCTATGAGACGCTACCAGATGCCAATGTGGACATGTATATTGCCAATACCCAAGAAGTAGTCAGCGAGATTGAACAGTTAAATATTGATATTGCGCTAGTGGAGGGCGTACCGCGTCCGACAGACATGAAAACCATTGAGCAACGTGCTTGGCGCACGGATACCTTAAAGGTTTTTGCCAAGCGTGATAGTCAATGGTTGATAGAGCTAGCGTCATATAATGATGATAATGGGTGTTATGATCTGAGTCTGGAACAGTTGGCACGGCTGCCGTTATTGGTACGTGAGGCAGGGTCAGGCACTCGGCAAATTATCGATGAGCAGTTACTAAAGCATTTACCCAATGCTGAGATTGTCATGGCGATTCAACAATCAGAAGCGATCAAGCACATGGTGATGGCAGATATCGGTCTCGGCTGTTTGTCTCAGCATGTGATTGAGAGCGAGCTGGCATCAGGAAAGTTGGTACAGGTAAAAGTGGCGGGCATTGATTTGTCGCGGACATGGTGGCTGGTCTGGCACAAAGCCCGCCATCAAAGTCCCATTTGGCAGACCTTCATTGATATTTTGACAGAGGCATCAATATCAAAGAAACCGCAATAAAAAACGTCCCATAAGCAAATGTGCTACGGGACGTTTTATAAAATAACCTATCTGATTTACGTTATTCGTTGACTGGTTTGTCCAGTCTTACGACCAAGCTATCGCAAGGCACGTTTGGCAGGATGTTGTCTGCGGTAGCGCCGCTGAGCCATGCGGCAATGCCATGTCGGTTGTGACGACCGATGACCAATAGATCAACTTCATGCTTATGGCAATAATTGACGATACCTTCACTGTTAGAGATGGCCGTGGTCACCTCAGAATTGACGTCGTGTAGCTCATTGCGATCCAAAAACTGTGCCAGCTTGGCACGCGCTTCTTGGCAACGTTCATCATCAATCTGATCGTATAAGCTTGAGGCTGGCACCAGCTCATAGCCGAAGCCAACCATGGTGTCTTTCACAATATGCAATACCGATAACTTGGCATTAGGACGATTCTCCACGATGCGTTTGGCTTTTTGGGCGACTATATCGGCATCAGAGAGCAAGTCAGTGACCAATAATATATGTTCGTAACTCATGTGCTTCTCCTTGTGACAGATGATTATAACTATAGCACTACGGCAAGGTGCTGTGAAGTAAAGCTTGACTGTCTTTAGTATGTCAAAGCGACAGCATCTATAAATGACAGACTCAATTACATAGTGAGCAGTACCAATTATTTTTCTACAGGCTTATTAAGCTTGACCACTAAGCTATCACAAGGGACATTTGGCAATATACTATCCGCCGTGGCAGTCACTAACCAAGCGGCGATACCATGACGCTCATGACGTCCAATAATAAGTAAATCAACGTTTTTTTTATGACAGTAATTAACAATACCCTTACTGTTAGAGATGGCAGCAGTTACCTCAGAGTTAAAGGCTTCTAGCTCATTACGCTCAAGAAAGCGCGCAAGTTTAGCACGTGCTTTTTGCCACTTTTCACCATCGATGTCGCCTGTGAGGCTGGACGAAGGGACAAGCTCATAACCGAAGCGCACCATGTCATCTTCAACGATATGCAGCACAGACAATTTGGCATTGGGAGCGCCAGCGAGGATACGTTTGGCCTTTTGCGCAACCAAATCAGCGTCGGACATTAAGTCAGTGACCAATAAAACATGTTGGTAACTCATGAGCAGCTCCTTGTGACAGATGGTTTTCACTATAACACTACTAATGCCCGCTGTTAAGTAACATCATTAAATCAGGAACATTCACTAAACATATTTAGATTTTAAGGTCTAGCTACCTTTCCTATGGCTTTCTGGCCTATCTTTTAGAGCGTACCTTGACTTATTAAATGCTTAGCCCCATCTAATACCGTTAGGCAAATTCCTATTAATGGATGCAACAGTGCCATTACATATACCGCTATGACATACGAATATTACCCAAAATTTTTTGTACTGATTGATATCAATGACAGATAAAACGATTTATCTTGTAGCCATTATCTTGTACTCGTAATTTTTATTCATTATTGGTTTTTACTCAAGTAAAGTAAGAGATGCATAATTTTTACTCGAACCTCACGCTGATACTTACTCAGGTAAAAACACTCTATAAGGAACACTATGACTGACACGCTATTCACTGCTGACCTGACCCTGCATCCAGCGTTTGAGCTGATTGAGCATCGCCATATTGAGGCGCTTTCGATGGATGTGTTGATCAGTCAACATGTCAAAACAGGTGCAATGCATTATCATTTGGCACACCCAAGTGATGAAAACGCTTTTTTGGTGGGCTTTCGTACCCAGCCCATGGACTCAAAAGGTGAGGCGCACATCCTAGAGCATGTCGCCTTATGTGGTTCTGAAAAATTCCCAGTCCGTGATCCGTTCTTTTCGATGATTAAGCGCTCGCTCAATACTTTTATGAATGCGATGACTGCCGCTGATTGGACGGCATATCCGTATGCCACGCAAAACAAAAACGACTATTTTAACTTGCTTGCGGTCTATCTTGACGCGTCATTTTTTCCCAATATTCATCCGCTTGATTTTGCTCAAGAAGGCATTCGTGTTGAGTTGGATAGCGAGGACAAACCGCATTTTAAGGGTATTGTATTTAATGAGATGAAAGGGGCGATGAGTGGTGAGATTGATCAGCTTTATCATGCTGTCGCTCATCACTTATTCCCAACGACGACGTATCATTACAATTCAGGCGGTGATCCTGCTGATATTCCTGATTTGACACATCCTGAGTTGGTGGCGTTTCATCAAAGCCATTATCATCCATCGAACAGCGTGATCATGAGCTTTGGTAATATTCCAGTGGCTGAGACACAGACCAAGATTCATGAAGATGCGTTGATTCAGTTTGAAGCTGGCAAAAAGCACGTCTCACGTCCAGAGCAGCGTCTATCTGCACCGATTAGTGCCACCGATACTTATACCGCTGATGAAGCAGGCCCCGACCAAACGCATCATGTCGTCGCTTGGCTGCTACCGTCTATTACCGATCCAAAGCAGCGTCTGGCGCTCCGTTTATTAGAAGGGGTCTTGGTGGAACATGCAGGCTCACCGCTGCGTGCGTATCTGGACAGCCATCCACTGGGCAAAGCACCAAGTCCATTACTGGGACTCGATGACAGTCATTACGAAATGGTCTTTTATACCGGTCTACGCGGCTCAAACCCTGAGCATGCCGAAGCGGTCGAGCAGGGCATCATAGATTTGCTGACCAAAGTTGCAAGCGCACCAGTTGATGATGAAACCATCGAAACCATTTTGCATCAGATAGAGATTGATCAACGTCATATCGGTGGCGATAGCGTTCCTTATGGTCTAAACCTAATGCTAGAAGGCTTTAGTACCGCTATCCATGATGGCAACCCTATCGATGTTTGGGAAGTGGATGAGCATCTACAATGGTTACGTGAGCAGGTAAAAGATAAAGCGTGGTTGCCCAATTTAATCAAAACCCATTTGCTCGACAACACTCACCGTCTGCGTGTTACCTTGACGCCAGACAGTGAAAAAACAGCTCGTCTGGCTGCTGCAGAGCAGACCCGTTTAGACACTATCGCGATGGATTTGACGGCTGATGATAAAGACATTTTGCATAAGCAAGCGCTCGATTTGGCTGCGCGCCAAGCGGCGCCGGATGATTTGAGCCTATTGCCAAAAGTGGGTCTAGAAGACGTGCCAACGGACATTAGCTTTAAGCAAGGCACGCAAAAAACGGTACGTTTGAGTGGACAAGACAGCACTTTATTTGAATATGAAGCAGGTACCAATGGTATCTACTATTATCAAGTCATCGTGCCATTGACCGATGCCATTGGCGGCGTCAATAGTGACCAGTTGCCAGTAGATGAGGTGATCAATCATCCATTGCTGCCTATTTATCTAAGTTTATTGTCAGAGCTTGGCACCGATTCGATCAGTGCTCATGACATGCAAGCCAAGCAAGCGGCGCATTCTTCAGGAGTCACTGCCCGTATCAGCCAACGTACCGACATTGCCGATAGCCAGTCTATCAGCAGTTATTTTGTGGTCGCGACGCGTGCGCTGAATCGTAAACCTGAAGCGATTGATCTGCTCAAAGAAGTCATGGAACATAGTGTCTTTAGTGAGCATGACCGTATTAAAGAGATTTTGCAGCAGCGTCAAGCGAGCTGGCAATCAAACCTTGCTGGTTCTGGACACTCGTATGCCATGCAGATAGCCAGTCGCGGCATGAGTCGTCAAGCGCAGCTAGAGTATGTGCGAAGCGGTCTTCCCGCCTTGAATGCACTGAAAGATTTCTTAACACATGCGAGTACTGACGATGCGCAATGGGATAAGCTTGCGACCAGTTTGATGGACTTGCATCAGCGTTTGATTAGCTTACCCAAACATGCGGTAATCATTTGTGAAGCCGAGCAAACTGAGCGGTTGAGCGACTTAATTGTCGACAGTTGGAAAGACAGTCAAGCACCAGCGCTTGCAGAAAAATTAACCAACTCTGATCGCGGTATTGATGACAGTGTCCCAAGCGAGTTTGCAGACTTACATCTAAATGATGTTGAGGGTGAATCAGTAGCGGTTGAAGATTTGGCATGGTTGGTTCCGACCAACGTTTATCATAATGCCAGCGCTTATACGGTACCTGCAGCCGATCATCCTGATACTGCTGCGTTGATGGTACTAGCGCCTTACTTACGAAACGGCTATTTGCACAGTGCCATTCGTGAGCGCGGCGGGGCTTATGGCGGCGGTGCTGGCTATGATGCCAATGCCTGTGCCTTTAAATTCTTCAGTTATCGTGATCCTCAGTGTGCTGAGACCTTTGCCCATTTTGATGCCAGTATCGAATGGCTGTTAAATGAGCCGCAAACGGATGAGCAGTTAGAAGAGGCCATCCTTGGTATTATCTCTGGTATGGATAAACCTGGCTCTCCTGCAGGGGAGGCAATCAAAGCCTGCTTTGCTGACTTGCATCGTCGCGGCGCAGACTGGCAGCGCAAAATGCGTGCGGCCATCTTGTCCGTGACCGTTGCTGATTTGCAGCGTGTTGCCAAACAATACTTGCAAAGACAAGAGCATGTACGTGCGGTGTTAGCGCCTTATGACAAAGAAAGTCAGGTAAAAGCATTGGGCTTTAACGTTTGTAAAATTAAGAGCTAATAGCACTGTGCTTCTATAAAGTAAATGAACGATATAAGAAAACCGCCGCTTTCGATGTATGATGAAAGCGGCGGTTTTTTATGGTATTCATTTTTTATGATGTTTACTTCTAATTTGTTATTTCTTTATTAAGTAATTGGCGACTGCTTTAAAAGCAGGAATGGTAGTCGGGTCATTTTTGCTATTACTGGCATCAGGATGCGAGGCAAAACGGACAATGACCATGTCAGCTACTGGATCAATATAAATCCTTTGCCCATGGACGCCGCGAGCCGAGTAGACGGGTGTGGGGTTGTCGTATGACCACCACATGCTTTTATAGCTGCCATTTTTGAGTTGTTTGTAATTTGCCTTGGCAAAAGCAGCCTTGTTACCGCCAGCCTCAATATGCTCTACTACCGCTGCTGGAAACAGACGCTCACCGTTAATCTCGCCTTTATTCAGCATGAGGCTACCAATGCGTGCCATATCATGCAAGCCTGCACTGATACCACCGCCTGCAAATGGCGTACCTTTGGCATCAACCGTCATATAGGCACTTTGTTCAGCGCCGATTTTTTGCCAGATGCGCTCAGAGAGTAGATTATTGACCGCTTTGCCAGTGGTACGCGCAATGATCCAACCCAGCGTATCGCTGTTAATGGTTTGATAGTTAAAGGCATTCCCATGCTCGCCTTTTTTCTTGACCGTTTGAAGGTATTCAAAATAGCCATTAGGCCCGTCATAATCTTTGGGTTTCGGTAGTGGGCTGGCCGCTTCTGAATATTTCCAAATATCCGCATTGGGATCGGCATAGTCTTCGCTATAGTCCAGTGCAGTGGTCATATCCATGACTTGACGTACGGTTGCATCCCCAAAGCCGCTGTTTGCCAGTTCAGGAATAATAGAGGCAACCAATGCGTCATCGTCAAGCTTTCCTTCGGTCACGAGAATCTCTGCCAATAGCCCTGTCATCGATTTGGTCATCGACATTGCAGCATGTTGGCCGAGCTCATTGAGACAGCCATTTTGACGCTCATATACCACCTTACCGTGATGCAAGATCATAATGCCGTCCGTATAGTTGGCGTCCAATGATTCTTGCCATGTCATCGAGCGATTACTACCAGTGGGAGTAAAGGTAATGGCATCGATATTTTTATCCAGCTCATAGTTGAGCTTGGAGGGTGCACCGATACCGCGACTGACTTCAGTGGTCGGCATCAGCTCACGAATGTGACAAACTGTCCAACGTAGCTTTGGAAAACTAAAAAAATCAGAGGACGGCTGCGATATCAGCTTGTCATTGGGCGGCGGAAAACCTTGCATCCAACCAAGCGCCTGTGGATCTGATTGTTTGGCAGTAAGTGGTGTGTCATTTGCATGACTGGTTGTACTGAGCAATGTCATGGCGATGGTCAGTGGCAATAAAGGAGTAAATGATAGTAGCGATAAGGAACGTTGCAACAAAGTCAGCATGATATTCTCGCAAGTCAGATGAAGCGGTTAACGTCAGACAATAAAAAACCATTGATAAGAGTCTATACTAATAACTTAGCATAATTCTTATCAATGGTTTTTACCAACAACTTTTGTATGGTCTTTTGTGCTTATCTTACGAGGTTAATAGCGTTTAATACTTTGATCTTTGCCGATATAGTCTTGATGAACCGGAAATTGAGCATATGTATCGAATGTTTTACGGTCTTCAAAGTAGCTGTTTAGCGTGCGACGTACTGCTTCAAAAGCAATCTCATCCCATGGAATGTCTTCTTCTTTAAACAACGCACAGTCAAGGCTCTCAGAGCCGATACCATACGCGCCGTCTTTTAACTCTGTTAGATAGATACTATAGATTTGACCGATATCAGGAATGTCATACAGACAGTATAAGCGCGGGTTGATAACCACTGCTTCTGCCTCTTCATAGCTCTCACGTGCCGCTCCTTCAGCCATGGTTTCGCCATTTTCCATAAATCCGGCTGGCAAGGTCCAAAGTCCATATTGCGGTTCGATGGCACGGCGACACAGAAGCACTCGGTTTTCATGAATCACAAGTGAGCCACAAATTACTTTTGGATTTTCATAATGAATGTAGTGGCAATTGGGACATACCAAACGCGGTACATTATCTGTGGGTGGTATTTTGCGTTCTGCTTTATGACCGCATTGTAGACAATAGCCCATATTACCTGCCTTATTTTTTATGAATATCGTGTATCCACTTATCTTAAAAGGTTTTTGACCATTCTGATGTTTGCTTTTGTATATAAAGTTCTTCGCAATAAACAGTATTTCGTATAGTACCAAGCGTTTTATTCTTACCCATACTAAGCATCGTCAGGATTATATGAGGCTGCTTTATCTAAAAACCCTGATAGCATTTGTCAATTTCTATCAAGGGTTTTTAAAGTGAGGGATAGGAGCTTATCAATGACGATCAGAGCTCAGCATCTGCATGCGTAAACTGCCTGCTACAGAAGCATAAACAGGCAGTATTGGCCGTTTCAGCCCATGGTATAAAACATCAGCGAGCAACCAGTGACGATGTGTAAGGCTGTCCGTTCAATAGGTAGCAATACTCGGAGGATGTAGCACATCATTGATATCAGCCATTGGTAATCATGCCTCCATTGATATGTAAGGTTTGACCTGTCACAAAGCTACTGTCTTGGCAAGCAAGAAATACATAGGCAGGCCCCATCTCACGTGGCTGACCCATACGACCCATTGGTGAGGACATCGACCCTAAAATATCTTTATCAAAGTCTTTAAATACCAGTTGAATCTCACTCACTACAGGGCCTGGTGCCACCTGATTAACGCGAATGCCGCGACTAAGTAGTTGTTGCGATAGCGCGCGGGTATAGCCGACGATAGCGCCTTTGGTCGCGGTATAAGGTACCAAAACATCATTGCCGACATACGCATTAACGGACGTCGTATTAATGATACTGTCGCCTTCTTTCATGTGCTCAAGAGCGGCGCGGGTCGCATAAAACATTCCTGACATATTGACATCAAAGTGCTGCTGCCAATCCTCATCGCTGACTTCCAATAAATCATGATACGGCTTTTGCATACCAGCGTTATTTACTAATACATCAATGCCGCCCCATTGTGCCACGACCGCTTCTACCGCTTCTTTACAACTGTTACTGTCTGCCGTATCACCTTGCAACACTAGAGCGTCTGCGCCTTCCGCTTCGATGCCTTCACGTGTCTCATTTGCGCTCTCTTCGTCAGAATGATAAAGGATGGCGACTTTGGCACCTTCGCGTGCCATATGAAAAGCAACGGCACGTCCGATACCGCTGTCTCCGCCAGTGATCAAAACGCGTTTTTCAGCCAGTTTGCCAGAGCCTTTGTAATCATCATTGATATATTCAGCAGGTGGCATCATGCTGTCGATTTGGTCTGTCATAACTCGTATCCTTTATCTTATTTATAGTTAATTTATTGTTTGTATGACAAGGCTGTGTGAAGTCCTTTTTATATGGATATGTCAAAATTGATATCTCAAAGTAGATATTCTATATTTATCACAGTCTGTCGGAGCTCATCATAATATCCAGACACCTATTTTGGAATATTGCTGAGTTGAGGTTTGGTAATTTAAAAATGTTGTCGTGTTAACCGATAAGTTAAATCAAGACTGAGTAAGGCTGTGCAAAAATGGTATAGACATATAAAAATATGTCGATCAAAAACAGGTGATATATGGTATAGAGAGTTAAAAGAGCTCGCATAATGACAAAGAATTAACACTAAATTTTGGACATTACCGAGATATATAGGCAGTCGATATAACAAAGGCTGTACACAATGAGAATAAGCATCGGCATTTATACTCACTGTTGCACTTATCAAAAGAGAGTATCTTATATATGCATGGGTAGTATTTTGATAAACATGGCACAATCATTGTATATAGCGATAAGCTGATGAATAAGAAAAGCTGCCACACCATCGACAGGTTATACTGGCATGCTGAGATAGGCACCATCATAAATAATATGATGATGACCACCCATAGGATTTGATAATGACCATACCCAACAATCTTGATGTCTTTAATAAATTTAGCGTGGCTGTACCAACGTTTATTCGCTATCCCACACTCAGAAAATTGGCTGAACGCGTACAGCAAGAAACCGTCACTGCCATCAATCATCCAATACGCCACAACGATTACAACACTTCTTATAGCGCGCGTGTCTTAGACAGTCTATATCAGACACCGATTGCAGATGCCTCGGTATTGGTGGCGATTACTCATGAGCGTCATCCAAAACTGCTACTCACGCGCCGCGCTGCCCATATGAATAGTCATGCTGGTGAAGTGTCTTGTGTGGGCGGTAAACATGATCAGGGTGATGGCAATAATGTCATCACAGCTTTGCGTGAAGCGTGCGAAGAAACCGCTCTACCACCAAGCAAGGTGCAATTGCTCGGTCAGCTACCTATACAAACCTCCAAAAGTGGTCTGACAGTACGGCCAATTGTGGCATTGATTGCACCCGATTTGGTATTGGTGCCCGAACTTGGGGAAATCTCTCGCATATTTTGGGCAGATTTTGAGTCGCTACTCACTCAGCCGACTGTCGAGTATGCCGTTGAATACACCATGCAAGAGCAGACGTCGACCCTGCTTACGCCAAGCTGGCAAGTGGATGGAGAAACCGTTTGGGGTTTGACAGGGCGTGTCATCGCCAGCCTATTAGAAACTGGCTTTGATCGGCAGCTTGATTGGTATTATCGTGTCCAGAATACACGCTTGTAAACGTATTAATGAATAGTCTGTCATAGTACGACGCTTGGAAAGACATTGAGTTTAAGTTGAAATAGTGACCTCATGAACGATGTTTTGCGTCAGTACTTATTTATAGTAGTCATCGTTTTTCTTTAGCCACCAATTCATGTTGTCTTGACGCTGGGCACGAAAAGCTTCTAATTTTTTATCAATGCTGCGATTGTGCTGGCGGGCGGTATCAAGCGCAAACAAGATAGGCACTGAGGACAGGACACCAAACCGTATTTTTGATTTTGGTAAATCTAGTCCGTCACCAATGTCATCGCCGACTAGAGTACGCGTCACGCTGGCATTGACCATCTCAACGAAGCGCCCTCGGCGGTTGTCTTCACCCATGAGCTGACGTGGTAAGTCGTGCAAGGCTTTTGCCAGTGGCTGTCCCATCTTAAAATCAAGCTGCTGAATCGACAGATAAGTATACAACCACTCCCAGCAAGCCGCCTCATCTTTCGGTAAGCGCTGCAAATCAACGCCCATCCAATAGCTGGCCAAATTCCACAGATGCAAAATACCTGCCGCTTCCTCTTTACTAATGCGGGCACCAAGCAGCCGTAGTCCGCGCATAATTAACAGCGAAAACTGCAAATGGGTGGCAATCATATCGGTTTGATTAATCGGCACGCCCCAATATTTTGTGTTCCAGCTGCCATCAGGATTGTGGTGCTGGTCGGCTTCAGTGATGATACCGGTAGCAGCATTGCCTTTACCTTTGAGTAAGTTTTGACGTACTAAGGTATGAATCTGTCGCACTTGGATAGACTGCCGCCAGCCTTCAGAACCAATGGCCAGCACTTGCTCAATTGGTGGACGATTGATGTGCGCGCTCATGTTTGATTGAGGATGCTCAGAGACCGCTAAAATATAAGCGTAGGTACGCATCAGCCGCGGTAGCGCATCATGCATCAGTGCACCAGTCTGAATCAGAGGAAGGGAGAGGGCAGGAATGCTATAGCCTGCCATCAGGGCAACATTACGCAATAGCCAAATCAACATCAGGGGATAACGTCGGTAAGCAACCGCTCCAATGTGTGCAAGCTTGGGATCGAACCAATCAGGATGGCAGCTAAACTGCTCTGTCAATGTCCGAAAATCGGCATTGTTTTTGAGTACATCGTCGCTGTTGTTACTGATAATGTGCTGTTGTAATGGCTTAGCAAAGCGAATGCCATCAGCGGCTAGTGCATCTGCGAGCGGATCACCAATATCGTAACCAGCTACCATCTCGTCTAATAAGTCATGCGAGATGACAAAGTTTTTCGGCAATAAATAGCGTTTGACGCGTTTTAAGACTTGTAGATCGCTATGGTCGTCAAGAGCCGTTGTACGTCCGTGACGCTGATAAGGTTCTGCCGAGCTCTTTTGTTCTGAAGAGGTGGCAGATGCACGATTTGCTTTATTACTGAAATCTGTAGAATCCATATTTATCCATTGCCTTTATGATGAAATCTCTCACAATGCCAACGATATCAATATCTATTCCTGTAATGGCACCAATTTGGTATGACATTTTTATATGATGATAATAAAAATGAGCCACCCATTTGCCAAACGGCATTTGAGTAGCTCATTCTGTCATCAATGTGGACGGGTTAAATCTACAGACGTTCCACTCACATTCTCTTTTAAGCTAAATTTGAGCATGAGGTAACCTGCGATACCAGAAACGATTGAACCCATGATAATGCCTAGGCGCTCATCGAACATTGTGGTGTCGCCTGCGAATGCCAGACCACCGATAAACAAACTCATCGTAAAGCCAACACCGCACAACAAAGCGGCGCCATAGATTTGCTTGAAATTCATGCCTCTTGGCATGGTTGAGATACCAAGCTTAAAGATTAACCAGCACATGATCATAACGCCTAACTGTTTTCCGATGAACAGACCTGCGGCAATACCAAGTGGAACAGAATGGAACAATTCCTCAAGACCAGCACCTTGGAGGGATATGCCAGAGTTTGCAAAAGCAAAGATTGGCAAAATACCAAAGGCGACTGTGTTGTGTAAGTCGTGTTCTAACTCTTCAAGTGGAGAGTGCTCAGGATCGGTGCGGTCAAACATTGGAATAAAGAGTGCTAAAACCACCCCAGCCAAGGTTGCGTGAATGCCAGATTTGAGTACGGCAATCCACATAATCACACCAATAAGCAAATAAGGCGTGATTCTAGTGACGTTACGGCGATTCAAAAAGTATAAAGCAGGCAGACATAAACCAGCTACCGCTAACGATTGTAATGACAATTCGCTGGTA
Organism: Psychrobacter sp. JB193; assembly: GCF_002285555.1. Classification (NCBI taxonomy): domain Bacteria; kingdom Pseudomonadati; phylum Pseudomonadota; class Gammaproteobacteria; order Moraxellales; family Moraxellaceae; genus Psychrobacter; species Psychrobacter sp. JB193. Next base: position 397,275 of record NZ_NRGY01000002.1, read on the forward strand.
TAAAATAGCGCGATGATTAAGATGGCGCCAATATCATCAAAGATAGCAATAGACACCAAAAATACTTTTAAAGAGTTGGGTACGCGGCTGCCCAAAAGACTCAAAATACCAAGGGCAAAAGCAATATCAGTCGCCGCTGGAATGGCCCATCCTTTCCAAAACTCAGGCTCATGGTAGTTAAATAGCAAATAAACAATGGCTGGGAAAATCATACCGCCCAAAGCAGCACCAGCTGGCAGTATGATTTGTTTGACGTTAGACAGCTCGCCGATCAAAACTTCACGTTTAAGCTCAAGTCCAACTAAGAAAAAGAAAATCGCCATCAGACCATCGTTGATCCAGTGGTGTGCATCTTTGGCAATACCGAATTCGCCTATCTGGATGGCGACAGGTGCGTGTATAAATCCTTCGTACCAAACACTCAGAGGGGAGTTGGCAATGATCATTGCAGCAATGGCAGCCAATGCCAAAACAATCCCGCCTGCCGCTTCAAACTCAAAAAATGCCTTAATCCTTCGTATTGCCATATCATCCTCATTTACTAAGTACAAATGTATTAAATAACCTCAAATATCTATCCTGTCACGCGGTTCAACGTCACAGATAGAAAAGCGTAGTTTCTCATACTCTTATTCATATAAACAACAGAATACGCTAACCAAAAGTTATGAGTGCTTCCTGCTATATTCATAATAACGATATTATAAAGGGGATATGACAGACAAAGTAGTTGCAACTCGTTAAATCTTTTGAGGTTAAAGCCGTTTATTCCGAATATTTAATGAGTAATGAGACAAATTTAGCAGACTTTTTTATGTTTTTGGTTTTTTTTATGGTTTTATCCTTATAATGATTGACGTTGTATAAAGCGCAGTGAGCGCTCTAGTACCTATCAGTAATGCCATTGCTTATCTAATAGCAATTTTTTTTAGCCGAATTTTTTGGGCTGTCTCTGTTTTTATTATCTGTTTTGAAGGTCAGTGTCATGGACGTATCCCTCTCTTTAGAGATTATCTTAATGCTTACCGCTGTGGCGGTGCTAGCCGGTTTTATCGATGCGATTGCTGGTGGCGGCGGTCTATTAACCATACCTGCCATGTTACTCGCTAACATTCCACCCGTCTTGACGCTTGGTACCAATAAGTTACAAGCTGCCTCTGGCGCGCTAGCCGCCTCTATTACAATGATTAGAAAAGGGGTGGTTAAGCCTCAACGTATTAAAGTCGCTATCATTGCCGCTTTTATCGGTTCTGTGATTGGTACTATTGCCGTCCAAATGTCACCACCAGATTTGCTTGAAAAACTGATTCCATTTTTGATTGCTGCTATCGGGATTTATACGTTATTTGCCCCCAAGCTTGGAGAAGTAGAAGCAACACCGCGCATCTCAGAAGGGATGTGGCAAAAAGTGGCGGCACCTGTGATTGGTTTTTATGATGGTTATATTGGACCTGGGACCGGAATGTTCTTTGCGCTTGGTAATGTAGCATTACGTGGCCGTCAGATTATTGAGGCAACTGGTGCTGCTAAAGTGTTGAACCTATCTACCAATATTGGCTCATTAATATTTTTTATCTTGGGCGGCAACGTTTTATGGAAGGTAGGATTGGCGATGATGGTTGGACAAGCGGTAGGCGCGTATTTTGGTTCTCATATGGTGGTCAAAGGTGGCAGTAAATTGATTCGACCTTTAATCGTACTCGTGTGCTTGGCGATGATCACCAAATACGTGATGGGATAATGCCGTTAATGACCAAGTGGCGTTAAGCGATAGCAATGAGTGACGATACCTCTATTCTATCGCCCATAAAAAACCTCAGCCCATGAGATGATGTGCTGAGGTTTTTTTATGATAACTTATTCAATATAGATAATTAACGACGACGATCAACATCATCGTACTCACTACCCATTACTCCATCATGGAAGACTTCAGAGAATTCGCGCTCGTTGTCTTCATCAATGTGACCATCGAATACATCTTTGGTGCCTGCATCAGGGTCATTATAAATCGCTAAGTCCATCTTACCTTCTGATTTTGCCACAATAGCAGTTACCGCCGCATCACCGCCGACGTTTACAGCAGTACGTAACATATCAAGGATACGATCCACACCTAGGATTAGGCCGATACCTTCGATAGGTAAGCCCACTTGTGCAAATACCATTGACAACATAATCAGACCAACACCAGGCACACCTGCAGTTCCGATAGAGGCCAGTACCGACATGAGAATCACGACCAGATAATCGGTCACGCCCAAATCAATGCCATAGATATTGGCAATGAAAATGGTTGCCGTCCCTTGCATGATGGCCGTACCATCCATGTTGATGGTCGCACCAAAAGGAACGGTAAATGAAGCAACGGAGTTATCGACCCCCATTCGTTTGGTGACGGTACGTAAAGTAATAGGGATGGTCGCGTTTGAGCTTGACGTACTGAAGGCAAAAATTTGCACTTCGCGCATTTTTGTCAAAAACGTTTTGACAGACAAGCCTGAAAACAGCTTGAGCACAATCATCATGGTGATAAAGAAGTGGAAAGCCAATGAGCCAACCAGTACGGCAACGTAGCCAAGTAATGACCAAATAAGGTCCAAACCAAGCTCTGACATAGCCTTGGCCAATAAGGCAAAAACACCATATGGGGCAAGGTTCATGATAATGGTTACCATCTTTAAGATGACTTCATTAATCAGCTCTAAGCTTTGTACCAAGCCTTTGGCAGGCTTACCAACCATCAAAATACTAATACCGATTAAAATAGCAAAGAAAATAATCGATAGCATGTCACCATTCGCCATCGCACTGATGGGGTTTGATGGAATGATGTTAGAAAACACATCTAACAGAGGCGGCGCTGACTCAGCTTCAAATGCCGCTTCAGTTGCGATGTCCATGCCTTTACCGATACCAAATACAATACCAAGTCCAATCGCAGTGGCAATGGCTAGTGCCGTTGTCATCATATAGATAAAAAACGTTCTGCTACCGATACGACCAAGCAGTCGGATATCACCAATGCCGCAAACACCGCAAATCAGTGAGATCAATACTAATGGAACGACCAACATTTTTAATGAGTTAACAAACAGCTTGCCAATAATAGCGAAGAACCCATTTGTGATATACGTATGAACAAAACTGCCTTCAGTGTTCAGTCCTGAATAGTTTATAAATAGACCCAGTATAATACCGAGCACCATGGCAACAATGATCTTGCCTGTCAGTCCCATATTTTTCCACATAAACTCTATCCTTTTATACACAGCACCCAGTATCAGGAAGCAAACAATATATTACTGATTTATATGCCTTTACCTGAATTCTCTAAGGTTGTAAATTTCACATCTGTGACTTCATGTCAATTTCCTGCACAATATAAATTAATTGTTAAGGTAACTGCAACTTTTTTTATAAATTAAGACGTACTTATTTTTTTAGCTAATAATTAAGGGGGGTGAGTGATGGGCCAAAGAGAGGGAAGGGTCACCAAGTCTATGGTTATCAAATATGGCGATATGCAGTAAAAAAAAAGACCGTCCAAGCTGAACGGTCTTTTTTTAATTCAAATCATAGTAGGCGGTGGTACATTATATTTGCAGTTGATGCTTATATCTCCAAAAACGTACCATCTTTAAGTCTTGTCATTCTCGTCACGACGTAGACCATCTTGCCACTTGCTATCAATGTCATCGGTGGTGCCGGTAGTATTGGCGGTATCGGTGATAGCCGGCTCTTCTACGCGGTTTTTTACCATATCTGATTTTTCAGGCGTGTCGGTTTGCTCTACAGGTTCGATATCATCGATACTGTGTTTATGCATGCTATGATTATTACTCATGCGCTCATTTAAATGAGAGGCAGCATCACGGTGGCGATGATCCAGTGCTTCTGCATCGGGATTGGTGTCACCAAAGTCAGTTTGAGTGCGCACTTCTTCAACTGTGTTTTGTTCAGAAACCATCTCTACATCGCCATCGCTCTCATAACCATGGTTGGGATTGGCATCACCAGTCTTTTTATCAACACTGTCAGTGTCAGACACTGACAGATTGTCTGAGGCAACCTCGCCGTCAGGGATGATACCATTTCTGGTCTGAGCGTCATTTTTTAATTGGGCATAATCAGTGAGTTGATGTACCGCATTATCAAGACTATGGGGGTTACGACGTACTTGCGCTTTCAATAGATGCTTGTCGAATACATCCGTTAGTAGCGAGTCAAAGCGCAAGGCATTGTATTGAATAAGCACTTCTGCTTCTTCTTCCGTGATATCTCCTTTTTGGCTGGCATAAACCACATGGTCTTCAAACGTAAGACCTTCAAAACTGTCTTTATGTTCGGCTTTTTTGAATTTCTGCCATAAGGGTTCGATGCTAACAAGAGCTTGATAAGCATTTTCCATGCGGCCAGTCACATCATCTGCATCAGTATTGTAGTAGACCATGGTTTTGAGATAGTCACGGAAAGGGTTGGCCTCAAAATCGTCCATGAAAACATCCCCTAACTGGCGTTTGAGCTCATCACTTGGCGGCGTAAAGATACGACCACTTGGGAAGGTCACGAAGCTTACCACGCTTGCCGCCATACGATTTGGGAAGTTATCAAAGAGTGATAAGAAAGCTTCTTGAATGGTATATAAGCTGTTTTGTAGCGCCACCTCAGCATGCAAACGTTCAGCTTCTGACTTAGTGCCATGCTGGTAAAACTGCAAGATAGCGGTGCTGATAAATAAGTGCCCATGAATATCAGCCAACCGACCAGACAGCATCTCTTTGCGTTTTAAATCGCCTGCGAGTAAACCCAATGCCATGTCAGCGGTCAAAGCAAACCCTGCACTCAAGCGATTGATGTGCTTGTAATAAGGACGGGTAAAGGTATCAGCGAAACTTGGCGCATGACTGCTACCGCCGACATAGCCTGCGACAAAAGCTTTGGCGCCGCGATTGAAGGTATAGCCTAAATGCTTAAAGAATAAATTATCGAATTGCTTAAGTGCGCCTTCTTTATCTTCACTTTGAAGCAATTGCAGCTCATCAAACAGATAAGGGTGGCAGCGCATGGCGCCTTGACCAAAAATCATCAACGAGCGTGTCAAGATATTGGCACCCTCAACCGTGATAGAGACAGGAATTGCTTGATAAGGCGTCGCCAAAAAGTTGCGCGGACCCATTTGTACGGCACGACCACCGACGACATCCATACCATCATTAACCACACCGCGCATGGTCTCAGTGGCATAATATTTTGCCATGGCTGTCATAACAGATGGCGTACCACCTTGGTTGAGACCACACGTGACCAAATGGCGGAATGCCTCTAGCATGTAAGTGTTACTGGCCATACGGCTGGTCGCGTCTTGAACACCTTCAAACTTACCAACCGAGATTTTAAACTGTTCACGCACTTTGGCAAACGCACCGACAGACAAATACGTCATTTCACTGGCTGATGTGGATAGGGCAGGCAAGGAGATACCGCGGCCAACACCCAAGCATTCCATCAACATACGCCAGCCGCGACCTGCATTCTCGACGCCGCCAATGATGTAATCCAATGGGATAAAAACATCTTTCCCATCGACCGTACCGTTCATGAAAGGTGAGCCAATGGGGTTATGGCGAGGTCCTATCATGACACCTTTATGCTTGGCTGGCACCAGCGCACAAGTAATACCATAGTCGGTCTTTTTCGGATTACCCAATAAACCTTCTGGGTCATGCATTTTAAATGCCAAGCCCACAACCGTTGCGATAGGGGCCAAGGTAATCCAGCGTTTTGAGAAATTCATACGCAGACCCAGCACTTGCTCGCCTTCATGAATGCCATAGCAGACCACACCCGTATCAGGAATGGCGCCCGCATCAGAACCTGCCTCAGGGCCCGTCAAGCCAAAGCAAGGCACTTCATCTCCTTTTGCCAAACCTGGCAGCCAGCGTTGTTTTTGTTCGTCCGTACCATAATGCATCAACAGCTCACCAGGACCGAGTGAGTTTGGTACCATACAAGTCACTGCAGCTGTTGGTGAGCGCGAAGCTATTTTACTCATCACACGGCTTTGAGCGTAAGAGCTAAACTCTAAACCACCGAACTCTTTTGGAATAATAAGACCTAAAAAGCCATTGCTCTTAATGAATTGCCAAGCTTCAGGTGACAGCTCTTTGTCCTCATGCTGAATTTTCCACTCGTCCAGCATGGCGCAAAGCGTTTCTACTTCATTATCAATAAAGCTTTGCTCTCTTTCTGATAGGGTTGGATACGGATATTGGGCAAATGTATCCCAATTGGGTGCACCCATGAATAGCTCTTTTTCCCACCAGCTGGTACCTGCATCTAGGGCTTCACGCTCCGTGTCACTCATACTTGGCATGGCACCGCCCAAGGTTTTATAAACACGCTTGGTGATCAAAGACTGTCGCAGCGGCGTCACAAGAAGAACCAAGCAAAGCAGGGCGATCGGTATACCCAAAAGGAGTGACCAAGGACTGATTATTGCGGTCACAATAACCGTTACGAGCGCAGCAACGCTGCCAGTCACTCGAGACAAAGACAACAAAAAGATGGCCAGAACCACGGCTAATTGAATGATGATTGCCAAAATAAATAAGCCAATGGCCATGACTGTCTCCTTGATGACGCTGAACTAAAAGCGTGAAAAATATATGAATGAGGTTTTTAGATCACGATAGTTATTGTTTTATCTACTGCTTTTCTTCTTTTCAATAAGTAAAAGATACGATTGGTTAACAATATGAAACAGTTAATTATAACTATCAATAGGTGAAATGCTACGCTGTGTCGATAATATGTATCATATTTCGGTGGCTCATAGGAGTAATTTATAAGAATAATTCGTTAGGACCTTATTAATTAAATGGTGCTAAGCCGCTTTCCGCATAAGATAAAGTATCGTTTCGTCCAACAATGATGTGATCGACAAGCGCTATATCCAATAAATCACACGCTTTTTTGAGCTCATAAGTCAATAAGTTATCAGCCGTCGAAGGTTTGGCGTCGGTATTTGGATGATTATGAGCAACAATAAGCTGGCTGGTAGCATGGCTCAAAGCATGACGTAACACATGTTTGATGCAGACAGAACACGATGAAATACCACCTGTAAACAATATTTCAAAATCTAAAAGCTTGAGCCCATTATCCAAACACAAAACGGCAAAGACTTCACGATGCTCACCGCGTAACTGCGTACTAATATAGTCTTTCACTACTTGAGAGCGGCCAAGCGCTTGACCAGTTTTAAGCTTACTGTCTAAGTAGCGTGTACCCATCTCAAGCGAAGCAAGTATCTGTGCATATTTGGCAGGCCCCATACCATGACAACCCAAAACTATGTCTTGAGGCGCTGCTAACAATTCAGCCAAGCTGCCAAACTTTTCGATCAAATGGCGGGCCAGCTCAATGGCGGACTGTGATTGTGTTCCTGTACGTAAAAATATGGCCAAAATCTCTGCATCGGTAAGGTGTGTTGCCCCAAATTTCAGTAGTTTTTCGCGTGGTCTGTCTTCTTCATGCCAGTCTTTAATTGCCATTATTTCTCCTTAAGTGAGTTGGTCACAAATAGCTTGATCAAATACTACCGTTAAATACGCAAAATCTTACCTAACTTATCTCATAATTGTTACTATAAGCGCAATTTTATCTTTCAACTTTTATATTGATGCCACGCTTATGTCCAATATTGTGCTTGCTATCACTGGCGGTATCGCCGCTTACAAATCTGCTATTTTTGCTCGCTTATTAGTTAAGTCGGGCTTTGATGTGCGTGTCATTATGACCACAGGCGCGCAAGCTTTTATCACTCCTTTGACGCTGCAGGCGCTGACGGGTAATGAGGTACATGTTTCATTGCTTGACGAAAAAGCAGAAGCAGGCATGGGACATATTGAATTGGCGAAATGGGCCGACTTAGTTGTTATTGCTCCTGCTTCTGCCAATACGCTTGCTCGACTTTCGATGGGTATGGCCGATGATTTATTGACCACGGTGTGCCTTGCCACGACAGCACCTGTTCTCATTGCACCAGCCATGAACCAGCAGATGTGGGCGCATCCAGCAGTGAATTTGAACGTACAGACATTGCGCGATATGAATTATCAGATCATCCAACCAGCAAGTGGTGAGCAAGCGTGCGGAGATGTGGGTGCAGGGCGTTTGCCTGAGCCTGAACAATTACTGGCTGAAGTTCTTTTATTTACAGCCATGCAGACGACGCCGCAGCTATTGGCTGGAAAAAGAGTTGTGATTACAGCAGGCGCAACGGTAGAAGCCATTGATCCAGTACGTTACTTATCGAATCACTCTACTGGCAAGATGGGTTTTGCACTGGCACGTGCTTGCGTCGCTGCTGGTGCTGAAGTGATTTTAATTGCTGGCGGTAAAGTGGCCCTGCCGACGCCACTGAATGTTAAACGTATCGATGTGTTGTCTGCTAAAGAGATGTTACTTGTTGCACAGCAGTGCGTCGATGGCACCCATCACGAGCTTCAGTTTATGTTTGAAGAGGAACATGACCACGATCACGACCATCATCATGAGCACCACCACGAGCATGATCATCATGACGACTGCGACTGCGATGATGAGCACAGTGAACATAGCGAAGCACATGCAGTTGCTAGCAATGAGAGTGTAAGAGCCGCTGATGTTTTCATTGCGACTGCAGCCGTGGCGGATTATCGCACCGAAGAAGCCGCCCCGCAAAAAATCAAAAAGACACAAGAGGCGATGACGCTCAGTTTGGTCAAGAACCCTGATATCTTAGCCACTATCTCGCTTGCTCATCCTGAGCTGTTTGTCGTGGGTTTTGCGGCAGAAACACAAGATGTTGAGCGTTATGCACGGGGTAAGTTGATCTCTAAAGATTTAGATTTGATTGCTTGCAATGATGTGTCACGAGCCGATATTGGCTTTGCCAGTGATGACAACGCCATGCAAGTATTCTTTTCTGAGCATTACAAGCGCGAGCCAGTCACACTAGACAAGGCAAGCAAAGATCACATTGCTGAGCAATTAGTGACTATCATTGGTGAAGCAATCTGGCAACGCCATGATGATTAATCGTGTCGTTATAGATAGAGATAGTAAGCGTTGAGTAGGCTGTCAGAGATGACGGGACTGTTCGGTGACGAGAGCACGCAGACGTTATTGCTGGTTGCTGTTTTTGCATTGGCGTCCTTGCTACATGGTATCAGCGGGCTAGGTGCGACTTTAGTGACGACCACTGCGCTTGCTAGTATTTATCCGTTGCAACATGCCATTGTCTTGGTTATTTTCCCCTCTTTAGTGGTCAATGTTATGACTTGGCTGGCTGGCGGTGGACGTACGATTTGGCAAAATTTTATTTATTATGGCAGACGTTATTGGTTGCTTGCGTTAACCAGCTTGGTTGGCAGTATTTTGGGCGCAAAGCTTCTATTGTGGGTAGATAGTGCTTATATTTTATTGTCATTAGCCGCTGTTATTGGCTTTTATGTCATCAGTACCTTATTAGGTAAGCAGTTTCGTTTGCCCGATACTAAGCCCGTACTGATCATTGTTGGGTTTAGTGCAGGTGTCATTGGTGGGGCAACCAATGCCATGTCTACTGTGCTGATGATGTACTTGTTGTCTGCCAGCGACGATAAAAACACGATCGCCAAAGTGGGCAATATGTGCTATTTTTTGGGCAAAGTTGCTCAAATTATCGTTCTACGCGAGCCTCTAATGGCTCTAAGTAGTGGGGAATGGCAGCTAATTACAGTGCTAAGCATATTGTCTATTATTGCGCTTTTGGTTGGTATTCGTCTGCGTCGCTATTTACCGCAAGCTCGCTTTCGTCAGCTTATTTTGTTGATTTTGACGGTACTTGGTATACGCGTGGGCTGGCAAGGAATCACCGCTTTTTTCTAAGTATATATGTGCTCAATCGATACATCGTAATGGGCCAAAATTCATATATAAATAGTTTATTTAGCGGTTAAAAATATTTAATAAGATAGTAGCAACAATACTGATAACGATCATAGTAACCACAGGAAAATACACCCGTGTGTTGCCTGAAGTGTGCTTAATATCGCCTGGCATATTGCCAATCCACGAAAACGCACTAGGAAACAACAGCCAAATAACGCCGATAATCACCAGCAGTATGCCCAAACCTATCAGTATTTTTGCCATGTCATCTTGCCTTATGCCGTTATCAGTTAAGCACTTATCATTTATTTCCTAGCCCTAATCAGCCGTTTGCCCAAAGTAAATCTGCTGCGCCAAACGAAACGTATTACAATGCGCTTCCACCACATCTTCGATGTCTTCTGAATAGCCGCCGCCCATCACAATGGCGATAGGAATGTCAGCGAGTTTTGCTTGATGTAGCACATACTCATCACGTGCCTTACATCCCTCTATCGTTAACCCCAGTTTTCCGAGTTTGTCGGTCGCGAGCACATCGACAGCAGATTGATAAAATATCAGGTCTGGCGCAAACTCAGTGATTAAGCGTGGTAGCGTGTCTTTTAAAATCCGTAAATACTTTTCATCACCAGTGTCATTATCCAGTTCAATATCTAAGTCAGATACCTGCTTACGGAACGGATAGTTTTTGGCACCATGCATACTAAAGACAAAAACACGTGACTCGTTTGCCATGATGCTCGCGTTACCATTACCTTGATGGACATCCAAATCCACTACTAAAATCTTTTGTGCCTGTCCGCGATTGAGTAATAAATTGCTGGCAATACAAACGTCATTGAATACGCAAAATCCTTCACCATGATCAGCAAATGCATGATGTGTGCCGCCCGCCACATTCATCGCGACGGCATATTGCTGTGCATACAAGGCACATTCATAAGTTGCATGGGCGATATAGCGGCCGCGTTCTACCAGCGTTGGTGTCATCTCAAAACCAATGGCTCGCGCTTCTTTCCGTGGTAACGTTTGGGTTTTGAGCTGCTGCCAGTAGCCTTGCGTGTGAGTGGTCAAAATCTCGTCTTCACTCAGCCGAGCAGGCGCAAAAAAATTATCGGTAGTGATGGTGCCCTCAGCCAACAGACGCTCAGGAATGAGCGTATATTTTTGCATCGGAAAACGGTGTTTGTCCGGAACGGAATAACGAAAAATGTCAGAATAAGCAATTTTTAGCATAATATTAAATGGGTTCTTATGGAATAAAGGTTGAGAAGTTTTGAGAGCAAAGCGCTGGTAAGAACACCTCTATACATGAGCCTAAATACCAATGATAGACAGTCATATGGCTTTACTGCACGAACTGCGTGGGCAAAAAAAACGTGCGTGAATCTACGTCTTGGCGTAACGTCATCAGTAAAGTTTGCAGGTCTTCTTCTGGATCTTGATTATTGACCAAGTTACTGAACAATTCATGGGCGACTGTCGTCATAGCAACCACGCTTTGTAGTAAATGATCGATAATTTTCTCATCAATACCCGCTGCTTCAACATCGATAGCGTTTTTGTAACGTATCTCACCGTCATTGACGTCCATTTCTAGATTGCCAATCAGCATGTCGTAATTGAGCTGAGTGATTAATAACATTGCAGCGCTCTGATGACTCTCTGGTATCAAAAACGGCAACACACCATAGACGGCCAGCAGTTCGCTCTCTTCTTGAGCGCGAAACAGGTAGCCACAGTTGAGGTCTTTATGACGCATTCGCAGTGACAAATGATGCGATTGCTGACCATCATTGCTTTTGGGTCGATAGTGCGTATAGTGCCATTGCTTTTCATTAAAATAGGTTTTTAAGAAATCAACAATCGGTGTATGGTGAGGCTTATGTTGGTCAGCAGAGGAGTCAGAAGGCATCGTTTGCGAGTGTTTATGACCAGTGTTCATATCAGAGACAGAGTCAATTTCGCCACGGTCATTTTTGTCTCCGTCATCACTATGCCTAGTACTGCGGAATACCTCATGGCTTTTTGAATGTGCCACATCCTCTTTAACGGCAGATGTCGTTGGTTCGTTAGCACCATCAATGACAGATTGCGGTGCGGACGTCGTCAAAAACCGTTTGATTTTTTGCCACAAGCTGAGTTTATTACGTTGGCTCATAATAGGGTGATAAACAGTAGATAATGTGAAATATTGAAAAATACTTTCAAACAGCAAGTCAGCCGTTACTCAGTATTAATCCCTCTTTGATTTTTGGTTGATCATAAAACGCTTGTAGCATCTTGCGAGTGTGCGCTGTAAACCATGGGCTTTCTAGGGCATCGTATACCACAGGCAATAACGCTGTACTAAATTCTGTCATGGCTTGATTATCAATATATAAGCTGGCAGCAACGGTAGCAATACTATCCGTCTGATGATTGGCGTACCATGTATCAATACTCGCTGCTACCAGACTATGCAAATAAGACGACACACGCAAACGGTTGTAGCTTTGTTGAATACCAGCTTCGATATGATCGATACTACTGTTATTAGGCTCATCACGCAGGTAGGTTTGTAGATGACTGACAGGTTGTTCCTTGATACGCGCCCAACCCGTGATGAGTAAACGCGCCACTTCTTCGTTGGATAAATGCGCTTGCGCGTTGGCTTCTGCTCGGTGCGCCAAATCCTTAATGTTACGATGCAAATACGCCTGCAGTTTTTCATCAAGGTTTCTGTTGGTGGCTTTTTCAAAAGAGCTACGCCCAAGCTTCATCAGTTTACCAACGCCGCCCGCTTTTTCTAGCGTGGTTTCCATAAAGTCATTGATGGCGTGATACAGCGTTTGCGTCAATAAGTCTGTGAAGGTCTCATTACCAACTAACGTATGAATTAAGATATTACGCTGCTGTTCGTGACTACCGACATAATTGGCAAGCGTTTCAACTTGCGTATCATCTATCAATTCTGACAAAGGTACATTGTCATTGACGGGATGATAAATAACCGTATGCAAGATGTCGCGAATATCAGTACGCATTGCCTCACTCATTGGCTGATTAAGAAGCCAGTCGTTGATCAAATGCTGCAAATGGTCACGACTAATATATTTGTTTAAGGGCTGCGCACCGAACCATTGCCACGCCTCTATACTCAACGGTTGAGCTTGGTTGCGTAGCCACTGCTGCATAAAATCAACTTGCGCATCAATCAGGCTGTCTATGGTTAAGCTGGTCTCTGATAGGCTTTCTAGAGACTTATCAAGCTTGGTATCTGTCTTATGATCGATATCGGCCTGATGCTCAATGTCTGTTTGAGGCGTTTGGTTTTGGCTATCTTTTGAAGTCTGCATAGGTTTTGAGGTCATAGTAATCGACAATTTGTTATACTGTGTGTTTGTGGTAAGCATAAAGTATTATGCCATGAACATCGTACTTGTTTGTGATGAATATTGACTGCCGCTTGATAAATAACGAGAGGTTTTGATGACGGCTTTGGATACGCCCTTACTTGTGCTTGATGAGCTGACCGTTCAGCGTGGTGAAATTCCGCTATGCGAAGCCGTCACGCTTCAGCTGTCTACGGGTAGTATTTGTCATCTGATTGGTGCAAATGGGACAGGGAAAACGACGCTACTGATGCAGCTGGCAGGATTATTGCCAGTACTGACAGGCGAGGTCAGTTACCAAGGCGTGGCAAGCTTACCTATGCAGCCGTTATATGTATCGCATCAATTGGGTATTCATCCCAATCTCACTGTGGCACAAAACCTGACGTTTTTACTGAATTTGTATGGTATCACGCCAAGTACTGCAGACATTGATGCTGCCCTTACTTGGGTCGGATTGCAAGGATTTGAAACGATCAGTTCAAGCCATTTATCCGCTGGTCAAACTCGCCGTATCACCCTTGCAAGGCTTTATCTTTTGACGCCTGAGGTGACCCAGCTATGGCTGCTTGATGAGCCTTTTACCGCGCTCGATGTCGATATGGTAGCGCGGATGGAAGAGAAATTGTGCGACTTTGCTCATGCAGGCGGCGCGATTTTGATGACCAGCCATCAAACAGTCGGCGTTGCCAATCAAGTACTCGACCTGACAGAGTATATGGTTTAGATACCTTACTAAAAGTCTGTCATGCGATAGCATTCTCAGACTGACCTATCAATACGGTTTTATCCCACTATAATATAAGCGCGATTAGCGAAAGAGCCAATAATGCTACAGACAGGACGATACATGCGATGAAGAAAAGCGCCAATACTATCGAGAACACGTCGCGTGGTATCAGTTTTATGCAGCTATGGGCACGCGAGTGGCAAGTAAAGCAGCAAGGGGCAGTGCAGTGGTTGTATCCTTTGGTACTGTTTTTGGTGATTATTACTTTGTTTCCGCTGGCGGTCGGTAGCGAGCCTGCGCTATTACAGCGACTTGGCGTGTCCGCTGTATGGATTGCGGCTTTACTATCGCTGGTAATGGGTGTGGATGGTTTGTTTAAGCCGGCCCTTGATAATGGCACCTTGGCACAATTGGTTGTTGCCAAAGCGTCACTGCCATTATGGGTACTGATTCGCTTAGCGATTCACTGGGTATTTAGTAGTGGCATTGTGGCCATACTCAGTTTATTAGCGGTGCCTTTGTTTCAGCTGAGCTGGTTTGAGACCATGATATTAATGGCTTCTATCGTCGCTGGTAGCCCAATGCTGCTAATGCTGTCTGCAATCGCCAGTAGCTTGACGCTATCATTGAAGAATGGTGCAGTGCTAGTGCCATTGATTGCTTTACCTATGCAATTGCCTGTTCTTATTTTTGCAACGGGCGCTGTTGATCTATATGCCACAGGTCTCAATGGTCTACCCATATTGGCTTTGTTATTAGCAGGGAGCATCGTTTCAATCTTAGTTATGCCATGGGTGATTGCAATGACTTTAAAAATGGCGTGGCTGAACTAAACATGAAACTGTACTGTCAATATATTGTCAAAACTTCTAGTGTTGGCGCTTCATGCATTAACATCGTGGTGAAAACTGGCAATTTTGTTATAATAGTCAATTAAGTACGTAAGCCGTTCTTTGTAGATTCTATCCAGTGTTTAACGCCAGCAGGTTGGCAGATGATAGCGCTCATAATGTGCTATATCGGTCGTCACCAGTAAGCTGTGTAATAGGTTTATTCCCATGCCCAACCTGAATAATGTCTCATCTCCCAGCCTGTGGCAACGCATTTGGCAGGGCTTCTTAACCACTGTGGGTACCAAACAGTTTTTTCGTATTTTTGCGCCTTGGGTTAAGTGGCTTGCGATATTGGCTAGCATCTGCTTGCTAATCGGTAGCATATGGGGACTTGCTTTTGCGCCCCCTGATTACTTGCAAGGCAATAGCTATCGTATTATCTTTATACATGTACCCGCAGCTAGTCTTGCTATTTCTATCTATTTTACCCTTGCGGTATTGGGTGTGATTTATCTGGTCTGGAAAATCAAGACGGCCAGTTTGGTCGCTCAAGCACTTGCTCCAATGGGGTTCTTGTTATGTGTGATTAGCTTATTGACGGGTTCTATTTGGGCAAAGCCCACATGGGGCACCTACTGGGTTTGGGATGCACGTTTGACCTCTATGCTGATTTTGGCATTTTTATATGCAGGTGTCATGGCCCTATTTGCCGCTTTTGAACACACAGCCAACAGAGGCAAAGCCGCTGCCATTTTATCTATTGTTGGCGCGGTCAATCTGCCCATTATCAAGTACTCAGTTGAGTGGTGGAATACCTTGCATCAAGGCGCTACCTTTACTTTAACGGCTGCCCCAAAAATGTCGGCAGACATGTGGATGCCATTACTACTGATGATTATTGGTAGTTATTTGCTGGTCGCAACATTGACGATTTATCGTACCAACACCTTAATCTTGTATCGCGATCAAGGTAAAGCGTGGGTGAAAGAATACATCCGTGGTCAACTCAAATAACGGCTAGGAAACTATTATGCAGCCCTATTTTTATAGCGTGTCTGAATTTATTGCCATGGGTAAGCATGGGGTCTTTGTGTGGTCTTGTTGGGCAATCACGATTGGCGTAATACTGGTATTTATTATCTACAGCCGTCGCCAAAGACAAGCACTGATTAATCAATTGACCATTCAGCAAGCGCGTCAAGCACAGCGTACCGCCAAAGTACCAACAACTGTGACAAAGACTTCACTCGAGTCTAACAAATAAGAAAATCTTCCTAATATCATAAAGATATGCTTTTTTAAGTCCTCATAAGGCTTATGGATTTGTGCGAAAAATGCTACCATATAGTCACCAGAAGAGTACGATTAGAAAGACATTTTTGGCACGTTTTTCTAATGGTAGTTTCTTCAATATTTTTTGTTTTATAGATTGGTAGTTTGTAAAACAATGAGTCATCAATGAGGTAGTGGTATGAACGCAGTTCGTCGCAAAAAACTGATGTGGGTTATGTTTACACTTGCAGGGGCGGCGATAGCCGTGGTGCTAGTGCTTTACGCCATTGGTCAGCAAACCGATTACTACTTTGACGCGACAGCCATTGCGCAAGGCGAAGCACCGCAAGACAAACGTATTCGCGCAGGGGGTATGGTGGTGGCAGGTAGCGTTCAGCGTGCGCCAAATGATCCACTGAGTATTGAGTTTGCGATTACAGATTTTAAATCGACTGTACCCGTGA
This sequence comes from Psychrobacter sp. JB193, assembly GCF_002285555.1. Taxonomy (NCBI): domain Bacteria; kingdom Pseudomonadati; phylum Pseudomonadota; class Gammaproteobacteria; order Moraxellales; family Moraxellaceae; genus Psychrobacter; species Psychrobacter sp. JB193. Next base: position 413,866 of record NZ_NRGY01000002.1, read on the forward strand.
CTTATCAAGGTATCTTGCCTGATTTATTTGCTGAAAACTCAGGCGTTGTTGCCACTGGCAAAATGCAGGGCGATACGTTTGTTGCTGGAGAAGTATTGGCCAAGCATGATGAAAACTATATGCCACCTGAGGTTGCCAAATCAATGAAAGAAAACAACCGTAGTGGCGTTATTCCTTCTTCTGAACAATATAATCCTGCTGAAAAAGTACATGAGACTCAAACGCTCCAGCAATAAAGACAGAAAAATTGTTTCAATATAAAAAAGCCACCGATAGTATCGGTGGCTTTTTTAGGAATTATCATTTAATAGTAGCAATGCGCTATTAGTCATCCCAAACAGGGCTATAGTCAGGATGTTCAATTTTGCGGCCATCAGAACGCGCTAAGCTACCAAGCTTTTCTAGTTCGTCAGCACTCAGCTCTACCTTAATAGCGTCTAAGTTTCCTTGCAAGTGATCAGGGTTAGACGTTTTTGGAATAGCAACGCGATGCTTGTCAGACAAGATCCAAGCGAGCGATATCTGTGCAGGTGTTACGTTATGCTTATCGGCAATCTCTTTAATAATGTCATTATCAAAGACGTCGCCACGGGCTAATGGAGAATAAGCTTCTAACAAAATATGATGATTATTCAAAAAAGTCTGCAAAGTATTTTGTTTGATAAACGGATGAAACTCAACTTGGTTTACGACAATAGGGACGTCGGCATATTTTTCTGCTTCAATGATATCGGCAATATTAAAGTTAGAAACACCAATATGTCGAGTCAGGCCTTGTTTTTGTAGCTCACACAAGGCAGGAATCGTTTCAGACAATGGAACGCGGTCATCAGGCCAATGCAGTAGTAATAAGTCTACATAATCTGTATCTAGGTTTTCTAAAGAACGCTTAGCCGCTTCTGCCAATTTTTCTGGTTGAAACTTCATATCATCAGGAAAAATCTTAGTGGTCAAAAAGAATTTATCGCGAGCCACACCTGACTGTTTAATGCCTTGTCCGACTTCTTTTTCATTGTCATATGCTTGAGCGGTATCAATGTGCTCATAGCCCATCTCTAACGCTTTTTTTACAACGGCCACACAGTCTTGGCCTGTTGATTGCCAAGTACCTAAGCCAAGTACAGGGATGTTTGCTTTTCCAGCGGTACGCATATTATAAGTTTTAGCACTCATATTATTATCCTTATTTATTGTGGTTTTATCATGTCTTGTCTGCCTTAAAAAATCAACGGATCAAGTTTTTCAGCAATGGTTTAATATCATTAAATCTTAATCTGACCAACGGTCAATATAGCTAAACTTAAGCACGATTAGATCGCTGTAAGCTTCATCCGTATATTCAGCTTGTCCACTATAAGAAAAACTCAGCCAAAGTGAAAGAGTAGGTGACGGTTTCCTACAAAGGACAAACAGGTTGTAACGTCATTTTTAGTATCGGGTTAGCTCTTTTGTAAATACAATGTCAAAATCCGCGCCATAAAAAACGCCCATCGCGTTACACAATGGGCGTTCAGAATCTAAAAGCTATGCTAGCTTCTAGGAGGTTCTAACATAAAAACTTACTGTGCAGGGGCTTCTGCAGGCGCTGTACTTGCAGCAGTATCTGTATGGGCGCTATGATCCGTTCCCCACATTTTTGGATACTTATAACCTGGGAAAGTTTCGTGAGCGTACTTTTTGAATGCTTCTGAGTTATAAGCGTTGGTCACGTCCTCAACCCATTTTTTGCCCACGTCAGCAGACTTGATGGCTGACCAGTTAACATAAGCAAAACTTGGCTCTTGAAATAGAGCGCTTGACAACTCGATACCAGAATCGGTTGCATAGTTACCATTGATAACAGCAAAGTCAACTTCATCACGAGCGCGCGGTAACTGAGCAGCTTCTAGCTCAACGATGTTGATTTCGTATTTACTGTTGTCAGCGATATCCGTTTTCGATGCCGTCAATGGATCGATATTGTCTTTTAGTTTGATCCAGCCAAGATCGTTCATCATAACAAGGGCGCGAGCAAAGTTACTTGGATCATTTGGTGCAGAAACACTCATACCTTTATAGGCTTCATCAAGACTGGTTTTTTTACCAGAGTAGATACCAAGTGGCGCGGTTGGTACTTGGAATGCTTCGACCAGATCAAGATTGTTCTCTTTTTTGAAGTTATCAAGATACGGTTTGTGCTGGAAAATATTGATGTCCAAGTCACCCTCTGCCAAGGCAAGGTTTGGGCGCACATAGTCAGTAAAAGCGACTAACTCAACTTCATAACCTTGTGCTTCAAGTGAGCTCTTAACTTGGTTACGTACCATATCAGCAAAGTCGCCTTCGGTCGTACCGATAACGATTTTTGTATGCTCAGGATCGATATCGCTCGCAGCAGTTTCGGCAGTAGCGCCTTCTGTTACTGGCTCCTTGGTGGCTTCTGGTGCTGATGAGTTGCTGCAACCAACCAATACTAGGCCTGATACGCCAACGGCAGCAAAAGCAGTCGCCAACTGACGGCTGATATCTGTTAATTTCATGGAACTTCCTTAATAAGAGAGAGTAGAAAACAAAATCTGCCCATTAAAAAAGCAACATTATCATAATGCTGCTAAGTTAACGGATGTTAAATTAGTGACAAAATTAAAGGGTCTCAGTAACAAAGTCAAGCATTTTGCTTAGGACAAATGCGCATTAAACCCTCGTATTTATTCATAATAAGAGTATGTTATACCTTCTTATTATTTTTTATAAAGGAGGTTATCGTTTGTCCATGCGGTCAGCTAGCCAGTTGCCAGAAGCTTGAATCGAGATGACCATGATAGATAGCACCAGAACGATAAAAACCATTACTTCCGTTTGATAACGATAATAGCCATAACGAATTGCCAAGTCACCTAGACCGCCGCCACCAATCATACCTGCCGCTGCCGAATAAGATAGCAAGCTGATACAAAGAATCGTTACTGACAATATCAGACCAGAGCGCGCTTCATTTAATAAAACCTTGATGATAGTCAAAGGACGTGCGCCCATCGATTCGGTCGCCTCAATAATCCCGCGCGGTACTTCACGCAAGTTTTGTTCGACCAGACGGGCAAAATAAAACGAACCGGCGATGGCCAAGACTAAGGAGGCAGCGATTGGTCCGATACCAGTACCTACGATGGCTTTGGTGAAAGGACTCATAGCAATCATCAAGATGACAAAGGGGAAGGCACGCATAAAGTTGGTGATACCGCCAAGTACACCGTATAAGGTTTTGTTTTGCAAAAACTGACGATCGCTTGATAAAAACAGAAACACGCCAAACAAACCACCAATGACGATAGCGACTGTCGTTGAAATGCCAAGCATAATGAACGTATCAATAAAAGCATCCACAATCTCTTTGCGCAGCGCAAACAACTTGTCTATAGAGGCGGATAATTCAGTACCAGTTAACATATTTATTTCTCCTGCCTCATTAGTCCTCAACGACTAAGCCTTTGCCAATCTGGGTAGTTGCCTGTATCAAACCATCTCTTACTTCTGCCACTTCTAGCAACTTGCCTTGATGCAATAATGCAGCACGGTCACACAACCTACGAATAACACTCATCTCATGGGTCACAATCACAATGGTCACGCCAAGTTGTTCATTGATATCGCGTAGACAGGTCAATAGACTGCGGGTCGTCGATGGATCGAGTGCGCTGGTTGGCTCGTCAGCCAATAAGACTTTTGGGCTTGGTGCAATGGCTCGGGCAATACCAACGCGCTGCTTTTGTCCACCCGATAGCTGTGCAGGATAATGACCAGCACGATCTATCAAATCGACAATTTCAAGACATTCCATGACGCGCTTATGAATATCACGGCTGGGATAACCTGACACTGTTAAATTAAAAGCCACGTTATCAAAAACGGTGCGATTAGACATTAGGTTAAACTGCTGAAAAATCATACCAATATTGTGCCGAGCAATACGTAATTCTTTGGCAGACAACGTCGTCAAGTCAATTCCATCAATGATGACTTGACCTGAATCTGGACGCTCAAGCATATTAATCAAGCGCAATAGGGTCGATTTACCTGCGCCCGAATAGCCCATTAGACCAAAGATTTCCCCTTGTTTTACAGCGAGAGACGTCGGCTCAACAGCAGTAAACCAATGCGGTTTGCCGTCTTCGTTTTTGATTGATCGGTCGCTTAAAAAACTTTTGGTCACATCGTTTAAGACAATCATGTCATTCATGGAGGGCTCAAAATTCAATAATTTTTTTAATAGTCATGAACGTATTGCCATGCCTCCTTAACAACGTAAAGAAGCCAATTCAATAACAATCGTCAATAACCCTATAATAAGGGGCGTTAATATAGCATATTATTCGGTGTTTTGGATATGCACATCCGTGACTGGCTTATGACTAATCGCTATTAGTGAGGAGTGTTTTGGAGAAGCTAAGGGGCGATGATAGCGTTAAAGAATCATAGATTCGATAACGCCATCCATTAGTTGTGCTGATGATAATGAGGATCGTGTTTGACAGGTATGATAACCAAAAATCTAGTATGACCATTAACCGTATCGGTAAGAATGCGACCTTGATGGGCGGTCACGATTTGTGAAACCAATGATAAACCTAAGCCTGAGCCTTTGTTTTTTTGCTGCAACCGTACAAACGGACTGAACACTTCTTCGCGTTTGTCCTCAGGAATGCCTGTGCCTTCATCAATAACAGCCAGCACGGCATACTTAGGTAACGGACGTTCTGGTTCAGCTTTGGATTTTTTCAAATGTTTAGAAAATAAGCCTTCTTTGCGCGGTGCGCTAGACGCTTCTTCGCCATTCTTAGTCTCATTTTTAGCCACTGCTGAATCAGCGACTGGTTTGTTCGATTTGGGCGTAGTATCAATGTTTTGCGTTTTATCGTTACTTCTGACAATACCATCTTTAGATGTAGTAATCATTTCACCATTTGTGGTAGTTGACATATGGTTGTTTTGAGAAGATGTTTTTTCCTCAGGAACAGCTCTCCACATGACCTTCTTGATTTTACCCGTCAGATCGTTGGTGAAGCTATGATAGTCCGCAATCAGTGACGACGTACTATTGGATTTGAGTGAATTTTTCACTAAAGTTTTAGATGACTCTACATCAGATGCAATGCCTTTAGTAGTAGCATCCGCTGGAACTGTACTGGCGTCAAGATTGTCAGCGCTGTTGTCTACACTCACATCAGTATTGGCATCCTCGTCTAACACAAGACTTTCACCATTTCTATAAAGAAGTGGCGCCGGTAACATCGCCATCGCCTCTGCTGTTTCAGTCTTCACTTTCTCAGTCGTGCTAGACGCGTCATTTTGTTCTGCAGACTCATCGATATGATTGGGTTGCTCATAAGTATCAAAATCAGAACTGTTGTAATCCACAAAGCTGCTGCAAAGCACGGTTTGTAATAGATAGTCAGGAATAACATCCGCTTGATCGACGCTTTGAACGCCATACAGCAATACCGTGACTGGCGGTTTGCCATGAAGCATGGCATTGGTCAATAAGTTACGAATTAAATGAGTCAGCATCGATGGTTGACCATCGATCATAATGTGCTCACCAATCAAAGTGGCTTCAGGATAATGTTGACGCTCTTGGTTCATAAGGTCATACAAATCCAAGCGCTCCACTTGTTGCAAAGCATGACCGGCATCCAAGCGGCTAACCAGCAAAATGCTTTCTACCAAATCATTAAGCCCTGATAAATCCCGATTAATTGCTTGAGCGCGTTTATCAAACTTTGCTTTGATATCGACGGGTAATGGATCCGTCAGCATATCCATCATCTCTATCTGCAAGCGGATACGAGTGATGGGCGTACGCAATTCATGCGAAGCGTGCGCCAATAGTAAATTATTGGCATCGATAAGATGTTCGATCTTTTGAGCAGCTTGGTTGAAACCACGTGCTAGCGAAGCAATCTCATCATTACCTTGCGCGTTTACCCGCACTGTAAAATCACCATCTCCCAATTGTGCCATCTGCTGACTCATCTGATTGATACGCCAAGTAATGGTACGTGCAATCACCCACAGGACGCCTGCCATAATGATGAGCAAGAGCAGCGTACCCGTAAATAAATTTAGGGCAGCAGAAAGTACAGGTTTTTTGGGTGGTAAACGTGATTCATACAGAAGCGTATAACCAGTGCTGCTATATACTTGAGCTTGCTTGGTAGGGGAAGTATCTGCAAACGAAGGAAACACACGGGACAATAAAGAAGGCGGTGCTGGCAATTCAAGTGGTAGGTCACTGTTGTCGGTTTGCATCAACAAACGACCTTCACTGTCATACAAGCCCATCTTTGCTTGCAATGACTCATCAAAAATATCAAAGCTTTTTTTGACCACAGCCAACATAAAGCGTGACTGTAACCTATTGTCTTTGCTAACAGAGATATTTAGCTCATGCAAAAACGGATCGATTTGACCCAAAATCTGCGTGGCTAGGACTTCGGAGCGAATACCTGCATCTTTGTCATGGACAAGTTGTGTCAATAACACCATAGCAACGGCAAACAAGATAAGAGCCAGCATGACACTGGCAAATAGCTTGGCAAATACGGAACGAAATCCCAACTGCTGCATTAAACCATCTCTTTTATCAGATGCTTATACCTGATCTGTTGCAAATTGATAACCAACGCCGCGTACGGTAATGATTCGTTTTGGCTGACGTGGATTGTCTTCAATCAAAGCACGTAAGCGCGAAATATGTACGTCAATGGCACGATCAATATTGTCTGAGCTGTCGTCGTTTGGCATGGCTTGCCAAAGTTGCTCGCGATTCAGTACTTTACCAGAATGCGTGGCAAAGTAATGCAATAATTGAAACTGATGCGTCGTCAGACGAACAGGCTCATCATCGATGGTGACTTCATGGCTATCAGGGAACACGCTCAAACGACCAAACGTTAAGCTATCTGATTGGCTGTCTGCTTGATTGGGCTGTTCGTGCCGACGAATAACCGCACGAATACGTGCCAATAGTTCACGTGGCTCAAATGGCTTAGCGATATAATCATCAGCACCCATTTCAAGACCTAAAACGCGATCGGTCGTATCACCCTTAGCTGTCAACATGATAATTGGCACTTTATTGGTCATGTTGTTTTTGTTACCGCGGATCTTTTGACACACTTGCATACCGTCCATATCAGGCAGCATCAAATCAAGTACAACCAAATCAATTTCACGTTCTTTGGCATCTAATAAGTCAAGCCCCTCCTGACCAAGTCCTGCATGATGTACGTCGTAATAATTCATGGTGAGATAGTCGCTGATTAGCTCAGCCAAATCAGGATCATCTTCAATCAATAAAATTTGCTTGCTCATGGGTTATCCTCTAGTTGTTATAGTTACCAAAAGTGTAATACATCTAAATGCTTTATATATCAAATATTTCATATATAGATAGCTTTAACCAATCAATTGTGAGACTTCAAAACATTTAATAGGTTAAGTCATCTGATAGGTATCAAAACCTTAGATAAGCATCAAGATAGACAAAATATAAAATCTAAATACTCGGTTAATGACATATATAATACCGTTATATTGCCTAATTAGGCTGTTACAAAACAAGAGCGGGTTTGTTAATGTTTCTGTGTAATGTAACTGTCGGTGCTGTTAATTAGGAAACGATAACTTTTTTACCATTAGAATCAACAGGTAAGTCTGCCAAACAAATCAGACTGTCATTACTAATGCCTGCAATTAAATATTGTTTTGTTGTAGGATTATATTCTACTACCTCAATAGGCCGACGCATCAAGCGCTGATCTTGTCCAATAATCCATACATTGGCCGTCAAAGGTCTTAGTGGCTTGTATGGTGGCTTTTGTAATTCTGTCAAGTCAACATCGTGAAGCGCACGCTTGGGTACAATCGTACCCACATCTATTTGACCATAGTCCACACGTCCTATGACTTTCATGTTTGGTAATAATGTGGCACGACTGGCTTTGTTTTCAATCACATCCACATGCACTAAAAGCCTTTTTGGTTGACTCGTTGTGGTCAGCTTGCTGATTTGACCGGTAAAATTGTCTGATTGCCCATTCACTGAAAAATTGACAGTCTGACCAATCGAAAGCTGAGGCTTTGCCTGAATGGGTAACAATGAGACAAAGTGCAACTGCGTCTCATCATTTAGCTGTAAAAGAGGTGTACGAGCTGCGAGCTGATCTTCTGCTTTGACCTGTAACCCTTCTACGCGCCCTGCAAAACTCGCGCGTATTGTGACCAAGTTATACGGTGATTTTGAATGCGTTTCTTGATCGGCACTATCGGTTACGTCGTCTTTGACAGAGACGTTGTCATCATTGGTGGATGAAGATCGTGAAGAGTCTTCTTCTTGTAGATCAGATATTTTGTCTTCAGCTGTTATAGATTTGACCGATTTAGATTTATCGTGATTCTCCGGTAGCTTTGCACCACTGAACTCGCTTGTAAGCTCTTGCTCTTGAGTGCGTTTCGCTGATGTTGAAGGATTGCTTTCTAAAGTATCGGATGAATTTGCTTCGCTGCTATCTGAACGTACACGTCGAACGATGAGCAATGGCATATCTTTTTCTACCAGCTGACCTTCGGTGACCAATACCTCTTCGACAGTCACTGGATGTGCAGTCATGAGCTTGATTTGCTTGACAGGTTCAAGAGTGCCTTGTAGCCCAATACTAGGCTGATAACGCGATGGTTTTATACTTGATATATGGTCTGGAGCCATGGTGACGCTATCATCGGTAATAACAAGAGGTGTATCTACAGTACTACTATCATCGACCATCACAGATTCGTCGGTAGGTGCAGAGGGCTGACAGGCAGCTAGTATCAAAGCACTGATTAAGTAGGTGCTGGTCTTTAAAATTTGAGAAGCTGTCATCGCAGTCACCATAGTCGTCGTCATTGTATTATATAGTAAATAGCAATGAGGGAAAACGACTGCCAAACCCTTATGCCGCTTACGAAGATAGCGCTTTCAACACCGCGGCGCAATCAAAATAATTACGCTGATAGATAAGTTCTACTGCTTTTATTACTGAACAGTACGAATATTGGATCGTTAATATCTGGAAAAAAATTAATAACTGTGCTAAAACAAGCTTAATGAAATATTACGATACATTTGTATTACAAAATAAAATTATTCAGCAATGTATTTTTCGTTTCTATATAATGCAAAAATATCATAGAGTTGTCACTTTTCTGATGTAGGCTTGCAGTCTTTGACAAAAGTGATAGCAAGAAATGATAGTGGCTGAATACAAAATGCGTTAATAGATCTGAAAAAAATACGGCATTTAGAGGCATCAATAGAAGCGTTATTACTCATTTAATAAGCGGCTAATCTGCTTTAATTTAGTAAGATTCTTGAGAGAAAAGTGCGTATAGTAACCTATGTTGAAGCCCTATTTGAGAGGCAGATACTGACAGAAGGTAAGTTGGCTGTCGTAACTCATGGTAATGCAAATTTAGCTGTCCATCGTTGTCTAATAATAAGTAGTAGGGCAGATGGAAATAACCGTTAAAATTTTGTATTGATAGATAGCATTAAGAATAAACAGTCGTTTATAGGACAATATGATGGAAAATAATTTTGATGGCTTAAAAGTAATGGTGATTGATGATTCAAAAACCATTCGCCGTACCGCAGAAACCTTGTTACAAAAAGCAGGTTGTGAAGTAGTGACCGCAATTGATGGTTTTGATGCCTTAGCGAAAATCGTTGATAACAATCCAGATATTATTTTTGTCGACATCATGATGCCGCGTTTAGATGGCTATCAAACATGTGCATTAATAAAGAACAATCCAGATTATGCCAACAAACCAGTCATTATGTTGTCGTCTAAAGATGGTTTGTTTGACAAAGCAAGAGGCCGTATTGTTGGATCTGATGAGTATTTGACCAAGCCATTTAGTAAAGATGAGTTGTTTGAGGCAATTAACCAGTACCGCTAGTTTGAATACCTGCAAGTACTGGTTCGACTGGATATTTGCAGATAGGTATGTAGATACCTATTGATATTGATAAGGTTGTAGGGTCAAGTATTTGGTAGTACTTAACCTGATTCATGATTGCTTAGTATTTAGTCGCAACTGTAAAAAAATTACGTCGCCATTCATTTTTGGCCTGTTATTTCTATGCAGTTTGTCTCAATAAATCTATTAATATATCCCAAAGGATATCTTTGAAAACAAAGGAAATTCCCATGACTACTGTCTTAGTCATTGATGACTCACCATCTGAAATGGCAAAATTCCGCGACATGCTTGCCAGACATAATTTTAAAGTATTAGAAGCAATAAATGGCGAGCAGGGCTGTCAAATGGCGGCGGAACATTTACCAGATGTTATCTTAATGGATGTGGTCATGCCTGAGATGAATGGCTTTCAGGCAACTCGAAAAATAACTCGTGGTAAAACTACCGCTCATATTCCTGTGATTATGATTAGTACTAAAAACCAAGAGACCGATAGGGTTTGGGGTAAGCGTCAGGGTGCTAAAGAGTACATGGCGAAACCAATTGATGAGAATGGTTTGGTGAATATCATTCATAAAGTAATGGGGTAGCTTGTGGCTTCCAAAGGATTCATTGAGCTTCTGCGTCTAGCCGATCTGGCACGTGCTCGCAAAAGTGGCCGTCGCGGTGGACAAGAGTATGACTGGCAAGGTGTGGTCTTTGAGATTGGCGGGCAGCGTTTGGTCGCGCCAATGGGTCAAGTCTCAGAAGTATTGGCCATGCCAGAGTATACAAGCTTGCCTTTAGTCAAACCTTGGATGCTAGGTATCGCCAATATTCGTGGTCGTTTGTTACCCATAACAGATTTGTCTCAGTTTTTACAAGTGCCGAGCCGCTTAGCACAAATGAGCCAGCGTAAAGTCATGGTTATAGATCATGGTGATTTTTTCTCAGGGCTATTGGTAGATCAGGTTATTGGTATTGAGCAGTTTACTCAGGATCAATACCGCGCAGAAGCCATTGAATCAAGTTCGCCCTTTGCTCCTTATAATCATGGCAAATTTTTTAAAAATGAGCAGGACTGGTATGTCTTTATGCCAAGTCTGCTAGCGCAAGATCCGCAGTATGCTGATGCTGCAATATAGCCGTCGATGATAGCCTAATTGGCTATTATATTGATGACAAAATAATGGCGAATGACATGATACGCTTGGATGTCAGCATTCATACAGACTTTGTTGATCACTGTTTCTTTTATAACAGTAAGATTGTCAAAGTCACGATAAGACTTTGACAATTGTCTGAAAGGAATACGTACGATGAGTGATGTTATAAATAAATCTGCAACTGGTACGACCAAAACAGCAGTAGATAGCAAAGATGCGAATGGTATGTGGAGAGTGTTATTAGGCGTTTTTGTTCTAATAAGTGTGGCTTGTCTGATCTGGCTGGTCAATTCATTGTCGTCAGTGAGTCAGTATTTAGTAGATTTCAATCAAGCTGTGGTGTTACCTGTGGCGATATTTGTCGTAGGGGTGCTGGGAACCTTATTTGCTCTTTATAATTTGCTTAAGCAACGCGGTGGCTCGGAGCGGTTACTCATCGAAAAAGAAACTTTACGTCGTCGTCAAGAAGCAGAAGCAGAGTCTGAGCGTGCTCGTCAAATTCAAGAAGAGAACGAACGTAACCAGATAGCTATTCTACGTCTACTAGATGAGTTGGGAGATTTGGCAGAAGGGGATTTGACTGTCAATGCAACGGTATCAGAGGATTTTACAGGGGCGATTGCCGATTCTGTTAACTTCGCAATTGACCAGTTGCGTCAGTTGGTATTGGTTATCAACAATACGGCTGTTCGCGTTTCTCAATCTTCAGATCAAACACAGATGAATGCGGTTGAACTTGCTGAAGCTTCTGAACACCAAGCTCAAGAAATCGCAGGTGTATCAGCAGCTATCAATGAGATGACGGTATCGATTGACCAAGTTTCAAATAACGCGGCAGAATCTGCAACTGTTGCTCAGCGTTCAGTCGCAATCTCTCATAATGGCGCGGCGGTTGTACAGCGCTCTATTGAAGGTATGAATGTCATTCGAGATCAGATTCAAGAAACGTCTAAGCGTATCAAACGCCTTGGTGAGTCTTCACAAGAAATTGGCGATATCGTCGGCTTGATCAATGATATTGCTGATCAGACCAACGTTTTGGCATTGAACGCGGCTATTCAGGCCTCAATGGCTGGTGAAGCAGGTCGAGGCTTTGCCGTTGTTGCTGATGAAGTTCAACGTCTTGCTGAGCGTTCTGCCAATGCTACCAAGCAGATTGAAACACTGGTAAAAACGATTCAGGCTGATACCAATGAAGCGGTAATGTCGATGGAGTCAACCACGTCCGAAGTGGTACGGGGTGCGCGTTTGGCAAAAGATGCTGGTGAAGCACTAGAAGAAGTTCAGAGCGTTTCTAATACTCTAGCCGATTTGATTCAGAACATCTCAAATGCAGCAATGCAACAGGCCGAATCTGCTGGGCACATTTCACAAACCATGAATATCATTCAAGACATCACTTCACAAACCTCATCTGGTACGATGGCAACAGCACGTTCTATTGGTGAGTTAAGTGAAATGGCTGCTGCACTTCAAGAGTCAGTGACAGGCTTTAAAGTATCGAATGATGATGAGTTACTGGATACTGAATTACTCGAGAGAGAGATGTTTTCAGAAAATGTTTGAGAATAAGTCTTCACCTAAGTATGTATAAGAGGGTAAGTGTTTTTCATACTAATGTATTCATCAGCAAGCTGTGCGAGTAGGAATGACGTGCAACTACAAATATAGTAGGTGACGTGAATAATTTGACTCGACCAGACAGCTGTTTACCTGAAACATCAAAATCCGTATTGGCGAGAGCTTTAATGTCAGAAGACTATATTGATGGGCAGCAGTGGCAAAAATATATAGAACAAGAGATTGGCTTTGTTTTACCAGATGTCCAATTGCAGTGGCTGACCAATGCAATTAACCATACAGCGTCATTGCATGGGTTGAGCATTACAAAGCTTTGGGATCAACTACCAAACAATAGCGCAATACGTCAGCGCTTATTGGACAAAGTATTGATTCACGAAAGTCGTTTTTTTCGCCATATGCCGTCTATAGATTTTGTTATAAAGTGCGCTTCAGAGCATCAGCAGCAACTGCTTATTGATAGAGTTCCTAACGAATTGTTTCGAATTTGGAGTGTGGGGTGTGCTTGTGGGCAAGAAGCTTGGTCACTTGCAATGAGCTTGGCATCGGAGCAGCTGACGAACTACTCAATTTTGGGTACTGACGTCAGCCAGCAAGCAATTGCAAAAGCACGATTGGGGCGGTATGACAGTCGACAGCAGTTGTTGATACCACAGCGATACCAGCAGTTTGTTCGGCCATCGAGTACTAAAATTACAACTGATACTCCAAATTCAACTGATTCTGCTATGATCAGAATAAACACCGAGTCCCAGTGGCAAGTTGCACCAGCTTTACAGCAGCATGTAGATTTTGCTTTACACAATGTTATTGAACAACAACCACCCACCTCACATCTTCAACATGTGATTATCTGTCAAAATATGCTGCTCTACTTTCGTAAATTTGATCAGCGAGATATTTTAACCAGGCTATCAGAGCAGTGTGTGTTAGGTGGATATATTATATTGGCTCCCGGTGAGGCGTTATTTTGGCGTCCTTCAAATATGCGCCGCATTGCGCACCCGCAAGTGAATGTGTGGCAAAAAATCAGTGCCTAAATTAGCGCCTAAACGAGTTAGGATCAATCTATGAAAAACCAGCCCAATAACATAGTGACGCTTGAGTGGTTGTTACCACTGTTTAATCAACAATTATCACAGATATCTGATGGCTGGCAATCAGGGACTGATGACATTAATCAAGATCAAATAGTAGAGAGCTATCACCAAGTAAGTGGTGCTCTCACCATGGCTCGTCTTCCTCTACTTGCCAATCTTGCTAGTCATTTAGGTTTATTGGCACAATCTATCGGCCATGAAGGCCTTTCTACTTATCACAGCCGTATTGGTCAGTTCTCTCATAAATTGTTGCAGCGCGAGCTAAACCAATATTCGCATACAGGTAGTTATCATAGTGATTTAATTCAGAAAACAGTGGAAGGGCTCGCCCAAACGCTGTCGAAATTGGGTATAACGACAAACTTGCCTCTGCACTTCATTGGTAGTCAGTATGAGAAAGCATACAGTCACCTTATCGAAGATACTATTTTCGATAGTATTGAGGCCATAATACCAACAAATAGCATGACCGCTGATCTGACTGACCATCATTATCAACAGTTACTTCTAGTCTGGCGAAAGCAAGTACAAACCTTATTGGTGACCAATACCAATCAACCCTCTTTGTTGGCAGTTTTAGAAAAGGTTAGTCAGTACTTGTGGCAGACCACACAGAACAGAGAAGTAAAACACCTCTGGTATCTGACTGAGATATGGTTGAGAGATCTTGCACGCAATAATACGCCTCTACCTGAACACTATGCTGCATTATTAAATCAGCTTGAGCAAGCCATTGCGCCTTTCAATCAACACTCTGATGAAGTGTTGTCTAATTTTATCAAAAATTTGATCATAAACGTCTATATTGAGTTGAGTGGGCTGACAACAAGTAGCGAGCGTACTCAATCAGTATTGAGTCACTTGTCGCAGAATACATCGACAGCGTCACGCTTTTTACCGCGAATCCTCAGCGCCCTTGAAACCCTCATTTTTAATCTCGATGAACCTCAAACGCTCTTACCTTCTTTGCAAAAAATAAAGCATCAACTTGAAGGCCGAGGCTGGACGTATTATGGGTTACAAGTTGAGACACTCATTACAGAGATAGAGCAGGCTTTGTCCTCAGAGACAGGGTTCGTACAAGTACAGTGGCAAATTGAGCAAAAGCTGCAAGCGTTATATGACGCTATTTATAATACAGAACAGACGATATCTCTTAAAATAGGAGGTGCCGCCTCTTTTGTTTCGTCATCTGAATTGCCTTATCGTGTCGATACGCAAGCGCCAGATAGCTATGATGCCAACACTCCTGGTGAAAACTTACGTGAGCTGCGCATCGCGGTAGAAGAAGTAAAGCAAAGTTTTAATGATTACTTGCAACGTCAAAATATTCATTTATTGCCAAGTGAGGCTGAATTTGCTCGTATTGGCGAATCTTTTGCTGATATGGGTTTGCCAACCGTGCGTCAAACCATCGAGGACGTGGCCAGTATATTTACGCAATTGGTCACTCATAATATTGAGGTGCTCAGCTGGGATGTCACGCAGGCATTGGCGGAGGCATTGACTTCTATTGAGCTGTTGCTTGATTACCTTGCCCAACAAGTTTTTGACGAAACAGTATTAACACAAGCGAATGAATATGCCGCTCGAGCTGCACAGCTACTTGCGCTTTACATTGAGGCACCAGAGAAAATTGACGATACCTTTTTGACTCAAAAATCTGTCGCAACTGACGTCCTTCGTTATGATGATAGTGGTGAGATTTCTCCGGTTAGTCATCCGCACTTAACTGCGCAGATTTTAACCGATACAGACGATCAAAGTGTAAAAGAGCAAGACACGTCTGATATCCGCAATAAGACAGAGAGTGCAGCTTTAGCACAAGTTCGCGCAGCCATTAAAGCGGATAGTTTTGAGATGGACGCAGAGATTCGCGACATCTTTATTGAAGAAGTGACGGATGTCATCACTGACCTTACAGACTTTCTGCCTATCTGGCAGCAAGACAAACAAGATTTGACCCCACTTACTGAGGTGCGCCGAGGTTTTCATACCCTAAAAGGCTCAGGGCGTATGGTTGGTGCTTTTAGTATTAGTGAAATGGCTTGGTCAATTGAAAGTTTGCTCAACCGCCTGTTAGACCATACTTTGGCTGTCACAGATAACGTAGTTAATCTGGTCACAGAAACTGTAAGCAGTCTGCCTGTATTGCTCGCAGATTTTGAGGCACAGCGGGCGCCAAGCTTAGATCCAACAGTCATTGTTTTAAAAAGTCAAAATCTAATCGCAAAGCAGCCCATCAATACGGGTCTTGCTATCTCTGATACCATTCTAATAGACCAACAAGTAGAATCAGATGACGCTCCTTTTGGACTAGAAGATGGCTTAGAGTTTGAAGTATCAAATCCAACTGACCATGTAGAAACATCTGAAATACTTAGTGCAGTTAGTGAGTCTCATCTAACAAAGCATGATGAAAGAGATGTGTTAAAACCTTTATCGATTTCTGAGATTCCAGCAGTACTCATGCCTTTTATGCAAGAAGCTGAGCAGTTGCCAGCCGATGCAAGCGATGCAGATCCTGATATTAAAGAAATATTTATAGAAGAAGCCAAGGAAGTATTGGCTGAAATACTTCCTTTGTATGAGTATTGGCAACTGTCTCCTACAGATTTAAGTGGGCTGACAGATATCCGCCGAGGGTTCCATACCTTAAAGGGGTCAGGTCGCATGGTGGGTGCTCACTATACTGCTGAGCTGGCTTGGGCCATAGAAAATATGCTCAATCGTCTCTTAGATCGTAGTATCGCTGTGACAGATGATATGTGTCAGCTGGTTACAGAGGTATTAGCTGCTTACCCGACCATGCTAAATGTATTTGAAAACAACAAGCAAAATTATCCTGCTATGGTACCTCTATGGATTGCTTGTGCGAATGCCTACAGTAAACAGCAAGGTGATGCCTTTAGTTATGCTGAGTTATCTGCCAAGCAATGGGAACAAGCGACAAACGATCTTGAAGATAAAGACAGTAAAGATTCAATATTGTTGGCTGAATTAAAAGAGGATAACGAAGAGATAGATATTGCACTGCAAAACATTAACTTTATGAATGAAATGATCGCAGAAGCTCCCATTGTTCTAATCCCTCAAAGTGAGCAAGAAAAAGCATTTTTTGAGATTTTTATCGACGAAGCAGAAGGATTGTTACGCGATATCGATCGATTCGTTAATGTGCATCAAGATCAAACTCATATTGAAGTCACAGATGATATTGTACGGGCATTTCATACGTTGAGAGGGGCTTCTGGCTCTAGAGCACTGGCTGCTATCAGCGAAGTTAGTGCAACTATTGAGCAGAGCTTAGAGCAGTTGCAGCAACAAGATATAGCCATGAACACTCAGCATTTAGAGGCTTTGGCCAAATCGTCTATGTTGATGAATGGTTATTTGCATAGCTATGAACAAAACTTCCAGATACAAGACATGCAGATGCAAGACACGCAAAGTCAGCAAGACATAGCATCATTGCAAGCCATGCTTGGCGAAAAAGACTCTGTTAAAGAGACGGAAGACATATCTGATAACAAACCGACGATAGCACAGCTATTAGACAACAATATTGACGAGTTGTTAGATGCTGAGTGGGAATTGGACAATGCGCTCAATCATTCTGAAATAGAGCAAGTTCAAGATTATATAGAGCAACAAATATCGCAAATAAAGCATTTATCTGATAAGGCAAAAAACTTTCCAAAATTTACGGCCATCCTAACTGAGCTTGGTCATGCTTATGCCTATTTGCACGATCATCTTAATAAAGTAAAAGATACAGAGACTCAAGCCATACTACATGCTGGACATGCTCAGTTAGTGGGATTGTTCGATGCATTGGCTGGTAGTACCTCATTAAAAATAGACAAACAAGTACTCGAAGATTTGCAAAGTATTTACCAAGCAGATGAGCACAATAATGAAGACGCTTTTATTGTTCGTACTGTGCCAGTACCAGATATACAACTTGAATCTATTGATACCGATGCTGAGCTACTAGAGATCTTTTTAGAAGAGGCGCAGGAGCTGGATACAGCCCTAGATGAAAGCTTTAATAAGTGGCGTACAGATATTAGCAATATCAACGCATTAAAGGTCTTACAGCGACATTTGCACACCATCAAAGGTGGTGCACGAATGGCAGGTATCCGCAGTATCGGCGATCTGACGCATGAAGCGGAAAGTATCTATGAAGCCTTCGTAGAAAACAGAAAAGCGCCAACCGTGCAGTGGTTAGAGATCATGCAACGAGTGCAAGATACCATATCTTTGCAAGTAACGCATATGGTGAATCACAACAAATCATTCTTTACCTCAGAACTTATTGAGCAGCTCCAGCAGTTTGAAAAAGCAAAAGTATTGCCAGAGATAGTAGAACTCATCATACCAAACCCAAAAAACAATCTTGAAGCGGACACTTATAATACAGCTGCTAACCCCGTTCAAAGTATCGATGACGTGTCTGACACTATCAGCTTAGACAGAATGATTAAGCAGTCATGGGCGAATGGTTTGCCTGACCCTGACATTTTGGCGGTATTTTTAGAAGAAGCAGAAGAGTTAACCAACCGCAACAAATATCTGCCTATATTCTTAAAAGATACGAGCAATACCACTGTGATACAGGCACTCCAGCGTGACTTGCATACCATTAAGGGTGGTGCGCGAATGGTGACAGCGAGTGGTATTGCCGATCTGGCTCACGAAATGGAAGCGGTCTACAAGGATTTTGTAGATGGTCGCCGCCCTGCCACTAAAAAGGTGGTTGAATTGTTAGTGGCAAGCCATGATTGGCTTGCAGATGCAGTGTCTGTTCTTAGACAAAATGTCAATCCGCCCATCCCAGGCTTATTAATCGAAGCATTGCAGCTGTTTAGCAAAAATCCTGATGGGTTAAAGCATATCCCGAAAGAGTCATTACAAGCACAGCGAGAAGCGATTCTTATTGCTAAAGAAAAGCAAGATTCCCAGTATTTGGCAAAAGATATTAGCGAGATGCCCTCCATGCTCAGTAGTAGTGTTACTGAGGACGATCAGAGTGTGAGCAGTAATGAGATGATTCGTATCTCAGGCGGTCTGATTGAACATATGATCAATCTATCTGGAGAGTCAGCGATTAACCGCGCTCGTATCGATATGGGTATCAGTAGCTTGACCAACAGTATTGAGGATATGGGCATCACTGTACAGCGACTGGCTGATCAGTTACGCCGAATGGAGATTGAGCTAGAAGCACAAATACTATCGCAAATCGATGATGAGTTGATTAATAATGAAGATTTTGACCCGCTAGAAATGGATCAATATTCGTCTTTGAATCAGCTATCAAAATCTTTGACAGAATCTGCCTCAGATTTGATTGATATTAATCACACATTATTAGAAAAGACCCGTGATAGCGAAAGTTTGCTATTACAGCTATCGCGTACGCAAACTGAGCTGCAAGATGGTCTTATGAATTCGCGTATGGTACCGTTTACGCGTTTGACGCCACGCCTTGAGCGTATCGTGCGTCAGACTGCCAACGAGCTTAATAAGTCTGTCGAATTGAGAATCATCAATGCTGATGATGAGATGGATAGAACCATTCTAGAGCGTATTACCTCGCCACTTGAGCATATGTTACGTAATGCGGTTGACCATGGTATCGAAAACACTTCGACGCGTCTAAAAGCAGGGAAGGAGCGTAGCGGGCATATCACGCTTGAAGTACATCGCGAAGGCAGTGAGATTGTTATTCAACTGATAGATGATGGTCGTGGAATCGATGTAGAAGCGGTACGTAGCAAGGCGATTGCTCAAGGTCTTATTGATGCAAATGACAATAGCCTTACTGACCTTGATGTTATGCAGTACATCTTCAATGCAGGATTAAGTACCAGCACACAAGTGACCCAGATTTCAGGTCGCGGTGTAGGTATGGATGTGGTCATTAGTGAAATTCGTCAACTGGGCGGCGTTGTATCGGTTGTCTCAGAACTTGGCAAAGGGTCGCATTTTACGATGCGTTTGCCGCTGACAGTTGCGGTGTCTGATGCGTTGGTGGTTCGAGCAGCAGATCGCTACTACGCCATACCTTTGGTGCAAATTGAGCGTGTGGTGCGTGTCAATCCAGAGAAGCTTTATGATTATTATCAATCAAATGAAGCCACGTTAAGCTTTGAGGATGTTGACTATCGAGTGCGCTACTTAAATGAGATTTTATCCGGTAATAAACTCAATGAGCTGGTCGTCAACACCAATACCAGTCTACCGCTGATTCTTATTAAGAACCGTACTGGTCATAATATTGCTCTGCAAGTCGATCAAATTGCAGGCTCTCGTATCGAAGTAGTGGTAAAACCTTTAGGACAGCAGTTGTCTCATATACCAGGAATTTCAGCTGCAACTATTATGGGTGATGGCTCAGTTATGCTGATCTTAGACCTGATTGCATTAATGCGTAATGTACAACTAGGGAAAAACCTCTCAAACGCTGATGACTTTAAGCGCGGGCGTATAGAATCTAAGTCAACCATCTTAGTGGTTGATGACTCAGTGACCGTACGTAAAGTAACGTCGCGTTTCTTAGAGCGTCAAGGGTTCAATGTGGTGGTTGCAAAAGATGGTATCGATGCGATTGATATATTACAAGACACGACACCAGATATGATACTACTAGATATTGAAATGCCGCGTATGGATGGTTTTGAGGTGGCAACTCAGGTCAGACACAATAAGCATTTGAAACATATCCCAATTATCATGATCACATCACGTACGGGTGAGAAGCATCGTGAGCGTGCTTTGGAGATTGGTGTAAACGATTACATGGGTAAACCATTCCAAGAACAAGAGCTACTAAATAAAATCCAGAGAATACTGGGTAAAGAGGTCAGCTTGACTCATGAAGGATAGTGCCAGTAGGTTAGAACTAAAAGAAAAAAACAAAGAAAGTGTTAAGGTGATGGTCATTGCAGAAGACCATCACCAGCGCATGGCATTTTCGGATACCGTGCGTAGTTTTGGCCTAATCCTTGTGGGCTGTATGTCACAAGAACAGTTACGAAAAAAAAGCGAGCTTATAGATCCAGCGATTGATATCTGGCTGATAGACAGTGACTACGATGACAATATAGTTGCGGCAACGACGGGCTCCAAAGCGGCGGCTATTTTGATAGGATTTAGCCAAGCACCTTATCTGAATGAGGCATGGCAATATGCCAAATGGCAGCGTAAGCTCAAACGCAAACTGGCGCATACACTGGCTTTACCCACTTTAATCGATGTGCCAGTTCAAAAAAATGAGAATAAAGATAGAGAGTGGCAATACGTAGTATTTTTAGGTGCTTCTATGGGCGGACCTAGTGCGATCAAAGAATTCTTGGATAATTTGTCGCCCATGCTACCCGTTTGTCTGTTATTGGCCCATCATTTTAATAACGCCATGATTGGTACTTTACCACGCGTATTGAATCGCCATAATGATTGGCCTTGTCATATCATTACTTCTTCACAGCGCCTGCGAGCAGGTCAATGTCTTATCGCGCCGATTGATCGACAGATTGTCTGTGATTCGACAGGTCGAGTGATATTATTAGAACAAGAGTGGGTTGGCGAGTACAAACCAGCCATTGGACAGATTCTCAAAAACACCAGTGATGTGTATGGTAGTGAGCTTATCAATATTATATTTTCTGGTATGGGCAACGATGGTTCTCAATATTTAGATCTTATTCAAGACAATCATAGCCAATTGTGGGTGCAAGATCCAAGTTTGAGTGCTTGTCCCAGTCAGCCTCAAGCTATTATTGACTCAGGATATTGCGATTTTATCGGTAGTCCAGCCGATTTAGCGAAAAAATTGACAGATTATATTAGTGAACGGGCAGTGACTGCCTCTTTGTCTTAACTTATGGTGAGCGACATATGAAAAAAATCTTGAAACATTCGTTTGAAGCAGTGAGCTTACTGACCACCAATAATGGAATGCTTGATGTCACAATTGTCCCAGCATTTAACCAACCTGATTGGCTGATTCCTAGTAGTTTGATCTTGAGTGTTGACGACTACGATGAGCGTACTTCGTTGTATGAATGGCAGCAACAGGACGTGGTTGTGTTTCATTTATTACCAAAAAATGAGACACCAGATAAGATGATTGTATTAGAAGGTAATACATCGAGTCATCGCTTGGCATTACAAACGGCAGGCGAGCTTCAACAATTACAAGCCCGTATTGCTGAAGTCAAAGATATTGAGCTGCCAGAATCGTTCAATAATACAAAGATTGCAGATAACTCAGAAGCGATGATACCGCTTGACGAAAACGTTGTGCTATCCTATCTTTTTCAAGCCGTTATGATTGATGATAAAGTGTACTTGGTGCCAGACCTAGATAATATCGCTTATCAATTGATTGATTTGGATAGCTAGTTTCTTATTTAGGTTTGGAATGGTCTTTGCGCCAGAGATCATAGCTCAATCCATTCAATTATTTTTAGCTGTTGAATGAATAATGAGTCGCTGTTTGGTCTATATCATTGATAATAGATAACTAATGATGAGGGTAATAGGACAGCTCATGAGAAACACAGAGGTAAGTTTGTCAAAATGGTCAGTCAGCAGTCGTATTTTCCATTGGATCAGCGCGGTTTTATTACTGGTCACGTGGTCGATGATACTGTTATACGAAAATCTTGATAATGGTTTTTACATCGGATTACACAAAGCGTTTGGTATCAGTTTACTGTGTTGGATGATAGCACGGGTGATTAACCGCCTATTGACCAAAGCGCCACCATCTGTGCCAATGCCGAAGTGGCAAGCTTTATTGGCCCACTTAACACATTTTGGACTGTACGCTCTATTGATTGCGATGCCAATTGCAGGGTTGTTGATGTCGGTTTATGGTGGTCGACCAGTGGATATTTTTGGCTTATTTGAGATCCCCGTATTTGTTACGCCAGATAGAGGTTTGGCGCGCTTTTATAATGATTTGCACACGGGTATTATCTGGCCTGCTATCATTGCGTTTACGCTTGCCCATATCGGTGCGGCTTTATACCATCAGTTCATCAAAAAAGACAATTTAATCGCACGCATGAAATAGTGAATGCTTCATTAGCGACTGATTGACACCTATACTAGACACGCAATAAAAAAGCCCTCAGTATCATACTGGGGGCTTTTTTAATACGTTATCAAAGCATCAATAACGGATACTTTGATAAGCTTATTTTTTGTGTTCAGGTAAGCTGATGTTCATCTCTAAGACATCTAAGCTGTCCTCAGAACGATGATTGATATTCACATCATCTATCTGAACGCCATTCACGTACTTATTGACCACTTCGAGTATTTCACGTTTCATCTTTTCGATACGATCAGCAGTGAGGCGATTGTTCAACCGATTTTCGCTAGCCACGATAACCTTGAGGCGTTCAGTAGCCAAATTAGCACTGCCTGCGCTATTGCTGTCATCAGTACCAAATAGGCTACTCCAAAATCCTTTTTTCTTAGTCATCATTAACCTCCAAACCAGCGCTGCAATAAACTCTTTTTCTTCACGTCAATGTGACGCAAAGGACGTTCTTCGCCTAAGAAACGGGCAACGATATCATCATAACACTGACCAGCGATAGAATCGGTATAATGAATGACTGGCTCACCATGGTTAGATGCTTCTAGAACTGAATGGCTTTCAGGAATCACACCAAGTAAAGGCACTTTCAAGATATCATTAGAAATGGTATCAATATCCATCATTTCATTGGCAGCGGCACGTTCGGCATTATAACGAGTGATGACCAGATGCTCACGGACTGAACCTTGGTTTTCTTCTACCTTTTTTGTCTGGCTTTGCAAAATACCAATGATGCGATCTGAGTCACGCACTGAAGAAATCTCAGGGTTGGTGACAATGATGGCCTCATCCGCATGATACATAGCCAACTGTGCACCGCGCTCGATACCAGCAGGCGAGTCACAGATGATATAGTCAAACTGTTTAGACAGCTCTGTCATAACTTCTGCCACACCTTCATCTGTCAGTGCGTCTTTATCACGCGTTTGACTGGCAGGAAGGATGTATAAATTTTCTAGCTGTTTGTCTTTGACAAGCGCTTGCGACAAACGGGCACTACCAGTGATGACATCAACGAAGTCATAAACAATTCGGTTCTCACAACCCATGATCAAGTCTAGATTACGTAGACCTACATCAAAATCGATAACGACTGTTTTATAGCCACGCAACGCTAAACCGGCAGCAAAAGAGGCACTTGTTGTGGTTTTGCCCACACCGCCTTTACCTGAAGTGATTACAACTATCTTCGCCACAATGGCACACTCCTATGAATCAATGGGGTATCTTTTATATGAATAACGCAATTTACTATTGCTCATACACGAAGTGACGACACATACAATGTATGAGCTATCTGCGAAGCTAGCCTAGCATAAATAAACATAAAATTATAGCAAGTCTATACTAAAGCAAAAAACAACTTATAGATAATTTACAAGGCGTTACTGCCCAAAATTGGTCTGACGATTGGGCATCTTGTAAACAGTAAAATAAACGCTCACGGACTCTGCAAATAGTGGCAGAGCTAGAGATTCATCATAGAACATTTTTGTTAAATAAACTTACTATAATATTGATATAACCATTCAAAAGTTTTTTATCGAAGATTTCTAGCGTATTTTGCTGAAAAATAACTGAAACATCTGCGATAAAGAACAATTTTTTGGTTTAAGCATTGTCCATAACAGTAAATACCAAACCTTCACCCTCGACAAACCTCACTTGTACTGACTTATCAATCACATGCTCAGGTAAGTTGTCTCGCAAACAGTAAGTACCTGCCACTGAAACCAGTGTCGGGTTAAATACTTGACAGAAAATACGAGCATCTTTATCGCCTGTTGCTCCTGCCACTAACCGACCTTGAGCACGGCCGTAAACGTGTAAGCTATTGTCAGTGATGGCTTCTGCGCCACTATTGACACTATTGGTCAAAATTAAATCGCCGCCAACGTGATTTAGGCTCTGACCTGAGCGTAGCATTTGATCATAGAACAGACTGGTAATATGCTCAGCACTCACCAATGTTTCTGCTGTGACAGTCGATATAGTTGTTTCAGAGGCTGCGTCATTGGTTGCAGCAGTGTCATGACTTGTTGTATTGGTCTCGCCACTTTGAATATCTGGCGTTTCGCTGACTCTAGCAGGTGGTTTTTTGTTAGAGACAATACGTTCGATACGTTTGCCATCGGCGGGGAATATGGCCAAACGCTGTGCGCGTGCTTGCTCATCTAAGATACCTGTAACGACGCCAATGGGCTGTAGACCCCATGACCATAATAATTCTACCAACGCCGACAAATCCTGCTCAACGTCACTATCGATTAAAACGGGAATATTGCTCGATTTATTACTCAATGTTTTGGCAAGTTCGGCCTCAATAATACTCAGATCATCTGTACTGAACTGCACGCGAGAAAAGGTCAACATTTTGCCATAAAATGCCAACGCTGTTGCAGCGCTTGAAGTCTGATGGTCATTGGTTTGGATGGTCATATATAAATCCTCAAAGATAATCTTGTCGCTGTGTATTCGGTGGCATTTTTATTTTGAGTCGACGCTATTATTGGTTTTATGGTCGAGTCATATGATCAGCATTATAGGTTGAGCATGTCTTGATGCTTCCAATGCTGTACTTTTACTTGTGCTTCAAATTCGGTCAAACTGTCATCAATGATACTAGAGATTAATGTGTTTAGGGCTGTGTTGTCTGTGTCTATTTTTGCGACACCACTGGCTATAGCCACCATCAGTGAATCGAGGCGCTCAGGGTCAAGAAGGCGCTTATTCAAGGCATTAACGACGTTTTCGCCTACATTATGACCTATATGCTGCAACTGCGATTCGATCAAGCTGCCAGCGATAGGTATCATGCGTAGATAGCGGCGCAATTCAGGGGTATTGGCCAAGCCTTCCTCAATAGCATTACCCACCTCAGTCGCTAAAACACCACTGCCTGAAGAGGCGGTCAATTCTTGAAGTTTTGGTGCAAGCTCTTGGCGCAGGACAGACAATAATGCCGCTTCTATCTCACCACGATTGCGCGCAATGGTAGATTCAATAAATGATTTATGGGTATTGGGGTCAGTCAATTGCTGCCGAAAATTCTGAATGGTCGTTAATATGACGCGATCAGACAGCTCTTCTAACAAAAGGTTGATGTAGAACTTGATGCGGTTGATCCACGGTTGCGGCAATACTTGATAGCCGAGCTGATACAGTCGTCTACCAATAATAACCGCTCGAAACAAGCGTAAGGCTCGCAGTTGCGGAAAGCAGCCCAATACTTCGTACCAATGTACGAAAGGAAAAAAGAACCAGCGATAATAGATTTTTTGTTTAATCGCAACGGCCCAGCGTAGTAGCAACTCAACGATTAAAAAAACGGTAAAAAACCCGCCAGCCGTACGTAAGGGTTCATGCAACGTATTTTGGTACCAATCAAGCGCTGTGCCAATGGTCAGCCAAGCAGCAGCATTGTGGCTAAAATCACTCATCAAGATGGCATCAATACTAATCAATAAGAGATCAATACTGATAGCGATAATCATCACAATATCATAAGTGAGCCGTAACCGACTTGGCTTAGGGCGATTTGGTCGTGGCGGTTCATCATCTGACAGATAAGATGATCGATTTGGCACGGTTGCTGAGTCTAGATGCGGGCTAGTAGTAGAGGAGGCGGGCACAGACAAACCTTATAGAGAATGAATAACACAAAAAATAGCGACGTAAATAGAAACATGGCTATTGAGTAATGAGTGAGCAAAAAATCATAGGTTTATGACTTCTCACATTATCAATGAATAGGGGCAAAAAACAACCTATCTTTTATGATAATTACACATTAGTCCTGATCATTTTAAGCGCCATCATTTAACCCAGCCATGTTTACTATTGTCTAAACCGCCTCGATACTCTCAACTATTAAGCAGTAGGCGCTGTTTCAAACTCAGCCAGCATGTCTGTAATCAATTGATCTTTTTCGCGCCATATTTGTTCAACCCATTCAAACATTTGCGCTTTGATTGCAGGATCATTTTCGTAGCCACCGTTTTGAATACCAGCAAATAAATCATCCGGTATCTTGATGTGTCTGACATCAACCCCCAAGCGCTTGATGTTCCCTTTCCATAGATCGCCATAAGTTGGTACGCCATCCGGATAAACAATGGTCATATCTAGCATGCCATCGATATCTGCTCCTAACGCGTTAATAGCCAGCGATAGACCGCCTGCTCTTGGCTTAAGCAAGTGCGTATAAGGGGACTTTTGTAGATCATGTTTGGTCTTAGTGAAGCGCGTACCCTCTAAATAGTTTAGCAAGGTAAATGGCTTGTCTTTTAATAATGCGCAAGCCCGCTTGGCTTCTTCAATGTCTTTGCCTTTTAGGGCAGGGTTTTTTGCGACGGCTTCTTTAGAATAACGACGCATCATTGGGAAGTCTAAAAAGTAAAAAGCTTGACCCACTATCGGAATATAAATCAGCTCAAACTTGGTAAAAAACCGTGTCAATGGTAAGCGCTTTTCGCTAATGTACTGCACAATGCTGGTATCGACCCAAGACTGATGGTTGCTGACGAGTAGGTATTTGCCATTAGTATTGACGTCATCGGGTAATTGAATGCGCCAGTCTTTTCTTGGCAACATATTATCAATTAACGCATTATTGCTACTAATCCAATGATTGGTGATTTTAATCACAGTTTTATCGGCAATCGATGCGCCAGTCAGTATCTTACCAACACCCATGAACCATAAGGGAATACTACAGCTGATACTATTAGCGGCGATGACCCCTGTTGCTGTGGCAAGTGAGACGGCTTTTCCTAGCTTAGGATTACGTTTGTGTATGTTTTTGATAGTAGATGTCAGTCGCATGCTAGATCCTTTTCGGTCAATCTTATTAGTATATAAACTATCCGTTACGGGTGTTGTATATTACCGCTTTTTATCATATCTAATGCTATAGCGTAATTTTAGCAGAAACCTATCCTAGTGTACGAGTGTAAACGTGACTGATGATAATAAAGGTGTGAGGCGTTATAAATAGGATAAGCATGATGATGTTCTTCAAATTCTGATCGAATGTTTATATATAGATGTTATACATAGATGTGACAAAATATTACACATAATTAGAATGTAATTGCCATAATAATGACTAGTGCATATATGCACCTAGAAGGAATTAATACCAAATATTTATAAAAAGCACATTGTACTTATAACTTAGCAACTATTTAGTTAGTGCCTACCTGTCTATGTTAGTGTCTATCTATTTAGTGTCTATAACTTTTAAGCTTAAGAGGAACGATTATGCGTAATACATTAATGATTGCAGCAGTAGCATCAGGCTTGGCTCTTAGTGGTTGTACTACTGATCCAAACACTGGACAACAGCGTTTAAATAAAACAGCACTTGGTACTCTAGTAGGTGCTGCAGGTGGCGCAACGATCTCTAAAGCAACTGGTGGTGACAAAACTGGTCGTGATGCAGCTATCGGCGCAGCTCTAGGTGCAGGCGTTGGTTATTACATGGAGCGTCAAGCCAAGCAACTTGAGCAACAAATGGCTGGTACTGGTGTATCAGTTGAGCAAAACCCAACCACAGGTAACATCGACTTAGTTATGCCAGGTAGCATTACGTTTGCCTTTGATGATGCAACACTAAACTCATCATTCAAGCCTACGCTTAGCAAGCTTGCACAAACGATGAACCAATACAACAAAACCACGGTAAACATCGCTGGTCATACAGATAGCACGGGTTCTGCGTCTTATAACATGGGTCTGTCACGTGATCGTGCTTATTCAGTCGCTAACTACCTAACCGCTCAAGGCGTTGCTTCTAACCGTATCAATGTGATTGCTTACGGTCAAACCCGTCCAATCGCTAGTAACAACACTGAAAGTGGTCGTCAGCAAAACCGTCGTGTTGAGCTAACCATCAACTCACCACAAAGTGTTAACTAATTTATAGTTTTCTATAATTACCATTTATATAATACCTATCAGTTATATCCAAAAAAGATCAGCAACCAGCTGGTCTTTTTTTATGGGTAACGTTTGACCATCAAATATACTTACCACGCCTTTAGCGTCTTTGAGTTTCTAATGTGATGATGAAAAATCATCAATGATTACAGCAGTGGCTATTAAGAGTATCTATTCATATCTCATATCTAAGTGTTCTATTCTAAACAACAAAAAACTTTGAAGCCAATTAACTATATAAAATAATTTGTTGATAATGATTATCAATAAAACTATAATCTATACACAATTTTTGTTGATGTAATATAAATTAGCTTATTAGATATGGTAACCAGTTAACAGCTTGCTAAGTGTTTATAAGGCCGCAATATTCGATATAGCGACTATTATTCAATCAAATCCAATTTGTTTTTGCTGTCTTTTTGAGGATATGTATGACGATTACTACAGTAATGCGCCGTCAGATTTTACCAACGACTTTGGCGGCTACGCTCGCAGGGCTGTTGATGGTGTCAGGCTGCACTAAGCAGGCCAATGAAGATACGAATGCTGATGCGACCACGCAATCAGAGGTGCAAAGCACAGAGACAACGGATGACACAACGCTATCAGCTGTCGACAAGGCACATA
Organism: Psychrobacter sp. JB193; assembly: GCF_002285555.1. Taxonomy (NCBI): domain Bacteria; kingdom Pseudomonadati; phylum Pseudomonadota; class Gammaproteobacteria; order Moraxellales; family Moraxellaceae; genus Psychrobacter; species Psychrobacter sp. JB193. The sequence goes on from NZ_NRGY01000002.1 coordinate 443,385, forward strand.
CTGATAGACTGATGATCAGCTACGCTAATATGGCGCATGCTGCATTTAAAGACTCACTCGATACTGCCAAAGCATTACAAGTGGCAATTGACACTTACGTGGCAACGCCCACGCAATCCAATTTGGACGCCGCGAAAGCTGCCTATAAAATTGCGCGTCAGCCATACTCGCAAACTGAGATTTTTCGTTTTGATGAAGGCTTTGTCACGCCCAATGATAAACGAGCGATTGCTAGTGTAGATAGTTGGGAGGGGCAGATAAATGCATGGCCACTTGATGAAGCGTTGATTGATTATGTCAGTGACACCTACGAAGGTGAGTACAGTAGCAAAGACAATATTATTAACAGCGAGAGCATCACGGTTGGTAGTGTCAAGCAAGATACCAGCACGATCACGCCTGAGCTGTTGGCAGAGATGAATGAGATTGGGGGAAGTGAAGCCAATGTGACAACGGGCTATCACGCGATTGAGTTTATGCTATGGGGACAAGATACCAATGGGGTTAATGAAGGCGCTGGAAATCGTCCAGTAAGCGATTATGTCACCGAAGCGGGTCAATGTACCAGTGGCGATACGGTCAATGAAGATGCCAGCATTTGTGAGCGCCGCGGTGCATTCTTAAAAGCGGCTGCGCAGTTATTAGTAAATGATCTCACAGCGATGGAAGCTGAGTGGCAGCCTGAACGTGACAATACGCTACGCAGTGATCTTATGGCGCGTAAGTATGATAACGGTCTGCGCCAAGTGATGTACCAGATGGGCAGCTTGGCATTGGGTGAGCTTGCTTCTGAGCGTATGCAGGTTGCTTTTGTCACAGGGTCTACCGAAGATGAACACGAATGTTTCAGTGATTTGACGCATCTAAGCTATGCCAATAATGCTCGCGGTATTCAAAATGTCTTTAACGGCAGTTACAGGACAGTCGCTGGCAAAACAGTGGGTGGTTATGGCGTAAAAAACTATCTGGCTGATACTGGTAATCAAGAAGCGGCTGAAAAGTTGGCTGCCGATTTTATCAAAGTAGAAAATGCCTTTAACGTTATTGTAGAAAAAGGCGAAAAAGAAGGCATCAAGGTTGATCAAATGATTGCTACTGTGGGTCAAGCGAGCAAACAAGGCATTTCTGCCGAAGAACAAAATACCCGACGTGGCTGGATTGAAAACGCTATCACAAGCTTACAAGAGCTCACTGACGGTATCGAAAATGCAGCAAAAGCGGTCGGTATAGAAAACTTAGACGCTGATGCTGGTTCGCAGTTTTAAAGCGATAAATACAAGATAGTGAAACCACCTGTGAATAAGTGACCCGCGTTGCTAGCGGTGGTTGGCAACGTGTTTTTTGCGTAGTATAAAAAACGATTTAGTCGGTGCGTCGTTCTGAATGATTCATCAAAAGCATCACACTTTATAGCACGTTTCTAATGGTTCTAAGCTAGGACTAAGGTACGCTCCATGAACGCCTCACATATTACAAAATCTGAACCGTCTTTCTCATTGTACCTGTCTGCTACCAACAAAACACTGTCCGCAAAACTGACACTTGGTTTGGTATGTGCTTTAGCGATTGGTGGTTGCCAGCCTGCTGATAACGAATCTAATGAAGTTTCTGACAATAAAAAAGCGGCAACCAATGACGGTCCAAACCAAGCGCTTGCGCCTGAGCGTATTCAGGTTATAGAGACGCTCTCTGGTGTGCCCATGCAGCAGCTGGCAAGCTTTGATCCGCAAGAGATTAAGCAGGGCGGCGACACGGGTATCAGTATCAGTAGTGCTGAGAGCTATTCTAAACCTTCCTCAAATCTGACAGCTTCACGTAAAGGGTCATTTTTTATTGGCAATGCGTTTTTTCGACAGCCATGGGTGGTTGCGCCTGCCAGTACAGACAGCCGTGATGGTTTGGGTGCTTTGTTCAATGTCGCGGCGTGTCAGTCTTGCCACATAAAAGATGGTCGAGGTCATGCACCAATGAATGCGGATGACGACGCTGACAGTTTACTCATTCGTCTTGCGATGCCAGCGACCACGAACGAACAACGACAACAGTTGCAAGATTCACTTATCGAAAAAATCGCGCATCCTATGTATGGCGGCCAATTACAAGACCGAGGCATTCAAGGTGTACCTGCCGAAGCAAAAGTGGCGGTACAGTGGGCGGACAAACCCATCACGTTCGCTGACGGTCATGTCGAAACGTTGCGCGCCCCCACTTTTACCTTGGACAACCCAGGTTATGGGACGTTTGATGAAGAACTGATGTTATCACCGCGCATTGCTTTGCCGATGATTGGATTGGGATTGTTAGAGCAAATTCCAGACGAAGATATCAAAAAACAAGCAATCAATCCTAATAAAAATAGCCCAAATGAGGGTATCAGTGGTAAATTTAACTGGGTAATGGATCCGCAAACAGGCAAAAAGGCGCTTGGACGCTTTGGCTGGAAAGCAGGTCAAACCAAGCTCATTACGCAGAACCAAAGTGCTTTTAATGAAGACATGGGATTGACGTCGAACATTCGTCCTCATGAGTCTTGTATGCCGATGCAAACCGCTTGTGTCAATGCGGTGACTGGGGAAGATGAGCAAGGCAATGATAAACCGCCTGTGGAAGTGAATGATGAAGTGGCGAAATTTGTGGAATTTTATACCCGCAATTTGGCTGTACCTCATCGACGCCGTGCGGATGATAAACAGGTACTGGCGGGCAAAAAGCGTTTTTATGAGATGGGTTGCCAAAGTTGTCATACGCCACGATATCAGTTGCCAAAAACCGATGACGACCATTTTGAGCAGCATGGACAAGTGATTTATCCTTATACAGATTTATTGCTACATGATATGGGTGATGACCTTGCAGATCGTACAGTTGCGGGTAAGCTACCGCCAAGAGATGCCCAAGTTGAATTTTTAGCCAACTCTTACGAATGGCGGACGCCTGCGTTATGGGGCATCGGTCTTGCCAAAACCGTCGATCCACAAGCGACTTTTTTGCATGATGGTCGCGCTCGTACATTGATGGAGGCGGTGCTGTGGCATGGCGGAGAAGCCAAAAAACAACAGCAACAAGTCCTAAAGTTGGACAAGCAGGGGCGTGATGAATTGAATGCGTTCTTGAAATCATTGTAAAAACTATTATAAAAATCACTAAACGGGAACTGTATGAAAATAAACCATGCTTTAGCAATGGCCTTATCTGCCCTAAGCGCTGGACTCCTTATCAGCTGCGTAAAGCCTGCTGACGAAAATAAAGCACTAGATGACAGCAGCCAAAAGGTGGCGCAAGATAGTGCTGCTCCTGCCAGTGCAGAAGAAGGGGCGACTGAAAATGCAACTAAAATTACTGCTGTAAGTATCAGCGCCGATACTGAAAAAACCTACTTAATGCATGTGGCAAACGATATCGTCATTCCAGCGTATGCGGATGCAGCCAAGCAAAGCGATGTGCTGCATGATCTGGCGCAAAAGCATTGCCAACAAGCACCAGTAAGCGGCGAGAAGCTACAAGAATTGCGTGAGCAATGGTTGGTATTGGCGCAAGCATGGGCACGGGCTGAGATGGTGAATTTTGGTCCGGCAACCGATAGCATGAGCAATCTGTATATCAACTATTATCCGGATGAGCGTGGATTGGTACATAGTGGCGTCGCTGAGCTTATTGCAGCCAATCCAGAATTGACGGCTGAGCAGCTTGCTAATGAAAGTGCTATCGTTCAAGGCGTACCAGGGTTGGAAGAAGCCTTATATGCCAATGAGCGTTTAGATGCTGGTCAATGCGCTTATGTGATAAGTGCCAGTAGTGCTTTGAGTACACGTCTAAAGGATATTGAGAAAAGCTGGCAGCAAAACGCAACCCAATTATTGGCAATAGATAAAACCGCTGGAAGCGATCAAGGGTTGAACCAATGGTTTAATGCTTTGCTGTCCTTAGTTGAGACCATGAAATCAAATGCTATTGAGCAGCCATTAGGCTTGACAGGGAAAGCCAAAGGTCATCTGCCTGCTGCGACCGCTGGGCAAAGCCGTGCCATCGTCAATGCCAAATTGGCGGCGTTGAATGACACCCTGACAGATCCTGTGTTGACAGCGATTTTGGGCAGTAATGATAAAAATAAAGTGGCGGATAATCTATCGACTGCGCTTGCTGACGCAACAACACTATTGGCGCAGATGCCAGAAGATTTGGCCACTGCTGATAAGGCTACCCAGCAAGAGCTACTGAATCATATGACGACCATTACTCGCTTGATTAAGCGTCAATTGATTCCAGCACTCGGTATTCGGGTTGGCTTCAACAGTACTGATGGCGATTAACCCATGCAAATTATCGACGCAAAGCCTGCGCCACCTCTGCTCGAAACGACCAATCAGTCATCTGGATCTGGCAATAGTCAAGTAAGAGAAGTCATGAAACAGCTGGCGCATGAGCTGCTGGTGACCTCAGCATTGACCCTAATAGGCACCGGGGCACTGGTCGGTATTCACCATCGCTATCGTAAACAGCGCCAGCTGGATGCAAGCGTGCAAGATTATGTGACGGGGCTGCGCTCACAGTTTGGTGTATTGCCGTCAGTATCTAGGTGGCAACTAAAGCGTTTGGGCAACGCTTGTCAGCAGGCAACGATAGCATGGCAACGTGCTTACTATCATGACTCGCTAGCGGATAGCGGTGGCGACAATAGGGTGGTTAGCTCTGACATTAGCACAACACATACCACTACCATACTGTCGCGCCCTGTCTGCTGGGTCAGCGGTGTCGCTTCGATGCCAAAGAATAATACAGTGCTGCAAGACAAATACGATGCCCAAGCTAACAATATCAACGATTTTGGCGTTGTTGGTATTGATGCAGATAGGCAAATCGTTTGGCAAACCACCATGCCTGAACGTGTCCATGATATTGTGGTGCAGCCAATAATTGATGCCCAAGACAGGCTTAGCAACACAGCTCAAAGCCGTGATGTCGTGGTAATGGGTCGTCGCCCTAGTGAGAAATTCTGGGTATTAGAGGCCGCGACAGGCCAAGTAAAAGCCGCTATCAATGCTTTAGACAATCGCCATTTTTATGGTCACGCTTGCTACAGTCTCGATGGTAAGTGGCTCTATGTGACCGAGAATGACACGGTAAGTTTAAATGGTAAAATCGGTCTTTATGACGCCTATGAAAATTATAAAAAAATTGCAGAATTTGACTCGCATGGCATTGGGCCACACGAGTTAATCATGCATCCAGATGGCAAAACACTGGTCATTGCCAATGGCGGTATCAAAACCGAACAAGCCTCACGTGAGGAGCTGAATTTAGATACCATGCGTCCATCGTTGGTTTATCTAGACCGTTATGATGGGTCATTGCTTGAGCAAGTCGAACCTGAACACAATCAAATGAGTGTGCGTCATTTGGCGATGCACGATAATGGCACGGTGATGATTGGCATTCAGTTCCAAGGCGATAAGCACATTAATGTGCCACTGGTACTGACGCATAAACGCGGCGATACTGACTTTTGCCCTTTACGTATGCCACACAATCAGTGGCAACGCTTTCATCAATACATTGCCAGTGTGGCATTGGATAGTGAGCGTAATCAATTATGTGTGACTACGCCGATTGGCGGATGTGCCGCACTCTTTGATTTAAACACTTATGCTTTGATCGACACCATCCGTTTGCCAGATTGTGCCGGCGCTGCCGTCATCGCAGATAACGCAAGCATAGCTGACAGGGCAAGCAATCAGCATAAAAAGTCAGGTTTCATTGTCAGTGATGGACAAGGTCAATTAACCACATTGCGCGTGAATCACGGATCAACGGCTTCATCAAATTTAAATAACATTGATTTTAATCATGAAAGTTTGAGTGAGGATCAAGAGCATGTACAGGTAGATAGACTGCAACATAGAATGTCTTTTGATAACCATTTGCAAGCGTTACTATAGAGTCGATTCTAAATAAAACAGAACCATGATATTGCAACGCGGCACTGGTATAAATGTTTCTTGCGTGCTGTGCCTGCGCAGACAGAAGCTGCAAAAGCCCCGATTCCAGTCCCGCTGTATCACTTCTATATTGAACGCACTATAGCAAACGAGACTGTGATAAACGAGACTGTGACAAGCACGGCAGGAGCAGCCAAATTAGGGAAAAGATGATGTTACAGGACAAGACCTCGATATTAACAGATGCCAAAGCGCGTCTTACCCAAGCAGGTATCGAGTTACACGTGACCAAAAAGCACGTCAAAAACATCAATTTTCGTCTTAAGCCACACACCTTGACGGTCTCTGTACCGAGAGTGATTAGCACCGTACAAATTGAACAAGCAATCGCTAAGCGTGTGCCGTGGGCGATTGCCAATCATGCGCAAGTATTAGAGCAATACAAACGCAAACAACACCGTTCATCAGATGCGTTAAATGAAAACTTAAATAGTAACAGTCCGCTGTTGTTGTGGGGTTGCACGCAACCTTTTGTACTAAACCACGATGAAAAAATGGCGTATTATCGGCAGCAGCTCGCTGACGTACTACCAGCGTTGTTTGAAAAATGGCAGCCAGTCGTTGGCGCTAGTGCCAATGAGATACGTCTAAAAAAAATGCACACACGCTGGGGCAGTTGTAACACAAGAGCGCGGCGAATTTGGCTGTCTACCTACTTGCCAGCTTATCCGCTTGAATGCACAGAATACGTTATTGTTCATGAGTTATGCCATTTGCATCAGGCGAATCATAGCCCTGCCTTTTGGCAAGCGGTGGCGACAGCGATGCCAGATTACCAGCGCTGGCATAATATATTGGCAGGTAAAACGGGACAGTTAGATTAAACAAGACAAGGAAGTCAAATGGAACAGGTCAGTGAAGCCAAATTTTGGCAGCAGCGTTATGAACAAGACAGTATCGGTTGGGACATGGGTGAGGTATCACCGCCGCTCAAAGCTTATGTTGATCAACTACCTGAATCGGCTAAAGACCAAGCCATTTTAGTGGCGGGTGCGGGTAATGCTTATGAAGTTGGTTACTTGCATGAGCAAGGCTTTACTGACGTGACCTTGGTTGATTTTGCGCCAGCACCGATTGAGGCGTTTGCTCAGCGCTATCCTGATTTTCCCACCGAAAATCTAATTTGTGCCGATTTTTTTACCTTGTCAGCTGAGGACCATCAGTTTGATTGGGTGCTTGAACAGACGTTTTTTTGTGCGATTGATCCGTCGCGCCGTGACGAGTATGTCAAGCAGATGGCAGCGCTACTCAAGCCTAATGGCAAACTAGTAGGTCTGTTATTTGATAAAGTGTTTGGGCGAGATGAGCCACCGTTTGGCGGTACAACAGCGGAATATCAACAGCGTTTTGAGAGTCACTTTGAGATTGATATCATGGAACCCAGTCATAACTCGCACCCAGCACGGCAGGGGAGTGAGTTGTTTATCAAGATGCGCGTAAAAGGTTGATTTCATGTTCTATGTTTGAGCGAGCCTGCGTTTCTAGCTGCTGATAATGCTCAGTAAGATACAGGCGTGGGTGCGCCAACAAGGTCTGTAATACCTGCGTGCGCCCCGTTTTATAATCTGTCATAGGTACATGTGCATACTCTTGACGGATGGCTCGTGCATAGTGCTCATACTCAGGCCAAGGCATGCCTAATATGCTCAAATCCATGTCCAGCATATACGCGGCATCGCTGCGTTTATTATAGTCTGCCAACTCAGTCAATTGATGAGTGGCCGTCATCATAATCAAGTCGTAGATATGTTGGCATTGCTGGTCATTCAAATAATGGACCAGTTTATCTGACATATACTCAGCGCTTTTTATCTCGTTGTCTGAGCGCATCGGATTGTATATCACATCATGATAATACAAAGCCAACGCGATGATATGAGGCTGGTGAAGGTGCTGGCGAATGTGTTCAAATTGAAAAAACAGCTGCTGGATATGACGTAAGCTATGATAAGCACGCTGAATCTCATTGTAATGCGCAGCAATATCGAGCCACAGAGTGCGTGACTCTGCTGGCGTAATATCGCTATTGAGCGCAAATAGATGCTGCGAAAAACGATTGCCAAGCTCAATATTTATCTGTGACAAATCTCTCATAATCACCCTGATTATTTATCCATCGCCCTTATGGTCAATCCAATATAAAATACATGCAGGGCTGCCAGCGTCTATTTTCTTGCTTGCTGCGCCTCCGCAGACAGAGGCTACGAAAATATATTGCTGGCAATGCCTTATTATGGTTGTACCTTTTTTATTTAGGATCAACTATATTTATCAGCATCTTTCGATCCGCTCTGAGCCGCATCTTCAAACGCTTGCTTGAATAACTTACCCAGCAGATTAACATCATCGACACGGGCATAGTTTAGACGGGTAACAAAGGCAATGTGACGATGTGGTCCTTCTTCTGCCAGCGGTACTGCAACGGCGTTTTGATCCTGTAAATTGAGCTGATCCAGCGCCATCTCAGGCACCAATGTCGTTCCCATATTGGCAAGAGCCATCTGAATAAGAGTGTTGAGACTGGCATCCGAAAAACTGGACTTCATTTGTGTGCGGTCGAAGTGGCATACGGACAGCGTTTGATCAGTTAGGCAATGCCCTTCACCCAATAGCATCAGATTGGCAGTGGCCAGCTCATCAGAATTGATTGTGTCAAGCTTGGCATGTACGTCATTTTTTGGAAAAACAGCAAAGAAATCTTCGCTCCAAAACTCAAAGCTGTGTAGCCCATCCACTGCATAAGGTAGAGCAATAATAGCGGTATCAATATGACCATAACGCACTTGCTCGAGCAAGCGCTCTGTTTGCTGCTCAACAATGCTCATGCGAAACTCTGGATAGTGTTTTCGTAGAGCAGGCAATACTTTGGGCAATAAATAAGGGGCAATGGTGGGGATAATACCAACTGTCATGGGGTAAGCAAGCGCAGACTGATGGCTGTGTGCTCGTGTGGTCAAATCGTTCACCTCAGAGAATACCCGCTGAGCCCGCGCTAAAATATCTTCACCGATTGGGGTAATCAATACTTGCTTGTTATTACGCTCAAAAATCTGCGTATCCAGTTGTTTCTCTAACTCTGCAATACCTAAGCTCAGCGCAGACTGTGAGATATTACAGTCCTCTGCGGCACGTTTGAAATGTCGGTGTTTGGCCACGGCTAGAGCGAATTCAAGTTGACGTAAAGTAATCATAAGACCTCTTCTATTAATGGGCTTTCGGTGTAGTTTATGATGTTGATCGACTCGGTACAGCGGTTCGAGACAATTATTCGACATCATCGGTTATTAATGTTCTTAATAAAATTGTCACTTACCTATAGTAAACTGAGAATAAAACTAGAGAGAATAGTTTAACAAGTTTAATAAAACAAAACATCACATTAAAAAGTTTTAACTGGATTAACGATAGAATTCGCGTATAGTTTGTCAGGTAGCCCAGAACGTAGAAGGCTTAATAGAAAAACCAGATAAATATGTTCCACTTAACTCAACAATAAAGGAGCCAATCATGGCGTCTATTATCAATCAAGAAATCCCAGAATTTTCAGCAGATGCGTATGTAAATGGTGAATTCAAAACCATCACTTCAGAAGACGTAAAAGGCAACTGGGCAATTTTCCTATTTTACCCAGCTGATTTTACTTTTGTTTGCCCAACTGAGCTTGAAGACATGGCCGCTCATTACGACGAGCTAAAAGGTTTGGGCGTAGAAGTATACTCAGTATCGACTGACACGCATTTCACGCACAAAGCATGGCATGATTCTTCAGAAGCAATCGGCAAAGTAAATTACCCAATGATCGGCGATCCTACTGGTAAAATTACTCGTGGCTTCAACGTCATGATTGAAGAAGCTGGTTTGGCTGAGCGCGGTACATTCTTAGTTGATCCTGATGGTTTGATCCAAGTAGCTGAAATCCATGCAGGCGGTATCGGCCGTAGTGCAAAAGACATGCTACGTAAGGTAAAAGCAGCACAATATGTTCGTGAGAACGATGGTGAAGTTTGTCCAGCAGCTTGGGAACAAGGCGGCGACACTTTGAAGCCAAGTCTTGATCTTGTTGGTAAAATCTAATATTTAAATAATTATCTTATAAAGAGTAGTTATTTTATAAAGATAATAATTGAATATAGTAAAGGCTCTATCAGCGATGATAGAGCCTTTTCTAATGGGCTAAATATGGTTTGTAACACTAGATTTATTATAACAATAGGCTTACGTTTTAAGAAAATAGACGTGGATCACTCGCTCAAAGCGTGTGGTTTGTTTTTCTCAATCACCCTATAAATCTCATCTTTGAGATGCAATTTTCGTCGTTTCATATGCTCTATTTCTTCTTCGCGACTGGCATGTTGTATCACATCTTTTTCAAGCTGGTTGATTTGCTGATCAAGCTCAGTATGCTCATCAAAAATACTCGCAAAATGGCTGTCTTTTTGCTTAAGTTCAGCAATGATCTCTTTATTGTCTTGAAATGTTTCCGTCTTTCTCATCTGGTCATCCTTATTATGAGGCGCAAATTTGCGACAAGCGATCGCGCAGTATGGTTAAGATTCTAAGACTTAAATAGTATTGAAGCAGAAAACTATCTGACTCAATGTCAGCAAAAAAACTTTTAAAGCACACATACAAAAGCCAATTTGCCATAGGGGTAGTGAGAAGTTTTCTCACTACCCTCATTCGATTGTAGCGAAAAAACACCCTTGATACTACGGTAATAAATCGTCTTTAGGTTTATATTTAATTTCATAATTTGATTTACGATTGGTTTTATAAAACATAAGGTTTGGGTTTCTCAGCTTGCTCATACTGCTATAACCTATGATAATAGGGACATTAAAGGGCATTACACCGTTGCCCAAACTGTTTTAAATACAATGACTCACAATAACTGACTAACATTTAAGAACGCAACAAGACAGTTGCCGTTACATATCCAGTAATAATAAGGAACAAACATGATAGATCAAGCTTTATTAGATGCCGTAAAGAGCTATAGCGAAAACATGACTCGTCCTATTACCTTTGTATTGGGTAGTGGCGAACATAACAAGCGTGCTGAATTGATTGATTTTTTAACCAAAATCGCAGGTACGACTGACAAAATCAACTTCGATGCAGAAGCGACTGACGATAGTTTGCCGAGCGCAATTAGTTTCAAAGTAGTCAGTCACATTGATGGAGAATCGGCTGATACAGGTATCGTATTTAGCGGTATTCCTGGTGGGCATGAATTTACGTCATTGATTTTGGCAATCTTGCAAGCTGGCGGTCACACCTTAAAGTTGGATGAAGGTATCCAAAAATTAGTTAAGCGTTTTAATAAGCCGCTACAGTTTCAAACATATGTATCATTGTCTTGCCACAGCTGTCCTGAAGTGGTGCAAGCCTTGAATCAGTTTGCATTACTCAATGACGACATCAGCAACGAGATGATTGATGGTGCATTGTTCCAAGAACAAGTAGAAGCGAACAAAATCCAAGGTGTACCAGCGGTATTCTTAAACGGGAAACCGTTTGCCAATGGTTTGATCGACACGGCTAAATTGATCGGAAAACTACAAGAACAGTTCCCAGATTTGTTGGCAGACGTCGAAGACGATGCTGAGCAACTAGAACAGCAAGATGTCACTATCATCGGTGCTGGCCCTGCGGGCGTTGCCGCAGCCATTTATACAGCGCGTAAAGGTCTTAAAGTTACAATGGTCGCCGATCGTATCGGTGGGCAGGTCAAAGACACGCAAGATATCGAAAACCTGATCTCTGTGCCTTTAACCAATGGTACTGACTTATCGACCAATTTCGTCAAGCATTTATCTGAATACAACATCACGCTAAAAGAGCATGTGAGTGTCAAAGATATCGGCGAGACGGAAGAAGAAAACTACAGCATCAACCTAAATACCGGTGAGTCGTTTGAGACGCGCAGTATTATCTTGGCGACAGGTGCCCAGTGGCGCAAGCTTGGTGTACCGGGTGAAGAAGAAAACATCGGTAAAGGCGTGGCGTTTTGTGCTCACTGTGATGGTCCATTTTTTAAAGGCAAAGACATCTCAGTCATTGGCGGTGGTAACTCAGGTGTTGAGGCTGCATTAGATTTGGCTGGTATCGTCAAGCATGTTACCGTGCTAGAGTTTGCTGATGAGTTAAAAGCGGATCAAGTATTGATTAATAAAGCCAAAGAAAAATCCAATATCGAATTTATCACTGGTGCCGCGACCCAAGAGATCAAAGCGACTGACGGTAAAGTGTCTTCTATCGTTTATCAAGATCGCAGCACAGGTGAGACGCATGAGCGTGATTTATCAGGCGTGTTTGTACAGATTGGTTTAGTGCCAAATACTGGGTTTATCAAAGGTTTTGTCGATTTAAACCGTTTTGGTGAAATTGAGATTGATGAGCGCTGCCGCACGGATCGTAAAGGCATTTTTGCTTGTGGTGATGTGACAACCGTACCATTTAAGCAAATTAATATTGCAATGGGTGAGGGTTCAAAAGCAGCGTTATCGGCATTTGAATACTTGGTTATGCAATAGATTATTTAGATTTAGATTTAGATGAAGAAGCCACCTCAAATTGAGGTGGCTTTTTTGTCACGATTATCCGCTCTTGTTTCGAATCAAAGCAATAACGGGTAACGCCACCACGTACATCAAAACCCCATACACAGCGGCTGGTAGGGCAATGGCTGGTAGCCCCGCTGCTGTACCCATAATAATCGGCGCTAGAGTAATGGCTGTCGTGCTGTTCTGAATACTGGTTTCTATGGAGATGGTTTTGGTATCAAACCAGCTCAGCTTAAATAACTGAGAGGTCAAAATACTCAAGACAAACAAGCCCATAATAATCAATATAAGCTCTACGCCAATATTGGCAAGTTGCGACTGTAGCAACGCCCAGTTAGAGGCAATAGCAGCAAAAACAATCAAAACAAAGAAGATACTGGCTAAGCCGTTTAGAATACCGCTTCTACGTATCATAAAGTTAGTGAACTTATAACGAGCGAGCATACCCAGCGTAACAGGTAATGTCGTCAACAAAAACATTACTAACCCAATTTTTACAGCGCTGATGGAGCCTGCTTTATCTTGCATAAAGTGGTCAAAGGCTACGGTAATAAAGATGGGCAACGTCACGACTGATAACAAACTGACCACGCCTGTGAGTGCAACCGATAGCGCCACATTACCTTTGGCATAATAGGTGAGAATATTACTGGTGACACCGCCTGGACAAAAACTGATTAACATAATGCCAAAAGCCATGGCAGGTGGTGGCACCATGACCAGCACTACCGCCAATGCCACCAGTGGCACGAATATCACTTGATTGACTAAACCCACAAAAAACGCTTTGGGATGACTAGCGATTACCTTGAAGTCACTGGGTTTTAATCCTGTACCTAAGGTAAACATAATGTAGGCAAGTGCCAGTGGAAGTAAAGCGAGGGCAGTGTTATCCATAAAACATTCCTTGTAAAGTGACACTCAAGCTAGGACGATTTTTACATCACTCACATTCCTTGTGACGATATTTTTTAGCGGCTACCTATCGGTTATTTAGGGGCTACAAAACACAATAACATACGACAAGAGAGGTCTTCTAATACTAAGACTGTCGCAGTAGTCCATTTTGCTATCGTTAATCCTAAATAAAAAAGGCACAACAATGATAATGGACTGCCAACGATATGTGTTCGTAGCCTCTGTCTGAAGGCACAGCAAGTAAGAAAATATGACGTTGGCAGCACTGTATTTATTTTATATTGGATCGACTATATCTCATCATTTATGGTGTTTTACAAGGTTAATTCGCTAATACGCCAGCCAGTGAAATGATCTCGCCTGTCTCGTCTTCTGTAATAATCCGCGTCTCTTTTAAAGCAGTTTTGATCCAAGTGTCCATATGCGGTTTGTTTATCATCATCTGACAATACTGCTGAGTCGTTGGTTGTAAAGTTAATCCAGAAGCTTTGGCGTAGGTTTGTAAACGTAGAACCACGGGGGCAAAAAAAGCATCGGCAACCGTAAAACATCCAAATAGGTAGCTGTCTGATGAGCGGTTTTTTAAGCAATCTGCAAAGATGGCTTCAATACGGACGATATCTGCTAAGCAAGCGCTGCTTGGTTGTATCTTAGCCGTCGCTCGAATATTCATTGGCATCTCATTACGAATACCTGTCATCCCTGAATGCATCTCTGCCACGATACTTTGGCAGTAAGCGCTATCTACTCTATGACGATTGTCGCCCTTATTTACCTCAGATTTAATGTTTCCTGTCCAAATGTCTTTGTCTGTCAAAAAACTATTGGCATACATGGCAATCGCTAACGTGTCCCAAACGGTGACTTTTTGATCATCTTGACCGCAGACGAGTACGGGTACTTTACCCGTTGGCGCATGCTCGTTAAGTATGGGCAAGGCTGACGAATCAAACAGCTCGATGGGCTGCTCCTCAAACTCAATCTCAAAGGCTTTTAAGAGTAGCCATGCTCGCAATGACCAAGAGGAATAGTTTTTATTACCGATAATCAGTAGTGGTTTTTGCACAGTCGCATCCTATATTTTTGAGGGAGTAACATTGTAGTATGCTGTCAAACTTGTTTTGAGGCTATGATAAATATAGTACTAATTTTAGGAGGCAGGCGGATATGGTGTTATTCGCGTTTAAATACTTCTTCATGTAGTAACATCAGTCAGTCTATAATTAGCTAAAAAAACCACCTCAAATGAGGTGGTTCTGTTGTAATAGAGAGATGAAGTTTTTTATATGTGAGTCAACGCTTAGATTTCTCAATCTCTTTATGTATATTTTTCCAATGATTTTTAATTTGCGAATCAATTTTGCTGTAACTATTCATTATTTTATGGGCATTTTTAGCATATGTTATATAGTTGCCCCAGTTTATGGCATACTTGTCAGGTTCCCATTGATCTGTAGTACCTCGCTTACGTTTATATTTTATGCAGCGTTTAGCGCCAATATATGAGTATCTTTTATACAGTCTTTTTCTAAAGATTTCACCTCTTGTCTCATTATTTATCTTGCTGCTATAAAATCCACTTCTTCGCACACCTTTTTTCATTTTTCGGTAATAGTTGGCTAGAGAGCTTGTCTTTAGGCGTACATATCCACCGTCAAAACTGAAACCGAGATACTCAAAATTTCTGTTGATACTATTTGGTGTTATTCGGCCATTAAATTCTTGCTTGCAAATTATTCCACCTTCATGGACGGAAAAATGAAAAACTTGAGTTTTTTTCTTGTGAATATTTAGTTCTATTTCTTTGATTTTATTTTCAAAAAATTGGATGATATGTGATTTGTGTTCAACTGGACAGATGACAACCATATCGTCAGAATAACGCCGATAAAGCCCATCAATTTTTGATGTTTCATCATAAATTGCTTCATCAAAGCTCAGCATATATATATTTGCTAATGTTGCACTGATAGCAGAGCCTTGACAAATGCCATCTGTTACAAGTGTGCTGCCAATTCGTTTACTTGATCTTATTAGCCCTTTCTTTCGAATTGTGTGTATATCTTGCATTTTACAATAGGCAATAGCATTTTTATTATATAAATGTTCAATTCGCTTTATTGACTTACTCGTAACTTTTCCGTCATTTTTTCTGATTAAAATACTATCTTTGAATAAATTGAAAAGATGATTTTCTTCGACATAAGAAAATCTAGTGATATTCTTAAACACGTTATAATGGTCTTTTGGTAGGTGGTCTGTATCAAGGACTTCACACCATTTATTTTTAAGAACGGTATGGTTTAAGCTAGGAAAGAAGTTCTCAATATCAAAAGCTATAGCAACAATATCGCTGTCGTAATCTATATTTTTTTTAATATATTCAAAAACTTCGTCTGCGAAGTAAATGTTATTTTTTTTGGGAGGGTTTTGAGCGCGGTTAAGTTCTATTTTTTTAGGTGTCTTTCGGTAAGCAGTAACTACCTTGGTTAAATTTCTATCTTCTAATATTTCTTCATACTTTACGTTTAGTAAATGAGAGTAGTAGGCATAAATATTTGAGTCTAGATTATTAGCATAATAGATATCTCTATTTTTTGTACTCCTATCAGTGCGTTTTCCATTACTTATCAATTTTCCATCATTATCATACTCTTTTCTATACCGATTCGTAGATATAACTTTATGAATGAACGGAGCGAAACCATGGACAGCTACTTTATCTTTATTTTTTATATGGGATATGGTCTGTCGACGATTTTCAGAAGGTAGTCCAATATGAGGATATCTCTTGATTTTATACCAGCTATCTTGGTCTTCTTTATTTTTCATATATTTATAATTTATATTAGAAGTGAGGGAACGGGGCTAGCATTTTTGCGCTTAGAGCGATTAATAAAAACGTGATAAAACTGTCCTACCGTTACCATAAGAGATAACACCCCTTTTATTGGAAATAATTACTTTCATGCTTAAGGAAATTGTCACTATGTTGCTTCAATACCTTGTTACACTAATCGTACATAATCTATGTGCTAACTGCTCACAATATGATATTTGCTTAACTAAGCAGCTTTCTACTTAGCGGTGACCTTTGCAGGTACCTAAATACAGGACCAAACTTAGATTAATTGCTTTTTCCCTCACAATACCGAATTTAGCATACTCCTTATTTGTTGTAAAATTATTTACTAATGAAATGCAGTTCAATATAGCTAAGAAAACAAGTAAAAACGCCCATCCAAAATCTGGACGGGCGTTTTTTAGCGATGATATGTTTTTTAGTACTATATTAGTCGTCTAACAAATCCATTTGCTTAGCGGCTTCGTAGATACCGTTTGAGCGATTGCCTGTACGGCAAAAGATAAGCATGGGCTGCTCGGCTTGGTTAAAAAAGTCTGCAAATGCTTCAACGTGGGTTTGATTGAGCTCATTACCCGCAAAAGAAATCTCTTTATAAGCAAGGCCAGCTTCTTTAGCAGCCGCTTCAATCTCAGCGCTGGTCGGTTGATTTGGCTCTTCACCATCTGGACGGTTATTGATGATGGTTTTAAAACCATTTTCGGCGATCATCGGTACTTGGTCTGGGGTGATTTGTCCAGTAAAACTGACTTGATGACTCATAAGTGATCCTTATTATTTTCTATAGTAGGAAAAGATAGGTTGGTATAAAAGCACAATGTCTAAGCATAAGTGAAATGGGTCGCTTTCTAAAGGCAAAGAACGTAAACAATAACAACATTGTCTCAGCCGTGATCACAGTTCCTATCGTTAACCTTTATATATCCAATCCAAGATAAAAGTAGCATGTACGATCATCATATTCTACAGAGATAAATATCATTGCTGGCTGCTTGCAAGAATGCCAGAGGCGACAAGGACAGTTGCCTCAGTAGAACCGTATGCTTTTTAAAATAGAGTGATTATAGTAACCCTTGCATCAATGCGCTTTGATACAGTAATTTGGCGCGAGCACCCGTGCCACAAAACATCAAGATGGGTTTTGGCATTGAACGATAAAACGCGGCAAACTGCTCAACAGTGGCCATACTCAGACGCTCATCATCGAAGGGCAGATAATGATAAGTCAAGTTGGCTTCTTTAGTGGCATGACTAAAGTCAACGCTATTTGGCTGAGTTTCTGTTTCGGCATCAGGGCGTATATTGAGCACGGAGCGATAGCCAAGCTCTGCAATTTTGAGACATTGGCTTGGGTAAATTTGCTTGTAAATAGTTAAATTATCAGTCATAAGTAAGGTCATTCGCGTATATGAAAAGGCATTTGACTCAAGAATGGGGGTAGCCAATAGTATTTTTTGAGACTATTAGGTACTGTCTTTTAGTACGATTTTCTTAAGTCCATTATGTCTAAAGCTTATAAGGATTTAGCATAACACAGCTTGCATGATATCGGTATTTTGTCACAGACAATAATAATTCTTAAGAATGTAACAACATGAGGTTTATAAAAATTTTAAGTGTCTTTAAGCGCATCCACCGCATCCATGGTACTTAAATACACATGGCCTGACAGCTCTGTAATAATGGGGGTATTTTCAATAATATCCATCACAGGCCCTTTGATAAAACTAAAATTCAGGTGCTTGTTTTGACTCAGTAGCTCTTTATTGAGGCTGATGAGCATCTCTTGTCCTGTCAGATCAATGTGATTGACCGCTGACATAATCAGAACAATCTCATGGGCGTCTGGATACTGGCGAGTGGCTTGGACGACGCGGTGATGGACAGACTCACTATTACCAAAAAAGATACTCTCATCGATACGTAACATCAATAGGTTGCTAAAGGTCACCACGTTATGGCGGTTAATGTTGCGAAAATGACCAGTCCCTGCCAATTGACCAACAATGGCAACGTGTGGCTTGCTTGATTGCCAAATTAAGCTTGCAAAAGACACCATAAGACCGATGACCAAACCTGTATTGAGACCAAATATCAATACTCCCACGAATGCTGACATAAAGCTTGCGGCATCTAGGCGATCACGTTGCCATGCTGCCTGTAAGGTTGCCACATCAATCAAGCTGATGATAGAAGCCATGATGGTGGCGCCCAATAAAGCATAGGGCAGCGGTGACAGTGCATTACCAAAAGCAATCAAAGCGGCGATCATGACTACCACCGTCACTAGACTTGCCACTGGTGTTTTGGCACCTGAATCTGAATTGATGGCCGTTCGCGAAAATCCGCCAGCGACGGCAAAGCTTTGGAAAAATCCACCTGCCATGTTGGCCAGCCCCAAGCCGGTCAGCTCACGATTGGCATCAAAGGCTTCACCGCGCAGGCGTGCATAATTGTTGGCAACCGAGCTGCTTGAAACAAAGATAATCAAAGCCATTAGCCCTGCACCAGGTAACAAATCTAGCACTTCATCGAAGTTTGGTACATAAGGTAAAGTAAAGCTAGGTAGGCCTTGCGGAATACTACCAATAGTCGCCACGCCTTTTATGGACCAATGCAGGCCGATGCTCAGGACGATGGCAATGACCAATAGGATAAGTGGAAATAAGCGCTCGGCCCATTTGGCATAGGATGATGACAGCCAAGATTGCCACACCCATTTACTACCGTAGCGGTTGGCAACCAAGAGCATAAAAGCGATCACACCGATTAAGAGTGTCAGCGGATGCAGCTGGCGCGCATACATCTGCATACTTGATAAATAACCGATTAAGCCATTGCCTGCGATCGGAATAGCCGTCACGTATTTTAACTGACTGATAAAAATCAATACGGCAGCGCCACTAATAAAACCAGCAGATACCCCGCGACTGATGAATTGCATGATCCAGCCAAGCTTGAGCCGACCTGCCAACCACAATAGCGTACCGACCATCAATGACAGCAAACCTGCCATGAGTGCATATTGCTGAACACCTTGTGATGCATAAGGGTGCAAACTACTGGCAGTCATAATAGCAGTGATCGCAACAGGCCCGACTGCTTGAACGCTACTTGAGCCGATCCAAGCATAAACAGTCACCGGTACGATTGCTGCATACAGCCCATAAACAGGTGGCAATCCTGCCAGTACTGCATAACCTAAGCTTTGGGGAATGACCAACACGCCAACCACCAAGCCTGCGATAATATCAGTTGGCAGGGTAGAGGGTTGGTACTGGCGCAACCAAGCAGGAATCAGACGAGCCAATATAGAAGGCATAATAATATGTCATCACAATAAAAAATGAATTACGTTCAAACCTTAAGTAAACAAGCTATTCAGCTGTTTTGGCACAAAAGCGTTCGTATAATAACTGTAGCACTGCAAACGCATCATCACTGGCGATGCTATAGTAAACCTGCTTACCATCGCGGCGAGTCTTGACGAGCTCATCTTTACGTAAGATACCCAGTTGCTGTGATAAGCTTGGTTGACCAACACCGACTAAGTTCTCAAGCTCACTGACACAAAATTCACCTTGCGTCAGCTGACATAAAAGCAATAAGCGATCAGGGTGCGATAGTGATTTTAGTAATTGGCTGGCTTGCATCGAGGCCTTTCGCATTTGTTCAGAGAGGTCTTTAGGGACGGTATCTGCTGCGTTGGTCAGTATGTTATCTCTAGTGCCATTAGTGGATTTGCTCAATGCTGAAGTAGAAGTAGACAGAGTGAGCTCCTTATGTATAGTATAAAATGTCAGGTTTGTGGATAAAATATATTTAATTATCAATGATATTCAGTGTGACAGCAAGTTATTGTTTTTTACATTATATAAATTGATAAAATGTTTATTGGTGGTTATATTGGTCTGTATAAAGAAAAAGAGTAGGGCAAATAATCTCGATCAAAATCCTATATCATACAGAATACGCTCTTAAAAATTAATATATCGTTTAAAAATAGAGAGGCTGCCATGCAAGTTCATTCTTTCTTACATAGTGACACAGAAACCTACACTCATGTACTCGCGGATACTCAGCAGCAAGTTTGTGCGCTTATCGATCCTGTATTGGATTTCGATGTGAAGTCAGGCCATACCAGCTCCATAAGTGTGGATGAGGTTATCGATTTTGTGCGTGAACAAGGTTGGGAGCTGCTCTACATCATAGAGACCCATGCCCATGCTGATCATTTATCAGCGGCCATGCATGTCAAAGAGGCGCTCGGTGGGCAACTGGTCATCGGTCAGCATATCACTGAAGTGCAAAAAACATTCAAGAAAATTTTTAATTTTGATACCAGTTTTCGTACTGATGCAAGCCAATTTGATATTTTGACCAATGATGGTGATACATTGAAGGTTGGTGATATCCTCATCACAGTGATGCATGTGCCTGGGCATACACAGGCTGATACTGCTTATATAGCGGCTGATGAAGAAAAAACTGTGGTCTTCGTCGGAGACACTTTATTTGCTCCTGACGTAGGGACGGCTCGTTGTGATTTTCCAGGCGGTGATGCCAAAACCCTTTATCAATCCATCCAAAAGCTATTGGCACTGCCAGACGATACGATAATATATCTGTGTCATGACTATCCAAGTGCAGGTCGCAAGCACTGTCCGACGACCACAGTCGCTGCGCAAAAACTGGAAAATATTCATGTCAAAGACGGTATCAATGAAGCAGAGTTTGTGCAGATGCGTGAGCGCCGCGATGCGACTTTGGAGATGCCTCGCTTAATTATTCCAGCGGTACAAATCAATATTGATGCAGGTCACTTACCAAAGCCAGAAGCCAATGGCGTGCGTTATCTAAAAGTACCACTCAACGCCCTTTGATAGGACGTTTGGAGTCAATAGCCATTATATTTGTAGGAGAAACCCCCAATGAGTGAACAAAACGTGCATTTGGTATGCCCACATTGCCAAGCAACCAACCGTGTACCTATGGCAAGACTCAGTGCGACACCGAATTGTGGTAAATGTGGTCAGACCTTACTGACAGGTAATCCTCACGAGTTGAATGCACAAACGGTCAATAAGATTATTCAAAAAAATGAGGTACTGACCATCGTTGATTTTTGGGCAAGCTGGTGTCAACCCTGTCTTATGATGGCACCGCAGTTCAAAGCCGCTGCCAGTCAATTGCCGCAAGTGGTCTTTGCTAAAATACAAACCGATAAATATGAGCAAGCCGCCGCACCTTACAATATTCGTAGCTTGCCAACCATGGTTGCTTTTAAACATGGTAAAGAAGTCGCGCGACAGTCAGGTGCCCTGCCTAGTGACCAAATTGTCCAATGGGTACGCAGTCTCAGGGCTTAGCGCTACATTCATCTTTATAAGCCTGAATACTATAAGTACTATAAGCGTAGACAGTATCCATTAAAAAAGCCAATACATAATCACTGTATTGGCTTTTTATATATTGGTTCTGCGGTAATAACAGCCAATAGCGCTTGAAACCCTATGGAGAAACAACGCTAGAAGGCTACACGATTATAGCAATTATTCACCATAAATCTTAATGCCATTGGCAAAGCTACAACGTTGAATACGAGCAGATTGAACGATTGCATCGCGCTCACCATATAGTCTTGATAGTTTGACATCGCGAGCTTTGGTGTCGTTGCTTTTGCCAACGCCAAAGCTGATATTGGGTGAAATACCCCAACGTCCTGCCGATACCCCAACACCGACACCTGACGTCGATAGCGTTGAGCGCTCATTGTTTGCATCCGCTACATAGCGATTGACGCGAGTGTATTCTTGGTTCAATGCTTGACAGTCATAATTTTGATACGTACTAGGTGGTACGTATTGAGGCGTGACATTACCTGTGGACGCACAGCCTGAGAGACCGAAAACGCCAGCTATTGCCAGTAATGCCCCTGTAGTAAGAGTTTTCATAGCGCCTCCATTAGGCTTCATGTGTAGTTGCATTCAGTTAAGACAGCAAAAATGATGTGATTAAGACATTGAGAATATATCGATTACTGAGTGGTTTTCAATTCTATCAGTGTGACGATTTGTGCCGCTTTGTACTATCTCATTTTCAAAATACTGTTTGATTATCAAAATAAGTTTTCAGGCTTGGTAAAAGCCAATATCACGATTCCGATATATGCCACAGCAGCAATGAGAATGCCTGTTTTTCTTTGACCAGAAGTAGCATGAGGATTAAAGGCTTTTACACTAGCGCTAATCGCCGCAATAAGTAAAACAATTTTGGCAAACACCCACTGTATGGGTGCATTGGCACTCATCAGCTGCATGAGCATGACTGCCCCTGAGACAATAACGAGCGCATAGACAATATGATTGGCAATCTTGATTGCTCGCGGCGCTTGTCTGTTGGCACCCAAGACCAAAGCGCTTTGATATAAAAACAACACAATGGCCAGTACCGCCATGAGCATGTGTAAATGTTTCATTGGATAGGACTTCCTCTAAAAATATGGTGTTCAAGGGTAGCAATAATGTCTTAGGACTATTTGATTAAAACACCGTTTTTAAGCTTTCTTTAAACTTTGTTTTGTCCGGCGCATAATGGACTAGTAGGGCTCTGACCTTGCCACTCTGTCGGTGTATAGGCATGGATAGCCAAGGCATGTACATGACCACCTTGTGATGTCAAAAGGGCATTCACCAAACCATATACTAACTGATGACGAGCAACCAAGCGCTTGCCTTCAAAAGCCTCACTAACCACAGTCAGCTTAAAGTGACTCTCTTTACCTTCAAAATAACCAGCATGATTCATAGATTCATTGATCAGCTCTAGATGTTGTGGTTGCAACGCTTGTAGCTCAGCGTCAAGGGCATCGGCAGTTGGAGTGTTACTCATAATGGTCCTTCAATATAGTTTGCTAAATGAGGTTAGACAATCTGTGATTGATATATGTCAGTTATTATAGCAGACGTCATAAGTATTAGGAGTCGTTGTCACCTCCGTCAGATACCTAAGCGTGCATACAAGACATAAAAAAGCAGAGCACCATCTATAAATGGCGCTCTGCTAGCATTATTTAACAATTTCTAAGGATGTCGATTAACGACGTGCCTTTTGGTATAACGGCATCACTTTAGGCATGAGTGACTGCAAGTTGGCGATACGGTTGCTGCTGGCAGGGTGAGTGCTTAAGAACTCTGGTGGCTCGCCTTGGCTGGCACGCTGCATTTTTTGCCATAAGGTTACAGCCGCTTGTGGGTTGTAGCCTGCACGTGCCATTAGCTCTAGACCGATTTGGTCTGCTTCCGCTTCTTGTGTACGGCTGTGAGGACGACTTAACCCTAAGTCACCCGCGACATTGGCCAGATCAGCTTGACCTTGCGACAAACCAAAGATACTGGCTGCGACACCGATACCTGTTTGTGTAGCGTATTGGCGTGACAGACGCTCACGTGAGTGCTCACGCAGCGCATGTGACATCTCATGACCCATAATCGCTGCAATCTCATCATCAGTCAGATTCAAGCGATCAATGATGCCTGAATAGAACATGATCTTACCGCCTGGCAATACGAACGCGTTTAGCTCATTGGACTTAATGGTATGTACTTCCCATTGCCATTTTGCAGCATCTGGACGATAGACACCAACTTGACCGACCAAACGATTGGCGATGTTTTTCAAACGATTTAGCTGGGCGGTGTTGGTATCGAGTACACGCTTTGCTCTGGCTTCTTGTATCGTCTTGGCATAGCTTTGTGCTGATAGTTGCAATACTTGCTCACTTGAGACCAAAAGTAGCTGCTGGCGATCAACGCCCACAGCGCCAGTACTGGTTGTGCTTGAACAACCTGTCAATGTCAGTGCCGACAATGAAGCGGCCATCACAGTGGTGGTTAGTAATTTTTTCATGATAAGAATCCTCGCTATAAATAATAAAATAAGTTAGACAAAAGGGCGATACAGGCAGTAGATAAAAAGGCAGTCTTTTATTAATGTTTTACTTGCTCTTATCAATCTACCGATACGGTAAAATTTTACCTCAACCGCTATTGCCCATGAGTATAATAATGTTAACAAGCCAAATCCAAGGCAGGAATAGTAACAACGCACCATAGGATTGTAAGTGACGGATAAGAACTTAATCAAAATGCGGTCTTTTTTATGTTTATCGAAAGGATTGATTAGACGGAAGCATCAAGTAATGTCTGAGAAAACCTTTAGGCTTAAATAATGAGATACAATTGAGCGTCAGCTTTGTTATGATGATAAAATAATTGAACAATAATAGATGTTATTAAATCAATCAGTTATGCTGGATGCTCTTATAAATTGGCCATGAAGCTCAAAATATTTCAAATTAATTTTGAAAAAGGTGTTGACACTCTCAGAATATTTGATAGAATAGCCAGCCTATCGAGACGTAGTAGTTGTTAAAAACACTATGATTTGATACTAAGCGGGAATAGCTCAGTGGTAGAGCATAACCTTGCCAAGGTTGGGGTCGAGAGTTCGAATCTCTTTTCCCGCTCCAAATATGGCTTGAAAAAGCACTAAAATCCTCATTTCTTATATTAGAAATGAGGATTTTTTTTGTGCGTAAAATTTAATTGAGTCTGCTGAATTATTATAAAACTAACGTCACAATATCTTGCTTAACCTCTCTAAGTTATTCTCACATTACCATGTTCATCAGCATTTTTTAAGTTTCGTTCCTCTATTCAGTGATCTTGTTTAATTCTATCTTTTCTCTAAAAACTCAACGTATCAGTTTTAGGTAAATATAAGCTTTATACATCTCATAGAAATAAAGTCATTTCTGTAGACCGCTACCTTTGTATTTTATCCTCAAAAATTATGAATCACACGACCAATTTGATCATCATTCAAACGGTTAATGAGTGCTTTTTTTACAAGCAGTGAATAATTATTCATAGCCTTTTTTCGTGTTTCAGTACCTCATAATTTCCTATCATTGTTCATACGATATGGTTTGAAAAGCAGTCTTTTTTCAACCTCAAAAATTTGCTTTTTACAGGGTCAATCTAAGTCATTACTGAAGATACTCGTAAGTTTCCTACTCAATGGTTGTTATTTGTTCATGAGTGGTCATGACCCTTCCGCTTTTACTCTATTAAATACAATATAATGACCGCAGCTACAATGAATACGTTTTATTTACGTGTACGATATATTTTTTGTACCAAAAAAAACAATTGAATAAGATTATTTCACTATTATAACTGGCTTACATTTGCAGTAATACTTTTAAGAATAGCTAACAAATTCTTGCAGGATTTATTTGTTCAGTGCCATGTAAAAATAGTGAAAAATGAGCGTATTCTTACAACAAAAATTTTATTCAAATACAAACCCACTAATAGGAAAGTTATGTCAAATATTAACGAAGCTTTAGAAGAATTGATGACCCTTGATGGCGCGATGGGCGGCTGCATTGTTGACTATATGTCAGGTATGGTATTAGGTATGACTGGCGGCGGTGTTGACTTAGAGTTGGCAGCAGCAGGTAACTCACAAGTGGTAAAAGCGAAAGTAGCTACTATGAAGTCGCTAGATATCAAAGGCGAAATTGAAGACATGTTGATTACACTAGAGTCTCAATTACACATCATTCGTCCAACAGCCAAGCACGAAGATTTGTTCATTTACTTGGTACTTGATAAAGCCAAAGCGAACTTAGCGCTAGCACGTCGTAAAGTACAAGCAGTAGAAAATAAACTAGAAGTATAATCTGCTGGACATTGTTTAAGCTCATGACGAGTCTGTCTAACGAGTACTCCTGATTATTCTCAAATAAAAGCAGCAATAAGGGTCTATTTGTCATGTATCTATCATGCATGACGATGACCTGACTGTGGACAGCTATCGCCGTTTGGTTACGCTTTAAATGTCTTATTAATTGGTGGCAAAATGAAATGTATTGCATATATCAGCAGAACACCTACAAGTGATCGTAGCGTTCGTATGCCTACTGGATTATCAGACATCATCAGCGTCTCTCGCAAGCATAATCCACAATCGCAAATCACTGGCATTATCTCGTATCGAGAAGGGCAGTATCTGCAAATAATTGAAGGGCCTTATGCTGAAGTTGACAAGTTGATGGCCAAAATAGCAGCCGATCCTAGACATGAAGATCTTTGGGTTTTTCTTGATGGGCCTGTGGAGAAACGTAGCTTTGACAGTTGGGCGGTTAATGTCTTTGATTTTGTCGATCAAAATGCTTTGCTCAATACTTTCGTTGAAAATCATATGTCGGTTTTGACAGGTTTTGATGACTATCAAAAAAGTCGTATTCAACCCTTTATCGACATAAAGCAATCTGACGCTGTGCTTGAAAAGCATTATGAAGATAAAGATCTTAGATTGTTGGCTTGGCCTGATTTGAACACAGTCAGTCAGCCTCAATTGGTGATGAACCTGTGCATTAAATTGACCAAAAAACCTTATCCATTCAATGCATTGGTTAATAGTGGTGAATTTGGGGCGCCACATGAAGTCACACAAATGATCAGAGCATTTGACCAGTCGGGCTTATTGAGTATTACTGAATCAGAGCCAGTGAAAGAACAAATCGTTGTTGAAAAAAAGCCTAATAAATTTTATGGTGCCATCAAAAAATTCTTAGGGATGAGGTAAAAAATTGAATTATCAAAAGCTAGCTATCATTGGTGAGGTCGGCGCTGGAAAGACGCAGCTGGTCAAGACACTCAGTGAGATCAGTCCTATTGAAACAGAAGCGAAATCCAGTATCGATATTGGTAAAGAGTTCACCACAGTGGGTATTGATTACGGGCGAATCACCCTTTCTGAGGATATGGCTTTGGGTATCTATGGTGTACCAGGTCAAGAGCGGTTTTCTTTTTTGTGGGAGTTTGTCAATCAATCGCTATGGGGATTGCTCATTTTGATCAAGCATGGTGAGACGCCTGACTATGCCAATTTAGACAAGTTACTGCATTTCTTTGCGCCAGAAAAAAACCAAACCACTTGTATTGTAGGTATCACCCATTGTGAAGGTGCGGACAAGCAAAGCGTCATCGCGCTGGGTCAAGAAATTAGAGTGATGCTGATGCAGCATAATGTGGTCGCGCCCGTGATCAATACAGATCCTAGAAGCAAAGAGTCCGCTGTGTCTCTTCTGTCTTTATTTAATACTCTTAACAACCAAGATTGATGTTCGATATGACTACACCAAACGAAAAATCACCTGCAAAAATCGCATTGTTACGTCACATGAAAGCGTTATGTGAAGCCAACAGAGAAATTATATTGGCAAGCCTTTGTACGACAGATGGGTTTCCTATCAGCTGCTTTTCTATCAGCGATCTGAGCAATCAAGCCGATAAGTTTGCAGCGATGAGTAGTACGCTGTCTGCTCTCAGTGATTCATCTGCGACGCAAATGAAGCAAGGCAAATGCGACATCACGATCGTTGAAGCGACTTCTGGCAACATTTTATTTGTCAAAACAGACTATATCGGTAAGCCATGTGTATTGACGGTGGTTGCACAAAACAGAATGACCTTGGCAGAAGCCAGATACAAAACCAAAAAACTGATGGGCGAAATCGCTGCTATTAGCGAGTAGCGTCCTCACTGAGGCTAGTGTGACATGCTCAACTGGCGCATCAGAAATCATCCCAGTATGGATTGTCACCGAAACGCTCAGCAATAGAGTCAATCAAATAACGGCAACGCTGCGATAAAAACCGGTTTTTTGGATAAACGGCATAGGCATTGAGTGTCGGCAGCTGGTACTGCTGGAGAATGGGCACCAGCTCGCCACGTGCCAATCTTTGATAGGCGATAAAGGTTGGTATAAACGTAATACCATGACCTTTCACTGCCAAATCGACCAAAAACTCACCATTGGTGGCTTTGATTTTGGCATGAATCGTATGGTTATGCTTTTTCCCTTGCGCATCCGTCAGCTCAAGATTGCTGGTCTTGCCCAGACCATATTGCAAAAACTCATGATTGTCTAACGCTTCTAGGGTCTCAGGTGTCCCCATTCTTTTTAGGTAATCGGGGCTGGCGCAAAGCGCGTAACGAATCAATGCAAGACGCTTGGCTTGATAGCTCGAATCTTGCAACTTTTTGATACGGATGGCCAATTCATACCCTTCTTCAATTAGGTCAACATGCCGATCCGAAAAATCCAGCTCAAAATCCAGATTGGGATGCTGGCTGGCGTATTCATCAATCACGTCGTTCAGATGCATAAGGCCAAAGGTCAAAGGTGCGGTTATCTTCAGCGTGCCCTCAACACGTGTGGGTGCGCCACTGGTTTGCTCGTTCAGCGCATCAACGGCACTTAAGATATTGTTCACTTTTTGGTAATACTGCTCACCCGCTTGAGTCAGGTGAGATTGCCGCGTGGTTCTGCTAATAAGCTGACTGCCTAAACGCGTTTCTAACTCTTTGAGACGGCGACTGATGGCAGATTTGGCAATATTTAATTGTTCAGCCGCTTTAGTAATACTCCCTGCTTCCACGATGCGCACGAACATCGCCATATCTTCTAACTGCCCCATCTTAATCGCCTCGTAATTGTTCTAAAATTGAGAACATATATTTGTAATTATTGCTGTTTATCCATTTATAGTCAACGCTTATACTGCCATCATTCTTAACACAATATCTCATCAACACTATTTTTGGACAAACATAATGGACAAATTACAATCATTGAGTGCCCCCATTGGTCGTCTGCTTTTATCGATGATTTTTATTTTTTCAGGTTTTAATAAGATAACAGGATATACAGCAACTCAAGGCTATATGGAGTCAATGGGTGTACCGGGTATGCTATTACCATTAGTCATTGCGCTTGAGCTATTCGGTGGTATTGCGATTTTGCTTGGATTTAAAGCGCGTCTGATTGCGGTGTTGTTTGTTGGATTTAATATTGTCTCAGCGCTTTTGTTTCATCAGTTCTGGATTGATGCCTCACAGATGAATCCGTTTATGAAAAACATTGCCATAGCAGGTGGTTTTCTGATGATTTTTGCTCATGGCCCAGGTGCTTACTCGATAGATAATAGTCATGCTCGCAAAAGCTCAGTATAGTAATTCTAAATAAAAAAGATACGACAATCATGATCTATTGCCAACGATATATTTTCGTAGCCTCTGTCTGCGAAGGCGCAGCAAGCAAGAAAATATGACGTTGGCAGGGCTATATTTATTTTATAGTGAATTGACTATAGTAATCCTCAAACAATACAACAAGCGTTTTATCATCTTATATAAGGAGGCATCATGAGCACACCAATGAAAATTGCCCTAATAATCGGCAGCTTGCGCAAAGCGTCAATCAATCGCAAGTTTGCAGCATATATTGCATCGCAAATGCCAAAGAATGTCATGGTTGAAGAGGTGCATATTGCAGATTTGCCGCTTTATAATCAAGATTATGATGATACAACGATAGACAGCTATGAGCGTGTTCGTCAGCAATTAAAAGCCGCTGATGCGGTATTGATTGTCACACCAGAGCACAATCGTACGATACCCGCCGCACTCAAGAACGTGATTGATATTGTTTCTCGTCCGTATAAAGACAGTGTTTGGCGCGATAAAAAGGTAGCCGTCATGACAGCGTCGCCAAGCAATTATGGCGGTATCAATAGCGGGCTTGATGTACATAAAAGCATGCAAATGCTATCTGCAAAAATGATGATTCACCCAGAAGTGTATCTGAGCCGCGCGACTGAAAGCTTAAACGACGATGGTAGCGTCACTGAACGAACCCAACAATATCTGCAAAAATTTGTTAATGATTTGGTTGCATTCGTAGGAAGTAATGGTGCCTAACTCAATGTCTGACCAAACGCAGGACAGTAACCAATTTCAAGATAAGGGTCGGTCGCCGCCGAGTTTTTGGCAACGCTACCGAGCGCCTGTGCTATTGACTATCGTTGGTGGTGCGATTGATACCATTGGTTTTATCGCCTTATTTGGATTTTTTACAGCGCATGTCACAGGGAACTTGGTGATGGCAGGGAGTGGACTGGTCAAAGGTGAGGATGGCTTATGGATTAAGCTGGCGGCCTTGCCATTATTTGTATTGACCGTGGTGGTGACCAAGACTTTTGTTGATAAGAGTAAAAAACGAAAACTGATATTAAGTCATCTGTTTCTTGCCGAAGCCTTCTTTTTGACCGCATTTATGATTGCAGGTTTGTATTATCAACCTTTTGTAGGGGCGGGTAGTCTTACAGTCGCACTCACAGGTGGGTTGGGTCTGATTGCACTTGCCATACGCAATACGGCAAGTAAGACACTGATCAAACATATGAGTCCAACGGTGCTAATGACAGGTAATACCACGCAGCTTGGTATCAATTTGACCGATTATATCAACAACCGCACACCTGAAAATGCCAAAAAACTGGGTCATAGCTCAGCATTGGTATTTAGCTTTTTGATTGGCGCATTGGTCGGCGCGCTTTTATATCTTGAGCTAAGCTTTTGGGCAGTGGGATTATTCGTATTACCAGTACTGTATTTGGCTGTCTTGGCACGTGATGAAGCGTTTTTGAGCCATGTTGGCTAGGGCGTTCCATGATTCAATCAGTTAAAAGACAAAATTAAGGGTTAAATAGCATCCTTTTAAAAAAACGCCGTGTCGTAAAGATACGGCGTTTTTTTGTCTCTTAAATAGTTAGATTAAGGAGCGGCATTATGAAAGACAGAGTTGTCTTGGTATTGTGGATGCTTGTCGATGTAGGCTCTGACATACGGACAAATAGGTTTTACCCTTAAATGTTTAGCTGCCGCTTCATCTAAGATGGACCTAACCAGATAACTTGCGATGCCTCGCCCACTAAGCTCCTTTGCAACCTCAGTATGAAGATAGGCAATGCCTTTTTCGCCCTGACTGGTGGTAAAAAACTCATAATCTTCGAAGGCGAGATATCCATCAACGTGGATCTCGAAACGCTTTTGTGCTGTATTGTCTATCAGCTCATGGTTCAATTCATTCGGCATAGTTATATTCCTTTATGTAGATTAGATTAAGTATATAGATAAGAGCAAGTCAACCTTTTAGCGACTTAATTAGGCGTGGTAACTTCGTATACTGATTGCTCATTAAGATTATATGACGTTATGCATAGACAAATTGTTCTAAAAATAAGAATAGTTATTTGCATTAATGCTTATTTATCTGCCTGTGCTCAACAATTATAATAGGTTCATTGTTTAGGCAAGGTCATTAATGAATTGTCATATAAGATTAAATTACTGATAAATAAGGATATATCATGAAAAATATCTATCATGCAGCAGATTCTCGTGGCGATGCTAATCATGGCTGGCTTAAAAGCAAGCACACCTTTAGCTTTGCCAATTATCATAATCCTGCACGTATGGGTTTTGGGGTTTTACGTGTCATTAATGATGATTTTGTCATCGGTGGCCAAGGCTTCGGTAAGCATTCACACCGCGACATGGAAATCATCAGTATTCCATTGTCTGGCAAGCTTGGTCATGGTGACAATATCGGCAATGAAGGCATTATTGAGACAGGCGAAATCCAAGTGATGTCAGCAGGTACAGGCATCACTCATAGCGAGATGAATGGCGATGCCAACGAACCTGTGAAGTTTTTACAGATTTGGGTCATCCCTAACAAAATGAACGTCAATCCTCGTTATCAGCAGATCCGTATGGATGACATCATGCAACCAAACGAGTTTAACCAAGTTTTGTCACCGAATGCGGAAGATGCTGGTGTGTGGATTCATCAAAACGCTTGGTTCAGCATGGGTGATTTCGATAAAGGCGTGACGCGGACTTATCACATAAAGGATGCAAATAACGGTGCTTATATTTTTGTCATCAGTGGTAAGGTAGTGGTCAATGGTCAGACTTTGAACACCCGCGATGGTCTTGGTATTTCAGATACTGTCGACTTCACTATGGAAGTAGAAGAAGATGCCAAGGTCTTGGTCATGGATGTGCCGATGTCGTTCTAGGTTGGTTGTATCAAAACGCTAGCATCGTCGTTTATTAAAGATCATTTGAGCACTATTAATTAAGCACTATGACGCAAATACTCATTGCATATTGAGAGGTGAATAATGACAATTAAAACCTTAGAGCCAAGGTTGGCAAGTGTTGGTGGTATCCCTATTGCTCGATTATTACCCAACAAAGGCAATCAACCAATTGGTGCTTGGTGCTTTTTGGATCATGCTGGCCCTGCTGAGTTTGGTGATGATGAGTTAGGTATGCAAGTGGGTCGTCATCCGCATATTAATTTGCAAACCTTTAGTTGGATGCTAAATGGCGAAGTACTGCACAAAGACAGTTTGGGAAATGAGCAAGTCATCACCAAAAACCAAGTCAATGTTATGACCGCAGGTACAGGATTGACGCAAGGCATCAGCCATACCGAGCAAAGCGTCTTTCCAGACACGGGTGGCTCACCAGATGCCGCGCGAGGTCTGAGTATGGTGCAGCTATGGATTGCGCTACCAACCGATCAAAAAATCGAGCGTAGCTTCCATCATTATCCCAAATTGCCTACGTGGCGTGAGGGTGGTGCCGAGATGATCCTCACCACAGGCAGTTATGTCAGTGTGACAGGGGAGCATTATCAAGCACCGACCATACAGTACTCAAAAATGATCGGCATTGATGTGAGATTTTTGGAAGATAGTGACGTCACGCTCAATCTAGAACACGGCTTTGAGTATGGTATCTTGGTCACAGAAGGGCAGATCGAATCTGAAGGCAAAGTATGCGAAAAAGATCAATTGTTTCGCTTCCACGATTCGGATGTGGCCAATAACCGCAGTATCAGACTGTCGGCAAAAAAAGGCACCCGGTTGATGTTTATCGGTGGTGAGCCACTCAACAATAAGGTGCTGCTATGGTGGAACTTTGTAGCCGATAACAAGCAAGAGCTCGAACAGTCTATTATTGACTGGAATAATGGTCATGAACGGTTCGGAGAGGTGGATTCTATGATGAAGCGCCTACCTTCACCAGAACTGCCTAAAGGCTTCAAAGGGTAGTATCAAAAAATAGTATCGTAAATTGCATTTGTTAATTTAACTATCTCATATTCGTATTTGATTAAGTTTTTTTACAAAAAAGAGATATGGGTTTGGGTCAATTACTCCCATAATGAAGCAAATTACAAATGAAGAAAATCAAAAGTACCGTTTAAAGTAACGTGTTAGTCCTATTGATTAACCAGATTTATATCAACAATGTGGAGAAGTATTATGTCAGATTTAAAAACATTACAGCAATTGGCTGAAAAACGTCGCTCAATCTATGCGTTAAATGATCAACTACCCGTGTCTAATGAAGAGGTCGTTCAGGTCGTTGAGCATGCTATTTTGCACACACCATCATCGTTCAACTCACAATCAACGCGTATCGTTGTTTTGTTTGGCGATGACCATAATAAACTATGGGACATGACAGAAGAGACGTTACGTGTCATCGTTGGTGATGAAGAGGCATTCAAATCAACCAAAGAGAAAATTGCTGGTTTTAGAAACGGCGCTGGTACGGTCTTGTTTTTTGAGGATCAAGCGGTTGTCAGAGGCATGCAAGAAGCGGCGCCGCTTTATGCAGAAAACTTCCCAATTTGGTCAACGCAAACCAATGCCATGCATCAGTATGTGATCTGGACAGCATTGGCCAGTATAGAAGTCGGCGCGAATTTACAGCATTACAATCCTGTCATCGATGAAAGAGTGGCTAATGCTTGGAACGTTGATGAAAACTGGGAATTGAAAGCACAAATGGTATTTGGCGGTATTGAGCAACCAGCAGGCGACAAATCATTCAAACCTGTTGAAGAGCGTCTAAAAGTATTTGGTGCGTAATAAAACAAATTGATATAAAAA
The DNA here is from genome assembly GCF_002285555.1 of Psychrobacter sp. JB193. Lineage (NCBI taxonomy): Bacteria > Pseudomonadati > Pseudomonadota > Gammaproteobacteria > Moraxellales > Moraxellaceae > Psychrobacter > Psychrobacter sp. JB193. Next base: position 477,618 of record NZ_NRGY01000002.1, read on the forward strand.
AAGCGTCGCTCAATGGTTGAGTGGCGCTTTTTTTTATCTAACAACCAACAATAACTACGGTTTGGAGCGCATCAAGCTATTGGCGACCCATGCAGGACCAATCAATAAGAACTGTAAATCTTCAAAGAATGAAGGCTTCTTACCTTCAATTTTATGACCAATAAACTGTCCAATCCAAGCCACGATAAAAATACCTGCCCAGACTTTAAATCCCCATGGTAGTAATGCCATCACTGATAGACAAATTAAGATAAACATACCCATCGCTAAAAAAAGCGGCGTAGATAAGCGCATATAAAACAAGAGTACTAAGGCGCTTAGAACTAAGGTGAACCAGACAGAAAGCGACATACCCATACCCAACAAACTGACAAAGATGGTGGGAACACACAGCCAATGGATTTTTTTGTTGACTAAGTTTTGATGACTGACTGCGTACTCACTGAGCCACTGTTCAAGTGTGCGTTTAGACACTCGTTGTTGACGATTGCGAGACATACTAACCTCCTTGTTAGCCATTGATATGATGAACAGATATTGATTACCATGTCGGTAATCAAACAGTCCTTGGTATCATTTGTAGCATTAATTGAGTATGTCTGCCATTTTATCTAGTAGACGGCACAGTCAAATCTAACCGTACCGCTCAACTTGCTACTCAAATCCAAACGCGTTTTTCTTTAAGTAACCCTTTAACCTTGCTCGCTGCGCTGCCATTCATAAAGACCGATGAAGGCGTTGATTTGATAAATCATGGTTTGAATGGCAAAAATATAATTGCCAGACATGAGGTTGACGATAAGCCAAACAAAATTCACGATGATCCATAACCACCAGTTAAACGAGTAGCGCAAAATCATCGCGGCCTGTGCTGTGATTGAAAGCACAAACGCAATCACATTGATCCAAAAAAAAGAAATGAATCCTAAAAATTTACTGTTATCGTCTTCGACTACCGCATAGCCGTAGCTTGCCAATAAGCTATTGACCGTTGGGAAAAGCGCCAGACCAAGAATAATAAACACAGCAGTGATCAACCAAACTGCTTTGTTGGCAGATTTGGGTATCATGTCACCGTCAGGATCGGTGTGTTTTGACCAATAAAAAATCCCATAAACGTGGGTAAAAAAGTTAAACAAAGGGGCGAGCATTAAACCAACTGCGCCTGAGGTGGCTTGTACCACCACTTCGCCTGCCGTGGCTGCCATCCCAAGACCATTACCCATGACATTTTTGCGAAACGACAGCGAGACCACGCAGACCAATCCGACAAAAGAGACGCCTAAATAGAACATATCAAGTGCGGTGTGGTCGGTGGTGAGCCAAAATCCTGCGGACAAAGCAATAACACCGCAAATGAACCAAATAACAATCCATTGCATAGCCCATTTGCCGGTGATGTTGTCCAATAACTGAATACGCATAGCGCTCTTCCCTAAAAATGAATGTCGATGATTGCCTAATACTAATGAAATCATATAAAAATGAGAGACATTAGTAGTAAGCAATTACCCATGACCTGTTATATTTTTAATTGATTGTCTGGTCGAATATATTTTATGTTTTTTTACCATAGATATGCTGATCAATAAACAGCAATGCTTGCTGGTAGCGCGCATCATAATCAGGCTGGTCGATCATGTGCGGCGCGATATTATGACGCGCAAAGATGTCTACTAAGCGCTGCTCAAAGCGTCCTCGCGCCTCGGGTGTACCCAAAGAGCGCATGCCATCGTCAATCCATGGCGTATTGTTGTCTAGCATAATAGTATGGTCTAAACGGAACTCATCAATACAAGCGGCCACAAACGGATGAGTACGACCTTCATACTCTTCACAGAAAGCTTGTGTGGTCACAAAATCCGTGTCAACGATGGTAACAGGTGCCGTCGCACAGGATTTTGCTTCTCTAATGGCTTGGGAATGATTGAGCACAATAGGGGCATAGTCACTGTACTGCAATCCAACCTCACTACCACCCAAATCTGTACCGACATACAAGCGACCCATCTCAAGTGCAAAGCTGGCACCATAATGATTGGCCAGTTTATGTACTAATGTGGTTTTGCCTGAGCTTTCGCCGCCAACGATGGTGATTGTTTTTGTGTAGTCACCGCGTACTTGTGGGTGCAGTGCTGACCAATGTGCGATAGGATTTTGGGCAATAGCGAGAGTGTCAAACTCAGGTTGTGCTGACGTAGCAACAATCTTCATTGCTAGTGGTGCTTGCTGCTGTGTTGGACTATGAACCAATGGATTGTTGTCCGCCAAAAACAATGCGGTCTCGATGGGTAAGGACAATGTGTCGAGTAAGTGTTGCAACTGAGTACTGCTAGTCGCTGTATCAAAGCTACTATTAGCAAAATACTCATGACAGGGCAGTTCGCTCTCATCTGTAGTGTGAATCTGAATAAATGGCAAATCTGCGCAAGCCATCTGTAGCCAGCGTGCTTTGTCCTGCAAGGTGATGTTAAAATTTGGATGAGGAGAGGGGGTTGTCGTAATGACAATATGCAAGGTTTTTGCCTGCCCTGATGCCTCTAGTATGCTGCGCATGTGTCCTAAATGCAGTGGCTCAAATTGTCCAATCATCAATCCAGTATCATACATAATTATCCTCACTCTAGGCTTATATAGCCTTATTATTATCGATCTTATTAATAAATTATTTTGTTTAAGCTGTTTAACAGCATGGTATAAAGGTTCGAGGGGATTTACAGGTAGGTTATTGTAAATATGACTTAAATTTTGTCTTTATCAGAGAAGTTTTTTTATAACCAAATAAGCAGTTAAGCTATGATGTTTTTATGGACTCATAGCGCATTAAAACGAGAGCCATGTGTTGGATTTGGCTTGTGAATAATAGAGAGTAATGTGTAAGATGGTAAGATTTGAGAAACAAACCTTTAGCTGAAACATTTTGAAATAATTATTTAAAATCAGGGGTTTATGAGGATATATGATAGGTTGAAGCAAGTTTGAGTATCATAAACTCACAAAGGACTTCTATACTATCAACAGATAAATAAAAAATGATTGATATAATTATTCATAAGTTAAGCAGATTAACTGTTTTTAATATTCAACATAAATCCTAAATGGATAAAATTAAAAAAATACAAGTCACAAAATATAATTTATAGAGAGGTATTTGGTTTGGCTAAGTTAGCAAAATTACATCGTTCTCAGAACAATAAGATGATCGCTGGTGTTATGGGCGGTATAGCAGAATATGCAGGCTGGTCACCCACTTGGGTAAGATTGCTGTTTGTGGTTATATCTTCACTAAGTGCGGCAGTACCCGGGATTTTGATCTATATTATATTGTGGATCATTATGCCAAAGGCCAATAGTCAGTCTTACCAATAAGGCAGATTTATTGTAAGAATAGATTTGTTATAAGCACTTCAAGACTAGTTAGGTAAGATCAGTTAAATAGTACGACCAATTGATAAGCAAAGTGATACCAAGGTTAGACTCCAAAAAACAAAAAGCCTGACTCATCAGGATACCAGCGATAGACTTTTCCTCCTGCCCAGATGCTCACGCATTTGGGTATTTTTTTGTTTGTGACTTTTGATGACCTCAACATCAGTTTATTACGGCAAATTGAGCTCTTAGATAGACATTTATGGATACAATGCAAATTTAGTTGACGTAAATATGGATAAAACAGTCAATTTTTAGTAAGGTGAGCAGGCAAATAGAGTCGTTGCCAAATAGGCGATACGAGTGCTATCAACGGTTTATTTAATCATACTCATTCCACAGTGGCTTTACTATGAAAACCCAAACTATGACATCCGAAGCGACAACCCCAATGATACAAGAAAAAGACCCTCAACCGATGACCTTTCAAGATTTAATTCTAACGTTACAGAATTTTTGGGCTGATAAAGGCTGTGTGATTTTGCAGCCCTATGACATGGAAGTCGGTGCCGGTACTTTTCATACTGCAACGTTTTTGCGCTCATTAGGTCCTGAGCGCTGGAACGCCGCTTATGTGCAGCCATCACGTCGCCCAACCGATGGTCGCTATGGTGATAACCCAAACCGTCTACAGCATTATTATCAGTTTCAAGTGGTACTCAAGCCCAATCCGCCTAATATTCAAGAGCTGTATTTGGATTCATTGAGAGCCATTGGTATTGATCCATTGGTGCATGATGTCCGTTTCGTTGAAGACAACTGGGAGTCGCCAACGCTTGGTGCATGGGGTCTTGGTTGGGAGATTTGGCTAAACGGTATGGAAGTGACTCAGTTTACGTATTTCCAGCAAGTAGGCGGCATTGAGTGTTTCCCTGTCACCGGCGAGATTACTTACGGTCTTGAGCGCCTAGCGATGTATGTACAAGGCGTCGATAGCGTTTATGATTTGGTATGGGCAGATGGCGAGTTTGGCCGTGTCACTTATGGCGATGTTTTTCATCAAAACGAAGTGGAGCAGTCGACCTATAACTTTGAGCACGCCGATGTGCCAATGATGGGTGAGATGTTTGACTTTTATGAGCAACAAGCGGATAAGTTGGTTGATGCAGGCTTGCCATTACCTGCTTATGAGATGGTACTAAAAGCGTCACATGCCTTTAACTTACTTGATGCCCGCGGTGCGATTTCAGTCACTGAGCGTCAGCGCTTTATCTTGCGCGTACGTACGCTCGCCCGTAAGGTCGCTTTTGGTTATGTTGAGGCTCGTGCCAAACTTGGTTTCCCATTAGCCGATGAAGCCCATCGTCAAGAAGCGATCGATAAGTATTTGCCAAAAGAAAAGACAGACGCTGCAAACGCCAACAATACTCAAACGACTAACGACAATAAATAGGAGCATCCCATGAGTACTATTCTATTTGAACTGGGGTGTGAAGAGCTACCTCCAAAAAGCTTAAAGCCACTACGTGACGCGCTACAAGCGAGCGTCACTGAGCAATTACGCGAAGCAGAAATCAGCTTTGATAGCATCAAATCATTTGCCGCGCCGCGTCGTTTGGCGATTCAGATTCAAGGCATTAGTGACAAGCAGCCAGATCGTACGGAACAAAAACGCGGGCCTGCCATCAAAGCCGCGTTTGATGGTGATGGCAATCCAACCCGTGCTGCCATGGGTTTTGCTAAAGGCTTAGGCATTGAGGCTAGTGAGCTGATTACTATTAATACCGATAAAGGCGATTATGTAGGCTTTGAGCAAACCATCCATGGTCAAGCCATAACAGAGCTATTGCCTACTATTTTTCAAACCGCGCTTGATAACCTGCCGATTGCAAAACGCATGCGCTCGGGTGCCAGCCGTAATGAGTTCGTTCGTCCCGTCCAGTGGGCGGTGTTGATGCAAGATGATGCAGTTATTCATGCCATTATCCAAGGCCACCAAACAGGTGCGCAAACTCGTGGTCATCGCTTCCATAGCCCTGATTATCATGACATTGCCCACGCCAATGATTATGAATCGTTGCTAGAGGGTTTAAAGGTTGTGGCAGACTTTGATAAGCGCCAAACGCTGATCAAAAACCAAGTCAAAACTTTGGCAGATGAGGTTAATTCCGATGCTATCGTCCCGCAAGACTTGTTAGACGAAGTAACGGCCTTGGTTGATTTTCCAATTGCCCTACGAGCAAGCTTTGAGACACGTTTTTTACAAGTGCCCCAAGAAGCGCTGATCTCGACCATGCAAGCGGACCAAAAGTATTTTTGTTTGACCGATAAAGCAGGCAAGTTGCAACCGTACTTTATTTTTATTACCAATATCATGTCTCAAGATCCGAACCAGATCATCGAAGGTAATGAAAAGGTCGTACGTCCGCGTTTGGCTGATGCCGAGTTCTTCTTTTTACAAGATCAAAAGCAGCCACTGTTTGCACTCACAGAAAGCCTAAAAACCCGAGTATTCCAAGATAAACTCGGTACAATTTGGGACAAGTCTGAGCGTATTGCTAAGTTATCTGCGTTTATTGCCACTTTGCTGCAGCAGCAAGGTCACGACATCAGTGTTGATGAAGCCGTACGTGCTGCTATGTTGTCCAAAGCCGATTTGGCAAGCTCATTGGTAGGCGAATATCCTGAGTTGCAGGGTATCGCTGGTACATACTATGCGCGTTTGGATGGTGAGACAGAAGCCGTTGCCGCCAGTTTGGAAGAACAATATTTGCCTAAGTTTAGTGGTGATGTCTTACCGCAAACGCCAATTGGTATTTGTTTAGCTCTAGCAGACCGTTTGGATACCTTGGTCGGTATTTTTGCGATTGATCAAGCGCCTACTGGGTCAAAAGATCCGTTTAGCTTACGTCGCTCAGCCATTGGTATTTTGCGTATTTTGATTGAAAAACAACTACCCATCAATCTGGTGGCATTGGTTGAGCAAGCAATCAAAGGCTATAGTGACACTAACGGAGGCAGTAAAATTGCCAAAATGGGCGACACCTTCACCCAAGTTATGGCATTCTTAAACTCGCGCTATCGTGCGATGTATACAGAGCAAAGCGTTAGTGTTGATACTATTCAGGCAGTGCAAGCGATTAATCCGCATATGCCGCTTGATTTTGATCAACGTATTCGTGCGGTTCAAGCATTCAGCACGCTGTCACAAGCATCGATGTTGGCGGATTCTAACAAACGCGTTGCTAATATATTGGCCAAATCAGAAGTAAGTGTTTCTGATACGGTTGATGAGACGCTGTTGACCGAGCCTGCCGAACAAAACTTGTATGGAAGCGTACGCCAAGCACAGACAGCAGTTACGCCATTGCTTGAGCAAGCAGACTATACTCAGGTATTGCAAACGCTTGCCAGTTTGGATGAGCCACTGACCGAGTTTTTTGACAATGTCATGGTCAATAGTGAAGATGAGGCACTAAAAAACAATCGCTTGGCATTATTGAAGCAGGTTCGTGCGTTATTCTTAACGGTGGCTGATATCAGTGAGTTGCAGTTGTAATCCTTTAAAAACGCTGCGTTAATCATCAAGTGGTATTTCAAAAGAACTGGTCCTTTGTGGCCAGTTTTTTGATACAGGCTATGACAATAAATGGCTCGTAAAGGTGATAAATCATTAAACTCTCTACTGGTCTCATCATTATACTGTCATCCTTATTAATGGTTACGCTATACTATTAGGACGTTTTGCAGAAGGGTCAATCAAATGATTTCTGTTACTCATAAACGTTTATTCATCGTCAAAGGAGCACTGCCGTGTTTGCCGTTATTATCATCATTCTCGTTATCTGGGCTTCAATGTGGGCATTCTATAAATTTATGTATCCACGTCCTCCCAAGAGCATGATGCCAAAAGAAGGTGATGTGATCACACCGCGGCAGTGTAACTTCTGTGGTAACAGTTTGGCTGAATATCGCGGTGTCCTAGAAACCAATCCAAGTTTGGCGCCAGAGGATGAAAGCGATAGCAAGGTTGATACTCATAAACCTCTCTTCTTTTGCAATTATGAGCATCAAGCAGATTTTCATGCTGGTAAGGTTTACAATCCCCATGCGTAGATGATGTGTTTATGCGCTAGATGATTGTATAAGTATAAAAAAAGCGCTTAGCTGTCGTGAGCTAGGCGCTTATCTGTTAGAGACTGACTATTCGCTTATAAACTGACTGTCCGCTTATAAAATGGATTGAGCGTCTTTTAGGATTTTATTAAGTAAAGCGTCAGATCGGCTGCTTTCTTGCAAACGATCTTCATCATCTCTTTGATTGGCGTGAATTTTTTCATACAAGTTTAAGCAGCATAATACCAAGAGGTTTTCTTGACTGAGACTGGGTGCGTCTTTTCTGAGCTCTTGCGCATAGTCATTAATATAAAAAACTGCTGAACGCAGCTCTTCTTGCTCATGCACAGGACAATAGATAGGGTAAGTAACGCCCGCAATCGAAATATCGACTTTTTTGATTTGAGGCTCAGGGGTATTATTAGTATTGGGTTTAGACTGGGCTGAGACGGTTGTGGAGCCAGCTCCAGTTGCCGCGATCTTTTGTGATTTTGGGTCAGTAGAGCGTGTTTGGTTGGCGGCTAGCTTTTCTTCTGAAGATTTGGGGTGGTTATTGGTCATGATAAATCCTACAATGTCTGGTCAGTAAAATGAGTAATATAAGATATTACTAGGATGAATGGACTGGCTAACCTTCTGCTTGGTCAATACGTGTTAAGCGTTTCAAGACAACTTGCGTTCGCTCAGCGGCCAATTGATTTTTCTTTTGTAAGTCACTATTTTGCTGTTTAATATCGTGATACTGCTGTTTCAATTCTTTGTTATGCTGCTGCAGCTCATTGTTTTGTTGTTTTAATTCGCTGATCTGTTTTTGCAGCTTGTCTTGCTCTTCACCAATCATATGATGCGCTTCTGCAAGATTTTGATAGCGCTTGTCGAGATCATTCAATTGTTTTTTGGCACCGTCACGTTCCGTATGGCTCGTATTGAGCTTGTTTTGTAGTGCGGTCAGCTCTTGGGTATTGGTGACTGGATTTTGTTTGATGCTGCTAAGTTCAGCACTGACAAGCTGATACTGCTTTTTTATGTCGAGTATCGTTTTTTCTAATAGTTTAAGTTGATCATACATAGTCAGTTTTTATCCTTAACAAGTAAGCGTGAATGAATTTTGTTCTCTGCGTTTAATAATGCCATAGGTGACCGCATAATATCTATATCAACAAAGTAATTACACGTATTAGGCTTGGCCTTTTTATATTTATTAGGCGCGCTTTTGTCAGTGACAGGGTACAGCGTCTATTTTCTGTTTTTTAAGCAATAACCACTCATTAGGATATCTATTATGAATGACAATATTTCTGGCTGGAATACTTGGCTGACCGCTTTTGACGACTGGACTGATGTATCTATCAGTGAGGTACATGGCTTGATGACAGGGCTTATGACAGCTTGTAATGCCCCTGATGAAGCAACATGGGCGAAGGTGTTTGAGGAGCTGAGCTTTGCGTCACTACCAGAGGCTGCATTGACCTTGTTGACAGAAGAAGCAGAGGACACTGTATTCCAGCTTAAAGACAAAGATGATGCCTATTCTTATATGCCGCTTATACCGGATGATGAACACGATTTATACGAGCGTGTGATAGCGTTGAAACAGTGGGCGAACGGTTTTATGACTGGTTTTGGCATTACCGACTGTAGCCTCACGAGTGAGGAAAACGAGATGCTATCCGACTTGGCAAAAATTGGTGCCATTCGCCTTGAGGATGACGAAGATTTTGAAGGTGGTGAAGAGTCTTACTTGTACCTCTACGAATTTGCACGTATGGTACCTGTCAGCTTTGCAACTCGTAAGCGCAAACCTGTCAAAGAGATTGCACTTATCTCTGGGCTTGCCATTAATGCCAAAACGACCAAAGAGTTACAAGCAGAAGGCAAATTACCAAAACCAATGCCACCGGTTATTGATATCATGAATCAAAACAATCCATCGTAAATGATGTTATATAGTCAAGCTAAAATAGAAAATAGACGTCAGATAGCTCTTTGCTGAGGCAAAGTTTGCGCGCTTTGAGCGCCAACGTGTTTATAAGTGTTATCTCGGCATCGCTATATGTTTTTTGACGTATATTGACGATAGAATAAAAATAGTAATTTGCGATAAAAGAATAAAAGGAGATAAGGATGATAACTGATCATGACATGCCACATCTGCGCCGCTGCGTAGCGCTGGCTGCCGACGCTCTAGAAGCAGGCGATGAGCCGTTTGGTAGTGTATTGGTTGATGGCGACGGTCAGGTTTTATGTGAGGATCGTAACCGCGCTAACACGGTGGATCCAACTTATCATCCTGAAATCGCTGTAGCAAAATGGGCGGCGCAACACATGACAGTTGCTGCGAGGGCAAAAGCGGTGGTGTATACCTCAGGCGAACACTGTGCAATGTGTGCAGCAGCTCATGCATGGGCAGGTCTTGGACGTATTGTATACGTCAGTTCCTCAAAACAGCTGACCGAATGGATGATGGAGATGAATGTAAAATCCACATCACCTATTAATACTTTTTCTATTCAAGACATTGCGCCAAATATAACTGTATCAGGCCCTGTCGCTGGCTTGGATAAAGAGATAAAAGCATTGCAACAGCGCGCGCTCCAAAGAAGTTAAATTTTTTATCTTATATCGTGATAAGGATATTTTATGACTACAAACAACAGTAATGATAACAGTCAAACCCCGTCCGATACTGCTTATCCCAATCAGAGTCTTGACTGGCTCACGCGTTTGATTGGTTTTGATACGGTCAGTCGCCATTCAAACTTGGCACTTATTGAAGACGTGCAAGCCTACTGTAAGCAATTGGGCCTTGCGGTGGATTTGACTTTTAATGAGGCCAAAAACAAAGCCAATCTATTTGTGACCGTACCCGCTGGTAAAAACGCTGATCAAGTAAATAATGGGCTGGTGCTCTCAGGGCATACGGATGTGGTGCCAATCGATGGTCAAGACTGGACGTCAGAGCCGTTTACTGCAACGATTCGTGGCGACAAGCTCTACGGACGCGGCGCTTGTGATATGAAAGGCTTTATCGCTTGTGCTTTAACACTATTGCCGCAAGCCGTGCAATTATCAAACAGTGGAAAACTACGTCGTCCCTTGCATCTGGCATTGTCGTTCGATGAAGAAGTTGGCTGTTTGGGCGCGCCACTCATACTGGCAGACTTAAAAGCCCGCGGTATTACGCCTGATTATTGTATCGTTGGTGAGCCGACCAACATGGCGATGGTGGTGGCACATAAAGGCATTGCGGTTTATCGTTGCCGTGTGCATGGTAAGTCTGCCCATTCATCCTTGACGATGCAAGGGGTCAATGCCATCAGTTACGCCAGCCGCTTGATTGGCTACGTGGATACGTTGGCAGAAGAGATAAGCGGTCGCGATGACAATGATGCGCTGTTTGATGTGCCTTATTCGACCTTATCCGTTGGTACCATACGAGGCGGTACAGCAACCAATATTGTACCCAACTTGTGCGAGTTCACCTTTGACTATCGTAACCTGCCGCACATGACGCAAGACGATATTTTAGTACCTATTCAAGCGAAGGTTGCAGAGCTCAGCGCACAGATGCAAGCCCGTGCTCCAGAGACGGGCATCGAGCTGGTGCAAGAAGAAAGTGTGCCAGCCATGACCGACAATGATAGCGCTGAGCTGCAAGCGTTGATAGCGGCATTAACTGGAGATGACGAGCGTCATAAAGTGGCTTATGCAACTGAGGGCGGTCAATTTACCAATGCTGGTATTCCAACGATTATTTGTGGGCCGGGTAGTATTGAACAGGCGCATAAGGCAGATGAGTATGTGGCACTGAGCGAAATAGAACGTTGTGACGAATTTTTGCAAAAACTATTAGACAGTTGCACCATCAGGTAGTCTATAAAAATGCCAAACATATGTATATAATATGCATAAGTAAAAGAAATACCGTCTTAATGGCGGTATTTCTTTTTTGGCGATGTGGCTGTTCGTATAAGAACCATTTATATATAACAAAGTAGGGGTTAGCTGATGTCTTGGCATCTGTTTGCAGTATTTTTCGCAAGTACGTTTTTGATTTCCGCGACCCCAGGTCCCAATATGCTACTGGCATTTCAGTACGGCATGAACTATGGTGTGAAGCGAACGTTATGGACGCTGGCAGGTTTGAGCCTTGGACTGTTTGTTTTGTTACTGTCAACGCTGCTCGGATTGGATGTGATCAGTCGTCAATCGCCATGGCTGCTCACGATTATCAAAGCCGTGGGCGCGGCATACTTGATTTATTTGGGTATCAGTTCATGGCGTGATGCGGGCGATGGCAGCCTAATGAGCGATGCTAAAGAGCTAAGTGCAGAGGTAGAGGCCGACTATGCTGCTTCTGAGGGTGCACCTACTAGACCGCAGCTACGTTCTCTCTCTAGCGCTGCCGTGCAAGTAGGTCCCAGTAATCTTACTTTGTTTCGTACGGGTGTTTGGGTCTCTCTATCTAACCCAAAAGCGATTTTGTTCTTTGCAGCCTTTTTCCCTAAGTTTATTAATTTTAGTGCGCCACTATGGCCACAATATATTCTACTGACCATTGGGCTGTTCATGAGTGAGACCATTTGGCAGATCGTATATACCTTGGGTGGCAAAAAGCTAGTAAGTTGGCTCGATGTGGGTGGTCGCTTAGCATGGTTAAATCGTGGTTGCGGCGTCATTTTTGTATTGATTGCAGCCGCTTTGTTAGCTGACGTCATAAAAGATTTTACGATGTAAAAGATATGATTGTTATTTATTTTTTATATTAAAGAAACTTCCTAAAACATTAATATGAAATTGATACTAAATTAATAGTTGACATTGATTTTTAAATCGTTATTATAATCGCATTGATTTATAGGTTTTTATATCGAATAAATCACATCAATCAATTTGCTTTTGTCGCCCTGACATTAGCCATAACCTATGGAGGAATCATCGTGTCCTATATAACTGTTAAGACGTTTTTAAAGATTGAATGTATGAAAAGCATGACAGCAATGATGACTTCTAAAAGGTTTGGCTAAGCCTATAGATCAGTTATTTATTGATACTTTATAATTTAGTGTCTCTAAACAACCTTCTATATCTATTCGTGTTATCCTTCTTTTAAGTTATCTGTGTTGTATGGTTATTTGACTATACTAGGCATTCTGCTGTTTATTGCTTGTCTAACATTTCTCTTTACTGTCTATCAAAAGATAAGCTATGTGAAAACTTAGCTAATGTCTGTCTGCGTGTATGTTGTACACATAGCATCTATGCGGTCATTTTTGGTACGGTAATGTCTTTATTAAAACGTCCATTATAAATTAGCCATGAATTTTTATTGATTTTTAATTAATAAAAATACGGTTTTTTATTGCCTATCATTTCTTAATTGTCGATTTTTCTTATTAAACATTGAGTTTAATTGAGACGGATAAGTAATGTCTAAAGAATTAAATAGGTGAATTAAAAAATATATGGTTTTAAAAATAAAAAATGGAAAAAAAATGAGCATTCAATTAGTATTAAATAAGAATAGCAAACATGGCGTCCCTGTCAAAATATACACCACCGATGTTGAACAAGGTGCCATGCAGCAACTACGCAACTTGGCCCAGTTAGAATTTGTACATTCGCACATTGCTGTCATGCCTGATGTCCATGTTGGCAAAGGTGCTACTGTTGGCAGTGTGATTCCGACCAAATCTGCCATTATACCTGCGGCAGTCGGTGTAGATATTGGCTGTGGTATGAATGCGGTACGATTGTCGCTGACAGCAAGTGATTTGCCTGACAGTCTAAAGTCACTGCGCTTGGTGGTCGAGCAGCAAGTACCTGTTGGCTTTAATATGCATAAGCAAATCCAAGCCAAAAACTCGACGCTTGATCCGCTTGGCAAACGACTGAAACCTATTACCGATAAGCATCCAGGTTTACTCAAAATGCTAAAAGGCTTTGATCGTACGTGGGCCAAGCAGCTGGGTACGCTTGGCGGTGGTAATCATTTCATTGAGCTGTGTTTGGATGAAAACAACGATGTTTGGGTCATGCTGCATTCTGGTAGTCGCGGTATTGGCAACTGTATCGGCCGCTATTTTATCAATCTGGCCAAAAAAGAGCGCCAATCACGCTTTGGTCATGTGCCTGATCGTGATTTGTCGTATTTTGCTGAGGGCTCTGACAGCTTTGCTGATTATGTTGAGGCGGTCGGCTGGGCGCAGGATTACGCGCTAGAGAACCGCCGCGAGATGATGCGGTTGGTGATTAAGGCGTTGCAATCGCCGCAAGCAGGACTGCCACGATTTCAGCTGACCAAAGAAGCCATCAATTGCCATCACAACTACGTCAATGAAGAGGTGCATTTTGGCGAGCAGGTTTATGTGACCCGTAAAGGCGCGATTAGTGCTTACGCAGGTGAGCTTGGCATCATCCCTGGCTCTATGGGCGCAAAATCTTTTATCGTCCGTGGTCTTGGCGCGGCAGAATCGTTTTGCTCATGTTCACACGGGGCAGGTCGGCAGATGAGCCGAGGTAAAGCGGTGCGCGCGTTCACCATTAATGAGCTAAAAGAGCAAACGGATGGCGTCGAATGTCGCAAAGACAAAGGCGTCATCGATGAGATACCGGGCGCGTACAAAGACATTGATGAAGTGATGGCCAACCAACGAGACTTGGTTGAAGTGGTGCATACGCTCAAGCAAGTCATGTGTATTAAAGGCTAATACTAAGCCTGCAAATCATCTTAGCGTCGTCAAACTTGCTTCATGTAATGGACGTACAATTTGCGCTCGTTTTTCTTCACTAATATGGTTTTTGGCATTTGCATTTAAAAAGAATTATAGAATAGGTAATCATATGAGCTTAAAACAAACGTTAAAAAAGGCCAAACAGATTGAGCGGCATTTAGAACAGCAAGCTGAGTCAGGTGCACAGCATTCGATAGTCGTAGTGAAGCCTCGCAATTATTTGGCGCTGAATCCGCTACTCAAAAAAGGCGGTATCCATGAAAAAGAGGACATTGACATCGTCCGCAAAAAGCGTCGTCGTGAGACCAAGCAGCAGCTACGGCAGACGGACTGGTTAGCAAAATAGGAGCGAAAAAATTTTATGAGTTACGCGTTATGATGTTGTTTATTCACTTTAAGAAGCGTACGGTTCTATCATAGTAATATTATAAAAAAGAGTTAGCGTGGCTGGGGTAAATTTTTTACCGCCTCTGTCAGCGTAGACACAGCAAGCAAGGAAAATTTGTATCAGTCACACGTTTAAACTCATATAACTGTTATTCGTATAACCGTTTTATTTTTAGACGACGTTATTTACGATCAAGATTGAACAAATATAAAGGAGGATTTTATGAGATTACTTAATAAAGTGGCACTGGTCACGGGTGCTGCACAAGGCATTGGCAAAGCGATTGCTGAGATTTTTGTTAAAGAAGGCGCAACGGTTATATTTAGTGATATCAATGATGACAAAGGGCAGCGTGCTTGTAATGATATCAATATCAAGCGTCAACAGTGGGGCGAGTCAAAACCAGCACAATATATGCATCTGGATGTTTCAAACGAGAGCGATTGGCAACAAGCTGAGCAGGCTATTAAACAAAAATACCAAGGCTTAGATATCTTAGTTAATAATGCGGGTATTACAGGGTTTTTAGAAACCACAGGCGCTCATGACCCTGAACATTTGGATATGGCAAGCTGGCGTAAGGTGCATCAAGTCAACCTAGATGGCGTGGCGCTAGGATGTAAGGCAGCTATTGCTTTGATGAAAAATCGTTCAACCGATAAAAATAGCAACTCCAGTATCATTAATATCTCCTCACGCTCAGGTATGGTCGGCATTCCGTTAGCAGCTGCTTATGCTTCAAGCAAGGCTGGGGTCAGAAATCATAGTAAATCCGTCGCCTTATATTGCGCGCAAAATGGTTATGATATTCGCTGTAACTCCATTCATCCCGCCGCTATCTATACACCGATGTGGGATGCGATGTTGGGAGAAGGCAATGATCGAGAAGATGCGATTAAGGCAATTAGCAAGGATATCCCGCTCGGTTATATGGGCGATGTCATGGACGTGGCTTATGCCGCGCTCTATTTGGCAAGTGATGAGTCAAAATATGTGACAGGCACTGAGCTGACGATTGATGGTGGTATCTTGGCTGGAAGTACAGCTGCTCCGGCTCAATCAGATTAATGTCATATGGTTTGTAAACCTTAACAAAAAAGGCCGCTCACGATAATTGTGAACGGCCTTTTTGTATTAACTGGTCACTCTAGGGTAAGGGTTACGCCAATACCTCGATTAGCTCACCCTTCACCATATGCGGGCTGACAAAATCAGTAATACGCACGCTGACGATCTTACCGAGTAGCTCATTCATTTGCTCCTCATCGTATGGGAACATAACCGTGCGCGTGTTATCTGCCGTCCCAATTAAGCAATCAGGATGGCGATTGGCGATTTGTTCGACCAAGACGCGCGTGGTAGTACCAACCATCTCATGGGTTTTAGCCAATGTCGAATCAACGATGACCTTTTGAAATTCAGCCAAACGCGCTTTTTTGGTAGTGAAACTGACATCATCCGGCAGCTCTGCCGCTGGCGTGCCTGGACGTTTAGAATAAATAAAGCTATAAGAGTGATCGAAGTTCAACTCTTTTGCCAAGTTCAACGTGTCTTGGAAGTCTTTCTCAGTCTCACCAGGGAAACCAATGATAAAGTCGCTCGACAAATGGATGTCAGGGCGAATGGCCTTAAGTTTGTTGATCTGGTCAATATAAACATCGATGGTGTGGTTACGCTTCATCGCTGCCAAGATAGCGTTTGAGCCGCTTTGTACCGGCAGATGCAAATGTGATACCAGCTCTGGCAACTGCGCATAAGCGTCAATGATGTCATCGGTGAACTCAAGCGGGTGGCTTGTGGTATAACGAATACGTTCAACACCATCGACATGCGACACATAATGCAGTAGCTCAGCGAAACGGCAAATGCTGCCATCGTCTTTTTCGCCGCGATAGCCATTGACGTTTTGTCCCAATAGGTTGATCTCTCGGATACCTTGAGCGGCAAGGCTGTCAATCTCAGCCAATACGTCATCAAGCGGACGCGACAATTCTTCACCGCGCGTATAAGGCACTACGCAAAATGAGCAGTATTTCGAGCAGCCTTCCATAATGGAAACAAAGGCCTTATAGCCTTCTACTCTTGGTTCTGGTAAGAAGTCGAATTTTTCAATACTTGGGAAAGATACGTCGATAGTACCGATACGGTTCTTTGGCGATATATTACGCTGCTCATTTGATTGATCATATAGCTCTGGCAGGCGGTGTAAGGTTTGTGGGCCAAATACCATATCGACATAAGGCGCCCGTTTTTGAATATTGTCGCCTTCTTGCGATGCCACACAGCCACCGACACCGATGACGAGATCAGGACGTTTTTCTTTTAGTTTGCGCCAGCGACCCAGTTCTGAAAAAACTTTTTCTTGTGCTTTTTCACGAATAGAGCAAGTGTTCATCAGCAGAACGTCTGCTTCATCAATATTGTGTGTCACTTCCATGCCGTGCGAGTCACCAAGCACATCAAGCATTTTACCAGAGTCATAAACGTTCATCTGGCAACCTTGGGTGGTTACAAAGACTTTTTTGGTGGTCGTTTGCGTGACAGGCGATTGGGCTGAACTTGCTTCTTTGAGTGCAGTGGCAGCTGGCGCAGCAGCAGTTGTGTTAGCAACAGCGGCGTCATTAATGCGGGGATTAAATACAGTAACACTCATAAGGGAAAGTCCATAATTAACTAAAATATAGCGAGATAGCGGATTAACAAGTGGCGTATTTTATCACAACCCTCTACCAATGTGAAAAATTAGCGTACACAATTGGCCATCAATGTGATGGATTAATTATAACAGTATCAATTGTTTACTGAGCTTCATATCACTTTTGGTAAAAATCGTCTCTGCTATCACTTCTATGTTACACCGCGCTATCGTATTTATTAACAAAAGGTAAAGGTGATGGTTGCAAGTGCAACGAGTATAGTATGATGAGTATCATCACCATAGCGGTATCTGGCAAATCACCGTTTACACATTGTAGAGATATAATAAAGAGAGACAATATGACGAAGTTGCGCGTTGCTTATGGCATTAAGGATAGAGAGATTACCAATCAAAAGGATTGTTCAAAGCGTCTCAACGTAAGTACACTGCGTTTCAGCGCACTGAGCTTGGCAACGGCAATGAGCACACTCGGATTGTCACAAGTGGCTTGTGCAGAGCTGACATGGGGCGATGAAGAAACCTATCAGCCCGAAACCAGTTATCAATCAGAAAGCTATCAGCAAAATACTGGGTATCAACAAGACAATGGTGCAAGCTCATTTACGGCAGCTGCTATTGCAGCCGATCGTGGTGATGTGAACGCGCTTTATAATTATGAACAACAAATGAGTGGTGGATTGTTTGCCATGTATCCGACGTACTGGCGCATGAATCAAGATCTCAATTCACAAAGCTCAGCAGCTGTTTCGCAGTTCGTGCGTCAATATCCAGATACAGTGATGGCAGAAAAACTGGTAGCTGATTTTGCCGAGACCAAAGCGGGATCCAATGATTATGCTTCGGTGCGTCAAGTAGCTAATTTGATCACCAATGCTGATGCGAGCGAGCGCTGTGCAGTAGGACTTGGCTTTAATAATGGCGGTGATACCATGCGCGCTATGGCTGCAAAGTCTGAAGTGTGGCTTACCACCAAAAAGCAGCCGGCCCTATGCGATCAGTTGGCCATGGAGATGAATAATAACGCACTGATTAGCAATCAAGATAGAGCTGCTCGTCTCAAACGCATGCTGCGTATAGGTAAGACAGGAGATATCATGGCATTGTCATCGCGCCTTGGTACACCGATTGCCTATTCAGCATTAAGTGAGATTCAGCTGAACCCGTCGTCTTATTTTAGCCGTTTTAGTCGTGAACCTGCTAGCCAAGCCAACCAGTATTTATATCTCTATGCGCTAGGGCGTCTGGCTGATAAATCTTATCGCGAAGCAGCAATGCAATTGGATTTTGATGTTAAGCAAGACAATCAGCGTTCAGCCAGACTGTTGAATGATGACACGCGCCGTTATGCTTATCGCATCATTGGTGTCAAGCGTATGAATTATAATACCGATGATGGCTTTAATGTTGAGGCAGTTGATTGGTTCCGTAATAGCTTGGACGAAGACTTTAATTTTGAAGAAGCAGAAGACTACGCTCAAGCCGCGATTCGTTTTAGTCGCTGGGATGATGTGGTCGAAGCCATATCTAGAATGGATGCTGAGACGCAAAAACAAAGTCAATGGCAGTATTGGCTTGCCCGTGCTTATGAGCAATCAAGTAACACCAACAAACGCAATACTGCCAAGAAGATGTATCAGAACATTGCAAAAGGCAATGATTACTATGGTCTGATGGCAAAAGATAAAATCGGTCAACGTTTTGATGCCAATCGTTTGGGCGGTAATAACTTACCAAACGTTAGCCCTGCCGACCGTGCGCGTGTCATGCAAGATGCGCACTTTGCCCGTGCTTTTGCTTTGTACAATGCTGATGTTAGTCGTGCCTATGCCAATCGTGAATGGAACTGGGCGGTGAAGCAGGCACGAGACAAGCGCGATGACAATTTATTGATTGCGGCTGCTCGTCAAGCCTATGATATGGGCTGGCTTGACCGTGCAATCTATGCCATTGATAACACGGATAGCGTTAATAGTTTGGCCTTGTCTCACCCGATGCCGCATCAAGATGCAGTCGTGCGTTATAGCCAATCTGCAGGTATTGACCCAGCATGGGCTTATGGCATTATGCGCCAAGAGAGTCGTTTTGTGACCTCAGCGCGCTCAAACGTTGGTGCTAGTGGTCTGATGCAAGTAATGCCTGACACAGCAAAATATATTGCCCGCAACTTGGGTGAGACTTATAGTGCCAGTCGCGCCAATAGTGGTGATACTAACATCCGTTATGGTACTTGGTATATGGGCGATATCTTTGGCAAGTTGAGCCGTCAACCCGTATTGGCGACGGCAGGCTATAATGCAGGACCCAATAATGCCAAGCGCTGGCAGCCTGAGTATGGCTCATTGGCTTCGGATCAATACGTTGAGACGATTGCGTTCCCTGAAACCCGTAATTACGTAAAACATGTGATGGAGAATGCGACTATTTATAGCAGTCTCTTAGGCAATGGTCAACCAATCAGCCAGCGTATGGGTACAGTGCCTGCTTCGTATTAGGGCACTCATACCTTATTAAAATAGCTTTATTAAAGTAGGTTTGTATCAATCAAAAAAGCCATTAGCGAGTACTTGTTAATGGCTTTTTTATATGCAAAGTTAACCTCTAATATGCATGCGTTTTGCTTTGATAAATAACAGATTGGATTTGATAGAATAAGCTAAATAACTTATGCCTTCTGCAGTCTTTAGCGACTGTTTACGTTTCTGCTATAGAATAAAAAAAACGTTTTGTTACCATTGCATCAATCTATACCCATAAAAGGGTAGCCATATTTTTTGTTAGCTATAAGCTTGGTTTATACGCATTGATAGTGTGGATGCTACGACCTAAGCGATAGTCCTTGTCTTATCATTGCTAGATGCCTTCAGCCCTTATGATCAAAAAATATTTTAATCTGTGCACAGTAACAAAAATCGGTCTTCGTCCATCTACTCAGATGCAGGTACGTTCGCCAGTAAATAAGGTAAAAAATCAAGGCCAACTGATGGCGCACTCTACCCTTGAGCGCGTCAGTCAATATCATAAGCGTGTGATAAAGATGAAAGCGCCTAGCAATATTCAGACGACGGTAAGTATTGGCGCATTTTTGATACTACAAAGTATAATGCTTCTGCCAGCACAAGCGGCCAGTGCGGTAAAAACAGGGCAGCGTGTGTTGATGATTGAAATGACGCCCGCGCTTTGTAGTATTCAGCCGACGCGTGCCCGTATGCGTCAGTGTCTTGAAGGTTATTCACTCAATGTATCTGGTCTAGATATGGGTTATGGAGAGCGTTGCGGACGGGGTAGTGAGCCTCGTCTGACGCCATTACAACTAAAAGTCGTCAACCGTGTGATGCCTGATACCACGGTACGCAGCCAAGCGTGGCAACGTTATGGTGTTTGTAGTCCGCTTAGTGCCAGCAGTTATTTTCGCCAAATAACCAACTATGCAGGTGCGTTAAAACTGCCTTCTGAGTTGAACACGGGTAACAGTTATACCGTCTCTAAATCACGCTTTATCAGTCAAATGACTCGTCTCAATAGCGGTATGTCTGCTGCTAGCATTGATCTGATTTGTCAAGCAGGTAGCCGACGCCAGTTAACCTTAACGGATATTCATGTTTGCTACGATGGTAATGACTTCGGTACGTGTCAAAATGTGGTGGATAACTGTGGTAGCAAATTTGTCATTTCAGGTGGCAAATAGTTTTATCCACATCTTTTAAACATAATTTTAATCCTGCTTCTTGCGATGTTTTTGACTTTCTTCTCTAATCGTATTTCTAATGTTTTTTAGCGTATATTCAAATTTTAAATCAAGGAACATTACCTCTATAAGTAGATTTTTTCATTCTTCTTTATAGGCGTCTAATGCCAACCCCTTGATTGCTATCATATTCTTTCCGTATAAAATGTAACAATATAATCAGTGGTAGGTGTCTGATTGTCTCTAGACGATTTGCTGAACGAAGTGCTACACTAGCTCTCGGTTTATGGCTGCCACTATGCAGCAAACAAGTCGATATCTAAAATGATAATCGCACATTCTATAATCATAATTAGGGAGTATTCCATGTCAATGAAACAGCCTTTACGTGTTGCCGTCACTGGTGCCGCTGGTAATATCAGCTACGCGATGCTATTTCGTATTGCATCTGGCGAGATGCTAGGTAAAGATCAGCCAGTTATTTTGCAATTGCTTGAAATCACACCAGCTCTTGACGCCCTAAAGGGTGTGGTTATGGAATTGGAAGATTGTGCTTTCCCATTGTTGGCAGGCGTTGTTCAAACTGATGATGCGACTGTTGCATTCAAAGATATCGATTATGCATTACTGGTTGGCGCACGTCCTCGTGGCCCAGGTATGGAACGTAAAGATTTGCTAGAAGCCAACGCTGCGATTTTCTCAGCACAGGGTAAAGCATTGAATGACGTTGCAAGCCGCGACGTAAAAGTATTGGTTGTGGGTAACCCTGCCAACACTAACGCACTGATCGCTCAGCGTAATGCACCAGATCTTGATCCACGTAACTTCACGGCAATGACGCGTTTGGATCATAATCGTGCGATGGCTCAGTTGGCTGAAAAAACTGACAGCACTGTCAACGACGTTAAAAATATGACAATCTGGGGCAACCATTCCTCTACTCAGTATCCAGACCTAACAGCTTGTACTGTTAACGGTAAGCCAGCGCTAGATTTGGTTGATCGTGACTGGTACGAAAACACTTATATCCCAGACGTACAACAGCGCGGTGCAGCAATCATTAAAGCTCGTGGTGCTTCGTCTGCCGCTTCTGCTGCCAACGCTGCTATCGCACACATGCGTACGTGGGCACTAGGTACCGATGAAAACGATTGGGTGTCTATGGGTGTTTACTCAAACGGCGAATATGGTATTGCGGAAGGCCTCATTTACTCATTCCCTTGCACCTGTAGCAATGGTGATTGGTCTATCGTAGACGGCGTTGATGTGTCATCAGACTTCTCAAAAGAGAAAATGAAAGCCACTGAACAAGAGCTTAGCGAAGAGCGTGATGCAGTAGCGCATCTACTTCCATAAGTAGAAAAAACGCGACAAGTATAAAAAGCCCTCTGAAATATGAGGGCTTTTTTACGTCTGTTCGATACGCAGTAATTGATTGTGTTTTCATATGAAGATTTTTTTAGTTGAACACAATTGATAACCTTAAATGAACGTTGATTAACAGCTTTTAAGACAAAGCTTGCTACAATCAATGAGGTAATTTTAATAATAAGCACTGTTAACCCTGTGCCATCTAAGGAGAAAAATATGTTGGGTGAACCTGAATATAGTATGAACGATTTATTTGCACAATTAGGATTGGAAAGCTCTGACGCCGCTATTGATAGCTTTATTGAAAAAAACCAATTAGCAAAAGAAGAAGAGTTGATAGAGTCCACCATTTGGAACGACAATCAACGCGCTTTCTTAAAGGAAGAGTGGAACAAAGATGCAGCATGGGTAGAGACCATCGATGAGTTGAATGTACGTCTACATCCAGACGCCTAAAAACCAATCGATAAATCAGTTATTAAAAAACCCACACGCTATTTTAGCGGTGGGTTTTTTTATGGATATAAGATAGATGCTTATTTATAAGTCGGTTCAAGAGTTATTTAAACAGCGTTATTGCTGTGAGCGCCACTCAAGCAAATCTACCACATCTTGCTGGATACCTGCTTTGAGCGCATCGAGGCCATCATAGTGGCGCTCGCCATGTAAATAATGCAGGAAGCGTACCTGCAAGGTCAAGCCATATAAATCTGCTTGTAACTCTGGGAAATGTACTTCAAGACGCCAGTTGAGCGCTTTGTCGACAGAAGGTCTGGTGCCAATATTAGCAGTACCAAATAAGCTGTTTGGGCGTAATCCGGCAACGCCTGTTTTACCAACATGCGCTGCTGTGATTAAGCCATCAGGAATCACTTGTCCCTTGTCATCAAGGCTGACAACATCGACAGCAAAGATACCATGCAAGGCAGGTTTTAGACGGTCAAGCTCAATATTGGCCGTGGGAAAGTTCATGGTACGACCTATTTTATCGCCATCAACGACCATTCCTGTAATACTATACTCGCGTCCCAATAAAGCGTTGGCTGCTTTTAAGTCACCTGCTAATAACAAATCACGAATACGGGTGGAGCTAATGCGCGCCGCTTTGCCATCGATATCCGTAATCGTATGCAAGTTAGTCACATGCAAGCCATATTCGCGCAAAAACTGACTGTCGCCGGTTCGATCATGACCGAATCGAAAGTCATCGCCCAATACCAGCGCTTTAACGTTTAAACGCAGTGCTAAAATATCGGCAAACGCCTGCGCTGATAGCGAGCGAAAGTCAGTATCAAAGCCAGCTACGATTAAGGTTTCCACCCCATACTCTGCTAGTAATGATTGCTTTTCTGCAAGGCTAGTAAGGCGGGCAGGTGCTGTATGCGGGGCAAAAAATTCGCGCGGTTGTGGCTCAAATATCATGACTGCTGCGCCAAGATTTTGCGCATCGGCAATGTCACGAACTTGAGTTAGCATCGCTTGGTGACCAAGATGAACACCATCGAAATTGCCGATAGTAAGTACGCAGGGCGCAAGGTCTACTGGGCTAGTATTTGCAGGCAAAACACTTGGCGACGCAATCAGTTGCTCAAGAAAATAGGTGTTCATAAATTTTCAGCTATGATAGATAAGACCGGATAAAAAACACAATCAGACCAAGTAATACAATCAGACTAAGTATTGATGTGTCTAAAGCCAGCCATTATAAAGTAAAATGACTATACTAACATCCTATAGTCTATTCACCAGATAAGTATAAGGGGATCAATCCCATTGTCTCAAAATAATGAGCGGCTCTTGTGATGACTGTGAGGATAAATTAGCCGTATTTAGTAAGTAATGATAAATAATGCCATTCATTATGGAGATGTTATGTCCAATATTGCTTTGAACGTTAAACCTTCTAAACTATCGATAAATAAGCCTGATGACCCCTTTATCGTCCAACGCGCAAGTAAAGACGATTTACCAGAAATCTTAGCTATCTATAACCAAAGTATTGCTGGCAAACAGGCCACCGCCAATCTTGCACCAGTGACGTGTGAAGAGCGTATGGATTGGTTTGAAGAGCATTTAAACAGTGCAACGCGTCCTATTTACATCGTTAGAGCTGAGACAAACAACAGTGATAATACAGGCTTTAAAGCGTTATCGCCCATCGTTGCTTGGGGAAGTTTTAGCGATCTTTATGCTCGTACGGCTTATCATATCAGCACCGAAATCAGTATTTACTTAAATAAAGCAAATCATGGTCAAGGGCTGGGTAGTGCGTTGACAAGTTGGATGCTTACACAAGCGCCAAGCCTTGGTATTCATAATGTTATTGCCTTGATATTTGCTCATAATCAACCAAGCTTAGGACTGTTTCGAAAGCTTGGTTTTGAGCAATGGGGATACATGCCCAAGGTTTGCGACATGCAAGGCTTCATCGCTGATGTGGTTATGCTTGGCAAAGCTGTAGCGTCAAGTACGGAAACCGCAAACACTATAATGCTAGATACGGCAGTGCCAGACGCTATAATTTCAACTACTACAATTTTAGATACGGTAACAGTAGCTAAGGCAATGTCAGACACAAACGGCGAAACCCTTTAGCCTAAAATCTTCCACTGACCATCAATTTTCTGTAACTCGTAAGTTAAGGGGGCAGGTTCACTTTGTCCCCTTAACATCAACTCGCCTACGATGGTGGCACGAGTTTTATCTTCATTATAAGTAGTATCAGTGATGGTGACCCCCTCGACTGTTTGCTCAAAAGCCGATTGAGTCTTGGCAAGCTCTTCCTCAAAGTTTGCCATATCTACTTTGTAATATCCTGCAGATTTTTTGATGTCACCTTGATACAGGCTGTCTAGTGCTTGCTTGACTGTATCCTCTGGCGTACCCGCTTGAGTCGGATTGGTGACCAAGCTTTTCTGCTTATTGGTAGCGGTCAACGGCTGGGTGTCATCAGTCATAGTTTGCTCTGTCGCGTTATCTGCGACTGTTTCATTGGCTGTCGCATCAGTATCGACCCCATCCGTCTGAGTAGAGCTTGCTTCTGAGGTACTAGCAGATGAGGCATCCTCGGTAGTACTGACTGCGTTTGCGCTGTCTGTCTCTGCGTTATCGTTATTGCTACAACCACTTAAAAGTAGTCCAGTGCTCAGAATGCCAGTCGCACATAAGATTGGCAGTCGCTGTAAGCTAAACAGTTTCATTGTCATATCGAACCTCAATTTTCAGTTATGCATCAATACTCGATTATGACAATTATTTGCCTGATAAGGTGTCAATTCTCATACTAAGCTTGTTTTGGTTTCGTAAGCCAATCAGTCTCTTAATCAGCTTACTTGCTGTTATCCGTGTTTGAGATGGCGCGGACGGAAACCCGTCGACAACAGTACTACTCCGTACACCAGTGCGCCCACCGCACACATTATAAGTAGTGCCGCTATACGTCGCCATTGGGCATCGTCAGTTGGGAAGAAGGGTAGCATGACATAAAGTACAGCGACCATGGCACTCGTTGAGATGGCAAACTGGGTAAACAGTTTTTTCCAATGAGGACCGAAGCGAAAAATTTCGCGCTTATGCAAGAAGTAATACAGCAAGCCTGCGTTGACAAATGATGCCCCTGTGGTTGCTAATGCCAAACCGCCATGTAAAGGTATCTCTAAGAAGTAAAATATACCGATAAAGATGACACTAAAGATCATGTTGGCAAAGACAGATATGATGCCGATTTTTACAGGCGTTCTGGTATCTTGACGCGCAAAAAAGGCGGGCGCAAAGATTTTTATCAGCATAAACCCTAGGATGCCACCTGCCATACTGCGTAATGCCAATGAACTCATTTGTGCATCACGTAAAGTAAATTCACCCCGTAAGAATAGCGCTTGCATCAGCACATCTGACAGGATAAATAGCGCAGCCGAAGCAGGCACGCCCACCAATATGATTAAGCGCGCTGCCCAATCAATGGTTTTCTTAAAGCTGACATCGTCTTTTTGAGCCTCACTTTTGGACAGACTTGGCAAAATAACGGTACCAATTGCCACACCAATCAGACCTAATGGTAACTCACTCATACGCTCGGCCGCATAGAGCCAAGAAACCGAACCGCCAATCATCAATGACGCAAAAATCGTATTTAGCATTAAATTGATTTGAGTGACAGAGACACCAAAAATAGCAGGCAGCATGAGCTTTAGGATACGGCGAACGCCTTCATGCTGAAAATCAACCTTTGGCGCAACCAGTAGCTTTTGTTGCCATAACTGCGGTAGTTGGATTAATAGCTGGAGCAAACCTGCGATGGCAACGGCATAGCCAAGCGCCATAATGGGAGTATCAAACATGGGGGCAAAAATTAGCGCGCCACCAATCATACATAAGTTCAATAGCACAGGCGCAAACGCTGGAGCGGCAAACCGTCCATAGCTTTGCAAGATACCACTTGCAAACGCGGTCATAGAAATAAATAGCAAGTAAGGAAAGGTCAAGCGTAGCAATTCAGCGGTAATGGCGAATTTATCAGGTTGGTCGGCAAAGCCTGGGGCAAACAAAGTCACCACCCAAGGCGCGATCAGAATGACCACCACGGTCAGCATAGAGAGAATCAGTAGCAGCGCACCTGACGTCCGACTGACTAAGATCTGTACCTGCTGTAAGTTGTATTTTTCTTTATATTCTGACAAGACAGGGACGAAAGCTTGGCTAAAGGCGCCTTCTGCAAACAGACGTCGCAAAAAATTGGGTATCTTGAAGGCAACCAAAAAGGCATCCATCAGACCACCCGCGCCAAAGACACCTAGCAATACGACATCGCGTACCAGACCTAAAATACGAGACAACATGGTCATACTGCTGACCACCATGGTTGAACGAAATAACCGACTTTTTGCCATGAGAACCTATTTTGCTAATTTGTTTGTCAATGGTTGTTTGCTGCGTGACTGCGACCGAAAAACTGACGAATTATAGCACTTTCATCATGGAGATAAATGGATTGGATGTGGAAATGATTAGCGCCCAGTTTGGGGTTTATTCGTTCGAGTTTTTGGCTATCAAATCACGCAACCTTGGCCACTCAAAATAATCACCAGGATCTGTTTTGCGCCCTGATGCGATATCGCTATGACCCGTCAGATGTCGCCGTGTTTTAGGGTATGCCTGATATATAGCCAAAATAACGTGGGCAAGCGTCTCGTATTGCGTATTGGTAAAGGACACAAAATCTGACCCTTCAAGTTCAATACCGATGCTATAATTATTACAGTCAGGTCGACCAAGATAGCTTGATCTACCTGCATGCCACGCGCGTTCTTCAAAGCTTACAAACTGAGTGATTGCCCCATCACGCTCAATAAATAGATGAGCCGATACTTCTGCGCCTCGAATGGTTTGAAAATAAGGGTGAGCATTCCAATCCAATTGATTGGTAAATAACGCTT
The DNA here is from genome assembly GCF_002285555.1 of Psychrobacter sp. JB193. Classification (NCBI taxonomy): domain Bacteria; kingdom Pseudomonadati; phylum Pseudomonadota; class Gammaproteobacteria; order Moraxellales; family Moraxellaceae; genus Psychrobacter; species Psychrobacter sp. JB193. The sequence goes on from NZ_NRGY01000002.1 coordinate 505,375, forward strand.
TAACATAGTGCATGTCATTGGCATTGCATGCGCCAAACTCATTGGGTGGTAAGCTGATATTATGAATAACAATGGTGTCAATGCTCGTTTCTGTCGGTCTGTTATTCTGGTTCGGTGAGGCAAGCCAAGTGGCCGCTGATAATCTACCAGCGCTAATCGTCATTGGTGATGCTAAGGACATAACGTTCTCTTTTAATAAGTAGTAAACAAGTACCGTGTTGATGCTTTTATTTGATGGACTTGTATAAAAAAATCCGCATGATCTATCGGTTAAAATGGTCAAGGTTGAAGCGGTTTTCAAAATAGTTATATTAGTGATTTATTCAATCCAGCCATTTAGAAAATACGATTACCCAAACTCCTAATTGCGCAAGCAGCGTGTGAATCATAACGTGCGAGGTTTTACCCCATGTCTATAAAACCTATCTTTTCGTCGGTAAATTGTACCTTAACCAAAATTGGTCAGCGAGCACGTTTGCCAGTTGCTATCGCAGGGGTTTTACTTTCTGCTCAATCACAAGCTTTTTTACCGACTCCGCTATCAATAATGACCACAGGGGAGCTCGCAGATGAATCCACTCTTGAGTCGGTAACCGCGCCACAAAAGAATGTAGTCATTGCTAAGGCTGTTGTCCCGTCGTCTAGTAACGTTCAAACAGACGCTCAAAAGTCACTCACTAGCGCAGCGGAATCATTGCTAACTGACTGGCGCACACAGGTGAAAACAGAAAATCTGGCACAGCATACAACATGGCGACGTTTATTGTATTTTTATGATGGTCAAAATCGCGCTCTTACTAAAAAGAAAACAGAGAGCTTGATTGATGACCCAAGCTTCTTTTTAAGTGAGCGTGGTCAACAGGATTCAGGCGCAGAATTGGATGCCATGCTGGTCGCGCTTGCACAAGAATTGACACAGTCTTCTACTACTAATGACAAACGAGCTAACACCCAAGCAAACCGCTCCATTTCATGTCGTTTTCCAGCACGAGTCGCTTGGTTAAAAAATGTATTAACCATTGATGATGCGAGCCTATCAGCTGAATGTCCAGAGCTGGACGAATGGACACAGAAGCTTGCTCCCGAACAGCTGTCGATTATGTTTGCGCAAGAGTATTTGGACAATCCCACCTCGGCTTTTGCTCATACTTTATTGCGTATTGACTCAAAAGCAAGTGTGGCTGATCCAAGTCAAATCCATCATGCTTATGCGCTCAATTATACGGTGGGTGGCAATCCAGCAGACAGTTTTCCTGTGTATGCAGTCAAATCTATGATTGGTGGCTATGACAGTATCATCGAAATAGATCCTTATCCTGAAAGATTTGCCAAATATATACAAGATGATGAGCGTGATGCTTGGACTTATCAATTGAATCTGACACCAAGCGAGGTGCAGCAAATCATCAGGCATGTTTGGGAAACCAAAGACTTGGAATTGCCGTATTACTTCGCTACCGATAATTGTGCGTCTGAGATTCTACGTCTCATCGACGTGGTGCGACCGCAGCAACATTTATTGAGTCAACTGCCTTATGTAGTCGTGCCATCAGATGTGGTGCAATTATTAAATAAGGAAAGTCTACTTGGCAGCACCAATTATACCCCTGCCGATAGCACGTTACGTCAAGCCCAGCTCAATGAGGTGAAGCAGCAGCGTGACCAACTGGGCTATCACAATAGTGCAAAACAAATGATCAATGAGATTAAATCGGCGCAGCTCAACCCAGTGTCAAGTATGTCAGATAATAAACAGACATTGCTACCGCGTTCCATTGCGGTATCGGATAACAACCCAATAGACAGACACCCGTTGCAACTTGGTTATGTAGGTATGGGTCAACGCGGCGATAATAACTATATCGATATTGGTGTGCGGGCAGGCTACCATGATACCCTCGATCGTCCATCAGGATTTCCGCAGTTTTTTGACTTAGAAGGTGCTGCTGCCACCTTACGCTTATATGATAAAGACGACTACTCCTCAAGTCATCGTGACTCTCAGCCAAAAAGCGTGGTCTTGCAAAATGTAACCTTGATTCGCGGCCGCTCTTTTAATCCAATCAATTCTGCCAAAAAAGGCAAGACATGGGGCGCAACAATAGAGGCGACACGTGTCAACGATGGCTCACAAAAAAATGGGACAGATCATTTGGTGGGTAGTGTGGGTTATGAGTCAGGTTGGTCTTGGGCGTTTGGCACACCAAAAGCAAATACAGGTGAGATGCCGCCACAGCTATGCTATACCTTTTTGTCAGGAACCGCACAAACAGGGCGAGGTCTCAATAAAGGCTTTCGCGTCGGTACAGGTATCAATGCTGGATGCCGCTACCAGATTAACAATCAGTTACGTGCGCAGGCTGAATTGCAACTGCCATATTGGTATCATGGCAACAGTAACGAATCCGACGTTCGAGGGCATTACTGGCAGCCGATATCGACGTTAGGGTTGCAGTACGATATCGATAAAAAACAAGCACTGCGTATCAATGCCAGCTATGACTGGCAAGATCGCGTCGCTGATCATGACGATGTACAACTCTCGTATAGACGATACTTTTAGACGTTTGGCTTTTATAGTCGATAATAAATGAAGTTGATACACGATATTATGACGCGAGACTGGTACAAACCTTCCTTGCTGTGCCTGCGCAGACAGGGGCTGCAAAAAATTTATCTCAGTCTCGCTGATACTCTTCTATGTTGATTTGACTATAAATATTTGGCAAAGGTAAGGATGCAGGATGAGCACTCAAAAATTTCTGATTATTGGCCAAGGTGATATTGGCTTACCAGTGACCAATAAACTGGCGCAAAACAATAAAAGCGTCACTGGATTGGCACGTGGTGAGCGTCATCAGTATGATTTGGATGATAAAGCAACATTTATGCAAGTCGATGCATCAACGCTTACTGCTGAGCAATTGCAGGGCTTTACTCATATTGCCATTATTGTGACGCCTGATGAATATTCTGCCAGCGGCTATCACAATAGCTATTTGGCCATCAATCAGCATTTAGCACAACTTAGTGAGACACTTACTGAGCTTGAGCGCATTGTTTTTATCTCGTCAACCGGCGTTTACGGACAAGATAATGGTGAATGGATTGATGAACATACGGTGCCTTTGACACCTAAGCGTGAAGCGTCAAAAGTTATCCTACAAGCAGAACAAATATTACAACAAGGTTTTGGGGATAAGGCGATTATCATTCGTCCCAGCGGTATTTATGGCCGCGCGCGTCTCATGCGCTTGCGTAAGGCCAAAGAGTCACAAAAAGAGCCAGTAGCAGCAGAGCACTGGAGCAACCGTATTATGGATCGTGATTTGGTCACTATCATTACCAATGTATTGACGTGCGATGCACCAAGACCTATTTATCTCGCGACTGATTATAGGCCAGTCACGACTTTTGAGCTGACCACTTGGCTCAGCAAACAGATGGATGAAATACCGCCTACTATCGATCAGACAAAAACAGCTGTCACAGGAAAACGCTTACACAGCAACATTCCATTAGCTTGGCTGGATTATCCTGATTGGCAAGTAGGTTACCGTGATATTTTGCACTATCAAGCATAAAGTAAGTCTAAACTCGGTCCAGTGTGAGTGTTCGGTTTGCTTCGTTTTAAATTTTATTTTTTAGAGAGATTTCATGACTCAGCCTTCTACTTCTGACAATCGCATGCCTCATGCTGACTTTTTTGCAGAAGGCATTAAGCCCGTAGAAGATGAGCGGTCTTGTCTTTTAGCCGATAACAGCTCACCTGCGATTGTACATCCTAATTTTGATCCTGCTCAGTCGCCCGTCGATCCTGCCAGACCGTTAACAGATATCCCTGAACCGACGCGACGACTCAATGAGCAGTTGCGCAGGCTTTATGGGCACTCGGTACGGTTTTATCAGCCTAGTGAAGATAGCTTATCCAAATGGGGGTTGATCGCGTCAGAGGCGTTGTCTGAGCATTTGTCGCTGTTAAAAGCAGCGCACCTTATCGATTTGCCAGCCAGTTTTTATCAAAATCACAGTGAGCAGCCACTATTATCGCCCCTACATGACATGACATTGTTGGATATGTCGGACATACAGCAGGCGCTTCGGGCGTATCCAAAACTGCATCGCTACGGTTTTACCTTGAATGATTTACCAACTGAGGTGGCTGAAATTACAGATAAGCATACTAGCGTTACATCTACCTCTTTACGGGTGCTGACCAAACGTTATAATCCAGATGAGCTGCTCAATAGTCTTTACGCGGATGATTGGCAAGTCATTTTACAGCCACAAGTGTTTGAGACGGGTGAGGGCAGTTTGGCGACTGACATTATGGCTTGTAGCGCTGCCGTGCATGCTTTAAAGCAATGTGGTACGCGTAAAAGTATCAATGACCGTTATAGTGCAGCACAACTTTGTCAACACATACGCAGTTATGTCCTTAGCCAAATCACTCTTGAACCTGCGCAGCGTCATGCGTACCGCCAAATACGAATTTTTGTAGGACATGTTATCGTTGCTGCCTGTCATTTGGGCTGGGATATACAAGTCAGTGCGGATGACCAATGCTATTTCAATGTGTCATCGCGCAATGGCTTGTTGACTCGTTATCCCAATATGCAAGATTATGACATCAATGGTTGGTCAAGCTGATGAGTAATGCGTACAATAACGCAAATTTTTTGCCCTTCTTTTTGCTAATAGGAATGCCATAATGCCAAACACTCAACATTCTCTAAACCCAGACTTTTCTTCTCATGCTTTTATTCAGCTGGCTTTAGACAATCAAGTTTTAAAATTTGGTGAATTTGTACTCAAGTCTGGTCGTATCAGTCCTTATTTTTTTAATGCCGGTCTGCTTGCCACAGGTGAGATGTTGTCGTTATTAGCACGCGGTTATGCAGATGCCTTAGCTGAGCAAATAACTACGAATGAGGGTACTAATCAGCAAGAGCTGGTTATTTTTGGGGCAGCGTACAAAGGTATTCCCTTTGTGGCAGCAACTGCACAAGCACTATGGCTGCATCATGGTATCAATGCCAAGTGGGGTTATAACCGTAAAGAAGCCAAAACCCATGGTGAAGGGGGTAATTTGGTTGGTGCTGATGTCAGTGGCAAAGCCGTCTGGATACTTGATGACGTGATTACCGCAGGTACAGCCATGCGCGAAGTGGTCGAGATTTTAGAGCAAGCAGGCGCAAGTGTTGCGGGTATTATCGTAGCGCTTGATCGTAAAGAAAAGGGTCAGGCTGAGCATTCGGCGATTCAAGAGCTTGCCACGACATTACAAGTGCCTGTGCGTGCTTTGGTCGATATCGATGACTTAATCAGTTATTTGGCAGACGAACATAGTCAGCATAAAGATGCGACACAACTTGCAAAAATGCAGCATTATCGTGAGCAGTACGGCGTATAGTTTGTTGTAGAACGTTTTTATAGGCGACGGCTAGAAGCTGGCAGAACGATCGTGTTAACTGAGTCGCATATATTTGTCTATTTATCATACAACGTAAGTGAGCCTTACCATGAGTCAAGAAAATCAAAAAAAATCCCTAAAAATACTTATTATCATGGATCCAATCGAGCGGGTTAATTATAAAAAAGACACCAGCTTAGCGATGATGTGGGCCGCTCAAGATCGTGGTCACAGTCTGGGTTACTGTCAGATTCATGATTTGTGGTTGAATCGTGGCGAGCTGATGGTGGATACGCAGCCTGTCACCGTCAAACGCGACCCGCAAGATTTTTATACACTAGGTGATAAGTCAACGGGTTTGGTTAGCGACTATGACGTGATTTTGATGCGTAAAGATCCACCTTTTGACATGCGCTTCATTTATGCCACGTATATGCTTGATCATGCCAAAGCGGCAGGTGTGCTAGTGGTCAATGACCCACAAGCGATTCGAGACTGTAATGAGAAATTGTTTGCCACGTGGTTTAGCGATTATATGAGCCCAACGATTGTGACCAGCAAGCAGGCGCATATTCGTCAGTTTATCACCGAGCAACAAGATGTCATCGTCAAGCCATTGGATGGTATGGGCGGTACGGGTATCTTCCGCTTGACCGCTGATAGCCCCAATATTGGCGTGACGCTTGAGATGCTAACGGAGCTTGAAACTCTACCAATCATGGCGCAGCGTTATTTGCCAGAAATCAAAGAAGGCGATAAGCGTGTATTAATCGTCGATGGCGTCGTGATAGATTATAGCTTGGCTCGTATTCCAACCAAAGGCGAGACGCGTGGTAATCTCGCTGCTGGTGGTAGCGGTGTTGCCATGCCTTTGACTGATATTGAGCGCCAAGTGGCAGAAGTGGTAGCCCCCATTGTAAAAGAAAAAGGTCTGATGTTCGTCGGTTTGGATTTAATCGGTGGCCGAATTACTGAAATCAATGTCACCAGTCCGACTTGTGTGCGTGAGATTGACGATCAGTGCGGCACTGACATTGCAACAGACTTTATCATGGCAATCGAAAATAAAATGGCAATTTAAGCCAAATAGCAATGATAGAGTAATTTATCGCTAAGGGATGTGCACAATGGCTAGAAATGATTGTGCTAAGATATTTGGTTATGACGCTTTATTTCAAACATTGTTGGGGTAGAATTTCTGAGCGTCTTGGAAATTGTTAAGACTGATTAATCAAAGCCAAGTCGCGATTGTTCACGGCTTGGATTTTTGTTGTCAACCATGCATAAAGTGCTGTATATCAGCCGATGATTTACTCTATACTATGCGAGTTTTTGTAGGGCCCTTATTCGCCGAGATGTCAGAAGAGTAGGGGATAATAAGTTATTCATATTAATACAGAAAAGACAGGCAGGCGTTCATGAATACACCGCATATATTAATGATGGCTGCTGGCACAGGCGGACACGTGTTTCCAGCGTTGGCCGTGAGTGAAGAGCTTGTCAAACGCGGTGCTGTCATTCATTGGCTCGGAACGCCGCATGGGATGGAAAATGGTCTGGTCGAACCGACAGGTTATCGCTTTCATGCCATCGATATGCAAGGGCTGCGCGGCAAAGGTGTTGGGCGCTTGTTGAAACTGCCAATGACGTTGTTATCAGCCACGATGGCGACGATCAGAATCATCCGTAGCAATCAGATTGATGTGGTGGTTGGTTTTGGTGGTTACGTGACAGCGCCTGGTGGTATCGCGGCTCGCCTCACAAAGACACCACTGATTATCCATGAACAAAATGCCATTGCTGGCATGAGCAATCGTTACTTATCAAAAATCGCCACCAAAGTATTGCAAGCGTTTGAGCATACCTTTGCTCATAGTGAGCTGGATTCAAAAGTTGAAACAGTAGGCAATCCTGTGCGTAATACTATTACGGGTGTCGATGAGCCTAGCGTTCGTTATGATGTGAATGATACATCGCCCCTGAAACTGCTGGTCGTTGGTGGTTCGCTTGGTGCTCAAGCATTGAATGATACTGTACCAAAAGCGCTGGCATTGATAGAGCGTCCTTTTGAAGTGCGCCATCAATGTGGACGTAATAATGAGGCTGCGACACAAGCGGCTTATGATGCGCAGGATTTGAGTCAGCATAAATGCGTGGTCCAGCCCTTTATCAATGACATGGCCGCTGCTTATAATTGGGCAGATATGATTGTTTGCAGAGCAGGGGCATTGACCGTTACTGAAATTCAAAACGTTGGTATGGCTGCTATCTTTGTGCCCCTGCCGCACGCCGTTGATGATCATCAAACGGCGAATGCGCGCACATTAACCATGCATGATGCCGCGATTTTATTACCGCAATCTGAGCTAACACCGCAGCGTTTGAGCGACGAGCTGAGTCAACTGAATCGTCATACCTGTTTGGAGATGGCGAAAAAAGGTCATGCCCTTGCCAATCGTCATGCCAGTAAGCATGTTGCTGATATTATTTGGCAAACCCTATAGCTCGGATGTTTTGCTATTCATGGGGGTCATAACCCATTATTTTGATTTACTAAATTTTATTCGATTTTAACTTATTTGTCTTCAATAAAGAGAACCCTTATGTCTACCCCAGCAAAAGCTCTACCCAAGCGTTTGATTGAAATACCAGAGATGCGCCGCATTCAGCATTTGCATTTTATTGGTATTGGCGGTTCGGGTATGTGTGGAATTGCTGAGGTAATGAATAATCAGGGTTATCAAGTGAGCGGTTCTGATATCAGTGATAGCTTAGTGACCAGACGTCTCGCGCAAATCGGTATCAAGATATCCATCGGTCACGATTCTAAAAACATTGCCAATGCCGATGTCATCGTTGTGTCTTCAGCAATCGATCGTAGCAATCCTGAAGTAAAAGCAGCACTCGAAGCGCGTCTACCAGTCGTACGCCGTGCAGATATGCTTGGCGAATTGATGCGCTATCGCCATGGTATTGCGGTTGCTGGCGCGCATGGTAAAACTACCACAACCAGTTTGCTGACTACGATGATGGCAGAAGGGCAGCTTGATCCGACATATGTGATTGGCGGTAAATTGAATGCTTCTGGCAAAAATGCTGCGCTTGGTAGTAGCCGTTTTTTGGTGGCAGAAGCCGACGAATCTGATGCGTCTTTCTTATCGTTGCGTCCGATGGCCGCGATTGTGACCAACATCGACCAAGATCATATGGAAACCTATGGCAACAGCTTTGACAAATTAAAAGCGGCTTATATTCAGTTTTTACACAATATGCCATTTTATGGTTTGGCGGTGGTCTGCGGTGATGATCCTGATTTATATGCCATGATTGATGATATTGGTCGCCCTGTACTTACTTTTGGTCTAGAACCATTTAATGATGTACAGGCAGTCGACTTGGTAACTGAGGGAACCAAGACACACTTTACCGTATTGCGTCGTGATCGTGATCCTTTACGTTTGACGCTCAACATTCCTGGTACGCACAACGTTTACAATGCGCTTGCTGCGATTACCATGGCGACTGACGAAGGCGTAGATGATGAGGCTATCAAACGCGCTCTGCAGAAATTCCAAGGAGTTGGACGCCGCTTTGAGCAACATGCTTGTGTGGACATAGATGATGGCAATGTCTTATTGATTGACGATTATGGTCATCATCCAAAAGAGGTGGATGCGACCATCAAGGCGGCACGTCAAAGTTTCCCTGACCGCCGATTGGTCATGTTGTTTCAACCGCATCGTTACAGCCGTACACGTGACTGTTATGATGATTTTGTCGAAGTATTGTCAAGCGTTGATGAGCTACTATTATTAGAAGTATATTCGGCTGGTGAAAGTCCAATTACAGGGGCTGATACGAAGTCATTGGCACGTAGTATTCGCTTACGCGGGGAAGTGGAGCCAACGATTATAGATAAAGATAATTTGGCACCTGTGATGCAGCGTTTATTAAAATCCAATGACATGCTTATTACCCAAGGTGCTGGTAACATAGGGCAGATAGCCATCGATTTGGCTGCCAACAATCTCTATATTCAATAAGCTAAAAGACTTTTAGGAACTATCCCCATGACAACGAGTAACGCGCAAAAAAACGTAAACCATGATAATCAATCTAATAGTAATACAGACACGCATATCACACAGGATGCTGCTCTAAACACTGCCAACCACAATGGCAAGAGTGCGAGCCAGTTTGGTAAAGTGGCAGTGGTCTATGGCGGTAGTAGTAACGAACGTAGCGTGTCTTTAGATAGTGGTGCAGCAGTATTGCAGTCGCTACAAAATCAAGGAATTGACGCGACTCATTTTGATCCTAAGGATCAAGATATCACTGAATTACGTGCGTATGATCGCGTATTCAATGTACTGCATGGTCGTGGTGGCGAAGATGGTTTGCTACAAGGCGTGTTGCAATGGTTTGATATTCCACAAACAGGTTCAGGTATTTTAGCTTCTGCATTAGGTATGGATAAAGTACGTACCAAACAGCTATGGCAAGGATGCGGCCTATCAACTGCGCCATTTTCATTGTTGACAGCAGATACTGATTGGCAGCAAGTGGTCAACACGCTTGGGCTGCCCCTAATCATCAAGCCTGTACATGAAGGCTCTAGTATTGGTATGACAAAAGTCAATCATCTCGACGAGCTTCCTGCTGCCTATGCAACAGCGGTACAGTGCGGGGATGCCGTGATGGCAGAGCGCTGGATCACGGGACGAGAATTCACGATTGTTATTATCGATGACGAAGCTTACCCCGTCATTCGTCTTGAACCGGCTGATATCACAAACTTCTACGATTTTGATGCTAAGTATAACCGTAACGATACCAGTTACTATATTCCATGTGGATTGAATGAAGCAGATGAAAAGCATCTACAAGCTTTGAGTCTTGCAGCCTTTCGCGCGGTTGATGCAAAAGGTTGGGGCCGTATTGATGCCATGCAAGATGAAGCAGGCAACTTTTGGCTGCTTGAAATCAATACTGTACCGGGTATGACCAGTCATAGCTTGGTTCCGATGGCAGCTAAAGCCCGCGGCATGGATTTTGACTCTCTGTGCTGGCACATTTTGGCGCAAACACTATAGTTAAGGTTTAAGGTAACTCGTTTACTGTACTAAAAGGCGGCTCATTGAATCAGTTTTACTGAAAAAGACGAACGGTAGAACGGCTTAAAAAAGAAGATACCATAAAGAACCCCATGGCATCCTTAATGGTATCTTTAAATGCAATGATTTATAGTGCATCAATGTGTCGCTAGAGCTGCTATAACACAGCTTCGTGTAAACTTGTGTAAATTCACCGTCACTACGCAGTGTTAGGCTATTGTTTAACCATAAAATACGTTAATATTGTAATTATTGGTCTGTTTTAGTGATATTTATGTTTTATATGAATACTGTTCATAAGTTCTTCATACATTGAGAAAAATGTTACGTTTGAATCAGTATAGCGGTATCATTTATGCCGTTTTTATCAAAGACTTTGATAACATATTGAATCAATAGGCTGCTGCAAAAAAATACTGCATACTTATATCAATAACCTGCATAACTGGTTTATGCAATTACAGAGGCAAAGGTCGTTATGGCTCAAACTGTCAACGAAATAACTGACTTGATGAGTGATAAAACCCGTCGCCCAAAATCTAAGTTTCAAGTACCAACCACACTTAAGTACTTCTTTATGGTGTTAGTGTTAGGATTACTTGTATTGATACTGATGATGGGTGGGAAAGCATTACGTGATGCACCTCCTGCTGCTATTTATGTTAGTAATAAAGGTTTGACAAGTGCAGAGTACCAATCATTGCAGCAAGTCATGGATCAGCAAAAGGTCAGTAGTTTTTTTACCTCTGATTTACAGGCCTTAAGAGACATTGCGACAGGTTTGGCTTGGGTAGATCAGGTCAGTGTTTCTCGTGACTGGCAGCGTGGTATTGTAATTACTGCATTGCCTAAACAAGCGGTAGCCAATTTTGGTACAGAGCGTTTGGTCGATGCAAAAGGGGTTGTTTTTATCCCTGCAGATGATAAAGATCTGACGCAAGAGCAATTTGCTACTTTACAGGGCGAGCTGACACAAGCCCCTGTTATCATGCAGCAAATGCAACAAGTTAATGACTGGTATGCACCGCTTGGTATTCAAGTAGAAGATATTATCTTGTCACCAAGAATGACATGGTTAATTCGATTTGATAATGGATTGCGTGTCATCGTTGATAATGAAAATACCGCACAAAAACTACTGAATTTAAGTCAGCTGCTTGGCAATCAATTAAAAAATCGTCGCGATGACATACAGTCTGTAGATTTGCGTTATAAGAATGGCTTTACCATTGCTTGGAATATGAATCAGCCACAGACTGATGAATCACAGTAGTAGATAGCAAAAATCAGGCATGTAGCAAAGAAAAAGTGCATTTTGATTTGAGCAATTTTGATAGTAATTAGTATTGAACACACAACATCATAGCGTGTTGATAGCGCTTTTTTTAATGATTTAATGGGAACGTCATTCGGTTTCCTGTTTAGCGATAATTTGTCTGGTAACATGAAAAATACTGAAAATCTAGTTGTTGTCCATTTAAGTGCCACGGCAGTTTATGTCGTTATCGGCAACGTTGTCTCTGCAAAAGACATTCGTATTTTAGGCGTAGGGCAGGTTAAAAACAGCGATTTTTATCAAGGTCAAATAAAGCATCGTGAACGACTGCAAGGCGCTATTAAGCAAGCAATACAAGAAGCAGAAGACACTGCTAACTGCCGTGTACATAGCGTGTGGTTGACACTTGCTGCGCCTGAATTGTCTAGTAAAAATAGCGCAGGTGAAGTCCGTGTAGAGGATGAAGTTGTCCGTGCCAAGGATATGGTACAAGCATTATCCAATGCCAAATCTCGTGATTTACCATCAGATTATTATCTCATGCATTGCTGTCAGCAAGGTATTTACGTCGATGATCAAGACTTTATGGTCGATGATGCAATCGAGATGATGGCACACAATATCACTGTCATGTATCACTTAATGATGATGCCAGTGTCTAGTCGTCAGAATATCCAAAAATTACTGCAAAGCTGCGATGTTGGTATCGATCATATCGTGTTTGATGCAGTGACAAGTGCTGAATACAGCTTGATGAGCGATGAGCGCTTGCAAGGAGTTTGTTTGGTTGATATCGGTGCCAGCACCACTAGCATTTGTGTGTACAAAGAAAATAAGCTGATTTTTACGCATTGTATCGCCACAGGCAGTCATGAAGTGACAATGGATATTTCAGCCGACTTCGGTATCTCAATGATTGAAGCAGAAAAGCTTAAAAAGACCCATGGTACAGTTGATATCAATAGCGTCGATCCGAGCTCATTCTTTCTTTTTAAGCCGCAAGGCTCAAACGATGAGATCAATATTGGTGTCTATAACTTAGCACGCATCATTGAAGCACGTTATGTCCAGATATTTACTGAGGTGGCTCGTCAATTGCATGACGCCGACCTGATAGGATATATTGATAAAGGTATCGTATTATCTGGCGGCGGTAGCATGATTAAAGGTATGGTCCCCTTTGCCAAAAAGCTGCTCAAAATGCCAGTGGTATTGACCAATACTCATCCTGCAATCAGTGCTTACAATCATTTTGATAACGATGAATCCTTTAAACAGCTTAATATTCAAGTAAATGATCGCGCTTATCAGACAGCATTTGGTACACTACTCTATAGTCAGAGTGAGCAGTTCCGCCGCAGTGAAAAAAGTGAGCCTGAAGCGATTCAGAAAAACCGAGTGACAGGGGTTTTTCAAAGTGCAGGACAACGTTTTGCGAGCGTACTGAAAAAAATATTGTAGTCGTGTTTTATATTTTTAAATGTTTAGAAGATTGACCCCTTGCAAAATGCATTGAAATAATCTGATCTAAAGATAATGTAATATTGAAAGTAATGCCTTGATCGGTGATGACATATTTTGTCTAAACTGTATGGTTTAATCCATAGCCCTGTTTTATTTAAATACATTTATATATATAGTGTGTCGATAGCGCAACTCATGAGTGCGTTACCACGTATCGACCATTACGCTATTTGCAACTGGAGAATCTTTTTTATGTCAAAATACACCATGCCAGATGATAACCAGCTTCAAAATAACGGCCAAGCGAGCTTCACTGTATTCGGTGTGGGTGGTGGTGGCGGTAATGCGGTTGAGCATATGGTACAACAAGGAATTAGGGGTGTAACCTTTGTCTGTGCTAATACGGATAAACAAGCGCTTGATCGTTTAACTGCGCCGCACAAATTACAACTTGGTGCAAAAACAAATCGTGGTCTTGGTGCAGGGGCAAACCCAGAAGTAGGACGTGAAGCGGCAGAGAGCGAAGAAGAAGCTATCCGTGCCTTACTTGAGCATTCCGATATGGTATTTATCACCGCAGGTATGGGTGGAGGTACAGGTACAGGTGCTGCGCCAGTGGTTGCTCGTATTGCTAAAGAAATGGAAGTTTTGACCGTTGCAGTAGTGACCACACCTTTCAAATTTGAAGGCGGCAAACGTATCAAAGCTGCTAAAGCGGGTATTGAGCAGTTGACCAACTTTGTGGATTCTATCATTACGATTCCAAATGATAAGTTGATGAGTGTCTACGGTAATATCTCTATGCAAGACGCTTTCAAAAAAGCGGATGATGTTTTACTGCACGCCGTTCAGGGTATTGCCGAAACCATCGCTAGCGAAGGTATGATTAACATCGATTTTAATGATATTCGTACGGCAATGACGGCTAAAGGTCATGCAATGATGGGTATTGGTCGTGCAAGCGGTGATGACCGTGCGCGTCAAGCGACTGAAAAAGCCATCAGATCACCACTACTTGACGATTTGCGTTTGGAAAATGCCAAAGGTCTATTGGTCAACGTGATTTCCTCTGAATCATTATCTTTGGATGAAATGAGTAAAATCAGTGCCATAGTCGAAGAAATTACTGATATTGATGACGCTCATATTTTCTATGGTTCTGTGATTGATGAAAAAATGGGAGATGACTTGCACGTGACAGTTATCGCCACTGGTTTAACGTTAGATGAAAATGCTGGTCAAGAACCAGAAGTGGTGGAGCAACCAGTTCCATCGGTTAATAGCACCCAACCTGTCGATCCTAACGTACATACTAGTGCGCTAAACAGTCAAAAACAAGCACAAGCCCAAATTTACCAAGATACCGCAGCACGTTCGAACGCACCTCAAGAGCAGCCTAAAACAAAAACCAACAGTATTCAAGATTATTTAAAGCGTCAACAAAATAAGTAATTCTTATAGAGACACCAAGTATTTTGAACTAAAAAGCCAGCGCTGAGTCGCTGGCTTTTTCATGCTTATAAATAGTAGATAGCATGAAAATTGTCATCAAATGGACATATCTGATGATTTTATTGCATAAAATGTTTCGAAAAGTTGGATATTTATACAAAGAAACATAAATGCTAAGCGCCATAAATCATGAATATATATGACGATAAGTGTTATCAATCAAGGAGATAAGCAAATTAAAGAGTATTAGCTATAGCGAAATGGGGGTAGGTAATGATACACTATGGCAATTGTAACAAAATATGTGAGAAGACAGCCATGAACCAAAGAACCCTAAAAACTGCGATTGCTGTTACAGGTACAGGTCTCCATAGTGGTCAGCCTGTTAACTTAGAGTTTTATCCGCAGCCAGTGGATACTGGTATTGTTTTCGAGCGCTCTGATATCGAAGGCAGTCAGCCAATCCCAGCCAGTGCCTTTTTAGTACAAGATACTATGATGTCGTCAAATCTTGTATTTGGCGGTACTCGTGTCGGCACTGTCGAGCACCTTTTGAGCGCGATTGCTGGACTTGGCATAGATAACCTCTTGATTCGTGTTTCTGCCTCAGAAATACCAATCATGGATGGTAGCGCTGCACCTTTTGTTGGATTGTTACTTGAAGCAGGGTTGTGTGAGCAAGAAGCTGCTAAAAAGTTCATTAGAATTGTTCGGCCTGTACGTGTAAAAGTGGATGATAAATGGGCAGAACTGCGTCCTTATGACGGTTTTGAGCTAAATTTTGAAATCGATTTTGATCATCCCGCTATTGATAAAAACTTTCAGCACGCTCAGCTGCAGTTTTCTACACAAAACTTTATTGAACAATTAAGCTCAGCACGTACCTTTGGTTTTTTGCGTGATATTGAGGCAATGCGCCAAAACAACTTGGCGTTAGGCGGTAGCATGGACAATGCAATCGTCATCGATGAAGCAAACGTATTAAATGAAGAAGGCTTACGCTTCAATGATGAGTTTGTCCGTCACAAAATTTTGGATGCTTTGGGAGATTTATATTTAATCGGTTATCCAATTTTGGGTCGCTTTAATGCTTATAAGTCTGGTCATGCACTAAATAATTTATTGGTGCGTGAAATACTATCTGACCATGATAATTTTGAAATTGTAACTTTTGATGACAATGTAACTTGTCCTATCAAGTATTCACCTTTAGAAGATTTAGCTGTTGAAGGATGAATACAGGAATATACACGAAGTATCGAAACATTTACGCAATATTACATGATCGGGCTATAATTACATTCCTATAATATTCTATTTTTTGAATATATTGTTCGGGTTATTTCGAAAATTATACTTCAGAGTAGAGAATACAAAAGCTGTAGATGGTTTTCAAATCATCTATTGGTAGCATTCATGATACGAATGATGCCAATAGATGATTTTTTTTATTTGTGATATTACAAAACCCCAGCGTTACTCGTTGATTTTCACGATTTTATTTACATAACTTTACATTAGGAAGTTATGATTTTTAATCATTTATTAAGCGTAAAAGGGCTTTTTTGAGATTTTCATCAGTGGTGACATGCTCTGCGGCCTGTGATATAGTCCGCTTTGTGTTTTGGCTAAGGGCCTGATTTTCATTGATTTCAAGAGTTTTTGATTTAGTCATTGATAATGACGATGACTGTTGAATTGAATGATTATGAGTGGAAGTTTTAGCAATTACGACGCGAATTTGTTTGAGTTGTTTAAATGTAATTGATTGCTCTGTTAACACTCGCAAATAAGCACTCTGTAAATAGCGGATATGATTAGCAGCTGTTACAGAGCCAACACTGAGTATGAGTTGCTCAGGAGTAAATCCTACAACCCAACAGGTACTAAGGATTTCTTCAGGTAGACAATCTACCAGTAGCTCTTTTATCTCAGCGGTCATTTTTGTATATAGCCGCATATTGTCAGCAAGAGTTTGTGGTAGCGCACTACCAGCAAAAGCTTGATGATCGATAAGCTTAGCAAGCCGATTAGGCTGTTTTTTTGACATCGCAATGACTCATCTAATAGGTGACAACGTCGATAGACATGCTAAAAGCAATATATAACAAACGATTTACGAGATATCTGACTAGCCTAAGGTAATAAACGCTAGTCACTATAGAAAAAAGAGTGGGCTGTTGTAACAAGGATTTTATCATGTTTATTTTATGATTATATCCTCTAAATTAATTGATGCTTTGTCATGGATGACGAGCGGTCTTGTATTAACAATAGGTAGTAAATTTATGAAACAAGCTTTATTGCTTTTGTCAGTATTGGGAATGGGTATAGCACAGACGAGTGGTGCTGTCGAAACCACCTTTCAACCGAATAATACCTTGAGTCATACCATCACAAATATTTCTGCTTCTGCGAACTACGGTTCTAGTCGTAATATCTATAGCACCAACAGTGGCGCTCATGTATATAGCAACGATGAGATCAGCCAAGCTATTGATAATCTAAGCGCCCATGCTAAGCAAAAAGAATACCAGCTTGCCTCGCTAACCAGCCGTTTGTCTTATGAGCAGCGTCAGCAACAAGCCAGCCGCACCCCTGATAGTAACTCTGCCCCTGCTATTGCAGCAGCAAATGCCGCACGAGTTGCCCTATCTAGAAGTTCTGGTTACTGCGCACGCTACGTACGTAAAGCGCTACAATCAGCCGGTTACGAATTTACGCCTAATCCATCCGCTTATCAGTACGCCTCACGTGGCACTTTGGCCCAAGCAGGCTTCACTAAGATCAGTAACGATATGCAACCACAAGTTGGTGATGTCGTTGTCTTTAACCGCACCTCAAGCCGTCCTCATGGTCATATCCAAATTTTTGATGGCAATACATGGGTGTCTGACTTCCGTCAAAACAGCATCAATCCTTATAGTGGCTCTCATAGCTATACTACATGGCGTGATTCGCAGTACGTTGACGATGCGTCAGACCGTGGTATCTATCTTGCTATGGCGGACAAATAATCAGTTAAATAGCTCTTTAATTCGACCAGTTTCTCCAGGCCTAGTAATGTTTTCGACATTACTAGGCTTTTTTTATTTGAAGTAACGATGTGTGATAGAAGGGAAATTGAAAAAAGATTCTGTGCCTATTGATAAGTAAGGTAATCAAGCGGAAAAAATATGATTAACCTTTAAATTTAGACCAATAATGACGATTATGAAAATCAGGTGGTGAAACATGGCGCGGGGCAAAATATAAAGCCGTCTTATTAAACTTTAAAATAACGCAAGGATGTATGTATTCAACCACCGTGTTATTCAATGCATATTGTTGCTTGGGTAATTGATTCAAAAGTATGCTAAAACGTCGTTCATAACTTGGAATGGTAGAGGCTAACGATGATTTGGTAGATAAAGAGGTATCAACTGGTGAGCGCTGCTGCAAAGACTTATCCTCCCAATAAATGCCTATACGCTCGTGTCTATCCATATGGTACAAAGGGTCAGGCGGCAGTGTTGAAGGGTTGCGATAACTTTCAAACCGATATAGCGCATAACGACCATCTGGACTGGCGTTGATTTCGATATAAGACTCTGCATTTTTTGCGTAGTCGACTTCATTTTTGGCTAAACTGCCTGTAATAAAACATTCAAGGCACGTTTCTTCCCAAAGATAATCAGAGAAGCCTATTTGCTTGGTCTGCCATGCCGGCCAGTTAAGTTTGGCGGCCAAAAAAGGTGTGGGTACGGTAATATAATACGTGAGTTGTAAATGCAATGTTGGTCGTTGCACAATTTCGGCAGTTACTTGAATGCCGATACGACGGAGTTCGTCCACGGCTACCCCGATTTGCTGGGCATCATTGACCAACGTATCAGTGGCCACACAAAGGGTAAAGGTTTGGCTCATAATCTGATCATACTCAAGAACATCAATGAGAAAAAACGACTTATCTTATAACGAGAAACGCTAAGATAAGCTCGCTGTGAAAAATACATATTATAAAAGCCGCGAGCATGATGCAGCGCGGCTTTTAGGTACTATCGTAATGATTTGAATAATAACTCAGCAATCACAGTAGAAATTTATTCAAACCAAGCTTGTCGTTACAAACTACTGAGCGTGACGTGCCAAATTAGACAGTTTTGGGTTGGCATGCGGATTTTTACGCAGTAACAACGCCATACGACCGATTGAGTGAATCAAAGTTGCATTCGCAGCTGCGGCAAGCTCTGCACCAATGACATCACGCTCTTCTTTAGTACCGGCAGGCAGTTTTACTTTAATGAGTTCATGATCTGACAAAGCGCGATCAATCTCCTCTGCGATAGTCGGTGTGACACCTTTATTGCCAATCATGACAATAGGTTTAAGCTCGTGACCAATGCCTCGTAGGCGTTTGATGGTAGCGTTATCGAGTTCCATAGAATTTCCAAAGGTTGGTAAAAAATAAAAGATGATGCTATTGAGCGCAATTAGTGACTATTATAGATAATCTGAGGGCATCTTGCATGATATCAGCAGGATTTTGCACGATTTTACGTGATGAAAATGTTAAACTGAATATTTGGTCACATTATAAACGCTATGCTCTTATAAAGCAGTGTTTTCCCCAATAGAATTTGACCAATTTAAAGTCATCAGATAAATCAATCGCTCAATGAATGGCATATCTAAAATAATTGAGCTGATATCCCATATATTTACTGTCAAAAGTCGTTTTTGACCAATGTACTACTTGACCACGATAGAGTGGTTAATTAACAAAGAGTAGTGTTGGTAAAGCAAGAGGAGCAGGTGTTTTGGCCACGCGTATTGAAAATAAAAAACTGTCAAAAAGTAGTAGTGCTTGGATGAAGGAGCATATTGACGATCATTATGTGCAAAAGGCTCAAAAAGATGGTTACCGCGCTCGTGCCGCCTACAAGTTGTTAGAAATTAATGAAAAAACCAATTTGATTAAAAAGGGCATGACAGTGGTAGATTTGGGGAGTGCACCTGGTAGTTGGTCACAAGTAGCCAGCCAGCTGGTGGGTGAAAAAGGTGTTTTGATTGCCTCTGATATTTTACCCATGGATGCCCTGGCTGATGTAACGTTCATTCAAGGAGACTTTCGTGAGGCTGACGTGTTTGACACGATTATGGCTGAGGTTGGTGATAGGCAAGTTGATGTGGTATTGTCAGATATGGCACCTAACACAGCAGGCAATAGTGCTATCGATCAGCCAAGAATGATGTACTTATGTGAGTTGGCTGTGGAATTTGCTTTGGCAACCTTACCACAAGGTGGCGCGCTTATTATGAAAGTGTTTCAAGGTGAAGGGATGCAAGAATTACGCAAGCAAATGCAGAATGATTTTAGTAAAATTCGTAGTATCAAACCTGGTGCTTCTCGCCCTCGTTCAAAAGAGATGTTTTGGATCGCTATCAAATAGGTTTAAATTCAATAGGTTGTCGTCAAAACAAGCCAAAAAATGAGTTGCCACAACATATACATTATCAATGTTTAAAACCGCTACAATCGTTAACTGAATAAAAGAAAAACTTGCTTGAATTATTCAGGCTAGCACCACATATCATGGTATATTAACTTTGTTTCAAACATATGTTTTAAGCAAAGTCGTCTGATAATAAGCGCTTAATACGTTTATCTGTGATAGATTTATATAACATGAGTTCTGATATTTTTATTAAAGATAAGTAATACGTTTATAGACGTCACGTGTTTAGTAAACACACCAATAAGTAAGGGATGGGAATAACTAGTGAGCGACATGGTAAAAAATACCTTATTGTGGCTGGTGGTAATCGGCGTTTTGGTGCTGGTGTTCAGTGGTTTTGATCAATCATCTGAGCCAGATAGCCTTAACTACTCTGAGTTTGTGACCGCTGTGTCAGAAAAACAAGTAGCCAGTGTGGAAATCGATGGCGAGCAGATCACCGGCGAGAAGAAAAATGGTTCCTCTTTTGAAACCATTAGACCAGCTGTGACTGATGACCAGTTGATGCCAATTCTACGTGAAAATCAAGTCGAGGTTCAAGGAACGGCACCGAAGCGTCAAAGCGTGTTAATGCAGTTACTGATAGCAAGTTTCCCAATTCTTTTGATTATTGGTTTGTTCTTATTCTTCATGCGTAATATGCAAGGCGGCGCTGGCGGTAAAGGCGGTGGCCCTATGAGCTTTGGTAAGTCAAAAGCTAAAATGTTGACTGAAGATCAAATCAAGGTCAATTTTGGAGACGTTGCTGGTTGTGAAGAAGCCAAAGAAGAAGTGGTTGAAGTAGTAGACTTCTTACGCGATCCTGACAAATTTACCAAGCTTGGTGCGACTATTCCGCGTGGTATTTTGATGGTAGGCCCACCAGGTACTGGTAAAACGCTATTGGCCAGAGCCATTGCTGGTGAAGCCAAAGTACCGTTCTTTTCGATTTCAGGTTCTGATTTCGTAGAAATGTTTGTTGGTGTGGGTGCTTCACGTGTACGTGATATGTTTGAACAGGCGAAGAAAAGTGCACCTTGTATTATCTTCATCGATGAGATTGATGCGGTTGGTCGTCATCGTGGTTCTGGAACAGGCGGTGGTAACGATGAGCGTGAGCAAACTTTAAACCAGCTATTGGTTGAGATGGACGGTTTTGAAGGTAACGAAGGCGTTATCATCATTGCTGCGACCAACCGTGCAGACGTACTTGATAAAGCGCTATTACGCCCAGGTCGTTTCGATCGTCAAGTACAAGTGGGGTTGCCTGACATCAAAGGTCGTGAGCAAATTCTAAAAGTACATTTGAGAAAATTGCCAAATACGATTAGTGTAGATGCAAGCTCTCTTGCCCGTGGCACACCAGGATTTAGTGGCGCACAGCTTGCTAACCTTGTGAACGAAGCGGCACTGTTTGCAGCACGTCGTAATAAGACCAGCGTTGACATGAATGATTTTGAAGATGCAAAAGACAAGCTCTATATGGGTCCTGAACGCAAATCTATGGTGATTCGCGAAGAAGAACGCCGAGCGACTGCATATCATGAAGCAGGTCATGCATTGGTTGCGGAGTTATTACCAGGGACTGATCCTGTGCATAAAGTCACTATCATGCCGCGCGGTTTTGCTCTTGGTGTCACATGGCAGCTACCAGAGCACGATCAAACCAGTATGTATAAGTCAAAAATGCTGAGCGATATTGCTATTTTATTTGGTGGCCGTATTGCAGAAGAGGTCTTTATTCATCAGATGTCTACTGGTGCTTCTAATGATTTTGAACGAGCAACCAAGATGGCGCGTGCAATGGTCACTAAGTATGGTATGTCAGACGCACTTGGTATCATGGTTTATGAAGACGATGACAGCTCGCAAGGCTACTTTGGTGGTAGCCGTACGATTTCAGAGGCTACTCAACAAAAGGTAGATGATGAAGTACGCCGTATGCTGGAAGAGCAGTACGATATTGCGCGTGAATTGATTGAAGGTAATCAAGAAAAAATGCATGCGATGGTTGATGCCTTGATGAAATGGGAAACCATTGATCGCGATCAGCTTCAAGATATCTTGGCAGGTGAGGAGCCTCGTCCACCAAGAGTGTATCAACACAACGAAGTGAACTTGTCAAAAAACGATGTGAAAACGTCTGGTTCAACGCCACCACCATTGCCAGCGATGTAGCTTGTAATTGGTGAATGACTCTTAAAGAAGCCCTTTTTAGTAAAGGGCTTTTTTATTGGCATCATTTTATGAAGGATTTAGGACAGAGTAAGATTTACTGGTATCATTAGCATAGAAATTACTTACTGAAATATATTTATAATGGATTGATGATGTCATTATTCGAGTCGCTACCAAAATATGAAATATCTGGTCGCAATAAAACGTTAGATTTGTCCCAGCCCCATGTTATGGGCATACTTAATGTCACGCCAGACTCATTTTCAGATGGCGGACAATTCACTGCTATTGATAAAGCAGTGGCTCATTGTCAGCAGATGATAGCAGACGGCGCGACTATCATTGATATTGGCGGTGAATCTACTCGTCCCAATGCTAATATCGTGGCTACTAATGATGAAATACAACGTGTTGTGCCCGTGGTTCAAGCCATCAGACAACATTGTGGCGACGAGGTTTGGTTATCTGTCGATACCAGTAACCCAGCAGTAATGCAGGCAGCGTTCGATGCTAGTGCAGACATTTGGAATGATGTGAGAGCACTCAAGCGTGAAGGCGCTGTAGCATTAGCTGCTAAGCTAGACATACCTGTGATGCTCATGCACATGCGCGGTGAGCCAACAACCATGAATGATCTTGCGCAATATACAGATGTGGTTCAAGAAGTAACGGTAGAGCTGGCGGCACGCATTGAAAAAGTAACTAGTCTTGGTGTGAAACGCGAAAATATCATTATCGATCCAGGCTTTGGCTTTGCTAAGGATTACGAGCATCATTGTGCACTGTTGAAACACCTCGATGAATTAAAGCCATTAGGGTTGCCTATGATGTTTGGTATTTCACGTAAGCGCTTTTTAGCGGAAGTATTGACCAAAAGTGGTGCTGGTTCAGTGATAACAACACAAGCGGTAGAGCGTGATGCTATTGGAACGGCAGCAGGAATTTTTGCGATACAACAAGGTGCCTGTATCATTCGTACTCACAACGTGTTTATGATGCAGCAAGCAGTAGCGTTGTGGCATCAGTTGTCCGAGTATCACGAAAGCTGACCTTACTTTTGATGCTGAATACTATTAGCCGATATCGTAAGTGTTTACTTTGCCTACGTGATGGTCAAAGTTCCTAACCAACCCTGAGTTTTAATATTCTGTAAATATCCAACATCTTATTATACTTAATACCAATCATAACCTAAACAAATGAGAGTGCTTTGATGACCATAACATCTCAACCAGAACCCACCAACGAACAACGCCGTATTATTTATCAAGCACGTCGTGGCTTAAAAGAATTGGATTTTTATATTGATCCTTATGTGAAAGAACTATACCTAACAGCAGATCCAGCTGAGCAAGAAATATTTGCACAAATGCTAACGCATGAAGATCCTGATTTATTGGATTATTTTACCAACCAAAATCGTCCAGACGATGATGCCATGTGGGCATTGGTAAATAAAATTAAAACCTGGCGTCATACCAAAGACTTAACGTAGTTATACGTCTTTTATTTATAATTGAATCGTGATGTACTATTGCCAGATTGCCAGATTGCCAGTGGTAAGTGCTACCTAGCTCATTGGCTTCACTTTTTATTAGCCCTTAATTATGACTTTGACACCTTCCTTACGCATTGATACAGCCATTCAGCCGACTAGCTCGTTGCGCTTTCTGCTATATGGTGGGCTAGGCAGTATAATGGGGCTGCTAGCATGGCTTGCCCCTTTAGTCTTATGGCAGTATGTGTGTCTACTAATAGTCACTACAGCCGTGACACTCTATCTGGCACTATCACGGCCTATACCACTGCATGTTAGCCAACCACCGCTTAGCCAACGTATTAATAAACACTGGCAATTGCTCATCAGAACAAGTCGTGGTGATGAGCTGTGGCAATCACAATTGGTTGCTGTCCATGGTTATCGATGGGCCGTGAGTCTGGAGCTTATTATCGTAGAGCCTTATAGACGCCCGCTATCAATTACTATCTTTCGCGATCAAGTAAGCGTCAATCAATGGCGTGAGCTGGGTGTTTTAGCCAATATAAGTACTAATAAAATCTAACGCTCAACTCTTCTGTCTCTTTACAACTTCACTCCTTCTTGCGTGAGCTTACGAAGCCCTACATGTCATAACAAAATACCTATCTTGAAGTTAAAAGAGATTTGTTATATTGCATGAGAAGAATACAGCAGATAAACCAGCGTTCTTAGTCGCTGAAGAGCTAGTTATTGACTAGAGATGAATGTTGTAAAGCAAATTTATGGTTTGTCTGTAACAAATACTAGAATAAACAAAGGAGTAGAAAATGAGTTTATTAGGGAATTTAGTGAGCCAAGTTGCCCGCAGCGCGATGAACCCAGAAGACGCACAGCGTAACCCAGTAAACCAACATACCAACGCACGTCGCACTGGAGGTCTTGGTGATATATTGGGTAGTGTATTAGGAGGTGGCAGTCAAGCAGGTGGGTACAATCCTCGACAATACGACCGTCAACCTGATAATAGTTTTGGTTTGGACGATATCATAGGTAGTATTACTGGTAGTAATCAGCGCGGTGGCGTAAGCTCAGGTGCAGGTGGTCTGGGAGATATCTTAGGCAGTGTACTTGGTGGTCAACGCAATAGAGGCGGCTTTGGCGGCAAAGGGATGCTTATTGCTATGCTGATGCCGATGGTACTCACTTGGATTAAAAATAATGGCGGTGTGAGCGGTGCCTTATCAAAAATTACTGGTATGGGATACGATAATCAAGCGCGATCTTGGATGAGTAATCAAGAAGACAATGACAATCTTGATCCAAATGAGGTCAGTCGATTCTTCGATGAAGGTGAGATTCAACAAGTTGCTGCTAATACTGGTGCCAATGAGACAGAAGTGCGTCAAGGTCTTGCTGAGTTGCTTCCCGAGGTGATGAATCAGTTAACGCCTAATGGCAACTTGGATAACGAAACGGAAGCGAATGATGAAATTGATCAAATTATGAGCCAACTGTCTAATCGATTAGGTACTTTAAAATAGTTTCCTGTTTTTAAATCTATCAATATCAGTCAAAAATGCAATGAGAAGAGTACATCTGATGATGTGCTCTTTTTTATTGTTTATCTGCTTGTAGCTTATTTAGAAAAAATATCACTATATATTTATTTTATTCTAAATAAATATATTAAAATAGGTAAACAATAACACAAGAACTAGATAAATCTTATAATATGGTTAAGGAGAGTGCTCATTTCTTGATTTGTGGCCACAGTTATCTTGAGACCATGCTATTAATGGTAAAGGTGCGCTGATCTGATAATCCAATGATCTTATAAGGATACTTAATAATGCCATTCAAGCCCATCCAAGCCGCTATTGCTATCTTAGTTGGTCTGATCATTTGGTTTGTCATTCCAGTTCCGACTGGTGTCACACCAGAAGCATGGCATATGCTGGCACTATTTATTGCTACCATTGTGGCCATTATAGGCAAAGCATTACCCATTGGCGCAATTGCTATTATTGCTGTGACCCTAGTAGCACTCACAGGCGTAACGAGTGATAGTCCAAAACAAGCTATTAGCGATGCATTATCAAGCTATTCAAGTCCTTTAATTTGGCTAATTGGTATTGCTATCATGATATCGCGTGGCTTGATAAAAACTGGCTTGGGTCGGCGTATTGCTTATTATTTTATTTCTATTTTTGGTAAAAAAACCATCGGAGTGGCTTACTCTTTAACAGCCGCTGAACTGATAGTAGCGCCCATTACACCCTCTAATACAGCACGAGGCGGCGGTATTATTCATCCCATTATGAAATCCATCGCACAGAGCTTTCATTCAACTCCCGAGGACGGCACGCAAAACAAGATTGGTCGCTACTTGGCTATGGTTAATTATCACGCCAATCCTATTACTTCTGGTATGTTTATTACCGCTACTGCTCCTAATCCATTAGTTGTAGAACTAGTGAATAAAGCCACAGGTGGTGATATTCAGCTATCTTGGACAACATGGGCGCTCGCGATGTTTGTACCTGGGATGCTCTGTTTGGTGGTGATGCCACTGGTTATCTATATTATCTATCCGCCCGATGTCAAAGTGACGCCTGATGCGAAAGACTTTGCAAAGGATAATTTAGCCGAAATGGGACAAATAAGTACTCAAGAGAAAATCATGCTCGGGGTATTTGGTTTGATGCTGCTATTGTGGGCGAATATACCTGCGCTTATTTTGGGTGAGCAATATAGCGTCGATGCAACCACTACTGCCTTTATTGGATTAGTAGCATTAATCCTGACTGGTGTCCTGACTTGGGATGATATTCTAAAAGAAAAATCTGCATGGGATACCATCGTTTGGTTTGGCGCACTTATTATGATGGCGGCTTATCTTAATAAGCTTGGCTTGATAAGCTGGTTTTCAGGCAATATTGAGTCTCTAATTGGTACCACTGGAGTAGGTTGGGTAGGGGCAGTGACTATTTTGACCTTAGTTTACTTATATATTCATTACTTTTTTGCTAGTACCACGGCCCACATTACAGCGCTATTTGCCGCATTCTATGCAGTAGGACTGACATTAGGGGCGCCGCCGATGTTATATGCGCTAATCTTAGCCGCAGCGGGTAATATTATGATGACACTTACTCATTATGCAACTGGTACCGCACCTGTTATTTTTAACTCTGGTTATGTGACATTAAAAGAGTGGTGGGGTATTGGGGCAATCATGAGCGTGGTTAACTTAGTTATTTGGATAGGTGCCGGTCTCATTTGGTGGAAAGTACTCGGCTATTACTAACTTTGAAAGTTATTGGCTAAAACCGCTCATCTAATGTGTCTAATGTATAATTGAGCGCCTCAAAACAGACATCAGTATTGAATCCTCTGTATTGTAAAAACCGTAGCTGGCGCGCTTTGTCTTTTTGCTCAGTGGGTATGGCATTACCGTACTTCTTAGTACGTGCTATGACTGCCAATTTTAGCCAATCAACACCGTCAACCAAGTTATCTGCACTATCATCGACAAATTCACTGAATTCCTCAGATTCGCTATTTGCCATATCGATTAGCTCATCAATGTTGCCTGGCATAGTGATTTTTTTGCGATAAAACTCTTGTTTGATACGTCCACGCCCTCGGCCTTTGCGAATGTTCTCGCGTATCAGCATTAGCGTAGTGCGATAATCACTCTGGTAGCCTTTTTCTTCAAACTCATCGAGGATCGCATCGACTTTTTCTGGGTTTTGCTCCTTATCAATCAGCTTTTGCTTGAGTTCAGCTTTGCCGTATTCACGGCGCGACAAATAATAAAATGCAAGCCAACGTAAGCGACTTTCCGCTTTAATGGCATCGATGTCTGCTTGACGTTGTTCCGGCGTACGCAAATAAGCCTTGAGGGCAGCCGGTAAATTGTCGGTTTGATGGCTTGTTTCATCGTCATAAGTTGTTTTTGACGCAGTAGCGTATGAGTCGTCTGCTATACGCGACTCTTCACTAGTATCGAGAAGGGAGGCAGTTTCGTTGTCAGTATCATGGACGTTGTGCTTGACCTCTGCCAGCATCTCTTTGATACTTTGTGCTTCAGGTGGCTTATAAGCAGGCACATCGCTAGGCTCCGCGATGAAGTTGGCAGCTGGATGAAAGCGTTTTTTACGTTTCTTAGAATTGAATGCTTTTTTGACATGATGAGAAAGGGTATCAACCGATTCTATCTCGACTGTAGACTTGCTAGTCGAGGAATCGTCTTTGTTTCTCTTATCTGTATAAGTAGGCCGCTTACCAACAGCACTTACTTTTTTATGTGTGTCTTCATCAAAGTGCTTAGAAGGTCTTTTGCGTGTGGCATCGAGAGAACTCGCTGAATCGGTATCCGACTCAGCGAGTATTTCGGCCAGTGTTTTAATTTTCATAATACGTCATGACTGTTGATAGTAAGGAGTTATCAAAAGTCTATTGTACAGGCTCAGAAGCCAATTCTTCATTGGTTTCAACAGCATCAGCGGCCTTACTGTCTTTTTTGGTGCCAAGCTTTTCGTCACGAATTTTATCTTCGATTTCTTTGGCAATGGCAGGGTTTTCTTTCAAAAATAGCACAGAGTTGGCTTTACCTTGGCCGATTTTTTCATCGCCATAGCTGTACCATGAGCCAGCTTTACCAACTGCACCAATCTCAACACCTAAGTCAATAACTTCGGCTAAGTGGTTGGTACCTTCGCCATAGGTAATTTCGAACTCAGCTTGGCGAAATGGTGGTGCCATTTTGTTTTTGATGACTTTAACGCGCGTTTGGTTACCAATGATTTCATCACCATTTTTAACTGCACCGATTCGGCGTATATCCATGCGTACTGACGCGTAGAACTTGAGAGCATTACCACCCGTTGTAGTCTCAGGGCTACCGAACATAACACCAATTTTCATACGAATCTGGTTGATAAACACGACCATGCAATTAGAGCGTTTAGCATTACCTGTAATTTTGCGTAGGGCTTGACTCATGAGACGCGCTTGTAGACCCATATGAGAATCACCCATCTCGCCTTCAATCTCTGCACGTGGCGTCAAAGCCGCAACGGAGTCAATGACAATCATGTCGATAGCACCTGAGCGAACCAACATATCGGTAATCTCAAGAGCTTGCTCACCATTATCAGGCTGTGAAAGTAGTAACTCATCCGTATTCACGCCTAGCTTACGCGCATAAACAGGATCAAGTGCATGTTCAGCATCAATAAAGGCACAAGTACCACCTTGCTTTTGGCACTCTGCAATAGCCTGCAACGTCATGGTAGTTTTACCAGAGCTTTCAGGTCCATAAATCTCAACGATACGGCCTTTTGGTAGTCCACCGATACCAAGAGCAATATCCAAGCCAAGAGAGCCTGTGGAGACTACATCAGCATCAAGGATGGCTGAGTCATCACCAAGGTGCATAATGGTGTTTTTACCGAATTGTTTCTCAATTTGACCTAGTGCCGCTTTAAGGGCTTTGGCTTTATTGTCGTCCATACTGGATTCCTTGTTTGCAATAATTAATTTGGAATTATCGATTTCTATGCTATAAATATAATATTCGTACTATTAAATATAATGCTTCAATAGAACAACAGCTAGTTGAGTTTTAGAGATAGCCAACACTTGGCTAAAGGAAGCGGATAATGATATCAATGGCATAGTTAACAATATCAGATATTTTGCTCTACTATACAGCAAAATCAAATTCTGATAAAAGTAAAACTAAGTTCATTAATAAGTGGAAACTCTCATTTATCATCCTATTGAATAGATGAGGTAATTATAACAAAATCCAAGGTAGTAGTAGGGTATCAAACCAAGTTAAACGACATCAGCTGTCGTATAGTATGTGACTGAGATTTGGTATAAAATTACTATTGGATATTAAATAATTTTGGGTCTGATAATGGTACGGTTTGTCAACAGTTTTATAAGTTGTCCACAATAAATATGATGCCTTTATTTGATTACTGTGAAACATCCTCTAATGTAAAATTATTTTTTAAAAATATTGAAAATAATTTTTTATGATTAGATATTAAGTGTAAGTAATTGATTTTAATTAATTTTTAAATTGTATAAAAAATGAACGATTTTACCTAGTCCTTTATGTTACCTAGGAGAAATCTTGTCAAGTGGTGACTTATACACAGGGTTATCCACAGCTTATGGGGAGAACTCACGAAGCCCTTATAGCGTCAATGTTTGCGCCGATGATGAATTATGAATGTCACGTACAGAGCTTATATTGCGCGCTTGTAAAGCCATGTGTTCGTCAATAATTTGACGAATTTTTGCTATGTTTCACATATGACAGTTTGATGAATTTTTTTAGCTAAAAATATCTATGCCCCACGAATCAAAGGATAGAGCCGTCAAATACATCAATATTCTGCCAGAGAATAGTAACCAGATAGCCAATAAGACAAAAAAAGCGACTAAGTTACTTAGCCGCTCAATAAAACAAGGTCAAAAACACTTTATCAATATCAGTCTTTGATATAAATTAAATCCCATACGCCATGTCCACGATCTAGACCACGACGCTCAAATTTTGTCATTGGACGAAAGTCAGGACGCTCGGTGAAATTGCCTGTACCGGCTTGATTGGTCAAACCTTCAAAACCATCCAAAACTTCAACCATCCAAAAAGCATAGTGCTCCCAATCGGTGGCAGTATGAAACCATCCGCCTTGCTTTAAACTACGCGTCACGATAGACATACGTTCTGGGCTGACGAAACGACGCTTATAATGACGCTTTTTTTGCCATGGATCAGGAAAATAAAGCTGAATACGATCGATATGGTTTTCTGGTAATTGCTTTAGTAATTGGATGGCGTCACCGTTGATGATTTTGACATTGGTTAAGCCTTGAGTACCAGCCATATAGGCGCATTTACCAATACCTGGCTCATGCACTTCGACGCCAACAAAATTGCGCGTAGGTTCAGCTGCTGCCATTTCAATGAATGAATCACCTAAACCAAAACCAATCTCTAAGGTAAGCGGAGCGTCGCTGCCATTCGGGCTATCAGCAAATAATGAGCGTAAATCATCGATACCCTCTAAGTTACCATCACCAAAGCTATTGTTGACCAAATACTCTGCAAACTCTGGAGCAGTTAGTGCCAACTCAGCGTTTTTATTCATGTGCGTGCGTCGCTTCATGAATGTGTTGACAATACGCAGGTGCTTATCGGAAGTAGGTTCTGCGTCAATATCGGCACTGGTATCAATATTGGTAGGTTCGTTAGTGCTATTAAGGTTTTGCTCATCAGCTGGGTTGCTAATGGCGTTATCATTGATATCAGAATGTGGACTCATAGTATTAATAAGGCTTATTTAGGTGGGTAAGATACACTCATTATAAGTGAAATCCATACAAGTGTGAACGTACAATCCTATTGTAGCGTGTTTACAGTCAAACTGTCGCATTTCTCTATCCTATACATAGGTTGGAGCGTTATCATATAATAATCATTGTCAGAGCATTTTTTTAAAAGCTAATAGAGCATATTGCCATGCTATTTATTGAGACGGACTCGCCGCCCCCTTTTTATCAAGAACAATTGACGCCTAAAAAACGTCAGCAATTGGATCAATGGTTTATTGGCCATCGTAGCCAGCACTATTATCTCAAACGCTTTGAGCAATTTGATCGGCAAGGGTATCTATCGCCACAATGGCATTGGGCAGCATTTTTTGTGACTTTTCCTTGGCTGCTCTATCGTAAGCGTTATATGGATGCCATCGTATATAGCGTAGCAGGGTGGTCATTTATTCAGCTTAATATTGCCATTGTGTTGGTCATGTTCGAGTTTGTGGCCATGCCTTATGTTCCTGACATTTATCAGATGGCAGTACGTATAGGGATTGCTGCACTCATTTGGGTGTTTTGGTCGTTTATGGTGGCACGTTGGACGGATGCTTATTATTATCGAATGGCGCGACGTGAAATTGCTGATGCGCTCAATGACCATCCACGAGATGAAGCCATGCAGCAAGCACATTTGCGACGAGAAGGCGGGGTCAGTTTATTTGGTTTGGGATTGGGCTTTGGGCTTTTCGCCTTTGCTTTAATAGTGATTAAGGTGCAGTTTTTGCCTCTAGTTGCTAAGCCAAAAGCAAATGAAGTATTGTTCGACGCTTATGATACAGTCAAAACTGCACAAAATCGGGTGGCATTAATTTATCAGCAAACAGGTCAATGTCCGGTTGATTTGCCTTTGACAATGGGTA
Source organism: Psychrobacter sp. JB193 (assembly GCF_002285555.1). Lineage (NCBI taxonomy): Bacteria > Pseudomonadati > Pseudomonadota > Gammaproteobacteria > Moraxellales > Moraxellaceae > Psychrobacter > Psychrobacter sp. JB193. Next base: position 537,493 of record NZ_NRGY01000002.1, read on the forward strand.
GTCAGCAAATACGTATTGATATAGACACCAAAGCTGCAGGTGTTGCCAAAACAGATTGCGCCGTTATTGCAACCATCCAAAACGTGACATTTCCAATACGTTACCTAAATGATCAAACGCTGGTCTTTTATCACCTATCCGATAGTGATGATTGGCGCTGCATGAGTTCACTGAGTAAAAAACAAGCTCCTGAAAGTTGCAGCGCTGATTAGAGGATTCTAGCGATTAATTTTTAGAGTCGGTAGCGATGTCATTGCTGCTATCAGTAGGTGTCGCTTGACTCTTTAATGCATCATAAAACTCGCTTAAATCCATCTTACGAGCTTTATCAATGTCTTCATCAAACAAACTCTCAAGTTCTGCAATTGCTGATTGTGCTGATTCTATCATACTGGCCTCATCATCATAGATGGCTTGCTGGCGCTCAATCAAATCATCGTCATAATCACGGAAGGTTTTTACGGTTTCTCGCGCTTTTTCTGGTGAGATGCCAAGCAGCTGTAGTGACTCTCGCGACATGTCTAAAGATGATAAATAGGTCTCACGCCAAATGTGACGTACGCCAACCTCGCGTAAACGGTAATAATGCTGACGGTCACGAGCGCGTGCTAATACGATAATTTTGGGATAGTTTTTGCGTAGGTATTGAGCCGTTGTAATGGAACGTTCTAAATCATCAATGGCGAGAATAAAGAGGCGGGCTTTTTTGATACCAGCTGCGCGCAATATTTCTGGATTTTTTGGGTCACCGTAATAAACCTGATTACCGAATTTACGGACAAAATCTACGCGATTTGCCGAGCGTTCAATTGCGGTAAACTCGATGTTATGCATACGCAGTACACGACCAATAATCTGACCAACTCGTCCAAAGCCAGCAATGATGACCTGATGCTCATGGTCTGGAATAGCATCATACTCTCGGCTTGGTTTACTCTTAGCAAATAAAGGCTCACCGATTTTTTCTAACAATAAAAATGCCAAGGGCGTTAGCGCCATAGAAATGGTGACGATGAGATTGAGCGTATTGGCAAGCTCTGGTCGCAAAACATTTTGAGCAGTTGCAACACTGAATAAGACAAAGGCAAATTCACCACCTTGAGCCAAAGTCACACCCAGTCTGATACTAGTCGGCCACCGATTGCCCAAAACCTTAGCAATTGCGGCAATGACACCAAACTTGATGACCATAAGTCCTACAGCACAGCCAATAATAAAGAGGGGCTCTGACAAAATGAGCTTGACGTCGGTTAACATACCAACCGACATAAAAAACAAGCCTAACAACAGTCCTTTGAAAGGTTCGATACTGGCTTCTAGCTCATGACGATACTCTGAATCTGCCAGCAATACCCCTGTTAAAAATGCGCCCAATGCCATCGATAGACCAATTTGCCCCATCAAAATAGACACACCCATCACGATAAATAATGCGACAGCTGTGAGTAATTCTGATGCACCGCTCGATGCGACAAACTTAAAAAATGGTCGAATGATATAACGACTAGCAAAGATGAGACCGGCAAAAACGGCAAAAACCTTACCAAAATAAATCAAATCATAGCTTTGTTCACGTACGCCTGATAAAAACGGAATGACAGCCAGTAGTGGAATGACAGCGATATCCTGGAATAATAAAATTGTAAATGCTTCACGGCCATGCGTGCTTGAGAGCTGCTGTTTTTCGGTCAATATCTGAAGTACAAAAGCGGTAGAAGAAAGGGCAAGGCCAAAACCGACGATAAAAGCGGTGTCCAGTTGTAAGCCAAAAAACTGATGTAAAAGCCCCATTAGCAATGTGCCAGTAAGACCGACCTGTAGACCACCCAACACAAATATAGAGCGCCTCAATGCCCAAAGCCGTGATGGCTGAAGTTCAAGACCAATGATGAACAATAGCATGACCACGCCAAACTCAGAAAAATGCAATAGGCTCTCAGCATCGCCCGCTACATCTAAAGCACTTGGTCCCAGTATCAACCCTGTGATGAGATAGCCTAATACAGTTGCAATACCGAAGCGTTTGCCAAGAGGTACAAAGAGCAGCGCTGCGCCCAAGAAAATCGTAGCTTGTAACATTAAATTTGGTGAGCCGGCGGCGGCAGCGAACATTTTGTATCCTTAAGGGTGACGATAAAATAAATAATATAGAATGGTAAAGCTTAAGTCGATGTTACGATAAGCCATCGAATTGAGTTATTTTTTACGGTAAATTTTCCAAATGCCATTATCCGCAAGTGGATTGCTATAAGCATCATTACGGCGCTTACGCGGCGTCTGCCGACTATCTACGATCTTAAAATCAGGTAGGGCATGTACGATAAGCCCTGTACGATAAAAGCGAACGCGCTCTGGCTCTAACATCTCACCTTTACTATCACGGCAAAAAACATACGCGCGTAAATCGATAAATTCACGGTGCGCAACCAAACGTGCTTCCTCATCATTATCAAACACGGCAGACATGCGCGCAATTTCATCAGGCGTATAATTACCGCATTTGTCAGTCAGTGTCCCTACCGAGCCGAAGCTTTTGGATTCTTTGGCGCGTGTCTTGGTCAGATGTAGGCGTTGAACATGATAAATAAACTGCGGTATCTCAAGGCTGGCAGGTAATGGCAGGTAATCAGGTGGCAGATTGGCATCAGGATAAAAAGCCACTGCGCGTTCTAGTAGAGGCTGCCAATCCTGTTGATAAGCCTGCACTTCGGCTAAATTGCCTTCATAAATAGGCATGTCACGAATTTGACGCAAAATATCAGGTGGAAACTGCTCATTACGAAAACGGGCGATGTCTTCTTGTAGCGTTGACAGCAAAACTTTGGCGTGTTTTTTGCCGTCCTTTGACGTAGGGTCTTCGATATGGTCTGGGGCAACAAAGGGCGCTGAGCGTTTAGACATAATAGAAGGTCACCGTAATGATGAATAAAGCGTGTAAGCCTCAAGTATACAGAATTTATATAAAAAATATGACAATAAGACCGATTTTTTCAGCGTTTTTCATGTGCAATTGCAATGACAAAAATGAATGTAACGTGTGCTCAACTCAGATGACGTCTCTTGCAAATTTGCTCTGTTTATTTTAATGATGATGACCCATATGGCTATCCATAATTTCTGTACGTTCTGATATATCACAAACCAGCGCACTGCTATGCGCTTGAGTTTGCGGATGTGACGAGCTTTCAACCTGAATGGTGGCATGATGAATATCAAGGGCAAGCAGTCTTTGCTCAAGATTGGCAATCAATATACTTGAGTCATGAATACTCATGTCGCCATCGACAGTCACATGACAGGATAAAGCGTTTAAACCGCTAGTAATGCTCCAAACATGCAGATCATGGACTTCTTTTACTTGCGGGTGTTCTTGTAGTTCTTGCTCAATCTCGACTAAAGATATGTGAGACGGCGTACCTTCCATGAGAATATGGACGGAGTTACGTACGACACGATACCCACTGACTAATATCAGGACGGCGACGATCACTGAGGCGACTGCATCTGCCCAGACCCACCCAAATCCCATCATCAATAGAGCAGCAATGATGGCAGCAACTGAACCCATCAAATCACTCAATACATGCAAATAAGCACTATGCATATTGAGATTGACAGGTTGTTTTTTACTTGATGGTTGAGTGTCTTCTTTACCATGACTGTGTGTATGATCGCTGTTATTGTGTTGGCTTCGATGCATGAGCCACGCCACCAAGATATTGATCAGCATGCCGACTATCGCCACAATCAGCATACCTTGAGTCGCAATTTCAGGAGGGGAGCTAAAGCGTTTGATGGCTTCATAGAAAATCATTAAAGCAATGACAATCAATGTTGCCCCATTTACCGTCGCAACTAAAATCTCAAAGCGCTTATAACCAAAGGTTTTTTGGTGCGTGGCAGATTTTTCGCCAATTTTAAAAGCCATCAAGGTGACACCAAGTGCTATGGAATCACTCAGCATGTGACCTGCATCAGACAATAACGCTAAGCTTCCTGTAAGCCAGCCACCAATCGCTTCGATGAACATATAACTGGTAATAATAATAAAGCTAAAAAGTAACGTTCGCTGATAGCCTTTCGTATCTCGTGCTGCGACAGACCGTGTAGAGTGTGGCTCATGCTCATGACTGTCATGTGTATCATATCCATCATGCGTATCATCAGAGTGCGGCTGATGTGTATGAGCATCACTTTGATGAGGATTGTTGGATGTAGAGTCTGACTTTTCTGGCGTCATAGCAATACTCAAATTCAAAAGGGTTGGAGGATCTAGTCTACATTGACTCTGCACCGTATAGTGATGCAGCTTTAAGTAGCAGCCTATATCGTGATTATGAATTTAACATAGCTAGGTATCAGAGGTTGTAGTGACGACGTAAAACTCACATCACCAGCCTATAGGGTCAATATCTAAAGTAAGCTTGAGGTATTTGGCGCTTGGAAGCGCGATTGCAGGTTGCCACCACTGGTTTAAGACGCGGTGTAATTGTTGTCGATCCTTAGCTAATAGTAGTACTTGCGCATGGTAGCGGCTGTTTTTTTTACTCATTGGTGCATCGATAGGGCCAAGCACAGCCAGATTATGAGCAGTTGGTAATAGCTCAATGGCATCTTTTAGGGCTTGCGTGGTAGCTGCCATTGTTTTGCCTTCACAGCGTATAAGCGCGGCATGGCTATAAGGAGGCAGGCCCATTATTTTGCGTTCTTGTAGCAATTCACGAGCAAACGACAGATAACCGTCCTTGACTAGTTTTAATAATAGCTCATTCTCAGGTTGCAAGGTTTGAATCAGTACGCGTCCTGCTTTGTCACCACGTCCAGCGCGTCCAGCTACTTGAACCATCAATTGGGCAGTATGCTCAGGTGAGCGAAAATCTGCTGATAAAAACCCGCGATCGGCATTGGGCAAACAAACAAGGGTGACATTGGGGAAATGATGACCTTTGGCAACCATTTGTGTACCGACTAAGATAGCAGGCTTGCCTTCATTGATACGTTGATAAATATTTTCCCAGCTGTTCTTCAACCGTGTGGTGTCACGATCAATCTGAATAATAGGGTAGAGATCTTTACTGGTTTGTGGGTTGGCAAAGATGGCATGTAGGTTTTCGCTCAGTCTGGTGGTCCCCATACCTTTAGCATCTAAGTTTTGACTGCCGCAATCAGGACAGGCAGCAGGGATGTAAGCTTGCCAATCGCAGTGATGACATTTTAAATAAGAATGGCTGTGCTGAGCTTGATTATTATAATGAACCGTTAAATGAGCATCGCAACGAGGACAGTCTGCCTGCCAGCCGCAGGCTTTGCAGAGCAAAACAGGCGCATAGCCACGACGGTTTAAAAAGATCAATACTTGATCGCCTGCCTCTAGCGTTTGACGTATGGCACCAATGAGTGCATCGGTCAGACCAGTGTCATAACGTGCGCCATCGTCAGTGGTTTGCTGATGAGTACTTTGTAGCCGAGCATCAATGAGCTGCATCGTCGCAGGGTTAGCATTACCAGGCCGAGTCAGCAGTTGATACTCTACTAGTTTACCTTCATCGACCAATTTTAGATGCTCAAGAGAAGGCGTGGCTGTACCAAGTACGACAGGTATGTTGTGCTGAAAGCCACGATATAGGGCAACGTCAGCGGCATGATAACGCAACGTGTCTTGCTGCTTATATGAGCCATCATGTGCTTCATCAACGACAATAAGTCCCAGATCTGCAAAAGGATATAGCAGAGCTGAGCGTGTACCAATGATGATTTGTGCATGACCAGTACGGCAGTCTTGCCATCCTTGTAAGCGGTGGGTGTTGTTCATTCCTGAATGTAGTAAGACGATGTGCGCTGCAAATCGACTGGCAAAGCGCGCGCGTGTCTGCGGGGTCAAACCGATCTCTGGCACAAGAATCAAAACCTGCTTTCCTGCTTCTAATACCGCTTGCATCGCTTGCAAATAGACTTCCGTCTTACCACTACCTGTAATGCCATTTAACAAAATACCTGTGTAGCGCTTGGCTTCATGGGCTGCAATAATGGCATCAACGGCACGCTGTTGCTCCGCATTCAGATCCAACGGCATTTTTGCTAATTTGACAGGAGAAGGGGCTTGTTTTGACTCAATATAACGTTCGATGAGTCCTTTGTCTTCGAGTGTCTTCAAGAACTCTCTTTGCATTCCTTCTAGTAACAGAATGTCCTCACTGGCGCCGCGTTCGCCATGCAGCTTTAGCATATCAAATTGCTGTTTTTGCTTTTTGGCATTGGCACGGAAATCATCATCCGTCACATGAGGCAAAATCCGCCAATGGGTGATCAGAAGATCTAAAGGCTTACCTTGTCGCACCAAGCTTGGCAAAATGACGGCTAAGACATCCCCTAATGGATAATGGTAATAGCGCGCCAGCCAATAGGCTAGCTTTAGCATGCTATCGTCTAAGATGGGGTCAGCATCCAAGCACTTATTAATAGGTTTTATCTTATTCAAAGGAACGCTACTGTCTGCCTCAAAAATATGGGCAATGACAATACCGATTAAGGTTTGGCGACCAAATGACACTTCGACACGAGTGCCAATTTTTGGTATCGATGCATTTGGCAACGCGCTCATCTCTGCTGGTAGACTGTAGTCAAATACCCGATAAAGGGGGACGGGCAGAGCAACTTGTACCAACATAAAATACACCCATCGCCTTTAGGCAGTTAAATTTTAGACAATTGCATGATGATTGAGAAGAAATAATAGCAATAAGCCCAAATAGTGATATTTGGGCTTACGTTGAAAAAGGTTACGTAATCTTAAGTATTTGAGCATTTATACGGTAGTGATATCCGTATTAATCAATGTATAGAATGGACTCAATCTCAACCACGCCACCTTTTGGCAATGCAGCTACTTGCACCGCAGCACGGGCTGGATATGGCTCGCTTAAATTGGCAACAAACACTTCATTTAAAACCGCAAAGTCGTTCAAATCGGTTAATGACACATTAAACTTAACCACATCATTCAAGCTACCACCAGCAGCTTCGCAGATGGCTTTGATGTTTTCAAAAACTTGCTCAGCCTGCGCTTTAAAACCTTCTCTTAATTCCATAGTCTCAGGATCAAAACCGAGTTGTCCTGAGATATAGACGGTTTTGTCAACTTTTACGGCTTGTGAATAAGTGCCAACGGCGGCAGGGGCTTTGTCTGTCTGAATGGTTTGACGAGTCATATTATGTCCTTTTTATAGCTTTTGGGTTAATAGTTTTCGGGTTAATAGCTTTTTGGTTTGGTTTACAAAGACGCATTACATGTCTAAAGACGACACTATAAATAAAAATGCGCTTTTCGTCTATTTACCAGTAGCCAAAACAGTTTATCACTGTTTTAGGTCTTTCTAAATGGGGCTTATTTTATATATCGATGCCATTGAATAGTTAATAAAGCCAATCTTATCTTCTAATTACAATTGGTATAGACGTATGATATTCGGGAAGCCAAGTAAGGAGCGCAGTTCACGAATACCCTGTGCTAAGTGATTGCGGCTGCGTACAATGATGTGAACAATAGTGTCACTACTACGCACATCAATGGTTTCAACACCAATATTCAACTGGCGTAAATGATAAATAACCTCAGTGATCTGTTCATCACTTAAAGAAATAGACAATTTCAAATAAGCTGGAAAACGAATCTTTCCTGTATTTTTTATGTCATGTTCACCCGGATCACCTTGCTTGACAGCTTTATCACTGCGCCAGCGTAGCTGTATTACTTGATAAGGGTTGTCTTTGCGAATGTCATCAATAGAGAAACATTTATGTCGATGCACAACCAGACCATGACGTGATAAATGACCAACAATAGGATCACCATAAATGGGATGACAACAATTGGCAAAATCAAGCTCAACGCCAGACGCGTTGACGATTAATTGCTGGGGCTGGGTCATATCTTCGTTATGTTCTTTTGCTTGCAGATCATTTACTTCATCACTAAACAAGCGCGTAACCACCAATTGCGGCAGTAAGGTACCAGAGCTGATTTGCTCGAATAAGGCGTCTTTTTCTGTCAATCCGCGCCATTCTGTAAGATTTTTCCAGTCATTCTCTGTTAAGTCGTCAAGGCTTTTTTGGTAGGTTCTAAGGGCACGATCCAGTGCTTGCTGACCATGATGGCGTTTATCATCAATAGATAAATCTTTAAACCACCGCAAAATCTCTTCACGAGCTTTGTTTGTCACGACAAAGCCAAGCCACTCTGCTTTTGGTTCTGAGTGACTGTTTACCTCAATCTCAATGAGCTGTCCGTTTTTGACCACCGTGCCCAATTTTGCCGCTTTGTCATCGATATTAGCGCCGACTGCCACATTACCGACCATGGGTCCAACGGCATAAGCAAAATCTAGTGCGGTCGCGCCTTGTGGTAACTCATAAGCGCGACCTTGCGGACTGTAGCAGATGATTTTACTAGAATGCAGGTAATCCATCAGCTCATTAATAGTAGAAACAGCTGCTGAAAAATCAGGACTATTTTCATTCAAATTGTCTTCGTCGACCAAGTCTTTCATATTACGTAATGAGGCTTGAATCACCGACTGACTGATATCGGATGCGTGCTCTGCACCAATAACACCAAGTCTGGCCGCGTTTTGCATTTGCTTGGTCAAAATGGTTACTTTTACAACATCATTGTCACGCTCATAAATTAATGTGAGCGACTGACTACCGCCTGGGAGCGGCCTGCGAATATTATCAGCGATATGACTGTCATCAATTTGATATTTTTTAATCAGATAATAAGCCAGCTTGTCACAAGATTCGATATTGTCGAGGACAATCTCAAACGCATAATGACGCAGTAAAGCATTGATCTCACCTCGATTGCGGAAAAACTGACGGTAGATGACCACGCGATTGTCTAAGACCTTGACCAGTCCATTCAATTCTAAATTGGTGAGAACAATATTTAAGTAGCGATGAATGGCTTCTTTTTGAAAGTTACGTCCAAGACCATGTTGCAAAAGCTTATCAGAGATTTTGTTATACATATCCGAGTTGAGATTGCGATAACAAAGCACCTCGATATAATCAGCAATATCATTGAGACCCATTAGACGCGCAAACGGTACATAAAAGTCCAAGGTTTCTTGGGCCGTTGTACGCTGCTTTTCAGGGCGCACAGCGTCAAGCGTGGACATATTGTGTAATCGGTCAGCAAGCTTAATAATCAAGACACGAGGATCGGCCAATGTGGCAGTCAAGATCTTATGAAAAGTCGCGGCTTTATTTTGTTGCTTGTTGTGTGAAGATGATTTGAGTTTGGTCACCCCATCAACCAACCTTGCCACGGCCTTGCCATAGCGCTCTCTAAGCTGCTCATCGCTCACATCAGTATCTTCGACGGTATCATGCAAAATTGCTGCGATAATCGTATCTCGATCTAAGCGAAAACCGGCCAATATTTCAGCCACCGCAATGGGGTGAGTGATATAAGGCTCCCCTGATTTGCGCTTGTCTTTAATATGCGCAACATCACCGAACTCGCACGCATCAACAATATCACGCCGTTCAGCAGCAGTGAGATAACCTACTGAGCGCAGTAAGTTATATTGAGCTTCATCTACCAGATGATGACTGAGTTTGGGTAAGGTTTGACTCATAAAGCAACAATCCTATTTCCATTATCTATTTGTCTAACTGCTTATCAAAGTAATAAACTATCAAGATAAACAGTGACTTAATTGAATGCTGACTACTAAATAGAAGCCTAATGAAAAAGCTAAAGACAGTTAGACCATTCTCTAATTAATCGCAAATCGTATTCAAAGTCAACTGATAAGCGAGTAGGGATGATAAAAACTTAAAAATTCTGCCTCAAAGGTTTATTTTGAGGTATAAATGGCAATTACAACCATCAAAACGATGTCGTTACAACCAAAAAACCACAGCCTGTGCTGTGGTCTCTATCGTCACCATGTATATATCTATAAAACAATCACTTGCTTTATGATGCCATACAGTGGACGTTATCAAAGCGATTTGTTAGAAGCTGTGATCGCCTGACAATGCCAAATCCAGTGAACTGGTTGCAAAGTGATGCTCTGGCTGATTTAAAATATCACGTGTGATTTTACCAGCAGCAATTTCACGCAATGCCAATACGGTAGGCTTGTCGTTATCGACGCTAACCAATGGCTCTGCGATACCTTTAGCCAATTGACGGGCGCGTTTGCTTGCCACTAAAATCAGTTCAAAGCGATTATCAACATTATCTAAGCAATCTTCAATCGTCACTCGTGCCATAAATAGCTACCTCGGTTGTTTTTACCAGTCACGGACACGGGCCGCCACTCAATAAAAATAATATCAAAAATATAAAAAAGTAATAGCCAGACATTATAGCATTTTTTGCGCAGTCGCGTAGTTGCTTTTTATATTCACTTCTCAAATGACTTATGAATAGTAAGCCATACTTTTCTTATTCGTCTGCTTTATCGCTCAGTAGATTGGTAATGGTACGATGATAGCGTTGTTGTTGGCGTTTGAGGGTTTGTCTATCAGCCACGATAATGGCTTTTAGTTCAGCCAAGGCCACCTCAAAGTTGTCATTGATAACCACATAGTCCGCATTTACGTATTGTGCCATCTCAGTGACTGCGCCAGCAAGGCGCTGCTCAATCACCTCTACGCTATCTTGTGCACGGGTTGAGAGACGTTGACGCAGTGTCGTCAGACTGGGCGGTAAAATAAAAACCATAATGGCATCGGCAAACATGTTTCTGATCTGCGTCGCTCCTTGCCAGTCAATCTCCAAAATCACGTCAATACCTGCCGCAAGCTGGGTGCGGACACTTTGCTCAGACGTGCCGTAATAATTGCCAAATACCTCAGCATGCTCCAAGAACTGGCCTGCAATGATACCGTTAGTAAAGCTGTCGACATCAGTGAAATGATAGTGCTGACCATCAATCTCGCCAGGACGTGGTGTGCGAGTGGTATGTGAAATACTGACGGTCAAATCATTGGTGGTGGCAAGCAGCTGTTTTACCAATGAGGTCTTGCCTGTACCCGAGGCGGCGGTGATAATAAATAATGAACCTGTCATACAATATGTCCTAGTAAAAGACCAAAAAATGTCCTAGCGAAGGGCGAAAGGCTGGTAAAAATAAAAATCGCCATCATGTATGGCGATAAGAGTTAAAATCGATGCGTTATTATAAACTGCTTTTGTGACTTTTATTTTAATAAAGCCGCCCTGATTAATTCACTATCCATATACTGGCGTTTAACAATAGAACATTGGTATTTTCAAGGGCAATAAAAGCAAATTATGATAAAGTAGAGCGTTGCTTTTGTTCCAACTTTTACATTGAAGCGGTGTAAAATACGCTTTAACTATAAATTATCTAATGATAGGCCTGTTTATGCAAATTTATCTTGCCAACCCTCGTGGATTTTGTGCTGGTGTGGATCGTGCGATTGCGATTGTGAATGAAGCATTAACGCGTTTTGAGCCACCTATTTATGTTCGCCATGAGGTAGTACATAATAAATTTGTTGTCTCTGATTTGGCAAATCGCGGTGCCGTATTTGTGGAAGAGCTCGACGAAGTACCAGACGGGTCGATTGTTATTTTTTCGGCACATGGTGTGTCAAAAGCCGTTGAAGATGAAGCGGAGCGTCGCGACTTGACAGTATTTGATGCCACTTGTCCGCTAGTCACTAAAGTACATATCGAAGTGGCAAAGTTTGCGCAAGAAGGTATGGATGCGGTACTGATTGGCCATGCTGGGCATCCTGAAGTTGAAGGTACGATGGGTCGCTTTAATCGTCGTCACGGTGGTCAGATTCATCTGGTTGAGGACGAGAGTGATGTCGAAGCACTCAGCGTACAAAATCCTGAGCGCTTAGCATTTGTTACCCAAACCACGTTGTCGATGGATGACACAGCTCGCGTTATTGATGCCTTACGGGGTAAATTTCCTAGTATCCAAGGGCCGCGCAAAGACGATATCTGTTATGCCACCCAAAACCGCCAAGATGCGGTAAAAGATTTGGCCAGTCGCTGTGAAGTGGTCTTGGTTGTGGGCTCACCCAATTCTTCAAACTCCAATCGTCTACGTGAGTTGGCTGAACGTATGAATTGCCGGGCTTATTTGATCGACAATGCTAGCGAGATGAATAGCAGCTGGTTGGAGGGTGTACAAAGTGTTGGCGTGACGGCTGGTGCTTCAGCGCCTGAGGTGCTCATTCAAGAAGTCCTACAGCAGTTGCAAGATTGGGGTGGCGATTTGCCTAGTGAGCTGTCAGGTATCGAAGAAAACGTAATATTTAGCTTACCAAAGGCCCTACGCATTCCTGTCACACAGGTAGGTAAGTAGGGCAAGAGCTTATGTATGTAGAGCTCTAAGCACCTATAATCTGATAAAAAATCTCTAATCAGCCTTCGTTAAAAGTCACCTACTATGGATAAGGTAGAATGAAAAAACAGAAAACCAAGTTTGTATTGGCAGAGGCCACCCTTGAAGAGGTGAACAAACAGTTAAAAATAAATATGTTTGTTATTGTCCTAGTTGCCTTGATACTTCTCCTAAATATCGCAAATTTTATGCAAAGTTATAGTCTTTTTTATGGCTTACTCGTTGTGATTATGATTTTTTTCTTGTTCATTATTATAAAAAGCCGCCAAATTCTTGAGATGAGAAAAAAAGCGCTAACGAGAGTTGAGTAGACTGGCCTCTAAAAGAAAAATATTCAGTCAGGTAGAGCAAACAAGTCCTCTGATTTTTACGGATAAAGAATTACGATACATTTCCCAATAATAGATTTTCATGTCATTTAATAGCAAAGATGCATGAGAAGGCTTTGGTACAAGAACAAGGATGGTCATGCCAGCTTATTACACTTTTATTAAACGCGAACAGCAAGAAAACGGTATCAGTGTCGTACATTATCAGCCAACTAAGCATGCGCAGGGCGCTTGGAATGAGCACGAGCAACATATGGCGCCAGCAACGGGGGTGCTCACCGCTGAGCTAAATGGTTATGCGCCGCAAGACAACATGCGTATTGCTCGCATTAGTCTTGATATTTTAGGCTTGATACCGCTTGATGACTTTACTATTACCACGCGCTGTATTCGACCCGGCAAAACCATTGAATTGATTGAGGCAGTCATGAGTAGTCGCGGCCGTGATGCGATCATCGCACGAGCATGGCGATTGATGACGCAAGATACCAGTGAGATTGCAGGGATTGAGGATCAGCAGTCTGCGCACAAGCCTGAGGATCTATCCGCTTGGGACGGTATGAAAGGCTGGCCAGGGGGATTTATTGAAAGTGTGCGCCTAGTAACCGATACGCAGCGTCGTCCTGGGCGCGGTATGATATGGATCACCAATGATGTCGAGATGGTCGAGGGTATACCAACGGATGATTTAGTACATTTATTGGGTATGGTCGATACCGCCAATGGTGTTGTACCACGGGTTGGTCTTGGCTTATCAAAATTGGAATGGATGTTCCCAAACACCGATTTGCAAATCCACATGCACCGCAAACCTCAAGGTCGCTGGCTAGGTATTGACGCTGTTCAGCAATACGGCGATGATGGTATCGGCTTGACCAGTGCCATACTACATGACACACAAGGCCCGTTTGGTCGTAGTGAGCAAATCCTGACCATTCGACCGATGCCACGTTAGAAGATAAAGAATCAATTATCTAATGATTTTGGAAAATGAAACAAGAAGTTGTAATCAATTAATTATACAAATATTGAGAAAATGGTTTTAATAGTACCAACAAGATAATGTCAATCGACGTAGAGGTTACTATGAAAGCATATACTCAATTTTCAAAAAAGTTGACTGCTATCTGGGAGTTATTGCTAGAAGCTTATTCAGAATAGTTTTTAACGTTATCGTTTTTAGTATCTGCGCTTGGATGTTTATTTCTTGAACATTTCTATGAGAAAAGTAATCACCTAAGAAAAGCACTACCTTGACAAATATGGGTGGTGTTTTTTTATGGGATAAGGTTTTTGTGCTTGAATTTTTTCTCAATGCCCCTATTAGTATAGACAGTTTAACGGTATCGCATATGGCAGGCTCTCTAATATTATGAGCGCGGCTTTAGTGAGTATATCGTTATCTGATAATAGGTCTTTCATAGAATTTAAAGGAGTTTTTATGAGTGAAGCAACTCAAGCTGAAGGTCTGAATCCAGAATTAAAAAAACACACGTTTGAAGCGGAAGTGGCGCAATTGCTGCATTTGGTGACACATTCACTATATTCTAATGCTGATATTTTTGTGCGTGAGCTGGTTTCTAACGCCTCTGATGCCTGCGATAAATTGCGCTTTGAAGCCACCAATGACGATAGCCTATATGAAAATGACGGTGAGCTGCGCATACGTATTGCCGTTGATGAAGAAGCCAAAACCATCACCTTTACCGACAATGGTATTGGTATGAATGAAGCTGATGCCATTGAGAATTTGGGTACGATTGCCAAATCTGGCACCAAAGCATTTTTGGACAAATTATCTGAATCACAAAAACAAGATGGTCAGTTGATCGGACAGTTTGGCGTTGGTTTTTACTCAGGCTTTATCGTGGCCGATACCATCAGTGTTGAATCACGTAAAGCGGGCGAGCCTGCTGATAAAGGCGTGCGCTGGGTATCAGATGGTACTGGTAGCTTTACGGTTGAGCCTATCAACAAAGCAGAACGCGGTACCGCCATCACTTTACATTTAAAAGAAGAATATTCTGAGGGCGAAGACAGCTATCTTGATCGCGGTAAAATCAAACGTTTAGTGAATAAATACTCAGATCATATCAGCTTGCCGATTCAGATGCGTAAAGAAGTTTGGCAAGAAGATGTAAAAGAAGACGAAAACGACGACACGCCAGCTGGTGGCGAGATGGTGCTGACAGATGAGTGGGAAACCATCAATAAAGCCAGCGCGCTATGGACACGTTCAGCATCTGAAATTGAAGATGACGAGTATGTCGATTTCTACAAAAATATTACTTATGACATGGATGCGCCGCTCGCTTGGACGCACAACCGTGTTGAAGGCCGCGTCCAGTATACGCAGTTATTGTATATCCCGAAAAAAGCGCCTGTTGATCTTTATACCCGTGAGCAGCAGCATGGCTTAAAGCTGTACGTTAAACGTGTGTTTATCATGGACGAAGCTGAGCAGCTGCTTCCAATGTATCTGCGCTTTGTTAAAGGCGTAATTGACTCAGCAGATTTGCCGTTGAATGTCAGTCGTGAGCTGCTACAAGAGTCACGTGATGTCAAATCAATCCGTGATGGTAATGCGCGCCGTATTTTGACCTTGCTATCAAGTTTGGCAAATAGCGAAGACAGCGACAAGCAAGAAAAATTCGCTCAGTTCTACGCAGAGTTTGGTGATGTGATCAAAGAAGGTCTTGGCGAAGACATGGGCAATCAAGAGCGTATTGCCAAACTGCTTCGTTATGCGACCAGCACGCAAGACGGTCTTGAGACCAGCTTTGAAGACTATAAAGCTCGTATGAAGGAAGGCCAAAAAGCCATCTATTATCTAACCGCAGATAACTTAGCAGCGGCAAAAAACAGTCCGCAACTTGAGCTGTTTAAGAAAAAAGGCATCGAAGTTATCTTGATGACCAGCCGTGTTGATGAATGGGCAATGAATTTCTTAACCCAGTTCGATGAGACACCGCTACAGAACATCGCCAAAGGCGCTGTAGATTTGGGTGACTTGCAAGACGAGGCTGAAAAAGCGGAAGCCGAAAAAGCCCAAGAGACATTGAAACCTGTGGTTGATAAGCTAAAAACGGCTTTAGGCGGCCGTGCTAAAGATGTGAAAGTATCGACACGTCTGGTCGATAGCCCAGCGTGTTTGGTGGTTGGAGAAGGTGAGTTATCACCGCAAATGATCCAGATGCTTAAGCAAATGGGGCAGGATGTACCAGCAAGCAAACCAACGCTTGAAGTGAACCCTGATCATCCATTGATCAAAAAACTTGAAAGCAGTGAGCAGTTTGATGATCTTGCTCAAGTCATCTTTGATCAGGCTTTATTAGCAGACGGTGGTCAGTTAGAAGATCCAGCGGCTTATCTGAAGCGCGTCAATGAGTTGTTGATGAGATAATATATCGTCTTGAATCAAAAAAGAGGTCTTACATATAAGACCTCCTTTTTTTGTCGGTCTCTATATTAATTTAAGCAAATTTTACAAATCAGCCTTATCCTCTTAACCGACAATCCGTTACAATCGCGATAGATTAGCGAGCTAAAATAAAAGCTTGTATTGTTCGCTATTTGCCACCATTTCCTAGTGAATTAAATATGAAATTAATGTCTACCAACCACGTAGAAGTTATTAATCAATAACGTTATACAGTGGCTGTATGGAGACACTTATAATTGACTCACTTTATCTTCTTGACTGGCTAGAGGTCTAAGTCTTTGTCACTTGCGTCGCTAAAAACCGTATCACTTCAGCGTTTTTCGCTCAATTTCGCTGCCAATATTATTGCAACGTTGTGGATGCTGGTCGGGTCAACACGGGCATTTTCTTGGGTAAAACCGACCTTTATTCAATTTGCTGTATTTGCTCTATTGGCGCTTGGCAGCAATGTGCTTTTTTCGTGGCTTGCGGCTGAAAGCGGTAGCCTCTTTAATGAGCAAGGATTGGTCAGTTATCTGATTTGGCCGATGATTATTCTGTTAGGCGGCATCATTTTGGCACGCCGCGCAAGCAATCAATCGCTGGTTTTTGTGCCTGTGATTCTGTGGTTGGTTGCTGATACTTTATCAGCACTTCTACAGAGCCTAATGCAGCTTTTGGGCAGTTATGGCTGGTTACCTGATTGGAGTTACTCGTTTTTACCAATTTTATTTTTGGTGCTGTTTTTATGGCAAACGCTAGCCTTATTATGGATTTTTTCTCGCCGCTTACGTATACCGTGGTGGGAGCGGATTATTGTGTTGGTGGGTGCGGTTGCACTCCTAACTATCTGGCAGCGTAATGTCGCTGATCAGCCTATATTCAAACAGACGCCAGTAACCCCTGTCTTAGAAGAAACGGCGTTTTATGAGCAGCCTCGACTGTTACAACAAGCATTAAACAGTATTGATGCGGGTGTTTTGGGCAGAACAGATTGGTATTTTATGGGCGTTGCAGGTTTCTCTGAACAAGATGTCTTTCGTTCTGAGATCAACAAGGTGCGCGAATTGTTTGATGTACGTTTTGGTACCAGCGGCCATTCTTTGGCGTTGGTCAATAATACCTATAGTTGGTTAGATGAGCCAATCGCGACCAAGACCAGTATTTTGCGAGGCTTAAAAAAAATTGGTCAGCAAATGAATGCGGATGAAGATGTATTGTTTCTCACTTTATCTTCACATGGTAATCAGGACATCATTCAATTGGCCAATCCGCCACTTGTGATGGAAAATCTAGATGCTGCATGGTTACGTGAGGCGCTTGACGACTCTGGCATTCGTTGGCGCGTGATTGTCGTATCTGCCTGTTATTCAGGTTCATTCATTGATGAGCTGGCGTCTCCAACCACGGTGGTCATTACGGCATCAGCCGCTGATAGACCGTCATTTGGTTGTACCAACACCGCTGAAATGACGTATTTTGGGCAAGCGTTCTTTGCTGAGAGTCTGCGCAGCAATACCAGTTTTGAAGCTGCTTTTAAGGACGCAAGAGTACGTGTGCATGAGCGCGAGGAGCTGATGGGGTTTGAACCATCAGAGCCGCAGATGGCCGTTGGTAGTCTTATGGAAACAGCACTTCCTGCATTCGAACAAGTGCTGTTTGATAAAACAAGACCCCCTGTAGCAAGCGTGATTAATAATGAGGCAGCCACGATTAACGTATTGCCTGAAGGCGCTTCTTCTCAGTCAGCGGATACTACTGTAGCTACAACGGACTGATGATTCAAAAGTATCTAAAATCTTAACATTGTCGGTATTATCTTATAAGTGCTTCTTATAAGTCATTGTGTATTTTACTTTGGATAAAAAGGATGTCACTCATGAAAAAGTCTTACAGTCATCGCTTGTCTGCCAATAGCCAACTCACACAAAAAAGTGTGAATCGCTGCTTTAATGGTGAACAGCACTATTATAGTCATCAATCAACCGCCACCAAAACACCTATGACGTTCAGTATTTACTTGCCTGATGAAGCACTCACAGGTCAGCGCTGTCCTGCTATCTTATACTTGTCAGGTTTGACGTGTAATGCCGATAACGTCACTCATAAAGCGCATTTTCAACAGAGATGTAGCGAGCTTGGCATGATCTTCATTGCACCCGATACTTCCCCGCGTAGCGTGCCAGCATCAGACGAAGCAGAAACCGTAGAGGTTCCTAATGATGAGCGCTATTTTGTCGGTCAAGGGGCAGGGTATTATGTCGACGCGACAGAAGCACCTTGGGCAGACAACTTCAACATGGAGAGTTATATCGTTGAAGAGCTGTATGATTTGTTACGTTCAGAGTTTCCCATTGATACGATTGGCATCACAGGGCACTCGATGGGTGGTCATGGGGCACTATTACTAGGATTTAAGTTTCCCAGCAAATTTGTTAGCGTGTCGGCGCTATCGCCTGTCTGTGCCGCCAGTGAGTCAGCATGGGGACAAGCGGCTTATACTGAGTACTTTGGTGATGATAAGTCATTGTGGGCGCAAGCAGATGCTTCAAAGATGATTGAAAAAGTCGGTCGGCAGTATGCGAGTATCTTGGTCGATCAAGGGGCAGCCGATAACTTTTTAGCAGAAGGTCAATTGCAAACGTCTACATTACAAGACGCTTGTGAAAAATCCAAGCAGCCCTTAACACTGCGTTATCAAGGTGGGCATGACCACAGTTATTATTTTATTCAAACCGTGATTAACGACCATATCGATCATCATTGGCGTATGGCGCAGCTTCGCTAGATTTTTAATTAAGTCTTAATATGATGTTTTTTTTGTTGTATCGTTTGATTTAAAAAAGGTAAGTCTTATGGCAAGTTATCAAGATTTGGCCGCAGTAGATTTAAAAGATCAATCATCGGATTCTAGTGATTCTGAATCTACGCTCGCTACCATGCAAGCGGACATGGACGCAGCTTTGAAAGATAAACAGCATGCTGATATTGGTACTCATTCCAATGAGAAGCTGACAAGTTCAGTGCAATCAAGTGATATGATTGAGCAGTCAACGAATGAGGCTGGGAATAGAGTGCTGGATGAGACTCAGGTCTCACGAGTAATAGAGATGGCGTGGGAAGACAGAACGCCATTTGGTGCCATTGAACATAGCTATGGTCTTAGTGAGCCTGACGTTATTAAGCTCATGCGACAAGAGCTCAAGCCGTCGTCTTTTCGCTTATGGCGTCAACGAGTCAGTAACCGTGCGACCAAACACGAAGCAAAGCGCTCTTTTGAGGTTGGCCGAGCATATTGTAAGACACAATATAAGCCGCGCTAGTCATTTAAGCATAAAACGGTTCGTATCTTTGATATGATCTGAATATTAAAAGCGCTTCCGTCAGTTATAACATTCTTTATATTTTGCTCGTCTTTTATTTAAACATGAATTAGGTAGATCCTTATGATCAGTTCTTCAAAACCTTATCTTATCGCACCTTCGATACTGTCAGCCGATTTTGCACGTTTGGGCGAAGAAGTTGAAAAAGTACTGGAATCGGGCGCTGATGTGATTCATTTCGATGTCATGGACAACCATTACGTGCCGAATCTGACATTTGGTAGTATGATTTGTAAAGCACTGCGTGACTATGGAATTGATGCGCCTATCGACGTACATCTGATGGTCTCGCCTGTTGATAGTATGATTGAGCAGTTCTTAGAAGCAGGCGCGAGCATTATTACTTTTCATCCAGAAGCCAGCGCGCACGTTGATCGTTCTTTACAGCTGATTAAAGATGGCGGGGCAGAATGTGGCTTGGTATTAAATCCAGCAACGCCATTACATCATTTAGATTATGTTATGGATAAGGTCGATCAAATCCTACTCATGAGCGTCAATCCTGGATATGGTGGGCAGTCATTTATTGAGAGCACTTTAGATAAAGTTCGCCAAGTCCGTCAACGTATTGTTACTAGCGGTCGAGACATCAGGTTAGAAGTCGATGGTGGTATCAAGGCCAGTAATATTCGTGCAATTGCTGAAGCAGGCGCGGATATGTTTGTCGCTGGTTCTGCAATTTTCAACCAAGAAGATTATAAAGCTGCTATCGATGCGATGCGTGAAGAGTTGGCACTGGTTAGGGCTGATCAGTAACATCGGTATCATTAAAATACGCGGTGTACTCGTCATTTATACGATGGTAGGTTATGTAAAGGTAAACTATGAACACAAACAACCCCGTTCCCTCGTCAGTGCGCTCTGAGCCAATCACAGATACTAGGCCGCATCGTAGCTTAGTACCAAAAGGGATTACGATTGGCTTGGCTATTTTTGCGCTTGTGCTAAGTTTAGCAGGCTATGGTTTTCGCTTAATGATTGGCGATGACGTTGGCGTCGTATTGCGTCATGCTGCTGTAGTCATACCTACCTTTGTGCTTGGCATCCCATTGTTTTTTTGGCTTGGCTCGCGAGTGCTTAATAAAGTTAAAGGCCTGCATATTGAAACCAGAAATGCGCTGACGCTTGGCTGGTTGACTGCTTGTGTGTCAATGTTGTGGTTGATGGGGAGTTATAGTTGACATCACGATCAGCAAAAATAATGTGCATTCATAAATATAGCGTTGTTATTTTTTTATGAGCTATCTTTTACACTTTTTTTAATCATTGAGCCATACCTTATAAGTATGGCTGGAATCTTATATGCGAATCGTACCAGCTAGTATTGCCAAAATTATCTACCCAAAAGACTTACCCAATGGCTTGTTTACTAGTTTGATTATAGCTTGCCTATTCATGGGCTTAGCATCGCTGCGTCATGGTACAAGTTTTCAAGACTGGCTAAATGTGATTGAAAATTGGCTCATTATGCTACTGATATTCCCTACCGCTACTGCCACTGTGGCACTACCATTCAAATATCGTGATCCAACCTTTGAGTTAAAATTGACGTATTACCTTGGCATGTTTGTCGCATTTTTATTCACCTTAGCCAAACTAAGATACTGGCGTTGAGTTTGGATAGCCTCTCAAACGCATTACTTATATAGAAGACTTGTGTGACAAACCTTGAAATCCAAGGTCAAAGCGTCCATTGTATGAGTAAGACAGTTTTACCCGCGTTACTAAAAGACGAAAGATTTAAGACGAGAAATTTGCTGAATGGATTTTTGTAGTGAATAGATTTTTTGCCATTACCAATTCGTTTGCAAGTATCAGACGGGACAATAAGGAACAAATGAATGCCATACGATATCGATAATGATATAGAAGTAGATAACGAGAGTACCGATCAATTTGCAGGATTTGCGAAAGAGACCACCCTTGAGCTGGTAGAGGCTGAAGATGGTAAATTGTTATTGCGTGACGCTGAACAAGATGAGGCACCGCTGATGACTATTGATTTTTCCGATAAGTTAAAAGAGCTACTGGGTAGTGATACGCAAGCCATTGGTCAACATATGATTCATGCGGCGATTCAGGTCATCATGCAAAAACAGATGAGTAAGTGGCATGCTCATGTCTATGATAAAGAGCCAACACATTATAGTTAAGCTTGATGAGCTTCTGATGTGTCTTTTGAAGCAGTGATATATTTATAACTTATAGCCAAAAAAAAGGGTTTATCTATTGATAAACCCTTTTTTTTGTTCAAACAACGCTATTTTTAAAACAGCAATTATTTGATTTTAGCTTCTTTAAAGATCACATGCTGGCGTACTTTTGGATCAAATTTTTTGATTTCCATTTTGCCAGGCATAGTGCGCTTGTTTTTAGTAGTGGTGTAGTAATACCCAGTACCCGCTGTTGATACTAATTTAATTTTATCTCTCATGATAGCTTTCCTGTAAATGAGGGGTCTTAAAACGATAGGTATGCGTCTCAAGTAATAAGTTGCTACCTATGTGGTAGCAGAAAAGCAGCTTTAATAACGAAAATTATCATTATTTATAAGCTGCTAATAGTTACTTAAACTTTTTGACCTTGTGCGCGTAGATCCGCTAACACTTTATCGATACCTAGTTTGTCAATGATGCGCATACCTTTGGTAGACACACGTAGACGTACAAAACGATTTTCAGACTCTACCCAAAAACGATGGTTGTGTAGGTTTGGTAGAAAGCGACGACGGGTTTTGTTGTTTGCGTGCGAAACATTATTACCCACCATAGGGCGCTTTCCAGTCACTTGGCAAACTCGAGACATGGCGAACTCCTAATCTATGAGGTATGAGTTTTTCTCATACCAGTCTGGGCAAGTTGCACGTTTTTGCGGCATGGACACAGCAAGCGGCAGCTTTGCACCAAACAAAACTATATGAAGGTTGAGCTGATATGACTGCTATCTAAAGGCAAATAACAGGCTAACCAATTCAGAAAATTTTAAAGCCGACATTTATACCATAAAACAGATGAATACTCAAATATTTTTATAATTACTGCCGATCTAAAGGATGGCTATTATACCCTGAAATAAGCGCTCTATGTTGTTGATTGTTTAATAGTAACCATTAATTTTTAGTTGTAAGTTATAACAAAAGTCAGTAAAGTTGCTGTTATATATTTAATACAATCTGTTAATACAACTAGCATCAATGTAAACCTATGTATCATTACCAATCTAATATGATTCTGTGTACTGATATTTACCTATTTGCTCAAATAAATTACTGCTTATGCGGAGTCTCAAAATGTCATATAGCTCATTACCTGCTTCCAAGCTATTTCAGCTGACTGCACTAACCTTATCACTGACTTTGGCTGGATGCGGCGGTGGCGATGGTACTGATACAATTGCCCCCGAGCCTGATACGGGTGTGACTCAGCCTGGGACGGGGGATGGTGGTTCTACTATTGATACTCTCAATATAGCTACTAGTAATCTGGTTGATATAAATAGCAATCCAGTTACTTCAATCGGTTTAGACGGTGCTTACTATGAGGTTTTAATAACTGACGAAAAAAATGAACCTGTCGCAGGGGCTAAAGTGAGCTTTGCTATCGATGCTACAGGGGTGATGTTGTCACAAACTACGTCAGGCTCAGTACTAACAGATAGTGAAGGCTTCGCTCGTATATTCTTAAAGCCAACGGGAACTGAAGTATCAGGAGCTTATACTATTTCTGCGACCGCAACCTTTGCAGGTAATACAGCGACTGTAGATAAAACTTTTTCAGTTCAATCGACCAAAGTTAGCCTAAGTGCTTTTTCTGTTGAGAGTGTCAATCTATCATCAGGTGCGCAGACTGCATTGTCTTTGATCGTCTCTGATGCAGAAGGAAATATATTGAATGGTGTGTCAGTTAATCTTAATGCGAGTTGTGGACAGATTCCAGCACAAATAACTTCTGATGCTAATGGTATGGTAGAGGTGGTTTATAAATCGATTAATGATGATGATACCCTTTGTAGTGGTCCTGTGACAATATCTGCAAACGTAGGTAATGCAGTACGATCTACCAATATTACTGTGCAGGCTCCTGAGGCAACCTCAATTGTATATACCTCTAATCCATTAACACTTGGCATTGCAAATAGTGGCTCTTCTGCGACAGGAGAGGTTGAGTTTACGGTTTATTCTAATAAAACGCCTCTTGCCAATGCCGATGTGGTTTTATCCTTAGAAAAATCACCACTGGGTCTATCCTTTGGCGTATTAGGTAATCGTTCTAACATTCCTGCTAGGACTGATGAAAATGGTAATGTGTCTGTCAATATTTATCCTGGGTCTACACCAGGGCCTGTGGAGATTAAGGCTTCACTTTCTCGAGATGGTCGTATCAATGCATTATCTAAAGGTATATCGATCGCTAGCTCGCGCGTGACGCAAGATGGTTTAAGTATCTCACAAGAGAAAAACGTTTTAGATTGGAGTATGGATGGCGATAGCACTAACATCACTATTAGAATGGTAGATCGTAATGGGAACTCAGTACCAGATGGTACAGTGGTAAACTTAACGGCTGAAGGTGGTAAAGTCTCTCCTGCTAGCTGTACCACTACTGATGGCGTTTGTAATGTGACTTTCTCAACCCAAAACCCAAGACCAGGTGATGGACGTGTGAGTATTTTAGCTGTAGCAGAAGGCGAAAAAGCTTATATTGATAACAATGCCAATAACGCATGGGATGAGGGGGTAGATACCTTTGTTCATAATATTGGTGATACCTTCCGTGATGACAATGAAAACGGTACATTTGAAGCTGGTGAATTTACTTATCCATTGACTACACAAGCAAGCGGTATGTGTGAGAATAATTTGGATAGATTTATACAACTTAAATTCCCAACATACAGTCAATCAAAAAAAGACAGTTTTGAACAGAGTTTTATTTCAAACTTTGTATCGCCAAATAAAGCCAATACATGTAACTCAGGATTGGATGCTATTGTACGTTATCAAACTACTCAGTTATTGTCTGACGGTAGTAATGCGCGTTTTACCTTATTAAACAATCTAGGTAATATGCTGACGACACAAGTGATCAGTGGCTCAGCAACGATGGTTAATGTTCGTACGAATAGCGGTGGTTTCTACGACCTAAACCCAATGCCTTCTGGTACGACTATTGCTGCAACCGCTGTTGACAAAACAGACAGTAATGATAAAAGTTGTACAGTAGAGCAAGTTGGAGGTTTCAGTAAAGTCCCTGCTTTGGTGAACACAGGCGCTCTCGGTCAAAACTTAGGAACCATCAGCAACTATACGTTGGATGGTTGTGCAGCAGGGGACTACTTTAGAATCTCTGCTACTGCACCGAATAGTAACGTCACGACTAAGACTTATATTATTCAATAAGTTCACATAGTAACCAGTTAGTTATAAAACCCTCAACGCCACGTTGGGGGTTTTTGCATTACCCTTTTAAATAACTAAATCACTTTAAATAACCAAAAACAACCAACGCGCTCAGCAAAACATTGCAAAAAAGATTAAAATAATCGGTTTACTATGCTGACAACAGTTTTTCAGCGATCAGTCATTATTTTTTAATTGGGCGTATTATGTCAGACACTATCAAGACGGTTCCATCATCGGATATCGAGTCAAACACTATTTCTAGTGCTTTACCTACCACTGATGCTAGCGACACGGCGACACTGTTGATCAAATGCAAAGATCAAGCGGGTATCGTACAAGCGGTTTCTGAGTTTATCCATCGCTATGGTGCGAATATTATTACGCTTGATCAGTATTCAACGGCGCATGAAGGCGGTCAATATTTTATGCGTTTAGAATTTGCTTTGGCAGGATTGAGCGAGATTATTGACAATTTTGAGGTCAGCTTTGGACATACGGTTGCCAAACGCCACAATATGGATTGGCGTCTCCATAACAATGCTATTAAGACCAAAGTGGGTATTTTGGTATCCAAGTTCGATCACGCATTGCTAGATTTATTATGGCGTCATCAGCGCGGTTTGCTGGACTGTGAGATTACCTGTGTGGTCAGCAACCATCCTGACTTGCGTCAAGCCGTAAAAAATTTCGGTATTAAATTTCACCATGTGGCTGTCAATAAAAACAATAAAGAGCAGGCAGAAGAGCAGATTCATAAACTGATGGAAGGTAATGATTTGCTTGTACTAGCGCGTTATATGCAGATACTGTCGCCTGATTTTGTGAAGCGCTGGCCGATGCAAGTGATCAATATTCACCATTCGTTCTTGCCTGCCTTTGTTGGCGCAGACCCTTACCGTCAAGCTTATGATAAAGGGGTGAAACTGATTGGTGCCACCGCGCATTATGTCACCGCTGAGCTTGATCAAGGGCCTATTATCGAGCAAGATGTTCACCGCGTGACCCATCGTCAAGGCGTGACAGAATTGCGAGCCATTGGTCGTGATATCGAGCGCAACGTCTTGGCGCGTGCTGTGAACTGGCATGTGCAAAATCGAGTGATTGTCGCAGGTAATAAGACCGTGGTTTTTAATTAAAGCAGCGTTTGATTATAATGAACTTTCTAAAATCTCATCTTATTTTTAGATAATACCAAAGCGGCAGTCAGTACTCGTATGAGACACAATTGGCTGCCGCTTTTTTTATTGGCCAACACCTAGCAATAGCTCTAGCACAAACTTGCTACCGACAAAGCCAATTGCCAATAAGACAAAGGCATAAATAGTGATATTAGCCGCACGCTTGCCACGCCAGCCAGCATGCCAATTGCCAACCAGTAACGTACCGAATAATAACCAAGACAAAAGGCTAAAGACGGTTTTGTGTACGATATGCTGCGCCATCAGGTCGTCTACATAGATAAAACCAATGCCCAACGCAATACTCAATAAAACAAACCCTACCAAAAGCATATCGAATAATAAACCCTCCATACTTTGCAGGGATGGTAGCTTATTCACCCAAAATCGATGAATGGTATGATGCTTGAGCTCGCGTATTTGTAAGCGCAAAAACAGTGCTTGTATTGCTGCCATGAGCAGGACACAGTAAGCTGCGAAAGACAGTAAGATATGTGCTTCTAGCCCTGCACTGATATTGATGATCGGCTGATAGGGCGCGCGTCCAATGTAGCCAATGGTCATACCTAGGAGTGCTGTTGGTGCCGCTAAGATGCCCAAGCTGATAATAGGCCGGTACAGAGAAAACAAGACGTAAAAGAATAAAAAAAACAAACTGATCAAGCTAATGACGTTGAATAAATTAAAATTCAAACCATAAAGCGTAACAACGTATGGGTAGAGCAGCAGCGCATGTGCGACCATACCGACCATCAGTAACCCCAAACCAATGCCTTTACGAACAGGTTTGTCCTGAGTCAGCGCCCAACCAAGGTAAACACTGACTAAGATATAAGCTAGACTAGCAAGTAAGAATGCAAAGTGCACAGATATAAAGCCTCATCTCATATTGAGCGCACAATGGCTGCTCAATGCAATGCGAAAGTGGTATTATCGGAATGATTAGAATAATTGTCCAATTTATCATAAAATGGTGATCAATTGAGTACCATCTTACGTATTCCTTATAAATGCTCAGCTCTGTCCATCTGAACTCAACCCAGTATGCGTCAGTGACAGCTCAAATATCCAAACCTTTTGCAAAACGATGATAATTGTTAGATCATCTTAATGCTATAGTGTTGATAATAGACTGTTTTTTGTAATACCGTTTCTAAAAACCAAATCTAATATATTATTGCGCATGCCCTTGCATTATTGGTAAGCCATTTGATTGGTTTTACTAAAAAAGATTTTAACAAAGAATTATTTTAACTGATTTTAACTGAGAGTTATTTATGTTTGATACCTTAACAGAACGTTTATCGTCGAGCCTCCGTAATATTGTGGGGACTGGACAACTGACTGAAGACAATATCAAAGACACCTTGCGTGAAGTACGTATGGCATTGTTAGAAGCTGACGTGGCGTTACCTGTCACGCGCGACTTTGTTAAGCGTGTTAAAGAGCAGGCGCTGGGTGCTGAAGTCTTAAAAGAGTTGGCACCAGGACAAGCATTTGTCAAAATCGTCCATGACGAGCTGACCGAAATGATGGGCAGTGCTAACCAACAACTAGAGATGACCGGTAAGCCACCAGTCGTTTATCTACTAGCGGGTTTGCAAGGTGCGGGTAAAACGACGACTGCTGGTAAATTGGCTAAATTTTTACAAGAGCGTCATAAGAAAAAAGTTATGCTGGTTTCAGCTGATGTCTATCGTCCAGCCGCCATCAAACAGCTTGAGCAAGTAGCAGGTCAGGTTGATGCCAAGTTTGTGAACTCAAGCACTGACGAAAATCCGATTGATATCGCACTACGTGCCATTGAAGAAGCCAAAATTCAGTATCAAGATATTCTAATCATTGATACGGCAGGTCGCTTGCACATCGATGACAACATGATGGATGAGATTAAAGCGCTAACGGCGGCGGTCAATCCTTCTGAAACCTTGTTTGTCGTCGATGCCATGACTGGTCAAGATGCGGCCAATACAGCCAAAGCGTTCAATGATGCCTTGCCATTGACTGGTGTTATCTTAACCAAGACTGACGGCGATGCTCGCGGCGGTGCGGCACTTTCTGTACGTGCCATCACAGGTAAACCGATTAAATTCTTGGGGCGCGGCGAAAAGTTGGATGCCTTAGAGCTGTTCCATCCTGAGCGTATTGCCCAGCGTATTCTTGGTATGGGTGACGTACTGAGTTTGGTCGAAGAAGTTGAACAAAAAATTGACCGTGATAAAGCCGAAAAAATGGCGAAAAAGATGCAGAAGGGCGGCGATTTTGACCTTGAAGATCTATTGACCCAGTTCCAGCAAATGAAAAGCATGGGCGGTATGGCAGGCTTTTTAGATAAGATGCCAGGTATGGGTGGTTCTGACATGCAAAAAGCGGTCGAAGATGCCAAACCAGAAGAAAAAGTGCGTGAAATGGAAGCGCTGATTAATTCTATGACCCCATTTGAGCGTAAGAACCCTGATAAGATCAATCCAAGCCGTAAGCGCCGTATTGCTGCGGGTTCTGGTCGTGAGATTCAAGACGTCAATCGTTTGCTCAAACAGCACAAGCAAATGGCCAAAATGATGAAGATGATCTCAAAACCTGAAGGCATCAGTAAAATGATGAAGTCCATGCAAGGACTAATGGGCGGCGGCGGCAGTGCTGGCGGTGGCGGCGGTCCTCTATTTGGTGGCGGTCAGCAAGGCGGCGCTAAAGACGTCAATCCAGAGCAAATGGCAAAACAAATGGGGCTTGATCCTAACAATATGCCAAGCACTGAAGAGATGCAAAAGCAAATACAGGACATGCAAAATCAAGCGCCTAAGAAGTTTAAAACCCGTTTTTAATACTTCCATAAGTAATATCTACATTTAAGTCTTTTGATCCTTGTTTCTAATAAAAACCTCAAAGCGGAGATTGTTTTGAGGTTTTTTTTACGTTTGTCTGATTTGGAGAGATTCTTATGGATAAAGTATGAAAAAAGCAGAAAGTGATAAAAATAGCCTGCCCTAAATGCTATGATAGGAGCTGATTTATTTATGAAGCCAGTGCTTTTTTTATAATGCCGTGCTTTTTTTAATACCGATAGTATAGGCCGAGAGTATGAAGTTTTTAGCCATGGATACCGTGTTCGATCAGTGCTCGGTCGCAGTTTTAGATTCGAATGGTCACGTACTAGCGAGTCATACCGAAACAGGCAAACGCCAACAAACCCAGCAAATCCTTCCTATGATTGATGCTGCGCTGTCAGAGGCTCAGTTAAAACTTGCCGATATAACTGCCCTTATATTTAACCGAGGGCCTGGTGCCTTTAGTGGTATACGCATCAATACCGCAGTGGTGCAAGCGCTATCTGTGGCGCATGATATTCCTTGCGTGGGTGTCTCAAGCTTACAAGCGATAGCGCAGCGAGCCTATCAGCAATATGGTTTGACGCAGGTATATAGCGCGCTCGACGCTCGTATGCAGCAAGTTTATTTTGGTCAATATGCATTGGCAGATGACAGTCTGACAGACTATCTTGTCATGCAGCCAGTATTGGTTGGTGATGGAGATAGTACGGAGCAGTTGCTAGACTATGACAGTCAGACAGCACTTAATCTGCCTATCGTTGGCAATGGTTCGATACTATTAAACGCTCGCAGTGAACAGATATGTCATGAAGAGGTCTGGCCAGATGCGGTGGTTATAGGACAGCTGGGTATTGCTCAATTTATTACCTCGGGCGGTACGGATGCGGCCAATGCACTACCCAAGTATTTGCGCAATCAAGCATGGAAAACGTTAAAAGAGCAAGGTAAAGCTTAATCATTGTCATCGTCGTTGCCCCTCAAAAATATTAGAACATACTAAAAACTATACTGAACAATCGGTATATCTTTGTCTAGGAAAGCCATCGTGGATATTATTTTATTACTTCAAGCTGTCATCATGGGTATCGTTGAAGGTATCACTGAGTTTTTACCCATCTCAAGTACAGGCTATTTGATTCTATCGGCAGATGTGATGGGCTTTTGGACCAAAGAAAAAGTGGATCTGTTTGTCGTTGTGGTGCAGCTTGGCGCTATATTGGCGGTTATCTATGATTACTGGGGTAGATTGTGGCAGGCGCTCATGGGTTTGTTGACTGGCAAAGCAGAAGGCATGGCCAATCCAAGACAGCTGGGGCTTAGCTTAATTGTAGCGACTATCCCCGTCATGATCGTAGGCTTCACCTTTGCTGATGAGATCAAAACCTATTTATTCAATCCGATTGTGGTCGCCATCATGCTCATTCTTGGGGGACTATTGATATTTTATGTTGAGAAACGCCCTAAAGAAATCATTGCGCAAGAAGCGGAAGATGTCAGTTTAAAAACAGCATTGCTCATCGGTCTTTTTCAATGTATTGCCCTAATACCAGGCACATCGCGTTCAGGCGCCACTATCATTGGTGCACTATGGCTTGGCGTATCGCGCAAGGCATCCGCAGAGTTTTCTTTCTTTCTGGGTATTCCTGTCATTGTCGGTGCCGCACTATTGGACTTACTCAAACACGGTGATGTGCTGAGCAGCAGTGAAGATTGGATAGTGTTAGCGATAGGAACGATAGTGTCTTTTGTGGTGGCACTATTATGTATTCGCTTATTGGTCGCTTGGGTGAGTCGCCGTGATTTTACTATCTTTGCGTGGTTACGTATTATTACGGGTGTTATCGTATTGATCGCAGCATGGGGCTTTGGTTATCAAATGACGGGTTAGATCGTCACTCCCTTTGTCGTCTTATTTTCTATAATCAATGTAGAATAAAGACGATATATTAATCATAGTCATGTAAATAACAACGTGCTACTGGTATACATTTTCTTTGCTCACGGCGTGTTTTGCGCTTCAGAGGCAATGAAGATTAACGCCAGTGGCACTGTTTTTTGAGTGTTTTTATTGTCTGTCGCAAAAGAGGTGGCTATCATGACCCGTGTACAACAAGAATCATGCGCCTTTATGCGCTGCCAACTTATCTACGTCAACGAATCGCAGCAAATACAGATTGAAAGTCTCAAAGCTCTGATAGCAGAGCATAAATTGCCCATTGTTTTGGAAACTGAGCAGTCCATAGAGAAACTGACTCAAAAGCGCCGTCAACAATTGAGTCAGACGTCAACTCAGCCCATACTATTACTAGATGATAAAAACGCGTTGTCGTGGCTTAGTAACGGATTAAGCGTGGCGCCTGAATGGGATAAACTACAAAGGCGTATAGTAAGCGCTGGTCGCAAATCAGAGTTATTATTGCAAGCCGCCAAAATCACTTCGGATAGCAAAGTCATTGATGCCACTGCTGGTTTTGGACACGACAGTTTGATATTGGCCAGTACGGGTGCGCAAGTGGTGATGCTTGAACAGCAACCCTTGATGGCTATGCTACTGCTAGTAGAACAGCAACGCATGAGTACAGTAGCAAATTGGCAAAAACTTATGTCACGTTTGCAGATTATATATACTGATGCCCTCAGTTATTTTGCAAGTGTGAACAGCGCGCCTATATCTGAAAGTAATCGGGCAGTCGATGTGGTATATTTAGATCCTATGTTTCCAGAAGACAGCTACCAAGATAGCAAGACAGGAAAGGGTGCTAAAGTTGGCAAACACATGCAAGCCTTGCATCAACTGGCTCATCCACCCACCTTAGATGAGGAGAAGCAGTTGCTACAAAGCGCGCTCGCTGTGGTCGGTTATAATGAGCAGACATCAGGTCGAGTGGTTGTCAAACGTCCCCAGTTTGCGCCGCAACTTGCTCACCAATCACCAAATGAGTGCTGGCACAACGAAGCGGTGCGTTTTGATGGTTATTTTGTCTCATAGCCATTTTGTATGATGGCGGTTCCGCTTTAAAACAATAAATGGATGTATTGAACAAGACTACGTTAATTTAGGAGCAAGACATGTCAGCGCTGATTATTTGGGTGATGGGTGCCGTTTTATTAGTCATCAATATTATGCTGCGTACTCAAATTCTTCGGCTAGAAGCGCGTCTAAAAGCGCTGAGTAACCCGCAAGAGCAACTGGCATTTTTGCGTCAACAAGCCGCCAAAAAAGAAAAAATTGCCGCCATCAAATCATTGCGCAAACAATATCCTGAAATATCACTGATAGAAGCAAATCGCTTATGGCAGAAAATATAGGGACCAGCACACAATGATACAAGACCCTTCATCTATGACGCTTACCGATAAGCTCTACGCTTATATGCAACTGACACGTTTTGACAAACCTGTCGGTATTGAGCTATTGCTGTGGCCAACGCTATGGGGAGTGATGCTAGCGGCAATGGGTAAAGCGCAGCAGCAAGCGATGCCAGCAGGTTTGCCCACGCTTAAAATATTTGTACTATTTGCGCTAGGTGCAGTATTTATGCGAGCAGCAGGCTGCGCCATTAATGATTTTGCTGATCGTAAAGTCGATGGTTATGTGACGCGTACAAAAAATCGACCACTGGCCGATGGTCGTTTGTCCGCAAAAGAAGCCATTGCTGCCTTCTTTGTGTTGGTTATCTTAAGCGTCAGTTTGTTGTTGTTTTTGCCTATTGAAGTGTTCTATTGGTCATTCGGTGCCATCATACTGGCATTTATTTACCCCTTTATGAAACGCTATACCCAGTTGCCACAAGTATTTTTGGCAGCTGCGTTTGGGTGGGCAATACCGATGGCCTATGTGGCGGTGCAAGGTACGCCAGATATTTGGTGCTGGTTATTATTCTTTGCTTATATGTGCTGGACAGTGGCGTATGACACTCAGTATGCAATGGCTGACCGCGATGATGATTTAAAAATTGGTATCAAATCGACGGCGATATTATTTGGTCGTTATGATGTAATTATCATCTCTATCTTACAGATGTTGTTTTTGCTCATCATGGGCGCAGTATTGTGGCATTACTTTGAGCCAACCAGCTTGAGTATGATTCCAATATTTGGCTTGGGATTGATAGCGATGATGTTTGCTAAGCAAAATAGTGCTTGTGCCAGTCGCCAAGCGATCCCATGCTTCAAGGCATTTTTGGCCAATATTTGGGTAGGGCGTTATGCCTTTGCAATCATAGCCATTGCCTGCATGTGGACCACTTTTAATGGATAGGTTCTCAAAGCTAAAGAGGACAAGAGTGCCGAGCGCAGGCATGTCTACTGTTGATTATGAGGCAAAATTGGCGGCGCAAGGATTGACACGTCAACAAGTCATCGCAACTGAACGTAAACTGGCAAAGTTCGCCAATATCATGGATTCGCTGATACGTGTCCCTTTTACCAAACAAGGAATTGGGGCTGATTCTGCGCTTTCTACTATTCCATTGGCAGGAGACTTGGCAGGATTAGCATTGACCAGTTATGCATTTATATTGGGTCGGCAGTTGGGTGTGCCTGCACACAAAATGACCCCCGCTGTTAGGTTAGCACTTATTGATATGGTCGTTGGCATTGTGCCTGGTATTGGCACATTATTAGACATCTTCATTCGCCCTAGTCGTAAGACACTCGACATCGTCCATCAACATTTACAAGATGAGTATGGCATTACAGATGTGATGCATATGGATCGACCATTCTTACATCAATCGTTAGAAGACAAACAGCAGCAAGCTGGCTTTTGGCGCAATCCATTCGTTGCTTGGCTGTACTTGCACATCCCCGATATTCTTGGACTCATGTTTATTGTGACGATTGGCTGGGGTCTGTGGGCAGGTATCAGCTGGCTTGTTGGTTTATTTGGAACCACCACTGGGTTTGGTTGATCATAATTGAAGTATGGTTGGTTCATTCTATCCAAGACTATAGCAAAGGCAGCCACGTTATCGACGTGTGCTGCCTTTTTGCATAACAATTGGACTGGATAAGCGTTGGTACCAATTTGCTTTATTGATATTATTCCGCAACAACTTCAGCATCAGCGCTGACAGCCTCAAAACTTGTGATTTTATTGTTTTGAATGAGATCAATCGTGCCACCACCTGCGTGACTGACCAGCTGAGTATTGCCATCGCTTGAGCGATAGGTAGGATTATTGCCTTGACCCTCAGGTGCTGTAAGTGTCATTTTTGGTTTGTTGGGTAGTGTCACGATAGCATTGAGCAAGCCTGCTGCTGACGTCTCAAATACGACAGATAATGACTCTCCTGCAGCACTTTTATAACGCACATCAGTAATCTGTGCGCCTTTGATCGCTTGTTCAGGACTCGGTGCGGCACTTGCATTCGTTGAGGAAGTATCCGTAGCCTCAAGATTGTCTTCTAATTGGGTTAGGCTGACATCGCGCTCTGTATCTGCTGACGAAGCAGTATCCTCATTTGCATTATTATCTTTAGGATCAGCGACATTGATATTGGTCGTCACGGGTGTTGTCTGCTCTTTTGTTTCTACTGGCGTCTCTTCAGCTACTTCAGGCTCTGGTGTTTTTTGGCAGGCTGTGAGGATTAGCGCACTTAAAAAAACCGCAGGCACTATCTGATAGTAACGTTTGAGTTTTGAGGTATTGGAAGCATGAATATTCATGATTATTTTTTTCCATTGAGTGCTTTATGAGAATAATGAGATAAATTGGGTTTAGCTATCTGTTGAATTTGGATATGTCTTATTAGGTATTGACGGTAATGATGAGTCTGCGCTGGCCGCCATCATTTCTATGCTCGCATAAATAAACACCTTGCCACATTCCTAGACCCAACCTGCCATTGATAAGCGGTACTGTTAAACTGACTCCAAGCATCATGCTTTTAAAATGGGCGGGTAAGTCGTCTGAGCCTTCTAATGTGTGACGATACTCTGTCTGATCGGCTGGCGCGATTTTATGTAGCCAGTCTTCGGTATCTAGTCTAACATCAGGATCCGCATTTTCATTGATAGCAAGGCTGGCTGAGGTGTGCTGTAAAAACAGATGCACCAAACCAGCACAAAAAGCATCAGGTATTATGCTGTCAATCGCTTGTTCAAGCATTGGCGTAATGATATGAATACCACGTGCATGGGCAGGCAAAGTAAGGGTGGTTTGATGGTAGGGCATGTAGCATTTCTCATTATTATCATCAGCTTTATAATGAATACTACAAGATAGTCACCGTGGTTGAAAGCGATGACTCAAATCAATCTAAACAAGCGGCGTCTGCAAACGGACACGATTTGGCGCAAGCCGCGCAAGCATGGCTTCTGATAAAGGGGCAAACGTCCCTGTCATCATATCTACCAATGCATCGGCACATATGGGTGCTAGAGCATAGCCTTTCGCACCCATTGCACTCATGACCCACATTCGATCGCTATCGCTCAATCGTCCGACAATCGGATGATAATCAGGCGTTTGCGTACGAACGCCCGCGCGCCCTTGCCATAAACTGGTATCTGTCGGAATGATAGCGCTCATCTCAGGTATAGCGGTAACGAGCTTGTCGCGGCTAATCTGGTGCTCTTCATGACGAATATGAGTATCAATATTATTGCGTATAAAGCTGGCACCCAATAAAAAATGAGGCTGGTGAGCTGCCCTATTATCGAATGAGTCGTCGTTCGTTTGCGCGGTAAATAACGTACAGTAACCGCTATATTTGAGCGGTATTTTTGGTAAGTGAGAGAGCTGTTCTCTCGTAGGCGTAAACCAAGAAAGTTGACCACGAATCTTGCGGCAATCAAAAATACGCTTGTCGATGTCATGACTCTCAAAAGCGGCGCAAATCACGACGTTATCAGCGTCGATTGTAAGGGCAGCGTTGTCTTTATTGTGTCCTTGAATCGAGATCTGAGTTTCTGTTTCATTAACACTATCGACAGTCAGCTGCTGAAAGCGGATGAGCGGATGCAACAATATAATCTGCTTTAAGGTTTGTGGATTGACCAAACCTGCGTGTGGTAAATACAAGTTTGTCGCCAAATCTTGCTCTTTTAACCCACTGAAATTTCGCGCTGCCTCAGGTGATAACGTCGTTGCCATATCGTCAGGATAATCTGCGATTTGCTCTGTGCCGATATTGGCTTTCATAAGCAAATCAAGAGCGCCCGTCGATTCAATTACGGACGATATGCTTTCTGATTGGGCCATGTCATTAAACTGTCGGTATACTCTACTGCTGTAGAGATAACCAATAGTGTGCAGATGCTCATCGACATGATGAATGGGTGTCATTTTGGGCGCAAGTAAGGCACGAGGGTTGCCTGATGCGCCTGCTAAAGGTGCAGACTTATCTACTAGCGTGACTTGAATGGCGCGATTGGCCAGCGACCAAGCGACGAATAATCCTGAGACACCAGCCCCAATGACAATGCTATGAGATTCAGATAGAACGCTGTGAGACTCAGATAGAATGACGTTATCACTAATATCAACTTCTATGGCATCACACGCTATATCTGATTTGATGGCATTACTCTCTGAACATGCAGCGTTCGTCATGATTGCTGTGAGCATTTCACGCTTTCGACCAAACCCTTTTACCTTGCTAATTTCAAAACCAGACGCACGTAGGGCACGCTTGACCACGCCTGCGCAGCTATAAGTTGCAGCAGTTGTACTTGGACGCGATAAACGTTGTACTTGCGCAAAGATGTTCTCAGCCCATAGCGTGCTGTTACAAGAAGGGGCAAACCCATCCAAAAACCAAGCATCCACAAAGGGCGTAGGCTCAATTGATTTATCAGAATATAGCTTAGTTAAGCTGGTAGCTGCATCACCAAACCACATATCGACAGTCAGATTATCAGTAAAAAAATTCAAACGATGACAGCCTGCAACAAGGGGCGGATAAGCGTCTAGAAATGGCGTAATCAGTTCTGTTAGCTCGGGCGCGCGCTGTCCCCATAAAGCGAGTATTTTTGTCAGGTCTGTAATGGGTATGGGGTGTTTTTCAGTGGTGATAAAGTGCAGGCGAGCAGTGGCTAAGTGTGGGTGTGTATCGCGTAGATGACGCCAAAGCAGCCACGTTGCCAACAGATTTAGCCCTGTCCCAAAACCCAGTTCGGCTATCGTAAAACTTTGCTGCGGCGCAAGTTTTGATAATCGTTCTGGTAATTGGTTGTGCGCCAAAAATACGTGACGCGTTTCTGCTAGACCATCTGCATGTGAGAAGTACACATCCCCAAACTCACCTGATACAGGCACCTTATTGCCCGTATCATCCGTTTGCCAGTCGATGTTGGCTGGCGTAATGACGCTCAATGTTTCATCAGTTTGGGTAGTAGACATGGCAAGTTTCTTAGCAGCATGAGGCGTTTAAAAAAGAAGAGTACGTTTTATAAAGTGGCAGGTTGTCGTGTGTCGGTTGTTCGATTAAAAGCGATCTATATCACAAGCAATCAGGACTACCAACGGTCACGACGTACAAATACAAGCCAAGAGATAAAAATACCAACCAATAAGCTGATCAAAACGGTAAAGGCACCATATAAAAACAGTTGTCCTTTGCTCTCATAAACCAAAACATTGGCTTGCGTCTGCAAGTCATTCACTTCGCGTTGAAGCTGAGCATTACGGCTTAAAAGCTCTTGATTGGCATCAGAAAGCGCTTGGGTGGACGGCTGTAGCTGCGTCGCTAACAACGTATTATTGGTGCTGGCGGGTGTACTGGCAGTTGTTGCTTGTTGTCCTGCTGGCACTGGCGTCGTTGATGCTGAAACGGCCGCAGAATCATCAATAGCGTTCGTCGTCGGAGCAGCATTTACTGATACGGCCATGAATAGCATGACGCTTGTCACACCAGTTTTATAAACAGTAAGATAAGTGCGAGGGTTTAGTAGCCATTGACTCACGATGCCGCTACCTTTACTGATGATGTACTGTCAGTCGTATCATGGGGTGCTGGCAGGGTTTGAACAAACGGTTTGACATCGACATGACTGTAGACACCATCACGCAAGTAAGGCTCAGCGCCTGCCCATTTTTTTGCTGCATCAAGCGATTCAAAGTCAGCAATAATTAGGCTGCCTGACATCTCGCTTTTACCATGTTCAATGGGTGTTGGGCCAGCAAGAATAAGGCGCTGTTCGCGACCCAGTGCCTGCAAACGCTCAACGTGTTCGGCGCGTGTTATTTGACGCTGCGCACTACTGTCTGCAACGTCATGACCAATAATGGCAAATAAGGACATAGTACTTCCTCAGTAGGTAATAAAAATAAAGCGCCATTTCTTTTAGTAATATTTGCAATCAATATTCGTGATTAATCATTGTCACTATTAGAATTTAGAAATGGCGTATTATTATAAGATAATAATTACTTGACGGTCTTGTCAGTCAATGCTGGGTTGAGATGTTTTTTCAATACCAAAAACTGGACAACGACAAACACTAGCATAATCGGAATCCAGCCATAGGTTTTGAAGTTAATCCACGCCTCATCTGACATCATAAATGCTGTGATATAATGTAATACGCCCATAAAGGCGAAAAATACAGCCCAAGCAATGGTCAGCTTTTTCCAGCCACTCAATGTGAGTGTAAACATTTCTTTCATTGCAAGCTGCATCAAAGGTTTGTTGATAGCGGCACTGACGAAGAGAGTAAAAGCGAAAATACCGTTAATGATGGGTGATTTCCAGCGCAGATAGATATCGTCGCGCAAGAGCAACGTACCACCACAGAATAAAATGGTGAGTAGCAAGACAACCCATTGCTGCTTGTCGAATTTGCCTTTTTGGCGCACAAAATGGATAGCATAGATGACAATAGTGGCAATGAGTAATGCGCCAGCTGCCGCTAAAATACCGCTATGGCGAGCGGCAATGAAAAAAGCAATTAAAGGAATGAAGTCTAGTAAGGCTTTCATAACAGATAGGATGTCCAACAAAAACGTATGGGGTAGTTTACACGTCTACTGCGCCAAAAAAAAGCAATCAACACTATAATCATCTTATATGCTGTGCCTTAACCGCCTATCATGTACTTTAATGATAATATATTCATTATTAACATCTACTTAGATTGACACTATCTTCAAAATTTTAAGGTCAGCTTTATGAAAATCGATTTACATTGTCACAGTACTTGCTCTGATGGTACCTATGCACCAGCAGAAGTGGTACAGCGTGCCCGCGCGGCTGGCGTCAATGTATTGGCATTGACTGACCATGATACGCTGGCAGGTATTGATGAGGCGAGCGAGACGGCGAAAGCCTGCAACATCCAACTCATCAATGGCGTTGAAATAAGCTGTGAGCATACACTGACTGGTGGTTATGGTAAAAATAAATCCACCAATAAAATCATACATGTGCTTGGGCTTGATTTTGCCGATCGTGAAAAAATGCATAAAACTTTGCAGCAGCTGCAAGACAGCCGAGCATCGCGTGGACAGCAGATGACAGAAAAGCTCAGTGCGTTATTAGAGGTCAGTTATGATGAGCTATGGCAAGCCATACTTGATAAAGCCGGTGGTAACCCACAAGCAGTAGGGCGCGCTCACATTGGTCAAGTACTCTTTGAACACGGTCATGTCAAAACGGTACAAAAAGCCTTTGATAAATATTTGGCTGATAATAAGCCTGCCTATGTCGCTATCGAAGCGCTAACCATGGAGCATGGTATTGAATTGATACATGCTTGTGGTGGAAAAGCTGTGTTGGCGCATCCAACGCGTTATCAACTTTCAGCGACAAGAGTGCGTAAGCTTATTGAAGAGTTCGCACAGCTTGGCGGTGATGGTTGTGAGTTACCTGCCAGTAGTGAACCTGTTAGTACCCGTAAAATGGTTGACCGTAGTATCGCTGAACACAATCTGGTTGCCTCTATAGGTAGTGACTTTCATGGAAGTAACATGCCATGGCGACGGTTGGGTGATGTGCCAAAACTCAACCCAGAGCAGCAGGGTATCTGGCAGTCGTTTGCCGCTTTGTCTTAGGCAAGTCTATAGCGCGACAGGCATACTGCTACTTGCATGACAAGCCGCTTTCAATCCCAAACGCCGCACCCTTTAACGTAGGCTGTCATGCATTGGCGCACCCATCAATCAAATGAAGAGTTGGCTTAGATTTTTATAAGCCTTATTCTTAATCTACTACATTAATCGTAGGTTGTTTCTCACGGTCCGCGGTATCCTTTATGGCTATATCAATATCTCATCTAGGCTACAAAAAACTCTCGCGAGTAATTTTTGAGTGGCAAGCTGCTGATAGGGCGTCGCTATTGGCATTGTTTGTCTTAATGGAAGTCTTTTCACATTGGCTTTGGTGTTTGTTTGTTTGGTGGCAGCGCGATGTTTATGTGTCTTCTGTCGACATGGATCTGCTTTATCCTTCATGGATCGGGGTGACCCTGACAGGAATCTTCTTTTTTTGGA
Source organism: Psychrobacter sp. JB193 (assembly GCF_002285555.1). NCBI lineage: Bacteria > Pseudomonadati > Pseudomonadota > Gammaproteobacteria > Moraxellales > Moraxellaceae > Psychrobacter > Psychrobacter sp. JB193. Next base: position 577,868 of record NZ_NRGY01000002.1, read on the forward strand.
TGGCAAGCCGCTTGTCGCCCTTGAGAAAAGACGGTCATTCGCTACATAAATGGCAAGCTGTTTTGGTAGCGGTCTACAGTATTTATATTGCTGTGGTTATTTTAGTCATGGGTCATAGTAGCTTGGTGTCAGGTGTGTCGTTGGTTGGTGGAGCGATGCTCGCGATGATGCTCATACGCCGGCGCTATGTATGGAAAGCGTTTTTGGGTCATATCGTCTTGATTGTGGTATTTACTGTTTTTCCTTATTTTGGATTTGTATTGCCCACTTTGCGTCAGACGGCCGCCACTAACGCTAATGCGTTTCCTGTCGTGACCTATACTTATATGGGCTATAGCGCAGTCACGTCAGTTGAAAGTAGTATCTATAATTCTATTTTGCAAAACAGTAAGTTAAGCTGGGAGACGTTGAGTCAATTGCGTTTTTCTTCTGCATTTTTTTGGCGTGCCACTCACCTTTATATGGCATTGCCCAAAGCTATTTTTATTGTTTATACCTTTCGTACCTTACTGCTTATATTGGATGCCAGTAAAAAAGAGATACTGCAGCATGCCAATCAAGATGAGCTGACACAGCTCCAAAGTCGCCGCTATGGTTTGATGCAAATGAAAGAAGCCTTAATCGCCATAAAAGATCAGCAAGATTTCAGCGTCATTTTATTGGATTTGGATTGGTTTAAAGAGATCAATGATAAGTATGGCCACGAAGTTGGTGATCGTGTTTTAGCGGAGGTGGCACAGACACTATTGCAGTCATTAGCTGAGGAAACGATTATTAGCCGTTATGGCGGTGAAGAGTTTTTGATTGTGTTGCCCGATACAAAACATGATAGCGCGATGCTCATTGCTGAACAAATACGTCTCAGCATCGCCAATCAGATCATTACTGTTGAGGATGATATCACTTTCAATGTCACCACCAGTTTGGGGCTGTATACGCTGACGCACGAGGAGCGTAACTGCATCAAGCAAACGCAGGAAATATTGGCTCAACAAGAAGCGCCCCACACTGCTATAGAGACGAAGAAAGCTAAACCACGTGCGATCAAGTTCACACGCGATCAAGTCAATCACCCAGCCTCTATCGATCAGCCTCCTCATGACATTTGCCAGCGTCTCATTCGTGCAGCAGACAAAGCGCTGTATGAAGCCAAAGGCCGTGGTCGCAATCAAGTGGTCAGTGCCAATGAGATGTGTGACTCAGAAGAAGGAGTGGCAACTTCTCTTTATGGTACGTAATCTAAATCCGCTATGATGAGTTTTAGGTAGTTAATTGCTGTACCACGCTTGCTAAGACGCTGGTCGCAAAGCTACCCGTTGTCAACGTAAAGCTCAGTACCAATGTCTCCTCATCATCCCAATGCCAAGATAGTGCCTCGATAGGCAGACGTAGCGCGCGTCGTTGCGCTTTTATATCGCGTTTCTCTAAGCCTGTTGCCAGTTGTGATAGTAGCGGATTGTTTTGGACAGTGCTGTTTTCGATGGTGGCTGCTGTAGCGCTGACCTTGTCATTAGCCGTACCCCATAAGACGCCCGTTGGATGGATATCACCGCTGTTAAGACGCGCGCGTAACGTGTCATCTATCTCTTCGCTAGTAAATATCGATCCCGACCCATCTAAGTTAAATACTTCACCTGCTAGACCTTGGTTCCAACTGCCATCACGGACTCGCGCTGCCAATATCTCATTAAATATCAAGCTACGGGCTGCGGACAGCTCCATGGTGTTCTGCTCACGTGGTGCACGCTTGCGTTTGCTCTTCTTGGGTTGTGGTCTTGCCTCGCGCGGTGGACGCGCAAACAGTGCCAATGCTTCTCTCACATTATTGCCTTCACGACCAAAACGCTGTGGCCCAAAGTAGTTGGGAACGCCAGTTGCACTGATGGTTTTTAAATGTTGTTCGAGGTGCTGCTTGGCAAGGCGTGTTTGCTCTGGCGTTTTAGTTGCTAATTCTTCACATTGAACATTACGCAAAGTAATAATAAATTCATTGGCTCTATGCGTGCCGCGGTTCAGTTTTTTATTGTGCCAATGCTGGGCAAGAATGATAACCGACTCATTGTCGCCGATATCCTCTGGAGCAAATTCAGTCGTGGGCAATTGCTTTTTTGGTATTCGTAGGCTAAACCACTGCGTTGTCACTGCATGACGGTCTTTGAGTCCTGAATAACCCACATCACGTAATGGAATGTCAGCCCACTCTGACAATAATTTGGCAAGGTAAGCGGTATTCACGCCTGACTTTTGAATATGTAGCCATAAATGCTCACCATCATTAGTAAATTCCAACGGCAGTATTTCATTGACGATAAAGTCTGTGGCGTGGGTTTTATAACTCGCTTGTGCTAACGGTGGTTTGACTGGCTGCGGCAATTGCGAGGTATCTGTAGCAGTTGTGATATCTATACTTGAGATATCGTATTCCGCCTCTGTGAAAGCGGAGGGAGAGTTGGTCGTCATTTTTATATTTTCGTCTCGAAAAGTCATAACTAAGTCTTTTATTTTAAGAAGATGTTTTAAAGGGGCGCGATAAAGGCATGAGAAAACAGTAAAGAATTACGTTTTGCAACGTAGGGAACATACAAAAAAACAGGCTGCGCTAATGGATATTGATATCATCAATGACAATGCTGTTATAGATGTAGCCTTACTTCATTTTAGACGACTGTCTTTAATATGCACTTATCAAACAATAATTATAACCGTTAGGGAAAACTTATGAGCAATGCAATGATTCAAACCATCACTATCAGTAAATCGGACATCCCAGTTGGGGGTATGAAATCTTACAAACAAGATGATGATAGTATCATCTTAATCACGCGTAATGAGGACAAGTTTAGCGCATTTGACGGTAAATGTCCGCATGCAGGTGCAGACTTAGGCGAAGGGCTGCGCTGTGGTAACCGCGTAGTCTGTCCATGGCATCATGGTACTTTTGACAGTCGAGATGGCACGCTACTAGAGCCAGTGGCGATGGAAGGCCTGACTCAGTATAAGCTGACAGAGAATGGTGATAGCCTAGTAGTGGACACCTCTTCAAAAATAAACAAGCAAATTAATAATGACCAATTGACCGACACCCAGACTATTATTGTGGGCGGTGGCGGCGCTGGATTTATGACAGCGGATCAACTGCGTAAAATGGGCTATGGCGGTAAAATCACACTTATCAGTGCTGATAACACTGCACCTTACAATCGCCCGTTATTATCCAAAGCTTTTTTGGCAGGCAAGATGGGTGAAGACAAGCTCCTGTTGGGCGGTGCGGATTGGGCTAGCAAAAATAATATTGAACTGCGTTTAAATCAAGTCGTCAGTGAGGTGTTGCCAAATGAGTGCAGCATTGTGATGACAGACAGTGATGGCAATAGCGAGCAACAGACGGCTGACTTTCTAATAGTAGCGACAGGCGCAGAACCCAAAAAACCTGCCTTTAAAGGGGCGGATCTTGACGGCGTATATACCCTGCGCAGTATGGATGACGCAAAGACCATCCAAGCTGATAGTGATGGTAAGCATGTGGTGATCGTTGGGACAGGATTTATCGGTATGGAGACGGCTTCGGCATTGATACAAGCAGGTAGTGCCGCTTCTGTCACCATCGTGGGTCGCAGTCGCCGCGTTATGGGTAACATCGTCTCTGAAGCGGTCAGTAATGCCTTGATCAATCTGCACGAAGAAAAAGGCGTTAAATTCGCATTTGGCGCTGGAGTTGAGACGATTGAGGATAAGGGTGGTTCAGTCAGTGGTGTCACGTTATCAGATGGTAGTACGCTTGCAGCCGATATCGTTATTTTAGGTACTGGGGTAGCGCCACGTACTGATCTATTAAACGCGGTCAATGATCCCGATGGCGTACAAGTCGATGGTCATTTGCAGTTGCGTGATGGTGTCTATGCGTTAGGGGATATTGCTAAAGCACCGACTCAAATGGGACGTATGCGTATTGAGCATTGGCGAGTGGCATTGCAGCATGGATTGGTGACGGCAGCTGCGATATTGAATGATGAGACTGTCGATTCACTCGAAGATCGCATTCCTTTCTTTTGGACGGCACAATATGGCAAAAGCCTACGCTATAGCGGTCATGCGGCAACGCCAGACAAGGGTATCTTATTCGGTGCACCTAATGATCTTGATTACATCGAATACTATTTCGATGATGAAGGCGCGGACACGCGCGCTAGTGCAGCAAGCTCACTTGGGCGTGATAAAGAACTGATTGCATTCTCTGAACTGCTCCGCCGTGGTCATGCGCCAACGCGAGCACAAATCAATGCTGGGTTCGATATTATTGAGCAAGCGAATGCCTTGTTGTCCTAGTATTTGGCAGACAATACGTATTACTATTAAGGCTGGCCTGATAACTTAGGTCAGCTTTTTTAATAAGTAAAAAACAAAAGGATAAAAAATGAATCAAGCATCTGTATTTTTACGGCAGGCCAGTGCTGATGACATTGAGGCATTAGAGCAGCTACTTAACCGCTGTTACCGTCAGACAGAAGGCTGGACCAATGAAGCTGACTTAATCGGTGGCATTCGAATTACCCCCAAGGAGCTGGCAAACACCATTGCCAATCCCAAACATTATCTTTTTGTGTATCCAAAGACGACGACAGGCGAGCGGGATGCAGAGGAAACAGGGGAGTTGTTTGGCTGCATTGCGGTCGATATGAAAGTTGATGCTGACGCGAACAAAAGTGCCTATATTGGTATGTTTGCCGTCCATCCTGAGCTGCAAGGACAGGGCGTTGGTCATCAAATATTGCAAGCCGCAGAGACATTTGCAGAGCGCCATTTGCAGTCAGACATACAAGTGACGCATAAAAATCCTGCGCGTCTTACCATGTCTATATTAAGTCATCGGCCTGAGCTGTTGGCTTATTATCAGCGCCGTGGCTACAAGCTTAATGGTCGTAAGATGCCGTTTCCAAATGATGGTAATAACGGTGAGCCCAAACGTCAAGATTTGGAATTATTAGAATTAGAAAAAATCGTTAGCGAGTAGCGCCTATCGTTGATGTTCTATAAAAGACACATATTGCTGGGGTATATTTTACGCAGTCTCTGTCACCGAAGGCACAGCAAGCAAGAAAAATGTATACCAGTAGCACATTGTCATGTGTGTTTTTATATAAAACGGGTTATATCTTTATCGACCCCAAAAATGACCAAAAGTCATGAATAGCCCGATGTTTAGTAATATAAATGCCACGATGATTAAGCGCTTAAACCAGTTAAACGCTGGTAGGCGTGTGGCATTATCATCAGACATGAGGTAAGCAAAAAAGAACAATAAGCTTGCCGCCAGCGTCATGATGCCAAGGCCAATCGGCAATATAAAAAGGTAGACCTGCCACACAATTATCTCTCAACAGTCATTGTTAGTCGTATCATAGCAGTAACAGGATTGCGCTGTCAGTATAGTCACTCCACTATAAAATGTTATGGCATTAACCTTGTTTGAAGTATGACGTATATCTCTGCACTCGGTCGCCTCATAACACTTTCAAATTGAATCGACGATACGAGTAGTTTTTAAACCTGTCCTCAAATTAAAAAATGGGCAAGGCTGCAATCCAAAGAAATAGCATGAAATTAGATTGGGTTTTGAACGTTAATTATATATAGTTCAGGTAACTTTATAACCATAGTGAAAGTGACGTGAAGCAGGTAAAAAAACTGACCGTGATAGCGTTATTGATTCCACTATCTACGGCATGTTCGAGTCCGCCTTCCGAAAGCATCGTTGAGGGACTCATCATCGCTCAATATAAGCAAGGCGATCAGATAGTGAGTGAGGCTGTGGCAAATGCAGGCAATGATAAAACAGCAATAGCCATGAGCAATATGATGGAGCGCATGATGCCAAAGCTTGAACGTATCGAAAATATCAATTGTGATACGACAGAAGGCTGGAATACTTATATGTGTACAGCGGATATCACACAGACGATTGCTGGTACTAGCCGAATCGATAAGACGCGCTTTAAATTGTCTAAAGTAAATGGTGAGTGGGCTTTGGACGATTAAAAATATACTCGTGTGATCTGTCGCTTTTTAATTTTCTTATGTCGTTAAGGATATCTATGACTCTCTCTTTTATCCCTAAAAAATTATTTAAGACATCCGCTTTACCAGCTTCATTTCTTTTTTTGCCTTGTCTAATCTATCCTGCCGTGGCGCAAACGTATCAAATCCAAGGTTTTTCGGATGATTATGATGCCGTTATTAAACCTATAAACGATGAAGACAGCGAAGCAAATAGTGTCATCAATATTATCGATACCAAGACCGAAAAAATCTTGATTAGCCAACCTGCTGACATCGACATAGATTATGAGCTAGATAACGGCCAAGAGCGTCAGCTGGGTAAAAAAATCAGCGCCAATATTGTCAGTATCCCGTACGGGGAACACAGCGTATTGATCTATGAGGATTTTAACTTTGATGGGCAAAGAGACTTGGCACTGAAAGATGGACGCAATGGCTGCTACGGTGGGCCTTCTTATCAAGTGTATTTAAAGAAAGGCGCTACATTCGCTCATAGCGAAGCTTTTACCGAATTGGCACAAGGGTATTGCGGGTTTTTTGACGTTGATGAAGACAGCCAAACCTTGAGTACCATGACCAAAAGTGGGGCGGCGTGGCATCAATATTCAAAGTATAAAGTGATCGATAATCAACCCGTAGCTGTCCATATCATCGAGGAAAAGTATAACGATAGAGGATTGGTTTCTATCACTGAAAAAACAGAAGTCAATGGCAAAATGCTGGTAGAGAACTATGAAATGCTACCACCGACTGACCACTCAGAAGAAAGTGAGATATCTTCTTTTGTTTACAGGTTTGATTTGGAAAACGGTAAAAAAATGGTGTTAGATAGCAATTATAGTGATGACACTGACGGCGAGCAGCTGTTTTATGTGTTTGCAGACAAACGCGGTAGAGTTGAGCTGTTTTATGATGGTCGGTTCGACTATGATGCATCAACGCAAACGCTTAGTTTTATCAATAAGCCTGTGCGTTATCAAATCAACCAAAAAGGCATCACAGTAAAACAGTCTAATAAAACCACTTTGTTAAAATCGCAGCCTAGAAGTCAACATGGCAGCTTGGACAATCTTGCTCAGTTTAAGAATGTCAGAGTTAGATAAGTGTAATCGAATAAATGATAGCCATTCTGCCACCTAAACAATCGCACGGCGTCTATAAAATAACAAGCCAGGAATAGACAAGCCAAGCACCAAACCAGACGTCACAAACAATGCCTCAAACAAATACACCATCATTTGACTAAACAACTCGTCCGAAAAACCAAAATAGCCAATCTGCACCATACTGACCATCGCTTTATAAGCAGCAATACCGGGCATCATACAGATGACACTGGGCGAGATAAGTGCTTTGGGCGGTAAGGTATACTTCTTAGAAAAATACACGCCCAAGAAGCTGGCAAGCATCGCCCCAAAAAAGCTGGCGATCACAAGATGGACATACTGATGCACAAGTGCCGTCTTGAGTCCAAATCCAAAAGCCGTCATGAGCAGGCACGGCAAAATATAGCGTTTGGGTACGCTAAACATCAGCGTCCAACCAAGTGTAATGATGCAGGCAAGCACAACCGTTTCAATGAACCACATCTCAAAACCCCCAGTGCTGTATTCTGAGTAAAACCAGTGCCATCACGATACCAACGCACGCTGATAAGGTCAGCATATAGGTAAACACCGCACGACCAATGCCAATATTGACATAGCCCTTTAAAATATCTGAGAAAGAGTTGATCAAAGGAAAGCTCGGTATCAGTAGCAATACGCTAGAGGCCACGGCAATGTCAGCATTATTACCAATATCAAAATAATAGGTCGTCGCGCCAATGAGCGAGGCAATAAAAGCGGTCACAATGACGGTGATAAAAGGGTTAAAGTGATGCTTGGACAGATAGATACGGGTGAACATCGCCACCATACCTGCGATAAAGGTCACCGCCGTAATCGACCAACTACCGCCATTTAAATAAGCGAACGCGGCACAAGATGAGCCCACGAATATGCCGACTAACCACGTCGGATACACGGTTTTATCCAGCTCATCAAATGCAAGCGTGGTGCGGTCAATCAAATTATCATTATCAACAGTGGCTTCTGTCTTATTGATGATTTGCTGAATTTGTACCAATAAATTGACATTGATGCTTTGGTTGATCGTGTCTCTGGTGGTGGTGATACAGCGCTCATCACAGATGGTCGTCAGGGTAATGGCGTTGAAGTTCAGCGAGCATTCGACGCTGTTCATACCTAAAGCAAGTCCCAAGCGTTTGGATAAGTCCACCACCACGGCAGACTCAGCGCCATACTGCATAAGGAGTAAGCCGCAGCGCACGCAGAGTCGAGTGATACGCTGCTGCTTGACGTAGCTGATAGAAGTCATTGGTGAGATACGCAGATTGGTTGACGATTGATACGCTATTATAAAGGGTCTGGGCGATGATAGGGGACGGTTTGAATAAGGTAATCGCATAACTTGAGATATTTATTTAGGTAAGGCGGGTATATTATGTTTCTTAGATTTTAATTTATTCAGGTCTTCAATGTTGATTAAAAAACTAAGCAAGTTGATTGCTATGATGATGACTTTTACGCTCATCACATCTTGTAGCGACTTATTTTCTGCAAATTATATTGGTGATTTGGGTGGTGTTCCCGTTGATCTACCTAAAAACTTCGTACATTTGGTTGAGTATGACGGCGACCCTGCATGGGGCAAAAAACGGGAAGGTCCAAAACCTACACGCAGCTATGACTCAAAGATCAATAGCTTTGGCTTTGATGTGCGTTATACCGATAACACCATACTCGATAAAAGCAATAAGAGCCTTAAGCGCGCTTATGATGAAGAAAAAAACTTACCGAATGATCCTTGGGTATCGGTCAATGTCTCCTCTGGAGACAGGTATTATGGGTCAGGCGGTATCCACCGTATGGGCCACGGAACGATTAGTGCAAGTGAAGTAAAACCAGTTTATAGGTATGCAAAGCTTGATAACGATCAATACGGATTGGAAGTTTACGCCCAGCCAGGTATCGATCCAAAGACTAACACACCATGGCGCGAAGACAGAGATGCAGAGGATGTGTTTATTCAGCGAGATAAGACGGGGCAGATTATAACTTACATAAAGTGCAGTAATAGAGATGTGCCAAGGCCGCCTTGTGGTCACAAATTTGATTTAGAGTCACAGATGGCATTGGATCTTAATGTACAGTATTCTCGACACAATATTGCTGATTGGCAACACATTGAGCAGGTAGTCAGACAACAGGTTTTAAACTTTCGTAAGACGTCGTAATTTTTGCTATCAAACTTAACCTAGGAGTATGGAGAATAGGATGCATATTGTTATCTTAACACTCACTTTTACTTTACCCGGATGTGGCTCGTTGAAAGAAAAGCGTCAACGTATGGGCGGCTTGCATGAGCGTTTCGGTCGTAGTCCAAGTGTGGCAGTATGTGAAAGCGGTGAGCGTGATCGGCATGACGCGAGCGAATGGACGTTTGTGATCGTTGGACTGTCCAAACGCGAGATCGAGTCGCAGTGTCGTGAGATTGAAGAGAAGATAGAGCGTATTGTGGATGCGCGGGTGATGAATGTTGAGAGGGAGTTTATTTAGGTTAGTATTGGGTAAGGTTCGTTTAACGCTCTCCACATTCTCTAAGAGAGACCTTCTTTCAAGTCATTAGTGCTATTCAGCCACATTTTAATAGGGATTTCACTTCCTGAGTTTTCTTCGATTTTTTCATTTAAAAGCTCTACTATCCATTTTCTTATTTCTTCTCTTTTTCCTTCAATCTCATTGATTACAGGGTGTATTAAAATAGAGTGAACGAATTGTCTACGATATCTCTCATCTTCGATTTTTGTCCATATTACTTCTCTTAAAATAATTTTGTCGACTAATATAAGAATGTCTTTATCGTTACTATTTGAAATTTTATGCTCAAAATATCGTAAGAAAATAGAAGAAACATCATCCGAATTTATATCAACGTGCTTATAATTTTCTATGCTTTCAATAACGAATTCATAAAATCTTTCATAAGGCTCTGTCCCGAATCGATACCAGCTATCAATAGATGGTCTGCGTTTTGAAGTGTTTATTTCTCGTCTAATAAATTGCTTGACGTGGTTTTGTAGCTGTTGGGCTAAGTCTTCTCTATTACTGTTTTCAAAGATGTTGCAGTAAAAACTAATATTATTTAACTCGGATTTTTGGATTTTAGTACATGCTAAATAATATAGACGCTCACAGAAATTCTGTTGCAGTTCTAGGCTATGAAACTCATTCATAACTTGCTCGTAAGCTAATTCATCTTGGAGCTTAGTCTCTGATAAGACGTCTCTCTTCAGTAGATCTTGTATAGACTCTTTTGAGATATCATGATTGGGCTAAGCATACTTATAATATGCTTAGCCCAATCATCAAACAAAAATAAAGGGTAAAACGCATCTAGACAATGCCTAAAAGACTTGAGCTCATCACTTTGCTTTAAAAAATCATCATCCGACATTATGAAGTTGTTATTCTCATCATAAAATAAGTCTAAGGTAACTTTAAAAGAACGCTCACTATCATCTAGCGGTATTTCCGGTTGAAACTCATCTATCCATCGAATAACTAAAAGGTTTCTTAGTACATGCTCTTTACTGGTTTTGCTAAGGGAATCTATGTTCTCGATGATTTGTTGATAATTATTGAATACCTTATTATAAAACCTTAAGTTTTTGACCTTTATTGTACGATAGAATAGTTGCATGACATCTAACGTAAGCTCATCTGTAATAAAAGTTTCTAGTATGTCTAGGTTATCATCAAGAATAAGAACTTCATCAAGTACTTTTTCCTTATATTCTTGAAATTGCTCACTCGCTTTAGCGTCATGTAGAATTATAATAACTTGGCAGTTTTTCTCTAGCTTTAGATCGTTGACTAAACCCATAACATCTTTAAGTGATAGACTATCTGAAATTCTTTCAACATCATCAATGCAGATAACAGTATTAGATACTAAGCTAGAAAGAGCACTAGTTATGAGGCTCTTACCTATATTTAGACTTAGTCCTTTTCCTTGGATGCTAGACAGATCAACAGTATCTAGGGCTTTATTAAATAGTGATTTAGCTCCTTGCATTCTGTCTTCTGACTGATCAACTTTATGAGTTTTAACTGCTATTTCATACTTTAAAGACTCTAAAGAGTCAATGCCGAATAGAGATACATAAGCATATTTTCTTAGTTTAAATTGATCATAATGTTTTGTCTTAAAATTATTCCAAAATTGTGTTTTACCAATACCCCATTCGCCAGTCAGTGCAATAGCAAATGAGCTTTTTTTATCAATTAAATCTAAAAGTCGTTTCTCAAGATTTGCTACATTTGCCATTGCTTATTACCTTACATATGTTCTTGTAATATCAGTTATATTAACACCAAACCCTAAATTCTGTCCGCTAAAAAAGACCCTCATGACAGAATAGCTTTTTATCACTCATTCAATAATTTCTATTATCTTACGTCTTTGAGCCTATAAATATTCTAAAACAATAATACCGAACTAGAAATATGTTTATTCAATCAATTATACTTGAGGATTAATATACTTATAAAGGACCGTCATGACCATCACCACTATCCAGCTATTTACTTTTATCATTGCTGTATTCATATTTATCATGACGCCGGGTCCTGGTGTGTTTGCCACGATTGCCAAAGCCATGACACAAGGGTCTTGGGCGGCGCTGCCTTTAATCATTGGCCTTGCCGCAGGGGATACTATTTACATGGTATTCTCAGCTTATGGACTGAGCGCATTGGCAAGCAATTTCAATACACTGTTTACTATCGTTAAGTTTGTAGGTGCAGGTTATTTGTTTTACTTGGCATACAAGATGTGGACGACGGTGCCAAGTGAAATTATCACTGGAGATATAGCATCAAAAAGTAAAAATGAGGGATTAAAAAGTGTGATGTCAGGGTTTTTGGTTTCCATTAGCAATCCAAAAGTTATTTTATTCTATATCAGCTTGTTGCCTAGCTTTTTTCCAGTAACCAGTCTTACAGGAGTAGATATTACAATTCTATGTCTGGTTATTTTTAGCTGTGCCATTATTGCGATGATGATGTATGCCTTTATGGCGAGTTACGCGCAAAAACGTCTAAAAAGCCCTAAAGCCCGTCAGAAATTTAACCGAGTAGGATCTTCATTTATGGGTTTGGCTGGCACATGGTTGATAGCGAAGGGTTAGGTTTATAATTAAAATAATTCGAGTAATCCTAAAATGACACCTAATAGCAAACATATTCCAAAGAATAAAAATTTATACTTGGAAATTTTAAAACGACTTGAATCATGGTGTTTTTCATCATGGCTCTCAAATGTTTCAGTATTGTCTAATTCTTTTGTAGTAAATAATGCAACTGCTATTGGGGTTTCGTTATAAAGTTTATAGTACGCGACTTGAGTACCTATCAATAAGATATACTTACCTTTATAACTACATAATTCATAGTGGAACATGGTATCTTCGTATGCATCTTGAATATAGGCGATACCTAATGTTCTATCTATGTTAGTAATGATACCGTAACTTGGATCAGGACCCATTTTAACCTCTTTAGTCTGTATGTTGAGGGAATTATGTGTTACCTAACAATATGTTTTTACTTAATATTGAATTTTTGGGTTTCTTACTTGAAGCTAACCTATTGGTTCTTTTTAAGCCATTGTTCATGTAGCTCCATGAACAGTGAAACTCTATTTTCCAAATCTTCAATTTTTGTAAATATTTCTTTAGGAATATCATCAAAAAAACTTTCAAGATATTCTATGAGTAATGTTGGCACTAGGAATGCTATTGCAGTCAAAGGTTGAGGCCTTGGAGTATCCCAATCAAAATTAGGTATGAATTTCCCGTCGCTATTAGTATCTAAATGATGGAACATTAAGTCGCTCCAACTCCCATGAATTTCGTTCGAAGTCATAGAAAAATGAGACAAATATAATTTATCTAAACCTAGTGCTTTAGTTTTCTCAAAAAAGTTTTTATTCCCCCAGTTCCTTTCAGTTTTATGATCCATATCAAGCTCAATATTTGACTTTGCGAACAAGTTTTCAATCGAAGATATCATTCTGTCCTCAATTGGTAGTACCATATTATTCCTTTGAGCAATAAGTGACTTAATTTCAGTGTAGAGCCTTTTATCAGTTTTAAGTGAGTTAAGCTTATAAGATATTATTGTCTTTTCGTCATGGTTTTTGATTAAATACCTAGTATTTACAATACACTCAAAAGCCAGTCTTGTGAAAATCTGAACAAACTCTCCCTTTTGTTCACAAACATTGTCTAATACACCACAAATTAATTTATATAGTCTTACAAGGTTTCCTCCAATAACGGCTTGATCGTCATTCCATGTAAATTCATTATTATCATATAAGCTAACTAATAAAGTAATATAACTTCCGACCTCAATGAGTAGATCAATAGAGACTTCAACGAAATGCCCTTCATGCTTATATAATTCAAGATTAAAATTAATCTCTGTTCTTTTAATATCCATATTAAAACCTCGAAAATTTAATTTTAACCTCAATCTCAAGATTGATATATAAAAGACTTAGTAGTTCAGAGAATTATAGACTATTAACCAAAAAAAAGGCCACTCCCGAAAGAGTCGCCTTTTATAAATAACTCACTAATTGGTCTTAGCTTACGTCTTTTAACCCTTGCTCCAGCATTGGCTTTAAGAATTCACCCGTATATGAGCCTTTCACTTCTGCCACTTCTTCAGGCGTGCCTTCAGCAATGATGAGTCCACCGCCTTTACCGCCTTCAGGACCCAGATCAATTACCCAATCGGCTGTTTTTATTACATCGAGGTTATGCTCAATGACCACGATGGTATTGCCTTTGTCGCGTAGAGTATGCAGGATATGGAGCAGCTTATAGATATCATGGAAATGCAAGCCCGTGGTTGGCTCATCCAAGATATAGAGCGTCTGTCCCGTATCGCGTTTGGCAAGCTCACGTGCCAATTTGACACGCTGCGCTTCACCGCCTGATAGGGTTGGAGCGGACTGACCCAAGCGAATATAACCAAGACCGACATCCATGAGCGCCTGCAGACGACGATAAATCGCTGGAATCGCTGAAAAGAACTCAGTCGCATCTTCCACCGTCATATCAAGTACATCGGCAATGCTTTTGCCTTTGTAGTGAATCTCTAAGGTTTCGCGGTTATAACGCTTGCCTTCACAAGTGTCACACGGCACGTACATGTCTGGCAAGAAATGCATTTCAACTTTGATGAGACCATCGCCTTGACACATCTCACAGCGTCCGCCTTTGACGTTGAAACTAAAGCGACCTGGCTTGTAACCACGAGCGCGTGCTTCTTGCGTTTGGGCAAACATTTCACGAACAGGGGTAAACACGCCTGTATAGGTGGCTGGGTTTGAACGCGGCGTACGACCGATAGGGCTTTGGTCGATATCGACCATTTTATCCAAATGCTCAAGACCGCTGATGCTCTCATGCTTGTCAGCGATCAGCGTTGACGCATTGTTTAACTGCGTCGCTGCCAATGGCATCAAAGTACGGTTGATAAGCGTTGATTTACCCGAACCTGATACGCCTGTCACACAGGTCATGATACCGACTGGTATGGACAGGTCGACATCGTGTAAGTTATTGCCGGATGCGCCTTTTAGTTCAATCATCATTGGTACTTTTTTGGCTTTGGCCTTACCTTTGACTTCCATATCCATGGTTTTGGCTTGATGACGAATAGCTGGAATCTCAATCTGTCTCTTACCAGACATGTATTGTCCAGTGAGCGATTCTTTATTCGCCATGATATCATCGATAGTACCTTGCGCGATGACGTGACCACCGTGTACGCCAGCACCGATACCGATATCAATGACATGATCCGCTTGGCGAATAGCGTCTTCATCATGTTCAACGACTAGTACGGTATTACCCAAGTCACGTAGACGCGTCAAGGTTTTTAGCAAGCGATCATTGTCACGTTGATGCAGACCAATTGATGGCTCATCAAGTACATACATAACGCCCATGAGACCCGCACCGATTTGGCTAGCAAGTCTGATACGCTGGGCTTCACCGCCTGATAAGGTCTCGGCAGAGCGAGCAAGCGTCAGATAATCCAAACCAACACTCACAAGGAAGTTTAAACGCTCGTTGATCTCTTTAAAGATTTTCTCAGCGACTTCCCCTTTATGACCGCCAATCTTAAGCGTTTTATAATAATCCGCAGCGTCACCGATAGACAATTTAACGATTTCGGCGATGGTTTGGTCATCGACACGCACGTTGCGCGAGATTTCATTCAAACGCGCGCCATCACAGACATTACAGGTAGTGTCTGCCAAGTATTTGGCCAGCTCATCACGCACCAGATTGCTCTGCGTTTTGGCGTAACGGCGTTCTAGATAAGGCAATACGCCTTCGAACGGCACGGTCTTATTGGTTTTGCGGCCTCGCTCATCGGTAAAGTTAAAGGTAAGTTTTTCTTTACCAGAGCCATGCATGAGGATGTCTTGCTGCACTTTTGGCAAGTCATGCCATGGCGCATCCATGTCAATCTTAAAATGATTGCAGACCGTAGACAGCAAGCCAAAGTAATAGGCATGACGCTTGTCCCAACCATTAATGGCGCCTTGGTTAAGCGATTTTTCATGATGAGTAATGAGTTTTTCGGCAGCAAAATACTGACGTTTACCTAGACCATCACAGCTTGGACACGCCCCGTATGGGTTGTTAAAACTGAACATACGTGGCTCAAGCTCAGGCACTGCTCGGTCACAGATAGGGCATGAGTGCTTGGCTGACATGACTTGATTGTCATCACCACCTTCTTTTGGATTGCCATCCATAAAGTGCAGCGTAACCAGTCCTTGACCCAAACGTAGTGCCGTCTCTAAACTCTCTGCAACGCGGTTACCTAAGTCATCACGGACTTTAAAGCGATCTACCACGACTTCGATGGTATGTTTTTTCTTTTTATCGAGTGTTGGTAGCTCATCGGTATCGTACACGTCGCCATCGACACGTACACGGACAAAACCTTGACCAATCAGCTGCTCAAGTAAAACAGTATGCTCGCCTTTACGCTCACGAATCACGGGTGCCAAGATCATAATCTTGGTGTCATCGGGCAATGCCATGACTTGATCGACCATTTCGGTGACTGACTGTGCGACCATGGGTTCACCATGTTCAGGACAATATGGCGTGCCGATACGCGCATAGAGCAGACGCAAATAGTCGTAAATTTCGGTAATGGTTCCCACCGTTGAGCGTGGGTTATGGTTGGTCGATTTTTGCTCAATCGCAATCGCAGGTGATAAACCTTCGATACTATCGACCTCAGGCTTTTCCATTTGCGAGAGAAACTGACGTGCATACGCCGACAAGCTCTCGACATAACGGCGTTGTCCTTCAGCATAAAGCGTATCAAATGCTAGCGAAGACTTGCCTGATCCAGATAGGCCAGTGATTACCACAAATTTGTCTCGGGGAATGTCTAAGTCGATATTTTTTAGATTGTGGGTGCGTGCACCACGTATTGCAATATGGTCATGTGCCATCGTTTATGGGTTTCCTATTTGCTAAAATGGTATGTAAAAAGATGTCGAAAATATAAAAGGGTCAATGAAGATACATTCATTGATCAATCAAAAGTATGAATGGTTGTTTTTATTTTAATTTTACTGAACGAATTTAAATCAAATAAGGGTTAAGTAACAGGAGGTGTTTGTTATAGATTTAAACAAACAGTGTCATTTTATCGGGGTATTTGTCATAGGCAGTATGTGGCAATAATGCTTACGACGCCTTACTTTATGGTCATGATGGATGCATTATTCAAGGTGTGATGACGTACCAAAGGCACTTGGTAACAAAATTATTCTTTTACGTTTATGGTTTGGCATAGGTCTAAGCGTGGGCGTTGTATTGGGCATGGTATAAAGACAAAAGTCTCGGCAACATGGCGACGAATACCTTATACTAGGGAGCTTGATTTTTAGGGTGATGCCTTGATAAAGCAGCAGTGCCAGTGTTAAACCAGCAATGTAAAGCCAGTAGTGTTAAACCAGCGATGATCAATCAGTGAGGCAAGTATGAATAGCGTAGAAAAGCGAGCAATCCTCGGGGTCGGCGGTATTTTTGCCTTGCGGATGATTGGCTTGTTTATGATTGTGCCCGTGTTTTCTGTCTACGGTAATAATTATGCGCATGCCACCCCGTTTTTGATTGGTTTGGCAGTTGGTATTTATGGTCTAGGACAGGCAATATTTCAGATACCGATGAGTCTGGCGGCTGATAAGTTTCCGCGTAAACCCATTATATTTTTGGGGTTAATCTTATTTGCTGTCGGCGGTATGATTGCGGCAAATGCGACAGATATCTATGAGGTTATCATTGGTCGTGCGCTGGCAGGTAGTGGTGCGGTCTCTGCTGTATTGATGGCACTATTGGCAGATGTGACACGCGAGGAGATGCGTACTAAAGCAATGGCGACAATGGGTTTGACCATTGGTACCTCTATTATGCTTGCTTTTGCTTTTGGCCCCTTGTTGGTAGGTGCGCTTGGTATCTCGGGGTTGTTTTGGCTGACCTCAGGTTTCGCTGTCTTAGCCATGCTGCTATTGCTCATGGTTCCCACGCCTTTGCGTGTGCTCAAGCACAATCTAGACAACAAGTCGATTCGTGAGCAGTTAGCGACTGTCCTTAAGATAGGCGATTTAAACCGCTTACACATCGGTGTCTTTGCGCTACATCTAACCATGACCGCGATATTCGTCATACTACCGCACCAGCTCAAGGACGTCATGGGTTTGTCGGTGAGTCAGCAAGGCATGGTTTATTTGCCGCTCTTGTTTGTTGGTTTCGCAGTGGCGATTCCTTTTATCATCATTGCCGAAAAAAAACGTAAAATGCGCCAAGTATTTTTGAGCGCCATTGCAGTAATGACTGCAGCCTTGGCATTTCTTGCCTTTGGTAGTCAGATTGGTGTTGGTATTATTTTTGGATTGCTGCTGTATTTTATGGGGTTTAATCTGCTTGAGGCCACGATTCCTTCCTGGATCTCTAAGCGTGCGCCCGTTGCCAATAAAGCGACGGCGATGGGGTTAAATTCATCGAGTCAGTTTTTAGGCGCGTTTGTTGGTGGTGCGATGGGCGGGTTGTTACTGAGTCAGCCCAATTTGGTGGCATGGGGCCTGCTGGCAGTTGTCATGGGCGCTGCGCTACTTTTGATTATACCAATTGCTCAACCGCCTTATTTGTCCAGCACGACGGTGACGATTCCCAAAAACATCAATATACAAGAGTGGTCACGCCAGATATTGGCGGTAGAAGGAGTGGATGAGCTGGTGGTTATGGCAAAAGAGCAGGTCGCTTATCTAAAACTCGATAAGGCACAATTGACCGATGATTCACGACAAGCACTGTCACATTTGGCACAAAGTCCACTAGATATCTAATATACCATATCTCTTTGCTGCACCATTTTAGGTTGATAAAAATCAGAATAAATAGGTAGAACTGAATAGACAATAACCGTACAGATAGCCATTATCAATCAGTAAACACTAAATACTTATCTTTATCTAAAAGGAATTAATATGAGTAAGTTTAAAAGGCTTTCTAGTGGCACGATGGTTGGTAGAAACATGGTTAATAAAAACGTGATTGGCAAAAAAAATGTCACTCGCACAATGACCAAGATTGTAATAGGTTGTGGGCTATCAGCTACGTTATTGATTTCTGGCTGCGCCACACAAAATATCCAGGCCTATCAGAACACTACGCCGACGCTCGATATGCATGAGTTTTTCTCAGGTAAAATTGATGGTTGGGGAATGTTTCAAGGTCGTAATGGCGAGGTCAAAAAACGGTTTTATGTCGATATCAATGCGACTCACGAAGGAGATAACGTCATCGTTTTGGATGAAAAATTCTCGTGGGCGGACGGGTCAAAATCGCAGCGTATATGGCGACTGACTGAGCAAAGTAATGGCGTCTGGGTTGGGACAGCAGGAGATGTCATCGGCGAAGCAACAGGAGAAGTAGTCGGTAATACCTTGCATTGGAATTACGTATTGGCTTTGCCTGTTGAGGACAAAACCTACCAAGTCGATTTTGACGATTGGATGTATCTTATCAATGACGGTGTCATGCTCAATCGCTCAGTGATGAAAAAATTTGGGGTAGAGTTGGGCAGTGTGACTCTAAGCATGCATCGCAAAGATCCTGCCACAAAATAACGTAATAATTAGGATTTTACTTAGAAATGATAAAGGTTGATGGTGTTCATTAATCGCTTAAAATGTCAAAATAGTGGCACTTTCATTTTTTAGCCTTTAAATATAATGATATACATATCTAAGCGACATACATTGTCGTCTCCAGCTGATGGTCTGTAGATATTTGAACAAAAATTGGTTAAAGTAACGTCATATCATTAATAGAATTTACGGGTTCTATTAAATAATATTTGAGTAAATTATTCATAAATAAAAGGACGGTATCATGCGCGGAGTTAATAAAGTTATCATCATCGGTAACCTTGGAGCAGATCCTGAGGCACGTCAATTTAGTAATGGCGGTAGCGTGACCAATATTTCGGTTGCGACGTCAGAGCAATGGACAGACAAGCAAAGCGGCGAAAAAAGAGAAGCGACAGAATGGCATCGTATCTCACTATTTAATCGTCTGGGCGAAATCGCTGCACAGTATTTGCGTAAAGGTAGTAAAGTCTATATCGAAGGCAGTTTGCGTACTCGTAAATATCAAGATCCAAATGGTCAAGATCGTTATATTACAGAGATTCGTGCTGAGCAAATGCAAATGTTAGACGGTCAGAGTGGCGGTCAAGACAGCAGTAATTTTGGTGGTCAAAACCAAGGGCAAGGTGGTTATGGCAATCAAGGCGGCCAAAGCAACCAAAATAACTTTGGTCAACAAGCCAATAATCAGCAAGGCGGCTATAATCAAGCAGTTGGGGCGAGCCAAGGTGGCCAAAATAGCTTTAATAACCAAAATGCGCCTGCTCAGCAAAACCAGTTTAACCAACCGACTCAACAACGTCCCGCACAGTCGAAGCCTACTGCCATGCCGGATGGTCCTGTAGACGATGACATCCCGTTTTAAATCATACAATAATAGAATATTGTATTTATAGATATTTAGCTCATTGGTAATATTGCCAATGAGCTATTTTTTTAAATACGATTTGCTTAGAAAAACAAGACTCTGCTATTGCAGAGTTTTTTAACGCCTAATGATAAATAATATGAAAATATTTGATTTTAAGTAATTAATAAAATTTATATAGAAAGAAATAAGTTTATATATTTCTTCAAAATTAATAATTTATAGAACATTTGTCTGATTTAGTCCAAATACCCGTCTTCTCTTATAAGTATATGTCCATACATATTTATAGATTATTTAATATCACTAAAAGATAATAAGTGTTTTATATAAGAAAGATGACAAATATTGCATTGGTGTTTTTTAATAAATTTTGGCTTGAAATTTATAAAAAGTACCTTTCATACGCTATATCAACCGTCTATTCCATTGGTTTCAATTAATGCTAGTAGTTTATTAAAAGTGGTTGATATAATCCTTGTAAATGAAGAGGTTAGAAAATATAAAGATAAATATTTTTATAAAAGTGTTTTTTAGGGGTAATGAAAACCTACTGTTTTACCATTTAGTGCTAAAACGTAAAATTTATTGGGTGAGAGGTTTACGATAAAGCGATACTCTCTTTATCGTTATTGGCAGGGATAAAGCATGAATAGTAGTGATGTGTTTGTGAAAACGGATTTGGGAAGAGATGAAGTAAAGTCTCAAGGTCTGGGTATATTACCGCGAGAAGCAAGAACATTACTCATCATGATTGATGGTAAGAGAGATTATCAAAGCTATCTTTATGCACTAAACCAGAGCAAGATGTTTGCAAGTTTTGGCGGCATAACATCGTTACTCGAATTGCTTTTAGAGCTTGAGTATATTGAGATCGTTAGTGCCAACAGTACCTCGATAGACACTCAAACCCAACCAATAAGCCAGTCCTCTGATATCAGTATCGAGTCAGCCGTTGATCGTGCTTTCAATAATAAATCTCCCAAAAGAATGAAAGCAATTGGCAATATTTTTAAAACTAAGTTATCTGCGGCAAGATATGAAAACATAAAGTCAGATTTGGCAGTTTATATAGAAAGAAATGCATCTGCGGCAGAGGCTTGGGGCTATTTACTCTTGCTAGAGCAATGTGTGAATAACTCACAACTGTTGATTTTGGCACAAGAGATACAACGTAAAAGTCATGGCGATCTATCGCTTGGTATGACCAGTTTTATAAAGCGAATTGAGCAATAGTATTGGGGCTATTTCAATCTCAGCTCTATAGTACTTCTAATGGATCTAGTGATCGCCAAAAATAGATAAAAAGTACTTTATAGTTAAATATAAGCATTAAACCTCTTGAGTCAGCTAGAGATTTTTTATAGATTTATGTTTATTTTATTATAAATAAACTATTTAAAATTAGAGAGAAATCATGATTGCCAAATAATGATCTATAAAAATTTATTTTATTTACTTATGTTTGCTTTTTAGTTTTTTTGTTATGTGGTCATAATAGTGCGCTATTGATTTATGATAAGTTTTTGTTTATATTAACGAGCATCATAAAAATGATAATTAATAATTTCATATATTTAATATTTTAGTGGTTTATTCATTCTTTTAGAAATGAATGAATAATTATTTATCAGTGCTTAATAGCGATTAATATATCTATTAAGTTGATCTTTATTTCATTTTACAGTTGGATTTATTATGAGCAAGAATAACGTAATCGACTTGGACAACCTAAATGTAGATGAGCTACGCGCCATCACAGAAAACGCTCAGCAACTTATTGCCAAAAAGCAACATCAGCGTTTGTATGATGCTTATATGCAGTTCGAGAAAATTTCAGAAGACAGCAATGCGACTATCGAAGAGATTTTGAAAGCGGGCGAAAAGCTAGAGAAAAAGCGCAGTATCAAATATCGTAACGCAGATAACAATGAAGAGACTTGGACAGGACGTGGTCGTAAGCCAACTTGGTTGGTTGAAGCGTTAACGGCAGGTCGTGATCTTGAAGATTTTGCAGTGTAATAGATAATATTGATGCCATCACTTAGGTAGTCATAGGCTACCTTATCTATAAAGTTAATGGACACAGCTTAGGTGTAACCAGTAAATTTTATTGTACGCAGTGATAGCGTTTATAATAGACGAAGCCAGTATCTTTATTGCCAGTATTTTGGCAAAAAAGATACTGGCTTTTTTTCTGTCATCTGTATGCCATTGTTTGTTATGATAATGACGTTTTCGTCTCATAGAAGAGTTATGCCACTGTGCCCCAAGTTTCTGCATCGTCTCATAAGCGTCCTCGCAAGTTATGGTGGCTAGTTGGGATTATATTGTTTGCACTATTTGCTATCTTGCAAATGCCAGCATCGTGGCTACTAGAGAAGTACGCGCCTGATACGCCTTATGTGCAGCACGTGTCTGGTAACTTATGGCAAGGCTCAGTTATTTGGCAAATACCTGTGTCAGCGATACCACTCACAGGGACGGCAAAATGGTCATGGCAGCCGTGGCATCTATTATTGGGCAAGTTAGGTGCTGAGGTTGATATTCAAGCGGACCAAACCCGATTAAACGGACAAGTAAAAGTAGGGGTTAACTCGTGGCAAGTTGATAATATGAGCGGTAAAATTGCCCCTGAAACGCTAGCCAGTGTGGTTGATTGGCAGCTGCCCAATACACCCATTCAAGTCAACAACGTATCATTGCAACGTCAGTCTGGCTCAAGTGCAGCAGACAATGAGTCTAATAAGGCGCTAGCTGGATTTACTCAAGCAGACGGTCAGTTGACGTGGGTTGGCGGTGAAGTTGGCTATCCGAGCGGTGGTAAGATTTTTTATATTACCATGCCAGTGATGCGAGCTGAGCTGAGTGCCGAGCAGAAAAACAATCAGAACCTGCTGCATATCAATTTGCTCAACAACCAAGATAAACGTTTGGGTGACTTATATGTTGATGGCGATATGATGTTAGATGTCAGTTTGACCCAGCGTCTATTAGAAAATATGCCTGAGTATAAGGGGCAAGCACCGCAAGACACACCAGTCGTCAGCGTACGTCAGCCACTATCGGCTGGACTGGGGATACCCTAAATGATGAATGTATCTGCGAACCTCAAGCCTGTTATTAAAATGCTCAATCGCTTCTCAGGTTGGTTGCTATTATTGACCATCGCTTGGTTGTGCTGGACAGCCGCGCGATTATTGTGGCTATTATTAGCGCCACCATTAGCGCCCGCATTGCCGTTAGCGACTTTGCAAAACACGCCTAGTGCCAACACTGATTCTGGTAGTGTATTCGCTATTTTCGCTGAGCCTGATCCCATTGCTGCTGCCGTACAGCCACCACCCAATATTGGTCTGAAAGGGGTATTACTGGCCATACCGGAGAGCCTGTCTTCAGCCATGCTGGATGTTAACGGTGAAGTAAAAAACTATCGCATTGGCGATCGCTTAAAAGACAGTGGCTATACTTTAATTGCAGTCGACTGGAATGAGATTGTCATTGCCGATGCAAATGAAAAACAAACCGTCATTCAGATGCCAGAAGCCATGCCATTAGACCAAAGCGATATGATAGCAGGCGGCATTAGCAATCAGCGTTTGCCGAATAATAACATGCTGCCTACCACGCCTCAGTCTATGGAAAATATGACGCCTGAAGCCCCCGAAACGGGTGAGACAACCAGTCCGCAATCTGCGATAGAAGAAGCCGTTACGGCATTACAGGATAATCCTGCCAGTTATCTGAGCAGAATGGGTGTCATGGCATCTGGTGAGAGCTATCAAGTGACGGCAGCGATGCCTGCTAAATTGCGTAATCGTCTAGGCCTTGAACCAGGCGATCAAGTGTTGACGGTCAATGGTCAGAGCGTGGGTAGCAATCCTGCACAAGATGCTGGTGTGCTCCAACAGATACAGCAATCGGGCGAGGCGCAGATAGAAGTGCGCCGCGGTGAGCAAGTGATTACGATTCGTCAGCAGTTTTAGATAAATGCAATGATATTAAGTATCCTATTTAAAAGAAACAAGACTTTGATTAGTGCTATTGTAAGCCACCTGCTAATGGACCACTTTTAGCACACAATAAGGTTAGTACATCCTAAGCGACATCATTTTGGGTAAACATGAATATGGTAAGTTCTCGTAATTTTTCAGTCACGCCTTTGCACCATGTATTACAGCGTTTGATGCGCCTGTGTCGTCCACTTTGCATTGCAGTGCCACTATGGGTTGCTGGTACTGGTCTTGCAAGTGCTGAAAGCTGGAAAGTCAACTTACAAGATGCTGATATCAAAGCTTTTATCAATGAAGTTGCGACCATCACTGACCAGAACTTTGTTCTTGATCCACGTATCAATGGTAATGTGACAGTGATCTCTAACAAAGCCTTATCACGGGATGAGATTTATCAGCTGTTTTTGAGTGTGATGCAAGTAAATGGGGTAGCGGCAATTGATTCGGGTACGACAATCAAATTGGTGCCAGACAATGTTGCCAAACAATCTGGCGTGGCCGTGGATTTGCGTGGTAATAGTGTCGGCGAGACGCTAGCAACGCGCGTTATTTATTTGACCAACACCCAAGCAGCAGAAGTGCTGGGTGTTATTCGACCATTAATGCCACAATCTGCCCATGCGGCTGCCGTACCAGGCGTCAATGCTTTGGTCTTGTCTGATCGTGCTGACAGTCTCAACCAATTAACAGCGCTTATTCGCGATTTAGACAGCAACGTCAATGACAGTTTGCACGTGATACCGTTACGCCATGTCGATGCCGAACGCATGATGGACTTAATCAGCTCGCTAGTGATGACAACGGGCGGTGGGCAAGCACAAGGCAGTAGCAACCAGCTTAAGGTTATTGCTGATGCGTCGAGTGACCGACTGTTGGTTAAGGGCAGTCCTGAGATGATTGCCAAAGTACAAGAAATGGTCAATCAGTTAGATACCACGCCCTCAAGGCGTTTGAGTGGGTTGCGTGTTTTTCGATTAAAGTATGCCAGTGCGTCTCATATTGCAGAAATGCTACGTGGGTTACTTGCCAATCAATCCATCAATAGCGCTGGGGCAGCTTCTTCATTAGAATCAGCATCATTGAATGATACGCCTAGTACAGGTGCTGCATTAACTGGCGAGACGGGTGGTATCAATACCAGTGCCGCCAGTTCAATCGCTGCTAGCCCAAGTTCAAGTGGAGGCAGTGGGTCGGATGTGGGTGGTCGACCCTTTAGTATCATCGCGGATGAAACTCAAAATGCGGTCATCGTCAATGCCGCACCTGAGCTGATGTTTGAAATCGAAGACGCCGTTAATCAGCTAGACAATCGCCGTGCGCAAGTCTTAATTCAAGCCGCTATCGTAGAAGTGTCTGGTGATGATGCGACCCAGCTTGGGGTACAGTGGGCACTTGGTAACGCCAATAGTGGCTATGGTGTGGTTAACTTTAACAATGTGGGCGCAAGTGCCGCTTCGCTTGCCGCTGCCGCTTTATCTGGTGGTGGATCAGCCAGTATCAGTGCAGCAGCAGGTTCGATAGCAGGTGCTCTGATTGGTATTGGCGATAGTAGCAAAGACAGTCGAGGAAATACCCAGTTTTATGGGGCTATCTTGCAAGCGCTTGATTCCTCTACCAGTGCAAATCTGCTGTCTATGCCGTCTATTCTGACATTAGATAATGAAAAGGCCAGCATTCTAGTTGGTCAAAACGTGCCGTTTGTGACAGGTTCTTTCACTACCAGCGGCAATAACTCAAATAACCCCTTCCAGACCATCGATCGCCAAGACATTGGTATTAATCTGAACGTTATTCCGCATATTGGGGATAATGGCACGGTACGGTTGGAAGTCTCACAAGAAGTGTCATCAGTTGTACCAGGCAGCACAGGCAATGCTAGCGGCTTAATTACCAATAAAAGCCTTATCAATACGACCATCTTAGCCGATGATCAACAGACCATTGCGCTAGGGGGACTTATGCGCGATAACACCACCACGCGTCAACAAAAAGTACCGGGTTTGGGTAATGTACCAGTTATTGGTCGATTATTTCGCTCTGACAATGATTCCACTCAAAAAAGCAATTTGATTATATTTTTACAGCCAACCATCCTTCGTGATGGCGGTGCAGTCGCTAGCGTTACAGAACGCAAGTTCAATCAAATGCGTGTACTACAGCTAGTTATTGACAAGAACGGTACTATCAAACAATTACCGTTGAGTGGTACAGAAGGGTGGAATGGTGATGTCAGTGCAGATTACGAACTAATGCCACTGAACCCCCTTGTTCCTAAGCGAGATCAAACACCACGGGCAGCACCTCAGGGTTTTACCAAAGTAGATGCGCCAAGCACTGGCATAACAACCTATCCTCTAAATCGATAAGCATGCACCATACGGTTTTTCATAACTCGTATATAAAATGACAATGTCTTAATTTTATCTCTCAAATGTACGGCTTATTTAACTCATAATATTCCGTACATTAGCTTGCGTATTCATAACATAGAAAAACATAGCGATTCTTATATCTTAGTATACTAAATATTATTTGAATACTTAGTGTAAATCGTTGTAGATAAAATTTACAGGCTATTATGGGAATATAAAGGTCATGGCAATGGAAATCAGAAATGTTAAAAAATGGGTTATGTTAGCGGGCGCTGCGACAGCATTATTGATTATCCCAAGACGTAGTAGTCAGAAAGCCAGTATAAAGCCTTCTATTGAACTTACCAAAAAGAAAAATGATAAAAAAACTGCCGAACACGATTAAATAATTGCGATATACTGCTAAAAATAGGTAGCCATATATTTTTATTTGTAAAAATATATTGTACTGATAATAAAGTAACTGTTTATAGATAGTTTTTTATTTAATGTTTCTAAAAGATAATAAATAATGAAGTGTTCAATTAAAAAATAAAAATTTGAAGTCTATGAATGACTCCTGTAGGTTTTTCTACTATGTCTAAAATGAATGAAACTAGTCCCTATCCACTAATTGATACTCATACACATTTTGATGCACCAGTGTTTGATGAGGATAGGGCGCTGCTCACACAAAAAGCTTATAAGAATGGCGTCCAGCATTTGATATTGGTCGGCTACTTGTATCAGCATTTTGAACGTATGTACAAGACCAGGCAGCGCTATAGTAATCAATCGAATAATAAAGAGCAGATCAAAACGCTATCACCGCACTCTACGCAACAAGACGTTAGTCAGGATGAGGCAAGTACCAACATTCATATTGCTTTGGGCTTGCATCCTTTTTATATTGAGCAGCATAGCGATGCCCACCTCGAAGATATGGCAAAAATGATTGCTAAAGATCGACCCATAGCGATTGGAGAGATTGGGTTAGATACGTTTACCGCGGCCATGAAGGTGCCAGAGGTGTTCGCCAAGCAGGAGCGGTTTTTTAAAGCGCAATTGGATATCGCAGTAGCACATCAGTTACCAGTGATGTTGCATATTCGTAAGGCACACGCAGAAGCATTGGCGATATTAAAAGCGCATGATTATAACGCCCATAAATTTGGTGGCATCGCCCATAGTTTTAGTGGCGGTGTACAAGAAGCAAAAGCATTTGTAAAACTGGGTTTTAAACTTGGTGTGACGGGACAGGTAACCAATCCTAACGCCAAAAAATTGCGCTCAGCAATTCAAGCTGCTGTTCAAGAGTATGGCATTGAGTGTTTGGTGATTGAGACAGATTGTCCAGATATGATACCTGTTATGTGCCGGACAACGATAAAAGACTCATCAACACTTGAGCAAGGCTTACAGCAAAAAGACAGTAGTGCACTTATTCAAGATAGAAATGTACCAAGTAACCTACCATGGGTACTAAAAAGCTTGAGTGAGTTGCTCGATATTTCATCTGATGTGCTTGCTAAGCAGTTATGGTCTAACAGTTGCGCAGCTTTACAAATGACATGGAATTATCCAAAATGAGTGATAGTACTATTAATGGTTGTCGCTAATCGTTAAAGTAATTGTAAAGAATAACTGCGTTAATATAAGAGAGTATATAATTGGTATGAGTGAAACACGACAATTTGAGCCATTACTGACAGTGCCTGTCGCTACTGAGAATGCCGTTATAGAAGACGTTGATGAAGCCAACAGTGATCAATATGATCGTCGTTTTCAGGGTACAAAAACGCTTTATGGACAGTCGTCAGTTGATATATTTGCAGCCTCCCATGTTTATATTATTGGTGTAGGAGGGGTCGGTACTTGGGCAGCAGAAGCCTTGGCTCGAACGGCAGTAGGTACTATTACTTTAATTGATTTGGACGTATTGGTCGCCTCAAACGTTAATCGGCAGCTACCAGCATTGGACAGTACCTTTGGCCAAAGTAAAATTGCAGCGATGGCATCACGTATGCGCGAGATCAATCCTAAAGTGACCTTAAATTTAATAGATGACTTCTTGACAGTAGATAATGTAGAAACGCTATTGCCAAGCCGTCAAGACGCAAAAACAGCTGCTGCTCAGGGTAAGCCTATTGTGGTGTTAGACTGTGTAGACGATATGAATGCTAAATTGGCCATTGCCCTTCATTGCCGTTTTAATAAGCTCAAGCTGGTTTGTGCAGGTGGAGCAGGTGGTAAAATTGACCCAAGTCAAATTAGAGTCAGTGATCTACGCGAGAGTTATCAAGATCCATTACTGGCCAAACTACGCAACAAGCTACGTCACGAAAAAGGTATCAACAGTACACTAAAAGAAAAATTCGGTATCAAATGTGTTTATTCTACAGAGCCCCCTCGCGTGGATAAGAGCTGTCAGACAGGTGGACTGCACTGCGGTGGTTATGGCTCAGCAGTGGTTGTCACATCGGTGGTAGCGATGATAATGGTAAGCGAAGCATTACAATTGCTGATAGCACAGGCAAACATAAAATCGGGTGTCTGATATTATTTAAGGGAGTCTATCTTGTCTATACTTAACTCACCTAGACACAGTTACCCAGTGGCGGTAGATGAGGCAGAGCGTATCAATAAGCTGAAAAAATACCAAGTGCTCAATGATAATGATGAGCCAGCATTTAGACGCCTTGTTGATCTTGCAGGGCTGTTTTTTGATATGCCTATCATTACTATTGCCTTCATGGATGAGGAGACGCAGTATCTAAAATCAGCTCATGGACTTGGGGGTATTTGCCGGACACCACGTGAGATATCTATTTGTAACTATACGATGCTGTCTGATGAAGTCTTTATTGTGCCAGATTTGGCTCAAGACAGTCGTTTTAGCCAAAATCCATTGGTGACAGAAACGCCTTATTTACGATTTTATGCTGGCGCGCCCATTATTTTGCATGAAGATAATATCACCTATCGTTTAGGTTCTTTATGCGTAATGGATACGAAGCCTAATTATAGCTTTGACGAACAACAGGCAAAGATATTGGCTCAATTTGCAATGATAGCTGCAGATGCCTTGCAACTACAGGACAAGCAGCGTGATGCCAAACGTGCCAATGAGATGAAATCAGACTTTTTGGCCAATATGAGCCATGAAATCCGTACACCGATGAACGGTATTATTGGTATGGTGGAGATGCTAGGCGACACCGATCTTAGTGTTGAACAGCAAGAATATATAAATAATATAAAAGTATCTAATGAACACTTGATGTCAATTATCAATGGTATTCTAGACTTATCCAAAGTAGAGTCTGGAAAAATGACGATTGACACGGTACCAGTCAATTTATCGGCTTTATGCAATGAAGTTGTTAGTCTCTTTGCGATTAAAGCACGGCAACGTGGATTAATTTTGGATTATCATTATACGGAGTCCTTATCACCTTATATAAAGGGAGATCCTGTCCGCCTTAAACAAATTTTGGCGAATCTTGTCAATAACGCAATTAAGTTTACGCGTGAAGGTGGGCGCGTGAGTATCGATGTTAAGCATTTGTTAAACTGCGATGATGAAGACATAGATACAAACACGGACTCCGACGATGTCATGACACTGTGTATTGAAGTAAAAGATACGGGCGTTGGGATCAAAGCAGATTCGTTAGAAGCAATATTTGATGCCTATGATCAAGCAAATAAGTTCACACATCGCCTTTATGGTGGAACTGGTCTTGGACTCTCTGTCTGTAAGTCTTTAGTCGGCTTAATGGGTGGTTACATCGAGGTAGATAGTGAAGTTGGTGTGGGTACTACGTTTAGCGTCTTGCTGCCTTTGACTATCATAAGTGCAAACCAATACGAAACGTGGCAAGCGTCAAACGACTTTACTTTGATTGAACCCAGTCATGAACGAGCCGGTCATATCTTATTGGTAGAGGATGATACAGTGAATGCCATTATCGCCAAAAAGGCTTTGACCAATAGTGGGCATATGGTCACACATGTCACAGATGGACAGCAAGCTATTGATATGTTTGCTTTATTCCCTAACCGCTACGATGTGATTTTGATGGATCATCATATGCCTATCTTGGATGGCGTACAGGCCACCATCAAACTGCATGAGCTGTATGATCCTAAGTCACTGCCGCCTATTATTGCTTTGACTGCCAATGCGATGGATGGTGAACGCGAAAAGTACTTAAAGGTTGGTATGCAAGATTACTGTACCAAACCTTTTAAACAAGAACAGCTCAATGCATTGGTCCAGTATTGGCTTATCCAAAAGCAGCTAGATGAAGACGAAGAAGAATAATGTTTTAACATTAGCTAATGATGAGAGCTGCAAACGTATATCATGAGATGATTCTGTTGGCTGCTATAGAGAATTTATAGACACAGCAGTAATGATCATTATAAATACAAAAAAGCTGAACCGCTTTATAAGGGGTTCAGCTTTTTTATGGAAAAATAAATAGTGACTGTCTTATAGAAATCCATGGTTTTGAGACAATGCTCTCAAAACCATGCTCTTGAAACAATGTTTTGACCGCTATCTATTCTTTTGTAGATATTAAGCTTTATATACGCTGGGCTTCATAAATACTTAGTTGACACGAGTTTGGTAGTCACCAGTACGGGTATCAACACGTACCACTTCACCTTGCTGCACAAATAATGGTACACGTACCACAGCACCCGTCTCTAGCTTAGCAGGTTTACCGCCGCCGCCTGAGGTATCACCGCGTACACCAGGATCGGTTTCAGTGATTTGTAGCTCAACAAAGTTAGGCGGGGTGACTGACAAAGGCGCGCCATTGAACAAAGTAATGGTACATAATGCATTACTGTTCTCTTTTAGCCATTGTGGTGCATCACCAATGGCACTTTTATCCGCTTGGATTTGCTCAAAGCTTTCAGGGTGCATGAAATGCCAAAACTCACCATCGTTATATAGATAGTTCATTTCCGTATCCATCACATCAGCGGCTTCTAAGCTGTCACCTGATTTGAACGTTTGTTCTAACACTTTACCACTACGAAGATTACGCAACTTGACGCGGTTAAAGGCTTGACCTTTACCAGGTTTGACAAACTCGTTTTCAAGAATGGCGCACGGATTGCCATCGAGCATAACTTTTAGACCAGCTTTAAATTCATTAGTAGAAAAACTTGCCACAAGAGACTCCTAGGGGTTGTAAATATGATGATAAGTAGCGCTTACTGTACAAAAAGCTGCTGTTACGCCAAGTGCTTAAAGGGTAACGGGTATACTTTGATAGGGTACACCTTAAGGGCGTATAATACCGCCTTTTAGGCACAGATAGTAGGCTGTCATGATAAACCATTTAATCACACAAAAAAACTGGCAAACGCAATTATCCGAAGCCATTACTTCCATCGACGAGCTATTACATCTCTTAAAGCTCGAATCATTACGTGCGGATGTCTATGTGCCTAAGCATTTTGAGCTGCGCGTGCCACGTGATTTTGTGGCAAAAATGAGAGTTGGTGATCGCAATGATCCTTTATTAAAACAAGTCTTGCCAGATAAGCAGGAGCAAATAAACGTAACAGGCTATGTGGCTGACCCACTAAGTGAAAATACGCAAAACCCAGTCAAAGGTATGCTACATAAATACCAGTCAAGGGTGTTATTGACCATTACGGGTGCTTGTGCGATTCATTGTCGTTATTGCTTCCGCCAACATTTTGACTATAGTGCCAATATGCCCACAGCGGATGCAAAAGAAAACATCGTCAACTATATCACGGCGCATCCTGACATTAATGAGGTAATCTTGAGTGGTGGGGATCCATTAAACGTCACAAACAGGCGTTTATTCGCTTGGTTAGATACGCTAGAGTCCATACCGCAATTGACTACCATTCGGCTGCATACTCGCTTACCGTTGGTGATTCCAGCCCGTCTAGATGAAGCATTACTAGAAAGGTTGTCCCAAAGTCGCTGCCATATTGTGATGGTGATTCATTGTAACCATGCCAATGAAATTGATGCATTTACCTCGGAGCAGTTGCAACGCGTTCGTAGCGCAGGAATTACTTTATTAAACCAAGCTGTCCTATTAGCAGGAATTAATGATAGCATCGAGGTACAAAAAAAATTAAGTCAACGTTTGTTTTCCGCAGGTGTTTTGCCTTATTATCTGCATGTACTAGACAAAGTTGCTGGCGCAGCTCACTTTGATAGTGACGAGCAGACGGCAGTTGAGCTTTATTGGTCGCTGTTAGCAGTGCTACCAGGTTATCTTGTACCAAAGTTGGTCAGAGAGCTACCAAATAGGCGCTTTAAGGTACCAATCGATATTTACAATAGATCGTAATGTAAACACGGTAGTTTATTAAAAAACGTATAAAAAAATAATGATTGTGGTAGCGTAGGAGAGTCATTGTTTTTGAATGCATTTTCTATTTTAATTATCAGTTTTATATGTGATTTATAAAGGTTGGCTGGCAGGTGTTTTTGATGGTTTTAACGTAGGATATTTAGGGATGATCAGATATAGACACTCATTTTATCCAGCCAAAACCAGCTCGGTTTGTGACAAGTAAAATAGTGTTAGGTATTGGATGATACGCAGATACTGTCTGCGATTCTATTGAAGTTCGATTAAAATCTGTCTTATTTTATGGAAAAAATGAGGCCATACCCTAGTTCTTAGGAATACCGATGATAACTTTATCAACGTTTCAAGAATATCTGTCTTCTAAAAAGTCCATTTCTCAAGCGCAGCCACCTTCTATGAGTCAATCGGCCAATGGTCAAGAGCACTATTTGCTCAAACTGTTGGCAACTTTGCCTTCTCAAACGCCTATACAGCAAGCAGAACAGCTAGAAAAGATACTCACCGTATTACGTGAGGTCAATATCAAGGAGCAACAACGTCTCAAACTACTAGCGCAAGTGATAGATGCCTCAGATCAACTCATTGCCACGCTAAGACAACACTATATTTATGAGACTGGTGCGCTAAATGACGTGCCGTTGTCTCATATGGCTCAGGTAAAGTCATTATATTATCTCATTATTATGGCTTATGACAGAGTGATACATGATAAGCAAGCATTGCTACAAAACCGGAAGAAGCCTCCTTCTAGCAAAGTCTGGAAACGATATTTCAAGGTGAATAATGATTCATCGGTATTGCTTGCTACTGCTATTTATCAGACGTTGTTAATGTACCAAAAATTACTGGGCGAAGAGGTGATCTGTTATCAAAAACCATCACCTTATTTGTGGTACAAAACTAATCGGTTATATGCTCTTGCTCATCAACATCACGTGTTGACTGTTAATCATATTGAGACTACAGGCAGTTTGCGTGCCAGTAATATACATCAATTGTATTGTCAAATTTGTCTGCACAGTTTGTTAAATATGCGTGCCATGCAACGCCAGACTGTTTTGCTTGTCCAACGCTTATTGCCTGAATGGGGCAAATATATTGTTGCAACGATAGAGCCAAAAACTGAGACACGGGTATTCGTTGATTTACATAGTGATAAGCCGCCTGCCTATTTAACGGCCAACTCTGATATCAATCCTTATGAAGATCACCATCATTGCTTGTTTATAGAGCTTGGACCATTGCTCGCGTATTTTGAAGCACGCGTGCAAGCTTTGATTGTAGAGGGTAGTGAAGGCGCTGAATGCTATTTGTTAAATAAACTATCGATGACAATGAGGTATCGATATTTGCAAACACCGCTCACACCAGCGACCAAATATGTTATCAAAAAAGAAGCTGTACTAATCACGGGCTTCAATAATATTCATTATCGCGTTAGTGGTTCACAAAGTTTTGCCAATCTGATTGCTGTGAATGATTTGCCAGAGGAGCAGCGCCCTCGCTATGAGACAGTCAAGCATAAGCGGGGCGGCGATGAAACCGTCATTCACGAGATTTTAAGTAATAGTGACACGTCTTTATTTCGCAGATTACAATTGGTATTCCCAGCAGATCATTCGCAGGCGACAAATAAAGAAGCTATATTAAATAAAGACACCATATCAAACTATGGTGAGATAGTGACAGATAGTGGCATTGCCCAGCTTAAAAAGTTGCCCAATCAAGAAGGCGTTGATCTAGGCATTGTTGACCCTAAGTGGACGATGACAGCACCGCTATTAGTATCTACTATGAGTCTTTTTTTAATTTGTCGTTCTGATAGAAATGCATCAACTGATTGGTCAATAGGCGTGGCACGCTGGTTGAATCCTGATGACAAAAACCTAGAAGTTGAGTGGCAGGTGCTTGGACATGCAGTCGTTGCTTGCGGCATACGTTTGGAAGGCAGAGAAACACGCAGTCAACATTTTGTACCAGCATTTATCCTTGGTGGGGATGAGCAGCTGCAAACGGCAGGTACACTAATAGTGCCGACCGCTTACTTCCAACCGAATGACAGAGTAACGATGCGTATCAACAATAAACAAACGCCTTTGCGTTTGGAAAAAAGAGTATTATTCACGGATGAATTTAGCCAGTATGAGATAGTAAAAATATAATTGGCTTGTTTTATCATAAAAATAGAGACGCAGACATGTGTAAAAATTATTACTTATATTTTTGTTTAAATAGTCTGACTAAACAATGCAGCGGGTAAGTTAACCTGCAACCCATTAGATTATTGTCTATAATGACGATGATGGTTACCCTAATCTATGTGATACCTTTGGCTCCTGAGCCTGACATTTTAAATCGAAAAAAATATCAGAATCACAAGAGCCGCTAAGCCCATTCTTGATAGTACGCTCTATATGATTGTATTTTTGGAAAAGGTGTATGGTATCTAACGTCCGATATGAAAATAACATCACAAGATTCAAAAGGCTTCTTTATGCGCACTCAATCCATCTTAAATCTATTAGTCATCGATGATGACCAGCTTTATGCTGAACGTCTCGTAAGTTTACTAGAGGGGTATTATGACACCGTAAATTTGGGATTTTTGGATGACAAAGAGGAGTTTTTGAAGGCGTTACGGCAGCCTTGGGACACTTTGGTATTCGGTAAAGCTTATGATATGAGCTTTACGGATGCGGTAGGCATTATCCAAGAGCAAGGCGTGGATCTGCCCATGATTTGCCTACTGACCGAAGAGGTGTCAGCGACAGCCAATAACGAGCAAGGTTTGCCTAGCGTTATCAGTGGCATCATGGTGAAAGCGCTGCGAGCTGATCAAGAAATGGCAGTGGTGATGTCTATTTGTTTGCAGCATGATAATTTGCGCAGTCGCCGCGAACTCAAAAATTTACGGCATGTCATCTCTGAAGCGGAGCAGCGCGCCAATGTATTGATCAAAAACTCTAAAAGTGCGGTTGCTTATATCGATCAAGGGGTTCATATTTTCGCTAACGACCCTTATCTTCAGCTTTTTGGCTTTAATTCAATGAGTGAGGCCATCGGTGTGCCCATTATTGATCTGATTGCAGGCGGCGATAACGTTAAAGGTTTTAAGCAGTTTTTACGTCAATTTGATAAAGGCAGTCGGCAAGAAGTAGAGTTTAAGTTTGAAAGTGTGCGTACAGACGGTAGCACCTTTGAAGCAAAATTGCAGCTGGCGGCAGCGACTTTAGAAGGCGAGCCTGTGACTCAGGTTATTATCCAACAAAACCACAATAATAGTGCAGAAGTGGCTAAGCGTTTAGCGGCAGCTGAACGTCAGGACAGTTTGACTGGGATTGATAACCGCCGCGGTTTTGAAGAGCAAATAGAAATCGTATACCAGCAGGCGCAGCAAGGGTTACTGACTGCAGCATTATTATATGTTCAGCTGGATAATGTCGGTAAAATTAGTAGCAGTTTGGGATTGCAAGGTATCGATGCGACCGTCAAACAGGTGGCTTATACATTGGATGAGATGGTGTCAGATGGGTATGTGAGTCGTTTTAGCGATACCGCTTTTACTATATTGGTAGAGAATAAGACAACGTCAGAGTTAGAAGATCTGGCAGAAAATATCGGTTCTCGAATTGGCGATATGCTGATTGAAGTAGATAAGCGTACGATCAGTACCACCGTCAGTATTGGTATTACCAAGATAGAAAGAAATACCGCAGAACCTGCTATCTTACTAGAACGTGCGATACATGCCATTAGTCAAATCATGATAGAAACTTCCAATCATGGTGGTACGTATCATCTGTACGATCCAAGCGAGCATGCCAATAGTGACGATCATGCTCTTGCTGAGTCATTGATTGATGCCATTGCCAACAACCGCTTTGAGCTGTCGTTCCAGCCGATATACGACATCAATCATGATCGCAGTGACTTTTTTGAAGTATACCTACGTCTGCCATTAGCAGATGCAGACAATACAGTATTGACCCCTGATCAATTCATGGCTGTTGCCAAGTCACACAAATTGCTCGAAAAAATAGATCGTTGGGTATTGATCAATGCTTGCAAAAAAATCAATGATATTCGCAAAGTCAGTCCTCAAGCCAGATTGCTTATACAATTGACTAGTGCCTCTTTAATCGATAAGAAGTTACCGGATATTGTGAGTCAACTTATAAAAGCAGTAGGGGGTGCTTCTGGTATGCTGACCATACAGTTTGGTGAAAACGATATCTCAGACCATTTGACCTTAGCAAAAAATCAGTTCATCGCTCTAAATCAAGTTGGTTGTCAGATTGGCATCAATAATTTTGGTTCTTCTGCTAAGTCGGTAGAAATTGTCAGCTTTGTGCAGCCTGATATGGTACGTTTGGCTCATAACTATGTAGAAGGTATTGAGTCAGCGGAAAACCTAGAAGCGGTCAAATCTCTTATTGGTCGTACCAATGAGGTTAAGGTTGATGTACTCATGCCTTATATTGAAGATGCAGCGACGATGTCCGTTGCATGGAGTGTGGGTGCGCGCTATTTACAAGGTTATTATTTAGAAGAGCCGAGCACCACGATCAAGCTTGCGAGTTAACGGTTTTTTGTGTGCTTATGGTCTAGATTATCGTGACGCTATGAGCATTTTCTATTGATATGAATGCCTATAGACAACGCTATGTGTTTATAGGCGACTAGGATTGACTTGATACTATTTATATTTACTCCTACGTTGTAGCCGGTAGTATTTATCGTAGCTGACACCCATCAACCAAAGATTGTTAAAATGCCTATCTCTAGTAAATGTTACATCAGTGGTCTTTTTTCTGCCATTTTATTACTGACTGCGTGCGACCATACACCACCTGACCACCGCGCCCCTGTCACATTACCTGTGTATACCAAAGGTGATGTACGTAAAGGGGCTACCATCTATAAAGAAGCTTGTGGCCAATGTCATCAGCTCAATGCAGGTCTCAACAAAAAAGGCCCGCAGTTGATGAATATATACGGTGCACCAGCTGCTCAGTTAAAAGATTATACTTACAGTGAAGGGTTGGCGCAGTCCGGTTGGGTATGGAATGCAGAAACGCTAGATCCCTATATTGCCGATGCCCAAAAAGCGATGCCAAATTCAAAAATGCTCTCAGATCCTATGCCAGATATCAAAGAGCGTACTGATTTGATCGCATATTTATCAACGCTTCGCGCCGCAGCACCAGTAGTAGAAAATAATAAAAACAACTCCTGATCTACCATACTATCCCTATAAAAATGAGCCAATACATTACTATGACCGATTCAGCGACCGACTATCTTCACAATCAGCAGAAAATTGCCCAGATGATGATACAGTTAAACCAAATTGTGCTGGATAAGCCGCAAGCAGTCAAACTGGCGCTCAGTGGCATATTGGCAGGTGGGCACATATTACTGCAAGACTTGCCAGGTATGGGAAAGACGACTCTGGCACAAGGGTTGGCACAACTGCTGGGATTGAGTTTTAGTCGAGTTCAGTTCACCAACGATATGTTGCCAGCAGATATTTTAGGGATGAGTATCTACGATCAAAGCAAACAAAAATTTGAGTTTAGATCAGGACCTATTTTTACGCAACTGTTACTTGCTGATGAAATCAATCGCTCTAGCCCTAAAACACAAAGCGCGCTGTTAGAAGCGATGGAAGAGCGACAAGTCACGCAAGACGGGCAAACTTATCGCTTACCGCAGCCCTTTTTTGTGATTGCAACGCAAAACCCCTTACAGCAAGCAGGCGTGTACCCTTTGCCAGAGTCGCAGCTTGATCGGTTCTTATTGTGCTTATCACTAGGGTATCCTTCTCCTACAGCGGAGCGTGAGCTGTTAAAAGGTCAGGACCGCCGTGAGCTGTTAAAAGATTTGGATGCTATGCTTGATACAGAGACTGTGATATTGGCTCAGCAAGGGGTCAAACAAGTTTATGTTGCTGATGTGGTGTTGGACTATCTACAGCGTTTGGTGGCAAAAACTCGCTCAAGCCAAGAGTATCACGGTCTCTCACCACGTGGGGTATTGTCGTTACAGCGCGCGGCTCAAGCCCATGCATATGTCTCTGGTCATATGGAGATAACACCTGAAGACATCCAAGCGGTGTTTGCCGCAGTCACTGATCATCGTTTAGGTCAGCGTTTTATACCGGCACATGTAACAGGTGGGGGACAAGCGCCGCTGACTATCGCTCAACGTATCTTGGCAGAAGTACCTGTTATTGCCTAAAAACCTATTTAGCAAATATGACTATTCAAAATGTTTGCTGAATGCTCGTAGCTCTTTTAATTCTATGGTGAGGATAGGGCAACTATGCGCCTTTTGCCAAAAGCCTTAACGGCTCCTATCACGTCGATATTACGCCGTTGGTTTGACGCGCGGGCACCCAAAAGTGATAGCGCAACACTCAATTTACGTAATATCTATATCTTCTTTAGCCGTGAAGGATTGTTGTTTGCGGTCTTATTAATCATCACTTTCATTGCTGGTATCAACTATGGCAACAATTTGGTACTAGGACTGTGTTTTTATCTTGTGAGCATTTGGTTGATTAGCTTTCATGTGACGTTTGCGCACATCTCAGGATTAAAAGTGGTTCTACTAGAAGTGACGATGACAGAAGCAGGTACGCCTGCTTGGGTCACATTGCAACTACATAGTGATAGTAGGCAACCAAGGTGGCAGCTCTTATTTAGTTTTGAGCAATCCGATAAAAAAACTATAAAATCTACGGACAAAAAAAGCCAAAACAACCATGAGGATCAGCGTTCTGTACTGGTCACTCAGCTTCAAGGCGAGCAAACAATTCGCCTGCCTGTTCAGACAAATTTTCGCGGCGTGCTTGAACTGCCACGATTAACCATCAAAACGGTATATCCTTTAGGTATCATGCGCGCATGGTCTTATGTGTATTTTGCCCGCACCGCTTGGGTGTATCCGAAGCCAGAAGTATTTGATTGGCAAACGTACTATTCGGAGGCAAGCCTAGAAGATTTGCCAACGGGCGGCCAATATCGACAAGGTCAAGATGAGTTTGAGCGTCTCGATAATTACCGAGAAGGGGAGTCGCTTGCGCGTGTTTCTTGGGGTCATGTTGCGCGCGGTCAAGGTATGTTTACCAAGCATTTTTCTGATCCTGTCGGTCATGAGCAAACCTTGGACTATATGGATATGCCAGCTGCACACCATGAACAAAAGCTTTCACAGCTGGCGTATGGCGCGATGGCACTGGGTCAATTGGGCGTGCCATTTAGAATGCGCTTACCACATGATGCGCCCTCGGCAACCCCACTTGGTGAAGGCGACAACTTTGCGCAAACGTGCTTACTCAGATTGGCGAAAGCACCATGACGGATTCTCAACGCTTAGCTAAGCGCTCTTTGGTTCACTCGTCTACAGATAGCGTAAACGCTGCCAGTTTTGAGCATTTGGCAGTCGGTCGATATATCGCTATTCAGGATAATCTTGTCAATAGTGATAGATGGTACCGCAAATTATTGGCGTTGCCAGCCTACTATTGGGTGCTACTGGCTCAAGTCATCGTTGTTTTGCCTCATGCCGCTCACTTGCCATTGTGGTTGATAGGCTTTGCCGTCGTCAGTATTTGTGCTCAGTTACCAAACATAAAGGCGCGATTTAAAGAGAGACGGCGTTTAAAGCGTGTGTATCAAGGCATGCAAATGCTGGGTTTCTTGCTGGGATTGGCAGGGTTGTGGCTGACTTACAATACCGCATTTGGACTGGATATGGGTGTGGCGTTTCTAGTGCTGTGCCTCGTCAGTAAGCTGTGGGAGTTATATAAGCGCCGTGATGCGTATGTATTATTAAATCTATCCTTGTTTGTGCTTGCTGCGCTGTTTTTGATGGATCAAGGGTTGGCAACGACGCTAGAAGTGGTCATCGGCGTGATTGTCGTGTTATTGGCATTTATTGCGCTCAATGATGATGGCAATGCTCGCGGCGACGGTCGTCTGCGTACGCTCGGCGTTTTGGGTATTGGGGCATTGCCGCTATTGATTGTGCTGTTTTTGTTTTTTCCTCGGCTGCCACCTTTATGGTCAGTGCAGCTATCAAGTGGACAGGCGACCACTGGTGTATCTGACAGCATGTCGCCGGGTGATTTTGCCAATTTGGGACAATCCACTGAATTGGCTTTTCGAGTAGAATTTGCGGATAATCGTCCACCGCAGCAGGAGCTGTATTGGCGAGGATTGGTGTTTAGTGATTTTGATGGTATTACTTGGCGGCCAAGCTCGCAACAAAGACAATGGCGAGCGTCACCGCAGATGCCGACTTGGATTGAAAATGCCTTTGCCACGGTGCCTGACGCAGCAAAACAGTCACCTACAAATTATACGGTAGTTTTAGAGCCTACTCAGCAAAACTGGCTATTTGGGCTTGATTATCCCTTTACTCAGCGGCAAGACGTCAGTGTGACATCAAACTTTACCTTACGAAAAGATGAGCCCGTTACTCAGCAGCTGCGTTATGAGGCATTACAGTTCACGCCAATGCAGATCGATCCTATTTTGACTGATGAGCTGCGGCAACTCAATCTTGCATTGCCAGCTGAGGGTAACCCCAAAGCGCGGGCATTGGCCAAGGAGTTACTTGCACAGTCTGGGTCAGATCCTATTCGTTATATGAATGCTATCGAGCGCTGGATCAATCAAACCGAATTTCGCTATACGCTATCACCGCCGCGATTGAATGATGATCGCATTGATGAGTTTTTATTCGACACCAAAGCGGGGTTTTGTGAGCATTATTCCTCAAGCTTTACTTTTATGTTGCGAGCCGCAGGGATTCCAGCGCGGGTCGTGGCTGGATATCAAGGTGGCGAGCTGAGCCGCGGTGGTAATGTCTGGGAAGTAAGACAAAAAGATGCCCACGCTTGGACAGAGGTTTGGCTTGAAGGCCAAGGTTGGGTAAGGGTTGATCCAACAAGCTTTGTCGCGCCTGAACGCGTAGAGCAGGGGATGAAGGCGATAACAGAGTCACGAGGCGCGGCAATGTTTGGTGATGGCGCTGGCGCTCAAATCAGTTATCAGCAGTATCAGATGCTACAAGCCTTGCGGCGCTTATCCGATCAGGCCAGTTACTACTGGCAGAAAGATGTGGTTGGTTATGACCAAGATAAGCAGGCTGATTCGCTATTGAAATGGTTTAATATTCGCTCAGTCATAGGGCAGATTGTTTGGTTGGCAACCAGTGCTGTTGTTGTGATGGCTGTCTTGGTATTGCTGATTTGGCAGCGCCGCCGTAAACGCTGGCATCCAGCAGACAAGCCACTGGCTCAGCTCTCAAAGCGTTTGAGTAAACGCGATAAGTTGCTGGCGCGAGCAGACGATGAAGCGCCGCTTTCTTGGCTTGATCGTGTGACAGCAACGATGGATGGTCAACAGCATCAGGTACATACGCAGACTGATACTGATCACCATCATCAGCCGATAAATAGAGCGGATTTAGACACGCTACAAGCAAAAATTACGTCTATCAAGCAAGATTATCGACAGCTGCGCTATGGACGATTGAGTACATTAGATCATAGTCATGCTGAATACAAACACATACTGGCGCAGTTAAAAAAGAACGTGCGAGAATTGCTTTAACGGTTTGAAAGATAAGAGGGGTAAGTCATGGCGATATATGTGGACTTTGTCTGTATAGAATTTAGGGGCCATAAATGGTGTCATATGTTGGCCGATACCTTACAAGAATTGCATGAGTTTGCGGCATTGATTGACGTGGACAAGCGCCTGTTTCATCGTAACGCCAGCTATCCTCACTATGATGTGACGGTACAAATGCGAGAAACTGCAATCGAGTACGGCGCACAACCTGCCGATAGAAGAAAAATTATTGAATGTGCGAAGAAGCTAAAAATAGAATTACATAGTGATGTAACTTAATGGCATTTTAAGCCAAATGTGCTGCTAAATAATCCACGAGCAGCCTGATTTTTGGCGATAAGTGACGGTTGTGCGGATAAATGGCCCAAATACTTTCTTCAGGTTCTCTATAGCTGTCCAATATACTAACGAGCTCGCCTGATGCCAAATATTTTTGTACATAATAGTCAGGTAACTGGACAATACCTAGACTTTTTAATGCCGCATCAACCAAGCCATGACCGCTGTTATATTGCACGGTTCCTGTTACCTGTAGATTTTTTTCTTCGCCTTTTTGAACAAAATGCCAATAATCGCGTGTGCCTAATAGACAATTATGCTGACCAAGATCCTTTAACGTACGCGGCACACCGTATTGGCTAAGATAAGCTGGTGTTGCACAGACAAAGTTGGTGCGACGACTGAGTTTTTTTGCCATCATCATCGAATCGCTTAATTTGCCAATCCGAATGGCCAAATCATAACCACCCTCAACCAAGTCTATTTTTTGATTACTCAAAAAAGCAGTCACTTCGATATCAGGATACTGCACCATAAAATCATTGAGTAGCGGGACGATTTGTTGTTCGCCATAAGTCACAGGAGCCGTCAGTTTGATCCGACCTTGCGGCTTTGATTGCAAATTACTGACTGCTTGCTCGGCGGCGTCCAAGCCATCGAGCACACCGCGGCAATGCTGATAAAACACACGGCCTTCTTCTGAGAGAGATACTTTGCGCGTTGTGCGGTACAGGAGTTTAATGTTCAGGCGCTTCTCCAACGCACTGATCTGTCGACTGACTTGCGCTGTAGATATTCCAAGCTCTTTTGCCGCGCGCGTAAAGCTTTCGTACTCTGCCACATAAACGAATTCGCTAATACCATCCCAGCGCATGATTATTACCTGTGTGTAAAAGATATTTGCAAATATAGCATATTGTTATCGTTACAGAAAAAACTATAATGGTCTTTATCATGGCAAAGAGAACAAATCCATTGCCTCGCCGCTTGCCTACACTGGGTGAGCAAGATAAGCTAGCGGAATGATCATTTGAACATAAAATCGATACATTGATAGTTAAAAGCGATGATAGTCACAGGCGACTGGTATAAATGCTACTTGCTTGCTGCTAATCTAGAGGCGGCGCAACATTCATTCCAACCGCCCTTAAAGTGAATCGACTATTCCCCATAAAAACAACCCATTAAAAAGAGAATATGCATATGTCAGATAAATTTATCAAATCTAAAGCCGCCATTGCGTGGGGCCCGAATGAGCCACTGTCTATCGAAGAAGTGGATGTCATGCTACCCAAAAAGGGCGAAGTGTTGGTCAAAATCGTGGCAAGTGGCGTGTGCCATACGGATGCGTTCACCTTGTCTGGTGAAGATCCAGAAGGCGTTTTTCCAGCAATCCTAGGTCACGAAGGCGGCGGTATTGTTGAGCAAATCGGCGAAGGTGTGACCAGCGTGCAAGTTGGCGATCACGTAATTCCTCTGTACACAGCAGAGTGCGGCGTTTGTAAAATGTGCCGCTCAGGCAAAACCAATCTATGCTCTGCAGTGCGCGAAACCCAAGGTAAAGGCTTGATGCCAGACGGCACTACGCGCTTTTATAAAGATGGTGAGCCAATTTATCATTATATGGGCTGCTCAACTTTTTCTGAATATACCGTTTTACCAGAGATTTCTTTGGCCAAAGTTAACAAAGAAGCCCCGTTAGAAGAGGTTTGCTTGCTTGGTTGCGGTGTGACTACCGGCATGGGCGCGGTCATGAATACGGCCAAAGTCGAAGCGGGTGCAACGGTGGCTATCTTTGG
This sequence comes from Psychrobacter sp. JB193, assembly GCF_002285555.1. Classification (NCBI taxonomy): domain Bacteria; kingdom Pseudomonadati; phylum Pseudomonadota; class Gammaproteobacteria; order Moraxellales; family Moraxellaceae; genus Psychrobacter; species Psychrobacter sp. JB193. The sequence goes on from NZ_NRGY01000002.1 coordinate 622,582, forward strand.
TTTGGGCGGTATTGGATTGTCAGCCATCATTGGTGCTGAGATGGCAAAAGCCAGCCGTATAATTGCCATTGATATCAATGAAAGCAAGTTTGAGCTGGCCAAAAAATTGGGTGCAACCGACTGCATCAACCCAAAAGATTACGACAAGCCAATCCAAGAAGTCATTGTTGAATTAACCGATGGCGGTGTTGATTATTCATTTGAATGTATTGGCAACGTCGACGTCATGCGCTCAGCGCTTGAGTGCTGCCACAAAGGGTGGGGCGAGTCCGTCATCATCGGTGTGGCAGGTGCGGGGCAAGAAATCTCTACCCGTCCATTCCAGTTGGTTACCGGTCGCGTGTGGAGAGGTTCAGCATTTGGCGGTGTGAAAGGCCGTTCAGAATTACCAGGCTATGTTGAGCGTTATTTGGCAGGTGAAATCCCACTGCAAGATTTTATTACGCATACCATGCCATTAGAGGGCATCAATGACGCGTTTGACTTGATGCACAAAGGCGAGAGTATTCGTTCTGTGGTTCATTTTGCAGAGTAAAAGGTAGCCAACGTACAACGTACCAGAATCACAAAACAAAAATGCTACTCCAATAATAAGGGTAGCATTTTTTTTGAAAGATATTTTGAATGACTGTTTTTTAAAAGTTATAAAGTTGCTGGGCTAAGGTAAAGTTAATATAGCCAGTCCTATATAATATAGATACGTCGATTAGTACGCGCTACTAGAACAAATTTTCCTTGCTTGCTATGCCTTCGCAGACAGAGGCGGCGAAAATATATCGTTGGCAGTCCAGTATCATTGCTGTATCTTCTTTATTCAGGATTAATGATACCTAACTGACCAATATTAAATGAGCAGAGTCACCAGTTCCCAATTAGTTATTGAAACTCTTTACTACTGATTATTTGCTCTGCAAGGCTTAACAGGTCTGATGCCACAAAGTTAGGCTCTGGCACATTGGCTGCTGGTAGCATGGTGTTATGTGGTCTTGTAACAAAGGCGGATTGACAACCAGCTACTTGCGCACCAATGGTATCCCAAAGATGACAGGCGACCAGACACAAATCGGATATGTCCACTGCCAGTGTATCGGCGACCAATTGATAGGTTTCAGGTGCAGGCTTGAATTTACTGACCGCCTCAATACTAAAATGATGCTCAAAAAAATCGCTTAACCCTGCTTTTTCTAGTGGCGTGGGTGACGCGCTGCTCGGAGAGTTGGTTAAGGTCACCAATCGAAATCCAGCCTCACGCAAGCGAGTGAGGGCTGGTATAGCATCAGCATGGGCAGGCATATTGCCCATACGCTCTTTTAACTCATCAATATCGCTTTCTGTCAGTGTTATCTGATAAATATCGGCAATCATACTTAATGCGCCGACACCAATGTCACCAAAAGGTGTATAAAGACCAGACAACGTCATGGTTTGTGAATACAGCACGAGTTGGGCAAACCACTCTCTAAAAATAGCCTGATCATCAAAAAGACGAGTGAATAAAGGGGTTAGTGTAGTGATATCGAGCAGTGTCTCATTAACATCGAATACAAGGATGTTTGGACTGTGAGTCGAAGACATAAATAAGCCTTTTTATTTTAAACAATGGATTAGTCAGACATAGTGGCCAATTGCTCTAAAATACTTATGTAGTTATCGACGCCTTGGGCACCGCTAACCAGATGACGCTCATTAAAGATAATCGCTGGCACACTTTGAATACCTTGCTGTTGCCAATGCTGCTCTTCTGTACGAACTTCTTTTGCAAAAAACTGACCTTCCAACACCGCCAAGGCCTCACTACGATCAAGTCCTATCTCTGCTGCAATGTCAGCTAGCACGTTGATATCAGAGATATTTCTATTGTTGGTAAAATGCGCCTCAAACAGTGCTTGTTTTAACTTGTGCATACGTCCTTGCTGATCAGCGAAATGTAAAAGCTGATGCAGATTAAAGGTATTGTGCATACGCGTGTCGTCATTGAAATTAAACTCAAAACCCACCTCTCTTCCAGCTTCCGTCATTCTCTCACGGCTGGTATCAGACTCTTCTTTGGTAGAGCCATACTTTTCAATAATGTGCTCACGTAGGTTTTGTCCCTCGCTTGGCATACTCGAATTTAACTCAAATGGATGCCAGTGAATGCTATGAGCGGTGTTCGTTTGTTTTAGAGCTTCTGCCAGCTGGCGATAGCCAATGACGCACCAAGGACACACAACATCAGAGACGATGTCTATGCGTAAGGGTTTTTCTGATGGTTTCATAATGCCTCGCAGGATTTGTTTTTTATTTTAGATAGCTATCGTTTAATGCTTTAAATGATATAAAGTTTTAAGCCATGCTAGGAGAATGTTGAAGCGATTGCAATATAGGCTAAGTGACGACTTCAGTTACCTACTGTAATTTTGGTAACGAGCACCGCAACCGCAGTACAACGACAAGGTAAGTAGTCATCATTGCATTGACCTGCTAAGAGTCAGCGCGTTTTTGGTGATTAGATATCGTGAACTAAATGATGCACAGTAAGACGAAAAAAACGAAGATATTGGTATCTTAAGACGACTTTGGATTAAAAACTACACTCTAATGACTACAAAGTCAGAACAAAATAACTCGTCTGTTCAGTCATAATAAATTCATTAATACGGTTGTGAAAAGCGTTTATAGCCATTCTTTTATGTTTACCTGCCAGCGAGAAGCCAGCATGACTACCTTAACACTAACAATAAATAAGCGGGATTATCAATTCGATAATCTCGACACACGAACGACATTGCTCGATGTCTGTCGTCAACATTTACAAATTACTGGACCAAAAAAAGGCTGTGACCACGGTCAGTGTGGTGCCTGCACAATGCTCATCAATGGGCAGCGAGTCAATTCTTGCCTGACCCTTGCAGTAATGCATGAAGGTGATGAGATTACAACGATTGAAGGTATCGGTATGCCTGAATCGTTGTCAGCATTGCAGCAAGCCTTTGCTGATAATGATGCCTTTCAGTGCGGCTACTGCACACCAGGACAGATTTGTTCGGCAACGGCTTTGATAGAAGAGGTCAAGCAAAATTGGCCAAGCTATGTGACAGCCGACTTAAAAAATCCTGATGGGCTGCTCGTACAAGAGATTGCAGAGCGTATGAGTGGCAATATTTGTCGCTGTTCTGCCTACCCCAATATTATTAAAGCCATCTCGCAAGTGCTTGAAAGCCAAGTTTCAGAAAAGTCTACCACAGACGTTTCTACAACCAATGCAAAGAATGGATCACAGGTTACAGGTATTTGGTCCCCGCCACCAAGCCAGACTCAGCTTGGTAATGCCTCAAACCGTCAGCAAGCAGCCAACACACAAGGAGGGCGCTCATGAGACGCTTTGAATATAGCCGTGCAGATGCACCCGAGCAAGCTGCTATGTCAGCGAGTCCCAAAGATGCCTCTTTTATCGCGGGCGGCACCAACTTATTAGACTTAATGAAGCTTGAGATTGAAACGCCTACCAAACTTGTAGATGTAACACGCCTAACGTTAAAGCAAGTAGAAACCACAGACGAAGGTGGATTGCGCATCGGTACGCTGGTTACCAATAGTGATTTGGCAGGTCATCCTGACGTGATTGCCAATTATCCTGTATTGTCACGAGCTATTTTGGCCGGAGCTACAGGGCAATTGCGTAATAAGGCAACCACAGGCGGTAACTTCTTGCAGCGCACGCGTTGCTATTATTTTTATCAGACAGACAGCCCATGCAATAAGCGTGAACCCGGCACAGGTTGTCCAGCTATCAACGGCGAGAACCGTGCCCTTGCTATCTTAGGTACTAGCGACGCTTGTATCGCTCAGCACCCATCTGACATGGCAGTTGCTATGCGTCTGCTCGATGCAAAGATTGAGACGGTCAAGGCAGATGGCAGCACGCGTATTATTCCTGTTAGCGAGTTTTACTGTCTACCAAAAGACACACCGCATATTGAAAATGTCTTAGAGAGTGGCGAGCTTATCACGCATGTCGTACTACCAGCGCCTATCAAAGGTATGCATACTTATGACAAAGTACGTGACCGTGCCTCCTATGCATTTGCGCTAGTATCATGTGCTGCTGTCATAGAGGTTGGTGATGATGGTCATTTAACCACTGTACGTTTGGCCTTTGGTGGCATTGGTACCGAACCATGGCGCAACGAAGCTGTTGAAGCCTTGTTAGTAGATACAGATGGTAATGATGAGGTGATCAAGCAGGCCGCCGACTTGCTATTGCAAGGCGCAAAAGGCAATGGGCAAAACGATTTTAAAATATCACTGACACGTCGTTTATTAAAGCAAGTCATTCAGCGTGCGTTAGCTGGCGAAGGAGCATAATCATGTCATTATTAGACTCAGTACTTCCATCAGAACCTACTAAAAAAATGACGATGAATGAGCCGGTTGACTCTTCGTTTACTAATACAACAAATAACCTGGTGGGCAAAGCGATCAACCGTGTTGATGGCCCATTAAAAGTGAGCGGTCAAGCGCCTTATTCGGCAGAAATTTATCGTGACAATCAAGCTTATGGTGTTTTGGTAAGTGCCAAAATCGCTAAAGGGCACGTCGAAAGTATCGATAGCAGTGCTTTAGATGACATCCCAGGTATTATTAAAGTGGTCACCGACCCTAAGCATTTTTTGCGTAATCCACAGCAAGGGACAGCAACCAAAGCCCCCACTCAAGGCGCTAGCGAGATTTTTTATCATGGTCAGCCCATTGCCGTTGTGGTCGCTGAAACATTTGAAGCAGCAACAGAAGGCGCTCAAGCAGTTCGTGTAACTTACAAAGATGAGACTGAACAAGCAGCTTTGGATTTTGCTAAAGAGTTATCCAATGCTCATGAAGTAAATGAAAAAGAAGGGTCAGACAAGAATGCAGTGAACGGCGACCCAGAGCAAGGTTTGGCAGATTCGCCCGTGACCATTGAGCGTTTTTATCATACCCCCAACCAAACCAGTGCTGCGATGGAGCCGCACGCGACCTTGGCGTATTGGGAAGAGGATAAACTGATTCTTTATACGTCGAATCAGATGATTGCATCATGTAAGCAGCAAATCATGGATGCCCTAGATTTGAATAAAGATCAGGTACAAATGATTGCTCATTACGTTGGTGGCGGTTTTGGTAGCAAATTAGGCATTGCCCCTGAGTCGATCGCTGCTGCTATTGCCGCTAAAGAGTTGGACCGTCCAGTATTGGTTTGTATGACTCGTCCGCAAGTTATGGAGGCGACGGTCAAACGCTCAAACACTCGTCAGCGTATTGCCATTGGCTGTGATGAACAGGGGGTGATTAACACGTTGATTCATGACTCAATCAGTAGCAACTTACCTGATGAAGGGTTCTTTGAGCCTTCTGCTTTGTCGACCCATTATTTGTACCGCGGCGAAAACCGCCAAGTAAATTATCAACAAGTTGATATGAACCAATTGCTTTCAGGCTCTATGCGTGCGCCTGGTGAGGCCGTCGGAATGATTGCGCTTGAGTGTGCCATGGATGAGCTTGCTATGCAATTGGATATTGACCCAATTGAGCTACGCCGCCGTAATGAGCCTGAAAAAGACCCCAGTCAAGATATTCCGTTTTCGACGCGTCAACTGATTGCCTGTATGGAGCAAGGCGCTGAGAAATTTGGCTGGAGCGAGCGCAACACCAAACCGGCCAGTCAGTTGGAGGGTGATTGGTGGATAGGTACTGGTATGGCCGCATCCTCTCGCGGCAACTCGCTACAGCAATCAGAAGCGCGAGCAACGCTACAAGTAGATACGTCAAAAGAGCTTGGCGTTAAAGCTGTGATTGAAACAGACATGACGGATATTGGTACGGGTTCTTATACGGTGTTTTCGCAAGTGGCAGCCGATTTACTAGGCTTGCCCATCGACCATATTGAGATGAAATTGGGTGATAGCGAATTGCCACCAGCGTCTGGTTCGGGTGGTAGCTTCGGTGCAGCAAGTTCTGGTAGTAGTATTTATCTTGCCTGTGAGCAGCTACGTGACATGATAGCCGCAAAAGTTGGCCTTTATGCAGATACGATTCAGCTTGATAACGGGTATATCAAGCAAGTCGGTACGCATAATCCGAGCAAGACAGATACCGCGATTGAGACAGTCAAAGGACAAGCAGAAAGTCTCAAAGACAAAATATCTGAAAAGACAGGGTTTGCACTACCAAAGTCAGATACTAGCAAATACGATTTTGACGCCTCGAAATCTTATGCTTTAGCAGAAGTGATCGCTGACTATGATGAGCAAAAGCTGAGCGCAAAAGGTCAAATCAAACCGGGCAAAAATGGCAAAAGTCATCGCCAAGCTTCTTTTGGTGCCAACTTTGCAGAAGTTGCCGTACATAAGGTCACAGGTGAGATTCGGGTTAAGCGTATGACAGGAGCCTTCGCAGCAGGTCGTATCCTTAACCACAATACGGCCACGTCACAATGTTATGGCGGCATGGTGTTCGGTATTGGTTCAGCCTTGATGGAAGAGGTCATTCATGACAAGCGCGATGGTCGTTTGTGTAATCACGATCTCGCTGAGTATCACGTGCCAGTCAATGCGGATGTACCACAATTGGACGTCATCTTAGTAGAAGAAGATGATCCATATACCAACCCAATGCACATTAAAGGTATTGGTGAGACCGCCATTTCGGGTGCGGCTGCCGCGATTGCCAATGCTGTCTACAATGCAGTTGGCGTTAGGGTATATGAATTCCCGATTACGCTTGATAAATTACTTTACGAGATGCCAGAGTAATTTTTTATACGTTTAAACAAAAACCCGCTTTATTGGCGGGTTTTTATAACTTAAATATTGACTAAAATAGGTCAAAAAAGAGGCATTATGAATCAAATTGCTGACATTCTTAAGCTGGCAGGCGAGGCTCAGCAGCAAAATGTCGATGCTGTATTGGCAACGGTTGTCCACACCGAAGGATCGGCATATCGCCGTGCTGGTGCGATGATGCTGATCTGTGAGGATGGGCGTTCCGTTGGGATGATCAGTGGTGGTTGTTTGGAGCCACATATTATCAAACGGGCATTTTGGCTCACGCGTCATGGTGCCAACGTCCAAGTCTATCAAACAGGCGAAGACATTGAGTACACAGACAATGGAGAAGCAAAAGAAACAGAGCAAAGCGCTCACGTAGCGAACGATGAGTTTTTGGGCGATAACACATCTAATGATTGGGAAGATGACATCAACGAGCTGGATGAGATGAATTTTGGTCTAGGCTGTAATGGTCGGGTTCATGTGTTGTTCGAGCGTTTAGCAAGTGCAAAACCATTGTTAGAAACGATTACTCAAGTTCGCCGTACTCAAGAGCCTGTCATCATTGCTACTTTGATTCGCTCTGACAGTGGACAGCACATGCCTGATTTACAAATTGGTATGCGCATTGCTCTGAATGAAGCCAGTGAGTCAGGACAGTTAAGCGTTATTATGCCTGAGCAAGCGTCATCTCTCACGGAACCTACTGTGTCAAGCACACTTGCCAATATGATTGACGCATTAGCGGAATATGAGATATCTGATAAAAACACTGAGTACGTCGTTTTGAAAGATGAAGACGTATCAACAGAGTGGCTCATACAGCGATTGCAGCCACAAATCCGTTTGCTCGTTTGCGGAGCAGGTAACGATGTGATGCCACTGGTCACGATGGCAAAACTGCAAGATTGGCATGTGACGGTTGTAGATAGCCGTGCGCAATATGCGACGCGTGCGCGATTTTCTCAGGCAGATGTTGTGATGCATTTGCCATTAGAGGAGACGGAGAAACTGCTTGAATTGAGTCGTAATGCTGCCGTTGCTTTGATGTCGCACAGCCTGAGTCAAGACCGTGCGCGTTTGGATGTGTTGTTAGAGCATCCCGAGCAGTATCAATATTTAGGGCAATTGGGTCCGAGCTATCGTACTGAGCGTCTGATTAACGAGATTAGCGCCACTAAGGCTGATCCTCAAACTTTGGTCAATGGTATTCGTAAGATACATTATCCTATCGGTTATAAATTAGGCGGTGATGGACCTGAAGCGTTGGCGCTTGGGATTTTGGCACAGATCAATGCAGTGATGCATGAGCAATCGCCACCTGCCGAATTTTCAAAATCTGAAATTGCTTCTTCTGCGTTTGCAAATGCTTGATCATTCACTGACATCCAATCATGCCGTTATTATATTGGCAAGCGGGCTTAGTCAGCGTTTAGGTCAAGTAAAGCAACTGCTGAGTAAAGAGGGCGAAGCGCTTATCCGTGTTATGCTCAAACTGGCAGTGACTACGCAGCCGCAAGCCATTATCTTGATTATACCTGATCATCATCAAGCGATAACGGATGCTGTTACTGACTTGGCTACACAATATCCTATTATTCGAATGGTTGTAAATCCACAGCCCGAAACGGGAATGGCACACAGTTTGTATTTGGGCATTGAGGCATTAGGTGACGCAAACGTGCCGGTTGAGCGAGTATTAATCATGGGTATCGATCAGATACGACTTGATAAATTACATCTGGCGGCACTGCTGGCTGGTAAACAGCCTGTGGTGGCGAGCGGGTATTCTAGCTGGGCGCATACGGACAAAAGGTACTTAGATGATGATGCTTTAGTCAATTCATCAGCAAAAACTATCGCTGGATTGCCATTAGTTATTGATGAGGGTCTGCTTAAACAATGGCAATCATCATTGACGGGTGACAAAGGGCTGCGCCACTTCATCAGAAGGCTGCTACCAAGTCAGATAAGTACAGTGACCAATGTCCAGCTCAGCTATGATATCGATACGCCCGAGCAGCTGGCTTATGCCCAGCAAAAAGGCTGGCTTGACTGAATCAAAATAGTATCAATCTTAAGAGACAAACATGTCCCATATGATAGAAACAGACCGTTTATGCCTTAGACAGTGGCAAGCAAGTGATTTTGCAATATTTGCGGAAATAAATGCCGATCCTGAGGTGATGAAATACTTTCCCAAGTTGTTATCAAGCACGGTGAGCGATACGATTGCCAAAAAATGCCAGCAACTGATTGAAGACAAAGGCTGGGGGTTGTGGGCGGTCGGTTTAAAAAATGGTGTAGAAAAACAGGATGCTTTTATCGGCTTTGTCGGTTTAAACGAGACACATGCAGATATGTCGTTTGCGCCTGCTGTCGAAATCGCTTGGCGACTTCACAAAGATTACTGGGGACAAGGCTATGCGACCGAAGCTGCGCGTGCAGCGTTAGGTTTTGCTTTTACTGAGCTGGTACTTGATGAGGTTGTCTCGTTTACCGCGGTCATTAATAAACGCTCGCAACTCATTATGCAACGCATTGGTATGACAAAGATGCAGGACAATTTTTATCATCCTGCGCTGGCTGTGAATCATCGACTTGCCGAGCATGTACTGTACAAGATAACTCGGCAACAATGGCAAAGCACAGTCAGCTCTTGATTCTGTTTGCTGACAGCTTGTACGCTATTTAACCTGCATTACCCCGAGAAAATGTCAAAATATGCCCCTTAAATGGCATCTCAAGATAAGTTGTATTTTCTGGGCGGACGTGACGATTGCTAAAACCAAACTCGGTCATTTTATGAGTCAGTTTGTTTTTACGGCCACGACCAGGGTCAACAACGATGACTTCACACTTTGGCAGCGCATGACGCTCGATAAATTCGGCCAAAATATCGATATGTTGGTCTTCATACAGTAGATCGCTACCGATAATGATATCGAATTTCCCAAGATGACTATTGTCCTCTGCCCAATCTAAGCGCTCAAAATTGATTTCTTTATTATTATTCAGCGTGGTGTTGCGATCGAGGAAATATTCTACCGTTGGATGATAGTCAGTCGCTGTGATATCGGCATGTCGGTGATTGAGCAGCAAGCTGGATAACGCCATGCCGCAGCCTACCTCCAATATTCTTTTGCCCGCAATGTCATAATTGAGCATATGATTGGCAAGTACCAAACTAGATGGCCATATCACCCCAAACATCGGCCAAGAGGCAGAGCAGATACCTAAGTTTAACGCCTCATCATCAGGATCGCTAAATTGTTGATTGTCACGTAACGTACAAATGTGAATGTCGGTGTTGCCAATTTCAATCGTTTGATAACGCACGCGCACAGTGGTCAGCGAAGTCATAAACTGTCCTAAAAAATAAGCAAGAATGCAAGGTTTGGCAAAGGTTGCCACTTTCGATGAGGGTAGTCGGTAAGGATATGATTTGAATATTTGAAATTTTTATTAGAAGGAAAAAATAGGTTTAATAGTGGGTACAGTATGACTTAACCTTTGCTAAGCTTTTGTTAATTTTCAGCGTATTCTTATTACTAAGCAAATTACTTTACTAAGCAAGTTACTACGCAGAGATTGATTATCACAGAAGAGCGAGTAACTCTTGGTACCCATCAAAAGACAGCTGATATGTTGAGAGTTAGTTAATAAACCTTAGGCCAGATGTCTTTAGTGCCCATACCAATTCTACAAAAGCACGACTATTGGTTAAAGGTTCGCCATCGATGATAAGTACGTAGCCTGCACCATCAATCCATAAAAACACAAAGCTGGTTTCAGGAATGAGTAAATCGACTTGCTGAAAAAACGAGATGGCTTGGCTTTCTACTGCCCATCCGCGCTGCTTTTGCCGGAGCATAAAGCCTGAAAAATCAGCGGCTGCCACACTTAGCATGTCCGCTTCTTCTTGACTATAACCAATGCGTGCCAAACAAAATCCTTCGTCAGAGCCAATGGCGGCACGACGTTTACCTGATAAGCTGGCAACCACATAAGGCAAAAATTGATCCAGTGGCAGATTGGGAGCAGGTAAGAGAAGGGATAGTTTTTCAATCAAACCTTGTTCTATAAAGCGCTGTAACCACGTATCTGAATAGCGCGCAAGCCAATCTGCGGCAAGCAAGGTCTGGGGAGAAGACAGCAGGTTTTGTAATGACAGCTGCTCATCAGTGGGTTCACTTTGTGAAAATGCCTCAAAAATACCCGCTGGTGTCAGAGTTAGATAGGTTTTATCAGCATTTAAATAAGAAGACATAGTGGCTACCATTGGGATAAAAGTGTGAGATAACAAATGAATTAGGGGTGAACGGTTTGATCAAGATGCTGCTGACAGTGGTTCCAGCGCTCATCAAATTGCCAGTCGCTTTTTCCCAAACGAAACCAAACCAAAGAGAAAGCAAGGCGGTCATGGCGCGCGATACAATGAGCAAAAAATTCATTTTCGATTTGTTCTATCGTGCCCCAGTCTTTGCTATCCCGCGCTTGCATCAGCTCGCTTGTGATGTCTTTGGATATCTCTTTGGCATCGTCGCTACTGATACGTAATCGCTGTTTTTGGTCATTGAGTGAAGGCGAGACCAAAACACTCCAGCGGGTCGCTAGCATGCTGTTGCGTTGAATATATCTTTTTTTATCAATACAATCTCGAAACCCTTGCTGTACATACGGATACAAACGATCCTTGATACGCGTAAAAAGATTATTTACATCATAGGGAATGTCATACCAGCAACCATAAAAAAAGTCAGCAACCGCCCCTTGTAGTGGTTCTTTTTCAGTCAGGAGTAGAGCAGTATTAATACGTTGTTCATGAAAATGACGGTTGTTGGGTGCCAAAAATACTTTACGCGAGTACAAACGAAATACTCGGTGTATTTCCTTCTCATTTTCTTTGATCAGATCGACATCAGACATAATTAATAGCATCCTCTCAATCATAGCCACTGTGACCGCTTTGGCTGGTATGAGTACAATAGACTATGATTCAACGTAGAAAAAACTTATCAATGAATGGCTAGTCGAGCAAGGTTTGCATCAAGTCGATCATAAATTCGCCATCTTCTTCACTCATGGCCTCAAACCCTTCAGGCATACCAAGCTCAGCCAGGGCCTCTTTGCCATCATCATCGTTATGCAAATTGAGAATGGCCTCGATAAAAATCTGTGTATCAGGAAACCCTTCTTTGATGAGCAGCACATGGCTAATATCAGCCAGATCGCTTTCGATAAGGACGGACAATTGGGTTTTGGTTAAGCGTGAAAAGCTATGAAAAATCTCTGCCAAGAAAAAAGCGGCTTGTGACTCTCCTTTGATAACCTTACGCGCGGCTGCTTGGTAGGTTTCGGTGATGTCCCAACTCAGATCAGCTTCTTCAAGATCCACCGCTTCTAATAATCGTAAGCCGATCAATTTGACATCGCGGTTGTCTGCCATGGCGATAGTCGCGCCCGCCTGAATGTCTTCTAAGCGACTGATATCGCTATTTGCAGCCGACGCAATGATCATTTCATCAGACTTGCCGATGGGACGAGCGACGGCGCGATATCCTTTTTCACGGATCAAAGTGGCTGCGTCAAAAGGATTGGCATAAATGATTTGAATGTCACCTGCATCGATGATCTGTGTTTGCTCAGCATGTGACGCTGGTATGTTCAGATGCATATTGAGATTGGCACGTTTTTGTATCAAGGTGTTGAACATGTGCCAGCCTGCAAAACGTTCAGGCGAGAAATCAGGGGCGATTAACATATTGTGTGTCGTCATGATTTAGCCTTCCTCATTTTGTTTCATTTGGGCATACTGAGTCATCGCCGCATCAATTTTGCTGCGTGATGGCTTGCGGCGTACTGAGGTGTAGCCGACGGTTTCACCGCGACGAATGTTTGGCACGACCGTCGCATAGACCCAATAATGGCTGCCATCTTTGCATAAATTTTTGACATAGCCATGCCATTTTTGTCCAGAAGCAGCGGTCTGCCATAGGTCTGTATACGCCGCTTTTGGCATGTCAGGATGACGCAAAATGTAGTGCTGCTGGCCGATTAATTCATCGATATCGTAGCCACTAATCTCAACAAAGGCATCGTTGACGTGCGTGATAACACCGTTTAAATCCGTGCGCGATACAATCAGCTTGCCATCAGGATAGGCACGTTCGACGCCAGTATCATAGACCGTGCGCGAGTGGCCATCATAGTAGGTCAAGGTAACCTGCTCGGCAGGCACATCAGGCTTGTGTGCATCAGGGATGGGAGCGCCCATAGTATATCCTTCAGTTATCGTTATGTTCATCATGATTAAAAAAGCAATCTGCTGGGGTGTTTATCGATAAAAACCTAAAAACACTTATCAGATAAGTTTTGCAAGGGCTTCTGAGGCGCGTTTGATGTCTAAAAAAATCAAACCGAGCTTCGCATTTGGTTTTGCCATGATGGTGAGTACCGCTTCTTCTCCCGATGACGTCATAATCACGTAACCCTTTTCCCCTTGAATCATAATACGGTCGATACTACCGCGCGCCAACTCGCGACCAGCGCGATCACCCAATGACAATAAAGCCGCTGACATCGCGCCAACGCGGTCTTCGTCAATGCCAGTTGGCAGTGCTGAGGCGATCATAAGACCATCGTTAGAAATTAGGGCAGATGCTTCAACATCCGCTGATGAGCTGTTTAAATCTTCCAAAATTTGCTGGAACGAATCTGTACGCATATCGCTTTCTCTGTACTGGTTGTCGGTTTGTATTTATAAAATAATAGCGTTAGCCAAAAATACCCTCATTATTAATAGGGTATTGTAATTCCTTACTAATAATATTGATATAGTAATTTTCAATTTAATTGAAAAATTTCGATATTTTTTACCGTTTATCTTTTATTCATTACCTTTGAGTATATTATTTATAAGAGAAAGCTGAGAGAAAATAAGGAGTTATATGAGTAGGGTGTAGATCACTGTAGGACTTGTATTCGCTCTCCTTACCACCTAATTTTAGCAATATAGTTAGTTCAGAATACAATCGATGCGTGATGCGTTATGGGGCTAAATACGGTATTGGCTTTAAAGTAAATTCACTGTGGCCTAGCAAAAATGTACGGTTTTGTGTAAATAAAAAGCCCCAATCATTTAGTGACTGGGACTTTTTGAATGACTATGGTCAGTCCAATATAAAATACATACAGTGCTACCAACGTCATATTTTCTCGCTTGCTAAACCTTCGCAGACAGAGGCTACAAAAATATATCGTTAGCAGTCCATTATCATTGTTGTACCTTTTTTATTTAGGACTCGATATATGCATAAAACGCTATTGATCATACTTTTTTGCGCCATTGACCTTGAGACATTATGCCTGCAATAGGATTGAGTCCTATTTGATATGCCAGATCGGCAGGGCGGGTAATGTCCCATAGCACCAAATCGGCATCGCAGCCAACTTCTATCCGACCTTTTTGAGTTAACCCTAAGGCTTGTGCCGCATGAATGGTTGCACCTGCCAATACTTCTTCAGGGGTGAGGTAAAACAAGGTGCAGCCCATGTTCATTGCTAATAACAGCGAGGTCAATGGTGACGTACCAGGATTGCAATCGGTTGAAATAGCCATCGGTACGTTGTGTTTTCGCAGGGCATCAATCGGTGGCAGCTTAGTGTCGCGCAAGGTATAAAATGCGCCGGGTAACAGCACCGCCACCGTATTGCTGGCCGCCATTTTTTTGATATCGTTCTCCGACAGGTGTTCTAAGTGGTCACTGGATAATCCCTGATACTCCGCAACCAACGCGCTACCGCCTATGTCTGAGAGCTGCTCAGCATGCAGTTTAACTGGCAAATCTAACGAGCGCGCGACTTCAAAAACGCGTCTGATTTGTTCGCTACTGAACGCAATATTTTCACAAAACCCATCAACCGCATCAACCAATCCTTCTGCATGCAAGATTGGCAGCCACGTGCAGACTTGTTCGATATAGTCGTCCGCACGGGCTTTGTACTCAGGCGGTAAGGCATGGGCAGCCAGATAAGTCGTACTTACATGAATGTTGTGTTTTTTACCAAGCTGGCGCGCAACGGTGAGCATTTTGCGTTCAGTGTCCAAATCCAAGCCATAGCCAGATTTGATTTCGATACTGGTCACACCTTCTTTGATGAGTGCAAGCAGGCGTTTTTCACTTTGGATAAATAACGCTTCAATACTAGCCGCGCGGGTGGCGCTGACGGTTGCGACAATACCGCCACCTTGAGCGGCGATGTCTTGATAACTGGCACCGTGCAAACGGGCTTCAAACTCATTACTGCGGTTGCCGCCGTAAACGATGTGAGTGTGACAGTCGATCAATCCAGGGGTTAGCCAATGACCATCTGCGTCTGTGACTTGGTTCTCTTGATAATGAAGCAGATGAGTAGCGATTTGCTCATGAGCCCCAACCCATGCAATCTTGCCGTCTTTAATACCGATGGCGGCGTTCTCTAACTGACCGTATGGGGTACTATCAGCATGCTCATTGGTATCGATACCAAAACCATACTGTGCTGAAAACGTGGCAATATTGGCATTGATAATAAGGTGATCAAACGAGGTTATAGTGTCATCACTGAGTTGCTGTGTGTGTGAGTTGGGCATAATAAGCTCCTGCTTCATACTGATCGTCAGGTGAAATACGAAAATACTGAGCGGGACTGGAGTAAATTTTGATCGCTTTTGTTTGCGAAGGCACAGCAAACAAGAAAAACTTGTACCAGTCCTGCATTCTAATGTCGCATATCAATGTTATTGAGTATCGACTATAACGTGAGCAGATGTTGCTCGCTAATGGTCGCCAGCAGTCGAGCAGCGACCTTACAACTGCGATTATCGACATCAAACGTAGGATTGATTTCAGCAAGGTCTGCTACTTTTACTTTGCCCGACGCCATGATACGTTTGACAGCGCGCTCAACAAAGCTGAGCTCAATGCCATAAGCGGCTGGTGCACTGACGCCAGGGACAACGCTTGATGGTAGGCAGTCCATATCAATAGTCATATAGAGTACATCGACTTTACTGATAAACGTATCAATTTGCTCGGCGAGGCTATCCCATGTCTGCTGATGACAGTCTTCATCACTAATAATATGTACGCCTAATTGTTCGGCACGATCAAAGAGGGCAGCTGTGTTCGAAAATCGGCTGACACCAATGCAGCAATAATGAAACGGCTGCTCGTGAGCGTCAAGATGCTCGGAAATTTGGCGAAACGGTGTGCCAGAAGTCGCCACATCAGACTGACGAATATCAAGGTGCGCATCAAAGTTGATAATCCCAATAGTCGGCGCTGTGTGTGTGCTGACAGTCGTACCGTTTGTCTTTTCTAACGCTTGCCACAATCCCAAAAAACTGCCATAAGCAATGGCATGGCCACCGCCAAGTCCGATGGGTAGGCCGCCTTGTTCAATAATGTGGCTGACCTTATCGGCATATTTGATCTGAGCTTGCTCAAGTGTACTCTCGGCAAGGCCATCGTTGTCATGACAATGAATATCGCCAGCATCACCAAGTAATGAGTGCAGTTGACTCTCAAAACGTTGTTGCAGTTCAGAAATAACTGGCAGCGCAGCAAATGCCTGACGAATCAAAGGCGGCGCTGCTTTGGCACCCACACGCCCCTGATTGCGTCTAACGCCCTGATCACAGGCAAAGCCAATCACCCCAATGTGTTGCTGCTCATAAGGTTCAGCAAGCTGATACCAATAGCGGGCGCGGTCGGTCTCAAATGGCTCTGCGCGCCCTGTCCATCGGTTCATATCGGCGACAGTGTGGCTAACTGCTGCTATGGTCATCAAAGACCTCCTTTTTCTAACATAAACTTGACGACTTTTTATTTTGATTCGTACCAATCGCTGCGCAGTTCTTGCCAATGCTCAGCAAGCGTACCGTCTAAAACCAGCTGTTTTGCCGCTTCAATATCAGGCGCAAGGTAGCGGTCTTTATCATAAAAGGTAACTTGTTCGCGTAGCTTTTTATGTGCTACTGCTAAAGGCTCTGACGTCTCAAGCCCACGATGGAAGTCGATACCTTGACCTGCTGCTAGTAGCTCAATACCGATGATGGTGGCCGTGTTTTGTGCCATCTCATATAGGCGGCGTGCGCAATAGGTTGCCATCGAGACATGGTCTTCTTGATTGGCAGACGTTGGGATACTATCCACACTGCCTGGATGAGCGATAGATTTATTCTCTGAGGCAAGCGCTGCTGCGGTGACGTGAGCAATCATAAAGCCTGAATTCACCCCAGCGTTATCAACCAAGAATGGTGGTAAGCCACCCGATAAAGTTGCATCAATTAGCAACGCAACTCGGCGCTCAGACATAGAACCAATCTCGGCGATTGCCAAAGCTAAAATATCAGCGGCAAAGGCAACGGGTTCAGCATGGAAGTTACCGCCTGATATAGCGACCGGACCATCTTCGTTATTAAAAATAAGCGGATTGTCTGTTACCGCATTTGATTCGATGAGCAAGGTTTTGCCTGCTTGATTGATGATGTCAAGACAAGCACCCATGACCTGAGGCTGACAGCGTAAGCAATAAGGATCTTGTACTCGATCGTCTTGTTCACCATCATGCGAGGCACGAATAGCACTGCCTTTGATAAGCTCGCGGTGTGCTTTGGCGATTTCAATTTGACCATGATGACCACGTACGTCATGAATACGAGCATCAAACGGCGCATCCGAGCCTTTTGCCGCATCGATAGACAGTGAGCCGACGATGGTTGCTGTCTCAAGCAAATCACGCGCTAAGAAATAGCCACGTAGTGCCAGCGCCGTTGATACTTGCGTACCATTAATAAGGGCAAGACCTTCTTTGGCAGCTAGTGTGATTGGCTCAAGTCCATGCTGAGCTAATGCATCAGCGGCAAGAATCTTTTTGCCATCGACATAGACGTGACCTTCGCCCATCATCGCAAGTGTCATGTGTGACAAGGGAGCCAAGTCACCAGACGCGCCAACGGAACCTTTGGCTGGGATATTGGGTGTAATCTGATTGTTGATTAAGCCAAGTAAGCTATCAACCACCTCACGACGTACGCCAGACACCCCTTGTGCTAGGCTAGCAACTTTCATTACCATGATGAGACGAACCACGTTGTCTGGCAACGCGTCACCTGTACCCACTGAGTGAGAGACAATCAAGTTACGCTGAAGCAGCTCAAGTTGATCGTCACTGATACGTGTCTTCGCTAGTAGACCAAAACCCGTGTTGATCCCATAAGCGCTTTTGTCGCGGGCAATGATGGTACGTACATCTTCGTGTGACGCATCTATCGCCTCATAAGCGCTGTCAGGCAAGGTCAGAACGACTGGATGATCGTAGATATCGCGTAGCATCTCAAAGCTAAGCTGGCGAGGGTGTAGGGTTAGTTGTTTGATAGCAGTCATGAGGATAATCCTAATTTTATAAGGGATATTAATAATATTTTTTATTGATACAAGGTTTATAGCAAATACAATTTAGATAGAAGATAAGTGTTACTGGGATAAATTTTGCAAAGCTTCTGGCTTGTTTTAACCAATCCAGTTCATATACATGGCCAGCTGTCCAAAGGCGGCAGCCAACAAGATGCTCAGAACCACACGTTCAAACCAAATGATAACCATCTTGCCCACAGAGAGGGGAATCTCGGTCGCCAGTACACACGGAATCATAGCGGAAAAAAACAGCACACTACTAATGGAGATAACGCCAGCCACATAACGTGTCAACATATCAGCTTCACTCAGCAGTAGAGCAGGCAAGAACATTTCAGCCAATCCCGCTGACATACCTTTGGCCGCCACAAGTGGTTCTGGCAATCCGCCTAACCACGTAAATGGATAGAGCAGCAATCCTAAGGCGTCAAACACTGGCGTATACTTTGCCAACAGCAGACCCGTCAGGCCGACCGCGATAATAGAAGGCACAATGGCTGCTGCCATGATCAATCCATCACGAAAGTTGGACCATAAAATATGCTTGAGGTCGGTGGCGCGACGAGACGTGGATAGACCCAAATCAAACGCTGCTGCTAAACGTTTGCCCCGTTCGTGATTGAGGTCTGGACGATCAACTTTGTCATCAAAGAGGCTGATGGGTGGAATACGAGCGGTAATGGCAGTGACGATAAAGGTAATCACCAGCGTTGACCAAAAAAACAGATTCCAAAATTCCATCAGACCAAGTGTTTTTCCCACAATCACCATAAATGCGGCCGATACCGTAGAAAAGCCTGTCGCGATAATAATGGCTTCACGCGCGGAATACTGTTTTTGTAGATATACTCGATTGGTGATCAGTAGACCAATCGAGTAGCTACCCACAAAAGAAGCCACCGCATCGATGGCAGATGCGCCAGGCGTTTTCCAGATAGGTTTCATAATAGGTTGCATCAATACACCCACCATCTCAAGCAAACCAAAACCGACCAAGAATGCCAAAATTAAGGCGCCAAGCGGCACAATCATACCGACAGGTAAGGCCAGTTTTTCAAATAAAAACGGCAACATATCCGCTTCCATCATAAAGGCAGGCGCTGTACCTGTGATGTACATTACTGCCAAAATAAGACCTAAAATCTTAAATACAGTTAAAATTTTATGCGTGATATTTTTACGCCATGAGCCATCTATAAAAGGCTTGCTAACCCCAAAAATCATCAATAAAAACAGCAAAGTGACAGATAAGGTGTGCTGCTGATTGACAAGATAGGTCGCGCCATGATCGAACAAGATCGTGCTTTTTTCGCCGATGGTAAAAGGCACAAAAAACATTACAAGTCCAATGGTACTAAATACAATAAGCTGTATCAGTGCTAAAGACTTGGATAACAGTTTTTCAGGTGGAGGCGTTGTCCCATCATTGAGGTGGGCAGCCGTATTTTGTTCAATCATGTTATCCTCCTTGATAAAATGTTTTGGATGCTTTATTTGATCATCATTTGATCATGGGTAAGTTGAGACCATAATCTTTTGCCGTTTTAATCGCCAACTCATAGCCTGCATCTGCATGACGCATGACACCTGAGCCGCAGTCATTAACCAGTACACGTGACAAGCGTTTGGCGGCTGCATCTGTACCATCAGCGACGATGACCATGCCTGAATGCTGCGAATAACCCATGCCAACACCGCCACCATGATGCAATGATACCCACGTGGCGCCGCCCGCGACATTGAGCATACCGTTTAGGAGCGCCCAGTCAGAGACTGCGTCTGAGCCATCTTTCATGCTTTCGGTTTCGCGGTTTGGACTGGCAACAGAGCCGGTGTCCAAATGGTCACGACCGATGACGATAGGGCCTTTTAGTTCGCCGTTTTTGACCATCTCATTAAACGCCAGACCTGCTTTGTCACGTTCGCCAAGACCTAACCAGCAGATACGGGCAGGTAATCCTTGGAACTGAATGCGCTCTTTTGCCATATCAAGCCAGCGATGAATATGTTGGTTTTCAGGGAACAATTCTTTAATTTTTTGATCCGTTTTATAGATGTCTTCTGGATCACCAGAGAGCGCTACCCAGCGGAAAGGGCCTTTGCCTTGGCAGAAGAGTGGACGAATATAAGCAGGAACGAATCCTGGGAAGTTAAAGGCGTCTTTGACCCCTTCATCAAACGCCACCTGACGGATATTATTGCCATAATCAGTCGCTGGAATATCCATCGCTTGTAGATCTAAAATCGCCTGTACGTGTGTGGCGCAAGACGCTGCTGCCGCTTTGGTGAGTGCGGCGTGTTGCTCTGGATCTTCTTGTGCGGCCTTCCATTCTTCAACCGTCCAGCCACTTGGCAGATAGCCATTGAATAAGTCATGGGCTGAAGTTTGATCGGTGACCAAATCAGGTTTCATGCCGCCAGCACGAGCGCGTTTGACCATCTCAGGCAAGATGTCTGCGGCATTACCAAGTAGAGCGATTGAGACGGCTTCACCCGCGTCAGTATGCTGCTTAATCAATTCATAAGCATGGTCAAGATCGTCCGCTTGTTTATCGACATAACCAGTACGCAGGCGGAAATCGATACTAGACTGCTGGCACTCGATGTTCAATGAGGTTGCGCCAGCAAAGGTTGCCGCTAGTGGCTGTGCGCCGCCCATACCGCCAAGTCCCGCAGTCAAAATCCAGCGTCCTTTCCAGCTGCCATCATAATGCTGACGACCTGCCTCAACGAAGGTTTCGTAAGTACCTTGCACGATGCCTTGCGTACCAATATAAATCCAGCTACCTGCTGTCATTTGACCGTACATAAACAAGTCTTTGCGATCAAGCTCATTGAAGTGCTCCCACGTTGCCCAGCGCGGTACAAGGTTTGAGTTGGCAATCAAGACACGCGGTGCGTTTTCATGCGTTTGAAAAACGCCGACGGGTTTTCCTGACTGCACCAACAACGTCTCGTCATCTTCTAATTCTTTTAATGACGCTAGGATTTGATCATAGCTTTCCCAGTTACGAGCAGCGCGTCCAATACCACCATACACCACAAGACTTTTTGGGTTTTCAGCGACATCAGGATGCAGGTTGTTTTGTAGCATGCGATAAGGCGCTTCGGTCAGCCAGCTTTTGCAATGAAGGGTGCTGCCAGTGGGGGCAGCAATATCACGACTTTCATCACGGCGGGTAAATTCGTTGTTTTTCACTTCTGCGTTTTCGCTGATTCCATTATCGGTCGTCATGATCGTTCCTTGTGTTATCAATACAGTTTTATTAATGCAGGTTTTGAGTGCGATTATTTGAGGTTACTCATAAGTTGTATATACAAATTATCAAAGATACTTTTTTCATGCAAGGATTTTTTTATAAAAATTAGAGTTAATGAAAAAAGGAGCATAACTGATAGAGTGATATGAATAAGAGTTCGCATGATTGTCATGATATTATGGCGCTACTCTTATTAGCGGAACTGACGGTTTAAAACGAATATGACAAAAACAATCCCAGCGTATCAGCGGATTAAAAATGCGATATTAGACAACATCCATTCTGGTAAATGGCAAGCAGGCAAAGCGATCTCGACAGAAATGGCACTAGCAAAAGAGTTTGGTGTATCACGGATGACGGTCAACCGTGCGCTAAAAGAATTGAGCGAAGAGCGGGTATTGGAGCGTCGGCAGGGGTCAGGCACATTTGTCGCCCAGCAGCAGTTTAATCATACCTTTGTAGAAGTACGCAATATCGCTCAGGATTTAAAATCCGCCAATCGTGATTATCAAGCGCAGGTGGTAAGCAAACGTGCCATTACCGCCAATATGCTGGATGATGAGCTGCGCCGTAAGTTTGGTATTGAGACAGCAGAGACATTGTCCGCCCACAGTAAGAATGATGACGTGGCGAATAGCGCTGACGCGACTGTATTGTATGAAGTAAAAATTATTCACTTTGCCGATGGTCAGCCGATTCAGTTTGAAGAGCGCTGGGTCGATGCCAAAAAAGTCCCTGAATTTATTGAGCAAGATTTTAGCGTGGTCAATACCAGCGATTACTTGATTGCCAAAAGCCCACTAGAGCGCGGTAGCTACACCATTCGTGCATTGGCAGCACCAGAGGAGATTGCGACTTTTTTGAAAATCGCACCGCAGTCGCCAACGTTGGTACTGCGTCGCCAGACCTACTCAGCGGGTCAAGTCGTCACCTTTGTAAAAATGTGGCATGCTGGCGATCGTTATCAATTTTCAGGCGAGCTTTGATAAATTGACGCATACTCACTATTTTTGTACGTTTATTCTTTCTGAAGTACGCTACTATATGAACACGTTGCGGTCTAGGCGGTCGTTATAGGCTCAAAATTTGCTATAAAATCGTCTAAACGATTAAAATAATTTAGAAACAGTATTGAAAAATATACTGAGAACCCTTAAATCGGGCAACCAAAGCAAAATAATACGATTCAGATATGTATTGTGATATCTGTCTGCGTAAGGTTTAGATTATTTGCTGGCATTATGACATTGATATAACAGTCTCGACTCATCCATTCACTCTTATAAGGACGTCCTATGAAACGTCGTACTCTCTTAGCCCTTGCTGCTAGTACAGTCCTACTTGCCGCTTGTGGTCAGTCAACTACTACTGAAACTGATACCAAAGCGGCGGACAGTACCGCGACAGGCGGTTCTGATTTGCTGCAACGTATCAATAACGGTGGCACTATCAACGTCGGTACAGAGGGCACTTACCCTCCATTCACGTATCATGACGAGAGTGGCAAGCTCACAGGTTACGATGTAGAAGTGACACGTGCCGTTGCTGAAAAATTGGGCGTCGATGTTGAGTTTAAAGAAACTCAATGGGATGCGATGCTGGCAGGTTTGGACTCAAAACGTTTCGATATGGTGGCTAACCAAGTTAGCTTGACCACGCCAGAGCGTCAAGCGAAGTATGACAAAACTACAGCTTATAGCTGGTCAGGCGCGGTTGTCTTGGCACCGACCGATGACAACCGTTATAGCTCTTGGGAAGGTCTAAAAGGCCTACGTACCGCTCAATCGCTCAGCAGTAACTATGGTGAGTTGGCCCAGCGTTATGGCGCAGAAATCGTCCCTGTCGATGGTATGGCGCAAGCCGTTCAGTTGGTCAAACAAGACCGTGCTGACTTTACGATGAATGACAATCTGGCAGTATTGGATTATCTAAAAAAATTCCCAGATTCAGGTCTTGAGATTAAGCTGACTGCGCCTGCTAGTGAGCAAACTGGCTCAGGTTTGGTACTTATCAAAGGCGATGATGCTGTAGTAGCAAAATTGGATGAAGCGATGGCAGAGCTGCAGGCTGATGGCACGCTGACCAAATTGAGCGAAGAGTTCTTTGGTGCTGATATAAGTAAACAAAAATAATGCTAGGATCTATAATGTCAGTGTCGTGGTTAGCTGAATTATTGGCGTTGTTGCCATTTATGAGCCCTGATCGGGCGCAAATTGTCATCTCGTCTTTTTGGCCAATGCTCAAAGGTGGTATTTATTATTCGATACCACTGGCATTGATTTCATTTACGATTGGTATGATCATTGCGCTGACAGTGGCTTTGATTCGTATCGTGCCACGTGCTGGCTGGTTCCATCAGATCATTTATAGGCTTGCTCGTATCTATGTGTCTGCCATTCGCGGGACACCAATGCTGGTGCAGCTATTTATTATTTTCTACGGACTGCCAAGCGTTGGGGTCAAGCTTGATCCTTTTCCCTCCGCCATTATTGCCTTTTCACTAAATATTGGTGCCTACGCCTCAGAGACGGTACGTGCGTCGATTTTGTCGATTCCAAAAGGACAGTGGGAAGCAGGTTCGACGGTTGGACTTACGTATCTGCAAACGTTTCGTCATGTCATTTTGCCGCAAGCGCTTCGGGTATCCGTACCACCATTATCCAATACATTTATCAGTTTGGTGAAAGACACGTCGTTGGCCTCATTGGTCTTGGTGACAGAGCTGTTCAAACAAGCGCAGATTATCACTGCCCGTAACTATGAGTTTATGCTGGTTTATACCGAAGCGGCGATTATTTATTGGGGTATTTGTCTGTTCCTCACCTTTATCCAAGGTAAGCTTGAAACCAGACTGGATCGTTATGTGGCGAAGTAAAAGCCTATAAACGGTACGAGTATATTTGTCATCACGTGTTATTGCGATTAGCAAAGCAGCTATCAGTACAACAGGAATCTTCATGATCAAAGTCACTAATATTCATAAAGCCTTTGGTAGCAATCAGGTGCTAAAGGGCATCGATTTGACCATTAATAAAGGCAAGGTGGTCGTCATATTAGGGCCTTCAGGATCAGGGAAGACCACTTTTTTACGCTGTCTTAATGCATTAGAGATTCCTGATAAAGGAGTCATTGCGTTTGACGATGGTAGCCTAACCGTTGACTTTGCTACTAAGCCTAAGAAAAACACTTTGCTGGCGTTACAACGTAAGTCAGGTATGGTGTTTCAGTCTTATAATTTGTTTCCCCATAAGACGGCGCTTGAAAATCTGATGCTTGGGCCGACAGTGGTACAAGGACAAAGTAAAGCGCAAGCACGTGAACAGGCGCTGGTATTGCTCAATAAAGTCGGTCTGTCAGATAAAGCTGATCTTTATCCGTTTCAGTTGTCTGGTGGTCAGCAGCAGCGTGTCGGTATTGCACGCGCACTGGCGATTGAACCTTCATTATTATTGTTTGATGAGCCAACCTCTGCGCTGGATCCAGAGCTGGTACAGGATGTCCTTGAGAGTATGAAGCAGCTGGCCTCTGAAGGCTGGACAATGGTTGTGGTGACACACGAGATAAACTTTGCTCGTGATGTGGCGGATCATGTGGTCTTGATTGAAGATGGGGTGGTTGTCGAAGAGGGCAGTGCCAAGCAATTATTTGAGGACTCGCGCCATCCACGTACGCAAGCATTCTTACAGCGTATTGAGCAGTAAACTGTTTATACTGTTATAACGTACTTAGTTATAAAAAAATCATCAGTCGCTTGGCTGGTGATTTTTTTTGTCTATCATTTGAGCTTAATGATTATAGTAGGAGGTAAATTAATATCTATAGCAGGGCTATTCTTTTGTTTTTTCCATAATTGAAAGGTTCATAATAATCGTTAGTGAGAACTTGAACATCAAGCAGTAGGCTGACGATCTCCTCGTTTTGACTTGCTAAAATAGTCACAATGTACTGTATGGTTTACCTATCTAGTAGATTAATCACTTTCTATCTCAATGTCTAACATCTATAACCAGTCTTGTTTGAGCAAGCTCATCAAGATATTGGTCTATGATTTGGGTATTTTCTTTATCCAAATGTGCATCCCATTCATCTAGCATGACAACTGTACTTTGGTCGTCCTCTCTAATTTCTTGAATTTGCTTGATGAGTTGTTGTCCTGTTGAGCCTTTATGGGTTTGATCTGTTTTGTAATTAAAATACAAATTGTGCTTGGCAGGCAAATAGTACGCTTGTTCTTGGTAGTGGTCTTTTAGCTTAAGCAACATACAAGACTTACCAACACCATTACTACCAATCAGCGTTACCCTCCCTTTCTTGGGCAACTGTGTTGAATTAAAAATCTCTCCTGTTTGCTTCACACGTATTTGGTCTGCCTGAATGTAGGTATCTAAATCCACATTGGTAGGTTGTAAAACCTCCAAAATACCATCTAGCATCGTTTTAATAACGCCGATACTGGTATGGTAGCCAATCAAGGCATAGCACATTTGCAATAGCTGAATTTGTCTTGGCAGCGTGGCAATTAGCACCGCCATCGTCGCGGCGTCATTCCAATTTTTATTAAAAATAAAGCCGGTGACTACAAAAACAGGCAGCATGAGTATGATCATGCCTAGGCTTGAATTGATATGCTGGATAGAGGTGGATTTGACACTATTATTCTTTGCGGTCGCAAAGCT
Source organism: Psychrobacter sp. JB193 (assembly GCF_002285555.1). Taxonomy (NCBI): domain Bacteria; kingdom Pseudomonadati; phylum Pseudomonadota; class Gammaproteobacteria; order Moraxellales; family Moraxellaceae; genus Psychrobacter; species Psychrobacter sp. JB193. Next base: position 648,765 of record NZ_NRGY01000002.1, read on the forward strand.
TTTTTGAACGATATTATTATAGAGCGTGTAATTATGCTTGTTGAAAATAACAACGTTATCCCAACTGTCAAAAAGTTTAGCGGTTAAGTTCAACCGTGATTGCTGATCTGTTTTGGCAGCGGTTTTTAAAGTATGTCGTCTGAAATGCACAAACATAGAAGCAAAGACAATACCTACTGCATAACCAAGCATTAATGTACTATCTAAAAACCAAGCAATAACGAGCACATTAAATAAGACATTAAAAACCAACGCTGAAATGTCAAAGATACTATCAATGACGGTTTCAAGCGTATAGTTGCTTTCCTGAACAAGTGTTGTCGTTGCTGTACTCTGTAACTCATCGCTTGATAAAAAATAGGTCTTACCTAAAAAAACAGTATGGAAGGTATCGTTGTATAGCTTATGAGCGTCGTACTTAGCGCGCTCCGTATTGGTGACACAGAAATACGCAGGTACATAAACGACCACCAAAGAGGCAGCAAATAGCAGCATATAAGGAAATAAAGGCCCATTTTCAGCAAAACTTTGTGCCAATCGAGCAATAAAATACGTTGATGACGCTACAATAATTTGCTGAATTACTAAAAATATTAATGCTATACGCAGATACTTGTTTGAGATAACTTTATAAATCAAGATTTTTCAATATTCCTTAAGACTGACACACATAAATCTAGCAAATAACAGATGCTTACTGACGTACAATCTGCTGGTTAACTTTTATGGCTCTTTAAGTAGACTCTCAAGTGTTTAAAAATAATGATCAGAAAATCTGGCTATGGATACAACTCTTTATTAATAGACTATTATCGATTAAAATAAGTAATTCTACAATGGAAATAATACTTTTTAATGTCAGAGTCAACTTTAATAATCAGCTCTTATTACCCCAATAGAGACTTGAGTCTCCAGAGCAAATGACTGACAATCAAGCTAGATTAAGGTTTAAATATTTAGAGTATTGATGACGGAAATAATAATTTTTTAATTATAAGTGTCGATAATAGTCAACATACTCATTACAAAGTGATTCATCTGTCAGGATAAATATAATGAAAATTGAAATACGTCATGCCGAGCCAGAAGATGCAGACGCGTTGCAAGCCATTCATGCCGATGAGGCCTTATATACAAATACTTTGCAGTTGCCTATGCCGTCCAAGACCCTATGGCGCAAGCGACTGGCAGATATACCTGACAATATGCATATGTTAGTGGCTGAAATTGAAGGTGAAGTGGTGGGAAGTCTCGGGCTTCAGATTATGACATCAAAGCGTCAACGCCATGTAGCAAGCTTTGGGGTCAGTGTAAAAACAGCTTCACAAGGCAAAGGTGTGGGTCGAGCGCTTATAAACGCAGCGCTGGATTTGGCTGATAATTGGTTAGATATAAGGCGTATCGAGATTACTACTTATACTGACAACACTGGAGCCATCAGTTTATATAAAAGCTTGGGCTTTGTAATAGAAGGTGAGATGGTGGATTATGCTTATCGCAACGGTGAGTATGTCAATGCTTATCAGATGGCAAGAATTCGAAAAGTTAAAAATGGATAACACTGATAAATATCGTTTCTAAAATAGCTTACTTCCGTATTATTGATAAATATAAAAAGCCACCGTAAAAAATATTTACCCTAATAGTTAACTATGGAGTGCCACATGTTTTTTACGCGTAAGGCAACCCAGAGTGATGTATCAGATATTGCTCACATTCACTTTGAAAGTTGGAATGCTACGTATTCGAACCTTTTACCTAAAACGTATAGAGACAAAGAAAATAACTTATCTCAAAAAATGGAAATGTGGGAGAAGCTGCTACCTAGATCTGATGTGAATACATGGATAGTATATGATGCTGAGGATACAACTGTAGGGTTTATTTCTTACTTTAAGAAAGATCACAAATGTGAAATAACTACTTTGTATCTTTTACCGCAATACCAAAATTTAGGGATAGGTACTAAGTTAATGAACGCAGTCCTAATTGACGCTTCTCAATATAATAGCTGCTCTAGTCTATCTTTATGGGTGTTAAGAACCAATCTATCTGCGATCAGGTTCTATGAGAAATTTGGTTTTGAGTCTGACGGCCAATGTGACGAAGAGCTATATGAGGACGCCAAAATAATAGATATTAGAATGGTAAAGCCACTTTAGTATCTATTATTTTAAATGTATCCAGTGGCTGTATAGTGACTAGCAGAGTTATTAAATTAGGAATAAAGAGAATATCTTTTAACTTGAAAGGTTTAACTAATGAATAAAATATTAAGCTCAATGGTTATAGCTTTTATTCTTACTGGGTGTGCGTCTACTAAAGTTGCGTAACTCATTTTTATAAGTTATCAATGTATGCAATAAATCTATTCTCAAGATTAGGATGCGCTCTAATCAATCCACAAAAAGTAGTCTTTTTCTCGGCTGTCATTTTTTCGAATAAAGCAGACTTTTTCGGCCTGCGTTCTTGGTTGATGCTGAGCATTGGCACCGCAGTCTTTTGATCGCTGTTTGATCCATTGAATCTGTTCTTGCTTTAAGTCAGCTTCCATATGCTCATCGTATAACCGTCTGACTTCATTTCGCGTGATTCTATAGCTTTTATTTAACGCTTTATCGGATGCAGTATATTTACTATCAATAAGAGCCGCTTGCGAAACCAATGGTATATAGGTCGAGTTTTCTTTATAAGTGACGGAACTACCATCTAACGTCCACTCATTGCCTGCACGTATCTTTTTATCGATAGGGTTTATAAAGCCTTTGATACCGTTACCTTCAAACTGATAACCCTGAAAGCCACATGGCGTCACGCCATCGTTACATAAGCTATGCTTGGTCTTGGCAGGGTAAAGTTTGACGCTATAGGGCGACTTATTATCGATACTCTTATCGTATGGTTTTATATGCCACAAGCGCTGCAAATCAGGGGCAACCAGTAGCATGTTATCGCACGTCACACTGCCTTCTTCGCAATCTTCATAAAGGTTGAGGCGTTGCCCTTGTACGTCCATTCCTAATACAAAGTTTGCTTCTACAGGTATTACTGCTGCACTAAAAGACGCGGCTAATAAAAGACTGACACTAACGCCAGCCTGTTTTAATAAGCGAAACCTACATCGGTGAAAGACACGCATCATGGGTTCATACCTGCTGTAAAAAGTTCGTGAGCAAACGTTTGGCCCCTTCAGTTGCAAAGGATTCAGGATGAAATTGCACCCCTTGAATGGGATAGTCTTTGTGCTGTAGTCCCATAATCTCGTCACCAGCCAGTGCCGATTCACTCAAGCTGAGAGTGTTATGATCGTCATTGGCGACGACAGCAGTGACTGTCAAACACTCTGGCAACGTATTTGCTTGCACCATGAGTGAGTGATAACGCATGATCTCAAGCTCTTGTGGCAAGTCTTGGTAGATACCAGTACCATTATGGCGAATCGATGAGACCTTGCCATGCATCGGTAGGCTGGCACGAACCACGTCGCCGCCAAACACATGGGCGATGCCCTGCATCCCTAAGCAAACGCCCAATAATGGCGTCGTCTTGCCCATGACTTCGATCACCTCGCTACACACACCAAAATAAGCAGGATCGTCTGGCGCACCAGGGCCGGGCGAGATAATGATTCGATCCAAGTTCATCGCTTGCACATCGGCTAAAGTAATCTCGTTATTGCGTTTGACGATGACATTTGCCGCTTGACTGTCATCCATGGTTTGTAAAATCTCACCAATGTATTGATAAAGATTAAAAGTAAACGAGTCGTAGTTGTCGATAATTAAAACATTCATGATTGATAAACTCTTTGTGAAATGTGGTCAATTTATGGGTTCATAAAGCTGTCTAAGACCACTTTCATCGCTGACAGTTTACGCTGAATTTCTAAATACTCATCGGCTGGATTGGAGTCGTAGACGTTGCCACCGCACGTTTGTGCGTAGGCGGACTCACCATTGATAAACAGACTGCGAATAGGAATGGCAAAAATGCAGTCACCGTTAAAATTGAACGAGCCTAATGCACCACCGTAAGCACCGCGACCGTCTGGTTCCAGCTCGTTGATCACTTTGATGGCCTCAATTTTTGGCGCCCCTGATAGAGTGCCTGCAGGGAAATTGCTGGCAAGCGCACTGAACATATCTTCATTGGGATGTAAGATACCAACGATTTCAGAAGAGATATGCTGTACGTGAGAGAAGCGCTTGATGTCCATCAAACTGCGCACTTTTACTGTACCAAATTGTGCCACACGGCCAATATCATTGCGATGCAGATCGACCAGCATATTGTGCTCAGCAATCTCTTTGGCATCATTGAGCAAGGCGCGGGCAAGTTTGCGATCTTCGATCACATCGACGCCACGCTTGGCCGTCCCTGCTAAAGGATAGGTTTCCATCTCGCCTTGACGCAAGCGGAACAATAACTCAGGAGATGCCCCAATAATGCATTGCTGGCTAAATTTCATAAAGTACATATGCGGTGATGGGTTGACGGTACGCAGTTTTTCATAAATGGGCATCTTGTCGCCAGCGATACGGTATTTAGACTTAAACCCCACTTCACACTGAAAGATACGTCCAGAAACGATGTCTTCTTTGACTTGCATGACTGCTTTTGCATGTTCTTCTTGACTCATGCCATCACCTAAGAATTCGACGCTGGGCGGCTTATAGTTTGGTATGGGTGCATCAAGTAGGTTTTTGATTTGCTCGATGCGATTGTCTTGCTGAGCGGTCGGGTAATAAAAATAGAAAATCTCACCTGTCATTTTGTCCAGCGTCAAACCATCTAAATACACCCCAAACTTGAACGGTTCAAAACCTTCGCTCGACTTAGCATTGAGACTGGGCTCAAAGAAATTCACACAGTCGTAACCCAAATAGCCGACCAGACCGCCACTTTGATCGCGCGCAATTACATGCTGCGGGGTGATCTTACGCAGCAGCTCATAGGGATTGTCAGTTTGATAATGCGTGGTTTCTGCCGTTTTATTGTCAGTAATGGCAAGCGTGGTGCGATCAATAGCTGCAATGGTCATAATCGGATCAAAACCAATGGCATGATGGCGTGAAATATGACTGTCTTCGCCCAGTGACTCAAGCAAATAGCAGGTATCAAACTCGCGCTCAATACGTTTGAATAGCGCAAAGAAATCGATATCTTGCGTCAGTTTTATGCGTTGCGGCTTACTAGGGATATCAATCAATGCTGGCTGTACAGGTGTAGCATGAAAAGAGCTCATAACGACTTCCGGAATAGTTCAAATGGGTAATAAATAAAATAAGAGAAACGGGGAGAGTATGGTTTAGCCCCTTACTGACTCTGTCTGTGTGTGGCTAGTAAAGCGCTGACATCATGGTGTTGAATGGCTTTGGCTCCTCGTGAGACGGTCGCAATACCAACGCCCAATTGCTCAGAAATATCACGCTGGGTGACACCGCGTTCGAGCAAGTCAAAAATACGGATACGATTCGCAATCTCGTGCTGCTCTTTCTCCGTCAGTAGCGCTGTCAATAATACTTCGATATCAGACTTGTCGTGACAAGTGGCTAAATGGGTCAGAAGGCTTTGATAGGGATCAGTATTCATAATATTGGGTCTTAATAAAAAAGAATAACTATCTTGTATCAGTATTCTAGTACAGTAGTACAAAAAACGCAAGTGATAAGCAAACTGGAGTACTATGCCAATAGTGGCTGAAAAGGTGTTCTGGTAGTAATTAGATGAGCGAGAGCATCAATAAAAGGAAGGTGGTCGGTGTTTGGCTTTAAAACCCAGGCCTTTACACCGTATCGACAATCACTGGCCGACCTTGATGATTTAGGACGGTGACATCAACGTTATAGAGCGCTTTCATGGTCTCTTTGGTCAGAACATCGACGGGCTTGCCAACCGCCATCACTTGTCCTGCTTTCATCGTGACTACGGTATCAGCAAATTGTGCCGCTTGATTGATATCATGGAGAACAATCACCACGGTTTTTTGTTGACTATGACTGACCTCTCGTAGCTCACGCATCAAACGGCCCGCATGATACATGTCCAAGTTATTAAGCGGTTCATCTAGCAACAAATAAGGCGTATCTTGGCAAACGATCATCGCAATCAATACTCGTTGGCGCTGACCACCCGACAAGGTTGATAAAAACCGATCAGCCAAAGAAGTCAGCTCAAAGCGCTCGATGATTTCTTGTACTTTTTGCTGGTCACTAGCAGTGGGCTGCCCTTGATGATAAGGATAGCGCCCGAACATCAATAGCTCATGCACACGCAATCGCCCTTGGACATGGTTTTCTTGTCCAAGCATCGCAACCGTTTTAGATAATGTTCTCGCATGGCAAGTGGCAATATCGTGTTCGCCGAAGCAGACTTGTCCTGACTGTATAGGTTGCAAGCGTGACATAACAGAAAATAAAGTAGATTTACCCGCGCCATTGGGGCCAATCAATGCGATGACTTGCGCGCTTGGCAAAGATAATGTTACATCATTTAAGATTTGCTGTTTGCCAATATGGTACGAGATATTATCTATTTTAATCATAGGGATTCTTGTTTTAGCGAATAGTAAAAATTTTACGTTGATAATGAGTTCTTCAGTACTAACGACACGGTACTTGTGGCGATTGGTGTTGGCGACTGTTGTGGCGGCTATTTTTAATGACGCTACCTTTAACGATGTTTAGTCATAAAAATCAATAATAAAAATACCAGACCGCCTGCTAGCTCAATGACAACCGACAGTACGCCTGCCATGCCCAGTATTTGCTCAAATATGGTTTGACCAAGCACCAGACAAATCATCGCAACTAAGCTGACCAATATTAATCGCTCACTATGATACATATTGCGAGCAAGACGATTGGTAAGAGCACAAACCAACAAACCAAAAAAGGTCACTGGTCCGACGAGTGCAGTAGCTGTAGCGACTAATACTGCGATGACGGTAAGCAGACCAAAGGCCAGACGTTGATAGTTAATGCCAAGATTGGTGGCTTGTGCTTTGCCTAGCATTAATACATCGCATTGATAACGCCAACGCCAAACAAACAAGCCCGTGATGCCGCAGATAACCACGCTGATGCCAAGCAGTTGTGAATTCACAGTATTAAATTGGGCGTAGCTGGCCGACTGTACCACGACGAAATCATCAGGATTAATCAGCCGTGCAATCAAGGCTGACAAACTACGAAACAACACACCAAAGATAACACCTACCAATATCAGGCGCGTCAAATCTTGGCTGGTTTTTGAAAATAACAGTTGAAACAACAACATGGATGCGCCAAACATGAGAAAAATCTCAAGCATAAATTTGGCAATAGGATCGATACTGGTGAAACTGATAGCACCCAAGAAAAAAACCAGCACGCTTTGCAGCAAGACATATAGGGAGTCGAAGCCCAATAGAGAAGGCGTCAAAATAGGATTGTGTGTCAAGGTTTGAAACAGTAAGGTTGACACGCCGATAGCGTATCCGACCACCATCAAAGCCAGCAGTTTTTTACCGCGTAGGGGTAGGGCAAAATCCCAATATCCATTAACGTTGAGTGTTAAAAATAACGTCATCGCAATCACTAATATGATAGAGGCGACGGACTTTGGATGATCAACTATTAACGCCCAAAACCGGGTAAGGTGTTTTTGCCAAGTGGGAAAAGCGCCATGATGCTTGTCTGTGTCGCTCTTTTGTGCAGCGCTAGGCGTAGACGATGAAAACATGGATAAATCCTATAGTGTCACGCTTATCTAATCAGATAAAAGGACAATGACAGTCATAAAATAAGTCATAAGACCTCAAATAATAAGGTCTATGCATAGAGTATTTGCTATGCGATGTCGAACGAATCAGGTATTACAATCACTGATAAACGATTCATTCGCTGAGTACCGCAAAAAACATAGTTATTGCTCAGCAGGGGCACGCAGCAGCAACCATAAGAACAGCACCGTACCGACCACGCCAAACACAGTCGCGACAGGCACTTCAAATGGATAACGAATAGAGCGTCCGATAATATCGCACAGTAGGACGGCTGATGCCCCCAACAAGGCGACGGCTGGTAAACTGCGACGTAACTTATCCCCCATCAATCGGCTGACGATATTGGGCACCACCAACCCAATAAAGGGAATCATACCAACAGTCACCACGACCACCGCACTCATCATGGCCACCATACCAACACCAAGCCAAGTGACTTGGCGCTTGCTAATGCCTAGGTTCAGCGCGATGTTGTCACCAAGCCCGACGATGGTCAGTTTATCAGCGATAATATAAGCAAGAACGCACAACCCACCAGTCAGCCATAGCAATTCATAACGACCTGCTAAAACACCTGAAAAATCTCCAAACTGCCAAACGCTGAGCATCTGTAATGTCTCGGTTTGATATGCAATAAAGGTCGTCACAGCCTCAATAATACCGCCAAAAACGATGCCAATGAGTGGAATCATTAAAAAATCAGTGGGCGGAATACGGTGAATGAGCGCCATAAAAACCATCATGCCAATGACGGCCGAAAAGGTAGCCACGCCCATTTTTATGATGAGGGCGCTCGCTGGGAACAATAGGCTGACTACCAATAACCCAAGAGCTGCACTTTGGGTAGCACCGACCATAGAAGGCTCAACGAAGCGGTTTTTTAGTACCACTTGGATGATCATTCCAGCCACTGCCATTGCAACCCCTGTCAATATAATGGCAAGGGTACGTGGTATCCGGCTGACAAGAAGAAGCGAGCTATCAGAATTGGCGCTATGGTTGAGTAAGCTGTGAAAAATACCTGACCACGAAAAATCTGCCACGCCGATAGATAAACTCAATAAAACCAAAAGCCCCATAAAAATGAGGCTACCTAGGTTGATTAACCAAGGTGGTATGGCGGCACGTCGAGGTTTGGTAATTAAGGCTTTATCAGCCTCTCTTTGCCAGTTGGATGAAGCTGCTGACAAAGGTGAGCTGGGTTTCACGCTGGTATGAGCACGATGTGAAAATAACGACATAGTGGCTACTGGCTTAGAAAGTGAAAGATTGTAACTAAAGTTTAGAGCCATGGCTCAAACAGTAATTACGTTTATTTGGCAGCAGCAAACGCATCTTTAATCGTGGTCAAATCTTTAATCCACTGGTAATAGCCACCAAAAGCAAGATAAGAATCTGGGCTAAGGTAGACCACTTGGTCCTTACTCCACGCATTGGTTTGCGCAACCAATGGATTGTCTAATACGGCTTTGGCACCTGCACCATCTTCACCAATGGCGGCACTACGATCAATGATAAATAACCAGTCTGGATTGGTCTTTTGTAAATACTCAAAAGAGACAGGCTGACCATGACTGGCATCTTTAATCTGATTATCTGCCATAGGTACACCCAGTACGGTATGTATGAAGCCGAAACGTGATTTTTCACCATAAGCGGACATTTTATTGCCATTGACCATCACAACCAAGCCTGTCCCTTTATCCTTGGTCAAGACTTTAGTTTCATCAATAAGGCTGTCAATGTCTCCTTGCAATTTTGCCGCTTGATCACTTTTGCCAAACAAAGCACCCAAGTCATGCAAACGCTGTTTACTGGATTCATAGATTTTTGTTGTATCAATGGTCATATCAAGTGTTGGAGCGATACTTGACAAGGCATCATATTTTTCGGCCATACGTGAGCCAACTAAAATAGCTTGTGGCTTCATCGCGTTCAACGCTTCAAGATCCGGCTCAAAAACAGTACCGACACTTTTGGGTTCAGGCTGTGTTTTTGCCTGTAAATTATCTAATCTCAGGTTGCTTGGCATACCATCAACGGCCACATCAAGTGCGGCCAAATCTTGTAACAGACTCATGTCATAAACAACAAAGGGTGAAGGGTTGATCGCCAAATCAACCTTTCCTTTTACCGTGTCTACTGAGACAGTTTGAGCAGAAACAGCATCATTATTAGCAACATTCGAGGCGGCATCAGCAGTCGGGTTTTCAGTGTTGGCATCTGCAGGCTCAGAATCGTTAGACTCAGGTGAACTACAGCCTGTCACACTAACCGTTGCTATGAGTGCTGTTATAACCACAGTCAATAACGGACGCTTGAATAAAGGAAGCGGGGAGCGATTAGAAAACAAAGTAAGAGACATAGATAACTCGGCATATCGGATAGTTAGGCAATAGGTGAATAACGTATTTGCCAATAAAAATAAAAAAATCTGCTTGGTATGATGTAAAACGAAGCAAGATCAGAAATAGGGTGTTAAGAATTATTGGTTCTATTGTTAAAGTTTGCTGCCGCTCATATTTTTAGTAACTTAAAGATCTGAACCTAACAATAGGGACAACGAATCAGTGGCCATGATAGATTAATTGAGATTCATTATCAACGGTAATGATAATGATTTTTATTAACACTACGAACGTTATTTTTTTATGTTATTGTTAAATAGAAAGTTTTGATAAAATAACAGAATTTTAATGTACTGCTTTTCTTTAACACATTCAGACTGTATTCGATATTAATGGTAGGTTTGAGTAAATTATCATAAATTATTATTGATAATAATTATCGTTTGCATTATTATCTACACCATTCTATTTTGGTTAATTAATATTAGGGTGTTATGAGTTCAACGGATTTAGAAGCGCCATCACGTAAACTGTTATTCGCAGCTATCATTATAGTTTTGGCGTTGCATGTGTTGACGGTGATCGCATTAGCGGCTATCAAAACTCCTGAATTAAAAGTTGAAAATAAAAATGACGCATCACCTATTGAGATAGAGCTTGTATCGTTACCAGCTGAAACGGCGACACCAGTGGCAGAAGTAAAGGCTGCTCCTAAGGAGGAACCGAGACCTCCAGTTGTAGAGCAGCCGCAGCCAGAACCTAAGCCTGTCGAACAACCTAAGCCAAAAACCCCAGCAAAGCCGGTAGTGACAGAAACGAAGGTTCAGCCTAAAGCAACGCCTAAAGAACCAGTAAAAAAACAAGAAACTAAAGAAAAGCCAAAAGAGCCATTGGTAGATCCCAAGATCGCTGAGGCTGCTGCGAATGAGCAACGCAAACTCATCGCTGCACAAGCAGAAAGAGCCGCTCAACAAGCGCAGGCGCAAGCTGCTCGCGAAGCCCAAGCAAATCGTGACGCGCAAGCGCAAGCTGCTCGTGAGGCTCAAGCCCAAGCTGCGAGAGATGCACAGGCTGCTAGAGCTGCGGCAGAGGCAAAAGCTGCAAAAGAAGCAGCCGCGCGTGCACAGGCCGAAGCCGCCGCTAAAGCAGCAGCTGCGGCCAGTAATACACCAGTGAATTTTACTGCGACCAATGCCAACTGGGCATCTGCACCAAACTTCAGCTTCCCTGATCGCGCAGCACGTAGAGCCAGCCCAGGTGATGTGTTAGAAGTGGTCTTGGTGTTAAGAGTGAATAAGCAGGGCGGTATTGATAGTGTCAATGTTGCTAAGTCATCAGGTAATACGCTACTAGACAAAGAAGCCCAGCGCCAAGTACGTTCTGGTAAATTTAAACCATTTATGAAAAATGGTGTACCAGTTGTCGGCAACGTGACACTACCGATTGCTTATAAAGTACCATAAATACAAAATCATAATAACAGCCACTATATGCGTGGCTGAAATATATGCAGTAAATCAAAAGCAAAAAATACTCAAGTCATAGCAATGAAATAACAAATCAAGGAGTCTGACATGGACTTTATGCAATACTGGCAATATAGCGACATGGTGACAAAAAGCCTGTTCTTTGTGCTCTTAGTCCTGTCCATCGTATCGTGGGTCACTGGTATCATTCGTGTACTACAAAGTCGTAAACTGGCGACGAGTGTGGCAGATGATTTGAGTCAGCAAATCCAGCCAACACAAGCAAACCTAGCAGATTCAGATGCGGCGACACGTCGTTTGGTTACTGAACAGACCTTGCTTAAGCATATTGGTCGTTATCGTTTTGCTAGTGAGCGTGGGTTGCCTATTCTTGGAACCACAGCCGCAATTGCTCCATTTATCGGTTTGTTCGGTACCGTATGGGGTATTTTCCACGCATTACATAATATCGGTATGAGCGGACAAGCAGGGTTGGGTCAAGTAGCAGCGCCAGTCGGTGAGGCACTTATCATGACAGGTCTTGGTATCGCGGTTGCCATTCCAGCAGTGGTATTCTATAACCTTGCTGTACGTATTAATCGCCGTGTGATGTACCATGCTAATGATAGAGCACATGATCTATTGGCAAGCTCTGCTCGAATGGTAGACAGCGCACAGGCCTCAATAACTACTAAATCTGCCGTGAGTCAAAATCCAATCGTAAAAGAGTCACATGCAAGTGCTGAAAATATCCAGCAGACCAGTCATTATCGTAACTCAGCCTCATCACAGCCTTAATAATGAGTAACCAGTAAGGCTGTCAGTTAAGAAAAAACAAAGCCAGCGCACAAGGGCTGGCTGTATTGAGAATAACCAAACGTATTGAGAATAATTATGGCATTTCAATTGGGTGATGATGACGTTCAAAGTATGAATGAGATGAACCTCATTCCACTTATCGATATCATGCTGGTATTGATGATTATATTTTTATTGACGGCTACTGTGCTAAATCCAACAGTACCATTAGACTTGCCAAAAACCAGTGCAGTGGTGAACGATACGCCACCAGAAGCCATTCAAATCAGCATCGATAAAGACGCAGGAATATTCTGGGATAGCGATCCGATCAGTATGGAAGAGCTTGAAACACGACTGCAACAGCAAAGCGTGGCTGGCAAAGACCCTTCTGTACAATTACGTGCTGATAAAGAAAGTAAATATGACACGGTCGCTCAAGTACTAGCTGCAACCAGTCAGGCTGGACTCACGAAGGTTGCCTTTGTTAACGAATAAAGTCTACTCAGGCGTATGATTGGCAAAGCACCATACATAATAGGATAGATGCTGTCATAGTTTTTATACGACTAAAGTTTTTATACCAATAAGCTGATCAGCATCACTAATAAGCTTATCAATAAAAAAATTACTAGAATAACAAGAAGAAAAATTAGAATAATAAATCTCTCCTTCCACCTCGCTTGGGTAACCTTGTGAGGTTTCCTTTATTGTAGCGTACGGCAATGGTTTCGTCGCTTTATGATAAGAGCATTGTAAAAGTATGAAGGTATAATCTGAATCGACTGGGTCATCAAATAATAACCATAAAGACTTTACGTTACCAACCATAGCCAAATGGACGATAGCCATAACCAAAATGACTGGGCCCATAGCCAAATGGATAAGGCGAGCGCAGATAGTCAAGGTCACGCTGACGAATATAATAGTAGCGCCCTTGAGAGTACGCTTCTTCTAGCTTCTCGATACCTTCAAGGGGACAAACAGGTTGCCAATCGTAACCTTCGCGTCCAAGCTTATAAGCATTAAGCTCAGTACAGTAATTTTTGAGCCCCTGCTGACGTCCTTGTTCCCACTGCATACGATTGGGCGTTGCGCCGCCGACGCTTGCACAGCTATTGGCATAATGTCCAAAATAAGCGCCTGAGCGTCCTCGCAAACCATCTGCATAACCAACTTCTTGCCAGTTACTCTCTTGACACTGCTGCGGCGTCAGACTTTGGGTCGTCGCACAACCTGATAAAGTTAATACGGCAGCGCCCATAAGAGATAAGGTAATGCCAGAGTGAACAGTGAGTTTATCAAGCAGTTTGCTAGCGAAACCAGCAGTCGATGAGTTTTGTTTAATAAGATAATTCATAATAAACCTGCGCGCGTTTAAAATTATGGTTTATCATAGCACTTTTTGCTAGCGACAACTTTTTATATCTGATTATTATATTTGTTTTTAGTTGCTCTAAGTATTTGATATGACAATATAAATATCAGCCAAGGCACAGATAAGAGCGCGAGGTTTCCACTGATTATGCAGATAGGCTGCTTGATTTTTAATAGTTAGCGCTCATTATAAACCTCTACATACCAATCATTTATCTATTCACCGCTCTTTACATGTATAGCTGTGTCAGCTGGGTAGTTGTATTTTTAGCAGTAGTTTCATTTAGTTAAAAGGTCAGACCATCATGGGAATATTGATTGGCGTTATCATTGTACTATTCGTATTAGGGAGTATGATGGCGCTCAAACCTAACGGTATCGATCAGCGTTTGGATAATCTGCGCATGACAGCGCGTCGTTTGCAGCTGAATCCAAAGCTGGTTACTTGTCCTGATTGGATAAAAGGCCGTGACAATGAATACGGGCGCGGCATGATGGGGCAGTACTGCTTAGTATTAGAAAACACGCAGTTGCCGCATACACGCTACCAAGTAATTGATGGACAGTGGCGCCCAGACAGCAGTTTTGTAGATACAACTAAAGATGATATCAAGCTCAATATTCCAAGTGCTATCCGTTCTACTCAAAGTAGTCCAGACACTGCTATTAAGAAGACCAATTTTAGCTTGGATAAAGTGCCGCTAGACTTACCAGTGAGTATCGAGCCTTCCGTCAAAGGACTATTAACTAAGGCAAATAGCATCATTATTTATTGGGAAGATATTGCTTACGTGCGTCCATCGACTAACCCAAAATATCAGCAAAAAGCGATTGAATCCGATTTATTAGCATTAAAGGCAAACCTCGAAAAATGGGCATTACAGATGCGAAAAACAACGGCAAAGTAGTAAATGGTTTTTTAATCTCCATTTATAGACAATAAGCAAGTGCTTCTTGCAAACGCTGAGTTCATTTATTGTTGACAGCTGAACGTTTAGCAGTGTAACGTCTTTATAACTCTATTTTTACTCTATGGTTATTGTTTGTGTTATAACCATTTTCATAAGCAGCTGATTACTACAACAATTAATGGGCGATTATAAATTGCCATGCTGCTGAATTTATCCTTACTTTTAATTTACTTATATTATGGTGTCGTCACATATGGCAAAAACCACAACCAAAAAAAGTTCAGCATCTGCTGCTGACAGCCCAAAGGGCAAGTCTTTGGTGATTGTAGAATCACCAGCCAAGGCAAAAACGATTAATAAATATCTTGGTGATGACTTTATTGTACGCTCAAGTATTGGCCACGTTCGCGATTTGCCAGTGGGTGCTAGCAAAAGCGCCAAAAAACCGACGGCGTCCAAAAAAGATGAAAGCCTGAGCAAAGAAGAAAAAGCGCAACAAGCGTTGGTGCGCCGCATGGGTATTGACCCAGAGCATGATTGGGCAGCAGTCTATGAAGTCCTGCCAAACAAGACCAAGGTGATTAAAGAGCTAAAAGCGTTGGCCAAAGACGCTGACCAAATCTATCTTGCAACGGATATGGATAGAGAAGGAGAGGCGATCGCTTGGCATCTAAAAGAAGTCATTGGCGGCCCTGATAGTAAATATCAGCGTGTTGTCTTTAATGAGATTACCAAATCTGCGATTCAAAATGCCTTTAAACAGCCGTCAAAGCTCGATATCGATCGTGTTAATGCGCAGCAAGCGCGTCGGTTCTTAGATCGAGTGGTTGGCTTTATGGTATCGCCACTCTTATGGCAAAAAATTGCTCGAGGCCTGTCGGCAGGTCGCGTACAGTCAGTTGCTATGCGCCTGGTTGTTGAGCGTGAGCATGAAATTCGCGCCTTTATTCCAGAAGAGTATTGGCAGATTCATGCAGACACGCATGTCGCTAACAGCAAAAAAGATGCCGAGAAAATTGGCATTCGCTTAGAGGCGACCAAACAAGCTGGTAAGCCACTCAAACTGGTCAATAAAGAGCAGACAGATAAAGTATTAGACGTTCTAAAAGCCAGTGAGTTTATTGTCAAAGAGCGTGAAGAAAAACCCACGCAGTCACGTCCAAGCGCGCCATTTATTACCTCAACTTTGCAACAGGCAGCCAGTACACGATTGGGTTTTTCGGTTAAGAAAACCATGATATTGGCACAGCGTTTGTATGAAGCGGGTCACATCACTTACATGCGTACTGACTCGACCTTTTTATCGGGCGATGCATTGGCTGCCGTGCGTGGTTATATTGAAGACAGCTATGGCACAAAATATGTGCCAGAAAAGCCCAATTTTTATGGCAACAAACAAGGCGCTCAAGAGGCCCATGAAGCCATTCGTCCTTCTAATGTCAATATGAAGTCAACCCAGCTAAAAGGGGTTGAGCGTGATGCCATTCGTTTGTATGAGCTGATTTGGCGTCAGTTTGTGGCTTGTCAGATGCTACCAGCAAAATACTTGTCAGTGAATTTGTTTGTTGGTGCAAACGACGTTGAGCTAAAAGCGCGCGGCCGTACTCTGGTGTTCGATGGTTATACCAAAGTCATGCCACCGGCCAAAACAGACGATACGTTGTTGCCTGATGTCAAAAAAGGCGATCACTTAACGCTTGATAAGCTTGATCCAAGCCAACATTTCACTAAGCCATCACCGCGTTATACGGAAGCCAGCTTGGTAAAAGAGCTTGAGAAAAAAGGTATCGGTCGTCCATCGACTTATGCTTCTATTATCTCGACCATTCAAGATCGCGGTTATGTCAAACTTGAAAACAAGCGCTTATTTGCCGAAAAAATGGGTGATATCGTCACTGACAGATTGACCGCCAGCTTTCCAGACTTGATGGATTATACCTTTACGGCTGCGTTAGAAGACAAGCTCGATCATGTAGCAGAAGGCGAGCAAGATTGGAAGGACGTACTGGATAACTTTTACGGGGAGTTTAAAACAACCCTTGAGCACGCCAAAGAAAAAGACGGCATGCGTCCTAATGATCCGACCGACGTACCAGATGTGCACTGTGATATTTGTGATCGTCCGATGCAATTGCGTACTGGCTCAACAGGGGTGTTTTTAGGGTGTACTGGCTATAACTTACCGCCAAAAGAGCGTTGTAAAGGCACTAAGAATTTGATGCCAGTCGAGGCTTTTGCCAATCTTGATGAAAGCGACGTGGCTGATGAAACGGCTGAAGTTAAAGACTTGATGGAGAAAAAGCGTTGCCCGAAATGCGGTACGGCAATGAATGGTTATATTGTCGATGGTGGTCTCAAGCTGCACGTCTGCGGCAATAATCCTGATTGTGATGGCTACATCTTAGAAGAAGGCAAGTTTGAAGTACCAGGTTCTGACGCGCCAACGATCGATTGTAATAAGTGTGACGGACAGATGGAGCTAAAGACAGGGCGTTTCGGTCCTTATTTTGCTTGTCAAAAATGTGACAATACACGTAAAGTACTAAAAACAGGCGAAGCTGCACCGCCGCGTATGGATCCGATTCATCTGCCAGAGTTAAAATCGACCAAGCATGATGATTATTTTATCTTACGTGAAGGCGCTGCTGGTATGTTCTTGGCGGCATCTAATTTCCCAAAAGTTCGAGAAACACGTCCGCCAAAGCTTGCTGAGCTAAGAGAAATTAAAGATAAAATGGAAGATAAGTTCCAGTATTTGTTTGAAGGGCCAGATGAAGATCCTGAAGGCAATCCAACGATTTTGCGCTGGTCTCGTAAGAAAAAAGAGCAATATATTGGTTCTGAGAAAAACGGTAAAGCCACACGTTGGGGCGTTTACTGGCGCAAAGGTGAATGGGTAGAAGAATAATTTTTCTATCGACAATAAAAAAACCTCTTAGCATGACTAAGAGGTTTTTTTTGTCTAAAAATATGAATAATGATTATGCTTTTTCGATAATACCACAAGCGACGCGGTCACCAGCATTACCAGCAGGCTGGCTCTTATAGTCATCAGCATTGGCATGGACAATAAATGCTAGACGATTGACGCTATATTTACCCGCTTCAGCCGCTGAGATTTTTTTATTCACATAGTTGATAGTAGCAACACCATCTTCATTGGCTGTCAAGTTTGGTAGATCACCAGCATGACCATTCATGTCATCTGGATTTGAATGCGGCTTATTGTCTGGATTGAAGTGACCACCTGCTGCTTTACCCATATCTGCACAGCTACCTGTTTCATGAATATGCAAAGCAACGGTTTTGCCTGGTTGTAAGTTCATGAGCTTACCATATACCTGAACACCGCCATCGACTGGACGCAAGAACATTTGTCCTACCTCTTTTTCTTTACCATCTACAGTCTTAATCGTTGACTTTAGAGCAGGTTGATTTAAAGGGTTACCCGTTTGCATTTGATTTTCGACAGTTTGGCAACCTGTCATTGCCAACGCTGAACCGCATAGTAGCGCACTTGCAAGCATCGTCTTATTCATTGTTATCTCCATTTATATTTAATTTAATCGTTATGATGAGTATATTTAGCGATAGTTTTATCTGAAATATTCAAAAATTACTTAACTTCCCGATCAGTATAGCTAAGGATAAGAAGTAGATATTCATCAAAAGCGCAACAATCAGTTAATAAATGTAAATAACGTATGGGTTTGAATAGTCTATAAAATAATGTCGTATGAGAAGAAATGCTATTACGTATTACTATACTGATTCTATAAAAGATATTTTGATATGGTGCATAAAAAAAGCCGCCCATCACTGTGATGAGCGGCTCTTATGTTTCAAGCATTGACTATCGAATAATCAATCAGTTATGTAGTGCTTTACCTGACGTTTTATCGACCGTCACTTTGGCAGGTTTTAATGGTTTTGGCATACTGACCAAAGCAACTTTTAATATCTCGTCAATCGTTGCCACAGGTTGGATGGTCAAACCCGCTTTTACATTGTCAGGGATATCGGCTAAGTCACGCTCGTTTTCTGCTGGAATCAATACATGCTTGATACCGCCGCGATGGGCTGCAAGTAGCTTTTCTTTGAGACCGCCAATACGCAGGATTTTACCACGCAAGGTAATCTCACCTGTCATCGCGATATCTGGACGAATGGCGATCCCCGTCAAGGCAGATACAAGTGCTGTCGTCAGTGCGCCACCAGCAGAAGGCCCATCTTTTGGTGTGGCACCTTCTGGCATATGAACATGGACATCTTTTGTTTTAAATGTCTCATAGTCAATACCAAGGAGATCACCGCGAGCACGAACCACGCTCATGGCAGCGCGAATAGACTCTTTCATCACGTCACCCAGTGAACCCGTAAAACTAAGCTCACCTTTGCCTTGCATGGCAACCGCTTCGATGGTCAATAACTCCCCACCAACTTGTGTCCACGCTAGACCAGTAATACGACCAATCTCTGGCTCTTCTTCCGCCAGCCCATAGTCATACTGATGGACGCCTAGATAGTCATCGATGTTTTTGTCATCGACCACGACCAGCTGACGCTCTGCTTTCTTCGGAGCGCGGGCGCCATGCGCTTCGACTGAACCGCGAACCACTTTACGGCAGATTTTATTGACTTCACGCTCAAGGTTACGTACACCTGCTTCACGCGTATAACTACGCACGATACTGTGCAGCGCTGCTTCAACAATCTCAATTTCACCCTCTTTGAGACCATTTTGCTTAATTGCCTTTGGCACCAGATATTTTTGGGCAATATTGACTTTTTCTTCTTCGGTATAGCCCGGTAGACGAATGACTTCCATACGGTCAAGCAGTGCTGGCGGAATATCCATGCTGTTAGCAGTACAGATAAACATCACTTGTGACAGATCTAAGTCCATATCCAAATAATGGTCGTTAAACGTGTCATTCTGTGAAGGATCTAATACTTCGAGCAATGCCGATGCTGGATCGCCGCGGAAGTCTTGCGCCATTTTGTCTACTTCATCAAGTAAAAACAGTGGGTTTTTGACTTCTACCTTCGCAAGTGATTGCACGATTTTACCTGGCATCGCGCCGATATAGGTACGGCGATGACCACGAATCTCGGCTTCATCACGCACGCCGCCAAGCGCCATACGTACAAACTTACGACCTGTGGCACGAGCGATCGATTCACCTAGTGAGGTTTTACCCACACCTGGAGGGCCGACAAGGCAAAGAATCGGACCACGGAGTTTTTTCACGCGTGACTGTACGGCGAGGTACTCTAAGATGCGGTCTTTTACATCTTGTAGTCCATAATGATCTTCATCTAAGACGGTTTTGGCTTTGTCTAAATTGATCGAAACCTTGGTCGTCGCATTCCACGGCGTATCCAAAATCCATTCAATATAGTTACGCACTACGGAAGATTCACTTGACGCAGGCGGCATCATTTTAAGCTTTTTAAGCTCTTGATCTGCTTTTTTGCGCACATCTTCTGGCAAGTCAGCATCTTCTAAGCGCTGCTCAAGCTCAGCCACGTCATCTTCGCCATCGAATGCACCGTCATTCATGTCTGACAGCTCATTTTTAATGGCTTTCATCTTCTCATTTAAGAAGTACTCACGCTGATTGTCTTCCATTTGCTGACGGACAGCGTCTTGGATATCTTGTTCGATGTTTTGTTCGGCACTTTGCTTAACCAAATATTCGGTCAAGGTATTGATGTGCGTTTTGATATCGTCTTCTTCTAAGAAAGACTGTTTGATATCAAGATCCATCGAGACACGGGTTGAGATGAAGTAGACCAATTCAAGCAAATCATCGATACGCTTCGCCACACGAGTCAGCTCACGGGCATTACGCAAGCGTGCATCTGCATAGCCTTCAAACAATGTGGTCAAAGCTTGTATGGTGTTTTGTTGTTGTCTCTCATCCATACTCACATCGAGATCAGCACGTGTAAATCTTGCCATCAATAGCTCATCGTGGTTTTCGATGTTATCGACGCGCGCACGATACTGACCTTCAATCAATACTTTGATGCAGTTTTCATCACTGTCATGTGGCATGGTGCTGACAATGCGGCAAACCGTACCATATTGATATAGGTTTTCTTGATCAATATCTTCAGTCAGTGAGTCTTTTTGGGCAACGACCAATACTTTATTGCCGTATTCGGCCTGTGCCAACTCGACCGCTTTTACTGATGGTGCGCGGCCTACAAATAAGGCGATTTGCATGTGCGGATAGACGACGACATCTCGCAGGGCGAGTAACGGTAAATAGTCTTCCGCCTTACTGTCTTTGTCACTGTCATCAAGATTATTATTTTTGACAGTAGCAGACGCTGACTCTGATGTAGTATCAGATGAGATGTCTTGCTCGTTGTCTTCTGCAACAGTAGATGAAACGTCGACATCGATGTCGATATTGTCTTGTGCTATTTTATGTTCACTCATAGATTCTTCCTCGTTCACCAGACTTGTAAAGTCAAGTTCGTGGTTCATGTTAGATAAATGGTGCTCGCAAAAAAAATTGCAAGTCTCATGAGCAAAGTGACCAGCTTATCTTTTTAAAATAATCCTATTTAAGTGGCTATTGTCACGCGTATCGTCATCAGTTTTATCGATGATAAACCAAAGGCAATGCGAGTAAATCATTAATATAGTTGAATTATCATAAAATCGATGTGCTGGACGCATTGGTAGCAATCTACTATTGCCACAAATGTTTTGATCTACTAATCGAATAGGAAATAAACGCTACAAAACATGTATGGCAGCAGTTCGATGCCTTTTTAGTATGTTACATACAGCGTTGCCTAGCTGACAACTATTGGGTTCTATACATAGGTTTTGTAGGCAAAATAAGGTAAACTGACGCGCGTCTAAAACCGGGCTTTTAGCGCAAAATGTGTTTGAGCACTTTTTGGACAACCAAACCCTATTTATAAATGCTACAACATTTGTAGGTTACAACCAGATCAGATAGAAAAAGGCACAACATATGGCAATCAATGCGGTACTGCTGGCAGTCATCATCATGCTAGGACTGTCACTTTCGCGAGTGCACGTGGTGCTCAGTTTATTAATTGGGGCATTGGCAGGTGGCCTGCTGGCAGGTCTTGGTATCACAGATACTTTAGCAGCTTTTCAAGAAGGCATTCGCAACGGGGCACAGATTGCACTTTCATACGCACTGTTAGGGGCGTTTGCGGTCGCTATTGCACATTCTGGATTACCGCAATCATTGGCGGGCGCTGTTATTAAGCGTATCGATGCAGGCGGTACCAGTGGTGTGATTAAGTATATGCTGTTTGCAGGCCTCATCACCATGAGCTGTTTTAGCCAAAACTTAATCCCTATTCATATTGCTTTTATTCCACTGCTTGTACCACCGTTACTGCTTGCTTTTAATCGCATGCACATTGACAGACGTCTGATTGCTTGTTTGTTGACCTTTGGTCTTGTGACAACTTATATGTTTATTCCGTATGGTTTTGGCGATATTTATCTTAATCAGATTATGCTAAAAAACGTTGGGGAAGCAGGTGTTGATATTGCCAATATCTCTGTGGTCAAGGCAATGGCAATTCCAGCTTTGGGTATGTTGATTGGTTTGCTGACGGCGGTCTTTATTAGTTATCGCAAACCGCGTCAATACCAGCAAGTAGCAATAGATCAAAAAGCTCATGATGCGGTAGTAGAGGGCGATGCGCTTAGTAAAACAGCTGCTGATGCGCAAACACAAAGCAAGTTAAAAACACTGGTAGCCTTGGCTGCTATCGTGACTGCTTTCGTCGTGCAGTTATATACTGACTCGCTACTACTTGGCTCGATGTTTGGCTTTGGTGTCTTTATGGCGACTGGAGTTGTGAAGTGGCGTGATGCTGATGGTGTCTTTAATGACGGTATCAAGCTGATGGCGATGATTGGCTTTATCATGATTACGGCGCAGGGTTTTGCTGAAGTCATGAAAGCCACTGAGCAGATTCAGCCACTCGTTGATGGTGCCGCGTCACTGTTCGGTGGTAATAAAGCGATGGCGGCGTTTATCATGCTGCTGATTGGTCTGATTGTGACGATGGGCATCGGCTCGTCTTTTTCGACCATTCCTATTTTGGCCGCGATTTATGTGCCGTTATGCGTCTCTTTAGGGTTCTCACCATTGGCTACGGTTGCGATTATCGGTACGGCTGGCGCGCTGGGTGATGCAGGTTCGCCTGCGTCAGATTCGACACTGGGGCCAACCTCTGGTCTTAATATCGATGGACAGCATGACCATATCAAAGACAGTGTAGTGCCGACTTTCTTACACTATAATATTCCGCTACTGGTCTTCGGTTGGATAGCGGCGATGGTGTTGTAAAGTTTCAGCTATTGCTTAAAAAGCGCTCGCATAATAAAAGTGCCTCTGCTTTTATGGCAAGCAGAGGCACTTTTTTATGGACTGAGGTTTTACTTTTTAAGTATCAGATCTAGCAGTAGCAAACACGCCAAGCCAAAACAGATAAAAAAGAAAGCCAAAAACGAAGCCGCCAACCATAAAATGAGCCATAACAAAGCTTCAGGTGCATGTATCAGCATTAAGCCAAAAAAGAACAGCGGCAGTGTAGTGACAATAAACATGCACACAAACTTCCAGTAGCTTTTAATGTAAACATCAAGTGCCAGCAGCGCGCCCCCATGTAAGCACATTACTACCAGTAAGCTGATGACCAAGCCAAAGTTATATCCTTCCTGCTGGGATGGCTCTAACACCATTGGATTTGGAGTATTACCTGCCATGATGATTTTGATAACAGCAGCGACCCACAGCAGGAAGAATATCATGCGTACAGGTTCACTGCGTAAGTAATGTCGTGCAGTCTTGGTAGACAGGTGAGATAGGTTCATGGGTCACTTATGGATTATCAATGTTTGGGAAGTGAGTTATTTGTATAAGTCGTTATTCAAATCTTCATCAAAATCTTTTAGTTCCCTACTCAGTCCTTGCAAAAACGCATCACTTTGCGCGAGCAACGCATTTAAGCGTTCTTCATTGACGAGCCTTGTCATCTCATCAGCGCTAAACGGCTGCTCTTGACTATAGTAACGTCGCTCTCTAGCGTCCTCATTACCTAACGTTTGCAAATATTCATCCACATTATCCGCGCTAGAGTCTTTTTCAGAATTTTTATCGTCTTTCATCGAAACCACCTTATGCCGTTTGGCGTAATTAAGCCATCTAATGGCACATCCCAAGGTTGACGCGCTAATTGCTCAACCATTTGAAAATCATAACACCAGCCTACCTTTAACGGTTTCTTGACCCCTGAGCGATAGCTGTTACCAAGTGTCGTATCATAGAACCCGCCACCCATGCCCATACGGTTGCCGTTCAAATCTACCGCGACTAACGGGCAGATAATCACATCTAACTCTGACGCCCATAGCAGGCGGCGATGATGGTTTTGTTTCATACCCAAGCGATGAATGCGGGTTGGTATGTTTAATAATTTGGAATGATAAATTGGTACAAAACGCAATCGTTTATCGTCATGGCCTAATGAACCGACGACAGGCAAATAAGGAAAATAGCCTAAGCATTCACACCAATCTAATAGTGGCTGAGTGGGCAGCTCGCCAAATCCATCATAATATAAGCCAACGCGAGCATTGATTGGCAGTCGCTGTTGTAATTTGGTTAAGTGTAGACTGGCTGCTTGTGCCAAATTTCTACGTGCGCCATCACTTAACTGGCGACGCTGGCGAGTAAATAATCGCCTAGGTGGGTTGGTAGTAGTCATATTTCACCAGTTTTTAGATTCTTGATTAAAAATGTAGAACATTTTTTGAGATTGTAGTAAAACAGAGTCATAGAATCCTTTCAACATTAAAAATATTCACTTCAGGAGACAGCATGAGAGTTAAGCTTAAACATAGAAGTGAATGCGATAACTATTATAAAAAAGTTCTTGATAGAACTGGTTTAATACAAGGCAGTACTTATCAAGTCATAGAGATCCAGAAAGAGTCATATCGCATTGATGGAGAAGACGGTGTAGGACCTTGTCTTTATGACAAACGTATTTTTGATATTGTAGATCCAAGTATTCCTGAAGGGTATATCTATCAATTTTCTTATGAAGATGAGGAGCACAGTCATGAAGATGACGAAGGATTTATATGGCGAAACTCTGTAGAGGATTACAACATTACACCAAAGTGTTTTGCCCAGCGTGCATTTTTTGACTTTTATCACGATGGTAGAGAAGAACAAGTTGCCATTTATAATGAATATATTAGAGAATTAAAGGATACGAAATGACGATGAGAGTTTAGTTTTAATTGTTATAAGGTCTTTTAAATCGCGCATAAACCTAAATGCGTTTACCATAAAGCCATGCTATCATAACGCCACTTTATATCGTATTCTCCTTTATGTGCAGCGGATGTTGCATTTTTTAGAGCAGTCATAAAACAACAAACCATCAAAGAGGGTAGTTATGTCGACACAGAATCAGGCAACTCGTACCGAAAAAGACACTATGGGCAACGTAGAAGTCCCAGCTGACGCTTATTGGGGTGCCCAAACTCAGCGTAGCCGCGAAAACTTCAAAATCGGTGGCGAGACATTGCCGCGTCCAATGATTGAAGCGATGGCGTTGGTCAAAAAAGCCGCTGCCATCACCAATGCAAGCCTAGAGCGTATCGACGGCGACAAGCGTGACTTAATCGTACAAGCTGCTGACGAAATCATCAATGGTGGTCTGGTCGATCAGTTCCCATTGGTCGTATGGCAGACAGGTTCTGGCACACAGTCAAACATGAACATGAACGAAGTACTTGCCAACCGTGCCAATGAAATCGCGGGTTCTGAGCGCGGCAGCTACACGCCAATTCACCCAAATGACCATGTAAACCACGCGCAATCTACCAATGACAGCTTCCCAACGGCGATTCGTGTGGCGGCTGCTCGTCAAATCAATAGCTTATTGATTCCAGCAGTACAAGCATTACGCGATACCTTAGACAAGAAAGCAAAAGAATTCGATAGCATCGTAAAAATCGGTCGTACGCATTTGCAAGACGCTACGCCTTTGACCCTAGGCCAAGAGTTCAGCGGCTATGTGAGCCAGCTTGACCATTCATTGACTCGTATCGACAATGCGTTACAAGGTCTATATGAGTTGCCACTAGGTGGTACTGCGGTTGGTACTGGTCTAAACGCTCATCCTGATTATGCAGTAAAATCAGCTGAGCAACTATCAACTTTGACTGGCTTGCCGTTCGTCACATCTCCAAATAAGTTTGAAGCACTTGCCGCTCGTGATGCCGAAGTATTCGCTTCTGGCGCACTAAAAACATTGGCAGCGAGCTTAAACAAAATTGCGAACGATGTACGTTGGTTGGCATCTGGCCCTCGTTGTGGTCTTGGCGAGTTGACCATTCCTGAGAACGAGCCAGGCTCTTCTATCATGCCGGGTAAAGTAAACCCAACGCAATCAGAAGCAATGACGATGGTTGTCGCGCAAGTCATGGGTAATGACGTGACTATCAGCATGGCTGGCGCATCAGGTAACTTTGAGCTAAACGTATATAAGCCAGTGATCGCCTTTAACTTATTGCAATCCATCAAGCTACTTGGTGATGCGTGCAACAGCTTTAATGAGAACTGTGCCGTCGGTATCGAGCCAGTAAAAGACAAAATCGATGACTTCTTGCACAACTCATTGATGCTAGTGACTTCATTGAACCGTCATGTTGGTTATGAAAACGCTGCGAAAATCGCTAAGACGGCTTACAAAGAAAACAAAACCTTGAAGCAAGTTGCGGTTGAGCTAGAGCTATTAACTGAAGCGCAGTTCGATGAGTGGGTCATTCCTGCTGATATGGTACATCCTAAGTAAGCTATCTAATAGTTTTTTAGAATAGTAAAAAGACCTTGCCAAGTGGTGAGGTCTTTTTTTATTGGTTATTATGACTACATTGAATACTTTTTATTTAATATCTACAAATTTGGATCAATGCTTTTATGAAAATATACGTTATTTTTAGGTATGAAAATATCTGACAGCTTCCAATTATCATGTAACATAACACTAAATGTGAAGTCTTCGTCTGAGGCTTTTATATAGCTACCATTACCCAGTTCAAACAACTGAATTGAACACAAGCCTCTTATCCAGCACGTCAATATAAAATTTAAATCGTTGTCAGAAATATAATTGATGTTAAGTTTAACCAGTTCTTGCAGTCTTTTTTCAACGTTGCTTAAACCGAAGAGGAATTCATTTTCAACATTTTCTAAGCTAAAGACATGCATACCAAAACCCAACCAGCTCATGCCGTATTCTTTTTGAGGTCTTGTAGATAGTTTAATATAGAGCATTCTTAAAAATTTAACAAAATCATTTTCAACTGATAAATAGTCTTCAATCTTTTCGACACCAAACCTTTCTATAAAGTTTGATATATTTGTCCACTGTCTATCGTTCAATACTTCATCATCTTCAAATCTAGAAATTTCATAATAACTAAAGCTCATAGTCATTTTTCTCCTCTAAGCTATTGTAATTAGATCAGAAAAAGTAATAGATATTATTAAGGTGAATTCTACAAAAAAGCCGAGCAAACTGCTCGGCCTTTTTACAATAGTTCAAACTTACTTAAAACTTATAAAGCAAACCAAGCGTCGTCGTTGCATCCGTACGTGAGTTGACCATTGGACTGTCATATTGCTCATTTGGCAAATAACTCAAGCTTTGGTTGGCAAATCCTGCCCAGTTTTCATTGAAGTCATAGTTGGCGCTGATATTGATATACGGGTTCAGACTGTTGTTAGACTTATACGGTTCAACGCCTGATTTTGCTGATTCTGCTTCGGTCACGCCATAATAGTAGTCGTTGTAATCTTCATCGAAGTACTCAAAACCAAAGCTTGGATAGATGGTGAGTTTATCTGCGCTGATTCTACCAATATAAGTCAAGCGCGCCGTGTTACCACCACTTTTATCCAAAACGTCTGTCGCTATTTGGGCACGAAACGCACCGATAGGCGTACGGCGCTGATAGCTCACACCTGCCGACGCTGAGATTTTACGCTCGTCCAATTCTGCCAAATTGCCACTGGCATCATCAGGATCAAAACTGTTGCCAGACGGTTGCGCATAGACTGACAACTGATTGGTGCCGTCATTGATTAGATACGCACCCGCTTGTGCCCCGCGTGCGTAGACTCTATTGTTGTCATAAAATACGCTTGGCAACACACGGAACTCGGCATTGTCATCTAAATCATAGGCAGACTTGACGGCCATGACATTGACACCCACGCTGAGGACAGCATCTTTGTCAGTGGGCAGGTTTTTATCAAGAAAAGGAATGGCACTAGAAACGCTAGCCACACTGAATAATGCAGTAGCGGTTAACACGCTGAGTGAGGCGCGCGTATAGATATTGGGTCGCGCTGCAAGTTTAAACATAATCAAGTCTCGTGATTGAGTGGGAATGGTCGAATAGTACCACTAAGCAGAAATAATGGGGTAGGGTAAGTTAAATGAGTATGCGGTTTTTATAACATTTCAGCAATGATAAATAAGTATGACCGTTTACTCAATGGTTTTTAGCACTTCTACGATTTGATAATGGATATCTTGCCACCACCAGACAAAGCCAACACTGATCAATAGCATCACAATCCATGGAAGTAGTGTCCAAAATAATGACGGCTTTGCTTGGGTTTCGTGGCTGATCGCTGTGTTATGCACCGTACTAAAATTCGTCTCTAAAGTACTGGTATCAAACTCAGCGTTGGGATCAGATGGGTAAGACGTATCGGCATCAGAGGGCTGATCAATATAATGGGTTTGATAAGTGTCTTGGTCATCAGCTCGATACGGGCTTGGTTCGTTCATCGGGTAAGGATGTTGAGGGATGGGCATATTTTGCTGTGCAATGATCATGCGTTGACGATAGGCGATAGCAAATGCCAACGCAATTATTAAGCCTGTCACGGCACCACCGATATGGCCTGCATTATCAATGCCCGGTACAGCAAAGCCATATACCAAGTTAATACCCATAATAAAGAGTAAGCTTCTTAAGTTGAGCATCAAACCATTGACCGATATCTTAAAAAATGCCGCTACCAATAAAGCCGCACCGATACCCATAATACCGCCAGATGCCCCAGCCGACAGTCCCGCTTGCCCATTTCCGTCCAAAATACCTTGCCATGTCACATAGCTGTTGAGTAAGTTGCCACCGATGGCTGCCAACAAAAACAATGCCAAAAACTTGGCTGAACCAAACATCGGCTCAGCGATTTGTCCAAAAAAATACATGGCAAAGCCATTAAATAATAAATGCATGAGACCAATGTGCAAAAACGCGCTACTGACCAAGCGCCATGGCTCATCACCCATGGTAAAAGGCAGTGCATTAGCGCCCCACTTGATCAGCATTTCAGTCGATGGATTATTGGCATCCGCGCCGCTTAGGACTTGTACGACAAATAGCCCGATAAAGCTGATCAATAATAAAGTAGTGACAGGTGCTGTTTTTAATAATTGTTGGATGGTCATAAAAGCTAAAATTCAGTAAAGATTGTAGGATAAGTATAAAGGGTCTTGTCAGAAGATGTTATCTATTAACTAGCAAGCAAGCATTGCAGTCAATTCAAAATAAAAGTGGTATATATAGTGATCGTGTTCTACTGGTAAAAATTTTTCTCGCTGGCTGCTTACAAGCGTGACAGAGGCTTCGAAAAATTTACCCCAGTAAAACCGCACTCTGTTTGAAAGTGATTGATTATATTTCAGAAAGATTTATTTTTAAAAATGGTCTGTTTTGAGATTCTCATAAGTACCCTTCACCAAGATATTGTCCGTGACGGTATTGATATCGGTATGACCACAAAACGCCATGGATATATCACATTCTTTGTAGATGATCTCAAGTGCACGGCGCACGCCATCTTCACCATAAGCGCCCAACCCATAAAGAAAAGCGCGACCGATCATGGTACCTTTAGCGCCTAGAGATATGGCTTTTAATACATCTTGACCGGAGCGAACACCGCTATCGAGCCATACTTCGATATTGCTGTTTTCGGCATGAACCGCTTGTACGATGTCTGCAAGGGCAGAGATAGAGGAGAGTGCCCCATCTAATTGACGACCACCATGGTTTGACACCACCAATGCATCCGCGCCGCTGCGTGCTGCCATGATGGCATCTTCAGGTTCCATAATACCTTTGATAATCAGCTTGCCGCTCCACATATCTTTGATACGAGCCACGTCGTCCCAGCTAAGAGCAGGATCAAACTGCTCTGCTGTCCACGCCGACAGCGAAGACAGATCCTCAACATCTTTTGCATGACCGACGATATTGCCGAACGTGCGCCTCTTAGTCCCAAGCATATTGAGACACCACTCAGGCTTGGTCATCAGATTCAGAATATTGGTCAGCGTTGGTTTGGGCGGCGCAGAGAGACCGTTTTTGATATCTTTATGCCGTTGTCCAAGCACTTGTAAGTCAGCAGTTAAGATGAGCGCAGAGCAATTTGCTTCCTTAGCACGGCGAATCAAATTGGCCATAAACGCCTGATCACGCATCACATACAGCTGAAACCAGAACGGCTTACTGGTATGGGCAGCGATATCTTCGATAGAGCAAATGCTCATGGTAGACAAAGAGAAGGGCACGCCAAACTTCTCTGCTGCTTGCGCGGCTTTGATTTCGCCATCCGCCCACATCATGCCTGTAAACCCAGTAGGCGCAATAGCGACTGGCATTTTGACCCGCTCACCGATCATGGTCGTTTCCAGACTACGGTTTTCCATGTTGACCAACACGCGTTGGCGCAGCTTAATCCGATCAAAATCGCTTTCATTGTTACGATACGTGGTCTCAGTCCATGAGCCTGAATCCACATAATCATAAAACATACGCGGCACTTTGCGCTCAGCAATCTGACGTAAGTCTTCGATGTCTGTTACTTTTTCTAGATTCTTCATAGCTGTTTCACCTCGGTGTTTTATCAATCAAGCGTCTTTTATTATGATGTTAGCAGTTGCTGTAAATCCATGACCGAAAAAGGATAGTCTAAGCGTTTTGATGACGTCAAAATAACAGGAATATTCGTGGCAAAGATCATCATCAGCGTCTCATCAAAGTCGGTAATATCGATTTTTTCATAGTCAATCGGTTGTACCGCTTGAAACCGATGGATAAGTTGCTCAGCAATGTCACACAAATGACAACCTACAGTACCCAGTAGCCACCATTTATCGATTTTTTCAGGTGTGCCAAGATGAGGATTTTCGGCGATGATACGTGCTCGCAGTGCAGTCATATAGTTATCATGTGCGGTGTCAATGGGCATATTTATTCTCTTATCTTAAGACTCATTAGAAAGTATTTGCGCTAAAAAAATCAATTAAAAAACCTAAATAATGTTTACCCTTTACGACATGATAAAGAAATGGGGTAAATAATGACAGCGATTGTGAGATTAGGTAAGATGATCTGCAGTTTTAGTTTACTGATTTATAATCATTGCCTTATCGCTTATTATTGATCGTGTTCTTTTATCGATAGTGCTCTTTTATCAAAAGTAACTTCTTATTGGTAATGGCTTACTTTATCTTATTGCGCTTTATCTTATTATTTTTTTAATCACTTGGATATCTCACATGGCAAGTTTTAGCAAATTTATCAAACGACTATTATTGGCATTGATAATGATAGTCGTCGCATTCCATGTGTTGGTTGCTGGATTACTGTTGATTTGGAAGACTCAGCCTATTAATAATAGTATGTTTATGCTGACACATCGCCTAACCGGTGGCACGGTCACACAGACTTGGGCAGAGTATGATGCCATTGCAAAATCTGCCAAACAAGCCGCGATAGTGAGTGAAGATTCGACGTTTAGCCAGCATAATGGTTTTGATTTCAAAGGCATTGAAGCAGCACGTAAGAAAAACGAAGAGACAGGTAAAATGTCTGCTGGCGGTTCAACCATCACTCAGCAGCTCGCAAAAAACCTATTTTTGACCTCTCATCGCTCATACGTTCGTAAAGGTGAGGAGGCCGTGATTACTTTGATGCTCGAAACGTTTTGGGACAAACAGCGCATCCTAACCGCTTATCTCAATGTGGCAGAGTTTGGTAATGGCATCTATGGTATCGAAGCTGCCGCTCAGCACTATTTTGACAAATCTGCTGCCAAACTGAATCGCGATGAATCTGCTTTGCTTATTGCTATGCTGACCAATCCAAAATATTATCAAGACAATCAAGGTGATAGACGTCTACGTAACAAACAGCGTATTATTAAAAAACGTATGAAAAATGCAATCTTACCGCAGTCGGATTGATTGTTTAGTTGTACTCATCTTGAACAACATAGATTGTGGACAGCAACGGTATGTTTTGTCATAAATAACTGCTATAAAAAAGGGTAATGCAACCACACCAAAAAGTAACAACGCATAAAAACAGTGCAAAAAATGATGGCGTATTGATAACGTAAAAGGAGTAGTGACGTGACAGATGTGTACGATCAGAAAAATAAGAATGAGGATGTGAATAACGCTATCAGGACTAATGAAACAATGAATATAAATGATGTTACTGACGTAAATAATGATATTGATACAGAAAGTCGTGGTAAAGAGTTGGCTGAGGTCGAGTGGCAACGCTCAGAAGATGGCAGCTATTCACCCAGCAGCTATATCAATCGCGACTTGTCATTATTACAGTTCCATTTGCGTGTCTTGGCACAGGCCGCCAGTCCACACCATCCGCTGCTTGAGCGTTTATTTTTCTTAATGATTTTTTCCTCAAATATCGATGAGTTTTTTGAGATTCGTGTGGCGGGTATCATGCAAAAGTTTAGCATGGGAGATGTGTCGACCAGCGCTCATGGTATGCGTCCTAGCGAGTTGCTCAATGAAATCTCTACCATTACCCACGATGCTATTGATGAGCAATATCGTATTCTTAACGAAGATATTTTGCCCGCCCTTGCCCTTGAGGACATTCGTTACCTAAAGCGTGATGAGCTCAATGCTGAGCAGTCCGCTTGGATGAAGCGTTACTTCATTGAGCAAGTATCGCCCGTATTGACACCGATTAGCATTGATCCTGCGCATCCGTTTCCGCGTCTGGTTAATAAAAGCTTAAACTTCATCGCAACCTTGGAAGGCAAAGACGCTTTTGGTCGTGATATCAATCTAGCCATTGTGCCAGCCCCGCGCAGTCTGCCGCGAGTAATTCGTCTGCCGGACGAATTGACAGGTGGTAAAGAGCATCATGTAATGTTATCAGCCATTATTCATGAACATATTGGTGACTTGTTCCCTGGCATGAGCGTAACAGGCTGCCATCAGTTCAGACTGACACGTAATGCTGACTTGGATTTGGCTGATGATGTTGAGGACATCGCAAAAGCGCTAGAAGGCGAACTAGAGAACCGTCGTTTTGGTGATAAAGTACGTTTGGAAGTTACCACTGATTGCCCCGTACACATCAGTGATTACTTACTTGATGAGTTCGAGTTACATGACAATCAATTGTACCGAGTCAATGGCCCTGTCAATTTAACGCGCTTATTGTTTGATTTTAATATTCCTGCGCTGCGTTATCAGCCCTTTACTCATGTCGTGCCAAAAGAGTTCCGCCGTGAGATGGACAAGCTGGATAAGGCGACAAGCATGTTTGCGGCCATGCGTAAAAGCGATGTGCTGGTACACCATCCGTTCCATGCGTTTTCGCCCATTATCAATTTGCTGTGGCAAGCGGCGAGCGATCCAAAAGTACTCGCCATCAAGCAAACGCTGTATCGCTCAGGCACCAATTCAGAAATTGTCAAAGCATTAGCAGCCGCGGCTCGTAACGGTAAAGAAGTGACTGCCGTTATCGAGCTGCGCGCGCGCTTCGATGAGGCCTCAAATATCGCTGTAGCAAACTATTTACAAGAAGCGGGCGCGATTGTTGTGTATGGAATCGTTGGCTACAAGACGCATGCCAAGCTGATGCTTATCGTGCGCCGTGAGGATGACCGCATTCGCCGTTATGTTCATTTAGGCACAGGTAACTATCATGCCGCTAATGCTAAAGTGTATACCGATTATGGGTTGTTTAGCGCAGATCCTGACATCTCAGAAGATATACACAAAATCTTCCAAGAGCTGACAGGTATGGGTAAACCTGCCAACCTTAAAAAACTACTGCATGCCCCTTTTACATTACATGAAAAACTCATGAGCTTTATCGACGATGAAATTGCTCATGCAAAGGTCGGCAAACGCGCGCATATTATCATCAAAGCCAATGCCTTAACTGAGCGTCGATTGATTGGCAAGCTATATGATGCTTCACAAGCAGGGGTCAAGGTTGAGCTGATTCTGCGCTCTATGTGCTGCCTACGTCCGCAAGTCAAAGGCTTGTCCGAAAACATCACGGTGCGCTCTGTGATTGGTCGCTTTTTAGAGCATACACGTATTTATTACTTTTATAATAATGGAGCAGAGCGTTTATACTGCGGTAGTGCTGATTGGATGGATCGTAACTTATTCCACCGTGTGGAAGTGGCGTTTCCGATTGAAAATAAAAAGTTGTTTAAGCAAGTGTATGAAGACGGCCTACTCAATTACCTACACGACAACACACAATCGTGGGCACTGAATGGCAATGGCATCTGGCAACAGATACAGCCAGCAGCTGGAGAAGTTCCGCACACAGCGCAAGCGCATTTGCTCAAAACCATCAATAGTGTAGAAGAGCCGACCACTTATGCTCAATAATAATGATCTAATTTGAGGTGGTTATTAAAGGTCATAATTAAATAATTACCTTCAATATCAAAAGTTTACTTCTCTAACCGAGCGTTGTGATTTTCAACGCTCGGTTTTTTATTTTACAAAAACATTGGCTGTCAAAGTTACAAACTGTCTTGTAACCTCACATTTATTCACATATTGATACGGCACCACACTGGTAGCAACCATAATATTCTCCCTATACTACACAGAGTAAATAGTAGATTTGTCAAAGCAGCATTCGTCTACTGACTATGTTTTAAAAGATTCGTAGATCTACCACTATAGTTCAAAAACGATATATAAAATCATAAATTTAGCAATAATAACAATAGGAACAGATTATGAGTAATACTAATACTAATACTAATAATGATAGCTCAGATATTGATAAAGCAGCGGCGCAAGCAGACAGTCAGAAAATTGCAGAGAACCTTGAAGAAACCAAAGAAGTAAACAAGCCTGAATCGTTAAGCGAAGAAGAGCAAACACCATTTATTGAAGATGACTTGCGTACAGACAAATAGCTTTACTGGTTTTTTCTTAAGTAATTTTCTTTTAAATGTAGTGTGAGATTTAACCATTTAATGAAAGTTTGCGCTATAAAACTGAGGAGCGAATGATGTCAATCAATAGTCATCCAAACGATGAAGAAGCCGTACCAGTTAGAGATCCAGCTGCGTCGCACATCGATAATTCTAAAGACAGTTATGAAGGTCGAAAATATCACCCAAATATCGATGGACCTGAGCAAGATTCACAAGAAACAGATGAGATATATGTAGATCCTCGTAAAGAAGAAGACTTACCCGCAGGTGGCAAAAATGTTGCCGATTTAAACGCTTATGATTTAAGTCAAAAAGGTAATGAATAACAAAAGCGTATGATGAGCCATGCATGTGATAAGTCATAAAAGTGCGCGAGTATTTTAAACGTATGAACAATCAGATCTAATAATAATGATAAGGATATAATAATGGAAACCAAAGACCCTGCTTTAACTAAATCTCGAATTGCAGAAACCGAGGCGCATCAAACAGTTGACGAAAGCCATATTGGGAATACTCATCCTAGTAATCATGATGAGATTGATGAAAATCTCACTGAGAATAAAGGCACAGATACCTTTACAGAAGATGTGATTGATTCAGAACATGTGAATGATAATGACAACCCAGCTCGCCAACCTGATCGTCGTGATCAAGACAGCAATGGCTTTGATGACAATATTAATGAAGATACTGTTGGGAGTGAAGCCCCTGATAGCTACAATGTTAATGACATAAATCGTTATGCCAATATTGATAATGCTCAGACACGCGTACTAAATCCTGATCAAAAGAATAGCAACAGATAACGAAGAATAGGATTTCGGTAAGAAGCCATATCAACATGGAATACATACTAAGGAATAAAGATGAGCTTACCCGATGATGATAAACAAGAAAAGAATACTGGC
Organism: Psychrobacter sp. JB193; assembly: GCF_002285555.1. NCBI lineage: Bacteria > Pseudomonadati > Pseudomonadota > Gammaproteobacteria > Moraxellales > Moraxellaceae > Psychrobacter > Psychrobacter sp. JB193. The sequence continues at coordinate 684,695 of NZ_NRGY01000002.1, forward strand.
CATCAGTTAAAAGATGCGGATGACAATAATGGTATTGTTCCTGACGATGCATTGCAAAAAGTAAACCCAGCAGCGGCTGAGAGAGCGACTGAAGATCATGACCCGCACCATATTGCCAAAGACCATAAGCAGTACGATAGTCCATTGATGGAAAGTGATAAGTAACCGTGCACTATCTAGCAGTCTCTCTATTTTGTAGTATAACCAATTCATTATGCACTGATATATAAAAGGTATAGTCACCATTTCGAATACGTCGTTCGAGATAGTGACTGTACATTTTTTAGTTACATTAATAATAAACTAGCTGAGTGTGAGCTAGGCAGGTGCGCCACTATGAAAACGTAACTCAGTATCGGGGCTTGATATCAGTTCCGCCTCTACTTCTTTAAAGAAGGCCACGCGCTCATCGATACTATCTTCTGACAGCGATTGCGCCAATGCCAGATAATCCTCAAAATGACGACTCTCTGACTTTAGTAAGTAGCGATAATATTTTGCCAAACGCTCGTCATTGATCACTTCCGCTAACGCTGCAAACCGTTCGCACGAACGTGCTTCGATAAATGCGCCAATGATGAGAATATCTATCATGGCTGCTGGCTCGTAAGTACGCTTATGTTTTAGCATTCCTTTGGCATAACGCCCAGCACTGAGGTATTCCCAGTCTTGTCCTCGATCATTCATGATACCGAGCACTTGCTCATAATGTAGCATCTCTTCTCTGATCAATTGCGCCAGTTTACACTGCAAATCATAAGAAAACTCATAGCGGAACATCATATTCATTGCGGTACCAGCTGCCTTTTTTTCACAGTTGGCATGATCCTGTATGATCAAAGGCAAATTTGCAATCGCTGCATCGACCCAAGACTGCGTGGTTCTAGCGCCCAAAAAGTCATAAACAAAAGACAAATCTACTTTGATGGGCGTGCGCAGTTTTGCGATATCGACACTATCTTCTGCTATATCATTGCTGGTATCAACTGCGTTATTCATACCATTGTTAGTGACGTTAACAGGTTCAGGCCTTACATTTTTGCTTTCTTTATTCATAGTATTGGTCATAGTTGAATGTATTTATGTCGTAATCGGGTGCAAATATTGAGCAAAGTATATTTCAGCAGGAATTGCGTTATCGATAATAATTCGCTTTATATCTATATATTAATTTTCGACCGAAGAGTACGGGTAAAACTCTTTAGGACAGATGATGCATAGAGTATCATTAATATACAACCCCAATATTTACTTGGTGAATGGTGTTTTCTTGTTTATTTCTTTATTTGATAGTAGGATGAGATTTTGCTTTATTGTACTTAATTTTATTAACGACGTACTTCAATTGCCAGTCATATAGACTGATTAATAGTCATGCAATAGGGAATGGTACATATTATAGCAATTGCCACTGCGATATAAATAGCAGACAGCAGGATGAGATCTGCTTATATTTATGTGAGTCAGAGCAATAGGTGTCATCTAAAGTAGAAACCACCGTCAAATATTTAATAGGGTAGTAGCAATTCGTATTAATACACTTCATGAATAGATAAGGATAACAACATGAGTCAGTCTTCTAACGCCAATCGTATTCAAAAAGGCATTCTTGCCATCGACCAGCAGCTATATGACTTTATTGAAAACGAAGTACTGCCAAAAGTCGGTGTTGATTCAGAGAGTTATTGGTCAGGTTTTGAAAAAGTTATTAAAGAGTTTACGCCACGTAATAAGGCTTTGTTAGAAACCCGCGACAAAATCCAAGCACAAATTGATCAGTGGCATCTACAACACCCTGCCACGGATGGTCAAATCGATTATCCTGCCTATAAAACGTTCTTGCAAGATATTGGTTACTTACTGCCAGAAGGCGATGATTTTGCGGTTAGTACAGAAAATGTCGATGACGAAATTGCACATATTGCAGGACCTCAGTTGGTCGTACCAGTACGTAATGCTCGCTATGCTCTAAATGCCACCAATGCACGCTGGGGCAGCTTATATGATGCCTTATATGGTACAGACGTTATTAGCAATGATAATGGTCAAGAAGCGAAGGGCAGCTACAATCCAACTCGCGGTGCTGCTGTTGTTGCTTACGCCAAACAGTTTTTAGATGACAATTTTGCTTTAGCATCAGGCTCATACGTTGATGTAACAGGCTTTAAAGTGGCTGATGGTCAACTTGAAGTGGTTCAAGGCGATAGTCGTACGTCATTAAAAGATTCTGCGCAGTTTGTTGGTTTTGTTGATGAAGCAGAAAATCCAACAGGTATTTTGCTAAAAAATAATGGCCTGCATGTAGAGATTCAGATCGATGCCAGCCATCCAGTCGGTAAAGACGATCCGGCTAATATCAATGATGTGCTCCTTGAGTCAGCGATTACCGCAATTCAAGATTGTGAAGACTCAGTTGCTGCGGTCGATGCAGAGGAAAAAGTAGAGGTATATCGCAACTGGTTTGGTTTGATGAATGGCGACTTACAAGAGACCTTCGAAAAAGGCGGCAAGACTCGTACACGTAAGCAAAACCCAGACCGTGAATATAATACACCAGACGGCGGCAAGCTTATCTTGCCAGGTCGCTCATTGCTATTGATCCGTAATGTCGGTCATTTAATGCAAAACCCTGCTATTTTAGTCGATTTGGGTAATGGCTTAGAGGAAATCTTCGAAGGTCTGATGGATGGCTTGGTTACTCCACTATTGTCACTCAATGATCTTAACGGTAGAAACGAGTTATCGAATTCACGTAAGGGTTCTATGTATATCGTTAAACCAAAAATGCATGGTCCAGAAGAAGTCAAAATGGCCAATGATTTTTTTAATGCCTCAGAGGATTTATTAGGCTTAAAACGTCACAGTCTTAAAATTGGAATTATGGATGAAGAGCGCCGCATGACGGTCAATCTAAAAGAGGCCATTCGCCAAGCGAAAGAGCGTGTAATCTTTATTAATACAGGCTTTTTAGACCGTACTGGTGATGAGATGCATACCAGTATGAATGCAGGTCCATTTGTGCCAAAAGGGGAGATGAAATCACAAGCTTGGCAACCAGCCTACGAGCAATGGAACGTCGACATTGGTTTAGAGACAGGTCTACAGGGGCATGCTCAGATTGGTAAAGGAATGTGGGCAAAGCCTGACGAGATGAAAGAGATGATGGAGACCAAAATGGCGCATCCTCAATCGGGCGCTACGACGGCTTGGGTACCATCACCCACAGGGGCAACCTTGCATAGTATCCATTATCACCAAGTAAATGTTGCTGACGTACAGGATCGCCTAAAGTCGCGTGAGCGTGCAAGTTTGGATGATATCTTGACCATTCCATTGGCAAAAGACACCAATTGGACAGAAGAGCAAAAACAGCAAGAATTGGAAAACAATGCGCAAGGGATTTTGGGTTACGTTGTACGCTGGGTCAATCAAGGGGTTGGATGCTCTAAAGTACCCGATATCGATGATGTGGGGCTAATGGAAGACAGAGCGACTCTGCGCATCTCAAGTCAGCATATTGCCAACTGGTTGCATCATGGCGTGGTGAGCGAGCAGCAGGTGATGGAGACGATGAAGCGCATGGCCAAAGTCGTTGATGAGCAAAATGCAACCGACAGCGAGTATCAACCAATGGCAGACAATTTTGATGGCTCTTATGCTTTTAAGGCCGCTTGTGATTTGATATTTAAAGGACGCGCGCAACCTAGTGGTTACACTGAGCCACTATTGCATCAAGCTCGTCTCGATTTGAAGGCAAACTGCTAAGCTTATTTCCCTTTATTGCGCCTAATAATAAAATATATCGTTTTTGTTAGCGCTATTTATTCGTAGATAAATAGCGCATTATTTACGATGGTAAGGTATATTCGTTAAGGTGGTTTCAATTTATTAGTAATAATATTAATCAATAGAATCCTTATCTAGTTGACTGGATAGGGATTTTTTTTGGCGCTTTGATTATTGAGTGATAATTTTACGATGATAAATTGATAAGTTTAAAAAGCGAAAAAATATGTTGCAAATTATGTCAAAGTTGTTATGCTTGTACTCGAAGTATGAGTTTGGTAACGGATGTTACGCAACAGACCGATAAAGACCTAAGTTTACATGGCAGTTACTTTTTTAATCCCAGTTATGTAAGTCATGGTTTTTTTCATCTTACTGTAATAGAACTTCGCCACACTTGTTTCTGACTAATCTCGGTAGCCAGTTACACATTATATCTTTGAGGATTTGTGACGATACCATTGTGAGCACCAGCTAATAATAGCTCGCTTATTACTAAAATTGTAAAGTGGAGATACCCCATGAAAAAACTACTTTTAGCTACAGCAGTTGCTGCCCTATCTGTATCTGCAGCCAATGCAGCTCCGACTGTCTATGGTAAAGCATTCTTAGCTGCTGACTATGTGAACGCTGACTTTGATTCACGTGTTGTTGGTGGAGATGATTTTGATGAAGATACAGTAGAAATCAACTCTCATTCTTCACGTTTGGGTTTCAAAGGTTCTGAAGCCATGACTGCTAACACTGACGTTATCTATCAGTTAGAGTATGGCACAAGCATCGATGGTGATAATGCAACGTTTTCTAATCGTGATACATATCTAGGTATCAACAACAAGCAATTTGGTGAGTTCCGTGTTGGTAAAAACCAATCTAGCTTAGACAAAATTAACAACGTTATTGTTAACCAAGGCTACTGGGATAACCTAGGCACTAACGAAATGGAAGACGATGTTGTTGAAGCGTTAAACATGGCAGATAGTAGCCGTATCAATAGTTCAGTTCTTTGGACTGCGCCTAAGTATGATGGTCTACCATTGCAAATGTTTGCAATGTACAACTCTGATGATGACGACTTCAATAATAATTCTGGCTTTGGCGTTGCTGCTATGTTTGATCAAGGCACAGGCTTCACTGCTGGTGTAGCGTATGACAAAGATCAAAACATCAATGGTGATATCATCCGTGGTACTGCTACTGTTGATCTAGGTAAATACATCGCAGCGCCTGTAACAGTTGGTGCTCTGTATCAAGTAGCTGATTATGATTATGATCGTGATACTACAAAGGAAAAAGGTTTGGTTCTTAGCGCTATCATGGGCTTAACTAACTTTGCTCGTCCAGCAAATATCTATACACAGTACAACAAAACTAACAACTTGAATGGTTGGGATGGTGCAGATTCAGATCAGATCGTTGTTGGTGGTCAGTACTTCTTTAAAGACAACATCATTGCGCATGCCTATGCTGGTATAAACAGTGCTGATGATCTTAAGACACTTAACACAGACAGTGGTATGGTAGTTACTAGAGGCGATGCTGAAGTAGTTGTCGTTGGTACTGGTCTAGAATACAAATTCTAATCTAACCATTAGAATCTGCTTATAAAAACTCATCCTTCGGGGTGAGTTTTTTTTTGTTATGCCTGTTTCCAATAGTGAATACGTTATAATAGCGACGGGTTGAAAACGAAGAGTTTTAAAGAGTTTGTGTTTTGCCCTATATTTTATGACGTATTTTTAGTAAAATCCTTCTTTACCAATTACCGACAGAATACTATGACCAAGTTTATATTTGTGACCGGTGGGGTAGTGTCCTCACTAGGAAAAGGTATCACCGCAGCCTCTCTTGCAGCGGTCTTAGAAGCACGTGGCGTGACCGTCACAATGACCAAGATGGATCCGTATATCAACGTTGATCCAGGTACGATGAGCCCGTTTCAGCATGGCGAAGTATTTGTCACCGAAGATGGTGCAGAGACGGATTTAGATTTGGGTTATTACGAGCGCTTTTTACGTCATTCAAAAATGAGTAAGAGCAACAACTTCACCAGTGGTCGTATCTACCAAAATGTTCTCAATAAAGAGCGTCGTGGCGAATATCTTGGTGGTACGGTACAAGTTATCCCTCACATCACCGATGAGATTAAAAATAAAATCTTAGCCAGTGGTGAAGGTTACGACATTGCTATCATCGAGATTGGTGGTACTGTCGGTGACATCGAATCGTTACCTTTTATGGAAGCGGTACGTCAAATGCAAGTAGAGCTTGGTCGTAATAGAGCCATGCTCATGCATCTAACGCTGGTTCCTTATATTGCAAGTGCAGGCGAAACCAAAACCAAACCAACGCAGCATTCAGTAAAAGAATTGCGTTCTATTGGTTTGCAGCCAGATATCTTAATCTGCCGCTCTGATCACCATATCTCGCAAGACAACCGCCGTAAGATTGCTTTATTTACCAACGTTGAAGAGCGTGCAGTCATCATGTGTGAAGACGCACAGAGCATCTATCAAATACCGCGCACCCTTCATGAGCAAGATCTTGATGATCTAATCTGTGAGCGCTTTGGTCTTAATGTGCCAGAAGCAGATTTGAGCGATTGGGATAAAGTAGTCGAAGCTCAGCTCAATCCTGAAGAGACAGTAACCGTGGCAATGGTTGGTAAGTATGTCGAGCTGCCTGATGCTTATAAGTCTATTAACGAGGCGTTGTTACATGCAGGTATCACTCATAAGCTTGACGTAAAAATCGACTATATCGATGCTGAGCTTTTAGAAAGCGATGACAGTCTGTTTGCTCGTTTGAGCCACGCTGATGCAATCTTAGTACCAGGTGGATTTGGTGAACGTGGTACCAATGGCAAAATAAAAGCCATTACTTATGCACGTGAAAACAAGGTTCCCTATCTAGGAATCTGCCTTGGTATGCAGTTGGCTGTGATTGAGTACGCTCGTAATGTGCTTAAAATTGATGCCAACTCTTCTGAGTTTGATCGCAAAACCGCAGAGCCTATTATCGGTCTTATCACTGAATGGTTAGATGAGCGCGGTGAGCTACAGATTCGCAGCGATGATTCTGATCTTGGTGGTACAATGCGTCTGGGCGCGCAGCAAGCCGAATTGGTTTCTGGTAGCAAGCTAAGCCAAATTTATGGTGCTAACAATATCACTGAGCGTCACCGTCATCGTTATGAGATGAACAACCGCTACATAGAGCCACTAGAGCAATCAGGTATGACGATTTCAGGGTACTCTGCTAAGCAGCATTTAGTAGAGTCTGTAGAGATTCCTGAGCATCCATGGTTTATCGCGGTACAGTTCCATCCAGAATTTACCAGCTCACCACGCGGTGGTCATCCACTGTTTAACAGCTTTGCAAAAGCGGCAAAAAACTTCAGCGACACTAAGTAATTGTAGAATATAAACAACCCTTAGAATTGTATCGCTCTATGTATATTAAAAAAGACTGATCTTCGGATTGGTCTTTTTTTGTGGGTGTATTTTTGTATTTGTATCTGGGACAGAGGTTTTGACTTTAAATCAGCAATAATGGCGAATATTGGGTAATTACGCTTGTACACTTTTTTTAACGACGCTATCGGTTACAATGTAGGATAGAAATATTGATAACAATAAAGAGGAAACTTTTTAATGGAAAATTCATTAACGGCACAATCACATATTGACCTTAATACGCCTGATAACAAAACCATCCATATTGGTAACGATCAGCCATTTGTATTGTTTGGCGGTATGAATGTGTTAGAGTCAAAAGAGTTGGCGTTTGAGATTGCTGAGCAATACGTCGAGATATGTCAGCGTTTGGGTATCGACTATGTGTTTAAAGCCAGTTTTGATAAAGCCAATCGCTCAAGCTTGCACTCTTATCGTGGTCCTGGGCTCGCGCAAGGCATAGATTGGTTGGGTCAAATCAAAGAAAAATTTCAAGTACCCATCATCACAGATGTGCATGAACCACATCAAGCGGCACCAGTCGCTGAAGTGGCTGATATTATTCAGCTGCCAGCGTTTTTATCACGTCAGACAGATCTGGTACATTCGATGGCAAAGACCGATGCCATTATTAATATCAAAAAAGCACAGTTTTTAGCGCCTCACGAGATGCGTCATATTGTCAATAAATGCCTTGAAGGCGGTAACAACAAGCTCATACTGTGTGAGCGCGGTAGTGCCTTTGGTTATAACAATCTGGTCGTGGATATGCTGGGCTTTGATACGATGAAGCAGATGGATATACCGGTATTTTTTGATGTGACGCACAGTCTACAGCAGCCAGGCGCACGTAGTGACAGCGCGGGCGGTCGCCGAGAGCAAATCACAACATTGGCACGCGCAGGTATGGCCACAGGATTGGCAGGGCTATTTTTAGAGGCGCACCCAAACCCAGAAGACGCAAAATGCGATGGTCCTTGTGCGTTGAGAATGAACCAGTTAGAGCCATTTTTGCGTCAGCTTAAGCAAATTGATGACTTGGTCAAAGGTTTTGACGTTCTCGATACGCATTAATGAAGTAGGAGATAACACCATGGCAATAAAGATTGCACAGGTAAGTATTGAAAACATCGATGATGCCAACGGGTTAGACAGCGTGATGACAGCCTTGAAAAATATCTCGGGCGTTACGGACATTGAGTTGGATACAGCGAGCCACATGGCTCATGTACGCTACGATGATACAGACACGAGCATTCATGCTTTGACTGCTGCCATTAGTATGGTGGATTATGTCACTCAGCCATTTCCCATCGATGCACCGCAAAACCCACACTATAATGATTGAGCCTTGTGTTACTACCAATACGACTGATACTGGTTTAGTAATAGTATTAATGAATACGTAAAAAAAAGATTATTTACCAAGAAAAATAAGGAGCCTACTATGGCAGACCAAACGCGCATTATTAAAATCGAAGGGATGACTTGTGGTGGCTGCGTTGCAAGCGTTCACAATGCTACTGCAGATATTGATGGTTTAAATGATATGAGCATTGAGCTTGCTGACAATCAAGCTACAGTCACCTTTGATGATAGTAAGACAAGTGCAGAAGCAATCGCTGCGGCTATCGATGACGCAGGCTTTGACGCAACCGTTTCTAATTCATAAGTTTTGTCCTTGATTTAAAAACCAGCTGTCATGGCTGGTTTTTTAGTGATTAAAAATTGGCACTGCCTGTTTATTTTTTTAAGACGAATTGACTATAAACCGTTCAAATAAAACCGATAGTTTGAGAATGTAATAGTTGTTTGATTTAAATCTCTCCACCCATTGTTGTTTTTATGGCTTATACCTTGTGTAAACGCCATAACGAGTCCTATTTATGAATGATTCCCATACTGATAACCATCACACCTACGACGTCGATACCGATATTCAATCCAACACAACGCTCACGCCGCAGCGCGCCCATCTACAACTTGCGATTGAAGGCATGACCTGTCAGGCATGCGCTTCACGCATTGAAAAGGTGCTGAATAAGAAGCCCTCAGTACATGAGGTCAATGTGAATTTTGCAGGCGAGACGGCAAATGTGGATTATGATCCTACGCAGACGACGCCAGAGCAAATCACAGAATGGGTGAACAAAACGGGTTTTGTTGCCAATCTGCAGGCAGCTGATAGTCTTTTTTCACAAACGGATGAAGATACAGCGACGCAGTATCCATGGCGTTTGATTGGACTATGGGTTTGCTTGTTACCTTTTTTAGTTGGGATGGCTGGCATGCTGACAGGTCAGGGGATGGCATGGATGCCAGCTATTTGGCTCCAGTTTGTTTTAGCCACGATTGTACAGTTTGGTTTTGCCCTACCGTTCTATAAGAGTGCGTGGGCGTCAATCAAAGGTGGTCTTGCCAACATGGATGTGTTGGTGGTCATTGGTACAGTGACCATTTGGGCGTACTCAACTTACCTGTGGCTCACTCATGGTGATGGCAGCTTAAATAGCTTGCTGCAAACCAGTCATGCAGTTGGTCACGGTATTGACCACGGTCCTGCTGTCTATTTTGAGGCAGGCGTGATGGTTATTGCCTTTGTGCGGACAGGTAAATATCTAGAAGAGCGCACCAAAAAGCACAGTTTAAACAGTATTGATTTATTGTTGTCATTGACACCAGATGAGGTCGAGCGCCAGCAGCCTAATGGTGAGTTTCATTCTGTTGCGCTCAAAGATATTCAAATAGGCGATATCTTGCGCGTCAAGCAAGGTAGCCGCGTGGCCACTGATGGTACGGTTATCGATGGAAGCGGCTGGTGTGAGGAAAGTCATTTAACTGGTGAATCGGTGCCACTCAAAAAAGATGTGGGCGATGGGCTGCTGGCAGGGGCGTTGCTTGAAAATGGTAGCTTGCTGTATCGCGTCAGCGCCAAAGGCAGCGATACCAAGTTGGGGGACATGGTGCAAGCATTGAGTGAAGCTCAAGGTTCAAAAGCCAATTTGGCACGTCTTGCGGACAAAGTAACCGCCATCTTTGTTCCTGTCGTGGTTGCCATTGCTTTGGTTACTTTTGGACTGACATGGTGGCTGACAGGAATGATGGACACGGCCTTGATGCATGCCGTATCGGTCTTGGTCATTGCTTGTCCTTGTGCATTAGGGCTGGCAACACCAGCCGCGATTATGGCTGGTATGGGTGTCGCCGCGCGTCATGGCGTCTGGTTTAAAGATGCTCAAAGTTTGGAAGCCGCTGGTAATATCGATACGGTGGTACTTGATAAAACTGGCACCTTGACGATGGGTAAACCTACCATTGTCGATCAAGTGATGGTAGATAAATCATTAGCCGTCGACGATGTCTTACAAATTGCAGCCAGCGTTGAGGCTCATGCCAGTCATCCGCTAGCGACAGCACTAATCAACGCAGCTGCCAAACGTGATTTGCCATTACTACCTGTGACTGATATCAATGTTATCAAAGGGGCGGGCATTCAAGCACAGATCGATGGGCTTGGACTGGTCAAGGTGGGTACAGCAGAGTTTGCAAGTCTAACGCTACCCAAGTTTATGCCAAAAGCATGGCAAATTGCCAGTACAGTGGCAGTCAGTATCAATGATGAACCCCTTGGTGCGTTTGCGTTGGCTGATGATTTAAAAGCCGATACGCCGCAAGCCATCACTGCATTACAAGAGTCTGGCCTTCATGTGATTTTGATGAGCGGTGATAAGCAATCTGTCGTTAACCATGTCGCAGGGCAGCTAGGTATCGAACAAGCATACGGTAAAATGAGTCCACGTGACAAAGCCAGCCAAATTGCGCGATTACAAACCGCCGGTCATAAAGTTGCGATGGCAGGAGATGGGGTAAATGATGCACCTGCGATGGCAACTGCAGATGCGAGCTTTGCTATGTTTGAAGGGACCGATGTGGCACAACATAGTGCCTCCGCTCGGTTGATGGGTGAGTCGCTCATGCATATTGATGCGGCTCAAAAAATTGCGCAAGCAACGCTGCGTAATATCAAACAGAACCTATTTTTTGCCTTCATTTATAATTGTCTGGGTATTCCGCTTGCTGCATTCGGTTTTTTGAATCCTATGATTGCAGCGGCTGCGATGGCACTTAGCTCCATCTCAGTACTAATGAATGCATTACGGTTGACACGGTTTAAAACCAAGGTGGCGCTCGACAATACTGTCTCTGCTGCTCATCCTAAGACAAGTCATCCCAAAACAGTCTGATGACGATGCTTTTCTGAATAATAGGTTGTATTGAAGACAGACCATAACAGCAGACATTTCGGTTTACCTGAGTTGCTTATATTTAAAATTAGGGCTGCAAGTCAGTGTAAGATAAGGGAAGTTTGATAAAAAATATGCTATGATGCCAAGCAATATAGCTAGCTATCATGGTACTAAACAGCGTTTAAATGCTGCTTAAACTGACCAATTTGACCAATACACAAATCGGTCTTAGATATAGGTGCTATAGGGCAGTTTGCTTTAACTTTTTTGTATTCTATTTGCCGTTATTTATCCCATAAACTTGGCATGACCAAAGGAATTAACAGACATTATGTACGCTGAAGAAACCAACAACGTCACCGCAATTAAAGACATTCGCGCTCGTGAGATTTTAGACTCGCGCGGTAACCCAACGATTGAAGCTGATGTTATTTTAGCTGACGGTACCATTGGTCGTGCTGCTGCTCCAAGTGGGGCATCTACAGGTTCACGTGAGGCACTAGAGCTGCGTGATGGCGATCAAACTCGTTACATGGGTAAGGGCGTTAAAAAAGCCGTTGCCAACGTCAATAGCCAGATTCGCAGTGCGTTGATGGACAAAGACGTGACCGAGCAGCAAGGCATTGATGATGCCATGATTGCATTAGATGGCACAGAGAATAAAGACAGCCTTGGTGCTAACGCTATGTTGGCAGTGTCCTTAGCGACAGCCAAAGCCGCTGCAAAATCACAGAGTCTGCCGCTGCATCAATATATTGCCAATTTGCGCAATCAGACGTCGCTCACGATGCCTGTACCAATGATGAACATCCTAAACGGTGGCGAGCACGCAGACAATACTGTTGATATTCAAGAATTTATGATTGAGCCTGTAGGCTTCACGAACTTTTCAGAAGCGCTACGAGCGGGTACAGAGATTTTTCATAGCTTAAAGTCTGTTTTAAAGTCTCAAGGCTTAAATACAGCGGTCGGCGATGAAGGCGGTTTTGCACCAAACTTACGTAGCAATGAAGAAGCCATTACGGTAATTTTGCAAGCGATTGAGCAAGTCGGTTATAAAGCAGGTGAAGATATCCATCTTGCTCTAGACTGTGCGGCCAGCGAGTTCTATAAGAATGGTCAGTATGTTTTGGCGGGCGAAGGCAACAAAGCGTTTGATAGCCAAGGTTTCTCAGACTATCTAGTAGGATTAGCACGTCAATATCCTATTATTTCTATCGAAGACGGTCTTGATGAGTCAGATTGGGATGGTTGGAAGTATTTGACCGAACAGATTGGTGATAAAGTCCAGTTAGTCGGTGATGATTTATTTGTGACCAATCCTACGATCTTGCAAGAAGGCATTGATAAGCACATTGCCAATGCGATTTTGATTAAGTTCAATCAGATTGGTACCTTATCAGAAACGCTAGATGCCATTTATCTGGCGAAGAAAAATGGCTATGCAACCATCATCTCGCACCGCTCAGGTGAAACGGAAGACAGCACCATTGCAGATCTGGCTGTCGGTACTGCTGCAGGTCAAATCAAAACAGGCTCACTGTGCCGCTCAGACCGCGTTGCAAAATACAATCAGTTGTTACGTATTGAGCAGCAAGTACGTGCAAGCTATCGTGGCCGTGAAGAGTTTATCGGTCTGCGTGGTTAAGAAGCAAGTTTATAGCTAATGCTAGGCGATAAGGACTCATTGATATGGAGATATATCGCTTAGCAAATTCAGCTAATAATAAGCCTAGCTTATTTTTATTTTACAAATTTTCTGTTGTTTGGCGTGATCACATGAAATACTTTAGCCAATTTATGTTACTTGCTTTAGCGGTTGCAGTGCTGTTAGGACTGCAATATCAGTATTGGCTGGGTGAGAATGGACGATCTGGGCATAATAAATTATTAACTCAGATTGAAGAGCAGCAGCACCTAAATGATAATCAAGTCGCTGCTAATAATTTATTACGTACGGATGTCTATGACCTCAAAAACGGTCTGGAGGCAGTTGAAGAGCATGCTCGCTTGGACTTAGGATTGATTAAACCAAACGAGACGTTTGTTCAGGTATCTACTGCGCCAACGACACATACTCGTTATTAATCTACCAAGATACGACAATACTATAAGGCACTCTATTTCTTACAGTAGCGGTGTGTTTCGTATGTGATTCTATCCTAGCTTTTACTCACATTTCTTTTTAATCATACTGTCATGGGTCACAGCCTTAAGTATTATCTTATGAATCCTCTTCCTCGCACCTATGCCATGATTGTCGCTGCTGGCCGTGGTAGCCGCTTTGGTGCATCCGTTGCCAAACAATATACTCAGTTGCAAGACCAGACATTGCTACAGCTTAGTGTGGCAAGACTTGCGAGTAGCAAGTATATCAATCAATGTTTATTGGTGGTGGCCGAAGATGATATCACGGCACGAACACTCGACTTTGCCATACCTGTTTATTATGCTATTGGCGGTGTTGAACGTTGGCAATCGGTTCAAGCGGGAGTGGCAGCGATTGGGAGTACGGGGGCTAATGACTCAGACTTGGTACTGATTCATGATGCGGCACGTCCAGCTGTACCTAGTCATGACATTGATCAAATCATTGAAGCTGCATTGCTAGAGCCTTATGGTGCTATCTTAGCAACACCAGTAGCGGACACTCTCAAAACCTCGTATATCAAGTCTGTAACTACAGACAATCTATCAGATAAAAATAATCAGCGTTATTATGCCAAACGTACTATAGATAGAAGCAGCATGTGGCAAGCACAAACGCCGCAAGTATTTAGATTAGGAGCGCTTAAAAAAGTATTGGATTATGTGGCTGAGCATCAGCTAACTATCACAGATGAAGCCAGTGCTTTTGAGTATTTAGACTTGCCCATTCGTCTGGTTACTGGCAGTCGCCAAAACATCAAGCTTACTTATCCTGACGATGCTTTATTGCTATCCGCCATCCTCACCGCTCAATCTGACCAGCCCTAATGTACTTTGAATAACGGTAGACTTCTCTTACCCTAAATTGCCTAAGTTGACGCGATATAGGTACGATTTGAATCTGTGTCGAATTTTGTCTCATTCAATAATCGCGTTTCAAATAATCAATGTTTTGTCATCATTTTTAGAAAATAATGTTTGCTCAAGCAACTAATAGCTGTCAAAATCAATGATATGTTTTTTTCTAAAAAAATGTTTACTTATAACACTTACCAATTTTATATAATCATAAGTTGCTTTGATGACGAAATTAGCCTATGATGTAACCAACTTAATACAATTAATATAAACATTTATAAAATCAATAATATACCAAACCGATTTGATACATTCAAAGGTTTAGTTTCTATGTTTTTTCTAAAGTTATTATAGTTGTCTTAGCTACATTTACCTGATTATAGGGGAAGCTGATTGTCAACATTCAATGATTCTACAAGTCCAGTAACGCCAGATCTCTGCCAGCTTGTATATCTGAGCCATATTACTTCGACTGGCCTGTCAAATGCCAGCACGCTTAATGACATTGCAGAAGTCGCTATTGAGCGTAATACAATAGAAAATATTACTGGTATTCTTTGCTACGGCAATGGCTACTTCTTACAATGTGTAGAGGGCTCTGAAGCAGCCCTGACCAATCTTAAAAATCGCCTGATATTGGATGATCGCCATAAAGATTTAAAAATACTGGATTTTTCAGCAATTACTGAGCGTCGTTTTTCTGGTTGGTCACTACGTTCTATCACGCTCGAGCGTTGGATGACAAATGAGCCTAGACTTAAATCGTTTATGCCATTTAAGCCTGACAGTTGGGACTCTAATGAACACAAGGAATTTTTAGATATTTTGAAAGACTATTACGATGAGCAGTTAGAAAGCGGTGATATCGACACCCAACCTATCAAATACAGTACGTTAGGTCTCACCTTGGGTAAAGTAGTAGGGCAGCACCAAGCATTCTTATTGATCCAAGCCATCTTAGGTGGATTGATTATACTAGCGCTCATTTGGCTAATGTTATAAAAGAGGGTGTGGTTGTTTTTACAAGAAAATAGTATCTACTCATAAGAGCCAGCATTTAATGCTGGCTTTTTTAATGAACGTTATAATAATGACATCAAAGGCGTCAATCTGAAGTTAGGCATAGCAAGCGTTTGAACACTGATAATAGCGACATTAATCGTTATATGCATGGAATCGCTTAAACTAAGTTGTGAAAACGTAATTATAAAACTTACGAATATAAAAAAGCCCGCATCACAGTATATTGTGATGCGGGCTTTTGATGGTACGCTCATTAGTCTGATTTGATGCTTGGTAGCAGTTTTGCTAATAAGTGACGCCGAATAGTGGCGTCCCCAGGGGGATTCGAACCCCCGTTACCGCCGTGAAAGGGCGGTGTCCTAGGCCTCTAGACGATGGGGACTAGTAACAACACTTCAACTGCTTTCACCATTTATGCTGAAGTGGTGCGTATTCTAATAGCCTCTGCGTTTTCTGTCAAGACTTTTTTTCCGCCTTTTTGCAATTAAATATCTTTTTTTGAGTGCGCGACGAGGATGTAGGTCTTTACGCTTTAAATGATACCGAATCCATAAAGAAGTACAAGTACTGATAGTCAGCGCGAGCAACATATAACCGATGATGGTACCCCATAACTTAAATTGTGGATCCATGATAACGTCCCTCCCATTAAGTCTGCATATTTTTCTTCGCTCAAACCAGTGCTGCCAACTTAGACCTCTATAAAGTTATTAAGTATTACAAATAGCATTATTATGCGTGGTTAGCAATATATGATGTGTGAGAGTGCCTCATTCCTCTTCATTATCTGCTGATGACTCTTTGGTAGGCTCAGCATGCATCATATTCGATAGCATGGGGTAATGATTGAGAATGTAGCAGAACAGCTCAGCTGTCTTTTGTGTGTCATATAGCGCCGAATGCGCATCTTTACCATCAAAATCCAGTCCTGCGGCTTTACAAGCGCGTGCTAATACAGTTTGACCAAATGCCAGTGCTGATAATGTAACGGTGTCAAACACTGAAAAATTATGAAAAGGGTTATGGCTTTTACTATTGGTACGTAGTACTGCGGCATTCAAAAAAGACAAATCAAAGTGCGCGTTGTGTCCGATTAAGACGCATTGACGGCAGTCTTCTGCGCGGCGTACTTCTTTTAGTCCCTTAAAAATACGGCGTAAGGCTGTTTTTTCATCTTCAGCAATTGCTTTACGCATCGGATTGGTCGGGTCGATACCTGTAAAGGCAAGAGCGCTTGGCTCTAAGTTTGCACCTTCAAACGGCTCGATATGAGCATTAAACGCATCGCCTGGATAAAACACGCCTTCTTCATTTAATAAGATAGGAATACAGGCAATTTCTAACAACGCATCCGTTTGTGCATTAAAACCTGCTGTCTCTACATCAACCACGACTGGCAAAAACTTACGAAAGCGGTCTTTTAAGCTCAGTGGCGCTTGTTCTTCTGTCACAGCATCTTCAGTAAGGATACTTGAGTCGTTATCAGGTGTGCTATTTAAGTGGTGTGTTGAATGGGTATCAGGTAAGGCGGCATCATTTTGAATGGTCATATCAGGTTAAATCGCTTTTATCAGTCGTACTGTTATATTAAATAAACAAAGAGGTATCCTACGATAAAAGTCATATTCCTTTATATAAGGAGATTGCTCCTATCGTAGGATAAAGTAAAAATATCTTACTAAGTTTGCTTTACGCTTTGATAGACCAAGGCAACGTTTCACCAGCCATAAGTGGCGTTAGTGAACCGCCGTCAAAATAAGGATAACTTGCAGGTACTTGCATTGGCGTATTGACAAGCGTTATTTTACTTTCGTTTAGGGGTAGGCCATAAAACTGCGCCCCAAAACGACTGGCAAAGCCCTCTAGCTTATCTATCTTGCCCACACTATCAAACGCGGTGGCATATAATGGTAAAGCAGTCTCAGCACTGTAACAGCCAGCACAACCGCACGCCGCTTCTTTTTTGTCTGTTGCGTGCGGGGCGGAGTCAGTTCCTAAAAAGAACTTAGGATTGCCACTTGTCGCAACGTCTAGCAAAACTTTCTGATGACTTTCACGCTTCAAAATAGGTAAGCAATAAAAGTGTGGTTTGATGCCACCGACCAACATATGGTTGCGGTTAAACATCAAGTGTTGCGGCGTGATAGTAGCGGCAATATGATTGCCTTGAGCCAATACGAAGTCTGCCGCATCACTTGTGGTAATGTGCTCCATGACGATTTTTAATGTAGGGAATTTGGCAATAATTTGTCCCAATACTTCATCCAAAAAGCGCTTCTCACGATCAAAAATATCCACATGATCTTGAGTCACTTCACCATGGAGTAGCAGGGGCAGATTGTACTTTTCTAACGCTTCAAAGACATCAACACAGGCGTTAATGTTAGTCACACCATCAGATGAGTTGGTCGTGGCTCCAGCAGGGTACAGTTTGACTGCCTGAACGATTCCTGACTTAGCCGCTGTTTCGATATCTTGTGCCGTCGTATTGTCTGTCAAATACAAAGTCATGCGTGGATCAAACGCTGCTTTTCGCTCAGCATTCAAGTCGCTGGCTTGTAAATGCGCCAAGATGCGAGTGCGATAGGCAAGCGCCTCATCAGCGTTCTTAACGGGTGGTACTAGGTTTGGCATACAAATCACGCGATTAAAGCTGTTGGCTGCATGCGGTACAGTAGTGCTCAACGCTTTGCCATCACGCAGGTGAATATGCCAATCGTCTGGCTGGAGGAGGGTCAACTCTCTAATCGAATCAGTCATAATGTCGTCGCGCTCTATATCGTCATATATGGAAGTAAAAAGGAGGGAGTACTGTAGTGCTATCATAACAGATTTGCCTACTTGACTAAATATGCGACCAAATATACGTACATAATTCGTTTAGCTGTCTTTTATGTATCTTTATGACACATGGTTTTGACAAAGCCGTCCAAAATGTAATGCTTGAATTTAAACCAAAAGCGAGCGCCTAATGGCAGTTAGACTTTTGCCTATAGTAAATATGATGTACACTGAGCAAGTAATTCATCTTTTGATTCAACCTTAGCGCTTTCCCTAACGCTACATTCTCATAATAGGAGTTGTTCATGGCTCAGCTTGATCCAAAAAATATTAATAAAATCGTATTGGCATATTCAGGTGGCCTTGATACCTCAATCATCGCTAAATGGCTACAAGAAACTTATGATGCCGAAGTGATTACCTTTACCGCTGACATCGGTCAAGGTGAAGAAGTCGAGCCAGCCCGAGCTAAAGCCAAGGCCATGGGTATTAAAAATATTCACATCGAAGATTTGCGCGAAGAGTTTGCTCGTGACTATGTGTTCCCAATGTTCCGTGCCAATGCCATTTATGAAGGCGAGTACTTACTAGGTACTTCTATCGCGCGCCCATTGATTGCTAAGCGCTTGGTTGAAATTGCTAAAGAACACAATGCCGATGCCATCAGTCATGGCGCGACGGGTAAAGGCAATGACCAAGTACGTTTTGAGCTGGGTGCAGTTGCTTTGTCACCAGATGTGGTAACGATTGCGCCTTGGCGTGAGTGGGATTTGTCTAGCCGTGAAAGCTTGATGCAATATGCCAAAGAGCATGACATTGCGATTGATTATGCAGGTAGCACAAAAAAATCTCCTTACTCAATGGATGCCAACTTACTTCATATTTCATATGAAGGCGGCGTGCTAGAAGATCCGTATGCTGAAGCCGAAGATGATATGTGGCGCTGGTCAGTCAGTCCAGAGGAAGCACCTGACGAAGCACAATACTTAGAGCTTGAATATAAAAAAGGCGATATCGTTGCAATCGATGGCGAAGCGCTTAAGCCTTTTGAGGTCATGATTAAATTAAACGAGATCGGTGGTAAGCACGGTATCGGTCGTTTAGATATCGTTGAAAACCGTTACGTTGGCATGAAGTCACGTGGTTGCTACGAGACGCCAGCTGGCACAATTATGCTAAAAGCGCATCGCGGTATTGAGTCATTGACGCTAGATCGTGAAGCGGCTCACCTAAAAGATGAATTGATGCCACGCTATGCGAAAATCATCTATAATGGTTATTGGTTCAGCCCTGAGCGTATGATGTTGCAAGCATTGATTGACAAGTCTCAAGAGTACGTAAACGGTACTGTACGTGTCAAACTGTACAAAGGTGCTGTGAGCGTAGTCGGCCGTAAGTCAGATGATTCATTGTTTGACGAAAAAATCGCGACTTTTGAAGACGATGCAGGTGCTTACGATCAAAAAGACGCAGAAGGTTTTATCCGTCTAAATGGTCTCCGTCTTGCTATCGAAGCCAGCCGTGGTCGTGACTTATCAAAATAAGCTTTTACACGACATTATAGTTGAGTAGACGTTAATAAATAAAAACAGAGGTGCTATTTATAGTACCTCTGTTTTTTTATGGGTAATAGATCGTTAGCAAAATGCGGTTTCATTTTGTTTCTTTAGTCGCTATCTTGTCTCATTCGTCTGTCACTGTTTCTTCAGTGCTAGATTCATCATCTACTCTGACAATGGCCACATCTTGCTGCTGACGTTCCTTAATAACCTCCTGCTCTAATACCTCTTCTGTCGCAAGAATGTGACCATTGGACTTTTGAGTCTGATATTTAAGAGTGGCAAGCGCACCCAGCGTACTTATGACGAGGATAATAATAAGAATGACCGGATTTTTCCAAAGCGGCGTTGCGGCATCGTATTCAATCGGTTTTTCACTGATCGTTGCAGGAATGTTGTCGTTGTTACCACCGATTAATCCCAAGCTAACCAGTGGGGGTTTGGGTGGATTGACAGGCTCAGAATTCACGCGCAGTCGGTTGCGACTAAGGTAGATATCAGATATTTTTGCCAACTGTAATAACCAACGTTGATGCGGTAAGGCAATGGCTGGCATGTCTGCAAATACCAGCATGTCATTATGGCGTCCTTGCTGTAGATTATCAGGGGAGCGACCGATGGCTTTTAGATAATTGCCTGTTGCCATCTGCATGTCTTGTACAGGTTCCTGATTTTCAGGTTTAAATGAGGTAAGCTCATACCAATAGGGATCAAAAGCGGGCGGGGTATCTAACAGCTGCTCATCCTTTAGAAGAGGTAGATCAGAAGCGTTTTGTTCTGTGTCTAAACTACTCTCTAATAGTGTGGATTGTTCTATGCTATCAGGGCTGACGGCTACCGATTCAGCTGATGCTAAATCTGGCTGACTCACATCAAAACGTTTCGCTGACAAAAACTGTGGCTGCAAGGCAAACCACTTATTAATCTCATCATGATCAAGTTGACTGTACTCTGTCAAAATAGCCAATTCACGCAGCACGACCACACACAAGGATGTCAATAAAATTTGAACTTGCGGTATTTTTGCATCAATGTTTGAGGCGATGTGTTCGCTGGCTTTGATCACGCATTCCTTGTCATGAAAGATAGCATCGGCGGCGTCCTGACGATGGTATAACGTCGCATTGATGGTCACAAAATTCATAGAATTGTATTGCCGCAGTTCTTTGACCGCTGAGCGACCAAATAGTTTTTTACTGACGGCTTGCCCTTTATGATGCTGTTGATAAACAAGTAAGGCGCTTACAATAGCCTGTAAACTGGCATCCATAGCTAGACGAGCTTGAGGGAGTGAAAGCTGCGCCGCATCTGCCAATAGTGACAGCATAGGCTTGGTATCTTGATATAGAAAATCATACATCGACACACGTGTCGGTGAAATAGTCGTCATAATCTGCTAGCATCAAAAAGTGTGCCTCTATCTTACGGTGCCAAAAGCCTGGTTACAATCCCTTGATAATAGAAATTTTCACAGATTTTTATCAAAAATGTCGTAAGTCATACTATCGATAACCACTGGACGTGTTTATGAATCATCATCAAAACTCTGATAAACAATTAATCATCAATATTGCTGAGCAAACATTGACGGTATATCAGCAACAAAAAGAAATACTAAAGTACCCAGTCTCTACGGCTAAAAACGGCATTGGTAGCCAAGAAAATAGTGGTTGTACGCCGTTAGGTCAGCATGTCATTGCAGAAAAAATAGGGGATGATTCTCCTATAAGCTCTGTGTTTGTTGGACGTGTGCCTACGGGTGAGAGATATGATGCAGCGCTTGGCGAGCTATATCCTGAGCGTGATTGGATACTAAGCCGTATCTTATGGTTAGGTGGTCTTGAAGAGGGTGTAAATAAAGGCAGCAACGCTCAAGGCGTGTGTGATACTTATCAGCGTTACATTTATATTCATGGAACCCCAGACACCGAGCCGATGGGTGTACCACTCTCACATGGCTGTGTACGTATGCGCAATGAAGACATCGTTGAGCTGTTTGAACAAGTAGAAGAGGGCATGTCCGTGACGATCGTGGCGGGTTAAACTGAGTTTAGACAATCAAATATTAAGCAGCAAATAACACTTAGCGACAAATAGTACTTAAAAAAAGACAGCTCCTATAAAAGAAGCTGTCTTTTTTATAGCATGGGTTATTTATCCATATCTATATTTACCAAAACTTTTTTCCATCTTTTAGTTTCATTAAACGTTTTTCAGCACGTTGGTGGTCTTTTTCTAAGGCAGCTATTATCCAACCTGCGCCATATAACGCGTTGCTGTCCGATGCGGATTTTAGCTGATAACGCTGCTGATATTGTGTATAAGCCTGATATTTATTCAAGGCTTTTTGCGCTTTTGTCAGATTCTTGAGCCAAAGCTTGGTTTTCTTTTTAGACGATTTTTTATGAAATACTGGTGCAGAAAATTCACTCATATAGCGTAGTGTTTTTAGTTGACGGTACAATTCATATTGAGGATGCTCTTCATCGCTACTTTTTGAATCATCGCTTTTTATATCTGAAATTTCTGCTTCTAAGCTTTGTGTATCATCAATCTCACTATTTTCTATATCATCACGTTTTTTATTAAAGTTGAGCAAGTCTTTGTATTGCTGAGACAGAATTTTAGCCAGCTTATCGATGGCCAGTTTGTCATTTTGAGGTTCCAGTTTTGGATCGCTCATGGTGAAGGCTATCAGCTCTAGCAATATCAGCTGAAAGTCATTGGCTTTTACCGCATCCATTGGCTTGATTTTGAGCGTATCAATGTCTGTTGTCCAGTCAGTTGCAGGCGCGCCGAGTTCTTGCAACTGGGGTTCAAGGTGTTCTGCTAGATATGTCAGCTCACGATAGTCATCAAGTAGGGTCAAGGTTTGCTTTAGAATAGACTGCCAATCAGGATTGATCTCATCAGAGAAGCTTGCAAATGTTGTTATTGCCGTCAGCAAACGGTCGATACCAATGTAAAACTGCAAGACATGCTCATGGTCAGTACTACCGGCGACGATGGCACTGCTGTTGGGTAGAATTTGGAGGAGGCAATTATGGACAGCTGCGCGCACAAAAGTAGGCAGGCTGGTTTTTCGACTGACGTTTAGCTCATTAAGGTTTGCGCCAACCGCCTGACTATGAGATTGCCCCTTAATCAGTAACCCGCCGCGCTCAGCTTTGGTCACGGTAGAGAGACTGAGCTTATAACGTTTGCACCACGCTTTGGCTGTTGTAAATAAAAAGTCTAAATCACCTGATATCAATTCAAACTCAATTTCTTGAATGGCTTCTCGTTGGGTGTCGTCCTCACCATGGATGATTTCTCCCTGGTCGTAAGCGACCTCGATACAGTTATCTGTACTATCCTCAAGGCCGTCACTGGTCTTTTCTGTTAGAAACCGTGTGGTGCGTTGTACATCGGTGACATACCGTTGTGTCAGCTTTTTGGCCAACTCTTTAAGCTTGAAGCCATCAAAAGCAGTGGCAGCGGGCGTATCTTTATAAATGCTTAAATCAGGCATGAGCGCATTGTTATCGAGCATTGCCTGTACCTGTTCGTTATCTAGTATGGCATTATGTTCTAGACGTGCTGCAATACCATCGCCGCCAGCTTTGAGGGTTTGTACCCAAGCATCCCCTTCTTTGCGAATACGCAAACCAATACCTGCTTTTGCTAGCTGCTGGTCAAGAGTGTCGTAATAATGCGCCGCCAGTTGCGTCAGCTTTGAGGATTTGACTTGTACTTGACGCATCAGCCCTTTTAGTCGTGATTCTGGCACCAAAAACTTCAGCTCTATCTCTTGCATAATGGCTCCTAGTAATTCTGAATAATGATTATTAGTCTACCACTCTATGAGTGTTTAAACCGCAACAAAAAAGCCGCTCTATCTTAAGTAGAGCGGCTTTTTTTGTAACGTAGGATTATAGATATTGGTAATTAGAACTGGTTCATCGTGTTTTTGCCGCCGCCTGCTTTTAGCGCGTTGTCACCTGAGAAAATCTCTTTGTGATCATCACCAAGGTCAGAACCTGCCATTGCTTGATGCTTAACACAAGCGATGCCTTCACGAATTTCTTTACGCTGTACGCCAGCTGCATAAGCAAGCATACCTTCTTCACCAAAGTAGCCTTTAGCAAGCTCGTGCACGCTTAGAGCGGTAGTATGATAGGTCGGTAGCGTGATTAGATGATGGAATACACCTGCTTCACGTGACGCATCACGTTGGAAGTTCTTAGCGGCGATGTCAGCTGCTGCATCAAGCTCAGTACCGTCATAATCAGCACTCATCAAGTCCGCTTTATTGTATGCCGAGATGTCTTTACCTTCTTCTTCCCACTGAGCGATGACTTGCTTACGGAAGTTAAGCGTCCAGTTGAATGATGGGCTGTTGTTGTATACCAATTTCGCTTTTGGCTGCTGCTCTTTGATACGGTCAACCATCATTTTGATGTGTTCTACGTCGGGAGTTGGTGTCTCGATCCATAGTAAATCCGCACCGTTTTCTAGCGCAGTCACACAGTCAAGTACAACGCGGTCAATGTTGGTCTCTTCACGGAACTGGTATAAGCCGTTTGGTAGACGAACAGGACGTACTAGTTTGCCGTTATGCTTAAGCAAGCTGTCATTTTCTTTTGCATCTTCAAGCGTGACTTCTTCCATTTCAATAAAATCGATGTATTTAGAAGCAAGATCGCCTGGCTCATTTGATACTGGGATTTTTTGCGTTAGTGATGCGCCTTCAGAGTCAGTACGAGCAACGATCACACCGTCTTCAACCCCAAGCTCTAAGAAAGCATAACGAATAGCGTTTAGCTTAGAGATGAAGTCTTCATGCGGTACGGTTACTTTACCCGCTTGGTGACCACACTGCTTAGCGTCGGAAACTTGGTTTTCAACCTGAATCGCACAAGCACCCGCTTCAATCATCTGCTTAGTCAATAGGTAAGTGGCTTCTTCATTACCAAAACCTGCATCGATATCAGCGATGATTGGCACTACATGCGAATCAAAGTTTTCGATTTTTTCTAAAATAGCTGAGGTGTCTTGACCTGCTTCTTCAGCAGCGTTTAGCTCACGGAAGTAGTCGTTCAATACTTTGGCATCTGCTTGACGTAAAAACGTGTAAATCTCTTCGATCAGTTTGGGTACTGATGTTTTTTCATGCATAGATTGGTCAGGTAGAGGACCGAACTCAGAGCGTAGGGCCGCTACCATCCAACCTGATAGATAGATGTAGGTTTTGGCTGTAGTACCAAAATATTTTTTCTTAGCGTACATGGTTTGCTGTGCCACAAAGCCATGCCATGCCCCTAAAGACTGGGTATATTGAGACGTATCATTGTCATAATCTTCCATGTCTTGACGCATGATTTTTGCAGTATATTTGGCGATATCCAAACCTGTTTTAAAACGGTTTTGGGACATCATACGTGCTGCATCAGTCTCGCTAATGTTCTGCCAGTTACCGTGCTTTTGCTTTAATTCACGTACTAAGTCGATCGCTGATTTATATGCAGTTGACATCTGTAGTCTCCTTGGTGGGGTATGAAAAACAAATAAATTAAGTGCTAAAATAGTGACAATTGGGTATGACTAAAAAATTCAGTTTTACTAAAAAGTATATATTTAGACTTGCTACGAACGGTATTGACATCTCATTTAGAGCCAGAGTAACCATAAATTATTGGTCAACGTCTTATTTACACTAAACAAACCCAGCTACGAATACAAGGCAATTACTGAACTCAGCAGTTAGAAATAATTAGCGATATATCGAAGAAGATGGGTTGTGTTCGCATATTCTGAGGCGTTTGCGCTATTTATCGCCCCATGAGGGCATAACTGACAGTAAGAGATGGTACAATAACGGACAGTTTTGACGATAAGTTGCTGGTCATAAACGCCTTAACTAATGATACTTCTAGTATGAAAGCCAACAATATTTTATTTATGATAAGTATCATAATATATTGAATGGTTGTTTCAGTCTGTGAAATAGTATCGGCACGCTTACCCAAGTTTTACTGTCTGTGTCACAAATCATCCATGAGACTCACTATAACTGTGTCACTAAGATTTATCTAATTTATGATTATTATCTTTAGTATTTTATTTAATTATAATGTATGTAAAACAGTATCTTACAGTAGGTAATTTAAGTTATAATTGACAAATACTGTATGAATTTGACCGAAAAATAGCAAAATTTTGCTGTGTTAAATTATAAATAACTGAAACAGCACCAAAAATACCAAGCTTTTTACGGTATTTATCCAAAGGCTAAGAGACATATATATGAATTTGCAGCGGGTAGATTTAAACCTATTGGTACATTTAGATGTGTTGCTACGAGAAAAAAACGTCACTCGGGCAGCTGAGCAGCTTGGAATTACCCAACCTGCGATGAGTAATATATTACGTCGTCTTCGAAAATTGTTTAATGACCCATTGCTAGTGCGTTCCTCAGAAGGCATGACGCCAACGGAACGCGCCTTGGAATTGCAGCCTCGTATTCGTGAGATACTCGCTGATTTGACACAAGTATTAGAGCCACGCACCGAGTTTCGTCCTTATAGCACCTCGCGTGTCTTTCGTATTATGACGTCAGATTATGCAGAAGCGACGTTAGTACCAAAATTGGTTAAGGCGCTACGTTCTGAAGCGCCCAACGTTATTTTAGACTTTTTGACCCCATCTGACGTCTCTTATCGTGATATGGAGCAGGGTCGAGTGGATTTGGCAATCAATCGCTTTAATGAAATCCCCCAAAGTTTTCATCAAGTATTGGTATGGCGTGATACCTTTAGTTGTTTACTGTCTTCTGAAAGCCCTTATGCCAATCGCTTTAATCTAAAAAACTATCTAAAAGCCCAGCATGTGTGGGTATCTAAAACGGGTATGGGCGTCGGTTTTGGTGTCAATCCAGAAAAATCTGGTGGTCTTGGCTCTATCGATCAAGCCCTCCAGCGCTTAGGTCAAAAACGTCAAATCAGTGTCTTTACTCGCCATTATCAAATGCCTGCGATGCTTGCCGCCAATAAAGATTTGATCGCAACCTTGCCGACTCGTGTGGCAAGAATGCAGGCCAATAATGACAGTATTATGATGGAAGAGCCGCCATTTTTTATTCCTGAATTTGAGCTAACCATGGCATGGTCACCGTTATTACAGCACCATCCTGCTCATCGCTGGTTGCGTCAGCTCATCATGCATGTGGCTCGTCAGGTGGTCGCAGAAGAAGAGAATCCGCCACAAGATATTCCTGTGACCAATCACTTATTTTAATACGAAAGGCATCTTTTAAGACTGGGCGCAGCTTTTTCGAATATTTCTGCTTCATCGTTAAATAAAAAACCAGCGAACAAGCTGGTTTTTTGTTGTCCAAATTCTATCAAAAAAATATATATTTAAGGCGTAGTTAATAAGACAGTCACATTATTAACATCTTATGCACACTTCTTCATAACTTGTAAAACTACTGCTCATACAGTTTGTTATGATGATTGCACTTTAAGAAAAAAGATACGTACAAGGCTTATTATTAAGCCCAGCAACATTATCTATATTTGTAGAAAGATGCATAATTCATAACTCAATCCTATACATTTCTTAAATAACAAAGCAATTAAACCAATAAAAACTCCTAATAATAAGGACAAAAGTCATGGCAGATATTACTACGGTAAACCCAGCAACGGGCGAAAATATTAAAGAATACAATTACATGAGTAAAGATGAGGTCAATAAGATTGTTGATGCCTCACACGAAGCGTTTTTAGAATGGCGTAAAACCAGTCATGAAGAGCGTGCGAAAGTGATCAACTCTATTGGCGATACTCTGATGAAATACAAAGAAGAGTTGTCTAAATTGATGACTGAAGAGCGTGGTAAGCTTTATAGCCAGAGCTTGCAAGAAGTAGATTTGTGTAAAGGCATTTGTGATTATACTGCTGAGAATGGTATTACTGCTCTTGCAGATGATGAGCGCGAAATCGAAAACATGAAAAAGGGTATCGTTACCTATCAGCCTATTGGTGTGATCTACGGTATGCAACCTTGGAACTTTCCAGCATATCAAGTATTCCGTTATACCATCGCCAATCTGATGGCTGGTAACAGTATTTTACTTAAGCATGCAGCAAATGTGACTGGCTCAGGCCTATTGATTGAAAAAATCTTCCACGAGTCTGATTTACCAAATGACTTATTCCGCACTATCTTAATCGATCACGATCAGTCAGAAGAATTGATTGGTCATGATAAAATACGCGGTGTGACTCTTACAGGTAGTGATGGTGCAGGCAGTATCGTTGGTCAGCAAGCTGCAAAAGCCATCAAAAAAGTGGTTCTAGAGTTGGGTTCAAACGATGCATTCATCGTCCTAGAAGATGCCGATTTAGATGTCGCAGTAGAGACCTGTGCTCAAGCGCGTCTGATTAATAATGGTGAAACTTGTGTGGCCGCGAAGCGCTTCATCGTTGTTGATAGCCTGTATGATGACTTCCGTCAGCGCATCGTTGAAAAGTTCGAGAACGTAAAAACAGGCGATCCAATGGATGATGGCTCAAGCATTGGCCCATTAGCTCGCAAAGATCTGCAAGAAAAGCTGCATGAGCAAGTAGAAGAAAGTGTGAAAAAAGGCGCTACTATCGCAACAGGTGGTAAGTTACCAGAAGGTAAAGGCAGCTTCTACCCAGCAACTATCTTAGAGAACGTTGAAAAAGGCCAACCAGCTTATGACGACGAATTGTTTGGACCGGTGGCATCACTAATACGTGCCAAAGATCAAGACGATGCCTTGCGTATTGCTAATGACAGCCGTTATGGCTTGGGTGGCGCGATTTTCTCTAAAGATGAAGAGAAAGCGATTCGTCTAGCTCGTGAAGAGTTTGATACAGGTATGGTCTACATCAATGGCTACGGTCTTGCAAACCCAGCACTTCCATTTGGCGGTGTTAAAGACTCAGGTCATGGCCGTGAGCATGGTGGATTTGGTATCAAAGAATTTGTCAATATTAAGGCAGTACATGTATTTGATGGTAAATAATACTTGCAAAGGTAGTACCAATTTTTAATAAATACTGCTTATTAACTTAGATATCAAAAAGCCCAGTCATAAATGACTGGGCTTTTTTTGTTTAACTGTCTTTGAATAATAATTTGTTATCTTATTATCCCATCAACTGTCTAGATACAGTTTCAAAGGCAAAGCTGGTAAAAAAGTGCTGTCCTGACTATTTGACTCACCGTGATTCAATGATAGTACGCCTTTTGCCAATAATAAAACGGTCCAAGGTAATAATTGATGCTCAAGCTTTTGTACACGCTTCTGCAAATTCTCAGCCGTATCTTTTTGATCCAAAGATAGGACAGCTTGGGTCAGAACGGCTCCAGCATCAAGCTCAGCGGTCACAACATGAATGCTACAACCATGATGATATTCGCCTGCTTGTATGACGCGTTGATGCGTATCAAGACCCTTATAGGCAGGCAGTAGAGAAGGGTGCAAATTGATCATCGGTGCTGGTGAGTTATTGATAAATGAGGCACTCAATACCCGCATAAAACCTGCCAGCACAATGAGATCTGGTTGCCATGCTTGAAGCTGCTCACTGGCATGACGCTCAAAGGTTTTGATACCCATACGCTTACCACTAGCAACGTGTGACAACACGGCCACTGGAATAGAAGCAGCATTGGCACGTGTGATGGCATAAGCGTCATCACGATTGCTAATCACACCAACTATCTCGATGGGTAGCGCGCCGGCTTGCATGGCATCGATCAAGACTTGTAGATTGCTGCCGCTACCAGAGACCAAAACCGCCACTCGTAATGGTTTAAACGTTTGGTTTGGATGATTAGTCGACACAGTATCTATGGGCATGGTGTCAACAGATTTAATATCAACAGACATTAACGATATACCACCGCGTCGAAGTCACGATTGACCATTTCGCCCAACTGCCATGCCTTCTCACCGGCATCGTTTAACGTTTTGATTGCGCTCTCAGCTTTGTCTTTAGGAACAACGATGACAAAACCCACACCGCAGTTAAAAGTGCGATACATCTCGCTTTGTTCAATATTGCCCTGAGTCTGCAACCAAGTAAATAGCTCTGAGAATTGCCAGCTATTGGTGTCGATACTGGCAGCCAAATTCTCTGGCAATACGCGAGGTAAGTTATCAGTCAAGCCGCCACCTGTGATGTGGGACATCGCGTGCAAAGCTGAGCTGCCAAGAGTATCTTGCAACGCTTTGACTGCTTTTACATAGATGCGAGTAGGGGCCATCAGTGCATCTTGAATCGGTTGACCATCTAGCTGCTCATCGCTGCTAGTCACATCAACACCGCTCACTTCGATGACTTTTCGAACCAATGAATAACCATTAGAGTGTGCGCCACTTGAAGCAAGCGCAATCAGTACGTCACCTTCAGCGACATTTTCACCCGTGATGACTTCGCTTTCTTCAACCACACCCACACAGAATCCGGCCAAGTCGTAATCTTCATCTTGATACATGCCTGGCATCTCAGCCGTTTCGCCGCCGATCAATGCACAGTTCGATAACTTACAGCCTTCACCAATACCAGTAACCACCGTAGCAGCGGTATCGATATCAAGCTTGCCCGTTGCATAATAATCTAAAAAGAATAACGGCTCTGCACCGCATACCAATAAATCGTTGACGCACATAGCGACCAAGTCGATACCGATTGTGTCGTGACGATTCAGCTGTAAGGCCAATTTGAGCTTAGTACCAACGCCGTCAGTACCCGATACTAATAAAGGCGACGTGTAACCAGTTGGAATGCGACAAAGCGCTCCAAAGCCGCCAAGTCCGCCCACAACTTCAGGACGAGAGGTGGCTTTTGCCACTGATTTAATACGTTGAACCAGCGCATCGCCAGCATCAATATCAACGCCAGCATCTTTGTAGCTTAAAGAAGGCTTGTTACTCATGGTCATCTCACAATTTTATAGGGGAATGAAGGTCAGTCAGTAGAAAAGCGAATCGGTCGTGTTAATTTTGCTGATAGTGCGCGCATTATACCCAAAAATGCCCCTCACTCGCAAAGCAACTTGCCGATATTTGGCTGATTTTCACTAGGATTTGCTATAACTCATCAATCAGGCGTCAAGAAACAAAAAAATGACGGATTTTTTTTTGGACTCTGCGATAATGGAACGCTAAATTTATTGTCAATAATGGCTCATTATTATACTGGTGTTACTCAATAGATATACGATCTACTCAATCACGCCGATGTCTTAAATTAGCCCTGTCATAGGATTGCTTATCATGATAAACCAACCAATAGATCCCTTTTTTCGGCGTTTATTTATTGTCGTTGGTCTGGTTGTCGCTATTTATTTATTATATTTGATGCTACCGGTCATTATGCCGTTTGTCGTCGCTTTCGTACTTGCATACCTGTTCAATCCGCTGGTGAGACGTTTGTCAAAGTATCTCAAACGTTGGGTGGCGATTATCATTGTGTACTCCACCATTACTTTTGGGATGGCATTACTACTTTGGTGGTTAGTCCCGACACTGTGGTATCAGTTGCAAGCCGCGTGGGAGTATTTGCCTAAAGTGCTGAATTGGTACAATCAAGTGGTACGTGAATGGTTTGTGGCTAACACTCCCATGCGTCTGCCAAGGCTTGAGTCCAAAGAGTTTTCTGATACTTTGCTAGATTATATGCAAACGAATTATAAATTTTCAGATGCCAGCACCTTGATGAGTCAAGTCATTGCATCGAGTATGATCTTTATCAACAACGCAGGACTTATTGTACTTGTACCAATTCTGACCTTCTATTTCTTATTTAATTGGGACAAGCGCTTGCATACATGGAAGATGGCACTCCCTGCCTCTCATTGCGAAAGAATTATTCATATCGCTCAAGAATGTGATCGTGCGCTGATGGCTTTCATCAAAGGTCAGTTGCTAGTGATGGTGCTACTAGGGGCTATTTACGCAGTACAGCTACAACTGATTGGGCTTGAGCTTGGACTCATTATTGGTATGGTTGCAGGTATTGCAAGCTTCGTTCCTTACTTGGGTTTTGGTATTGGTTTTATTGCTGCCATCATCGCCTGTCTATTCCAGTTTGGACTAGATTGGACATATTTGGCATTGGTTGTCGGTGCGTTCTTAGTTGGGCAGGCAGCAGAAGGCTATATTCTACAGCCATTGCTTTTAGGGGATAAAATCGGTTTATCACCATTATGGGTTATCTTTGCTGTACTGGCAGGAGCCAGCCTGCTGGGCTTTGTTGGTATGTTGATTGCCTTGCCCGTTTCTGCTGTGCTTAATGTATTGTTCCGCCATTTATACGCTTACTATCGCTCAACGGATTTTTATAGAGGCCGTAAACAACTGGTTTTGTTTAAAAAAGAGTAGGTAGGTCATTAGTTAGTCAATTGGGCCATGGAGTCTTGATGACGAATGGCAAGGTAGGAAAGCAGCGCCTATTCAACCTTAATCTGTAAAAGACTTGTCAGTCATTTTGCAAATATGTTATATATAGGCGCAGTATTGATGGTATAAGTTGCTATCAAGCATGTCAGGCACAAGCGTCATTTTAGTAAATACGCCTGTGGTTTACATTTAAAAAAAGACAATTTATGAACGCTGTCAATCGGTAGCAAGTAATTCGCATTAGATAGTTCATACTAAATAGTATCAGAGCAGTTCGCACCTTTAAAAATATTGATACTCTATTCCTTTTTATTATATTGCATTACGCAAAACGAGTTGATGATTCATGGCAGAAGCACAGCTAAGTCTCAATCTGGACATTAAGCATGATGCAAGTTTAAGCGACTTTGCCGGTCCGGGTTGGATGTCGATTATTGACGCAGTACGGCAACTCCATGTCGGCCTGATTGGTCAGCTATATCTGTTTGGCAGTCCTGCCACGGGTAAGTCTCATCTGCTGTCTGCTATTTGTGAGTCGTTTATTGAGATGGACAAGTCGGCGATTTGTTTGTCACTCAATGAGCTGATTCATACGGATGTGCACGTACTGTCTTCCTTAGAGAACTTTGATCTGATTGCGATTGATGATTTAGAAGTGTTAGAGCAAAGCAGTCAGTGGCAAGAAGCCTTATTTCACCTGATCAATCGCAGCCGTGAAGGGCAACGTCAGTTGTTGTTTGCGGCCAATACGCCTGCTGGTGATTTGCCATTTCAGTTAAGAGATTTGATGACTCGTTTGGCACAAGCGCCTACGTTTAAAGTCCCTAACGGTCATGATCTTGCCGACCGTCAAGCATTGTTACAGTCTATTTTACGTCGTCGTGGCTGGCAGTTTGATGATCGAATTATTGATCATTTACTGACAGAGGGGCCTCATCGTATTGGGGCCATGATGGAAGTACTTAACTATATTCAGCCGATGTTCTCTAACCTTGGACGTAGTAATATATCCAAAGCAGTCATCAGCGATGCGCTACGTACTATCGATGAGCAGACGCTCGCAGCTGAGCTTGCTGATATTGCACAAGAAACACAAGTAGATAACGATGCGGCTGGTCAAGAGCAGCATACGATGCCCCTCGATTTTTAGTATTAAGAACACCTATTTTTTTATCCAAAACGCTTTTACTATTAATGGAACCCTTTATGAAACCAAACGCTTCTTTGCTAAAAAAAATGACTCTCAGCACGTTACTTGTTGCTGCTGCGTCCGTTCCTATGCTGTCACAAGCCGCGGTCACTTTGTCCGTTGATGATCATATAAAAGTAACTGCTATCAATGGACAGGAGTTGCAGCAAAGTATTTTTCAGCCATTAACCAAAGAGTTTACTCTTGAGCCGGGTCGTCACGCAATTACTGCAAAATACGATCGTCTATATGATTTGCGCCGTGATGAACATGACTACTTGCGCTCTGGTAACGTCAGTGTCGTCGCAGAATTGGCAGACAACCAAAACTATCGTCTTGTCATGCTAAATCAGCCAGAAGAGTATCAAGCTGCCAAAGAATACGCCAAACAACCGACGCTAGCGATACAACAGAACGGCACAGTAATCGCAAGTCAAAAGGCGATGGCGGGCAGTCAGGGTAGTTTATTTGCAGGGTTGGGTAAAGCGTTAGGCGGTGTGTTTGATGGCGCAGGTGATGCTGAAATGCAAAATCAGCGCGCTATTGCCGCGATCAGCCCAGCAACGACAAATACTCAAAATAACATGAGTGCTGGAGTAGTTACTTCTACCACTCAAACCACAAACATAAATGCATCTACGGATAAGCTGGATCAGTTTATGCAAATTTGGCTACAAGCAACGCCAGCTGAGCGTGAAAAAATGCGCCAATGGGTACAAGAATAACGCGTTACTTCTATCAAGTTTGAGACCAAAAAAAGCACCTATTAAGGTGCTTTTTTCTTACGCTACATATTTTTTAGTGCCATAAATTCTTTGACGTTATGAATACAAGGGACTATTTAAGCGGGTTATTAGCCTAAAAAGGCATTATACATCCATACATGCTTTTCTTGTAGCTGCACATATTCATCGACCAAATCCGCTGTACCTTGATCTTCTGCTTCTTGTGCTGCGGCTGACACATCACGTTGTTCTTCAATCAGCGTTTGTAAACCAGTTACAATGCCTTTTACGCATGTTTTGCCATCTTTGACGTTTTTATCTTCTTTGATGGTCGTGTGCTGAGCAAAGTCGCTATAAGCGTGAAGTGGTGTGCCGCCTAGCGTTAGGATACGTTCTGCGATTTCATCAATCTGTAATTGTAGTTCAGTATATAACTCTTCAAACTTAGGATGTAATGAAAAGAAATGCTCGCCTTTCACGTTCCAATGATAACCACGCACGTTGATATAAAACGTATGATAGCTTGATAACAGACCGTTTAGCTTCGTGATGATACCGCTCATGTCGGCTGTTTCTAGACCAATTTGGTTTGTGTCGTTATTAGTATGACTCATAATATTATCCTTATAGTGTGAGTGTTGATATAGCAGGCTTAAAGAAGATTAAAAGTGTAACAACTCGCTTGCTGTATTACCATACATACTTTATGTATGGCGACTTATAATGTTAAAGTTTTTTTGAACCAAAGTTAATAAAAGACGTTTGAATCAATAAAGCTTTTTACCCTTCTTTTGATGCTTATTATAATAACAAATAACTGTCTATAAGTTAAATTCAATGAATTTAATAATGCGATTGGTTTTACAAATTATTATGGTTTAATAAAATTGTAATCCAAACAAACATGTATCCAAGCGACTAATGGTGCCTATTAACAACGATATCCCCTTTATCGCTTATTACATGAACGACAAAAGGGAGGTTTTGCCTTACACTGGCGGTTTTAAGTTTTCAGGATTTAACCCTTTAACGGCAACCACTTCTTGTAAGTGTTGACGTACTGTGTCAATGGGGAATTTCTGTGCTTGCAAGCGTTTTGGTAAAATTTGGCTGCCTTGCTGACCTTTCATCTCAAACATCATAAAAATATAGTCGTCAGTCTCATCCCAGCTTTTAATAGCGCTCCAAGGTATAACGGCTTGCTGAGTAGAGCCAGCTCGCATCTGCATACCGCGCATCTGATTACTTTTCATCATTTCAGGCTGGTTGCTTGGCATTGCCATCACTAAGCCATGTTTTTGTACGCCGAGCTTCATTTGACGCATCTCATCTGGCATTTCTTGATCGGCTACTTGTTTCTCAAACTCCCGTTTGACATACCATTTAAAGCCAAGCGTACGAACCAATAAATAAATCACAACTGCAACCATCATCAACCAAAAAATAATGGTGGAATAGCCAGTGACAAAAACCAGCCCTGCAACCGCTAATATCACAACGATTGCCATGATGATCCATTCTTTTTTCTTAATGCTCTTTAGGCCAAAAGAAGGACTGGCACTGGCAAACAATTCGTATTGTGCTTGATGAAATTCAGCCTCGGTGATGTTTAAGGCGACAGGTTGCAGCGTGTAGGGGTACAAGGCCATAAAGGTTTCTCAAATACTTGTATGAAAAGCGTTGGGTTTAAATCGTCAAATTAAAGCAGTAATGCCATATTTGACCAAATGTCGAAAAATAGTATGCGCTTATCTTACCGAAAAGTGCTCCTAAATGAAACAGATAAGCCATCCTCTTCACCGATAGAGGGCACATTATTGCTATTAATTGAGCGAGACAGTATAAATTGGGAGTAATTGCAGACCAAAGCGTGATTTATAGTCAAAATGAGTTTGCCATAAGCCAAATACATGAAGCAAAACAGCGTATTTAGAAAACGCGCAAAATTTGACCAAAACATGGTCAAATCTGCTGGGTCTTGTTATTATAGCGTCTGGCTTATATTTTGATAAAGAATAGGCCAGCATGGCAAGATAATGATTGGGCTATCAAGATTAATGATATCTATGAGCTGACCAATGATTATACCAATAATGTTTCAACTTCTTATTCACTCTCAGTGTGACAGGCAACTATTATGATTGATCCGAAACTCTTACGTGGCGATTTAAGCGATTTACAGCAACAACTGGCCACTCGTGGCTACGCGCTTGATATGGAGTTTTGGCAATCGATTGAGTCCGAGCGTAAATCCTTGCAAGTCAAAACTGAAGAGCTACAAGCGCAACGTAATGCTGGTGCTAAGCAAGTGGGCGCGCTAAAAAAATCAGGCGAAGATGCCACTGAGCTGCTTAATGAGATGCAGCAAGTCAGTGGAGAGATCAAGGCGGCTGAAGATGAGCTGCGCACCTTACAAGAACGTATCACGCAAGCGGCATTGCAGATTCCAAATATTCCAGCGGCAGATGTGCCAGTCGGTACGTCAGAAGACGATAATGTCGAAGTACGCAAGTGGGGTACACCGCGTACGTTTGATTTTGAGATAAAAGATCACACGCATATTGGCGAGACGCTTGGGATGCTGGACTTTGAAGCAGCGACTAAGCTAACGGGTAGCCGTTTTAACGTGCTACGAGGGCAGCTTGCGCAACTGCATCGCGCACTGATTCAGTTCATGCTGAACACGCACACCGTCAAGTATGGCTATACTGAAATGTACGTGCCTTATATTGTCAATTCAGAGAGCTTAAAAGGCACAGGTCAGCTGCCTAAGTTTGAAGATGATTTGTTTAAATTAACCAATCATACGAACAATGACGAGATGGACTTTTATCTGATTCCAACAGCAGAGGTACCAATGACCAACTTGGTACGCGGTGAGCGTTTGGATATCAAAGAGTTGCCGCTAAAGTTCACTACGCATACGCCTTGTTTCCGTAGTGAAGCAGGCTCACATGGTCGTGATACGCGTGGTCTGATTCGTCAGCATCAATTTGAAAAAGTTGAGATGGTCAATGTCGGTACTAGTGATCAATCTGATGACCTACTAGAAGCCATGACCGGACAAGCTGAGTATGTCCTACAGCAGCTTGAGCTGCCGTACCGCACAGTACAGCTATGTACTGGCGACATGGGTTTTTCGGCGCAAAAAACCTACGACATCGAAGTATGGCTACCAAGCCAAGACACTTACCGTGAAATCTCTAGCTGCTCTAACTGTGGCGATTTCCAAGCGCGCCGTATGGGCACACGCGTCAAAGATGGCAAGCAAACCAGCCTTGCGCATACCCTAAACGGTTCAGGCTTAGCAGTCGGTCGTACGCTGTTAGCAGTTATGGAAAATCATCAAAACGCTGATGGTAGCATCACCATTCCAGAAGTGTTGCGTCCATTTATGGGCGGTGCTGAGCGTATTGAAATTTGAAGTTAGTAACGTCATGAAGATCTTGACCATAGTTGATGAATTGAATTACTCACAATATCTCATCTATGGTCAAAGCAGCGGCGACAATTTGTTAGGCTTTGAAATAGATGCCAATATATTTTTCTGTTGTAAGGAAAACAATGTTGGTTGCGATTTTCTTGATCAAGAACGCCATGATGATGCAAATTGTATGCTTACGTTGCGCTGCAAATTTGCAAATAATATAAGCTATCAGCAAATGGCAGATTATTTGGAAGAGAGATGGCTTCAGTATGTTTGTTATCGAGAATTTGAGAAACATTATATTGAAGTCATTAATAATCAATTGATTTTTTATTATGTGACCCGATCAAGTTGTGGACTAGGAGTAACAGGAAAAATTGTTGCTACTTAGTTTATAATGAGCCACCTATTTAGATATCCAAGCAAATTCAGTTCAAGAACCTTTTTTAATCAAATAAACTTTCCTTTAATATTAGGACATGCTATGCCTACCCCAATTAACGAACGTAAACTAGCCAATGCCATCCGTGTGCTGTCGTTTGACGCGGTTCAAAAAGCCAACTCTGGACATCCAGGTGCGCCAATGGGTATGGCCGACATTGCCGAAGTGTTGTGGCGTAAATTTTTAAAGCATAATCCTGCTGATCCGCAGTGGCATAACCGTGATCGCTTTGTACTGTCAAACGGTCATGGCTCAATGCTTATCTACTCATTGCTACATTTATCAGGCTATGACGTTAGTGTTGATGACCTAAAAGGCTTTCGCCAGTTACATTCAAAAACCCCAGGTCACCCTGAGCTTGGTTATACGCCAGGGGTTGAAACCACGACAGGTCCACTAGGACAAGGTATTGCTAATGCCGTTGGTTTTGCCATTGCTGAAAAAACATTAGCGGCGCAGTTCAATCGTGACGGGCATAATGTTGTTGACCATCATACCTATGCATTCTTAGGCGATGGTTGCTTGATGGAAGGTATTAGTCATGAAGTTTGCTCACTGGCTGGCACGTTAGGTCTTGGCAAGCTCGTATTCTTTTATGATGATAACGGTATCTCGATCGATGGCAATGTCGAAGGTTGGTTCACTGATGATACCGAAGCGCGCTTTGAATCGTATGGCTGGCAAGTCATCAAAGTTGACGGTCATGATACTGATGCCATCACGCAAGCAACTGAGCAAGCGATTGCAGAGACTAGCAAGCCAAGTCTAATCATTTGCAAGACCACGATCGGTGCAGGTAGCCCGAACAAACAAGGCCTAGCAGCAAGCCATGGTGCACCACTCGGTGATGACGAAATCATATTAACTCGTGATGCCTTAGCTTGGACGCATGCGCCATTTGAATTAGATGATGAAATCTATGAAGCATGGGATGCCAAACCAAAAGGCGATGTACAACAAAAGAATTGGGAAGCAGATTTTGCCGCTTATGAAAAAGCCTATCCAGAGCTTGCAGCAGAACTGTCACGTCGTCTAAATGGCGAGTTGCCAGCAGATTTTGCAAGCCAAGCGCAAGCGTATATTCAGCAAACGCAAGAAGCGGGTGGCGATGTTGCTAGCCGTAAAGCCAGTCAAAATGCTATTAATAGCTTGCAGCCATTATTGCCAGAGTTACTAGGCGGTTCAGCAGATCTCGCTGGTTCAAACCTCACGCTATTTAAAGGCGCTAAAGGTATCGAGAAAGACGCTGATGGCAACTATATCTATTACGGCGTACGTGAGTTTGGTATGACGGCGATTGCCAATGGTATCGCATTACACGGCGGCTTTATCCCTTACGTGGCAACTTTCCTCATGTTTATGGAATACGCGCGTAACGCAGTACGTATGGGCGCACTCATGAAGCAGCGTGTCATCCATGTCTATACGCATGACTCGATCGGTTTGGGTGAAGATGGCCCAACGCATCAGCCAGTTGAGCAATTGACGAGCCTACGTACCACGCCAAACCTACGCACGTGGCGTCCGTGTGATGCGACTGAATCTGCAAGTGCTTGGGTAGAAGCGATCAAGTCAGAAAGCAACCCATCAGCATTGATCTTTAGTCGTCAAAGCTTGCCGCATCAAGCGCGTGATAGCGAGCAAGTCGCTAACATCACCAAAGGTGGTTATGTACTGGCGAAAGAACAAGGCGAGCTACAGGCAATCATCATCGCAACTGGCTCAGAAGTTGGTCTAGCGATGGAAGCGTACGAGACACTAAGTGCAAACGGTGTTGGTGTGCGTGTGGTGTCTATGCCATGTGCTGAGATATTCGTTGAGCAAGAGGCGAGCTACCGTGAAGCCGTATTGCCTGCCAATATCCGTGCTCGTGTCGCAGTGGAAGCTGCGCATGTAGATTACTGGTACAAGTTTGTTGGCTTAGATGGCAAAGTCATTGGTATGACGACTTATGGTGAATCAGCGCCAGCAGACGAGCTATATAAAGAGTTTGGTATTACGACTGACGCTGTGGTTGAAGCGGTAAATAGTTTGGTTTAATTAAGACTAAGTTTTTAAGTTTATAAAAGCGTTGCTAGAGTAATCTGGCAACGCTTTTTTTATGGTTGAATTTTGGTTTTGGAGCTATTTTTTTGTTCCACTTTAATCAATGTGGTTATCGGTAAAATAACTGCTGCAACCAGTACTAAATTCTGTGCCTCAACATAATGATTTAGTGGTAAATTAGAATAGATTGATTGCTCACAAAGCTAAGTTTTACTTCTCGTGCAGCTCTCATATAAAAATAAATTATATGACTACAGAATTGGAAAAATTAGATGAATAGTATCGAACTGGCAAATGCTATTACATGGCTAAAACAGATTGAACTAAGTGAAGGCTTGATAGCAGCCTGCATAATCGGAATATTTGGACTATGCGGTATTCTCATTACTCAGAGATCTGAACGCAAAAAAGAATATGAAGCCTTTTTAAGAATAAAGTTTGAGGAAGTAGTCTTTAGACTAGTTGATTTTGCAGCCATTATTCAGGAAGTTCAATCCAAAAGTTTTTCAAGCAATTGCTATGAAGCTTTAGATGTTGATGAATTTTACAGAGAAGGTGGCAAGATAGAAATATTGATAGCTTTATATTTTCCAGAGCTTGAGAAAAAATATGAGTTGTTTTTAAATGCAGGGGGAGACCTGATAAATGCACAGTATGAACATGAAACTAATCCTAACGATAGTACTTTAGATGTACTTAAACAGCTTGATGAAGAGTATGATCGGGTTTATAAGAGTTTTTATAAACATATCAGATCATGTTCTTCTGCTTATGCCAAGCCTTTAAAGCATCGTAAGAGAGTGCTGATTAATTAAATTTAAAGAGTTTTGTTATTGCGCTTAGCACATTCTATAACCATTCTAAAGATCGCTATTATGTCCCTAAAATCCACCTTCAAAGGCTTCCTCGGCGAAACTGTCATCAACGTCGCCATGTGGTTAAAACTTGAAAAAGATATTTATCACCGATTAAATAATATCACCTTGCCATTAGCCAATGGTGGCAGTACGCAAATCGATCACGTCATCGTATAATAAATACTCAACTTGGTATTTCAAATACCTATTACCCAAATGCCTTTAATATCTTTGTCATTAATAGCGACTTTAATGAAATTAATAATGCCTGTTAAGTAATTTACCATTTCATTCTGATGCCTATAGCGAATGCGACGAATAGTTAGAATCTTTTTAAGCTTCTTTGTAAGATACAAATCTAACTTATGAACCGTTTCTAGATTTTTATATTGTTGAATACCTTGCTGTAACTCTATAATCTGTTGCAAAATAATCTCGAGACTATTTAGATCGTGATAGTTGTTAAGTCCCCAGTGGTAATATCGTTGCTGTTCAGGTGTTCTTTCTGTAGATTCATTGGTGCTAAAGATAGGCTCAATTAGAAAAAAGCTTCCTCTTGTACAAAAATAGAATCTATAAAATTAAAGTCTTCTATGTTGTGATCGCTTCTGTTGTCACTTTTATCATAAACGAACTGGAAGGTTAGACCACCTGTAAGTGCGCTTGATTTTTTTATTCTAAAGTCAATCATCTGTATTTATCCATATAATGAAAATATCATGCAAACCCTTCTAATCGAGTAGAACAATCAATTAACCAATCTGCTACTGCTCTGACTCGTGCTGAGCGTCTTACATCTGGGTGCATGACCAAATAGAGGGGATACGATTGAGCCAGTGGAATAGGGGAGTGTGTATCTAACTGCTCAGTTTGTAATGGCTCAGCAGCCGCGTAACTGTCCGCTGAGGAACGAATTTCCAAGTCGGTTAAGGTTAATTTGTTAATAGGATCAATCGCTGTCAATTCTGGGTACTGACGTGCTAAAAAGTCAGGTAATAGCGCAAACCCTATTTTTTGACGAGCCGCGTGACACGCCATATATAAGTCATTGGTACTAAACACAATCGTATATTCTCGCTGCTGCATGAACGCTTGCGACCAAGCAAGTACTCTGGCGTTGGCTTTAAACTCTATCAGTTGCCATTGCTCAGGTCTGGTATCTTTGAGGTATTTATTGTGGG
Organism: Psychrobacter sp. JB193; assembly: GCF_002285555.1. Taxonomy (NCBI): domain Bacteria; kingdom Pseudomonadati; phylum Pseudomonadota; class Gammaproteobacteria; order Moraxellales; family Moraxellaceae; genus Psychrobacter; species Psychrobacter sp. JB193. Next base: position 726,840 of record NZ_NRGY01000002.1, read on the forward strand.
CATAAAATCGATAAGTCGACGACCCTAATGTACGGATAACCAAGTATTCCTGAGTGGGACGACGCGTGCGTATAGCGATATCAGCTTCTCGTTGATGTAAGTTGCTCATACTTACATCGCCGCTTAAAGTCAATACGATATCTGGAAAGCGCTGGCGAAAATCAGCCAAAGCAGGTATGAGCACCTCATTTGCCCATACAGGCGGGGCGGATACCACCACTTTGCCTTGTAGAGCGTTCTGATCAATAGCCATTCTTTGAAAAGTGACTATCTCTTTTTTGACTTCTACTGCTTGGTGGTAGAGCCGATCGCCCTCGATAGTTAACACGTAGCGTTTGCCCAGTCGATCAAAAAGATTGATGCCGAGCGTTTGCTCAAGATGTTCAATACGCCGAGCAACCGTGCTGTGCTGCACATTCATTGCTTCAGCGCATGCAGTCAATGTTTGTTTTTCTACCAAGCAAACAAAGTAAGCCAAATCGTCCCAGTACATAGTTATTCTCTTATTTTAATCATCTCTTATCTTAGCAAATTCTGTTGTGCATATTTGCACAGTCAATGTGTGGGTGTCGTCTGTTTGTCTACTACGCCTTTCATTAGACTGTATATAATTCGTTGGCAGCCTTGAAAGTGCCACGATTTATGCAATCCATAATATAGTCAGTCCTAAACAAAAGAGGATCACCTATTATTACGCACTACTGAAACAAATTTTTCTTGCTTGCTGTGCCTTCGCAGACAGAGGCGACGTAAAATTTATCTCAGTAGTGCTGTATTTGTTTTATAGGGGATCAACTATAGCGAGAAAATATATGCAAAAAAAATCAAATACCCAAATCCTTGATGAGTTTGTCACTCATGTCTTCACAGGGGAGTATGAGCAAGCCATGGCGCTGTGTAATTCAGACGTAAAATTCGTGGTCTTTCGAGAAGAGAGAGACAGCCAAGTGCCGATTTATGGCACTCACATTGGTCAAGATGCAGGCAAGATATTCTTTAAAAATCTAGCTCAGATGTTTGAATTTGGTACTTTTGAGATGGAAGATTCTATCGCAAGCGATGATTATATTGTTAGGTTTGGTGAACTGGCTCACACCGTCAAGAATACTGGCGACGTGTTTAACAGTCTTTGGACCATGATTGTTCGTTTTGATAAGGCAGGTAAGATTTGCTTATATCGTATGCACGAAGACACCGCTGCGCTGGAAGCGGCGATGCACGTTTCGAGATAGATATTTTGATAAAATAAAAAGAAGTCTATAAAGAGTAAGTTCAAACGTTCATAAACAAAAACCGCCATGATGGCGGTTTTATTATCTATTAAAAACTTTTAACCATGTATCTCTTCTAAACGCAAACAGGCCACCAATCGCCCGTCCCATTCTCGAAGTTGTGGCTCTATTTCGCTGCACTGTGACTTAGCATAAGGGCAGCGCTTGTGTAGGGCGCAACCACTTGGCGGGTTGAGAGGACTTGGCAGCTCACCTTGCAGTGTTAGATCCTTTTTTTGACCATTCACTGTGGGTGCTGCTGCCAATAGGGCCATCGTATAAGGATGTTTTGGCGCGTTGTAAATGGCTTCTTTGGGACCGTGTTCGACCGCTTGACCTAAGTACATTACCATCACATCATCTGCGACATGGCGCACGACGGATAAGTTGTGTGAAATAAAGACATATGCCGTATGGTACTCATCTTGCAAGTCCATAAATAGGTTCAATACTTGCGCTTGAATGGACACATCGAGGGCAGAAGTCGGTTCATCAGCGACGACAATTTTTGGATTGAGCATCATTGCACGCGCGAGGGCAATACGCTGTCGCTGACCACCTGAAAACATGTGCGGATAACGGCCAGCATGTTCAGGACGTAAACCAACATTTCTCATCATGTCGTTGATTTTGTCGCGCTTGTCTTCTTTTGACAGTTTGGTGTGGATGTCTAGCGGTTCTGTTAATTGATACCCAATCGTATGGCGCGGATTTAAACTGCCATAAGGGTTTTGAAAAACCATTTGAATCTCAGTACGCAAATCTTTTAATGCTTTTCTACTGTAGCCTGTCGTACCTTCATCATTAATAAATAGCTCACCGTCACTCGGCTGTTCGATGAGCGTGAGCTGGCGGGCAAGCGTCGATTTGCCGCAGCCTGATTCACCAACGACCGCCAGTGTTTTGCCAGCGCGTAGCTCAAACGAGATACCGTTTAAGGCTTTGACATATGCTTTTGCTTTACCCAAACCTTGTGATACAGGGTAGTGCTTGCGTAGATTGTCTGCTTTTAAGACCACTTTATCACTCATGCTTGGGACTCCAAAGTAGCAGGGTCAAAGGGAGAAGTACCAGCAGATATGCTTGGTAGATCGGTATGAATACAGCGCACTTTGCCATTAGGCGTATCTAAAATAGGCGGCGGCACGTCACACGCTGGCTCTTTGTAAGGGCAGCGCGGAGACAATAAGCAACCACTTGGACGATCGTATTGGCTGGGCACCACGCCTGGTAAGCTGTGTAATCTGTCTTGACCGATAGCCAGTTCAGGGATGGCTTGTAGCAATGCTTCGGTATAAGGATGCGCTGGGTTTTGGAAAATTTCTGGCACCGTATTGGTTTCCACTACTTGTCCGGCGTACATAACAGCGACGTCACGTGAGTTTTGAGAGACCAAACCCAAATCATGAGTAATTAGTACCATGGCCATTTGTTTTTCACGTTGTAAGCGCCCAAGCAGATCCATGATTTGTGCTTGTACCGTGACATCAAGTGCTGTGGTGGGTTCATCGGCGATAAGGAGTTTTGGCTCGCACGCCAGCGCCATGGCAATCATCACTCGCTGGCTCATACCGCCTGACAGTTGATGTGGATACACCTTGAGTCGGTTTTTGGCATCGGGCATCTCGACCAATTCTAACAGCTCTAATATGCGTGCCTGTACTGCCGAGCCTCGCAAACCAAGGTGTTTTCGAAGGACTTCGCCTAATTGCATCTCAACCGTAAAGCTTGGATTGAGGCACGACATGGCGTTTTGGAAGATCATAGAAATGTCTTTACCAATGATGCCGCGTCGCTCTTTGGGCGACATACCGAGCATATCCTTATTATCGAACATCACGCGTTTGGCACGCACGCTTGCATAAGGGGGCAAGAGTCCCATCAATGCCATCATAGTAACGGACTTGCCTGAGCCTGACTCGCCTACTATCGCGATTACTTCGCCTTGAGTCACTGTCAAAGACACATCATCTACGGCGCGAAAAGCACGCGACCCTTCACCAAAAGTGACCGAGAGATTTTCTATATCTAATAATAATGGCGCCTCTTTTACTAATGAACCATTCATCGAGGTATTGGTATGGTTTAAAGTATCAGTCATTTTAGGTCACCTGCTTTAATTTGGGGTCTAGCGCATCGCGTAGGCCATCACCAGTCAGGTTGATTGATAAGGCAGCTAAGAAGATAGCGACACCTGGCCAAATGGCGAGCCAAACGTTACTTTGAATATACTGACGTGCTGTGCCCAGCATAGCACCCCATTCAGCATCAGGTGGTTGCACGCCAAATCCTAAGAAACCAATCGCACCTGCTTCTAAAATCGCCGATGAAAAAATCATCGTTGCTTGTACGATTAGTGGCGCCATACAGTTGGGCAAAATCGTTACAAACAAGAGTCTGAGCACGCCAGCACCCATCACTTGTGAGGCAATAAAGTACTCGCGTTGCAGCTCTACCATGGCAGTTGCACGAGTGAGACGAATGAAAGGCGGCGTACAGACCAAAGCAATGGTGATAATCGTATTGGTCATTGAAGGGCCTAAGATTGCCGCAATGATAATGGCCAATAGCAAGCTGGGATATGACATCAAAATGTCATTGACCAACATGACAGCTTTGCCCCAAACTTTAGGCCAAAATGCAGCACTCAGTCCTAACGAGATACCGACCAGCATAGCAAGCGTGGTCGCACTCAGACCGATGAATAAAGAATAACGCGCGCCATACATCACGCGAGACAGCGTATCGCGACCAGCATCATCCGTACCTAGCCAAAACATGGTATCACCACCGCTTAAAAACGCAGGCGGCAATTGCTCTTGACCGGTAAACAATTCATAAGGATCGTGAGGAGCAAGGGCTGGTGCAAATATGGCAATAATAACCATCAATGCCAAGACAATAAATCCAATGACGGCGCCTTTGTTTCGGCAAAATGTCGATAAAAATAACTGCCAAGATGAAGGCGGCGTGGCTGCCACAAGGTTGGCATCAGAGGGAAGAGTAGAAGACTTCATGAGCAGTTCCTATAGTGGCGAACGCGTTGAAAGTGGCTAGAATCTTATTCCTAAAAAGGAGGTAGATTTTGCTAAAAACTCTAAAGACCACTCAAGCGCTAATCGTCCCTATTTATAATATGAGTATTTATCAATGTTAGATTAAGAAGTATGGCGAATACGTGGATTGATTAAGCCATACAAAATATCAATAAATAAGCTAACCAAAATCAGAGCAGTGGCGACCAACAAGATACCGTTTTGCACGATTGGATAATCACGTGTGAAAAAGCCATCAAGTAGCCAATTACCAACGCCTGGCCAGCTAAAGATGGTCTCAGTAATAATAGCGCCTGCAAGCAAAGTTGCCATCTGTAAGCCAACCACCGTAACAACGGTAATCAATGCATTACGCATCACGTGTATCAAAATCACTCGGCGCGGGGATAAGCCCTTGGCTCGAGCCGTACGCACATAATCTTCATCCAATACTTCTAACATCGCAGAGCGTGTCATCCGCGCAATCATCGCAAGTGGAATGGTCGATAAAGCAATAGAAGGCAAGATAAAATGTTTGACCACGTCCCAAAACGCCCCCGGTTCTCCTGAGGTCAGAGAGCCTAATAACCATGAGCCATATAAGGGCTGTACATCTAAAAACTGAGCGACAGAGATCACACCAGCGACGGGCAGTAGGCCGAGATAATGGGCAAAGATACCAGTGAGTATAGGACCCAATAAATAAATGGGCATGGAGTAGCCAGCGAGAGCGCCTGACATTAGCGTGTAATCAATCCAAGTACCGCGGCGCAGTGCGGCAAAAATACCCAAACTGATACCAACGACACTAGCAATGATGATCGCACACAGCGCCAACTCTAACGTTGGTACAAAGTGGGCAAAAAAGTCTTGTAAGACTGGGGCGCGCGTACGAAAGGACGCACCAAAGTCACCAGTTAAGATACCGCTCAAGTAGTCCCAATATTGGACGATGAGCGGTTTGTCCAACCCTAGTCTTTCTAAGGCGCGAGCATGTAGCTCTGGATCAACCATACGCTCACCCATCATAATCTCAACGGCATCGCCAGGGACGAGACGTATCAGAGTAAAGGTTGAGAGAGTTAAGCCTAGATAGACAGGAATGAGAATAGCGATTCGACGCAAAATATAAAGTAGCATAAGCCGCTCGACAGTTGTGGTTCGATGATTAGAGAGGTAGCAGTGATAAGAATGCCCGTGACAAGCTATTTAATGTATGTCGATAAGGTTGGAGCAAAAGATTTGATCCAACCGACTATCCATTAAATAATAAAGCCTGTCTTGCTGGGCTTAGCGGAGTGCGCTATTCGACCTTCACGCCATCGAAGCGTACGGCACCAAGCGGACTGATTTTGAAATCCACAACATTTGGTGCAGTGAATACGGTTACTACCGAGTGCGCCATTGTCGTCCAAGGAAGTTGCTCTTTGAATATCTGTTGAGCTTGTACATAATCATCCACACGTTCATCTTGATTAGTGACCTGACGCGCTTTCATGACTAAGTTGTCAAAGTCTTTGTTACACCAACGTGAGTAGTTATTACCACCGACAGCGTCACAAGACAGTAACGAGCCTAACCAGTTATCAGGGTCACCATTATCACCCGTCCAACCTGCCAAGATCACATCAGGCTCACCTTTTGCCGCGCGTTTTAGGTATTCGCCCCACTCGTAGGTGACCAGCTTGGCATTGACGCCAATCTTCGCCCAATCTGCTTGCAGCATTTCAGCCATTAGTTTGGCATTAGGGTTGTATGGTCGTTGAACGGGCATATACCATAGATTGATAGACATATTGTCCGCGCCAGCTTCTTTGATCAAAGCTTTTGCTTTTTCGACGTCATAAGGTGCATCTTTAAGCGATTTGTCGTAACCCCACTGCGTTGGCGGCATTGGGTTGGTGGCCTTGAGGCCCTCGCTTTGATAGACGGCATTGATGATCGCATCTTTATTAATCGCCATATCTAATGCTTGACGGACTCTAAGATCACTCAGCTTCGGTTTTTCGACGTTGTAGCCCACATAGCCGACGTTAAAACCTGGTTGATCAAGAACAGTGGCTTTACCCGATTTTTTGACCGATTCAATTTCGGCAGGTTTTGGATAAGCAGATACATGACATTCGCCCGCTTGAACTTTTTGCGCACGAACCGCTGAATCTTTGGTAATGACAAATACGAGGTTATCGATGTGGATGTTGTCTTTGTCCCAATAGTCTGGGTTTTTGGTATAACGAATTTGGGCGTCTTTTTGATAAGACGTAAAGACGAAAGGACCAGTACCGACTGGCTTGTTATTGATATCAGGCTCATTACCAGAAGCCATCAATTTGTCTGCATATTCAGCAGAATTGATATAAGCAAACGGCATCGCTAGATTTTGTAAAAATGGCGCATTGGTCTCGCTGAGCGTGACTTTTACCGTGTAATCGTCAACTTTTTCAATGTTAGAAATGATATCAGGCAGTCCCATGCCAACCGAATAGGGGAACTCAGCAGGGTAGGCTTTGTTAAATTCAAATTCTGGGTTGGTGAGACGTTCTAGGGTAAAAATAAGGTCATCTGCATTGAAATCGCGGCTTGGTGTGAAGTAATCTGTTTTACCGAACTTGACGCCTTTGCGTAGATTAAAGGTGTAAGTCTTGCCGTCTTCGCTAATATCCCAGCTTTCCGCCAGTCCTGGTTGAATCTCAGTACCATCTCTTTTGAATTGCACCAAACCGTTATAGATAGGATAAGCGCTCGCATCAAAATCAGTACCAGCAGTATACTGCGCTGGATCAAAACCAGCAGGGCTGCCTTCTGAGCAGTAAAGTAGGGTTTTGGCAGCTTTGGCATCTGAGCTGGCAGCAGAGTCATCAGTGGTTTTGTTATCGCCACTACAGGCACTGATGCCTAAGATAAGTGTCGCTAACATTGTCAGTTTGAAGAGTGATTTTTGCATTCTTACATCCTATGTAATGATAAGTAGTCGCCCATACATTGATATGTTTGTATTCAAGCCATGAATACAGCTGGCGTTTTTCTAATTCCTTTTAAAGCTTTTATTTATATAAGGTTTTTAGTGTACAAAGTAAGAAGCAACTCAGTTTTTAGCGGCTTCAATTTCGCTTTGCAACACCCATCAATATAAACAAGTGGTCTGAATATACTCCTTTAAATAGGAAAAGCGCAAGGGGTATATAAAAAAGTTTTGATACATATATGAAATAGTTTTGATAGAAAGCTGTGACTTTTTAAGGCTCCTAATCTTGCTGAAACAATTGTGATTAAAGCGTTTGCTTGGCTATATTTTGTACAACTGACTCACTCAATACGACCGGATTGTATTTCAAAAATATTTACTATTTTTTATGATTATCAATGGGGACAGGGATAATAAATGAGGGCTGGCACGCATATACGTTGGTGTCAATGAACGTTGTCATCACCAGTAAGGAAAAAGTACTCATATGAGCACAGTTTGATGGTTTTTGAAATTACACGGCACAAATCTCTGAGCGTACAATAAAGCGTTTGCCTTCAGGGATTTCTAACGAGAAGCTTGCGCCGCGTCCATTGACCACATCAATGGTCAAGTCCGTGTGTTGCCAAAGCTGATATTGGGCTTTACCCATATAAAACGGACAGCCAGCCAGCTCACCGACCAGAACATCTTGTCCGCCTACTTTAAATTCACCCAGCGGATAACACATAGGCGAGCTACCATCACAGCAACCACCTGATTGATGGAACATCAGCTCGCCATGTTTGGATTTGAGTAAATCGATTAATTCTTTGCAGGCTTCTGTCGCTGTTACTTTCATGATGATTTCCTTATCGTTAAAAGCATGAACGTTAAGAGCATAGGGGCTGAATATAAAAAGCCACATCATTCTCGCTCACGCTACATATAGCCTGTGATTGAAGAAGATGCGGCTTACTGCTTCACTTAAGTGTGAATAAAACCATAATTTAGATAACAAACTTGATTACGAACAACCATGAAGACAGTTATCATCTTATCAAGTCACGCTAAGTGCTCAATCACATTGCGTGGTAATCTAAGGCTTATAAGCTCCTATCAATGGTCAAGATTCGCTCTAAAAGAAGCCCATCTTTTTAGGACTATAAGAAACCAACATGTTTTTGGTTTGTTGGTAATGGTCGAGCATCATTAGATGGTTTTCGCGACCAATACCAGATTGCTTATAACCACCAAAAGCAGCATGCGATGGATAAATGTGATAACAGTTGGTCCATACGCGGCCTGCTTGGATACCACGTCCGAAGCGATATGCCTTATGAACGCTACGTGTCCAAACACCAGCGCCTAGACCGTATAAGGTGTCATTGGCAATTTTCATCGCTTCTTCGTCATCTTTAAAGGTGGTGACAGCAAGCACAGGCCCAAAAATCTCTTCTTGGAACACGCGCATGTCGTTTGTGCCTTCAAAAATGGTTGGCTTAACATAATAACCATCTGATAAGTCGCCATCATGCTTGGCTTGCTCGCCACCGACCAAAACCTTCGCGCCTTCTTTTTTACCAATATCAAGATAAGAGAGGATTTTTTCTAACTGATCTGAGCTGGCTTGCGCCCCAATCATGGTATCTGTATCTAATGGGTTGCCCATTTTGATGGCTTCGACACGAGCGATACAACGTTTGATAAATTCATCATAAATGCTTTCATGTACCAGTGCCCGAGACGGACAAGTACAAACTTCGCCTTGGTTCAGTGCAAACATGACTAGACCTTCGACCGCTTTGTCTAAGAAGTCATCGTCTTCATCCATCACATCGGCAAAGAAGATGTTGGGGCTTTTACCACCAAGCTCTAGGGTGACAGGAATGATGTTTTCGCTGGCATACTGCATAATGAGGCGACCAGTTGTAGTCTCACCAGTAAAAGCAACTTTGTTGATACGTGGGTTAGAGGCCAGTGGTTTACCTGCTTCAACCCCAAAACCATTGACGATATTGAGGACGCCTTTTGGTAAAAGGTCAGCGATACCGATGGTTTCTAACATATATAAAATAGAAGCAGGCGTTTGTTCTGCTGGCTTCATCACGATACAGTTACCTGCCGCAAGCGCTGGGGCAATTTTCCAAACAGCCATCAAGATAGGAAAGTTCCATGGGATAATTTGACCGACGACGCCAAGTGGCTCATGGAAATGATAAGCAACTGTGTCTTCATCAATTTGGCTAATACCGCCTTCTTGCGCGCGGATGGCACTGGCAAAATAGCGAAACTGATCGATGGCTAGTGGAATGTCTGCCATCAAAGTCTCACGCACAGGTTTGCCGTTTTCGTAACATTCAGCGATAGCGATGGCTTCTAAGTTAGCTTCCATGCGATCAGCAATTTTGAGCAACAGATTGGCACGATCCGTGACGCTGGTTTTACCCCAAGCATCTTTGGCAGCATGGGCGGCATCTAGCGCTTTTTCGATATCGGCTTCTTTTGAGCGGGCAACTTGGCAAATAGTCTTGCCATCAATAGGGCTAGGGTTATCAAAGTATTCACCATCGATTGGTGCGACCCACTCACCGTTGATGAAATTGTCATATTTTTCGCGGAATTGGACGGGACTGTTTTCAGTATTGGGATAGGCGTATAACATTAACGACTCCTTGTTGCGTGTTATGGTTATTGGATAACAAATATTTGGCCTTCCTAACCAAGTATGACTCTATCGTACTGAGCTTTTGTGCAGAGGAATAATGACTTTTTATAATGATATATTTCGTCTCACAAAACTTCTGGTTATGTGGTATATGATGATGAAAGTGGTTCGCAAAACGGGTGTAGCTGTTATAATCATAGCAGCTGTTTTTGCTTATAGTGAATATTCAATAAAATGGGTATACGTCATTACAACGCGTGACTGCTACAAATTTTTGTTGCTTGCTGTGCCTATGCAGCTCGATGCTACAAAAAATTTATACTAGCCTCGCTGACACTTTTTATATTGACCTGATCACATATTATTTTTCTCATGCTACTTTTATTATTACTACTCATTTAATTGGTTTGGATATATGCGTCAATCTTCTGCTCTTGATATCTTAAAAACAGGTCAAAATGTCTTTTTAACGGGCTCAGCAGGCTCAGGTAAGACCTATACCCTCAATCAATACATTGATTATTTGCGTGCACGCCGAGTACCAGTGGCTGTGACTGCTAGTACAGGTATCGCTGCCACCCATATGAGCGGTACGACTATTCATAGCTGGTCGGGAATCGGCATCAAAGATGAGTTGTCTGATCGTGATTTGAGCAATTTATCGCGCAAACAGTTTTTGGCTGATCGATTAAAAGACACGGCGGTATTAATTATCGATGAGATATCGATGCTGCATGCCAAGCAGCTCAACTTGGTGAGTCAAGTGCTCAAGTATGTGCGTAAAAATGACAAGGCGTTTGGCGGTATTCAGGTCGTGGTTGCAGGCGATTTTTTTCAGTTACCACCGATTGGTAGTAAGGGAGAGACCAACCGCGAGAAATTCGCCTTTATGTCAGAGGCGTGGCTCGATGCCAAGTTCCATATTTGCTACTTGAGTGAGCAGCACAGACAGGTCAGTGAAGCAGCCAATGGCGGTTTGGATTTGGATGATATTTTGAACCAAATCCGCCGTCAGGAAGTCACTTTTGAGGCTATCGCTGCGCTAGAAGCTACCTTTGATCAAGATGTCGATATCAAGCGCACGCGTCTTTATACGCACAATCTCAATGTCAATAAGATCAATGATAAAGAGCTTGCCGCGCTAGAAGGTGACATGATGCGCTTTGAGGCGACGTCGACTGGCGATAGTAAGCTGGTTGAGACATTGAAAAAGACAGTACGGACTCAAGACGACCTGATTCTTAAAATTGGCGCCAAGGTCATGTTTATCAAAAACAATTCCGAGCTTGGTGTCTCTAATGGCACGATGGGCGAGCTGATAGGATTTGCTGCCGTCAAGATTGAGGATAATCAAGATAATAGTAGTGCGTTGATTGAAGACGATGAAGACGTAGACAGTGGCACTGAAAGCGACACTGACAACGCTACTGAAAATGATGAAGCGTCGGCAAAGACTGCCAAAACAAAGCCAAAAAAAGACAGTGATAAAAAGCAGCCCAAGCCTAAAAAAACCATCACACAGAAAATGCCCGTGGTGAGACTCAATTCAGGACGTGAAGTAGTCGCGGAACCTGAAGAATGGATCATTGAAGATGAGACAGGTGAGGTGCTGGCAAGCTATGAGCAAGTACCGCTATGCTTGGCGTGGGCAATCACCATTCATAAGTCGCAAGGGATGACGTTAGATGCTGCTGAGATTGACTTGTCTCGTACGTTTGAGCTTGGGCAAGGTTATGTGGCGTTGTCACGGTTGAAGTCGCTGTCAGGCCTACAGCTGCTTGGTATGAATGACATGAGCTTGCAACTTGACCCATTGGCACGCGGTGCGGATAGACGCTTTTTGGTCTTGTCTGACGAAGCCGATGCCAATTATGCGATGCTTGATGAAGAAAGTATGACGCAGGCGCATGAAAAATTCATTCTTAAATCAGGCGGTACGCTGAGTAAGTCAATTATCGATGCCTATGCCAATCTACAAAAAAAGCGCCGCGAGCAACTGCAAGCGCAGCAAGACAAAAAACAAAAACTTGGCAATCAAGTCTCTGATAAGTCGGACAGTACGCTGTTAGCCACACGAATACTGTTAGAAGAGAGTTTGTCTATCGCTGAGATTTCCCAAGCGCGCCAGCTGTCTCAGTCGACCATCATGCGTCATATTGCTGAGCTGAGGTCTCAAGACTCAAGCTTGTTGTGTGATCATCTGCGCCCAGACGATGAGGTGATGACAGCGGTTGGCAACGCGTATATCGCGATTAAGGTGGCCAATAATCCAAATGACTTTAATGATGACGGTAGCATCAAACTGCGACCAATCTTTGATCATCTCAAACAGGGTATTGATTACAATACCATTCGCTTGGCTCTCATCTTTATTACGCCATAATCGGCCATCAGTCACAAAAACAGCCTGATGCTTCTTTCGTTAAGACGATGCTGGTTTTGTGGCGTTGAAGCGCTTTATGTGCAGCGTTCGGCTAGTTATACCTTTTTTTATTCCCCTTTAAAGCGATCATTTGTTATGCCTGATTTTTCTCGTGCCAATTATCAATTGACGTCCGATCCAGTCGCCGCCGCATTTCGTGCCACAGGCGAGAACACACAGCCACTAAGAGTCGCCATCAATGGTTTTGGGCGTATAGGGCGCAATGTATTACGCGCATTGTTAGAGCGTTTTGAAGTATTGGGCCGCGCCATTCATGTGGTTGCTATCAATGACTTAGGGCCAGCTGATATTTTATTGCATTTGCTAAAGTTTGACAGTACGCATGGGCGCTTAAGTCGATTGGGAGTCAGTGCTGAGATTGTAGAAACTCACATCAATGACGATAATAAAACTCAGCTTTGCCTGACTAAGAACAATCTGACCTATTGTATTACGATGCTCTCAGAGCCTAATCCCAAGCATCTACCGTGGCAGACACTTGGCGTCGATGTGGTGCTAGAGTGTACAGGGCACTTTCGCTCTTATGAGCAAGCGCATCTACATATTGAGGCAGGGGCACACCAAGTCATTATTGGTGCCGCGCCTTTTGACGATGTAGATGCTTGCATTGTCATGGGCGTGAATGCAAATGAGTTGACACGCGCTCTACCGATTATCTCTAGCGTTTCTTGTACCACTCAGGCGCTAGTACCACTGATTGATACTTTGGATAAGGCATTTGGGGTAAGGTCAGCAATGATGACGGAGATTCATGCAGTCACAGCCGATCAAACGGTCTTAGATCAAGCGCATCGTGATCCCAGACGTGCGCGGGCTTCTGGTTACAATATTATTCCCACTACATCTAGTAGTATTGCGGCCACCGAGCGTGTGCTACCAGCGATGATAGGTAAAATAAATGGTCATTCGATACGGGTGCCAACCATCGATGTTGCTGCCATCGATGTGACTTTTGTGTTTGAGCAAGATGATGTCAGTATTGAAACAGTGGGCGAAGTGCTGAAATCTGCTAGCCAAGCGCATTTGCTCGATATCATGGCGTATACCGATGAGCCATTAGTTTCCAGTGATTTTATCCATCAGACCGAATCGCTTATTATCGATGGACAGCAGCTGATGCGAGTGGGCAATCAATATAAGGTATTTGCTTGGTATGATAACGAATGGGGCTACGCCAATAGACTACTGGATATGTGCCTGCATCTCGCTTCAAACAAGTAAAATATGAGCAATTATGAGGTATCAGAAAATTATTTTCATTTTTTTAGAATATAGGCTTGCATTATAAAATGATCTGTATATAATGATGCACCAATGGAGACGTGGCAGAGCGGTTGAATGCACCGGTCTTGAAAACCGGCAAGGGTTCATAGCCCTTCGAGAGTTCGAATCTCTCCGTCTCCGCCAAACATCGGGTGATAGCTGAAAACGCTGAAACCTTTAAAGAGCCTGCCTTGAGCAGGCTTTTTTTATGCCTGTAATTTGATGCTAATTCTTTGTCATGGGCTGGGTGTAATTTGCGAATTTATTCTGCACTAATTTGTAGCTCATTCTGCACTAGGTTTTTGTAAATTATTCTGCACTAATCATTTCATTAAGAAAATAGTGCGATGACATAAATGCCCCGCACCACTACTATATAGTTAATAACTATATATCATGCCTGATACTCTTTAAGTAACTCTCAAAAAGCAGCAAACCTAACGGCGCTAATTTATCCTGCCAGAGTGATTTAATAGTATCGTTATCACCTATATTGACACTAGCTTGATCAATAACCACACCTGTATCCCACCCATCATCTAACTGATATAAAGAGCCACCTGTCACAGCATCACCTGCGTTGAATGCGTCTGCGATAGCGGTTTTACCTTTATATGCTGGCAGTAGACTTGGATGATAACCGATAGCACCAAGCCTAGCCTTAGCTCTAGCATCAGCACCTACAAAACAGTAGGCGTGCGCCATCAGTATTACATCGATACCATCTGGTACTGCACCTGCAATCAATGTCTTACCATGAGTAGCCACGGGAATAGCTAACCTATCAGCCAATATCGCTGTTCTATCATTAATATACGGTACTGATACCAATACAACCTCAATATCACCCATATCAATACAACGCTTAAGCAACTGCTCAGCTAGCCATTTTTGACCGACTATCATCACTTTAATCATAGTCAGCCCCTAGATAACGAAAGCCTTGCACAGCTCGAAAGTGCATCCCATAAGTGGTAGTACTATTTTTAGATGGTTTACCCCCATGCAGCTGCCCACTGATCTGCGTCCATTTTGAATCACGTCTTAGAGCTGCTGCTAAGTTTGGATGGCTAGTGTGAAAAATAGTGCGGAGTGGCTTGTTATAACGGTTTTCAGCATTTAACCAGTGCTCACATACCTGATTTAAAAAGCGCGTACCAATACCAGCACCTTGCCACTCAGGCATCACAACCAATCGGCACGCTCGTGCTTCGATGAGACCAGGGCGCGTTGATACTGCAAGGTGAGCGACTAGCTCCCCATCGACTACTGCCACGTAATTAGTAGCGGCAATCATACGCGGTATCTTTAGATAGTGATGCGGCTCAAATAAGTGCCAAAACTGCCAGTTGGTTTCGTAGATGTCAAAGTTGATGGCTGGGCGTTGCCAAAGACTCCCCCGTGTAAACTCACCTTTGGATGTGTCATACACCCAGTCAGGTTGTAGCCAGTCGAGTACATCGTAATGGCAAGTCAAAAGTACTGCCTGCTTGCCCTTAGTCCTGCGCCAAGACTTTGCAAAAGCATTAGCACCAATACAAGCAATTTGACGATCAACGACACTACTAAACTCATCTATAATCAATCGCTCAGGCGCATCAGCTAACGCACGTGCAAGGTTAGCGCGGAATTGTTCACCATTACTTAGTACATGATAAGGTCGTAGCCATGCAGGCACAGTACCCAGACCAACTGCTGATAGACATGCGGTAGCATCATCAATGCTGCCATCGACGGCTATCTGGTCAATAATGGGCTGTGTTTTATCCCACTTAGGTTTATGGATCGGTGTACCGCGCCATAGCTTTTTACCAATACTGGTTTTACCAGTGCCTGACCCGCCGACTATGACGCCAATCTGCCAATCGTTGTCATCAATGGGTAGGTCAGCAGTGATATTGACGTTTGCGCCTTGCTCAACGTTAAACAGGCTTTTAATACGAGCAGCACGGTAACTGTCGTGGTCGGTACATTGATGCTTAATATCAATATTCATACCACCACCACCTTAAGGCTGTAGCCTTGCGTATTGAGCTGGTCATAGACGTTCTTTTGATGATTTTCATCATCGCAGTTAATGATAACGCCAAACTTTGGCTTATATTTAAAGCCGTTACGAGCAGGCGCTTTGGGATCGACCTTTGGAGTCTTTTTGCGTGTGGCCACGAGTATTTCCTTCTTTAGTTTGAGACTCGTGGTCTTCTGATAGGGCGTTCTGGACGCTCAAATGGTTAATAGTCTTACAACGGCTACATTTGATAGATAGTTTGTCAAAATTGCCGATTTTGAGTAGTTTTTTGCCACACTCTTGGCATGAAATAAACTGCATAATTTTTCCTGTGCTTAGCGTTAGAATCGCGTTAGATTCTGTGTTACACTCCGCTCGCTGTGTACACGGCGACGGAGCCTCGGCTTTGCGACAGGTCTTGTCTGTCAAAGAGGGTAGTAAGGTGCTCCAACACCCTATTACCGCTCCGTTTTCTTTATTCGATACGTTCCCAGCAGTCAAGTGTCTTGGATGGCTGCATGTTATTGTGAGCCTGACCACCACCAGTATTACTTGTACCGACATTAGCTTCCATACCGCTCGTATTCTGTGTACCAGCACGTATATTGCCGTCGATATTACCCGAATGAATATCAGCGGTATGACCATGACTTGGCATTTCTTCTACAGTCAACGTATGCTCACGCTCGCCATACTCTTTGCCATGTGTCCTAAAGTCTATATGATCCTCAGCATTATCTGAAAAGCCAACCGCGACACGCCCCTGTAGCGCTCGCTTCCATGTGCCATAGCCTTTATATTCTGCTACTGCTTCTGCTGTAACAAAGTGCTTAGACGTCCAAAACGTTTCACCGATTTGCGTATCTTCATACTTGCGGGCTTCTAGCTTATCTAAGCGATCACGGTCTTCTTTAATCAACTCTTTATAGTCTTTGATAGCGTCTTCTAATACCTTTTTTTTACCAAATTCCTGAACCAAAGCTTTTAAAAGCTGCCCGTTATCAGACTTATCCAATGTTAGCCCTAAGCCTTCAATCACATTGGCGACTTCCTCTTGGAGTGCGTTTGACCACTCAGGCGTAAAGTAAGTAGCGTCTTGATTTGGCAGATCAGCATTATCATGAAAGCCTGTTTTACCGTCACCATTTGCGTTTTCACGTGCGGTGGCAGAGTCGATACGATGCATAGTCTATCCTTATTTAATATCAAGTCTGAGAGAGGCGGGTAAGTAGTTTTTTGATAAACAGCCCATATCTGCCTTGATCGGTTTGGCAAGTGTCAATGTCACACGAAATCGCAGCCGTGCAGTATTTAACGGGTCGGTACATGATCCTAAACACTGCATAGGCACGTAAGTTTGCACTGCAAGCACGGTCTGATTGTAGCGAGCAAATAGCTTGTACAGACCCGCTAAGTTAAGCAGTACATGGCCTTCACGTTTGACACGTTCAATCTCAGCACGTCGATCATCAATTGTATTGCCGACATCGCTTTGACCGCACAAGAGTGGCAATCCGTACTCCCGCTCAAACTCATCAATTAGCTCGTCGGGTATGCCATTTAATACGGCAAAAATACGTGCAGCCGATACCTTCACCAACTCTAACGCTTTGCTATGTGCTACTATATCTTTATATATAACTGTCTTATGGCTATGGTCATAAGCGCCGTATGGCAGATGCTGCACGAGCACATCTGCTATTTTGTTTGTCTCACTCATGAAGTCACCGTCACATTGGCGGGGCGTATCCAGCCTACTTGCTCCATACTGACGGTAGGATTAACATTAACGTTAGGTGTTAACTGTACGTCTATCATGCCTTCTACTGACATAATCAGGCTATATAATACCGCCGCTTTGTAGCTCTCAGCGGGTATCATTGCTTTTAGATAGTCATTGATGATTGCGCTAATCTCACCCGTATTAACATTAACGCCTGTGATTTTAGCGGTAACATTAAACGCAATAATGGTGGGCTTAAAAGTGCGCACATCTTCCCAAAATGCGGTAGTGTCTTTTAAAACTTGCTCAGATTGAGCCAGTAAGCTGTCGCTTGGTAAAGTTGCCCCGTTCGCACCTTGTGCGGTGATGGCGACATCAACGCTACCAGCGCCGCGACGTAAGGGATAAACGTAAGCATTAGCGACACCAGACACACCCAATACTGCCTGACGTAAGTCTTCAGTGCGTGACAAACTTTTACCCAGCTTTTTCTTGTTCCAGAGCCTTGAGCGCCATCGCTCAAGGCTTTCTCCGTCTGATCCACCGCTGATTACATCTACACCTGCTATACTTTGTAGTCCCGCGACTGGCGATACCCACCTCAACGTGCCAGTAGCATTAAATGCTGCACCGTTATTGCTTGCTTGCACTGGTACAGCCACCTGCTTTTTAGCAGACAAAGTGGCATTTGTAGTGGTCTGCCAATAGCGTCCAAAACCATCAGTCAGTTTGCTACCAACGGGCAAGATGATCCCATCAGTGTTACCTGAAGCCCATACTTGCCCTGTCGCTGTCGAGCCGCCAAGACGCGGTAAATTTAGCTCATCGGCGTGTATATAGAGGTAAGGCTCATCTGCTGTCTGAATGAAAAGCTGCTTTAAAATATACTCTTGATGACTGTATAAGCCCTCAGCAACCGCTGCTGTGCCTGATGCGCGCACGTCTGCATCTGAATCACGCTGGGGCAGTGTGCCAGTTTGATTGACATACTCTTGCATGATGACGGCTTTGATATTGCTATATTTAGGGGTTTGATACATTATCCAGCTACCTGTACGTTAATAGATGTATTAGTGGCACTACCGTCCGCTTGTACCAATTCAGCTTTTATCAATAAATGGCCTAACTCAACATTGCCCGCAGTCACAATAATATTGTTTAGATAATATGGTGCGCGTAATGGTTCTAACGCTTGTTTTGCCCACGCAATCGCTTGTCTACGCATACGCGGCACATCCTTGCTACGCTTAAGCTTATACAGTTCACTGCCGAGCTGACTATCACTAAAACATGATCCTTTTGGCGTTAATAAGCGCAAATAGGCCGCTTCTGCTAGTGCTTCAGTATCTGTAAATGGTGGTGCGTTAATACCATCCAGCGTGTAGTCATTGGTGGTTTGGTCAAAGCGCATCGGCTGCTCCCATTAGTACAGTTGGCGGTGATGTACCTTCAGCTGTATGACCGTGGATATTGTATGCCTCGCGCATGCTTTGCATAGAGCCAGCTTTGTCTGATACATCGCCTGTGGCTTTGATATTGCCATCAACCTCTAAGTTGGTATTAATCTTGACCCTATCACTTAATAACCTAATCTCAACGCCATGCTGGTTATAGACCACAGTTTCACCCTCTTTTAGCTCCACCGCTACCGCGTCTTGACCAGCGACGATGACAAAATTACGCGCGCGACCTTGCATTGGCAGCATGACCACCTCAGCATCTTCAGGTAGCCAACTGGCAAACCCTACCTGCTGATACAGCGGTACATCATCGACCAGCTCACCGCTTAAGCCAAGCACCTGCAACGCTTTATTACCAGTACGCTTGATCGTGCCAATGATTGCTTGTCGGATGGCTGGTGCTTGTTTGAATGGACTCATGTCTTACTCACTTTTTAATCAGATCAGCGTACTTTACTGGTTGCATCCAGTCCTCACGGCGTTTGAGCCGTAGCTCAGTAGTCTTGCCATTAGCGCGTGATAGCAACATTGTCCGACCATAAATAACCCAATCACCAACAGCGCGCGTCAGGACGTTACTATCAAAACTTACTTCCCACCCTGTTCGCCACGGCTGACCATTATGTGTCCAACCTGATACTGGTAGGGTTAAGTCAGTCGCATCCAGCCAAGCATCAGCCATTGCTTTAGCTGCGAATTTCTCCGCTTCTGCTTGTGTGTCCGAGCGACTATCGTTAATGATGCGGTGTCGTTTGAGCGCCATACGATCACTTGTGACTTTTGTTTTAAAGTTTTTGCCCTTATCGTTTTGCCCCACCACTTCCATCGTACTAAACGCGTTTGAGATGTCATATTGATAGTCAGCATCGAGTACGTTGTTTTGCTCGTATCTATCGTCGTTATAAAGATAAAATTTAGGCTTTATAGTAGGCTGTGGTACATCAAACGGATTACCGATCATCAGTGCGCCATCAGCTGATAGCCAAACATACTGACCACTTGCTTGTGCCGCCGCTGTTAGCACGTCCCAGACAGATTCGCCAATATCCACACCTGTTTTACCTTTGAGCCAGTCGTTTTGCACCTTGCCAATGGTAATAGGCAGGTTTGCCAAGTCACCACCTGTCACGTACCGCTTGATTAGCTCTGACAGACTAAGATTGGCAGCAGCGTCAATGGGTGCGTGACAATCAATCAGTTGTCCTGCTAGATCGCGTCCTGATAGATTGGTGCTAAGTCCATTACGGCCAACACGCTGACCAATGCGGTCTAAAATGCCTGTTAATACCGTCTCACCGTTACAGCTCACCGTGCAGTTAGACCCACCTTTGACATAGTCAGGTAGTACGTCTTGCTCAGCGTCAAACCAGCTAAAACTAAACGCGTCCGCTGGTACGCCAATATCACTATCGACACTTAGATCATCCCATGTCGAGCACACCACGCCGTCGATATGTAGCGCCATTTTTTCTGTGTCGTTATCGGGCATAACATGACACCTGTGTACCTGCATCAATGACAGACGCATCAACCAGTCCACGATTGAGCCGCGACAGCTCATCAGCGCGCGTATAGTCAGCGTATAGTAGATGAGCTAATAAACGCCAAGTACACGGCACTGTGACTGTGTACTTAGTTAGTGGCGGACGACTATTAATTGTAGCGTCAGTCAAGGCTTGCAGCTGTGCCGCCGCTTTTTTAAGGTCACGAATAATAGGCGTAATATCTTGATTGATGACCGGCAGAGATTGGTCATTTTGTGTACTATCATCAGCGCGCACCTGATCGATTGCCTCTTGTATCTGTTGGCGCGCTTCATCATTAATCGCAATCAAATCACTTGGCGTTAGGGTAGGGTTACGCTGTTCCTCTTTTAATATTTCAATGACACCGCGACTAGTCATTGCAGCTGGTAGTACTTGCCCTGTTCTGCGTAGCGGTGGTACATCACTATCACCGAACACATCGCCAATGGCTTTGATACGGTTAAACAGACGCCGCCAATTGTTCATTGGATCGTAGTCCAGCGGTAGCGTCTTAACGATACCATCCACATCACCGACGATACTGCCTAACCATACTGGTGGATTCAATAGATCGTCCACGCGTACCAGATTTGTGCCAAGATTCGTCCGTACCTCACGCAGTTTGCTACGTATGGTTTCAGGGATACTACGAGATTGCGCGATAGCCGCCTCAGTGCCAATAGCATCAAGCTGCTCTTGATAAACTGTCAGCTCCTCCGCTGGCGTTGCTAAGATAATACTGTCCGCTGCTTGGCTAGTGGCGGGCATTGGTTCAGGTGTAAAATGCTGAATATTTCGTTTTGAGCCACTTACAATAAACTGTAGCTCAACCGTACAGCCGTCTACGATGTCGCTATCGTGCTTGACCCTATAACTTGCGCAAATAGCCTCTTGTGCCCCAAACACGGGATGTACCAGCTCACCTGAGCCTTTGGCATCTAGCGCATTGAGTAAGTCTTCTAACGCCTGTTCATAGTCCACACCTTCTATAAGTGCGGTCATGCTTATATTTTTAGGGTTGTTACCCATATCATGAATATCAGCATCATTGGCATACGGCGCTTGATGAGTTGCAATCGCTTTGTCTTGGCTGTCATCAACGCCAAAATATTCAAACTCAACACCGCGAAAGGATGCGTCATATAAATTTTCTTGCCATGCCATCTATGCGCTCGCAGTACTGGTGAGAAAGTAAGTTCATTATGTAATAGTCGGGCGTGGGCTTATAGGTGATAAAGTTCCGATAAACCAAGTTTTTTGGTTTATAGCTTATTGTTGATACGTTAGAATGAACAATTATCTAATAAAGGGAGTATAAATATGGGAATTGAACAATACGATCATCAAGAAGTAGTAAGACAGACTGTAGCTAAATTATCTTCACACCTAATTAGTCCCACTGATAAAGCTGGTCTAAGCCATAGCCAAGACATTTCTACCGCTAAAGGCTTGTTAAAAGAAATGGTAAAGCGGGGCGTTATTTATACTGCTGACGAGATTTCTTATACTGCTGAGCATGAATTTCATTGGCATAAAAAAGACGCTACTGAACTTGGTAAACTCGCAGAGAAAATAAGTAATGGTAGTAGAGTTCAAGGCGCTGATACTGAGGCAGGACAGAGTAAAGCATTACAAATTTTCCAAGAGCTTGATGATTTACCAACACCTAAATAGGATTAAAGATGAATATATATGTACTTTTAGGAGTTTGGTTAGTACTTTGGGTCGGTGGATGGTGGATCGCAAAAAATAAAATTAAGGCTAAACAGCCGATAGGTATGGGTTGGTTGATTAGCTTGCCTTTTCTGATAGTTTGGATGTTAATTGCAGGATATTTTCAAACAGAACAAACGTTACCAGTAGAGCCAGTCAGCGCGGCAGTTGCAGAGAAAGTTGTAACAGCACCTTCTACAACTCCAACCATCCATAATGACCCTGAGATGGCATTGTCCTTTGCAAAAGAGCGTTTAGCAGAACTAAAATCAGACTACGCAAAGAACGAAGTGCTTTATCAAAACAAAGATACCCAAGGATTGCGCGATATTCGTAGCGAATTATTAAATAATATAGAGGTCGATGAATATAAGCCTCCATCAGAAATGCACTTTTTTATGGGATGTTATGAAGCTTATAATGAGATAGTTCCAATCAATTCTTATTATATAGACGACTCTATACATCAAGATGGTTACAACGTAGAACAAATTGCAGATCACAAAGCAAACTACGAATACTGGCTAGGGCTTTGTGAAGAAAACATCAAATCAAGCTCAGAGCTTTAACGATAGGGTCCAAACTTACCGCGCTTACCTTGCTTACCAATTTCGTCCATCATATTCATTGCCGTTGAGTGCCCGCCAATGGTAATGGTTGGATTAAAAGTTGGAGCTGGTTTACTAGCAATGGCTTGCAGCTGACCAATCATCTGTCCTTGTTGGGCTATCATTTGTCCCTGCTGGCTCATGATTTGACTTTGGATTTGTTTAGTTTGGGCTTGTTCAGAAACCATTTGGTCTTGCTTTTGCGCAGTCTGCTGGTTTTGCTGTATTAAGCTATTAAAGTGAGCATCCAGCGCTTGCTGGCTACTTTCAACGCCCATATTAGCAAGCGCGGTATGAATAGTGCCGCCAATGGCATCCGATAACCCAGCATTTTTTTCGATATACCCTTTATTTATGAGCGTACCTGCGCCATAGCCAAGTGCGCCAGAGTAAGCAACGGCAGCACCTGAAGCTGATACCAGCGCACTGCCACCAGCTATAGCACCGCGCCCAAGCGCGCCGCCTGCACGACCAAGTACACCGCCTGCGCGACCTAATAATCCACCAGCTGCTGCGCCTGCACCTGCCGCACCAGCACCACCAGCTAAAGAGCTGACTACACCAGCTGCTGCTACTGCTGCTAATGCAAGGCCTGCACCATAGGCGGCTGTCGCTAATCCTTCATGCTTTTCCATAAAGCCGCCAAGCGATTGGTTAAAATCGCTTAGCTGCTCATTGACCTGTTTATATAAACCATAGTTGATATTAAGCTGCTCTTGCTGGCGATCCATTGCCGTTGCCCACTCATCACCTTTAAACAGCTCATGTAGCCCATCAACTGTACCACCTGCGTTATCTAAGCCAGACTTAATACGTTCATTCTCTGAGCCGTTAGTACTGATCGCAAGCGCTGCCATTAACGCCTGTCTATCAGCTATGACCTCACCTAAATTTGAGCCTTCTAGCATTGTGCTCATCTGCTCATATAGTGCTTTAGCTTCTTGCCCTTTTGCATTACCCGCTTGCTTCTTAAGCGCTTGATATTGCGAGTCACCAGCCAGTTGGCGTTCAAGCAAGCTGACAAACGCATCAATCTGATCCACACCTTGTAATTTTTGTTGCCGTGCGTACGCCGACCAGTCGAGTCCTCCGCCTTGTGATTTTGGTAGTTGTGGGTCACCAGCTTGTGGTTCAATTTGCTTATTTATTTGCTTACTAAATTCACGCGAGCTTATTTTCTGCAATAGATTGACGACATTGTTACCTGCCTCATCTTGATTACCAGCCGTATTGATAGCGACCTGATTAAGCGCTACAATCTTTTTCAGACCATCAAGTCCTCCATAACCCGCAGCCTTAGCAAGCGGTAATTGGCGGCTAAGATACTGCGCCATCGTGTCATACTCAAACCCACCCAGCTGTCCGCCAGCTACCGCGATATCTTGTCCAAGTGATATTTGATTAGGGTTTAGTCCAAAGTTTTTGAGCTGTAAAGTCACAGCGGCTGCATCTGGCGCGGTCGCACCCGATACAAACGACGCCCGTTGTGTGACGCCCAGCACTTGTTTGACTGATGCTAAATCATATGCACCGCTTGCGATAAGCGTATCTGCCGCCTCAAGTCCGCCCTCACGCGTGCCGCCACCACCGCGTACCGCAGCCATTACCGTTTTATCTAGTTCAACCTTGACCAGCTTACGATCGCTGATACTCATACCCTTACCGTATGTTGCTGTTCCTGACGTTCGGGCTAGCTGTTCATCATATGTTCGTGCAGGCTTAATTTGACTATTAACCACGGCAGCGCCTGCTACGACACCACCGACCATAGCGCCAGCACCCTGCATCTTACCCATCAATGTCCCTGAAGTACGCAGCTCACCATTGAGCCGTCGTACCTCCTCACGCATCGCTCGCTGGGCACGGCGCAGATCGTTAGCGGATGCCACGCCACTTGCACGCAAACGACGATAGGCGCGTTCTTGGTTGCGTATCTCTTGATGTACTTGGCGCTGGGTACGAATACCGAGGCGTTGCATATCATTGATAGAGCGCGTATCACGAATATTTTGCTGGGCGATACGCCGTAGCTCAGCGCCAGCATTGCCTGTGAGCAATAATCGTAAACTAACGGTTTGAGTAGACATAAAAACGCCCTATGTAGTGGTTTTTGATTTACGACGAGCAGCAACCAATTTACGTGGTTTGGCATTGGATGCAGGAGGCGATGGTGGTGTAGACACAGAATTCGCTGGATTGTTTGCTGGTTGTTTAGACTTAGTGACATTAGACGATAATCCGAGCATATCTAACGCCATATCGACAGGCATACCCCAAGCATCAGCATAAGGTACGCCCATCTTAATAAGTAACCCTACTAGGCGGACTTGGTTGCTTGCTCGCGCTCTTTTTTTTCCAGTGTCATGCGCGCAATTTCCAATCGCTGCCCGTCTTGACGGCTGGCAGTATCCAGCTCTTCATACGTTAGCGCACGACCAAGTGTAGGTACGTGTGTCATTACTGCGAGATCGACCAGCACTTGCAAGTCTGTCTCACTAGCATTCATGGATGCCGCATAGCTTTGTCCGACCGTGATAGGACGCAGCTCTACTTTTGTATACCGTACTCCATCGATGCAGATGCCAACTGGTAATGTTACCTTTTCAATAATATCTGTCGCTGGATTGTCTTTTGCTTTAGTCATGATTATTCCTGTTTTTTCGTACTATATTTTGGTTAGTAGGATTAAGTGGCCGCTTGCCCTTCGCCGATTTTATCGAGCGCGAACATCTCAATAGATCGCATTGCTTCACCGTCAAGCTTATAGCTCTCCGATACGTCCGTTGCTTCACAGCCTGTGTAAGTCGTGCGATGACCACCGTCCAGCGACTCAATCGTAATGCGTCCGTCTTCAATATTTGCCCAATCGATATCACCTGATTCGGGGATGATGACTTCGACTGACAGCGTAATAGAGCTTGTCGTTTTAGTTTTTTTTCGGGTGCGGCCTTGACGGTTCATCGTTGCGACAGGCTTCTTACCTGTCACAAGCTTAGGGCTGACACTTGCACAGTCAAACTCACGCCCGTCCACCGTTAGCACGATTGTGCCGACTACATCTGCTTCACTCATGGGTTATCCTTAAATTAATAAACGTCTAGCGTGGTGTTAATAACGTGCATACCGCGCACCCAATAGCTCGGAATATGAGCATCTACCGCTGTTTTATCTGCCGTGCTTTGCATAACAGTCAGCTCATTTTTTGTAGCGGCCACATGCTCGAGTATTTCGGCATCGTCCATTTTTAGGCAACGATCAAGAAGTAGGCTACGTAAGTCCCGACGTGATGCATCGGTATTCTTACGGCGTGGATTGGCTGCTACTGCTGCACGCAGATCGCGGCGTACATAACGCAATACCAGTGCGCCATTAATGTCGAGCAATAAGTCATCCGCTTGACCAGTCACTGGATTGGTGCGGTACGTACTGATTAATCGCACAATCTCAGGCTTGCTATCATGACCCACGTTGACCATTGCCACGCCATCATTTAATGCTTGCTCGATGCGCGTTTTGGTTAAGCGTAGACTGCCATCGACGACTGGCAGTGCAGGTAATTTGCAGCCGTTAAAGGGGAGGGCGGGATCAGCCTCGCTTGCGATAGTCGCTGCAATACTCGCCGATAGCTCTGGCTCAAAGCCAATCGCGCCGTGATAGCACACTGCGATAATTCGGTAGCACGATTTGACTGACGCAAAATTAGCAAATGCTGTGGCATCGTCGACATCGTCAAACGGCACAATCAGGATGGCGTCATTTTGCTCAGTTTTGGATGATACAAAGTCTAAGTGTTCGACCCACGCATTAGCATCAGCCTCGAGCGTAATTGGCGCATCAAGTGCGATTAGTGAGTGCCCGTGTGGGGCTAGTATTTGGTTTGGCATGTATAGCTCCATAATGCTTACTTGTAGATGAGGACAAGAATTAAAATTAAGTCGGTATTGGAACGGGATTTAATTCAGGTTCGGGAATAGAGATCTGAATTGCACAATCAGCAGTAAACTCAATATAGTCACCATCTGCATGATAAACAGCTGGTGCTAGTCCATTACTGTCAAGTACAGCTACCTTATTGACCAATCTTGCCTTAACTAGATTAAAGGCATCACTATAATCTGGAGCATCCGAGTAGCGAGGTGGCAGTGTTAGCATCTCAGCAGCCGTACAGCGCATAACTTTAAGTGTTGTACGCTCTGTTATGACTGTCATTTCATTACTGACTTGAGCTTCAATTAAAAGCGAGTTGAAATTTTCAAAGCTTGTTGACTCTACCAGCGCACGCCACTCTTCTTCTGACATGATGTATGAGCCATTTACAAACGGCACTTGTGTTGATAATTCATCTCTTAAGCTCTGCTGTGTAAAGCACGCGAGGCTTAAGCTATCGGGATGACCAATTGAGTTTTCTGAATCTGCTGTATGACCAATAAGGCAACCATAGGGTGTGCCCGTTATTGATATTGTTGGTACCGCATAAGTCCATTTAGACTTGAAGCCAAAAAAATTAAAAAGATGGCTAAAGACAATGAGGTCGTCAAGATTACCAACTGAGCTAACGTCATACTCAAGGTTTGCGCCTGTAAAGCTAATAATAAAAGAAGGGCTATTGCCGACTTGTACTTTTAGACATGATGAGATCATGAAAAATATCCTTTAATTATTCTTTAAGATGGTAATTGATCGTCTGGTAGTGGCAAGTCAAGATTGATGTAGCTGACACTAGACCCTTTTCCCTTTCCCACAGTTTCAACGCGCACACCCTGCGACACAGACAAGGCAGCAGCAATCATACGACCTGCATTAGAGTTAGCACCACTCACAACATTAGCGGTTGCTGTATCGTAAATAGGCGTTGGATTTGAAGGGGCAGCAGTGTCACCAGTAACAAATACAATGCGATGATCTTGCGTTGGCAGACCCGTCCGCTGCGTCTGTGTATTGATGTCGGTATAGATACCAGGCGTTTTCATAGTTATTCCTTAAGCTCTTAAATTTAAAGGGGTTAAATCAATTTGGTCAGACGCTAGTACACGCGGGTCATCAGCTGCATTGCCGTCAGTATCAAAATAGATATAGTCCATATTGATACGCTCAATGAATGGCACATCAGCATCACGGTCTGGGTCTGAGACGGTGGTGCTCGTATGCCAGTCATACGCCAAGACACTAACCACTTGATTACTCGTTTTAGAATTAAACAGCGACGTAATCTCACCACCATCCAGCGGATCAATAGCCAGCCCCATACGGTTGCCCAGCAGCGCATTTTCGACCAGCTCAATAAGTTGATAACTGCCAATACTAAGCATTGTCCCATCAGCTTTAAATGCGCCCTGACGACTCGTTTCCTCACGTCGTCCAGAATTGGCGGCAACAAGTACGGTAAAGACATAATCACGCTCTCGCTTTTTTGCACCCAGTTTTTTAGGCTTGGATGAGGATTTGAACGTTACCCAAATGGCGGGGAATGAAGCGACAACTTGCGCAAACTCATCAGGTGACTCAGCATCAAAGTCGCCCGCGTAACTCTTAATACCTCGCAAGAACCCACCACCGTGCTCTTGGTTATAAGCGTGTAGCGTATCTTTGATAGCCTGTTCTATCTGAGCCAGCATCTTGTCACCTTAATATTGAGAGTTACCAAACACACTTGGACGCCCGCTCGTCATCTGTGCAAGATTAATACTAGGCGCTGCGTTCGTTTTAGCTGTGCCAGCGCCAATACCAATTTTGCCCTCGTTGACCGCTTTTAGGTTTTTTACTGCCAAGTCATAACGCTTTTCATCGCGCTCACTGACACGGGCATTACCCAGTGCTACGTGATAGCGTGCGACATCACATGCCATCATTTGTACAAAGGGTGAGCCTAAAACAGTAGGTACATGCATTTGCTTGGCAAGATAGGCATCTACTTCCGCATTTGCTGACTCAATCGCTGCTTGCAGCTTTGCTGTAATGATTTCGCCTGTATAAGGTATCTCTGTATCGGTGACCTCTTTCAAGTCTTCCTTACCAAAGCGCGTAATCATTGACTCTATCGTTGCGTAACTGCCCATTGTCCTACCTTGTGTTTAAAGTAACGGAGTTATAAACAACCGCTAACCCTAGCGTTTGTGCGTAGGGTTAGACCTGACTTAGTTAATGTTATTCGTAGCCTTTTAACATCAACTGCCAAAAGCCATAGCCAGCGCCGTAGCGAGCCTCAGCCCCAAATTTATAGGTAGCACGCGAAAATACACCATCCGCATTCATATCAGTCTGCGAGACAAACACAGGCTTCTTACGCTCTTGAATAATCAGAGCCTTGACGGGCATAGATGTATCTTCTAAATACCAAGTACCAGCTTTTAAATCATCAATGACCAGCAACTCAGCCGTGTTTTTGTAGATATTTTGATCACCATTTTCTAATTTATCGGCAGTGAGCAAGGTGCGCGCAGTATCTTCAAGGTCAGGTCCGACAATCAGCAGGTTTGGCTTAACCTTTAAATTGCGACCTTCATAATCTGTAAGCGAACGCATCTTAGTACGACCAACACCATAGCTGGCTTTTGCAGCAGCGGCAGACTCAGCAGACAGCGCTTTGTTATGTACGTTACTCATGGTCTTATCTTCACCTTTTACAGTGACAGGATGAGCACTCGAAAAGAACGGCTTGCCGTCATAACATAGACTGGTTTGACCTTGATTGATTAACTCAGAGGTTAGCTCATCAGGTAGCTGCTTGGCTGACCAGCCTGCTTGCTGACTCATATTGTTATACTGGCCAATATTGTCGTCTTCGATATCATTACGTTTGACTTCGACTGTTACTTCAAAGTCATCGTTAACGATGCTATAGCCTTGCTTGGACAATTTATTGATTACTTTGTCGCCGACCCATTTACGCATACGCGGCATATTTTGTAGCCACGCATAGGTCTCTTGTGAGTTAGAGCTTGGCACGACCATCGCTACTTTCTTGTGAAAGCTTTCAGTCTTATTAAACGTATCGTTATAGACTTTCTTAAGCCCAGCAGCGATAGCATTTAGCGTTTGTGCATTGACGTTCATAGTGTGTCCTTGATGTTAGTATTAATTTGATTCATTCGTATCGCGGTGTGGATTAAGCGCCGAGCATACCCACAGGCGCACCGCCAATCTCGACCCACGCCTTACCGCTATAATCTACACCCATCAGCGTACCGACACCCAATGCCGCAGGATCACCATCAGTAAATTTGCCAACGGTATTTTTTGCGGTCAGCACCACAGTAGTACCGATATCAGCGGCAGTGACTGGATTTGTCGCATCGTTACTTAGTAAAAACTGACGATTACGCGTGATCACAATTGTATTATTGGACGCTGGTGCTTCAGGGCTAGCAGTCGTTTCAGATCGACCCATCAAGTATTTGGCATCTGCATCAGTCGCAGGCACTGCCTCTCCCGTACTATTAACCGCTACCAGCTCACCCTCAGTGATAGCGGTGATAGCAGCAATCATTAAAGGCAGTGAGATACCATCGCGGTATGGTGTATTTAGCATGATTTGTCCTTTTAAATTAAGTTAGCAATTTGGAATAACTACTTAGGCGTTAAGCTCCGCAATCATATCGGCGTGCGAGATACCCATACCGTTTGCAACTTCGATTTGCTCAGCTGATAGTGCCGTGATTTTGTCGCCCGCGACAGGATCAGGTTTGCCAGTCGTTTGCTTTTGATTAAGTGCAGCGATGATAGGCGCATTATCTAAAAACGCTTTAAAGCCAGCAGGATCAGATGCGGCATATGACTGTGCCCATTCTTCTTGTGCAGGCAATAAACGCCCGTCAGACAGGGCAGCAGTCAATAGCGCAGCATTAGGATCGACTTGATTGCATTGTAGGGTTGTGATTTTTGCGTTTAGTTCCGCGACGGTTTCAGTCATCGTCTCAACTGGCACATACTTAGCTGGGTCAGGCTTAGCAGTATGAGTAAACACACTAGACAATGCTGCCAATGGCTTGTCCGCATCGATGATGACTTTGGCATCAGTCGCTTTAGTTTTAAAGTCGTCGACTTGCGCGGATAGGGCAGTCACGGCTTCATCTTCAGTCGTTGACTCTTTGAGTCCAAGCGCAGCAATAACATAAGCAAGTAAAGGGTTCATAGGTTTGTCCTGATCTTGTTTTGGGGTAAATTTTGCAGATAACGCTGTCAGCTCATCGAGCGTCAGTAGCGCGGGTTGATTGGTGATAGCGACGTTCATTACGTTTGTGACATTACCGTCCGTATCGTAAGCAATGACTGGTGATTTATAGCGGTACTCATTACCAGCGATAGCTTGTGTCGCTCTGGTCGTCCAACTTGGTGCGCGGTTGCACAGTCCAACGCCATCCACATATTCAAACTGTCCCGCAGCCAACCACCCAGCAGCAGGTGCTGGCTGACCATTTTTTTCGGTGTATAACGTCTGATGCTCATAGTCGATGACCATATCAGTCGGGCGCGCGTTTAGCATCTGTGCCAAAACGCGACCAGACGTGCTGTTCAATTTCCAGCTATCACACTCGTGTGGTCGCCCACTGCCGTCGCCGCTTCTCGTCTCCCCTTCAGGGAATACTAAAAAATATCCTTCAGGCGTGCCAGTAGCGCTGGCAATAGTCAGTGATAGTGCGGCAATGTATGGCGGGGCTATTTTTGACATAGTGTTTGATTCTCTATTTGTCTTAATTGATCTCAGTCGTTTTTAAGTGATAACGGCACTACATAACGCCCCCTTAGCACATATTTAGCTTTCAGAAAGTCTTATGATCGCAGACGACAAGTATTAGAGATACGGGACACAGTTCCGACTTTAAGTAAGGTTGTTTGCACGCACACAAAAAAACGCCCTCTTAGGAGCGTTTAATTTATAAGTAGAGTAATCACCGCGTTTTATCTTTTGCGCCTGACAGTCGTAAATCTAACGACCCTCTAACGCTATTCATTTACCATATGTTTGATGCACTATCTGAAACTACGTCGCAAATGTGCCATCAGCACCTGATTGATGCCCGTTTCTGCTTCAGGCTGCAAATAACCATTAATATCAATCGGTATGTAAGGACGTGCTGGTATCTTAACTTTACGACCTCGACCTGCCATGCCGCCCCATTGTTGTATAGCAGCATACGCGCCTGATTGGTTACCACCGCCCGCACTGATCGTGGCGCTCGTGGCATCACTAAAGGTTTGAATACTGTTGTATAGCGAGTCAGAGCGCCTAAGTAGTCCCGCTGTACTAATACCTAAGCGCTCGTAGTTTTTAATCGTTACCTGAGATAGCTCTGGCCATTTGGGACGCCCTTGCATCCGAAAGTTTTGCTGCGTCTGACTGAGCAGTTGCGCGCGTATAGTCCGCATCAGCGGTGCAGTATTGCTGGTTTGCCGAGCTGCTTGGTTGAGTACCCGTTGTAGCTCATCTGTAATTAATATCGTTGATATTGTCATATATCGCTCTAAGTTGTTGATATTGACAGCGATTGACGTTACGCTAGCAATAGCATTGGTACTCATAATGGTACGAGGACGGTTGCATTAGTGATTATCAGCATAATCACCAAGCCGTGTGTAGTGGGTTCAATTCCCACCCAATGCCTTCTATTTACTATCGACCGTGCTCAATAAGCGCGTATAGTTAGTACCATTGTTTAAGTTACTAGCCGTATCGAGCGAGATAGTACGTATCACATTGCCGATGTAATTTTGCTTTGCTTCGACTACATCGCGCCCCTTTATCCTCTCGTTCATTTTGACAATCAATTTGTAGCTTATGTCTGGTGTATCAAATACCAGTACGGGTGCGTTGGTTATATTGTCCCAATACAAACTATGAGGCGCTGTTAGATTACGCACAATATTTGCGACCCAGCTGGGATCATGCCGTTTATGTGCCCGATCCAAATGCTGCAACGTAATACGATCATGCAGAGTAATAACCGCGTTTTCTAGCGCCAATCCTTTTTCGTCTGCCAGTTTTTGTACAAACTCAGGACGTACTACGCCAACGTGTCGAAACTCACCCTTTGGTCTAGTCGGGTCAACACTATCGACCCATGTTTTTACATCGTCATTAAATCGGCTAAGCACTGACTCACGAGCAAGTACAGCTTGCATACTGTTAGCGCCCAGCAAAGCAGGTACTTGACCTGCTTTATCGAGCATTGGCTGCATCGGTAGCGCATCGCCTGTATGTACCCAGCCCGCGTCTGTGCGGTATACGGGCATATTAGGCAAGCGCATGACATTGACAGGGGCAGTGTAAGCCCCATAAGTACCCTGTACGATGACAGATTCAGTGGTCACATACTGGCTGATATCATCGTATATCGTATAGCCGTCAAGCGCACCGTACTGCGCGGCTTGCTCAGCAGTCAGTAATATCTCATCACAGCGGCAGCCGTAAGCACAACGGGGTCGTATGGATTGATAGTAAGGGTCATCGCGGCGAAATATTTGCCCATTGAGTGATTGGTGACTGGGACGCACGCGGTTATCTCCGCGAGATAACCACATCGCATAGGGGTATATATCGTAGTCACCATCGTGGCGGCGCGCCTTGTGATACGCTTGATTGATATTGGTTTCATAAATACGCTTTAGCCGATGGTCACTACCCAACTGCACAGGTTTGATACTACCATCAGGTAGCGTCATATCTTTTTTACCCCACCAGCCTTTTTCCTTGAGCATCGGCTCGATAGACGCTTGCCATTGCTTAAATGACATATCACCTTCCATTGCTTCGACCAATGATTGCTGCACTTGCTTCAGCATATCCATGTCAGTCATCTTAGCAACGACAAAGGCGTGATCGTGCGCACGCCCTTGCACTTCTAGATAATCAATACTGGCACGTGGTTTTTTATCTTGTAGATACTGGATAGCATCATCAGGACGACGACCAAACAGGCTTTGCAGCGTTACGTTAGAATCAGGCATTTACACATCCCCAGCGGGCAATTCTAACGGTTGCGCGTGCAACTTACCCCAGAGACCAGCAGCACACAAGTACTGTTCCAAATTGGCTGCCAACTCATCGACCGCCTGATTTGGCTCAGCATTGGACAGTAGCGCCAGCGCTTCGTCATAACTTGTTGCCGATGCTAGCTTATCGACCAGCGCTTGTCCCAGACGGGCACTCATATCAGTAATATTATTGTCCCAGTCGTCGCCAGTAGTTGCCTCATCGATCCCGCGCTCTGCTTTGTCAATATTTGCGTGCTCACGTTTGACAGGGTCAGTTTTCGCAGCCAACGCAGCTCGATGCGCATTGAGTGCAGCAGTGAGTGCCGTAGGCGTTGCAATATTCCCCACACTTAAGATCGGCTCATCATCGTCCGCCATTGGTATATTAAGCTTACTATGTAACCAGCTAGCACCAATGCGCATACCATTGACACCAGCCAGCTTAGGTATTGCCTCACTGAATGTTGTAATGTCTTCTGGCTCTGATAAATCAAACGCAAACTTAGGGTAGCGGCGCGGGTGGACGCTCGGATAATTTAATCGCATCATTGAAGCTACGATGTCACGACTGACAGACGCTGCGAGCTGCTTGGCGTCACTATCACGTATTTCAATTCGCGCCACTTCGTGAATGTTACCAAGTGCGTTAGTACTAGATTTACCATCGCTTTGAGTAGTCAACGTACCGCCAAGTATCGCTTTAGACTGTGACAGCTCACACCATTTGATCATTGACTCAAACGGATCACTATTGCCTTTGGCGGCTTCTTTAAAGTCGATTTGCATACCTTGCGGGACAATACCAGCAGCGCGGTGTCCGATCTCCATTACCGCGCGTAATAAAGTAAATTTCTCAGCCTCGGTTGCGCCCGCAGGGTATGTGCCTAAGCGCATAGGTAGACCATAAATTTCTAAAAATTCGGCAAGATCACGCACTGAGTAGTTTTTAAACACGTACGGCCACGCAAGGATACGGTGCAGTCCACCACGTACCAGATAACCGCTCTTAGCTTTGTGCGTGTGCATCAAAAACGCATGATCCCACAGCGCCTCTGGCGCATCGATGCCATTACCGAGCATCAGCGTTTTATTGTCTGGTGCAATTACAAAGCGTTGTGGTATGACAAACTCAAGTGATTCGACATACCATGTACTGCCATCGCGTATCCAGTTGATTTCTTGTCCGCTAAAGCCTTTACCGATAGCATCAAGAGCGTCTTTAATGACAATATCAAAATCATTGATCGCGTGCATAAGGTTTTGGATAGTTGTTGCCTGCTCCTTTTCAGCGGCGGTTGCACCTTCAGGCGGTTTGATGTACCAATCAAGCGACAGTAGGCTACGCTTACGCTTATCAAGTTCAGCAAAGATATGACTGTCACGCTCTTCCATGTCCTCAAACAGCGCCAGCATATCGTTCATATTGCCTGATTCTGCGCCTGTAAGTAGTTGATGGAGCTTAGCGGGTGTTAGTCCTACCGCTGGGTGCGTTAGCTCTGGACGCTCCCACACGTGGGCGCGGTCATCAGCTGCTTGTACTTGTGAGCCGAGCAGACGTTTGATCTGCTTTTGCGCGATTGGAGCGGCTTGGCGTAGCGCTGAATAAAATGACATTAAAAGTCCTTAAAATAATATTGTTAACCTAAACCTACCAGCCACCATTACCCAAAAATCCACTCAATGAGGCAAGCTTGTCAAACACATCACGCATACCTCGTGGCATCTCTGATCTATCAATTGGCACTGGTGTCCAATCCAGCTCAGGCGTGGGAAACTTACTCGCATAGTCACAGAGCAAATGAGCAATACCACTATCACCGTGGCGCTTACTGCCTGTACTACTGGTAGTACGCTCCGCTGGTATCCGTGCCACGCCTTTGATTTTTTTAAACAGTAAATGATCGTCACGGATATCACGATCAGCGGGCATATCCTCAATCGTCCCATCCGTTAAGCACTTACCGAAATGCGGCGTATGCTCGGCGTACCAACTTTCAGACATATTGATAGCATCAATACGATGCGCCCCAAATTTGATTTGTAGCTGCTCAGCTAAGAAGCCACCGTTACCCGTCGCATCATTAGCGCCCTTGCTAAAT
Organism: Psychrobacter sp. JB193; assembly: GCF_002285555.1. Taxonomy (NCBI): domain Bacteria; kingdom Pseudomonadati; phylum Pseudomonadota; class Gammaproteobacteria; order Moraxellales; family Moraxellaceae; genus Psychrobacter; species Psychrobacter sp. JB193. The sequence goes on from NZ_NRGY01000002.1 coordinate 762,572, forward strand.
CGCGGCGTGCGCTCAATTACATGGATACAGATGCGTTTTTGTTGATTGTATGGCGTCTTTTCCATCTCAAGTACGTACGGACAATAGCGGCTCATATTCAAGCGCTCCGCCTGCCACCACATCGAGCTGGCATCGCGTTTACGCGCAAAATCAAGTCCATAGTAATGCGGGTGTGTCTTATCAAGCGTTAGCAATACAGGGTCGGCAACTTCTTCTAACCACTTATCTACATGGGTGTTACGGGCGTCCTCAGTCCACAGCTCAAAGCCTTTAGGCGGTACAAAGCGGATTACTTGGCTTTCTTCATTTTGTAGCTTTTCTAGCTGCCCCATTGTCAGCCAGCGTCCTGAGCCTTGCGCGGGTATCACGTCCAGCTCTTCCTCAGCATCATCACCGTAAAATTTATAGACCTCAGCCATCCACGCCACTTCTTCGGCCGCATCGTAATCTCTACCCAATCGCAGACAGACACGCTTATATAGCCCTTGCTCGACGGCTTCCTTAAACGTGGTTTTATGTACCGTGCCGCTACGTTTCAGCGCCCGTACTTCTTGGATTAGATCGTTAAAGGCATTCTCATCGCCGTTATGCGTTGAGATAATCCGCACTTTACCGCCCCAGATAAGTAGTGCTAAAGCGGCTTTGATTAGTCCAGCAAGATCTTCGTGGAACGCCGCCTCATCGATGACGACTACGCCTTGCTTACCACGTAAGTTAGACGGGCGAGAGGATAGGGCAGTGATACGGTTTTTGGCTTTTGGGAATCTAATCGTATAGGTTTTGATTTCTTTATCGCCGTCTTCATCGACAAAGATACCTTCTTCAATTTCGCTGGCCGCATAGTTAAACGAGCGCGCCCACATCGCACAGGCTTCGATAAACTCCATTGTCATGTCTTGGTTATAGCCAACATAGTAGACATTTTGCCCACCAGACTTTTTATCAGATGCCGCAACCAAAGCACAGTCCGCAGCCTCTGCCCAAGTCAAGCCGATACGCCGTGATTTCTCAGCGATCTTAAGCTGTGACTCGTCTGCTATCCATTTTTGCTGATACGGTAGCAGTACTGCTGGTGCTTCCAGATCAGTATTGGCATCAAGTAATGGCGGCGTCTCTTTTTTGGTCATCAGTCTGCAATCCCTAGTATCGCTTTACGTATTTCTTGTACCGCCTTGCCACTCAGACCACCTTTACTTGCTAGCTGCTCAACCTTATCAGCAGCAGCATTGGCTTTGTCTCGTACTTCAATCTGGTGCTTTTTTTGATTGACTGATGCTTTGGATAGCTCTGCAATACCTTTACTGACTTTAGATAACGCCGCAAGACGATCCATTGGATTAATATCTTTGTCATCATCTAGGCTTTGCAGTTGTACCAGCGCGTTAAAAAACTCTGACTGCATCATCGTAACAACGGTAGACGACAGCGCTCCAGCATCATCAGGATTGCGCTCAGCCATATAGATAGCCGCTTGCGTAGACAATGACACCGCTTGCATCTTCTGTTCATGCTTTTTGCCAAAGCGATGGACAGAAGATTTGCTAATCTGATAGCCAAGCTCGGTCAACCAATCTGTTAACTGCTGATAGTCTTGAAACCCTGAGTCTTCAAGGCGTACTTTTAATAGCTCCAAATGCTCAGACGTAAGTTGATCTACTGCGCTTTCACGTGCCATCTTCTAACCCCAGTATTTAGCAGGGCGTGCGATACCAGCAGGACAATCCACGGTGTATTCGACCATATCGACACCGTTGCTGTTTAGGCAACTGTGCCAATGACCATCAGGATGTTTAACCAGTACTACAAGCGATTTATTATCAAGGTAGTCCAATTGACTGTGCAGCTCTTTGACAGTCGTATCAGGATAGATACAGCGCACTACATCAAGTAGTAGTGTGTCTATAGCCCCTAGCGGACGAGCTTTATCTAGAGCATTGAGCAGATGCCAGCGCATACCTTCTCGGCGACTTTTTGCCATATCAACGGACATCATCATTCCTTATTTTTTTGCTGGATAATCAAGTTATAGACGGCGTCAATCTTGCCTTCCACTACTGTAAAAGAGCGGATAAAATCAGCCTTAGCGACATATTCGCGTGGTAGTTCTGCTTTTAGTTCTAGCATTTCACGGTCAAGCTTGCGGATAGCATTGGACTCATTAGCCATCTGATTAGATAATTGATTTAAATCATGCTTAAGGCCATCATCACGCTCGCGCAATGACGCATCAAAACGGGCAAAAAGTGCCTTTCCTGCGCCCAAAATTGAGCCTGCAATGGTCAAAGCAATCCCAATCGCTTGATAGGTATCTAGCTCTAATATCATCGTGAATCCTTATCATGGTAGCCTTGACACTCAGCACAACGTATGGCGTGCGGTGCAGCGGCTTTACGCGCTACACCAATAGGATCATCACAGTCGATACAATCCGTAATATCGTTAGCAGCTGGAGTTTTGATATGTGATAAAGCGGCGTTTAGATGCACAGCAGCGATTTTGTTGGCATCATCAATAATGTCACCCATTGCCACCGCCTTTAATCGGCTTGCCCGTGACTAGGCGCAAGATGGCATTAATAAAGGAGACACCTGAAGCAATTACGCCATAGACCTCTGCACTCATATGTTGTTCAAGCGCTGGTGTAGCAGAGCTAGCAAGGGTCGCAGCAGTGACGATCAAGTTAAACCAAATAGTTTTTGACTGATACCAATGCTTAGGCTCAGCCTTCACTTGCCCGTATTGAGCGGGTAAAAAGCCTGCTTCATCGGTATACACTGTGCTTTCACCAGAATCATGGCTGTGCTTTGGCAACTCATCAACGGTCAGCTGGCGAATGTAACTTTCATCAGAGCCACTGGCTTTATCAAAACCAAAATGCTCTGTATTTTGTGGCTCATAGTTGTCTGTCATGACCTGTCCTTATTGTATTTGGCTAAGCGTATGAGCAGCTGCACTAGCCATCTAATGACTGCCAGTGCGTTCTTTAGCTTTTTAAAACAATCCATAAATACCCACTTATGCCAAAAACAACGCACGCTCTTTTTCGCGGCGAGTTGCTAGACCAGGCTCGTATTCAAGCACACCATTTTTGCGGACTTTATTAAACGGTAAGAAGCTATCAGCGGCGGCGGCATATTTACCTGCTTTGATGTTGCGATAGACGCTAGAGCCTTTCAGACCCATAATGCCGATGTTGTAGACTAGTGATATCAACGCATCAAACATATTTTGCGTCAGCTCACCGCGCTCAATCTCATCAGCAAACATCATATTGACGGCAGGGCTAAAGTCTTGGTTGAGTACTGTCTGTTTGATGCGTGCAGCCTCGCTACGCGTAACAGGCTTATCATTCATACTTACTGCGCGACCATCAGGATAATATGTTGAGCCATAACCGATGGTCGGTTTTTTGGCAGTATCAAGGTAAGGATGAGTACGGAATCCCTCAAATTCATTGAGCAGCGCCATACCATCATCAGACAGGCTCATTTCTTCGCCATTAGACCAACCATTCACTTTAGCCAAAATAGCTTTTAATTCAGCTGGATCAGTTAGCGCCAGTAGCTCATTTGCGCCATTGACCATAATTTGCGTCAACCGCTTATCGGCTTGTTGTGAGCGCATCCAATCAAAAAATTCCTTTTCAGTTAATACGGTTTGAGTCATAGTCAGCTCGGCAGTTAGATAATAGGATAGTAAAGTTGTGTAATACCGCTATCATCTCAAAGCCACAGACCTATAAATACGGGTCACAGTTCCGATGATTACTGAATCTTCAAGCTACAGACACAAAAAAGCCGTTAGACACAGAAGTATCTAACGGCAAGAGTAGGGGCTATTTGATTAGATATTAGCAATCAAACAAGCATAATTGCAGTCGGGCATAGGCTTGCTTTGCTAGCTCGTTATCATGATTTTTAATGATCTTGCGTACAGTACGCACATGCAGTCCGTATTCAGTAGCCAGCGTGCCTTTACCAGTACCCGCTGTATATTTACTGATTATTTCACTGTTGCGTTTTGCCAGTATCTTTTTTTGCTGCATGGGTAGCGTAAGCGGGCTGCCCTGAAAGTAGTAGCACATACGCAGTGCTACATCAATGCCAAGTAGTTTCACCAGTTTATGATCATCATTTATTTTTTCAGGTGGTGGTACATATAATTCTTGCCCACGATAAGCATCGACGACTTTCTCCGCTGCATCATGACCGATTAGCATTTCAAGCTGCCGATAAGTTTTGGTATTGTAGCGATCAGGCATCAGCTTGCACCTCCGTAAGCCTAGCCATTTTCTGATTGTGCTTGGTCAAAGCCGTTACAATACCGCGCAGCTGACGGGGTGTACAAAATGTTAGCGCATCAACTTTGTACATATGTTTTGCCATTGACTCAGCATATTCCCACGGCTTTTTGCCAACAGTCAGTAGCGCTTCAATTTTATCTACCAATGCTTTTTTAGCAGCCGCTGCGTCTGGCTTTTTGGCCTGATGTTTTTTGGCGGGTGTCACCCTAAAGCCGTGCTGTTCCATGTGATCGACGACTTTACGTAGCGCCGCTGCTGTGCAGTCTTTGCTTGAGCTTTTACCTGTCACTTGATACAGCATCTCGCGATATGTGCCGTCATCCAGCCCCAGCTTATTTTTGCCGATATGCACGAGCTGCATCATCTTCTTTTTCTGGGGAGAGTACGCCATCGCAGACCTCATAAACACATGATTTATTGGATATTTGTCATTATATCCAAAAGGGAGTGTTTAGAGTTATGAGCCAAAATTATTTTAAACATTAGTTCTAAACAAAAAACCCGCTAACAAGTAACGGGTTTTTTGTGTTTATTGGACGTCTCTTTGTTTATGAATAGTCATGTGCGGATAACAACACGCCTTTCTTACCTAATAATTCATATAGCTCTTCTGATCTTTCTTTAACAGTTTTACAGAATTGAGTTAATGAGTTATCGTCGGTGCTGACCGTAGTTGTAATAGAAAAGCCAATATAATCAAACCCACGATGCTCTTTGATTTTAACGATGTTTCTGTCTTCCAAATATTCATAAAACACTTCTAAAGCTTGTTGATTTAGTTTTTCTAAATCTGCTTGATATTTAGGCATAAGATCAGTAACCCGCACCTGTTTTTCATACTCTTCTTTAAAGCTATTATCACCGTCTTTACGCCATTCAACAGCTCTTTCTATAAAGCTGCGATCTTCATAGGGGAAGCCAACTAACATATGACTCTTAGCTTGATAACTCATCAGATGATTCCTCCAATTCTCGCTTATTTAGCAACTTTTTCCATGCGCGTACTGCTGATACATGAGCGTCTTTTACTTCTTGGTTATCTTCGACAAATAGCGTAGTGACATATTGGCCTTTCATAACTTCGGTGCCGTGGCAGTTAGCATACTGGCCTTTAAAATGCCGCTCATTAAGGCGGTTCGCCATACGTATAGCCGATTCTTTACTGAGCGCGCCTATCTTGATGCTTTTAAATTTACCGTCTACATCCGTTTCTTTCTTATGATGCAGTCGCCATTCTTCGTCAGTTCTAGCAACAACCGTCTGGGTAGCAACTTCATAATCCATCAATAAAGTGCTACCACATTTACAGATATAACTACCCAAAAAGCAGTCTTGCCAAGGCTGTAACTCATGTATCGCGATAAACTTAACTTCACGATTACACTGAGGACATACGGATTCGCAGTTTTGCTGTTGCTTACTCATTGGTCGTCCCCCTCAATCACTTCTACGCTATCGCAGACTTTATTTAGATACCGTAGGGCTTGACCGATACTAGCAAAGTCAGGTCTACGCATACCTAGATCGACTTTCTCTTTCTTCTTACTACGTGGACTTTTTTTGATATACCGAACGAAAGGCATATAAAACTTACTTTCAGGGTGTGAGTCTGGCTCAATAAGCCATTCCCCCTTAAGCCATCCATTAACCGACAGTTCTGTCCTGATTTTCCGTTTGTATATTCCGTCTCGCAAAGTGATGATGTAGCCATCGCATTTAAGCTTGAGACAACCTAATACAAACTTCTTATCACTCAACGTCTTAATCTGCTCTTTATTTAACTTACCCATAATCTTTGCGCTCCTAGACGTTACTAAAATCAAGCGAGATTTGATGATAAGCGCCTTTTTCATCACGCTCATAAAAGCGAATATACTCTTTGGTGTCCGTCACTTGGATAGCGTCACTGATGGCATCCATCGCACGATCCCATTTCGCATCGTTGATATCTAGACTACGCAGAGCAAGCACGCGGCCAGTCGAAACCTTACCTTCTTTATCGACCTGAAACGCTTGATTGATCAGCGCTTTGATGTTGGCGTTGCTATCTTGTGTCCAATCTGTGAGACATTCATCAATCAGCTTTTTGGCTACTTGTAGACGCTCATCAAACACAATATTTTCAGAGACGGCGACTTGTACTTTATATTTGCCGTCATAGCTCATCAGTGTCGTATTACCCTTTTTACCACCCAGCGTCACCTTGTACTCTTGAGCAGACAATGAGACAAAATCATTAAAACTATCAAACAGTTTGTTTTTAGCAAGGCGCATAGAATCACGCTGCTCAATAGCGATAGCGATCATTCCTTTAACGACTTCATCACGCAAATTGTCGACGGGTTTAACTTTGTCGATGGGGATTAGATGCCCTTTCGCGTTTTGGACATAGCCTTCAGGTACGGTACAAGCGGTAATGGTTTGGGTTTGATTACTCATGATTAGATTCCTTTTGATTATTTGTCTTATATTTAGTGAATAGTCGGCGTATTTGATTGCATGTGCTTAATAGCATTAAGTACATAGCTTTCCACACCTTCTATTTGTCGTCTCTTACCTATGGTGATGTCTGATTGTCTAAGTAGTAGCTGATGCCGAGCGCGCATGACACGCTCTTTGGCATCGGGTATATCAGCAAGCGCAATTGCCATCATGTTTGACGCTAGCGCAAAGATCATGGCCTCGTCTGGCGATATTTGGTCTGCGCTGCGACCACCCATGACAGCGCCTAAAGTCTTACTATTTTTATTTTTTGACATGATTACTTGTCCTTTTTTAATCAGTTTGTTTGAGTAATTGTTAGCATCACTATCAGACCTAACACCAGCCACACCATCACCTTATTCATATCAGAGAGACGTCTGACTTCGTGTTTTAGCTCAGTGATATCAGACACCGTTTGCGCTTCAAAGTCTGGATAGCGCTCGAGCATATTTTTCTGATATTGCTGTTTCAGGGTGTCATCAAGTGGCACATCATCTGAGCTATCAGCACTCAAATCTATTTCGCGTAGCTCTTTTGCGATTGCCTCAGTATTAGCTGACTTCACGACTGTCCTCCTTTCTCACTATCAGGCTTATACGCGCAGCCTTGACAAGCGCGCCAGTGGCGCAGAGCCGCAGGGTTATGAGTCGGGGCATCGGCAAGGGCATGATCGTGGCAGTACTGGCGGCTAACTGTCTCAGCGGCATAAGGACACGCGACCTGCTTGCGGTACGTGACATACGCATCAGCAATAGTCTTTGTATTACCCGTATAGTTACCAGAGAGCGCAAGGCTCAGGCTAGGGCGCGCGTATCCAATACGTCGTGCAATTTTGGCGTAAGAAATACCGAGCTTTTCTTTTTCCTCGTGACAGGCATCGATCCAGTTAGCAGCCGTCACTGGATAGTGTTTCCAGTCTTGCGGGTTTTGAGTGTCAGCATCAGCAGCTGTATCAATGGTTGTAGTCTCTATAATAGACATAGCACGCCTCCTAGTACTGCGATAGCGAGTAGGATTACCACCATCAATGATATAAGGCGATACAGTTTCCAAACCTCTTTACGCAGACGCTCCATATCTTCGACGGTTGCCTGCTCAAAACTTGGCAGACGAGTGAGTGCCGCACGTTGGCGTGCTTGCGTCAGATAGTGAGCAGCGCTTTTGTCTGCTGCGACGGCATTAGCTTTGACTTCATCAAACAGTGATTGATTAGACATGACTCGCTCCCTTTTTAGCTTGTTTAGAGTTATTTTTTTCGGCTTCATGTGAGGGCGGTAATGGCTTGGCGGGGTCGTATACGACCAACCCCAAATTACCGTCATAGATTTTTTTGCCACGTTGTACTTCAGGGGCTTTTGGTCCCGTATTATGTATGAGCTGATAAATAGCCAGTTGCTTGGCTTGTCCAGCTTGGCGTACTTGTAAATACCCTGCGCTATGCAGATGACGTAAATACTGGCGCACACTGGCGATATTGAGCACTAGCTCAGGTGTTGAACCACTAGCAATGATTTGATTAGCGTTAAATGTTCTGAGTATGCGGATGGTGCGCCAGATGGCCTCATTGACAGAAGGCGGCTTTGGTGCGCCTTTACTGTCAATACGTGGTGGCTTTTGACCGATATCACGTATTAGCTGATAGCGGTAGGTTGGTAGATTGCGCGTGAGATCAATTTGCTCACGTGAGACATAGCCTGCGCTGTTTAACGCGCCAAGCCATGCCTTAGCTTTATCATAATTGATACTAGGGATCGTACGTGCCACATCGCGGATGGTCACACCATCCGCTGTTGCGCGTAGCATGTCCCACAACTTTTCATAATCGTTACGCACGATAGTATGCGGGTTTGAGGCAGAGAGTAGAGGGTTTGAATGGATAGCCATACCGTTTTTACAGTTACTTTCGAGTGAATTTTGACAACGACAACACATAAGATATTCCTTTTAAAATGAGCGTGGTTTAGGTGATTGACCAGTGATAAAGCCATTAGGTAGTAGCTGCTCGAGATCATCCATCGTCACAGAGCGCATACCGCATTCCAGTGCGCGCTGTCCCAGCATCTCAATGTTTGTGCAAGTACGGCGTGTTGAGCCACGTACTGCACCGACTAGCTGCTTAAGTACTTGATCATCAATAGTGATTTTTGGTGCATAGACTTTTGCCAGTAGTGCTGCATCATTCGCCGTCGCGGGCTGCGCGGGCACCCAGCTATGTACCCGACCGTGGAAGCGCTCCCAGCGTTCAAGTTTTTTGGGTAGCATCTCCTCGCCAATGATCAGTATCGTCCCTTGTGATGACTCGTAGATATCCCGTATCATCTCGATTTTGTTCCCTTTTACCAGATGATCTGCTTCATCAACGATTAACGGGCGGCCACTTTTTGCCAGCTCCTCCGCGATTTGACCGAGCATCTCAGCAGCCGTTTTGTAAGCTGGGATGGTCATCTCACGTAGTACCGACTCTAAAAAGCTTTTTTTCGTCGCAATACTAGTCGCTTGCACGTAATAGGCATTGAGTCTGTTAGCGATATAGCTGGCAGCAGAGGATTTACCGTCGCCACTTCGACCGTAAAACACACCGATTCCCGGCAAGCTTGGATGACGGCTTTGTATGCGCTCTATTGCTTCAAAGCACACCGCCACGTTCGTGACTTGCGCCACTCCCACCGCCGTAGGCGTATTGACATTGTTCATTACTTCACGCATGATTTAATCTCCGATTGAGTATGCGTACTTGATCAGGCGGTAGTCATTGCAGTGACTACCGCCACCTTTTTAGGGTTACCTAAACAGCTAACCCCACTTAAAAAACACTTTAGTACCGTGCTGCTCCTCATGAGCGGCTTGATACGCCTTCATTTTTATTCCAAATATTTTCGACTCTGGGTACAGCTCATAAAAATCTTGGTCACCAGCGTCCAGCTCATTGCCAGCTTTGACTTGCTCATATAGACCCAACCATCGCTCAAACTTCTCATCTTGTGTCATATCCGTATTGCTTTTAGGCTGTGGTATGACTACCGCTTGCGGCGATACGAAAGTTTTTTCTTTACTTTCATTATTTATGCTATTTAGCTTGTCAAACGTGGCTTGCATAGCAGTCATATCAGTCGCTTGACTCTCCACTGTGACTGCATCTTTAGCCAACCGCTCATTGAGTAAGTTTTGCGCCCGCTCAATATCAGCACTTGGCATCATCTGATCCTGTACATGCTCTAATACGCGGTGCGGTCTCATGTTTTCAAGTGCCGCATCAACATGCACTTTCGCCCGTTTCACTTGACCTTGAGCACGTTTTTCTCTCGCATCACCCAGCGCAGATTGAGCAAAGTAGCCTTTCTTATTCGCCTCAAACTCAGCGATACAGATCAGTCGATGGGTGAGGTCACGTACCCAGACCTTAGAGCCGTCATGGATGTCATAACCGACCAGCATGGTCTCGCCGTGATATTGCTCAAGATCGTGTGAGAAATACTTATTACTAAACAAATTGATCTCACCGCGCAGACATTTGCGCTGTAGGTAAGGTCGATACAAGTCGTCGCGTTCAGCATCTGATACGACAACCAATCCAGTGCCAGCTTTGGTCATAGCGTCAACTTGCTCATCCCACATTTTTTGCGGGGTTAAATGCTCGCGCCGCCCTGTGGTTTGGTTATAGCGGCGCGGTAGACCAGTGTGTGGCTCATTGTTATAGGCCATGACTGCATCACTTGCGATTTGCAAAAACTCATTCCAGCCGATCAGTGCTTTTGACTCACCAAACGTCTTAATATCTTTGCGTGTTTTCTTAAACACAGACTGCTTAGCTTGGCTATCCATGTCTGCCCCTATATAAGTAGGTAGCTTTTTAGCTAAGCGTATCCATATTGTTTGATGCACACGCTCGATAGTCCCGCGCGCTTGTGAGTTATAGGCGATAGAGTGTTTTACCTCGACACCCATTCGTGTCATAAGACCCGTTGACTCATCTTTCATCATCGTATTTTTATAGCCTGATCCGTTGTCCACATAGAATATGGCGGGTATACCGTAATCACTTGCTGCGCTGGATATCGCGTCCAGTACGGCAAGGCCAGACTCTGCTAAGTCAATGCTATAACCCACCACCATACGAGTATGTACATCCAATACAGTGGTGATCTCAGGACGAAACGGCTTGCCAGTGTCAGGATGTGCTACCTCAGCATCGAACGTATGACCATCAGCGGTATACACATCGGTAGGCAATAAAACACTGGCGTCACGGCGCACAAACGGTTTGATATTCTTAATCTCACGACTACCCATACGCCCGCGCTCACGCTCGACATTGCCGATATGTGTTTCTAAAAAGTATCGTGCCTGATGGTAGCTTGGCATCTCGACATTACTATCAGCGTAAGCCGTTTCAATACGGCGCATGACTTCGGCAAGCTCAGGCTTAGCAGGGTCGCTCCACAGTTTTAGCAGTATCCCAGCCCACGGTGGTATTTCAGTGGTGCGGGCTTTCGGCGCTAGTAATGCGACAGCGCTGGCATTGGTATCCGCCTCGCTAGTCTCAAACGCTTTTACCCAATCAAACAAGGTACGACGACTGACATTACCGCGCCCATCTTTACCGCCGCTTTTGGCATTGGCGCGTTTAATAGTACCGATGAGCGTATCGTCTAAACGCTTCTCTTTACTGGCTTTTGCAAACGCTTCTATGGCTTTGGTTTTACCCGTCAGCTCAGCGGCTTTTAGTACATAGCGCACCACAGCGATACGGGCAATAGCACAATTACGCTGCCATTCGGCAAGCACTGCCGCGCTAGCAACGACGTTATTATTAGTGGTCGCCAGTTCAGTAGATGAGGTTTGAGCCACATCGCTAATGTCCGTATCGTCAGCGAGTGTTGCCAACGCTTGTAGTTTCACCTCTTCAAATAAGGCCTCAGGTAAAACATACTCACGACGTACACCGCCACGACCAGTGCTAGGAACTTCTACGTACTGCCAGCCATTTTTGTCTGCATATTTATCCATGCCTCGCCGCGATTTTGGCAAGCCAGAGAGTTCGTAGTTCATAATTTCTGTCATTGCGAACTGATTTTTCATGACAATAGCTCCGCCATCGTGGTATATTTAGCGGCATACCGTGGTCTAACGCGCTTTTTGTCTGCCGTCCAACGGGTAGGGAATAGCAGCTGTACAGGCACATTAAGGTATTGAGCAATAGCCAATTCACCTTTAGTAAACGGCTCAGCCAATGCTTTACTAGCGGCGCGATTGTCTACGCCCATCTGCTCGCATAGCTCAGCTAAAGTCACGCCACGCTTACGGATAGCGGACTTAATGTCTTCAGCGTGCCAGCTGCCATCGGGTAGGCGCTTCCACTGTTCAAAAATCGGGTAATGCTCATAGCTCAACATAGTAATAACCCCAATCAGCTTAGCTGGTTTATTTTTATTAGGTTCGGTTTAGAGTTCGATAAATCAACTTGTAAACATAATAGTTCATAAATAGTTCTATGTAAATAGTTCATAATGAATAAATAGAACTATTTTTAAAATAATTTATTTTCGCTATTAATATCAAACACTTATAAATATGGCACTAAATAGGAGAGTCTGGCATGAGTTCCGAATTGACCGAAAATAATATGGAACTGGATACGCCACTCAAAAAACGGCTTTACCAGTTAATGACTGAAGATGAAAAACAGTATCCATTTTCATTTGCTAGCCGTGTTGATATAAGCAAATCTACTTTCCACAGCATTTGGACAAAGGGCAGTACCAGTATTCATAAAGGTACAGCCAAAAAAATAGCCGACGCCACAGGTGTGAACGTCGACTGGTTACATAAAGGGATTGGTGAGCCATACAGTACCGCAGAGCAGCAGGTAAATACAAAGAAGGGGATAGAGCAGATTAAAGAAACAGCAGACGCTGCCAATATTGATATGGCGGTCATGGTAGAAGCACTGACAATAGTAGATGATTACTTGAGAGAGCATAACAAGCAAATGCAGTCTGACAAAAAGGCTGAGCTAGTGGTCAACATCTATGACATGCTATGTAAAAACCCAGACGCTGGTACAAGCATCACTACAATGCTCAAACTGGCTATATAGTCAAATTCGTTGCGGTTTAATAGCGCGTCATAGATTGACGCGTGGATTTTAAATTACTATTGTCGATAGCTACTCTAGCGAGTAAGATAGCCCTGCCATTAACTAGCAGGAGCAGGAAGACATGACGACTTTAGCATTCCCAAAGCCAAGCCAGCAGGGTAATACAAGGGATTTACAGGCACAAAAAAAGGACATAGCAGCATTACTTAACCGCCATGTCCATCCCAACCCATCGACCAGCGTTACATTGACCGATGCGACTGGTAAAACTGTGAGTATAAACTGCAATACTGCCAACGCCGCTGAACTGCTAGACCTTGCCATAGGCTTTTTGAATAGCTAACCAGTTAGAACACTAACGCAATATAGTATAGATACAAAATAATCCTAATAGACTGAGTCTATACTATGTTGTCGTAGCGCTCGGCTTAGTGCAGAATAACTTACAAACATTTCTTAATTTCAATTTGCACTGCCTATCTAGTGCAGAATAACTTATAAACGCTCTCAATTCAGATCATCTGATAAATCCTAGCCAGCTTTGACTGAATCCCCCATAACTAATGACTTCTATCCCACTTCAACCCAACTCATCCCATCTAGTCCCGCTACTTATCTAGTGCAATATAAAGTACTAACTCACACTGGGCTGTGGGCTGGTTATTTTTGCTAAATCGTCATGAATGCTTTGTGAGGGCGCATAAATAAAGGCTTTCCAGCGTTGTTGCGCTAAAAAGCCTGGTACTTCGTGCGTGGGCTGGAATGGGCTATATCTGTAATGCGTGGTTTAGTATCTTGATGATGTGGCCAGAATCTTGCGGTATAAATTTACCATAGTGCTTATGGATCATATCTGTATTGCTGTGGCCAAGTTGTTTTGCCAACCACTCTGCAGTAACAACGCCAGTTGATAGTACCTGACTGGCATAAGTGTGCCGGCCATTATTGAGCGGTCGATAGTCTACATCGATGCGCTCTAAATAATCTGCCCACTGGTGGCGCAGCTGCTCGTAAGTATGATGTGTACCAGTGTTTGGGTTGTGCCACAGAAATTGCAGCGTGTGTGGCCGTTCTGTGCGATGATCTCGCTCGGTTATCATGACTGTCTGCAGGGCAGTGTCTTTTATTAAATCAATCTGACTACGTAGCGCATCAATGACAATGGGCAACAGCTCAACTTGGCGTTTGCGACGACGGTTTTTTGTTACCCGGTAAACTCCTTTTACGACACCGCGCATCACATAAGCGTGGCCATTGTCCAAGTCTAAGTCTGACACGGCTAATGCGAGCAGCTCATGTGATGATAAACCTGACCATATCATGACAGTCCATAGATTTTTACGCGCCTGGTCCGGCTCATTTTTTATAATTAAACTTATTTCATCCCGGTTAAAAGGGTAGATTTCGTCCGGGTCATTAAAATTAAGTTTGATGTACTGTGAGGGATCATTGGCTGTGGGCTGGTGCCGCGCCCAATAGCTGTATATTTTTCGCCATAATCCTAAAATTTCTTTAATCGTTTTTGAGCCTAGTTTTTTGCGTTTTATCAAATCTTTATATACCCAGTCCTCAACGTCTTCTACTTTAATTTTTGCCATTTGCTTTTGTGACCAGTATTCGCTGATGTGGTTGTTAACTTTGCTTAGATATGTGTCCCATGACGTAGGAGCGACCAATGATTCCTCTGTTGTTTTCCACTGATTTAGATAGTGACTAAAATAACTCGCTTTGCGCTTGGGCGAATGAGGGAAGGTTTGGTCACGGTCAAACGTGCCCATTTCTATTTGTGTTTCTATTGATTGCGCGATGGCGTTGGCTTTTTTTAGGTTGGCGTCAGTGGGCGGTGTGTCATATAAGGTTTCGCGGTCACGTTCTCCGCTTGCGTCGCGCCACCAAATTCTAATGCTGGTTTTTAAAGGTTCGATACCTGCAGACATTCTGTATCCTTTGATTTCAGGTCAAAAGTAGGTTTATAACGTAGCTGCTGTTGTAATGTGAGTAGTAAAATAGCGGTAATACTACGGTAGTAAAAAAAGAGGTAATAAAGGTAAGACCTTCATTATCTCTTTTTATGTTTCTGATTTTACTTAGATTAATTATTACCTTGAGAAGGTGATTTTAAGGTTAAAACTGCTACCTTCTTCCTTCCTGAACGTTTTGGCAGTCAATGCAGCGTTTGACACCTCCGACTTGCTGCCGTTGGTAGGGTATGTCTTCACCGCAATCTATGCACTCTGGATACGATGGCTCGTTGAATTTGGGTGCGTTGGTAATGATTCTATCTATTGATTCTTGAGCGATATCGTTTGCTCTGTCTATATCGTCTGCCATTATATTGATGGTCCTATCTTGATTTCGGTTAAGGTTTCAAATTTGCGCTCCTTGTAGACTTCGGTCTCGCAGCGCATTTCGATTTTGTCTTTGTTAATGCTGTAACGCTTGTTTTGGTAAAGCTCTCGCTGTTTGTGCGTTGGGTGCATTGAGCAGTCGATCATTTGTCCTGAATCGGTGTCGAAAGTGATCCAATGCAGAGGACTGTCACGGTTATAGGGGAATAGGGCGCGGACTAGGTTCACTGGCATACCTCTTGATTACAAAACTCACAATGTTTGCCGTTCATGAAATAATCCTCTTTATCTAAGTCACATCCACAACACTCACAGATATAATCGCTCTTAGTTATCGATTTTATGAAGTCGTCAAGTTCAGATTCTACTGAGTCATATTCAGCTTTATAAAGCTGCATTTTTATCTTGCGTAGTCTATGTAGTACAGCACTTACTGGTAAGTTACTCATCGACCTTCCTCCATCTTATCTGCCATTTCGATAACCATATTCTTTGCCAGACCCATCAACTCACAAAACCCTTCTTCATCTTCGCTATTGAGGTAACCAGCATTATCAATTACGTTTTGCATTGAGATGTTTAGTTGGTCAATCCGTTGCGTAGGTGGAATAGTTCGAATAAATATATTGGCTAATAATTCAAAGCATGCGTTATATTGCAGTTTTTTTGATTGTTCCTGATGATGGTGTTCCATTGCCAATTGCATTAATTTATTTAAGTCCATTAGTCGGCATCCTTGTACATTGGGTGATCCTTTGGTATCGAGCATTCACCGTTGATAATTTCCATGTCGTAGCAGTGGTCGCAGAGATCCGCGTGAGGTGCTTCGCTTTGTCCAAACCAAAGCTCACAGCCACACTCGTCACAAACGCCGTCCATGCTGCTGAAGCTATACTCATTCATATTCATTAATCTGCTCCTTGTTCAAATACCCAGCACTTCACGGTCTTTGATTTATAAACAGCGCTTGATACCGGTACATTTGAGTCTACAAATTTATGCTTGCGACTTGATTTGAGTAAGCGCTTCATCTCGGTCTGTTCAGGTAGGCGCTGACCTTCTGACTGAGCAATTTTATAAAAGGCCGGTAGGTTGATTGCTATTTTCTTTTTGTCAGCTGCATAGTGATTCATGTTGCAATCTGCCAATGAGTCCAGATACTCGTAAATTTCCCAGAATTGCTCGACGAGTGGATGGTCGTTGGACAGTCTGGCCACGCGCTGTTCTGACATTTTGATAAGCGTGCTTTTGGCAGTCTTGGCTTGTTCATCTGTCATGATGCCGTCTAATACGTGCAAATGAAGACAATCCACCATCGCCGCTACTTGAGCATGATTTAGTGCGATACGAGTATGAGTGATACCAGCTGCATGATAAAAAGCTTCGTAAGTTCGCACTTTCTCTTTGTACGTCTGCAAGATAGCCTCTTCATTACGAATGGCCTTGACCATAAATTGACTGGTGACTTCGAGCGGTATGCGGTCGAGCTCGTCGACAATGTATTTGCCTTCTAGCGTTTGACCTTCACGAGTCAGTCGAATATGCAGTAAGCGCGTGAGCATGGCTTCAGATGCTTGGATGGGTTCGTTCTGACTAATCATGATGGCTGCACGAAATGGCGGAGAGTAAGTGTCGTTGCCGTTATTTTTGACACCGCGACTACGGATTGAGCGACCGTTGAAAGCATCTTTTAACTGATCCCACTCGAATTTTGAGTAAGACTTTTTACCGTCCTCGTCGTTACGGTCGCCTTCAATTAGAGCGATAGGCATATTGGATACTTGAGCAAACTCACGATAAATAGCAACGGACGTGGCTTTTGATGGATCAAAGCCTTCGTAGTCTTCGCGTCCACTGAGGCGCCACAAAAATTCGAGCAAGCGTGACTTACCAGCCCCGGCTTGACCTACCAATTCGAAAAATGGAAAGCTGCGGTCGATGCCACGTATCTGTTCGGCAAAATAAGTGCCCAGCCACCACGCCATAACGACAGTGCCGTAGTCGCCACGTACTTTGTTGAATTTTGGCCACCAGTCAAAGTTTGGCTTGTCTTTGGTATTGAGCTGCATCATTGGTGAGTTTGCTAATGACTTGACCTCTAAGCGACCAAGTTTGAAATAGTCTTGCTCATTGATCGACACGGATTTGCCCTTATGCACAGCAATGTCGTTAAAGATATACGCACCGAACTCTTTGCTGTAACCGATAAAGTCAGTTGTTTTAACTTCTTTGAGCGCTTCGGTCTGATGACGCATGATGATGTCTAGCTGACCGGCTGCGCCTGTCCAAAATACGCCAGCATAAACCGACAGTAAACGAGGTTTGAATTTAGAGGGGCTAGATAATTGGTCGCCAGTGATGGTCGTCGTAACAGCACCTTTAGCCGTGGCCACACGCATGAAGTACCAGGACTCATCTGTGATCTCGTTGCGCTGAAAATAAAGGGCTTCGAGCTTGGCATTACATAGCTCGGTGACAGTACTGCAGGATTTTACGAACTCTGGCATTTGCTCATCAACGTCGGTTGAATCACTAACAGATTCCATATAAGCGCCGACTTGGTGTTTATCTACACCAATGCAGGTCGATAGGGCTTTAGTATCTAATTCAAACCACCACGTGCGGTAGTTATATTCAAAATAAAAGCTGGTGCGCTTGGTGTGCATATACATGATGACAGCAGCTGCAGTTGCTGACGTTGCTGTCAGTAAGTCACCTAAATATCGATAGTGCTCAATATGCTCAGGTGTGAGGCGACTCATTTCGTGCAGGTCATTCCAATCTAGCTGACGGTGTTTTTCATAAGGCGGTTGTGCTGCGACACAATCGAACCCCATACTTTCAGCTAGCTTTACATATTTTTTGGTGTAGTCTTTGCCGGCTTTGTCAGGATCATATGCCCAAACCAGTGTAGGCAGTGTGCGCTTTTCTTTGTTGTATTGGCTTTTGAGTTCGTAGAGGCTGTGCTCTGGAAAGTTGCTGCAACTAATAGAGCTGACGGTATCAAGGCCATGCTCGTTCAATGCCATCGCGTCAAAGATACCTTCGGTTATCCATAACTCAGTTGGTAGTTGAGTGTTTGCTGGATGCCACCACCAGTAACCCTTCAGGTCGTATCCGTATTTTAGATTGGCTTTGCGCGGGAAACGGTCAGCCTTATCAATAATGCGCTCCCACCAGCCACCGTTGGGTAGCTGAAAACGAACGGTCGCAGATGATATACCCAGCTCACGGTTGGTATATTGCTCTTGGCTATAA
The DNA here is from genome assembly GCF_002285555.1 of Psychrobacter sp. JB193. Classification (NCBI taxonomy): domain Bacteria; kingdom Pseudomonadati; phylum Pseudomonadota; class Gammaproteobacteria; order Moraxellales; family Moraxellaceae; genus Psychrobacter; species Psychrobacter sp. JB193. The sequence continues at coordinate 781,062 of NZ_NRGY01000002.1, forward strand.
CTGCCTTTAACAGAGTTGATGCTAAGACCGCGTCCTTCAGCTAGATAAGCGTCTGCTGCAGCGTTTGGGCTAATGTCAGTCTGCTTGTAGGTGGCTGACCAATCTGTAAAGAGGTCGGTAAAGAGATCCTTTACGTGGACTTCCATACCGCATTTATTGAGCCTGCCACATTTGACGACTCGGGGCGTGGTTGAGTGAGTGAATAGAGATTTTTTACTACAGTCTGGGCAGCGACCTTCACGTAGCCAGTCGCCGCTTACTTTGAATCCGTAGTCCGATATCAGGCGGTCTACGACTTTGTCATTAATTCGTGTCATGGTATTACCTAAGTGTTGAGTAGTTATGTATTGAGACGAGCTATGCTCTGATAGCACCTATGTCTGCTGCATGCTGTAACGCTTGAGAGTAACGCCCTAAACTTATGTGATTGCTTAGGACGTCATAATTCCCAGTGTTCGCTGGGACATAAAAAGCGATATCAATTTCATCGGAGGAGTATGCCAAAACCATGGTGTCTCTCTGGCCAAGACTAGGTACCAGTCTGATACGTGTACCAGAAGTCAGTTTTATCTCTATCCTCTGCATTGATTCCTTGAATAGATTGGCCACGAGAAACTCCTTATTTACGTCCTATGAAATTCGTAGTGTCTTTATAACGGCTCCAAAGTTGCTGCATGATCTTGTTGCCGTCCTCTATGTAATGATGAACGTCTTTGTCTGGGCTACTGAAGGTCTGATAACAAAGAACGTCCATGCAAGCACGCCAATTCTCAACGTCAAGGTTTCGCATACTTACTAGATCAAAATGCCACTCATGACGGTTATAGATATTGAGCAGCAATGTAGCTGCAGTAAAACCACCGCCTGAATATGTTTGAGCCAATGCTACGACTTTGGGTAGGGCTGCTATCATTTTTTGACGAGCGTTTGCTCTGTGCTCTTCAATTGCCGTCTGTTCAGCCAACCATTTCTGTAGATTGTGTGAACTAAAGTTATTGGGAGCCATGTTAAGCAAATCGCTTTGAATGCTTGCTCTCATTTCAGGTGTTATCGTGAATTCTTGCATCGTGGTATTCCTTATTTATCTAGTCAGTGCAGCCGTAATTTCAGGTTTTGGCTGCAGACTGGGTTGTATTTGTTGTGATATTTCAATACTAACTTTTGCGGAAAATAGACAATCTGGATTATGGCAAGCTGCTGTCAGCTGTTTGGTTAAAGGACTAAATACGACATGCCCGTGTGTCCTCATTCGTTCGTTACAGTGGGGGCAACGTATATATGCCGATGCTGAACTTGCCATAGAGTCTCCATTTGGTTATTTAAGCCGTCTTATATTCTTGGCCACAAAAAGGGCAGTAGTTGAAGAAAAGCGGCATTTTCTTAGGTGTCTTTCTACCGATTATTTCAATCTCAAGCGGTGTGCTTAGTTTGCTGGTTAGCCCCATGTTCTGAGTTATAACCAATTGAGCATCTTTAAGTCGTGCTGACTTCACTGAGCCGTTATATTCTTTAGTGGCGTTCAGTCCTTCGACGATTTGTTTTGGTTTTTCTGCAATGCAGTTACAAGATGACATCGTGGCGTCTCCTTTCAGGTTTTAGTTAACGGTAAATTTACCGCTGGGGAATTGATATTTCACCGTTGGTATGACTACCTGCTGTTGTTTAAACTGCTTTTGACGGTGAGTGATAATGATTTGTTCTGATATTTCAGTTAAGAACTCGCGTACTGCTGTAGCTGGCTGCCCCAAGTCTCGTAGTCGCATTGCTTCTAGAAACTGGTCAAGTTCTTTCTGATTCATATAGCCATACAAACGATGATCGCGGACGTTGTCCCAGTTCTTATGCGCCATGAGTGCTCTCCTCATTTTTAGAGTCAATTAGCGGTTTGAACTTAGATACGTAGTCCTCGTCTTTCTCTTGATACAGGTCGATACATTCAATGACAATCTCTTGTAACTGCTTGCCAGAATGGGTGGATTTTAGGCGGAGGTATTGGTGCTTATCTTCAGGAATTCGCACATTCAAAGTTGATCTAGACATCGTGGTGTCTCCGATAGTTATTAAAGTCACTGCATGTTTGTGTTAAATTGCTAGCTATCTAGCAACAATATTTATTATGACTTACCCAAATGGATAAGTCAATGTGAAAGGTAATCCAAATGGATAATTTAACTAGTGAGTTAATGATTCAAATCGGCGACCGTATGACTACTGAGCGTCAGCGCCTTAACTTCAAGCAAAAAGATGTTTATACTGCGCTGGGACTTGGTGCTACGTCATTGTCGCGCTATGAGCAGGGCAAGCGGACGCTTGATCTAATACAAGCTCATGCTTTTGCTGCGCTTGGTTATGACATGCACTATGTGCTGACTGGTAATCGGTTAGGGGAGTCTGCTAGCGACTTGACTGAGGATGAGCATGCTTGGCTTGAGCTTTATCGCCAAGCAGATGAGCCTACGCAACTTATGAAAATGGCAAAGGCATATATCGCCGCTGAGTAGATATAAAAAAAGACCGCCATTACTGACGGTCTTTTTTTTAGCGGTTAGTACGATTATTCTTGAATACAATCACGTATGATCTTGATGCCTACACGCTTATAGTAGTCGTTCTCGCTTTCATTTTTTGAGCGTGGTTCGAATGTAGGTACCAAAAAATAAACTTCTTTGAACGTATCTTTAGTGTGAAGCCATAACTTGAAATCTGCAACCTTATGGTTTTTGTATTTTTCTGGAAGTATAACGCCTTGACTGAGTATCTCGGTAGGTGTCAGACCATTAATATTCACATACTCTGGTACATATATACGTTCCGTCTCACCCATCATATCGTGACTTTTAATAAATGGTGTCGAGAATGGATCTGGGGTCGCCTCAGTCTCCAATGTAGCCTCTTGAATATTACTTAATGCTGCTGCCCCTACATCTGTTACGTCTGCAATATCTTCAAATATCTGCTGTAACTGCTCAGGATCAATCGCATTGTCTGAACCACCAGTGCTACAAAGTGTCGCTAATGTTTTGCTGTAGCAATGAATGCGGTATAGCTCGTCTGCAATGGTTTTGTCTTTATTAATGCCTAGTTCTTTTTGTAAAGTCATTGTTTAAATCCTTGTTGTATAAAGTCACTTATTCGGTGGTGAATGTCCCAAGCTCTGTCAGTATCTGCCATGACCATGATGGCCTGTGCAGATGAAAGACTCAGTGCGAAATCACTTTTGTCGGGATTAAACGCCCAATCCTGCACCTTTCTTAATTGTGACTCTTTGTGCAAGGTGTTAATTTTTGATTCTGATAAGTTACTAATAGCTGCTAAGTCCTTGTTATATATAACCACTCGACGACGGCCAGCTATTCTGTAACGCTTGATCGGTAACTTTTTAGCGTCACTACATTTGTTGTTATTGGCTGTGCTATACTTATTCATACTGATTGACTCCCGTAGTTGGTCGGTATAAGTGATTTGTTTGAGATAATTACTTGGAAGGTAGACCGTTGACTTTGGCGAGCGCGGTCTGCCTTTTTTATTGCCTGACATATTTGCAAATGACGATTTAGTAGTTGTTGCCCACGCAAATAAGTGTTGATAATCTGGGTGGTGTTGGCATTACTTTTCATTTTGACTCTCCTGGTCGTTATCGTTACTTTCTTTTGTACTGCCTGCACTATCAGTAGACGGTGATAGGGTGGCAAATAGTTTCATAAACTCAGTGTCATGTGACTGATAAAATTCAATCATTTCATTCATAAAATCTTGTATATCTTTGCCTGTGTGCATAGCTTTATATCGGATATATTTGCACTTAGCTTCAGGTAAGCGTGTGGCAAATGGTACTAGTGACATCGTGAATACTCCATAATTACGTTTTGTGATAAAGTGCTAACTGTCTAACTAGCTAACAATTGCATTATTACATAACCAAATTGTCATGTAAACGAGTTAAATAACCATATGGTCATATTAAAAGAAGATATTAAGCCTCAAATCTCCAAACGTTTAGCGTTAGAGCGCGAACGGCTTGGTCTAGAGCAGATAGATATAAGAGACAAACTAAATATCGCCCTTGCTACAATATCTAGGTATGAGAATGCCAAACGGTTACCTGATCTCGGCATAGCTAAAGAGTTATCTGAGCTAGGATATGATATGGCATACGTAATTACTGGAAAGCGTCTAGATGAGTCTGCTAGCGATTTGACTGATGACGAGATGCAGTTGTTAGAGCTTTATCGTAATAGCAAGCGGCGTGCTGAGCTGGTGAGACTGATCAAAACTTACGAGGCGATGGAGTAGAAGCTGGGTCGATTTAATTCACTTTTATTGTGTTAATTGGCGCTGGTGATTGGTAGACTAATGTTTTTCATTTGAGAACTGGATCATGCTTAAAAGATTTGCCGTACTAATGATTGTCTGCGCTATCAGTGGATGTAGTGACCCTAAACCAGTCGATATTGATATTGATGAAGCGGCTGCTGATGCTGGTCTTGCGCCAGATGAATATAAAGTTAACGATGATGGATCTGTTAATGTTAGTTCTAAAGTTGATACTGCAATCACTCCTGATGACGTGATTGCTGCTTTTAAATCGGCAGGGCTTCCTATCGGTGAGGTGCTTATCCAGACCGCAGATACAGATCCTAATAATAAGTTAGGAAGACCAGGAGAGTATATTGGAAGTGCTCAGTTTGAGGATAGTCGCGTAAAGCAACTGGAGCCAATGCCTGAGATTGAAACGGATGAGCCTGACCTTCCATTGGGTGGCATCATAGAAGTATTTGATAACGATAAAGACTTACAATCTCGTAAACAGTACATCGAACAAGTCTATGAAATGATGCCTGCTGCTAAACAATATATGTATGTAAACAACCTAGCTTTACTTCGACTTGAATATGAACTTACTCCAGATCAAGCAAAAGAGTATGAAGAAGTATTTATGTCCTTATAATTTTGGTGTGTGTTATGAATGATAAACCTGATAGATGGATGGTGCTTTGGATCGAGCACTTTTTTAAAAATGCAAAGCCAGTTGTAACTTTGCCGTATGGCTGGGGCGTATATCGTGAGCCTGAAGACTGGGATTAGATGCTGAATGTAAAAAAGCCCTGCTATCTAGCAGGGCTTTTTTTGTTTGGTATTACGCGACTGTAAAATCTAGACTTTTCCCTAGTGCCTTAAACGCTTGCTCTAATGTATCGATCTTGGTTGTATGCTCCAAGTTAACAATACGAGTCACTTGCTGCGGACGTATACCCATTCTCTTTGCTAGCTCTGTCTGAGATACATGCTGCTCGAGTAAGGCGTTCAGCAGCAGCACCTTAGCAGATGCGCTAAGTGGTAAGCCAATTAAGACCTCGCCATCTTGTGCAGGCGTAGGCGCTGGTACAGAACGGTTGTCTTCGAAGTAAAAGTCCATTGCTGTTAATAAGGCATCTTCTGCCATCTCAACGGCTTCATCGTAAGTATCGCCTTGGCTAATCGCTTCAGGTATATCTCTAAACGATACTGTATAGCCATCATCTTCCCGAATAAATGCGGCTGGATATTTCATAATAGTTCTCTCTGTCTCTTGGTTTTTTGATAACTTAAAGAGTCTGACTTGGTTAGAATAGCTGGGGGCGAACCCCCAACTATTTTATTCAACCTCTAACTGCTTCCTTATTGCTTTTGCCGTATTTTCTTTGATTTCTCTGTGGCGTGGTATCGTACTTTGTTTTCCGTTTAAATAAACTTTAGTATGTTTACCACCCTCTTTGAAAATAGCGCCTAGAGCTTCAAGTTGTTTAATTAAGTCATTTCTTTTCAAGTTACCTCCTTTTGTTGTTGATGAATCCATTATAAACAAAAATGTTTATAAAGTAAACATTTTTGTTTATATTATTTCATATATATGGTGTCGGACTGGACACTATATATAGTTGCTACACTCATGTTGTCGAGCGATACTAGACACATCAAACAACGGCACGCCCCTGAAATGGCAGCCAAAACTAAAGGACACCACGATGACAAACTTAACAGTAAAAGCCCAAAACGACGAGCTAGTAGCAGACGGCGGTTATGATAATATTATTGATGTTGTTAAAGATGTTAAAGGCCGTCGCCATTGGGAGTTAGAGATGCTTGCCGATTGTGAGTTCGATTGGAGAGCTGCAGCTAAAGAAGAGCTAGATAGACGAGCAGCTGCTATTATCCTTAGCGAATTGGATACCGATGACTTAATGAGCATCGCCATCGGCGAGATCGATATCAACGACCTATATCGCAAATCTTAAGCCCAACGACAAAAAAGCCCTGCTATTTAGCAGGGCTTTTTTTATGTATACAGTGTCGAAGGGGACACTATATACACTGGCTACGCTCTGACAATCGAGCGATACTAGATACATCAAACAACGGCACGCCCCTGAAATGGCAGCCAAAACTAAAGGACACCACGATGAAAAAACTAATTAAACGCCTGACTACACTTGGTTATAATCTAACTACCTTAGAACAGCATGGCAACAAAATACATTTTATGCACCGCCAACACCTTGTGATTATTGAACATTCAAAAGGCGAATATCATCTAAATATTAATCGACCTAAAGGTAGATTTAAAAATACGTTTTTAACGGAGCATCGTTTGGTTGTTGGGATTTCTGATTATTTTTGCTGATTTTAAAAGACAATAAAAAGCCCTGCTATTTAGCAGGGCTTTTTATCTTATCAACAAATTACTGTTTTTTAATTCTTTAAGAATGACTAAGTCCACTTTAATCGCCTGATCCTCATCCTCAAAGGTGTAGGTTGTTGGATCTTTCTTGCTGATAAAATAGACCTCTATTCTCTTAGATTTTCTAGAAATACGACTAACATCATTTAGATTGATAGTATCGTCTTGAATACTAGTGAACATAGTTGAACCTATCAAAGTTATAGGATGCTTGGGGCTGAAATACACACCACGATATGTGTCCGCCTTATTCGTGCATTTGCCTTATTTGGGGCGCTCCCAAGCAAAGCTATTATATCATAAACTTAATTTAATGATGCTAATAAATCAAGTTGAGATGTCAATCCACCATATTTTCTATAAGTATGTTCTGCCTTGTCTACCGTCCACTTCAATGCATCGATCTCGGCCTTGTAGCCTTGCAACTGGATAGGGCTTTCAGTCGTGACAGCAGGGTAGGCGTATGCCGTGCTGATGCTAAACCTTGCTTGCTCATCCTCTATACGCTTCATTTCTGCAGCAGCTGCAGCAGCTGCTGCTTGTTTACTTTTATAAGCGCCTTTTAATCTTTTGGTCTTGGTATTGGGGTCGTCTCCGCCACCACGCTTTTCAACATTGCCGGCTGTCGCTGTCTTTTTGGTTGCTTGACCTTTATCCTGATATCGAGCCGATACACCTGTATAGTCGCCCTGTCTGTCCTCAACGCTATAGCGAAACTGATCACCTGTCTGCCGAGTAATTACGGTTATGTCTAGTGGGTGGCCACTGACACTGACATTGGCATTGGCGGTAAATATTAATAGCTTGCCATGCTTTATATTTACCACTGCTCCATATTGATGGCATAGGCGCGTCAATAAGTGAATGTCCGATTCATCTGTTTGGTCAACGTGACCAACATCGATACTGACAAGCTCTGGTTTGATTGATAGTGTTAGCTGCTGACGCTTAGCGACTGTATCCGCAATGTCGCCTAGTGTCTTATTATGATATGACTGACTATGTCCAGACTTCAAAGAGGATTTAAAGTCAGCTGATTTGGCAGTAATGCTTAGCGTATCTGGCGTACCTGACCACTCGCAGCCATCTACGACGTAAGTGCCCATATCATGGACGCCTGAGTCTTCAAAACCCATCCAGCACTGTAGTCGCACCCCTCGTTTGGGCATCTCTAACGTGCCGTCGTGGTCATCTAGTGTGATCATCAGCTCATCAGCGTCAAGGTTCTTGTTGTCAGTGACAGAGACGGTCATGAGCCGTGCCATGACCTTATCATTCAGCGGTTTATTGTCAGCGGTCAGCTGCAGTACTGGAGTGCGTAACATCGTCAAGCCTCCTGAACATTAGTAGTAGTGACCGCTTGGTCCGTCTGGATACGGTCGTCGTCAACTCGTATCAGCTTCATTGTGCCATCAATCTTACGCGCTACACCGCGATTGGTAATGTGCGACCGTGTCTCATCAATCGAGGTGATAGCAAACACGCCATAAAGATAACCACTGCCATCGATGAGCACATAACCGCTACCACTGTCTGCCATCTCTGACAAATCATCTATTGACTGCCGGTTGCCGAAGCCATGTGATTGGTAGATTAGAAAGGGTATCGTTACTGTCTCCTCTCCTGCACCTGTAAATTGATGCTGATCACGACCTTGCGATATAGAGTTGCTAGCATACGACCATGACCGGCTGCGCTGCAGCTCATCATACGTCATGGTGTCGACGTTAAATACAAATTGCCCAAGTGCTAAAAGCATTACCACGCCTCCGCTAAGTCATAAAGTGCTGTGTTATTGGTTGATTGGCTACGCTGAGTCTTTGCCAGTTCCTGCGCGACCAGCTGAGCGATCTGCTGCTCTGATTGGTGTGGCTGCGCGTAGATATTGATATTGATAGGCGCTGGTGCTTGGCTTTGACTGCTGCTACCACCCATCATTGCTGAGGCACTGATTGGCTTGCGACTATCAAAACGAATCTCGCTGGTATCCATCGCATCGCGTAAGTTGTTGCTCGTCTTGAGCATGGCTTGAACAGGACTATCATTTTTTAGAAGACCATTGTTTAAACCTTGCATCATAAAATCACCATACCCAGCAAACACACGGCTAGGCGAATGTATGCCCATCATTCCAGTAAATGCGCCTTTGATTCTACCTGCTACGCCTTTGATCCCTTCGACGACAGCGTTGGCTTTGCTCATGATGCCATTTTTTAGACCGTCCATAATCTGACCGCCCATCGCTGACATTTGAGCCGGTAGCCCTGCCAAAAACGCCATCATAAGTGCTGGTAGTCCTGCGACATAATTGATGGCTGCTCCGCCATGCACAACAATCATGGCAGCAAAGGTGCCAATAGCTATGCCGATGGTTTGTAGCCCTAGTGCCAATGCACCGACGAGACCAGCAACTACCTGAGCAATTAGGCTGACAATCGTACCCAATACATAGCCAAACTTACTGCCATTAGCGGTGGCGGTGGCCAGCTGTGTATCGGTGGCTTGGAAAGGTGCGATTAAGTCGGCTAGTGCTGCGCCAAGCAAACCAAAAACAAAAATGATTGCCTCTAAGACAGGACGCAACGGTGCAAATATGCTCGATAGCATGGAGCCTAGACTATCTAACGTCGCCCGTATTGGTGATATACCTTCTAAGAATCCTGTCCACATACCGGCAAAGAAGGCTTTGACTGGCTGCCAATATTTAATCAGTAGCAGCCCAGCGACAGCAATGGCCATAATCGCCCAGCCGATAGGGGTAGTAAGTAGTGCGATTGATAACTGGCCAAGCGTTGTAATGAGTAAAGGAATAGCGTTACGTGCTAAAAACCAGAATGTCCTGAAAAATAGCTTACTAAACAACACCAGGGCTTTGCCCATCAGCTTGAACTTACCCCAAAATGAGATGCCGAGCTTGGCTAGTATGGCGTTAAATATCAGCATGACTGCCCCAAACTTGATGAAGCTAGCAGCCATGCTAAAGAACGTGCCAAACATTAAAGCAGCGCCGTATTTGACAGCCCATATCGCTGCGTTAATCTTGATGAATTTTACTACTAGAGAGGCTATGGTTTTGACCAGCTCGGGGTTTGCCTTCACCCATAGACTAACCCTATCCACCATATCGGTGATATTGGTAACGAGGCTTTTAATCTCAGGTGTAAAGACTTCAACGACGTTTACCATCGCTGAAGTAAACGTGCCTTTTGCAGCGTCCCATAGATTAGCAAGTGTGCCTAGCTGAGCGTTAATCCGCTGCTGAAGGCTTGCTTGGACTTTCATCTGTTCAACAGTCTGATCGTACCCGGCTTTGCCTTTACCAATGATGATATTGAGCGCTGTCAAATTCTCTTTGTCCGTACCATATAACGTCTCAATGACTTTGGTACGATGCTGAGAGTTCAACGTTGATAGCTTGTCCATCTGTTTGAAAAAGTTATCAATACCACCAAACTCTCCTTTACCGTCAGTAAAGTCCATTTTGATGTCTATGCCGTAGTCTTTTTTCAAGTCTTTTAACTTATCAGGTAGATCAAGATCTAACGAGCGCGATAATATCTTGCTCATCGCATTACCTGCTGAGCCACCCTCAGTCATACCAGAGTTACCAAGCATCGTTAGGAATGGTGATAGGGCTTTGATCCCTTTCACACCTTCCATTCTAATTGCTTTCATACCGGGGGATAGTCCAACGAAGGCTTGTTTGATCCATTCAGGATCTAGACCTGTATGATGGATACGCTGGACAATATCCATAAATTCCATCATATCTTTGGATGCGACTTGGGTTGCATCAGATAGCTGTGCAACAAATTTTGCAGAGTCTGAAAACTCCATCTTCATGATGATGGCTGTCTGTCCTGCTGCTTCGCCAATACCTCCTAATATTCTCTCTGCAGATATGTTTTCTTTAATCAGTACGTTGAACATCTTTTGAAAATCAGATATCGAACCCGGTAGTTTTTTACCCATTTTCCCAGCAAGATCTGTCAGCTCTTCAAAGCCATCGCCAACCTTGCCTGTGCTATCCATCATGGATACTTTGAGATCTGTAGTTGCTGCCTCTGCATCCATAAAAGCTTTGATGGGTATAGATGCTATTGCAACCATACCACCGACCATGAGCGCATTGTTTACAACCTGCTGTCGCATCTGCTTACGAGTATCTGCAAACGAACGAGCCAAGCTATCTGCTTTACGGTGCACAGCTCCCACGCCTTTAAGTACCAATGCGAAATCGGTTACTAACCCTTGAGCGTGGCGTCGGCCAGTGGCCAATAAGCTGTTGGTGCGTTGAAGTGGCTGATTGACTTTGTCCAGCCCTGTACGATTAACCCGAGCAAGGCTGTCATTGAAAGTGTCGACGGTGCGCGTCAAACGTTCAAACGATTTTGACGCCTTCTCTGACCTATCGGTGATACCGCGCAGAGGCGCGGAAATATCATCGATTAACTTGAGTGTTGCAGATAGATCTAAGTTATTCGCCATATTACGCGCCTATTAAATTTTTATTTATCAGTCTCACTACGCTTGCGCGCTTTTTCGTGCCAATCCATCAGCTCGTCTACATCCATGTCCTCACAGTCAGACGGTCGCCAATGAAAGACAACCGCTAGATCAGCAATCACATCATCTACGCAGTAGGGGATACCTCGGCTTTCGCGGTCTCTGCCTCTAAACGTGTTTTCTTCCGCTGATCCTTGCTGGCGAAAAAACCGACCACCGCTGTAGAGATGCTTAGGAAATCTGCTGGGTCTAATGCAGCGACTTCGTTTTCAGTAAGTGGTGGCGTGCTCACACGTGGCACCAGTTTGATGACTGTATCTACGTCTACTTTTAGCAAGTCTGCTAGCGATAAACCGCGTAATGCACCAGTCTTGGGTTTATTGATATTGACTTCTGAAATAGTCAGATTGTTGCGAATGATAGGGGTATCAAACTCAACAGTTTCAATGTCTGGATTAGCTGGTAGTGCTGGTGGCGTTGCGGTATCAGTTTGGCTGTTTTCTACTGAAGCTACTGCACTTGTGGCGATTGCTTCTACTGCTTCTTTCTTGCTCATAGTGTTGTCCTGGTATGTTGATTATTGGTTTAATTAAATGATTAAAGTATTAAATTGGCCATGTTTGGATGATAGTGACCTCAGTGTCGCTGTCTGAAGATCGTCGCCTTGGTGAGCCGTCACCTCACCAACTAGCTAATCGCCATTTATCCAAACGTGACGTTTGGCCAAAAGAGTTATAAGCCTAACTGAGCGTTGATCTCGCTTGTCATGTCTTTATCACCAACGATAAAGATACCGTTCACAAAGTCGACCTCAAGCAAGGTGACACCATCATCAACAATCTTGAGATATGTCACGCTGTACGTCAGCTCATGCTCGTTGATGCTGCCAAGCTCAAGCTCACCTAAAGGCAAGTTGGTAACAGACCCACGCATATAGACATCACGCACAACATGGGCACAGGAGTCTTGACGCTCGTATGCACCAATGTAGCGAATCGGCAATGCTGATACGCCACAGTAAGCAAGCTGTGCAATGTGTCGGCTATCAACACCCGTGTAAGTAACGGTCGCCTCCATCGCCTCAAAGCCCATATCAAGCTTGATGTCACCGATCATACCGGCTGCACGGAAGTCTTCAGTTTTTTTGACAATCTCAGGCAGGTTGATGGTTTTGGCTGTGCCGGCATAGCTGTCGCTATCGACCCGCACGTTAAAATTCTTAAGTACTGCAGGCATCTGTTTTGCCATGTGATTAATCCTTGTAGTCGTTTACGCTTATACGCCCTGTGCGATGAGCTTGCCAAAGTCAATAAGATAGCTATCTGTAATACGCTGGTTGAGCTTGAGGTTCTCAAGCGTGGGCACAGGCGTGTAGTCATAGTCGACCCACAGCATGCCTTGGCTTAAATCCTGCGCATTATTCAAGTCGTCGTTGTACCAGCATCTGGCACCAAGCAACCATCCTTGTGAGACGGTAGCGCGAAGCTTGGCATTGATTGACTCAATAATGTCTCGGACCAGGACTGGCGTCAGAGGTTGATCGACAAATGGGAAACAGCCTTCAATGATAGTGTCTAGTAACCATTGAGCTGTGAGCACACCAGTTTCAAAAGCGAAGCGAGGATCTGATGAGCACGTGCGGTTGCCCCAAAAACGAAAACCCTGGTGCTGAATAACTGAGGTGACTTCGTTGGCATTTAGATAGCCGACCTCGGTGTTTGGATCTTCTAAGTCCCACGTGCGTGGCTGCATGATGCCAGCGACACCGGGCACCGGTACGTTTGAGATTGATTTGGTAAAGCTTGCTGGGTATGTATCATCGATGAGCGCTCGCATGGCAAGAGCTGTGGCGATGATAGGGGTTGCGTTGGGCATGGTGAACTCCATATCTTTATCAATTATTGTGACAATACATCGGTGTTATTGAACTGAAATGACAACCTATTAAGTCGGTATTGGAACGGGATTTAATTCAGGTTCGGGGATAGAGATCTGAATTGCACAATCAGCAGCAAACTCAATATAGTCACCATCTGCGTGATAAACAGCTGGCGCTAGTCCATTGCTGTCAAGTACAGCTACCTTATTGACCAATCTTGCTTTAACTAAATCGAAAGCATCAACATAGTTTGGAGCATCCGAGTGATGAGGTGGCAGTGTTAGCATATCTGCAGACGTACAGCGCATAACTTTAAGTGTTGTACGCTCTGTTATGACTGTCATTTCATTACTGACTTGAGCTTCAATTAAAAGCGAGTTGAAATTTTCAAAGCTTGTTGACTCTACCAGCGCACGCCACTCTTCTTCTGACATGATGTATGAGCCATTTACAAACGGCACTTGTGTTGATAATTCATCTCTTAAGCTCTGCTGTGTAAAGCACGCGAGGCTTAAGCTATCGGGATGACCAATTGAGTTTTCTGAATCTGCTGTATGACCAATAAGGCAACCATAGGGTGTGCCCGTTATTGATATTGTTGGTACCGCATAAGTCCATTTAGACTTGAAGCCAAAAAAATTAAAAAGATGGCTAAAGACAATGAGGTCGTCAAGATTACCAACTGAGCTAACGTCATACTCAAGGTTTGCGCCTGTAAAGCTAATAATAAAAGAAGGGCTATTGCCGACTTGTACTTTTAGACATGATGAGATCATGAAAAATATCCTTTAATTATTCTTTAAGATGGTAATTGATCGTCTGGTAGTGGCAAGTCAAGATTGATGTAGCTGACGCCTGAAACATCAGTGCTCGGCACACCCCACTCACCATCGATGATGCACAGCTCACGATCACCATACGTATCGCGGTACGCGACAATCGCTGCCTTGTCTGTAATAAGTGTGCCATCAGGTTTACGCGGTGAGGCGTAGACGATGCCACGACGACGCTTTGCAATAGAGACGAGCTTCAGTACCACGTCTGGTGTATCAAGCTCTGGTGCTCCAAAGCGTTTAGGCATGAGTCCAAAGCGAGCTGGGCATGTTAGCAATACATCTAAGCTGTCAGCCTCAAAGGACTTAGGCACACGTAAGACAACAACGGTAGGGTTGTGAATATCGCGTATCGTCTGCAGACAATCGCGCAAGGTGCCATCTGTGCCGGCTTTATCAATATTGTCTTGTGTGATACCAGTGAGCAGCACTGGTGTGCCAACCGGGTACATAGTGTCATCAGCATCGGTGGTGGTAACGATCAAACCTAAAACGCTAACGTTGGCATTACGCATTGGCAGAATGCCCTGCGTAACCTCTTGTGCTGATATACCGTGATGAAATCCAGCCATAGTTTTATCCTTTGACTTGTTGATTAATTAAATTAGCGACCTTTAGTGACGCCGTTTGAATAGTTGGTAATGGTTACGCTACCTTCTTTGATATAACCTGCGAGACCGCCTGTGGCTGGTGCAAGCTCATGCGCCCTTAATGGATCTAGTGACGACTTGCTAAATACCTGCGGTTTTACGCTATTAGTGTCATTTATATTATCTAGGAGTAAATACGTTGATAGATTAAAGGTCTCACCGTTCTCACCATAAACGCCTCCGTCACCGCCTGAGTTGATGGATAAATCGCCTCCATCATCTGATTGATATAGATTAGTTTTATCTGTGTAAGAGCCTACGCTGTAACCACCTAAACCTGCCTGTGTAGCCGTTGCATCTGTCGCTCTTTTACAGATTAATGACATATTTTTTACTTCATTTTCTGCATCAGGCCATATCTTTTGAAAGAATATTCGGTCTTTGCTATCAGCATCTATCTGCGATTTGAAAAGGTTGTAAAGGCCTCCACCGCTTATTGCGTCTTTCTTGGCAGGAATTACTATAGGTATGCCTTTAAAGTCACTACGCAACGTCACTGGATCATCAAAGTCCTGTCTTTGACTGAAAAACAATCCGTCTTTAGCTATTTTTGCTTCTGCAAGGCTGTCGCCAAAATAGACAATGCCGTAAAAACTAGGGTCATTAATATCCATATTGGCATTGATAAAATCTCGATCAGTATTGCGACTATCAGCTAAATACCACTCAGCTGAACCTACGTTTATTGAGGCCTTACCAAATGGAGCACCGCCACCAGCTGCGGTTCCGTTTTGATGCCCCATGCGGAAATCTTGCTGATCAAAATCGTAGACGTATGCACCACCACCGCCACCACCACCACCACCGCCAGCAACAATACTGTGGTTTTCTACCAGTATAGGACTGGTAGTTGATTTGACAGCTGTACCGCCGTTTTGCCCTTTAGTGGCCGCTTCTGAGTATGTTAGCTTTGATGTGTATCTGGCCTCTCTAATAAGTACAGCACCCTTACCACCGTCTCCACCACGGCCTAATATCCGACCATGATTTTCGATAATAGGGGTTGCGCCTACCGGCCAGTTGTTACCTTCAATAATTGCTGCCGTTGCTGTATCAGGTGCAATAATGTCAACGCCTTCGTCCACGATAAATCGTACGGTGTCATCAGTAGATGGGTAGCCACCTGATTGGGCTTTGTAGTACTCAGCTAGATCAATGCCATTAGTCGTTGACTGACTGATATGCATAACGGTTTCGTTATGGCCAGAATCGTTAATCGGTACATTGATTGACAAGTTAGCCGGCGCACCCACCACCAGACGCACGTGCTTTTGAGGTTCTTCAGCGTTGTCATCGGGTGTGGTTGTAAAGCTAATAATGGCTTGGCCATTTCTTAATATCACAGTGTCAGCGTCTGACTTGTCAGGCGTAGTGATGGTATTGCTTGCGCTATCAAGCACACCTTCTTGAATAAACCAATCCAATATCTGGCCATCTGGTAGGTTATTTGCAGTTACAGTAAATTGAACTGCGTCGCCTTCATTGATTGAGGTTTTGTTTGCGACTACCTTCCAGACCGTCTCCACCACGGTCGATGGGTCATAACGCTCGAATAAATAGCTCGTATGAATAGGGTAGGCGTGAGGACGTCCAGTGGTGGCCAGCTCAGTAGTGCCAACTTGACCTAGCGTCAACATGGGCTGACCGATATAAGCATCGCCATCTTTTACAGCAACCAAGCCAACGCCTTCTAAACGACGCCAATGCGTCTCAAAACCAAACATCGCGTCAAACAATGGCTTGGGATTTGATTTGCTGTGCGTCCAATAGGGATAGCCAAAAGGGAATGCTAAATTTAAAAATTGAGCAAAGCGTGGGTTGCTGACAAAGTTTTTGGCCACCCATGCTTGGGTAGCCGTGACTACGTTGGCATCAATCACTAGATTGACATTAGGATTATCAAGACTGATAACGGCTTTGATACGGTAGTCAACAGCAGCAGTTGAGCTGGCTACTGGTTTTTGCACTTCAGGCACTTGACCTACCCAAATCAGGCTACCCTCGCTATCAATTAAACCGATCTCGCGAATAGCCCAGCCACCTTGATTCTGCGGTACGATACAGGTGATTTCGTATTGTCCAGCAACTGCAGTACTTGCAACACTTTCCACATCACCTTGATAACGCTTACTAACCAGCACTTGCTGATCAAGGCGCTTGCTAAAATCAACATTGACGCCTTGCCCGACAGCAAATTCAGTAATGCGTACTGGCTGACCGCCAGCAGATGCTGCAGAGGCAAGCTTTTGTTGTCCAAGCGTGGTTAGTAAGAGCTGGTAAGTCATGATGAGCCTTAAATATCGATATTAAGTTTTATGAATTAGTGTTTTCGCTACCGGCACCATTTTCGGGTGCGACTGGAATCAAAATACGGTCAATATCAGCGCCATCAAATACAATTACGTCGCCTAGTTTTTTGATCGTAAACAGTTCTGACTTATCTGCAGCAACAGCTAAAGTGCGTTTAGGCGCCTTGGTGTAATCAGCTACATGCTCAGGAGTCAGCAATGTGTAAATGTTCAAATTCGTTGCAGTACTGGTTACGGCTTCAATATGTACTGAGTCAAAACGCGTGCGTAGTAAGGTTGGATTAAAAATGATGTCAACATCAGTACGGGCAACGCCGTCATTCATAACCAGTGCTAAGTGACTGGCTGTTGCAATGCCATCTGCTTCTTTGATATCAAAGTCAACAAGATATGAACCACGGTCAGACACTGGATTAGTAACGGTTTTGGTTAAGCCTTGCGGCTGTTGGTCATTTGGCATAATAAATCCTTAGTTAGTGAGAGTAATTTCAACGCCGACAGCTGGGACAGCATAAGCAGCGAGTGTTGCATTGACAGATGTACCAAAATAAATATCGTAATGAGCTGAAAGACGCTTGACCGCATCAACGACCGCACGGATTTGTCGTACTGAATCAGTGATAATGCCGTTCATCGGATTTACTTCGATGCTAAACGTACCCGGCGTGCCTCTTGGATTCTTTTCAAACCACTCAATCACACTGGTCTCGTAGTTCATGACGGCAAGTGCACGCTTGACCGCGCCTAGAGTGCCCTTGCGCTGGTGTACCCAGATTGAGTTTTTGACAACATTGCGCTGTGTCTCAATACTCCACGCGTCATTCCACTCATCAACGGACCAGGCATAAGCCAAAAACGGTAAATATTCATCAGGACAGTTTTCCGCGTCCCAAATCAAATCGAACGGCACATCTATCGTCTCAAGCCGTGTAGTCAATGTTGCAAGTTCGCGCTCAAGTGGCTTGCTATTAGCTGGCAGTAAAGACAAATCAGTCATTGCTGCTTACCGCCTTGATGTCGTAGCTAGTGCAATGTGCCACTTGGGATACGTCAACCAATACATCAGTAGCTGGGCTGATCAATTCAATTCGACTGACACCGTTTACATCGAGCGCACCAATAATCCGACTGGTAGCAATGCGGCGACCAGGCTTAAACTCTGAGCGCAAATAAGCGCGTAATGCCGCTAAGCCTTGGCTTAGTATTAGCTGTGGACTGATACCTGCTTTGATATAAATCACAGCATTAATCTGATATGACTTTGCAGTAGCACTATGTACGCGCACTAAGTCAGTTAAAGGACGTACATCATCGGCGCTCAGAGCAGTAAAAACATCGTCAACAGCGCTTTGATCAACACCTACGGCCTTGTTTGCTTGCTCGAGTACGTCACCGTTAATCTGGCCAGATAAATATACGTCTACCTCGGTAGGCGCTGGGCTATGGACGGTAGCCTTAAACACTTGGGCACTCGCAGAGAGCGCGTGGAATAAATAAGCACCAGCGCTACCAGCCTTTGTTTCTGCTTCGACTGACAATGCAGTTCTGTCACGAAAGTCCTCATCGCTTTCTAAAATTTCGGGCGTAGGTGGGTTGGTGGTTAGATCTTCTGCTTGTAAGACTTTTCGCTGGACGCGGTAATAAGTTGCGCTAAGATGATCTAAGTCGCCACCATTGGCGAAAGCAATCATTAAACTACGCGCTGTACGATTGACTTCAGCAACTTTCAAGCTGTAGCGATAAGCCAGCACTTCTAATATTTTATTAACCGGCTCTGACTCTAATTCCAATGCAGCATGGATTGGGTGATTGGCTGGAAACTTGGCAGCAAATTCAGCGCGGATCTCAAGCAACTCAGCTTCAGGTGAAATGGGCTTGATTAAGTTCGGTGGCGGTAAGCCTTGCAAATTAATTGCTGTAAATACGTTGCTCATGTTGCCCCTCGTACTAAAGATAATGACGTGGTCAGCGTTGAGTTGTCAGCGCGTCTCATCTCAATCAACGTGTTCCAACCGCTGTTAATGCCATCATTAATTAAAGACAGACTTACTTTGCTGACTTTGATGCGTGGCTCCCAGCGAATAAGGGCTGTCGCTGTGGCTGACATAAGCTTTAATCGAGTAGCATCATTAGCCGGGGAATCAATCAAAAACGGTAAAAGGCTGCCGTACTCGCGGCGCATTAATCTAGTACCGAGGGGTGTGGTCAAAATGTCATGTATTGACTGACGTAGATGATCGTCTTGATTTAATAGTTCGCCATTGGTCCGGGACATACCGGTTGCATAATTATTCATACAGGATCACCAGACGTACCAGATCCATTCTCAACATTTTTATGACCGTGTTTGCTTAGTTTGATGTCTTTTGCAGAAACTTCTTCGTCTGATTTAATGGCTTCTTTTGCGTGGATACCTTTATCAACTTGCAAACTGCCGGTCATACGCGTGTTTGGTGTATCCAGCACAATACTGGTTTTTGACTTGATGAGAGTCTCGCTGATATGCATGGTGAGTTGGCTCTTAACAACATCAATGCTGCAGAAGTCAGTGTCGTTGTAACGGAAGCGGATCTCGTTTGGGTCAGTGCTTGGGCTTGGATTATTGTCGCTATATAAGCTAATCACTGGGATTGCATTGGCTAAGTCGCCGCTTGGTGAAACAAGCAGGTACTGTTCACCAATACTAGGACATCGCCAGACACTGATGGCTCCAGCTGCAATAGCAGGGATGCTTACCCAATCAGTCTCATTTTCGCCGACGGCCAGACGCATCAAAGCACTGTCAGCATCGATATGCGTGACAGTGCCAATAGTGGCGATATTGTGTAAGCGTCGTTGGGTTTCTGCGTTCATGGCTATAGTTTGCTTGTGAGCAACGCCAAGTGCATCTAATGCTTAACCGCAAATAGGACTTACGGTTAAGTTATTGGAAACGATAGATCATGTGATCTTCGTATGATGAGTTCTTATTCATACAAGCTTTGAGACTAATTTTTTCGTAATTGCCGACTCGTTGCCACGTGCGCTTGTCACATTCTTGTACAAAGTCCAGATAAGAAAGTATCTCGCTGCGTGTACTGCTAAAAAATATATAGGGAGGTCTAACATATTGCATCAACTTCAAAAATTGCACCATTCCGAAATAGCCTGTTTGGGCGTAAGCACCTTGCTGGGTATTGACATAAGGCGGGTCAAAAACCAGTAATGTTTTTGGTTGATCAGCATACTGGGGGAGAAGTGTGTCGTAAGACTCGCAAACAACTTCTACACCGGTCAAATAATCATCTACAGCAGGAAAGTCGGTACGACGTAAGGTGTTATATAGATGGCTTGCATATAGCTCGTCTAAACTGGTCGCATGTTTGCCGGCAAATAATAACCATGTGGACAGTACTCGCAGATCAATATTACCTTCAAATTTTTTGATCACGTCTATAACTTTTGGCTTAATGGTTTTATCTAAAAGCTTTTGGCGTGGATAATCAGATAATACGTCCGTCAGTTGCTGGCGTAATCTATTACTGTCATCAACGTGCTTTAGGCGCTCAGAGTAATTGTCAAAGTCATTAAAGATAACTTTAGCTGCTGGTTTTAAATGCTTGGCATTATTGCTAAGTAGACCACTACCACCAAACACATCAATGATAGTCCAGCCTTCACCATCATTAGGAATATACTCATCAAGTACTTTGCGAAATGACTTTAAGAAAAATCGTTTCTGGCCAACAAAAGGTAACGGCGCTTTATGTTGAAGACTTGGTTTTACTACATTGGAATCGCTCATGAGAGTCTCTTTTAGTTTGAGACTCAAGGTCTTCTAATGAGACGCTCTTGGCGTTCTGTGTAGTGTTTAATTTTTTACAACGTGGACATTTAACGGCGACCACTGCCTCACCTGAGATGCGAGCTAATAAACGCCCACACTCAATACAACGAAAATCATGCATGATTAGTTACTCATTTAATAAAAATTCTCTTATCTCATCAATAATTAACTCAATATCATCATCGGACCAACCGATGGTTTTTCGCACTGGGTAGCGCGTGGGTTTTGAGTTTGGATTAGGCTTAATGGTTTTGCCAAATTGGTGGACGGCCATCACTTCAGCTGTGCGACCAGCAAAGCCAATCTCTGCATGCTTGCTGCTGTATGCAGTTTTAAGCATTTTTGGTAATCGTTGAAACATAGCGCCACGTTTGATGCTGCCAGCTTGGTCACGCTTACGAGGTGCAAATCGCTTTCCGTCTGGATCTTTCTGCGCTTTGATACGGTTTTTCCATACAATACGCATCTTGGTAGATATCTGACGGTTAAGCCTGGTCTTTTGCTGTGGGCTTAATTGTTCGTTTATGCGCTCAAGCCAAGACGCTAGTTCATCAAAATTATCGCTCATGGTAAAAATGCGTCAGCTTCGTTTTTGGTCACATAATTACCAAGTTCTTCAGACCAAATCTTAGGTGGGCAAAGATGATAGTCACCAGCTTCATTAATAACCAGTTTATCTACCAGACCGATATCAACGCTAAGATCATATGTCTCGGCATCTATGATCTCGCTGTCAAAATTCAAATCCGGTACCGGATAGCCTCTAGACTGAAACCATTTGCGGATAAAGGTCATCAAGCTAAAAGGATCATTATCACGACAATCAATAAATAAAAAGCGTGCGGTATAAGTAATGTCGCCAACGTTGGATGCCAGCTCACCATTCACTAAAAAAAGATGTACCTTATCAGCGGTCAGCTGTGACTCAAACTTGACCAGTAGATCATCTTTTAATTGCTGCAGGTATTTCATAGGTACTTTGCCTCGGCAGCTTCGAGTCTGCCGTGATAATTGGATTTATAGTAGTATTTACCGTTATATCCTTCAGCAAAACCGTGCCAATCTCCACGTTGCAGCTCATCAGATAGACCGAAATGCTCAATGTATCGACACATGGCCTCTAATTGCTTGGCTTCAGACTCGTACATATTGTTGATAAAATCTTGTAATGAGTCATAACCCAGCTCTTTCCACCAGTAACCCATCACTTGACCAACGCCCCAACTACATGCCTCTAAAGCGCTGTCGCGATGATACTTAGCAGCGTCATCTAAACGTTTGGTTTGTTCACGGTATAGACCATAGCCACCGGGTAGAGTAGGTTTCGGCCAACATAGATCAGAACGCTCTTTCATAGCGCGTCGGCGCACGGTGTAATAGTAATGCTCACCCAAACGCTCATAAAATACGTGGCGTTCAAATAGGATGGTTGGCGTACCATCATCGTTAAATCCGTTATCACGACCTTCAACATCAATAACGGCTCTCAATTTAGACGGACTGACACCTAGATCCTCAGCAGCATCATTAATATCTTTATCGTTTAATTTTTTAGACATTATGAATCCTTGTTAAAAATATGGTTTAACCGCGTATTAAAGCTTTGAGCTTTGGTTTCTTTGGCCTGCTTAACGAGTAAATGCCATGACAAATACATAGCAGCAACCAGTGCCAAGCAGCCACCACGTATAAACATATAGCGCACAGGCAGTCTGTCACCGAGGATACTAGTGTCATAAGCTAGGTAAACAAAACAAACCAGTGCATAACATGCTAATACTCGAAACAACCACCAGCCGACGCTGTCATGACAGCGTGTACGCATTAGCATCAAAAATAAGATAAGTGCTGCTAAAACCATCGCAGACACATTGATAATCACCATCATTTGCTGACTCCAAATAACTTAGCAGCCCAGTCCGGTAGTATCTCCACCATTTTTTCCGACTTAACAACCGCAACGACCAGGCGTAAAAAGAAATAGCCGATACCAGCCCACAAAAAGCTCACGAGTAGAACAACATCATCGCTGCTATCGATATAACCCATCAGCTCTAGACTGCCACGAGTAAAAAATAGTCCTGCACCAAAACCCAGTAAGATATGACCGATACTGGTGGCGCTCGGTGGAAACTTTTTATCCTCACCGAATGCCAAAAAACTACCTACAGCGCCAATGACAGTCGCGACCAACATAGATGGTGTAAGGAAGGGTAGAGAAGCAGAAATAGCCGTATCAGCCTTAGCATGTGAGATCGTTAAAAACATCCAGACGGCAATAGCAGCAAGCCATCCGAGCGCACAACCAATACGCATTAGCCAGACTTTTTTAGTAGTCGGTTTTTTCATTAATTAATCCCATAATTTTATAGTTGGTGCAGCAGCTGCGGCGTTGTCATTGGGCAAAGTAATCAGAGCTTGAGCCGGTAGCACAGCAAAGGGCGAATAAGAGATATTGCTCTCGATAAGTTTTGGCAGCATCTCTACTGATCGGTTTGCGTAGACTCTGTAAGCGATAGCGTCAAGCGTATCGTTTTGTGTAGCGCCTATCGTGCGCTGATATTGAGCGCTGCTCATAAGAGCTTCACACGATTGCGCCGACGGCCAGTCATGTCAGCGATGCTGTGACTGACGACACGGCGCAGACGATCAGACTTTGTTAGTTGGACGTCACCACTTATGGCACCTTGGCTTGTCGTGTCATAGTCGACGTAATTATCGGCAGCAAGAGCAGCAGCTTCGTGCATCACCGCACGTTTATAAGCGCGATTAAACGTATCTCTATCGATACGTTTTGTAGATAAGTGGCGCTCGAACGTGAGCAGACTAAAAAGGGTGGCAGGTA
This sequence comes from Psychrobacter sp. JB193, assembly GCF_002285555.1. NCBI lineage: Bacteria > Pseudomonadati > Pseudomonadota > Gammaproteobacteria > Moraxellales > Moraxellaceae > Psychrobacter > Psychrobacter sp. JB193. The sequence goes on from NZ_NRGY01000002.1 coordinate 804,628, forward strand.
AGTCGCCGTTGACCGTGTCGTAAGCATTGACGATATAACCAGCGATTCGCTCAACGCCAATCGTCTTATCGATACGCATTAGCTCTACCATATCGTCTGTACTGATTGACGGTAGGTGCGCGTAAGGATTAATGACGTTTTTAGATTGAACTTGCTGATTGATCAACATGACATTACCTGCAAAATAAAAGAAAAGCGGTAGTCACTTTGACGTTGGTATGATGCGATCAGCAAATAGCATTGTCTTAGTGAGCCGCTTCCCGGGTGGGGACGTTACTCTCCAGCTTTGGTGAGCTGGGCGAGGTCTTTTTTGCGGCCGACTTTGTCATCAAGCTTAATTGCAATCTCATAAGCAGTAATGGCTTCGTCAGGCTTGGCATCTTTTAAGCTGTCACCAAATGCGCGATAAAGCTTAGCGCGGACTTGGTCTGGCATATCTTGGGAGGTAGTACTGTCGATAACACGCTGAATTAAGTCAGTATAGACAGCAGTGTCAGTGTCTTTTCTAATGCTTAGCAATTCATCTGACAGCTGCTCGACAAAGACGGTGGCCACGTCACGAGTAAACGGCTCAGGCATAACAAAATCGTTAAGCAGGGCATATTCGGCGATATCAGTCGCTGTCTTAAAATCATGAGCGTCCAGACACCAAACCATCAACTTGATGAGCATGTCATTTTGGCCACCGACACCCTCAGCGATAGTGCCTTCAATCCATGGCATATAGAATGGCAAGAACTCTTTCTTAAGTTCTACCTTATGACTGATCGACTGGATGTTTGATAGCTGCTGGTCATCATTCCAAAACTTAAGCTCAATGCTACCGCCAGCATCAGGGTTTGCATCGTTGGATTGCGCGTCAGAAACTGGTGTTGATTGGCTGACCATTGTTGTACCGGCACGGCGACCTAAGACCTGCGCTGATAAGCGCGGGTCATTGTTAGCAGCTTTGGCTTTTTTAGAGGCGTTAGTACGAATAAAGTGTTCGCGTAAAGAATTACTCATGATTAACCCTCCAACACAATATTTTCAATCAGTACTGTTTTGCTATAGTCTTCAACGACATAGCACTCATTAACTGATTGATAATCAGTGGTACGATCCCAGTTAGGCTCATCAATAATGTGACGGCGCTGCGACCCACGTAATCTATAGATAGACAAGTTGTCATGGGTAGTAATAAGCAGACCGTTAGGCACGAAGAAGGCTGGAGTATCTACTGGCAGCGAGCCAAGCTGCTGTTTTTGATATAACGCATTGGCAGCGATTTGCTCCATCGGAGAATGGTTTTGGTTAAGCAGTCCGACGTACTTATCAGAAACCAATTCGCTACTAGTGATAGCAGTCAAACCTTTTGCTTTGCGGTGTTGCTCTGCAATTAATTCGTTTTTGGCCATTTCAACCAAAGCGTCCATATTTTTGAACTCTTTGCCAGCACCAATGGTGATGCCGTCAATATGACGCTCAGGATTGTAGGCGCGAATCTTTTCAAGCCAACCAATATTCACGTCGTTCAATAATGGATACAGGTCTTTGTTTGATGTTTTAGCGCGATGAGTGCCGTTAAAGCCAATGCGTTGCATGTCTTCGGCAACAATCGCAACAGCAATAGCAGCAAGTTTTTGCTGGAAATCAGGTAGATAACCCCAGTTATCAATGACTTCATAGTCGTAAGCGATATCAGAATTGGTCTTGGTACATAGATAATCGTCTATCGCTTCAAGGTTAAAAATGTCAGAAGGACGACGTGGCTGAGAACGTGTATCGGTAGTACTGGCTGCTGTTTTATTTCCACCAAGACCTAGTTTTTGACCATGCGCGTTCTTAACACCTTGAATATTAATTTTGCTAAGAAAATCGGTAACTTGACGATAGGCAACTATAAGCTTTTGCTCAATAGAAGGAGCAACATTGAAAGCTGCATTAAAGTTTTGCGCACCATTGACGCGTGCAACTTGTTGTTTGTACTGCTCAAGTTGCAAAGCTGTTTGCGGATCTAAAGTAAACATAAAAGTCCTTTGAGGTAAAGAGATCTAAATATCTAAGAGCACATCATTCGATGCCGGCTATATTAATACTCTGTTAGTTGAGCACCGCCACCAGTGATAGGAGGTGTATTCGTTAGATTGGTAGCTGGTTGAGTAGAGAGCTGAGTCTTAAATTCTTCAAATTCAGCCTTTAACTCAGACAATTTTGTTTGCAGACCTTCGTTTTCTTTAGCAAGGTCACTCGTTTTTTCATTAAGCGTTTTAAATGACTGCAGTACCAAATCTTGCTCTTGAGCGCTCATGCCAGACTTTTTCGACGCAAACATAGTGGATAGCTTTTGTAAAAAACCATCACCTTCAGCTTGGTTGCTGAGATCTTGAGTATTTTCAGGCTGCTGCTTTGGCTGATCTTCGGTAGTAGTGTTATCTGCTGCCGGGTTTGATTTATCTTTAGTCATAAGAATAAGCTCTTGGTCATTAGGGTCGGTGCAAAGTGCATCGGCATTACGGTTAAATTTAAGAGGTTCGATGCCACGAGAAGCAGGTTGATCGGTGACAGCCAGACCGACTAAGTAAGCGCGGTCTGTATCTGCAAACTTCGGATAAAACTCAATAGATGTAAAAATCTTTTTACCTTGCTTGTTTGCCTCAACCAAATCCGGTAGTACAGATAACGTCGCATAAAGACACATTAGCTGCACATCAACACCATTTTGTTTAAACGTTTCCATTTGATGATCAACTTTAATGATGTCACCCAATGCACCTACATCGTAATTGCTGTTGAGTCCAGACCAGCGACCACTCATGTGTTCACAGTTAATACGAGCCGTATATTCAACCGGATCATATGTCTCAGACATATCAATAATTTGCTGTTGAGATAAAGATCGACCATCAACAGTTTGACCTTCGCGTGCGACGCGGAAGCGTTTTACAACTCGTTTGCCGGGCAATGCAGTGTCAGCCATAATTCATCTCAGTTATTAAAGTTCAGTGATTTCTAAATAGGCTTTAGTGTGTCGGTTAAAGGGGTTTAGGGGCAACTGATTGATAACCGCAAAGCCGTTTTACGGTTACAAACAACGTGGTTGTAGGGGTTACGCGCTATAAGCTATAGCCCTATGACTAATGACAAAACTGACACTCCAAATATGATGACAGACGGGAATCGCGAACACGCGAAGTTGCTGTACGCGCAAGGTTTGAGCGTCACTCAAATATCAAAAGAACTGAATGAGCCGCGCCCGACTGTTGGTAGTTGGAAAAAGCGTGATAAGTGGGAGCGTGGAAGTGTTTTTGAAAATATCACGTCGGCAATGCAAGCAAGGATGCTTGCTCTGATTGGTATGAAAAATAAAAGTAATGCCGAATATAAAGAATTTGATTTCTACACCCAGCAATTAGAGCGCATGGCAAGAATCAAGCGCTACAACGAAGGTGGCAACGGCGCAACACTTAATCCAAAGCTATCTAATCGCTATAAAGAAGATCGCAAACCAGCTGTTAGGAACTTATTTACAGAAGAGGATATTGATGCGCTAGAAGAAGCGTTTAACTTGATGCTTGAGCCGTATCCCTTCCAGCAACGCTGGGTCGAAATATTAAACGGCAATAAAAAGCATCGCGCTGCGCGTATCTTTATGATGCTAAAGTCGCGACAAATTGGCGCTACGTATGTTGTCGCTCTATGGGCATTGATAAATGCCTTACGCACTAAGAAGAATAAGATTTTTTTATCAGCGAGTAAGGCACAAGCCTATCAGTTCATCGAATATATTAAATCGTTTGTTTTTGAAATACTTGGCAGGAATATTGGTGGGGAGCCAATTGTACTGTCATTAGAAGACAATACGCAGGTCAGTCTGTATTACATGGGCACTAACGCATTGACGGCTCAAGGTCGGCATGGCGATGTAATCATGGACGAGTTTTTTTGGATTCGAAAATTTAAAGAGTTTCGCGCTGTCGCATCAGGCATGGCGTCACAAAGTCATTTTCAGCAAGTCTATTTATCTACGCCAAGTAGCGTATTGCACGAAGCGTATGCTTTTTGGACAGGTAACGATGGTGTCAATAAAAAAGACATTGATACATCACATAGCGCCTTAAAGTCTGGTCGTTACTGTGACGATGGCAAATGGCGTTTAATCGTCACGATCAAAGATGCGATTAAAGGTGGGTTTGATAAGTTAGATATAGCACAGCTCTTATTGGAGTACACACCAGAACGATTTGCCAACCTGTTCATGTGTGTCTTTTTAGATGATAGTAACAGTTACTTTCCTTTGTCAGTACTGCAGCCGAACATGGTTGATAGCTGGGAAATTTGGAACGACTTCACGCCAATGGGCAGCAAGAAATTTGCCAAACCTGTTTGGGTAGGGTACGACCCAAGTTTCACAGGTGACAAACCAGCGTTGGCAGTCATTGCACCACCCGAAAAAGAAGGGCAGCCATACCGGGTGCTTGAGCGCATGCACCTCGACCATATGCCACCGCATGTCCAAGCTCAGCATATCAAAAAGGTTTGCGAACGCTACGACGTTGAATTCTTAGGTATAGATACCACAGGAGCAGGGATATCAGTCGCTGAACACGTCAAAAAATTCTTCCCAAATTATACTGCTATTAACTATAGCGTCGAGAGCAAAACGCGTATGGCTCTGAGAGCTAAAGAACTATTTACTAGACGTAAACTACACTTCGATGCTGGCAGCATTGATATTGCCAAAGCCTTTATTGCTATTAAGCAAGCACTGACTGGTAGCCAACGCCAGATGACGTTTGTCAGTAGTCGATCAAAAGAGACTGGTCACAGTGATGTGGCTTGGGCAATCATGAACGCGCTCGAAAAAGCTCCACTTGCTAGTACAGATCAGATAAACGATGGCGTCCATAAATCAAGAATTAAGGTACACAGATGACAAATACAGATGAAAAGACCGGCTCTAGCAAAAAGATAATTATGCACAGCTTTGGTGATCCTGAACCAGTACTTGATGGTCGCAGCATGTTTGAGTACGAATTTTGCCCGATGTATCAAAATCACTATGAGTATCCTTATGATATTGATGCGGTGGCCAAGCTGTATCATGCGACTAGCCATCACACTAGCGCGTTGATCACCAAACGTAATGTTTTGGTCAGCTTATATAAACCGCATCCAAAGCTAAGCCGAAAAGCTTTCATCAGTCTAGTTATTAATTTACTGGTGTTTGATAATGCTTATGTACAAGTTGTTCGTAACAGACTTGGTGGCATATTAGAGTTACGACCAAAGCTTGCACGTAATACAAGAAAGGCAATCAAAGGTGATAGCTACTATCATGTTGATTATCGACAGGGCGCTGCAATCGAGTATAACGAGCAGATCATCCACTTATATAATCCGGATATCAATCAAGAGATGTACGGTGTACCAGACTATCTGAGTAGCGTGAATGCTATCACACTCAATGAAGCAGCTACTTTATTCCGTCGGCGCTATTATAAGAACGGCGCTCATGCCGGTTACATCTTGCATGTATCAGATCCGCTATCGACACAAGACGATGTCGACGACTTAGAAGATGCCGTACGAGAATCTAAGGGGGCTGGTAACTTTAAGAACTTATTCATGTATACGCCAAACGGTAAACCTGATGGTGTAAAAGTGATTCCATTGGCAGAGGTCGCTGCAAAAGATGAGTTTGCTAACATTAAGATTGCATCTCGCGATGATACTTTAGCTGGTCATCGAGTACCGCCTCAACTTATGGGAGTGGTACCGAACAATGCAGGTGGTTTTGGGGATACTAAGAAAGCTGCAGAAGTATTCTACTACCACGAGATCCTAACATTACAAAACATGTTGCTCGACATCAACGACCAAGTAGGTGAGGAAATTATTTCATTCAACGAATACGAGCTGACTAAGTCTCAAGAATAAATTTATTTTTTAAATTAAAAGGCCACTCAAAATGAGTGGCTTTTTTTTGTCACCTGACCATGCCAAAAATCGCTCCCTCCCGCCCGAGTTCCGCATACTTAATGCGCTCATTTTAATGCATCAAAATGACCCCAGAATGCCCACAGCTGTACGGTGTCTGTATAAAGGGGTGATGCAATATGATGCATTTTGATGCGCATTATGCAGCGATTTTGGAGCGCTTAAATATGAGGGCGATAAAAAGAAAAGGTAATAAAGGTAATAGTCGGTAATAGCGGTTGTAAGTATTTGATTTATATATCAAATATTATTACCTCTAAAAGGTAATAAGAGGTAATTAAAAAGGTAATAAATTATAAATTATAATAAAATCAATGGTTTATATTGTGGGGTATATTACTTTTAATATAGGTAACTTTTTACTTGTATATTACCTTTTTATTACCTTTTAGCAAATCGCTATAAGCCTTATAGATAAAGAGATACAAGAGAATAGATTATAATTATTACCTTTATTACCTTTTTATTTGACCATGTGAAATATCTAAGCATTAAACAAAATTATTCCTTGCCGTACATTCTTGGAAAAATTTGGATAGAGCCGTGGGCTGGGCATGGGCTGGTGCATACCGTAAATAGTAGGGAGTGTTATAGCTGTAACCGTTGATTTATAAGGGTTTTATGTTTTAGTTACTGGAGCAGAGGACATATACAGAGGTTTCGAATCTCTCCGTCTCCGCCAAATTCGAAAAGCCCCCAATCAATAATGATTGGGGGCTTTTTTTATACGTATATAAAATGGCTTCACATTGAGGTTAGTTTTATTTATATTGGACTGACTATACTAACGGTTACTTCACAAGTGACTGAGCAAATTCGATTGTTTCGCCATCTTCTAATACAAGAGTGCCTTCACTAATCTCAATAGTCATGTCTTTCGAGTTTTTTATGGCTCGCATGACGTTGATGTCTTCAATACTACTTTCAATGACTATTTTTCCAGATTGCTCTGGCTGAATGGGTGGCTCGAACTCAATCAATGGAACGTTAAAGTGCTTGCCCTTCTTTAAATTGGCATCTTGCATGGTCAACGTACCCTTAAAGCTTTGGATAGCGACTTTACCGTGGTTTGATAGCATAAACTGTAGCTTTACTTGGTTCAAACTATCGCTATCGCTACTTTTGACGGGAAGTAGGGCAACAGGATAATTCAGAGTTGGGTTAGTGGCTTGCTGATGCGTCACAATAGGGCTTTTTTTACCCGTTGGGTTATTAGGATGCAAACGCTCATATTCACGCTGTTGTATGAGCGCTTTTTCAATAGTAGTACGCGGCATCGCGCCCGACTCATAAGCTTCGCTCAGCTTCATGCGCAGCATATATCGACTCAGCAATTGCTGGTCAGACTCAGGAAGTTGCTCTAAGGTTGCCCCCAACTTTTTTTGCCATTGATCTGAGTCAGTTGGTATGGTTTGTTTGGTCGGGTCTGTTTGTGGCTGCGAGCAGCCAGGAGCGATTGCTAGTATCGATAAAGTCATCGTTAATAACAAAGCTTTGTTGAAACGCTGATATGAATTCATTATCGTACACCTCCTAGTAAATGCTCATCAATAGTAACAACTGTTTTCTTAATATACCGTGTTTGATTGTCTGTTGTGTTTAATTATGGCTAAATACTGTAGGAAACTTAATATAGCGATAAAGAAATAGGTGTGGCGCAATTCATAGAGAAAAGAGGCACAAAAAAAAGACTGAGCGCCTGTCGGAGCACTCAGTCTTTTTTAATGATGGTCTGCTATATGTGCTTTTAGTCGTTGTCTTGAAGCTCAGATAAAGGATGAGTGATGTTATTATTATGCGTGTCTACGATGGCCTGATCAATGATGTGCTGACTCACACCGCGTTTGCGTAGTGTTTCGATAAAGACTTCATCGTGTGCCAAGGTGTAATCCTGATGGTCACGATCAAGACCTTGGCGAATGTATAGGCGAATAAGCCCTTGAATACGTTTAAAGCCCAACTCTGTCGACGTTGATTCTAATAAGGCAATCATCTCTTCAGACAGGCGAATACTGATCGGGCGCATGATTTTTTGCGGATGATCAGAAAACTTATTTTTTACACGTACAGGTATCATAATAAACCATTACTTTTAGTGAGTAGGAGTAAAGCACTCAGACAAAAAACAAACCAATCAAAACTAACCTTACCATACAACAAAAATGCTTAAAAGAACACCACGGTTGCGCGAATATTATGATCAGTCATTACAAAATGGTGGCAATAAAAAAACCTTCATCATTAAGTGATGAAGGTTTTTAGTATATGGCTCTCCAACCTGGGCTCGAACCAGGGACACACGGATTAACAGTCCGTTGCTCTACCAACTGAGCTATTGGAGAATAAGCTGTCATAACAGTAAGCAGTTTAAGCTTTATAAAAGCCTAATCGCTTGGCTTGTTTGCGTTATGTGGGGCACATTTTAGCCAAGTCGTCATAGGCTGTCAACCTTATTATGCTATTAATTATGAATAATATCGAAATTTATCAAAAATAGTCTTTTAGCCTTTATTCCACATATTATCTGGGACGGGTTTTATCCCATGTATTTATCTAGGTATTCCTTTATTAGTGCGGGTTTGAGGCACGTAATCCATGCCAATTTTTTATAAAAAAGTCGCTCGGTAAGGTCTGATTTTTCCATACATATTTGAGTCGAAACCGGTAAATAGCTGATATTTTTGAGTTTTAAAGCGATTCAATATCAAGAAATACCATATTCACCCTTCACATTACAGGTTTCTTGCTATAGAATACCGACCGTATGGTTTCTTTTGATGGAAACTTTAATCACTGATGCTCAATTTGAGACGGGTACTTTTAACATGAGTCCAACGACTATTGCTTATGTCTATCTTGCCGCTGCCATCACTTGTGAAGTCATTGGTACGACTTTTCTTGCGAAATCAGAACAGTTCACACGTTTGGTACCAACGCTCATTATGTTTGTGCTTTATGCGCTCTCTTTTTATGCATTGACGCAAACGCTAAAAGTAATACCGCTCGGCATTGCTTATGCATTGTGGGGCGGGTTGGGAATTGTACTGACTTCGCTCGCGAGCGTGTTCATCTTTAAGCAAAGTCTTGATGCAGCAGCAGTGATCGGTATTGCTATGATTGTTGGTGGCGTCATAGTAATGAATTTATTGTCTAATTCTGTGGTGCATTGATATGAATATAGAAACGGAAAATGCTCATAAGCGTAAAAAACAACCAGAAGTGGTTCGACGAGCCTTACTAGATCAGGCAGCACGCATCACGCTAGAGCAAGGGTTGTCTAAGGTGACATTTCAAGCGGTCGCTGATGCAACTGGCGTGACTAAAGGTGGCGTCATGCATCACTTCGCCACCAAAAATGCACTGGTGCTTGAAGTATTCAATGATGCCATGGCTAAGTTTGAAGCAGAAGTAGATGCAGCGATGGCCAAAGATGCTGTGTCTTATGGCTCTTTTACTCGTGCCTATATAGATGCCACCATCAGTTTGGGCGAGAAAGGGCAAGAAGAGTTCGATAATCAAGCGACACTATATGTGTTGATGCTGGGCGACAGTGAGCTGCGGGCATTATGGGCCAAATGGGCAAATGAGCAGTTGAAAAAGCATGAAGCCACAGAAAATACCGAAACCTTATGTATGGTGCGATTGGTTGCTGATGGTATTTGGCTCTCTGATTTTTCAGGCATCAACATATCGGAAAAACAGTCATTACGTGACCGCTTAATCAAAATGACGCAGCGTGATTTTGATCAATAAAAATAGAGCGATCAATCACCGTAAAACACGATAATTTTATTTTAATATGCAAACAATGGCGAACTATTTGGTTTGAGTGATTAGTTAATTGATCAGTGAATTGATCAATAAATAACGCTCACCAGTCGTCGTAAGGAGAACATACTCATGACAGATTCAATCAACGTAACAGACATCATTGATTTACAGCAAACACAAACCGCCTATATCAACGGTCGCTATCTACCTGTCGATGCATCGCTCACCACGTTTGAAGATATCAATCCAGCGACTGGCAAGGTCTTGACAACCATCCAGCAAACCACCCTAGAGCAGATTAATGACGCCGTGCAAGCGGCTAAGCAAGGCCAAAAAATCTGGGCTGCAATGACACCTGTTGAGCGTAGCCGTATTTTATTGAATGCAGTGGATATATTACGTGAGCGTAATGATGTGCTGGCATTGCTCGAAACAAAAGACACTGGTAAAGCGTACTCCGAAACCAAGTATGTGGATATTGTCACCGGTGCCGATGTTGTTGAGTATTATGCAGGCCTTGCGCCAATGATAGAGGGTCGTCAGATTCCACTGCGTGACAGCAGTTTTGTTTACACACGCCGTGAGCCACTGGGTGTGGTCGCAGGCATTGGTGCATGGAACTATCCTATTCAGATCGCAATGTGGAAGGCCGCGCCAGCATTAGCTGCTGGTAATGCGATGATTTTTAAGCCTTCTGAAGTCACGCCTTTAACGGCTTTAAAACTGGCAGAAATTTTCACAGAAGCAGGACTGCCCAATGGGGTGTTTAATGTCGTGCAAGGCAACTACGAAGTCGGCGAAGCACTCACTCAGCATCCAGATATCGCCAAAGTATCGTTTACGGGTGGCGTCCCAACAGGTAAAAAGGTCATGTCCAGTGCGGCTTCATCATCTCTTAAAGATGTAACGCTAGAGCTTGGTGGTAAATCGCCATTGATTATATTTGATGATGCCGATATTGATACGGCGGCTGACATTGCGATGATGGCGAACTTTTATAGCAGTGGTCAAGTATGTACCAATGGCACACGCGTATTCGTACCAAAAGCGCTACAAACCAAGTTTGAACAAGCTATTTTGACTCGTGTTGAGCGTATCAAGCTGGGCGATCCGATGGATGAAAACATCAATATGGGCCCATTGGTGAGCTTCCCGCATATGGAAAGAGTGCTGGATTATATCGAGCAAGGTAAAGCCAGCAGCGCACGTTTGCTCGTGGGCGGTGAGAGAGTCACGACTGGCTCACTAGCTGACGGGGCTTTTGTCGCGCCGACTGTCTTTACCGACTGTCGTGATGATATGACTATCGTCCGTGAAGAGATCTTTGGCCCTGTCATGTCGATATTGACTTACGAGACTGAAGAAGAAGTCATTCGCCGTGCCAATGATACGGATTATGGTCTGGCAGCAGGTGTGGTGACCGCTGATCTAACACGCGCTCATCGTGTCATTGCTCAAATCGAAGCAGGCATTTGCTGGTTGAACACGTGGGGCGAGTCGGCAGCACAGATGCCAGTTGGTGGTTATAAGCACTCAGGTATTGGTCGCGAAAATGGCGTTGAAGCGCTTGAGCATTATACTCAGACAAAATCTATCCAAGTAGAATTGGGCGCATTTGAGTCCGTATTTTAAGAATTTTATTGAAAAAACACTTAGACAGTAGGGTTTTATTGAGGCGCATGTGCTTTTTTATTCAATCCTACTGATAGTAAATGATTCATTTTTTAATACTGATTTTTCAATACTGACCTTTTTTAAGATTATGGAGTATTTTATGACATCAACCACACCTGAGTATGACTACATTATCGTCGGGGCAGGTTCTGCAGGGAACGTCTTGGCCACTCGCTTGACGGAAGATGCAAACATCAAGGTATTACTACTAGAGGCGGGTCGCCCAGATTATCGACTGGACTTTCGCACGCAGATGCCAGCTGCGCTTGCCATGCCTTTGCAAGGAACCACCTATAACTGGGGTTATAAAACCGATCCTGAACCTTATATGAACAATCGCGTGATGGACTGTGGCCGAGGCAAAGGTCTTGGTGGTTCATCCTTGATTAACGGTATGTGTTATATCCGTGGTAATGCATTGGATTTTGATGATTGGGCGAAGTTAGACGGTCTGTCAGATTGGACGTATCTGGACTGCTTGCCGTATTTTAAGAAGTCAGAAAATCGTGATGTTGGCGAAAATGACTATCATGGCGCAGGTGGCCCTGTTGAGATGACCACGTCAAAACCTGGGGTAAATCCACTGTTTCAGGCCATGATTGAAGCAGGCGTGCAAGCTGGGTTTCCGGCTACTGATGACTTAAACGGCTATCAGCAAGAAGGTTTTGGTCCGATGGATCGCTTTGTCACACCTAATGGTCGCCGAGCGTCGACCGCTCGCGGTTATCTGGATACTGCGAAAACGCGTAGCAATATCACGATTTTGACGGGTGCGTTGACGGATGTCATCTTATTTGATGGTAAGCGTGCTGTCGGTGTCAAAGTCGAGCACCAAGGTCAGACCAAAAACTTCTACGCCGCTCGCGAAGTCATTGTCTCATCAGGTGCCATTGCTTCACCGCAATTGTTGCAGCGTTCAGGCATTGGACCTGGTCAATGGTTAAAAGACTTGGGCGTGGCAGAAATCCTAGACTTACCAGGAGTGGGCAATAACCTTCAAGACCATCTTGAGTTATATATGCAGTACGAATGTAAGCTGCCTGTCTCCATTGCGCCTGCCAACAAGTGGTGGAACAAACCTGCCATTGGTGCGGAGTGGTTATTCAATGGTACAGGGCTTGGCGCTTCCAATCAGTTCGAGGGTGGCGGCTTTATTCGCACGGATGAAAAATTTACGCATCCCAATATTCAGTATCATTTCTTGCCACTTGCGGTTCGTTATGATGGTCGAAGTGCCAGTGACTCTCACAGTTTCCAAGCACATGTGGGTTCATTGCGTTCACCCAGTCGTGGCCGTGTCAAGCTGACCTCAAAAGATCCAAGCGCGCATCCAAGTATTTTGTTTAACTATATGTCTCATGATCAAGACTGGCAAGAGTTCCGTGCGGCCATGCGTATCACTCGTGAGATCATGCATCAGCCAGCGCTTGACCCTTACCGTGGTCGCGCGCTTTCACCAAGCGAAGACTTGGTGACCGACCAGCAGTTAGATGACTATGTACGCGAGCATGGTGAGACGGCTTACCATCCTTCTTGTACCTGTGCGATGGGTGAAGGTAATGATGCTGTCGTCAACGGCGAAGGTTTGGTACATGGTATCGATGGCTTGCGTGTCGTCGATGCGTCTATTATGCCCAATATCATCAGTGGTAATTTGAATGCCACCACCATTATGTTGGCAGAAAAAATTGCTGATAAGATGAAAGGCGTGCAACTGCCACGTTCGACGGCGGATTATTATGTTGCCAATGGCGCACCATTGCGAGCCGAACCGATGCGTGACTATAGCTCTATCGTATAAGAAGCCTATTTTAATTGGCTGTAAAGATTATCAGCAAAATAGTGAGATAAGACAACTTCAAAAAAAAGACCTTTTCAAACAAAGGTCTTTTTTATCAGCGCTAACGTAGCTCATGTATTAAATGAATTGCAATTAATATAGTTAGCGTTGTCTCGGTTATTTGTATAGCCATTTCTTATTTATTGGTACTGCTTTGTGCGTCATGCATCCAGAAGGTTATAACGGACAAAGCACTATCACAGTGTCTAATTTACTTATTGAGGTCGTTTATGTACAGCTCGCCATCAGAAGATGCGACAAAACCCTTAACCCTAAATAAAGTCGTGTTTTTAGGCTCCGCTATTATTTCTATTTTATTAATAATTTGGACCATTGTTTTTCCAGATTATAGTCAAACGCTACTTAGCTCAAGTATGGCGTTGGTATCAGCGAATTTTGGTTGGTACTATATGCTGGTCGTGGCCGCTTACAGCATATTTGCGTTGTTTGTTGGTTTTTCTAAGTATGGTGATATCAAGCTGGGTCAAGACCATGAAAAGGCTCAGTTTCCCTTTTTAGCGTGGGCCGCCATGCTTTTCTCGGCGGGTATCGGTATTGACTTACTGTTTTTTGGTGCATCTGAACCCTTGATGCACTATTTGACACCGCATGCCGGACTTGAGCCTGCTAGCTCTGAGGCTATGCGTCAGGCGCTTGCACAAACCTTTTTGCATTGGGGTTTGCATGGTTGGGGTATTTACGCCCTCATCGGTATGGCGCTAGCGTATTTCGCTTATCGTAAGAATATGCCGCTTGCGCTGCGTTCACCCTTGACACCCATATTTGGCGAGCGCTTGATTAAAGGCTGGCTTGGTGATGGTATCGATACCTTTGGCGTTGTATGTACATTGATGGGAATTGCGACCAGTCTGGGTATTGGTGTTTTGCAGGCCAATGCTGGCTTGACCCATGTATTCGGTATCGAATCTAGCAAAACCGTTCAAGCCTTGATCATTGTAGGCGTCGTTGCTGCTGCTGCGGTCTCTGCGATGACAGGGGTTGAAAAAGGCGTACGCCGCTTATCTGAATTTAACATGCTGTCTTCGATATTGTTACTACTTGCCATATTGATTATGGGCAATACCGTTTACTTGTTAAATGCGTTTACACAAAATATTGGCCAGTATTTTCAAACCATCGTTGCAAAAACGTTTGACGTTTATGCTTATGATGGTGCCGCTGGCGCTGAGTGGAAATCAGCGTGGACAATATTTTTCTGGGCATGGTGGGTGGCTTGGGCACCGTTTGTAGGCTTGTTTATTGCTCGTATCAGCCGTGGTCGCACCTTACGTGAATTCGTGTTTGGCGTGATGTTTATCCCGCTTGGTTTTATCTTTGCATGGTTCTCTATCTTTGGAAACTCAGCGATAGACTTGGTTGCCAATGGTGCCACTGAGCTTGGTGAAATCGCGGTCAATGATGCAGCCATGGGTATGTTTGCGCTGTTTGAGTATTTTCCGTACAGCAGCGTCTTATCATTTGCTGGTGTGATTATTGGTTTGATATTTTTTGTGACTTCAGCTGACTCAGGCGCTTTGGTATTGGCAAATCTGAGCTCAAAAGGCATGACCAATGATACAGATGCGCCCGTCTGGTTGCGCTTGTTTTGGGCGGCAGCAACGGGTCTTATCACCTTGGGCTTATTGTTTGCTGGTGGCTTTGCTTCATTGCAGTCGGTCTCTGTGATTGCTGGTCTGCCATTCTCATTGATCCTTGTGCTTTATATGATGTCGATGTGGAAATCATTGAAAGAAGAGGGCAATAAACGCAAAGCCAGTACGATTGGCACAGCAAACGTCCTCGACAGTGGTAAAGGTTGGAAAGCTCGCCTGCAACGTATTGTGAGCTTCCCTGGACACAAGCAAGTCGAAAGATTTTTGCAAACGGTAGTGATGCCAGCAATGACCGAAGTGGAAAAAGAGTTTGCAGCAGGCGGTCTTAAAACAGCTTTGGATATTCGTAACCTTGATAGTATCGGTCAAAATATCGATGCAGGCATAGGTCAGGACAGTGGTCAGATAGATGGCCTAAAATTGCGTGTTGGTCATGGTGATGAAGATGACTTTATTTATGAGGTTAATTTGATCAAAGCTGAACGCCCGAATTTTACACTGAATACGTCAAACAAGCAGGCAGAGTTTTATTATCGTGCTGAGGTGTTCTTAAGTGAGGGCTCGCAAGAGTATGACTTGGTTGGTTATACTAAAGAGCAAGTATTGGTTGATATCCTAAATCAGTATGAGCGTCACTTGCAGTACTTACATCTTGAGCGTTAACTCTCTGCTTCGGTGAGTTACCAATGTATGTACAGTAAGTTTAAGTAGTATTTATAAATAACAACCCCATAAGCTACTTTTGGCTTATGGGGTTTATTTTTGAGAACGGATGAAGGAGATATGAAGTAAAATAGAAAGAGGCGGTCAATACACGTCAAAGACATAAGCCAATCAAAGGTAAGAGCTAAGGACAAACCTGTGACAACATTAAAATATATCGCTCATTATTCTGAGCAAATACAGACGCAAGCGGCGCTGCTAATCAGCGATGGGAGGCTGGGTGAGTATTTAGAAAAAAAGTACCCAAATCAACATGAAATAAAAAGTGACAAAGCACTGTATCAGCATATCAATGAGATAAAAAATCAGTATATGCGTAACGTCGGCCCTTTATCCAATGTCAGTTATAGCAGTAAATTAGCCGTGCTGAAACATGCACTAGGTATTCATACCACTCAGTCTCGAGTACAAGGCAGTAAACTCAAATCACACAATAGCATCACGGTGGCTAGCCTATTTAAGGACGCACCGCCTGAGTTTTTACGGATGATTATTGTCCATGAATTGGCGCACTTCAAAGAGCATGATCATAACAAAGCTTTTTATCAATTATGCTGTCACATGGAACCCGATTATCATCAGTTTGAGTTAGACACTCGCTTATGGTTGCACTGGCGAGAGCAATAAATTTTATTATCAAGATTTCAACGCTTTATTTATCGCAAACAAACGCCTGAGTTCATGACATCTTGTGTTATTTTGATGAGGATTTCATCATACATCTCAGTAGCACTGTATCGGTTTTAAAGTAAATCGACTTATTTTTCACGAAACTGTTTTGGTGTGATTGCGTATAAATATGCGCCAAGCGTCCGCGTTTCGTCTATGATGGCAGATTCTGACGGTTCTTATTTTTCTCATGTCTAAAATCCACTGTCATCTAAAAACTCCCTAAAGAATAATATACAAAGGTTATGAGTAATGATTAATACCAAAATATATAAAGCGATTTACACCTTGGCTGAAGACTTGCTAGAAGCGGATCGCAAAGGCAATCAAGCAGAATTCGATACACTATATGCAGAGCTAAAGGCCATTTGTATTGATAACGAAAACACCGATAAAGACCATCCAGAGCAGTGGGAGACGCTTGCAGATTTTACTGAAGACTTGGATGAAGCGTTGGTTATCTATGAAAAAGCACTGACGAAAGCGATAGCTATAAATTCAAAAGATCATATGTCATCGATTGCGTTTTCGATGGCGGTTCTACAGCTTGAGATGGGTGACACAGAGGCTGCCATCAAAAGCCTACAGAATGCCAAAATCAGTGCCAATAAAATTGAAGACAAAGAGTTCAAAGTTGAGATAGATGAGATGCTTACTAAATTGTTGCCTGAGTAGTCGAGTCGTAAATCATAAGCGATCAATGACAAGCTTACCAGCAAGAAGGCAGATTGCGTGGCTAAGAGTGCTATTAGTCAAATGTGCGACCAAGTAAGTAACATCGCCATGCCATCTAAAAGGTCATCTAAACGCTCACACCTGATAGGATAATTGATGAGTGATGTGTCAAAACAGCAGACAAGTCACAATAAGCACGCATGGCTTATCCCTTTTACGTGCTTGTTGGTTGGGGGCGCGCTAATAGGTATCTCTACCAATTTGGCAAAATATGCAAATGAGATAGGGGTCACGCCGCTGGCTTTTTTATTTTGGTCAATCACAGGCGCAGCCATTATTTTATTGGCAGTGGCGGTTATCAAAAAAGAATTACCTCCTCTAACGGCGCGTAGCTTCGAGTATTATTTTGTCGCCGCTCTGGTCAGTGTTGCCGGTTCTAATTTATTGCTATTTTCTGCTATTCCGCATGTTGGTGCCAGTTTCGTTGCGTTAATTGTCTCGCTGCCTCCGTTGCTCACTTATCTGGGTGCACTAATGCTGCGTATGGAACGCTTTAATATTATCCGTTCGTTGGGTGTGGCAGCAGCACTGACTGGGGCAGGAGTACTGGCTGTGCGTAAGTTTTCAGCGCCAGATGCCAGTATCGTTTGGATTTTGCTGGCACTTTGTGGGCCTGTTCTTTTGGCAATTGGTAATATATACCGCACGTTACGCTGGCCTGACCAAGCATCGCCGAATGCCTTAGCTCCTGGTATGTTAATAGCGGCAGCGTTGCTGCTATTTATGTGTAGCGCATTGCCTAATTTTTCAGTCCACGTGTCGTTGACAGGATGGCTGCCTTTAGGAGTGATAGTGGTACAAGCAGGTTTGTTTGCCGGTCAGTTTTTACTGCTATTTGTCCTACAAAAGACAGGTGGCCCCGTTTTATTGAGCTTATTGGGTTCGGTTGGTGCAGTGGTTGGTGTTCCTGTGGCTATTTTTTTGCAAGGAGAAAATCCGCCGGCAGGTTTGTTTTTGGGTGCGTCATTGATCGCGCTTGGTGTGGCTTTGGTGACATGGGGCGGGGTAAAGATGTCGGCCAAAATTGTTAAAAAATAACGTATTAGCTGATAGCGCAAGTGCATATTTTACAGTGTGATGAGGGTTTTTATCTTGCTCTATTATTTCACATTAAGTATGAATGTTTAATAATTGGTTACGATTATCTATAATCATTTTTTGTGCATAGTAAAAAAAAGGAGTATAAATACCGTGGTTATTTCCATCATGGATTAAGGCTATGAATGCAGCCACGCGTTATCGATTGTTAAACAATTTTATGATTTTCATTAGTATTATTGGTGTCGCAGTTGCTTTATTAGATAGCGGTTTTACCTTACCCACGTGGCTACAACAAGTTTTTCATATCTTTTATTTGGCCATTATCTTTCTAGGTTTTACGCTAACCGCAGGGCGCTATCTCTATACCAAAAAACCGCTGACCTTGAGCAAGGTAGCGGTTTTTGATTTTTTTACCAGTATTGCCATTATTATCCTGTTAGGTGCGCACTTTACGGACTTGGTACGCTTAGGACTGTCCGGCCCTGTTGATGGGTTTGTTGCCATAAAAATTGCAGTATTTGTCACTTTTATTCGTGAAATGTCTGACCACGATTTTAATCTCAAACGTACTTTTTTAAACCCTGCCCAGTTTTTTATCTTAAGTTTTTTGTCTGTCGTATTGATTGGCGCATTATTACTGATGATGCCCAATGCCACGACGCAGCCATTGTCTTTTATTGATGCGCTATTTACGGCAACGAGCGCTGTCTGCGTGACGGGTCTGATTGTGGTGGACACCGCAACCTATTTTACGACTTTTGGGCAAGTCATTATCATGGGACTGATACAAATCGGTGGCCTCGGTATTTTGACGTTTGTGACGTACTTTAGTTACTTCTTTAAAGGCGGCGTCAGTTATGAGACGCAGGCCAGCATTAGTGAGATGTCGCACATGAGCGGTATGAGTGATGTGGTCTCGACACTCAAATCTATCTTATATGTTACCTTTGTCGTTGAGGCAGTAGCGGCAGCACTGATTTATGTCAGTATCTACAATATCGAAAGTATGGACTGGTCAGAGCAGGTGTTTTTTTCTGTTTTTCATGCCGTTTCGGCTTTTTGTAATGCGGGGTTCTCTACATTTAGTGCTGGACTGTACGATGATTCGCTACGCTTCAATTACTCCTTACAACTGATCATTGTGACGACTTTTATCTTCGGTGGTATGGGTTTTACGATCGTGGTCAACGTACTGCGTTATTTGCGTTATCGTGCCCAGCGACTGCTATATCGTAATGACCAGCGCTGTGCCTATCAGCCTTGGTTGCTTAATATCAATAGCCGTATTACCTTGATTATGACAGGTGCGTTATTATTGATCGGGGTTATTGGGGTGATGATTTTTGAGTACAACAGTGTACTTGCTGAGCATACCAGCTTTTTTGGTAAGCTCGTCACAGCGTTTTTCACTGGCGCGACGCCACGAACTGCTGGATTTAATAGCGTTGATATGGGGACGCTTGCGTTTCCAACGATTATGCTGACAATATTTTTGATGTGGATTGGTGCATCGCCCAACTCAACGGGTGGTGGTATCAAGACCAGTACCTTTGCCATTGCGCTATTGAATACTTTAAGTCTGGCGCGTGGACAGAACAAGGTAGAAGTATTCAAACGACAAATCGCTGAGATATCTATTCGTCGCGCGTTTTCTATAATGTGGTTGTCATTACTTGTCATCGGTACAGGCGTGACGCTTATCAGTTACGATCAACCAGAACTTGATTTGATAAAAGTGGTCTTTGAGTGTTTTTCAGCGTATAGCACAGTTGGTCTTAGTTTGAACTTGACAACGGAGCTATCAGATTTTAGTAAAATCGTGGTTTCTGTCATTATGTTTGTTGGACGCGTGAGTATGCTGACCATCTTTATCGCGCTACTCAAAAACAGACGTCCGCGTCATTATCATTATCCGACAGAAGAGATTACGATCAACTAACGGGCAGTAAATAGGCTGTCAGTTAGGGGTCAGTGTGATGGTTTCAAAAATAACAAAACAAGGCTTAAGGTCATGAAATATATCATTGTAGGATTAGGCAATTTTGGCTCATCGTTAGGAATAGCACTGACCCGTCAAGGTCATGAAGTGATCGCCATCGATAGTAGTATGCAAAAGGTTGAGGCCTATAAAGAAGTCATTTCTCATACCATTTGTATGGATGCAACAGATGAGTATACCGTGAAAGGTTTACCCATTAGCGATACCGATATTGTTATCGTGGCCATTGGCGAAGACCAAGGCGAGAATGTGATGGTGACGGCTTTATTTAAAACCTTAAAAGCCAAGCGTTTGATCAGTCGAAGTATCAATCCATTACACGAAAAAGTTCTGCAAGCCATCGGGGTGGATGATCTTATCCATCCCGAAAAAGAAGCGGCCAAGCGCTGGGCAAAAAGGCTGTCGCTGCGTTATTTTGTAGACTCGTTTGAGCTGAGTGATCACTTTAGCCTGGTAGAAATTAGCATTCCAAGAACGCTGATTGGTCAAAGTGTGGGTAAGCTAGAATTCGAGCAAAAGTTTAATATTCGATTGCTTAGTACCCTGCGCTATGAGTATTATGAAGACAGCTTTGGTCGTACGCAAAGCAAACCAAGCATTCGAGGATTGGCGATGCCTGAGCAAATATTGCAAGATAAGGACGTACTGGTCATCTACGGCGCAAACAATGACATCAACCAGTTTTTGCGTAGCGTTGGTGTCAAAATAAAATAGACGATTGCGATGACAGTGATGCAAAAAGCAAAAGGGAAAACTTATGAATAAGTACAATATGTCCATCTTATTGATCGCGACCACGGCACTATTATCAGGCTGTGGTCAGTCTGCGCAAGATCCCAATGTTGTCTTATCAGAGAGCCATGAAGATCCGATTGAAGCATTGGAGATGATATCGGATGTGGATCACAGTCGGCTTAGCTACAAGCAAACCTTTTATGTGCCGATTTATTCAGACATTTATACCGACAGAGACAATCGCAAAGTCTTATTGTCAGCGACGCTAAGCGTCCGTAATACCACCCTAGATAAGTCTCTCTACGTCAATAAAATTGACTATTATGATACGGGTGGTACTTTAATTAAATCTTATTTGACCAAGCCCATAAAGCTTCCTGCGATGGCAACGCTGAATTACATTGTTGAAAAAGAAGAAGACAAAGGCGGTTCAGGTGCCAATTTTATCATCGAAGTTGAAGGCATTGATGAGACAGTCAAACCCGTCATTGAAGCGGTTATGATTGGTAATTTTAGTAATAAAGGCTTTGCGTTTAGTACAGAGGGTACGCCTGTTGTACATTGATGAATCAGGATAGCAGTCTCTAATAAAAAAATCGCTAAGGGAAGAGCATGTCTGCAACCAAAGAAGAAATCACGGCCTTTATGGCAGTAGAGTTCCCGCAAACCAAATGCGTCGTTGAATCAGTGGATGAGATGGGGGCAACCTTATCGCATGACATCGGCATCAACGAGCTGCGCCCTGGCGGTACGGTATCGGGACCTGTGCTCATGAGCATTGCCGATGTGGCTATCTATGTGGCGATACTTGGTAAGATTGGCATTGTACCATTGACAGTGACAACAAGCCTCACCATCAATTTTTTGCGTAAACCCTCAGCAGAGGCGCGTATCATTGCAGAGTGTACGTTAATGAAAGTCGGACGCACGCTCATAGTGGGGGAGGTGTCACTTTATTCAGAAGGGACAAGCGACGTGGTGGCTCATGTTGTGGGTACGTATTCTGTACCGCCTAAGCTCGCTTAACGGCTCTTAGAGAAAATCCAATGCCACACGATGCTTGATGGGTATGTAACAGAGTATTGATATCAAATAGGACAAAAATGGCGCACATAAAAACCTCGATACCTTCAAATGATCGTTCACTATCACAAGATAGCGAAGCCAATATAAATAATATCAGTACAGAACAGGCTGCTTTTACAAGTTTGCCCACCAATATTCAAACTGCCTTAGCGCAAAACAATCGCCTTGTATTTATCGCTAATAATCCATCGATTGGTACGGATCAACTTGAGGCATTATTGCAGCCTGATGATGTGTTGGTATTATTCAATCACTTTATACATGCAGAGTTTTTTGCCAACCATCCGCTCGCCAGTACACTACCCAAGCTATTGTTTTTTCGTCAAATTGGCGACAGTAAATTGCATTTTGGTTTGCCGCCGCGCAGCAATAATGTGTCGGTCATCAAGCGCATGGCAAAGTCAGCACCTTTAGGCATCTTGCTGAGCAATCAGTCTTATCAATTTCCCTCGCCAGATGACGATCCAAGTCCGCATGATGATCCCATCACTGATGAGCGTATACTGACTGTCCCGCCATCTGTGCAAGCGTTGCTACAAAACACGCAGCATCACGGTGTTTTATCAGAGCAGCATCCAGTCGTTGCTGATTATCCATGCTTTGCCGATATTCACTCATCGGCACCTTCGTCGGGGTTTCTACTGTATCGATTGTTGCTTGCGGCTCGAACGCATTTGCAGCACATTCAAAACACAGAGTTGCCACTGAGACTGTTGATGCTGGGGTTTAATGATAACGACAAGACGGCTCATTTTTGGCAAGGGCATAATTGGGAGTTTGAACGCCAAGAGATGAGCGCACCGCCGCCAGAAGTAGAAATCATTCGCCAATACTAGCTATATAAGATCGGTTATTCAGAACAAATCAGTCAAGGATAGGCATCTAACATCAAACGTATGCTGCATGAGGGCAATGAGCAGATTCTATTTCAGCATGACTGGGCTTACGTATCAGAGTAATTGGGGTTGACTGGTTGGCTTGCCAATTGATCAGTCCCATGTCTGCAAACGACAAAAGCCATCCATCCATCGGCCAGCATTGCCATTTATCATAGAAGCGATTGGCGTTAATGACAATACTGTCTAAATGATTGAGCGGCGGCCTATAGACACTATGCTGCTGGTGATAAACCACGTCAGCCGTGAGATAAAAATCAATATTTAGCTGGCGTGCGGTAAACGCCAAGTCTGTGTCTTCTGCGCCATAACCTGTATATTGGGTGTCAAATCCGCCAAGTTGCTCAAACTGCTGGCGAGTAATAGCAAAGCATAAGCTCCAAAATGCGCCATAATCGTCAGTTTTTCTCATTGCTGTTTTTTTAGTCGCAGTGTGATTCAGCACTAAAGGAATAGACTCATTATCATCAAAGTTATCACGATAAGGGTTATATACAGAGAGCCTATTCAAACAATTCATAGAGAGCGTACCGCATTGTAATTTGCTGCTTTCTTCTTCTGATAACGGCCGCGTTAGATAGCGCGGTTGCCCCATCAATAGCCCATTCGGTTGCGCTTGCAGTTTGGCACTTAACTGCTCAATAAACGTCGGCGCGACGATACAATCCACGTCTAAAAATATTAGCAAATCATGAGTAGCGCGAGCAGCTCCCAGATTGCGATTGTGACCAATATCAAATCTTGTTTTTGCAGAGATACTGTCAGTTGACGCATTGACGGTGGTGGGAATTTGTACAATGTTTAAAGCAAATTTAGCCAAGCATTTAGGGTCAGCGTCATCATTGACGATAATCACTTCATCAGGCTGTATGCTGCCATGCGTGAGGCTGGCTAGTAAGTTGTAAAGATGACGGTTTCGTCCATAACAAGTTGTGATAACAGTTACTGGTCTACGATTGAGACTCGTATGTGAATTGGTTGTAGGTGTATGTATGGCTGTTTTTATTGTCATCGCTCATTACCGTTATTTTATAATAGGGCTAAGATTCAAAGGATTAAAATTCAAAGGGTTAGTTATTAGAGTGGCAGACTAAAATGACGTTAAGCCTCAGGGCGCAACTCAAGCTGCGGCAACAGCCATTCGTTGAACCAAGATTTAGCGGTCGAGTAGGTTATAGTACTATCCATCAATGCCTGAGCCGCAAACGAGTCTTCAGTAGGGAAAAATGACGATCTATCATCATTCAAGTTATCTTGTGTTTGCGAAGCAGTGATTTTGGTAGGATAAGCGGAGGTAGATTCAGCACTCATCGAGTATACGAATTGCTCCCAGCTCAATGCACGCCCTTGGTCTATCAACGCCTGCGCCATGGTTGCTTGCTCTTGGTGCGGACGCTCATCAGGCAAGACCACAAGCGGCGTTGTACAATAATAGGCTTGCGCCACGGCATTGAGTCCACAGGCCATCAGCAAATAATCACTGTAATACATAAATGGTGTCACATCATTCACGTGAATAGCCACATCAACGTAAGCTCTCAAGTCATTATCTATCGGTCCAAGCGATATGATAAAAGCGTCAGGTAATAAACGGCGCAGCTCAGGCAGTTTTGCGTCAATGGCTTCATGTCCGCCGTAGCCTTTAATGACAGTGATGATGGGTTTGGTTGCAAATGAAGAGATAACGTTTGGATGGTCGGCAGTCAGTGTCGTCAGCGTTTTGATAAAGTCCTGATGGCTTGATATGTCGTTTTTGGTGAGATTGATAAAATCAAGGTACACCGTTTTTTGACGTACCCAACTGGGCGTCATTGCCGCTTCGATCGCTTGAGGATAAGGGGCTAGTAACGCAAGCGCGCCAGCAAAAGCCTCAAGGTGAGGTGTATCGTCCCGAAGGCCCGGTAGCCTCACGTAGAGATAGGGAATACTTACCGTTCGGCATAGCATGGCCACTTCAACGCTAACATCAATAATCATCAAGTCAATGTCGCGCTGCACAATCGTATTTAGTATTTGATGGCTACGCTTTTGAATATCAGCATTACCAATAGGAGAGTAATGTAGACTTGCTGGTTGCCAATACTTGCCTGCGCGTCCTTTTAAGACGTCATCTGTACGCTCATCCTCTGGATAAAGGCGGACAATCTGCTGCTCATCAATAGCGCTAAAAGCATACGCTTCTGGAGCCAAGCTGGTAAATACAGTTAATTGCTGCCTTTTTTGAATCGGTAGTAGAGCGGCAAGCTTGTCTATTTGTCGGCAGTGACCTGACCCATGATGATGTGCATAATAGCCAATACGCAGCATCATTATTCTCCATAGGCCATAGTAGTGAGGTCATTAGTTGAAGCAGTCAATTGCTGTCTTTCATCCCTTAAATGGTTAAAGGTATTTAGCGTCTGCCTAACATTGTCATTTTGAGCATTGCTTTGAATACTCTCTTGAGCATCGGCGTGAGTGCTGGCTTGAACGCTTTTTTGTCCATTAGACTCAAATATCTGCTGCTTGTTACTTACCGCTGTTTGATATAACGCAAGGTAGCCTTCCACCATCGCTGATACGGAACAAAACGCCACAGCGCGATTGCGACAAGCTTGACGTGATATGTGTTTAATTTCAGAAAAGCCTCTTATAAAAGCGGCTTTATCCTCTTTTGGCACGATGATACCTGTATCTGGTGTGACGATTTCTGCACTGGCACCTACGTTAAAGCCAATGACAGGCGTACCGCAAGCCAGACTCTCTGCCAGTATTAATCCATAAGGTTCATCCCAAGTGCTTGTAAATAGCATGGCTGTCGCTTGGCACAAATACCGATTTACCTCATCTTTTGTGACATGACCCACATAGTCAAACAGTGGTGACTCATTGTGTTTGCAATCTTCTGCCAATAAGGGTGCCACGTACTCGTTGAAGTACTCTTCGTTACTTTTCGGCCCAGCAATGATAAGTTTTTTACCCGCTTCCATACAGTATTGCATTGCCAAATGCGTGCCTTTTTCGGGACAAATGCGTCCGTACCAAAAGTAAATTTCATGCTCGCTATAGGCATCGCTAGCAGTATCAACATCGATATTGGCTACAAAAGACGCCACATCGATTCCGTTATAAACCACCTGTGCGGGTACGAATTCAGAAAAGAGTCGCTGCTGATGTTGACTGATGGATGTAAATTGAGTCTTGGTGCCATGACGTAACGTCAGAAGCGCCAAGCGCAGCTGGGGAAATATAGGCGTGTGAAAAGTCGTAAAAAAGCGTTCGCCAAATGCTTGACCGGTCATCATGGGGATATGATGCAGACTGTGATTGTGCACAATATCAATCTCACCGCGGGCATCGCGATCGATCAAATCACGTAGTGCGCTTTGATAGACCAAATACTGATACAGCTCCTCGCGGCTCATTCCTAAGGATTCATGCTCATTATCATAGACCGTCGCATCGAATTCTTCTCGCGTTAAGAAGGGAATTAACATCGCCTGTGTTTGACTGTCTTTATGCGCATAAAGCGACACCTCATGACCTTGCGCTACCAGCTCATCACATAAGAGCTGGGTAATCATTTCAAGACCACCCGCATATGGCTGGGCGATTGGGTATAAGCAATGAGCGATGATGGCTATACGCAGTGGTCGGTTTAGCCGGGTAGTAGGACGAATCTTAGAAAGATTGGCAGTCGTTAAAAAATCGGATGACGTGTCAAAAGACATAAGAACCTCAAAGTAAAAATAGCAATGGATAGACGCTAAAAATGACTCAAAATAAGCACCAAACAATCAGTACCATGTTTAAAAAACCACCACAAAGAGTGATACGACTAGTAATTGATGGTTTTTTTGTCCTCAAAGACGGCTGTGATGTCAGCTGTTCTTATAGGTTTGACTTGCTTATGCAAAGTAGTAATAGCAGGTTTTGATTTGGTGCTGATACTGGGCGCCTTTCGTGCTGTCGCCACAAAATTATCCATTGCCACTTTTGCCGCTGCCAGCTTCAACAAACAGACAGTCATTGCACAGAAAAATAATACCGGTGAATAGAGCGGTGAAAAAGGCGCGACACATATCGCTGTTATGAGGTTTAGGGTCAGCAGCAGTTTTGGTAAAGCAGCAATATTCGCCAGTTGCACAGAACGACTGGTCTGAATAAATTCTTGCTTTGGGGTACATATAAAGGGCTTGGTACGTCCCCACAGCACGGGTAACCACGATAGTGCGCCAAGCTCCCAAAAGTTGAGATGCATCAGCCATGCCCGCAATTTTGTATGCGTGCTGGTCTGGTGGTTTTTATCAATTTGCTTGTTAAGCGGTGATTCATCATGACAGTACGCCCACAAACGCTTGCCCAAAAAGATCGCGTAACTGGCATACACCAAATATAAAGGCGTGAGCACAGACATATCCAAGTTATGGCTAAAAAGTGCTGTGCCAATTACTAACAAGGCGCATATTTGCAAAAAGATAAAAAACCCTGTGAAATTGATCCAAGCACTGAGCTGTGAGAGGTGAGCACGCGTATAAGCTAGGCGCTCACTCACACGTAATGGGCTGTCAGATTCTTTGGCTGACAAGAAAAACGGCTTCGCTGCATAATCTTGCAATACTTGCATGTTGCCATAGATCCAGCGTCGACGCTGAGACATCAAATCGTTCAACGTATTGGGCAATAAACCAGTGGCAATAACTTGTGGTATAAATTTACTGTGAAAGCCTTTTTGGTGCATGAGGACACCCATCTGCGCATCTTCGGTAATTGAAGCCCCCGACCAACCGCCCAAATTTAAAAGCGCTGAGCGGCGGATAACTGCATAAGTCCCTGTCGATAATGCACGATCTTGATTGAAAGGGCGATATAGATGATGATTGAAATAATGATTCAGTTCGCTCT
The DNA here is from genome assembly GCF_002285555.1 of Psychrobacter sp. JB193. Lineage (NCBI taxonomy): Bacteria > Pseudomonadati > Pseudomonadota > Gammaproteobacteria > Moraxellales > Moraxellaceae > Psychrobacter > Psychrobacter sp. JB193. The sequence goes on from NZ_NRGY01000002.1 coordinate 832,273, forward strand.
GCGTATCCACTTGCCCACCATTGCGGTAAAACTGCGGGAACTGAAGTAGGGAGTGTTCAGGATGGCATTTGATCGCATCGGCAATGGATGATCTTGCCTGTGGTAACGCTTGATAGTCACTATCGACCACCACGAGATAGCTACAGTTTGGATTCATCAGTCCCAATGCCAAATTCAATGCACCTGCCTTAAAACCTGCGACAGCGTCGATATGATAAAAATGCACTTGCTGCGTGGGATCTAAGCTGGCACAAAACGCGGCCAATGGTCGATATAGTGAGGTTGCCGTATTATTATTATCGATAATAATGATTTCGTCTTGAGGTGCTTTAACAGCAAGTAGGGATTGAATGGTAGCAATAACCAGTGCTGGTGGTTCAGCGCGTGTCATGAGTTGAAAGCTTAAACTAGGCTCTTGGCTAGCTGGGGAATGCGTTTCTTGTAGCGATTGTTTTATAGAAGTGCTCGCTATATTTTTTAGTATTTTTTTACGAGGTACTCCATTGCTGACCAACATAATCTGTCCCTATATATCATCTAATATGTACTGCTTCATGAGCAATGATTACGAAATATAAATATGCAATTATCTGATTGATTATTATTAGCATATCCAATATGAAAAGTATCATAGCCTAGGGTTTGACAATACATTACTACTTAAGTGTTTAATAAACCTCAATAATGTAAGTCTGAGTAATTATTGTAAAATTAAAAAGATTTACATAATCATTACTATTGCTCAAAATTTTTGGAAAATGAGGAGGGGATTAATATCAATACATTAAATTTAAGACAAAATAATTAAGAAATAAGAATATTTGAAAAATGAATGGTGCTAATACATAGGTAAGTTGCAGTCCTACTTTTATTTGCATAATCATAGTCAGTTGTATATTTATTATGTGATGTGAATTTCAATCTTGTTGTCTTTTAAGTTGCGCTCACTTTTTCAACAAAAAGTATTTATTATTAATACTCCTAAAACCCTCAATCCACGCTAGGATTGCTGTCTTCTATCAATTTGTGTGTCTTTTGTCACTATATTGTCATAACCACATCGTATCCTTAAGCCCATTATAAATTGCTGCTTATTAACCTTTATCGCTCCTCCATTGCTGGATGCCGATCCTAGGAAGTACAGATGTAGCACATACAGATAGGGTGTTTTTATGAGGGGAGCTGGTCGGCTCGGTAGTATCACCACACGTATGCTGATTATCTTAGCATTGGCGTTTGCGCTCATTACTATGATGGTGTATTGGGTCATTGAAACCCAAGGAAAGCCACGCATATTGGCAATGACATCGGAAACTGTGGTTGAAACTGGTAATGAAGTGATCAACAGCATCATGACGAGTATCAATCACGTCGATGGCTTGGCAAAAGCGACCAGTGCCATAGCTGGCGGGTTGCCCAAACAGGACGCCTTGTATAAAGAGGCTTTTAATAACCTCATGAGCCAAACCGATCAGAGAATCGTGGGCGGCGGTGTGTGGTTTGATCCCAACACCTATACTGAGGGACGAGATCGCAAGTCATTTGTGTGGATGCGTGATCAATCTGGTGTGATGCAGCAGACAGAGCGCTACAATCAGGTGCTGCAAACGCCCAATGCATATTATCGAGACTGGTGGTACATCCCTGCGATGTACGCGCGTCATGATCATTGTGTGTGGAGCCGAGCGTACTTTGATCCGGTGAACAATCAGCCAATGATGACCTGTGCCAAAGCCTTGTATGATAGTCGCAATCAAGCCTTTGACGGGGTAGTGACGTTCAACCTGCTACTAGATAACCTCGATACAGCCATGAAAAAATGGCAAGAAAAGCTTGGTGGTTATGTATTTTTAGTAGATTTGGACAATCGGTTTTTAACATTTCCTGACCAATCTATCGTCACCCAAGTGACCGAAAACAACCCTCAAGGCGAGATGGTGACCGCGCATCAGTTGGCAGAAAAAACGCCTGGTTTTGCGCCCATTGCTGATAGTCTGGATAGTATCAATCAAACGCTTATTGATGAAGCCGTTGCCAAAGACGAGAACCGTTATACGTTAGCAGCACGTAGTATTTTGAGTACCACCAATGTGGGTAAAATCAGCGAGCAAGAGTCTAAGCTGCTCTCAGCGCTGCTTCTACTAAATATCGATCAGACCTTTAATTTGGTAGACAGTCATTTAGTGGACACCATCGATGTACCCAATGATTTTGTATTACAAGAGCCTGCCACCGCTTTCGTGTTTCGTATGCCATTCACTTATTGGAAAATGGTCATTGTCAAACCAAACAGCGACATGATGAGTGTTGCCAATGCGCTGTCCAATCAGCTGATACAGGCAATGCTATTGGGTTTTCTGCCTATTTTGCTTCTGACCGCATGGGTGTTCCGTCACTATTTTACGCGACCGTTAAAGCGTATGGCCTCGGCAGTAGCAGACATGGGCGCTTTGATTGAACGAAAACAATATCAAAAACTCAGCGCGCACAAACTGCCCAATTCCAATGTGAGTGAGATTCAAATCATCAGCGACCAGACCAATCAGCTGATTGATCGTGTGGTCGAAAACGAAGGCGCGCTTGCCGAAATCAATGTCCATCTCGAAAAGCAAGTCGCCGCTCGTACTCAAGATTTGCAGCAGGCGATGGATGAGTTAAAAGCCTCGCAAGTACAACTGGTACGCTCTGAAAAAATGGCCACGCTCGGACAAATGGTGGCAGGCGTGGCGCATGAGGTCAATACGCCGCTCGGTTATGTACGTAGTAACATGGAATTGGTTGGTGACAATCTGGTGCGCTTTGATGAACTGCTCAGCCATACCGATCAATTATTACAAGCGCTAAAAACACCTGATGCGAACCAAAAACAAGTAGCACAGCTTATGGATCAAACCTTGCAGTGCTGTGAAGAAATCAAAGCAGACGAGGTGAGTGAGGACTTGGCAGATCTCATCAAGGATGGATTATACGGTGTCGATCAGATTGCGGAGTTGGTACTTAGCTTGCGCGACTTTTCTCGAATCGATGAGTCCAAAGTAAAGGACGTCGATATCAATGACTGTATCAATACTTCGCTCGTCATGACACGCAACAACCTTAAGAGCATGGCGGTTACGACCGATTTGGCGCCGCTACCTTTGGTGCAATGCAATCCTTCTCAAATCAATCAGGTGTTGCTGAATTTATTCAACAATGCCGCTCAAGCCATCAAACCTGACCGTAAAGGTGAGTTGCACATTATCTCATCTGTCGATGAAGCACAGCAAAAAATAATGGTTCAAGTCGCCGACAATGGGCAAGGCATCAATGAAAGCACATTGGCGCGTATCTTTGAACCATTTTTCACCACCAAAAAAGCAGGTGATGGTACAGGCTTAGGACTTGCCATCAGCACTCAAATTATGGAGCAGCATGGCGGCAGTATCAACGCTCATTCGGCCGTGGGCGAGGGCACAACTTTTACCATTATGCTGCCGATACAGCCTAAATCTCGTGAAAATAAACCCTCACAAGCTTTGTTCGAAAGTTGAGATGTTTCTAACCATTTACTTAAAGAAAGTTACTTAAAGAGGGTGTCATGCAAAAACCAAAGATCGCTTTTATCGATGATGAGCCGCGCATTTTACGCAGTCTAAAAATGCACTTTCGTCAGTCACATGACGTGTTTATTACCACGGATGCCAACGAGCTGATGCAGTATGTCAGTGACCATGATGTACAAGTGGTCATCAGTGACCAACGTATGCCAGATAAGCAAGGCACAGAGGTATTGCGCGAGGTCAAAGAAGCCTCGCCAAATACCATTCGCATTTTATTGACGGGTTACGCCGATCTCAATGCAGTGATTGATTCAGTCAATGAAGGCGAGATTTATCGTTATATTACCAAGCCGTGGCAAAATGATGAACTCAAAAAAGTCGTCAATAAAGCCACAGAGATTGCTCAGCAAACGCAAGATATTATACAAACGCCTAGCCAAGCAGATGATATTCAGCACAGTGCAGCATACAGTAGCAATACCAAACGCAACATTTTGGTGTTAGACGATAACGAAGATACCTATCAACAAATGAAGCAGCATTTCAAGCATACCTATAGTGTCAGTTGGGCAAGCAACCTTGAGCAAGCAGCAAAGCTGTTACAGAAAAAGAGTTTTGGCGTTACGATAACCGATGCCACACTGAATGGTGAAAACATCACGCCCATCGTTTATGCATTAAAAAATATCCAGCCTGATCTGATGGTGCTGATGCTGACGGAATTTAAAGACGCACATATGGTGATTGACCTGATCAATAAAGGTCAGGTATATCGTTGTCTGCCGCGCCCGACCAATTTTACGATGATGAGTATCAGCCTTGATCGCGCCTTTGACCATCATGAAAGGTTGGTAAAACAGCCCATATTGGCTGCCCGACATCATGTTGAAGAGGTAACAGAGTCAGAGGCATTTAGCTTTTCTGACAGGCTTAAGGGGTTTTTTAACAAATTCAGAGGGTGGCGTATCAGTCGACAGTAATACGGTCGATTCTAAATAAAACAGAACCAGTTTGGTTGAGATAAAATAGCCACGTGCTACTGGTATGAATGTTCCTTGCGTGCTGCTAAACAGAGGCGGCGCAGCATGCATAATAGTAGCAGGGTATCGGTTTTAAAATAAATCAACTATAGTCAATCCAGTATAAAATACATACAGTGCTGCCAACGTCATATTTTCTTGCTTGCTGTGCCTTCGCAGACAGAGGCGACGAAAATATATCGTTGGCAGTCCAGCATCATTGTTGTACCTTTTTTATTTAGGATTAGCTATATAACAAACGGCGCAAAATAATCGCCCGTTCTTAAGCCATTTCTATCACCCCAATTTTTTCTCTAGCTCTATGATTTGTAGCTTATAACTTTTATAGTCATCTTTTTGGTTCGCTTCTTTTTTCTTCACCGCTTTTTGAGAGATAAGGCTGTATAGCGAGGTCAACCCTTTTTTAATGCTTTTGATTTCTTTTGAGGATAAGCTCATATTCTTATCAAAATCAGGAGATTTGATTTTTGCGCATAATTCAAAAAGCGTCAGGTTAAAGTTTTGATAGTGCTGCTGTATGAAGTCTTCTGTTGACTGGTTGCTATATTGAATGTTTTTTTGCATCAAGATAAGTAAAGCGCTATCAATCAAATTCTTTTCATAATCTGTCAAACACAGGTAACTGCTCATTATATCGACTCGCTGTTATTGCAATAGAAATCTTCATGGATATCAGTAAACTACGATGACCGTATATACTGTTTTTATCGTGGATTAAAAGTGTGTCACATCACTGGTAATCCAAAAGAATCCACGCATTCTATAGAACAAAAATGAACGTATAATGACAATCGATGAGGTAAAAGCACGCTACTGGTATCAACTTCCCTTGCGTACTGCCAACATCATACTTTCGCAGTCCCTGTCTGCGAAAGTACAGCGAACAAAAAAATATAACATTGGCAGCAGGGTATCATTGTTGTACCTTATCTGACCGTGATGATAATAAGTGTGGTGACATCAATGATAAGAGAGCTTAAAACCTTTGTAGCCGTTTGCGAATTGGACAGTTTTGCCGCGGCTGCTCGGCATATCAACCTGACCCAATCGGCGGTCAGTGCCCAGATTAAAACCTTAGAAGATAATTTGGGATTGTCATTATTTACCCGCTCTGCCAGAGCCATCACGCTCAATCCGCAAGGCACCCGTATTTTGCCTATCGCCAAAGAGATTTTGGCGCTTTATGCCACCATGCAGCTACCCTCAGATACTGACATTGCGAGCTACTATGGGCAGCTTAGGATTGGCGCTATCAACTCAGTGCAAGTGGGTATTTTACCCGAAGCGCTAAAGGCGATTACTCTGCTCGCCCCATTAATGCAGACAGAGATTGTCCCTGGACGTGCTATAGAGTTATTTGAGAAACTCGAAGTCGGGGAAATAGATGCAGCCATCACCATACAGCCCTCTTTTGCCTTGCCAAAAGACATCGTGACCCAATCTATTATGACGGAACCTTATGTGTTGATCAGTCCCAAAAAATGGCCCTTTCACAGTCTCAGACAGACGCTTGAGCAGCACCCTTTTATCCATTACAGCTTGCAATCCTCAGCAGGGGCAAAACTCAGCAAATTCTTCAAGCAGCAAGGCATCAAAGTCAATACCATCATGGAGATTAATGATCTGGATGCCATCGTTAGGATGGTGGAGTCGGGTTTGGGCGTGGCTTTGATACCTTATGCTGGACTCTGGATTAGAAGTACTGCGCCCGTACAAATCCATCACTTGGGAGATAACAGTTTGGTCCGAGAGGTCGTACTGGCTTATCGGTATGCTGATCGCCAGCAGCCACCAATCACTGCATTAAAGCAGGTGCTGGGACTGTAAGCTTCTCCAAAAGATGCATCTTACATATACCAATGCTCAGTAGAGCAACCGTATCTATAACATAATTTGCTAAGCACGAATATTTTTGGGGCTGAGAGCAGAATATTTACGTTTTTCTCGCGCTCTATTCTCGGTTACGATGACTCTGCTTTTTAGTAACGCCAAGACTTCTTAAGTACCTAAAGCTTCAAGTACATAAAGTTTTAAATACATAAGTATGGTGCGTTAACTGATTTAACTGACCTTATCTCCAAGAAGACCAAAAAATATGAAAAACATCGACAACCTGACTGATGACAACATCCTAACTCGTATTGAGAAAGATTTATTGGGCGAACAAGCTGTTCCTGCAGCGGCTTTGTATGGTATTCAAACACAGCGCGCGTATCAAAATTTTAGTATCACTGGCACGCCAATCAGTCATTTTCCGGATTTGATTAAAGCGCTGGCCATGGTAAAAGCAGCTGCTGCCAAGGCCAACTATCAGCATGGTTTGCTCACCGAAGAGAAGCTTGGTGCCATTACCGAAGCATGTACGGATCTGATCAATGGTGAGCATCATGATCAATTCATTGTCGATCTCATTCAAGGCGGTGCAGGTACGTCGACCAACATGAATGCCAATGAAGTTATTGCTAATATTGGCTTAAAAAAAATGGGCTTTGAGTATGGTCAATACCGTCATTTGCACCCCAATAACGATGTGAACCGCTCTCAATCGACCAATGACGTCTATCCTAGCGCGGCACGTTTAGCGATTGTGTTTGCGGCAAAACCACTGAAAGCAGCCATTCTTAACCTACAACAAAGCTTAGCGGCTAAAGGACAAGCATTTAGCGGCATTCTCAAGATGGGTCGAACGCAATTACAAGATGCGGTGCCGATGACGCTCGGTCAAGAATTCAACGCCTTTGCCAGTGACGTGGGCAGTGAAATAGCGCAAATCGAACAGGCTTGCTTGCAATTGTGCGAATTAAATTTAGGCGGCACCGCTATCGGTACAGGTATCAATGCGCCTAAAGGCTATGCCAGTTTGGCAATTGAGGAATTGGCTGGCATCAGCGGTTTGCCAGTGACACTTGCCGACGATCTGATAGCAGCCAGCGCTGATATGGGTGCTTTTATTACGTTTTCTGGTGCGCTCAAGCGTCTATCCATCAAATTATCTAAGCTAAGCAATGACTTGCGTCTATTATCGAGCGGGCCACGCACAGGGTTGGGCGAAATCAATCTACCAGCCATGCAGCCTGGCTCGTCTATTATGCCAGGTAAGGTCAATCCAGTAATTCCTGAAGCCATGAACCAAACGGCATTTCAGGTGATGGGTACGGACACGACGATTACTATGGCAGCAGAAGCAGGGCAACTGCAGCTGAACGCAATGGAGCCGCTGATTGTCTATAACCTACTGAACAACGCGCGTCTGTTAGAAAAGTCGATTCGCATGTTGGATGATCTGTGCATCAAAGGGATTACGGCCAATGAAGCCCGCTGCGCACAGCATGTCGAAAATAGCATCGGTATCGTGACGGCACTGGTGCCACATATTGGCTATGAAAACGCAAGTCGTATCGCAGGACATGCATTACTAAGTGGGTCAGGCGTGGCGGAGCTGGTCAAACAAGAAAAACTACTTAGTGATGAAGAGCTAGCAGCGATTTTATCACCGGACACGATGGTCAGTAGTATATAAAGATCATTGATATAAACATATTTTGCCATGAGAACTAGCATCGACTGAGGTTAGTTAGGCTTTCATAAAAAAGGGACATTGATTGGTCCCTTTTTTATTTGTGAGTTGTTTTGTTAGAGTCGCATATCAACAATAAAAAAATGATAGGGAAAAATGGAGAGAAATGGTGGTCAAAAACCTTTTTGCCAATCATTTGGCCTTACTATGGCAGGTCATGGTTGATTTGACAAAAATACATCCGCGCATTTTGTGGGAAAACACAGCAGTGCGGGTATATTCGCTATACGAGAAAAAAATCACTACCACATCTCCAATAATCCAAGAAAAAATCAAACAAGATTATGCGTATTTGATAAAGGAAGCTGCGCCTGAGATATTTGGCATCGATCATAATCCATTAAAGCGCTATGACGTTAAAAAAATAAAACTGACTGAGGATAGTGGCTTAATTCGGTTAAGAAAAAGTTGCTGCTTTTATTACAAAGCCACCGATCCTATGGAGTATTGTAGTAACTGTCCATTATTGGTCGTGAAGCCTAAGAAGAAAAAGAGGTAGAAGCTATGACCTAGTGTTTTATAGGTATAACACTATGGATATTAATAGTTTGATCTGCTTTGAGTAAGCTATAAATAGGCTTAGGATACACAAATAAGTGGTGTTTCTAAGCTATATCGCGAACTATGATATAAGTATAAAACCAAATAATGGATGGAAGCATGAAAGACTTAGCGTTTAAAGATCATTTCTCCAAAGGTTCTGAAGGGTATGCCACTTATCGCCCTTCATATCCTCTTGACCTAATAGATAAGCTTGCTGAACTATGTGCTGCTCAAAACCGTGTGCTCGACTGTGGGTGTGGTACAGGACAGCTTTCTGCATTGTTGGCCGAAAGGTTTGACGAAGTGATTGCCACTGATGCAAGCTCAGCCCAAATCGCCAAAGCCAAAAAGAAAGACAATGTGATCTATCGAACCGCGCTGGCTGAGCAAAGTGGGTTGGCAGATGAATCAGTAGATTTGATTACAGTTGCTCAGGCCGCGCATTGGCTAGACTTAGAGAAATTCTATAAAGAAGTGACGCGTATAGCTAGGCCTAATGGTGTTTTAGCTCTAATTACCTATGGTGTTTTGCATGTAGAAGGGGCAGTTGATACCCTTGTTCAGCAGTTTTATTATCAAACCATTGCACCGTATTGGCCAGCAGAACGACAGCATGTAGAAAATGGTTATCAAAGCCTGCCTTTTCCATTTGCAGAAATCAAAGTACCTACTGTCAATATGCAAGAGTTTTGGAATCTGGACGAACTTATTGGCTATTTTAATACGTGGTCAGCCGTCAAAGAAGCAAAACAGGTACTGGGCTTCAATCCAGTCGATCAGCTTAGAGTCGTTTTGTTGCCTGAATGGGGACATCCTGAAACCAAGAAAAAAGTCACTTGGCCATTATCCATCCGTGCTGGCAAAATAAAGAATCAATAAGTTTGGAGAAGGTAAAGTAGCGATAGATATTTTGTAGGCATCAAAAAGGCTCATCGGCTCGTCCTAACAATATGACATCATTTTTTACCGCACTCTCTAGGTTAAAGCTTATGCCAATCTTCAATCGCTTGGTATCCAGCTTCCAGTCCTACCTCATAGCTATAACGGATTTTGGCTTTATTTTTGGACAATCGACTCGCCATATTTTTTAAGTCAGGTGGGCAAACCTCTAAAAGCTTCTGTGATGATGAAGTCTGTAAAAATTGTACCGCATCATTGTAGCGTTGGGTTCGTGTTAGTAGACTTTGGGAAAAACCAGATTGCTGCTTAGCAAAATATTTGGCCAATAGCTGGTCGCCTTTGCGGCTTGATTTAGCGTAGTTTTGCGGGCGCGTACGTATGACCATGAGCTTGGCGACATGGTCTTGTTTAGCTGCCCAATGTACAGGCAAAGCATCCGCTACACCACCGTCAAAATAAGGTTCGCCGCATATCTCAACCGCTTGCCGAGTCAGTACTGGGATAGAACTTGAAGCTCTTAATCCATCCAGAATATTGTCTTTAGATGCTTTGATATAGGTAGCTTCGCCTGAGATAGCATGCGTCAATACCATGTAAAATTCCGCAGGATTGGCAAATAACTGTGCTTGATTCAGTGGATACTCCTGTTCGACTACGTTCCACATCCACTTTAAATCCAGTAAGTCACCACCTCTAAAAAAACGACCATAGTGAATAAATTCAGATCGGAGGGAGTGATCTAAGTAAATGTGTAGGGTACGACCTTGTTGGGCTGCCAAATAGTTAGCAACGTTGGTTGAACCTGAAGAAACCCCCACACAAAGATCAAAAGGATTGAATTGTTGTTCTAAAAAGGCGTCTAAAACACCACTGGTAAATGCGCCACGCATGCCGCCGCCTTCAACCACTAGGGCTTGTCGATGTTGTGCTAGCATTGAAAACCTCGAGTCAATGATGAGTATATTCTGGTGAATATTTTTCTATTTACTTTGTTCTAGATCTTTTAGTATGGCACAATCTGCGTTTTCATCACCTGAGCAATGATCAGCAGAGAGCTGTAACGAACTCACGATATCTTGTAATTGAGCTATTTTTTGGTTTAAAGTTTCTATATGCGTCAGGGTCAATTGTTTCACATCCGCACTCTGTCGATCTGTGTTTTTCCATAAATAGAGCAGCTCTTTCATCTGTTTGGAGGAAAAACCCAAATCGCGAGCTTGTCTTACAAAGCACAAGTTTTTGATATCTTGCTTAGAGTATATGCGATAACCTGCATTCGAGCGTTTTGCGCTATCAAGCAGTCCTATCTGTTCATAATAGCGAATCATTTTGGGGGAGATTCCTGATTGCTCTGATGCCTGACCGATATTCATATCTGTCCTCCTGATATAAAAAGAGTGAAAGCCAAACGACTATTTTGCACAGCGACTTTAAATAGCGGTTTTAACCCTATATAGCGACTCTAATCCTATATTAACAGTGTCTACGCTTTCATCGCTGGCATCTGAAAATACTTTAAGCGTAAGGCGTTACCTAATACAAAAACAGAGGACAGTGCCATTGCGCCTGCGGCAAAAATTGGTGACAACAAAATTCCAAAGGCTGGATATAAGACCCCTGCGGCAATTGGAATTAAAGCAATATTATAGAAAAATGCCCAAAATAGATTTTGTTGGATGTTTTTGATGGTGGCCTTACTTAAGGCAATCGCATTAAGAACCCCTTGTAGACTACCCGACATTAATACCACGTCCGCTGCTTCGATCGCCACATCTGTCCCTGTCCCAATCGCCAGACCAACATCCGCTTGAGCGAGAGCAGGGGCGTCATTAATTCCATCGCCAACGAAAGCCACTCGTCCATACTGTTGTTGTAATTGACGTAACGCATCCACTTTGCCATCAGGCAGCACTTCTGCGACCACTTGGTCAATATGTAATTTTGCTGCAATTGCTTGCGCAGTATGCCGATTGTCGCCTGTAATCATTGCAACTTTCAAGCCCAATTGATGCAAACCTGTAATAGCGGCATAAGTAGTGTCTTTAATGGGATCTGCAACGGCAATAATGGCTGCCAACTTTTGGTCAATCGCGACATAAAGTGGGGTTTTACCTTCTTGTCCTAAGCGTGCCGCTTCATTTTTGAAGGGTGTGATATCAACTGCCAACTGCTGCATATAACGATCAGCGCCGATGTAGATAGCCTGATCTGCAACTTCTGCTTTGATTCCTAATCCAGTCACCGACTCAAAGGCGGTAATGGATAATAAATGGAGATCTTTCTGTTCTGCGGCCTGAACAATGGCCACCGCAATTGGATGCTCAGACTTTGCTTCGACCGATGCCACAATGCGCAAGATTTGCTCATGATCGAACCCTTGCTGTACATAAAAATCTGTCAAGGTTGGTTTACCTTGAGTCAATGTGCCTGTCTTATCCACAGCAATGACTTCAACGTCCCGCAAAGCTTGTAATGCTTCTCCTTTACGGAACAACACCCCCATTTCTGCACCGCGACCTGTACCAACCATTATAGAGGTAGGGGTTGCCAATCCCATTGCACAAGGACAAGCGATAATTAGGACGGCAACTGCATTGACAAGAGCAAACGTCAATGTAGGCTCAGGACCAAAAACAAACCAGAGCATAAAAGTGAGAGCGGCTAAGAGTAATACGATGGGTACAAACCACATGGTGACTTTATCAACCAATGCTTGAATCGGTAATTTAGCGCCTTGAGCCTGTTCAACCATACGAATGATTTGCGCCAATACCGAAGAGTCGCCAATGGCTGTGGCTCGAAAATTCAATGTGCCATTTTGATTGACGGTTCCTCCTACCACTTGATCACCTATTTGCTTTTTGACAGGAATTGGTTCACCTGTGATCATGGATTCATCAATATAGCTTTGACCTTCAACCACTTCACCATCGACAGGAACACGATCGCCAGGACGAATCTCAACGATCATTTCTTTGGTCACTTCTGCAATAGGTACTTCAATCACTTGTCCATTATCGTAAACACGCGCTGTTTTTGCTTGCATGCCCACTAGATGTTGAATAGCTTGAGAGGTACGTCCTTTGGCTTTTGCCTCAAAATAACGCCCTAACAATATCAAACTCACAATCACAGCTGCCGCCTCGTAATAGACATTCACAGTGCCTTCGGGTAAGATTTTTGGAGCAAAGGTTGCTATTAGAGAAAAGCTATAAGCTGCCAATGTACCAACCGCTACCAATGTATTCATATCTGGGGCAAAGCGCCATAATGCCGGAATACCTTTTTGATAAAAACGCCTCCCTGGAAAAACGAGTACCAACGTCGTCAAAACACATTGAATCAGCCAGCTTGGTTGCGTACCGATATTTTGCATGACCCAACTATGAAAAGCGGGAATCATATGTGAACCCATTTCTAGAACAAAAACAGGAGCGGCCAAAATCAAAGAGATGATTAAATCTCGTTTGAGCTGCTGCTGTTCCGTGGCTTTCTTATCTTTTTGTTCACTCTTATTTTGCTCAACCTGCTTAGCATGGTATCCCGCTTTTTTGATCGCTTGAATCAGATCACCACTATTTATCTGAGTATTACCTTGCACCCATGCTTGTTCGGTAGCAAGGTTGACGTTAGCTTGTTGTACACCTCCAACCTTTTTTAATGCTCTTTCTACTCGTCCCACACAGGAAGCACAAGTCATGCCTTCAATCGAGACGATCTCGCTATAAAGATAAGGCTTAGTATTTTTTGGATTCATAACAACCTCTATCATTTCAATCTGTTATCAATAGCATATAGGTTGACATGATGGTAAGGTCAAGCCTGCTTTTCAAAAAATATGTTTGACCTTGCCATCAATGATAAGACTTAAGCTTTGTCATGAAATAAACACTCATTTGGAGAGAGGAGATGAAACTACAAATTGGAAATATGAATTGTGGCAGTCTGTTTTAAGTGATCTATTAACTGAGTAAGAGGTCTGTTTGGCTGACTTATTTGGGGTATACTTTTTGATATACCACTGGCACTTCTGCAAGGTAGAACAAATGGTATGCCGACACTGACTCTCATGGCTCAATACGTGAGTCAAAGTGCTGCACTTATTCAATAACACTCAGAAGATCGCAAGGACAAGCAATGACAGAGATTAATGGCAAGCGGTTATCTTATCTTTATGAGGCGGTAACGATGGGTACGATTAGAGCTGCTGCAGATAAGCTCAATATTGCGCCCTCGGCCATCAGCCGACAAATATCTCTGTTAGAAGAAGAGTTGGCATGTACTTTGATTGAACGGCACCGTAAGGGGGTAACACCGACAGAAGCGGGTAGTGTTCTCTTACGATTTTATCGAGAATCACTTTCTGCTGAAGAGGCTTGTGTGTCCAAATTACAGGCGCTATTGGGATTACAGCGGGGGCATATAAAGTTAGCCGTGGGCGATGGTTTTATTGCGGATTTGATGCTTGGCCCATTGTCTGAGTTTTCCCGTCTATATCCGACGCTAACACTGTCAATCAGTACGGGTGGATCAAACGAAGTGATTCGTCAGGTTGAGGAAGATGAGGCGCATATTGGGATAGTGTTCCACTCTAGCAGTCATCCACGCATCCGCTCACAGGTTGTCAGTAGTCAGCCAATGTATGTGATTGTTGCGCCCGACCACCCATTAGCCGATCGAGATACACCGATGCAATTGGAGGAGCTTTTAACGTATCCAGTGGGACTGGCTGAAAGTCGTTTTGGCGTCCGTCAGTTATTAGCGATGGCCGAGTTTCAACAAAAGATTCGATTTAATCCTATCTTAACTACTGACTCATTCAATGTACTAAAGAATTTTGCCCGTTCAAATATGGGGTTTACCTTTCTACCATATTTTGTCGTATCCAAAGAAGTCGAAGACGGACACCTGATTGCAATCCCCATAGACAATACGCTGCTGGCAAGCGGTGAGGCCCATCTTGTCACTCGGTTGGGTCGTCATCTCTCCCAAGGTCCGCAAGAGTTACTACAGCATCTGAAGTTATGGATGAAAGATTTATAAGCTATAGTCAGTAAAAAGTAATATCGATACATCATGCACTGCTCATATCAACGCTCATATTAATATTCTGGCTTGCTGCGTGTGCGCAGACAGAGGCTACAAAAATTGATAGGAGCCGTATCGTAGCGCTTTTAATGTTTTTCAACCATACCTTCCCATCAGGCCAAGCACAGACGATTCGTCAGTGCCGTGACCCATGAGACCGATGCCGATGGATGCCTTTTACAATAAGGCTTGAGCCACTACGGCAGAACCCAAGAAAGTGCCAGTGAAGGTAAGTAAGGCAACCACGGCAATTTTAAATCCAGATTTTTTAAACAAATTTACTTCCATCTGGGAGATGGCAAACCCTGCGTAGGCAAGTACTGGAGTAATAAGCTGTAACACGCCTAACTTATCTGTTTCTACTAAGACATACTCGCTCATTGGGAACTGTGGCAGAGATATCAAAATAGCCACAATAGATATCCAAGCAATAGCGGGGACGTTGACAGGAATGATTTCCTTTAATAAGACGCCAACGATACAACACGCGAATAGAATTAACATGGCAGGTAGGGCAGAGATTGGATCAACGCCTTGTCCCACCCAATTACTGAGTAATAGAATGATACAGATAACCGCTAATAGAGACAAAGACTGCATGACTGATAAGATAGATTGCTCTGGTATCTTTAAACTAGGATCTGTTTGTATAGCAGCAGTACTATTATTCTTTTTCTTAAACTTGCTAGTGATTTTATATAAAAACTCTGTGAATGGTAGGGCAATGAACAAACTGACAAATAGCCCTGTCGCGTAAGTCAGAAGGTTAGAGGTTGCTGCAAAGGCAGTAATAGTCTCCGCTTGCTCAGGCACCGTTTCCGCGAGCGCTGCTGAACAAGCACCCATCATACTACCACTACCAATACCACAAGCCATCGCCAACGCACGGATATCCATGATATCCATAGAGGCAATAATCCCCGCCATTAATGAAAAATAAATAGCGCCAAACAACGTGCCCATCACATACACACCCATGACGCCGATACCTTCGGGACTTTGGAGCCCATACTTATCGGCAATAAGCGCGATATTCGGTTCACGAGCAATTGAGTGAGTGGCACCAATAGCCTCTCTACCCATACCAAACACTAATACAGCCACAGGTAAGGCAATAAGGGCAGTCGTTATGTTGCCCAATTCTTGTAGTAAAAGGGCGGGACCTGCGGCTATTATTTCTTCTACTTTAGGCCCGACCCCAACACCAAATTTTGCAATAAAAGGCATGATACTTAAGAGAACCGCATAGCTTGCAAATTTTGCTCGGTCTTTAGAGATAACCGCTTTCATCGTTGGAATGACATTTGGGTTTAATAGTAGGGTAAATATGAAGGCGTAGAGTAAAGGCAGTAAGACCAGTACGCCAATACCAATTGGAATCTTAATAATCCCTATCCATTCTGCAAGTAGTGATGTGACAATCACTAGTAAATGCAGCTTCCAATCAAATAAGTACTTAGTCATCGTACTTGATAGCACACTGGTATTATTCATAGCAACTCCCTTTGCAATTTATGGTTTCTACATAATGACTTCTACGTGTTGTTACTACTTCATTTATGCAGACATTTTTGGTAGTTGAGACTCCACTAAAGACACCCATACTTTGATACCGGTCTCAATCGCATCGTCATTAAAGTCATAAGCTGCATTGTGCAGAGGTTTGGAGGGACTACTACCATCAACACCTAACCAAAAATAAGCGCCTTTGACTTCTTGACTCATAAATGAAAAATCCTCAGAAGCCATGGATGGCTCTACATCCGTATTGACCTTATCAGCACCGAGCGCGTTAGTAGCAGCTTCTTTGATTTCAAGATAGGCTTGACTGTCATTAGTGGTGACTGGATAGCGAATATGGTAATCCATCTCGCCTGTGACACCATATAAAGGCGGTAATACTGTCACCATCTCTGTCAGCATGTCTTGCATGGACTGGCGTACGTCCATATCAAAACTACGAACCGTTCCTTTTAGAATGGCGTAATCAGGGATGACGTTGGTTGTGTCACCACTATTCATCTGCGTGACGCTAATGACACCTGATTTGAGGGGAGATATTCGACGAGAGACAATAGATTGAATATTAGTAATCAATGCCGCGCCTGCTGCTATGGGGTCAGCGCCCAAATGCGGCATCGCTGCATGAGTGCCTTTACCCGTTAACGTAATTTCAAAGGTATCAAAAGACGCCATCATAGGGCCGTTATTGACCGCAATCTCTCCCACAGGTAGGCCTGGCCAGTTATGTAACCCGTAGACGGCATCCATAGGGAACTTATCAAACAGACCATCGTCAATCATGGCCTTGGCACCGCCTAAGACCTCTTCCGCAGGTTGAAAGATAAAATAAATGGTGCCGCTAAAGTTTTTATGTTGGCTCAGATACTTTGCCGTGCCAAGCAGAACGGACGTGTGACCATCATGGCCACAGGCATGCATACAGTTTTCATGAGTGGATTTATGCTCAATATCGTTTTGCTCTTTTATCGGTAGCGCATCGATATCCGCTCGTATGCCAATAGTCGGGCCTGAGCCGTTCTTTAGAATACCGACGACCCCTGTACCGCCCAATCCTTGATGTACTTCAATTCCAAAGGATTTTAACTTATCGACAATGAATGATGAGGTTTTAAACTCTTTAAATCCCAGCTCTGGCTGACTATGGATGTGCTGACGCCACTGTTTTACTTCACCTAGTAAGGTTTCGTTAATCGACATGTATTTTCTCCTGAGGTACTATTGGATTGAATAACCAAATTGAATAGCAGAATCTTTTGCGGTTTCGACCCACACACTTTTCGTCTGTGTATACTCGAGTAAACCTTCGTAGCCACTTGATCGACCATAGCCGCTCTCACCAAAACCACCAAACGGCGACATGACGTTGATTGATTTATAGCTGTTTACCCAAAAGGTTCCAGCATTTACCTGCGCGGCCATCCGATGCGCGCGGCCGACATCAGCCGTCCAAACAGCGCCCGCTAAACCAAACCGACTGTCATTTGCTATCGCGACCGCTTCTTCTTCTTCTTCAAATGAAATAACAGAAACCACAGGTCCAAAAATCTCTTCTTGTGCGACTCTCATAGTATTTTTCACATTGGCCAAAACGGTTGGCTGATAAAAATAACCGTTTTCACCGCCAACAATGTCACCTGCCTTTCCGCCTGCGGCAACAACTGCACCTTCAGCAATACCGTCCGACACTAACGAATGTACGTGATTAAATTGTTTTTGATTATTAATTGGCCCGACCATCGTGCCTTCATCCCAAGGCAAACCCACGGGTAACTTACCAGCTGCTGAGGCCACACGTTCCACGACTTCTTGATAGATATCACGATGAACCAATAATCGAGCACCCGATACACAGCTCTGTCCAGCCGCAGAAAACACGGCAGCTTGCGCGCCCACTACCGCACGATCCAAATCAGCATCTGGATAAATGATATTGGCTGACTTTCCGCCCAGCTCCAACACGCAAGGGATGACACGTTGCGCAGATGCCGAAGCGATGAGCGCGCCAGTCTTTGGTGAACCAACAAAAACCACTTTTTTGGTGGCTGGATGAGCAATGGCGGCAGAACCTGTGGTGTGTCCCAATCCATTAATGACATTGACCAAACCACGCGGGATACCTGCTTGCTCAAGAATGTTAACGAGTGCCGTTGTGCTTAGTGGCGTTAATTCAGAGGGTTTTAGTAAGACGGCATTTCCTGCACAGATGGCAGGCGCGATCTGCCAGCCTCCGGTAAATATAGGTGCGTTCCAAGGTGTGATTTGAGTCACTACGCCATAAGGTTCATGACGAGTATAGTTCAAATGACTTGTTGGTACGGGAATCACTTGTCCCATAATTTTGTCACACCAACCAGCATAGTATTCAAACATCTCGGCAACTTTTGCCACCTCAACTCGGCAATCACGAATAGGTTTACCTGCAGAGATACATTCTAGGCGTGCCAACGATTCTGCGGCTTCGCGTATTTCCATACTGCACTTCCACATTGACTGACCTCTGGCACTGGCTGTCATTGACCACCATACTTTTTGAGCTTTTATGGCAGCATCGGCGGCATTAGCAACAATATCTTTTCCCGCATCACGATAGGTTAAAAATACCTGACCAGTCGCTGGATTAGTCAGATCGATGTTGTCTCCATTCCCTGTCATCAGCTCTCCATTAACCCAGCTGCCAAATTCAGAAGTACCCAGTAGTTCATTAAGCAATATGCCAACTTGCTGCTCGCCATTTCCTTCTACGATAAAACTCATCATCTATTCTCCTAAGCCAGCATTTTTTACGATGCAGTTAAAATCATCCTGATCAGGTATGTTTGCTTCGCTTTGCGACCAAATCTCGGCGACCTGTTGCGCCAAAGGCAACTCTAATCCCATCTCACCAATCATATTTTTTGCTAGACGCACATCTTTACGCATCAGCTCCATCGTAAAACCAGAATTAAAACTTTGATTGAGAATCCAACGAGGGAAGTTTACTTCACTGATCGCACTACGGCCTGAGCCCGCATTCAAACCAGCAATAAGGTCTTCAGGATTAAGCCCTGCCTTGGTACCCAAAGCGATTGCTTCGGCAGTGGTCACGAGATGTGCAGCACACAGAAGATTATTAATGAGTTTAGCGGCATGTCCATTGCCAGACTGGCCCATGTAGACCACTTTTGAGCTCAAAGCATCTAGATACAACTGAGCGCGTTCAAGGGCGCTACGTTCACCGCCCACCACCATGACCATAGTACCGGCCTCAGCACCTGCTGGACCGCCACTGACAGGGCAGTCCAATAGTTGATGGCCCAATTGATCTAGCTCTATAGAGAGTGCTCGCGTCACTTCGGGTTCTGAGGTAGAGGTGTCAATAATTAAGGTTTTGGGCTGAGCATGGTCGATGATGCCACCATCGCCTTTAATTACTGCTTGTACATGCTTTGCCATTGGCAAAGATAGAATGATGACGCTAGATTCAGCACACAGCGCTTTGATATCTGCAACAACGTTTACACCGATTTCCTTGGCAGCTTGGCGTTGGGTTTCTCCTATGTCCGTGCCGAACACGTTAAAACCCTCACGAAGCAAAGACTGAGCCATACCATTGCCCATACGGCCCAATCCGACGATACCTATAGTGTTTTTACTCATACCCATTCCTTTGTTTTTGTATCTTCTTTCAGTTTTATTGTAACCAATCAAACATTAAGAAGAACTACAACGGATAACCTTTTGTGTTCTAAAAAAGGCAACACTAATGTGAGCAATGAGATGGTCTTTTTTCACTTCATTTTGTTATTTATGAAAACTGCTGAGGCGTTATTAAGATATCTATGGCGGGTTTATAGGGGTCATTGAGCTATGCTGAAAAAACTATAGAACCAAACTTGGTAAACTAAGTGTATTCACAGGAGTTTATCATGACTAAGAAAGTCAGAACCTACAGTGCAGCTTTTAAAGCTGAAGCCGTCAAAAAGATAGCAGATAATAATGGCAATGTTTCAGCGACTGCAAAGCAGCTAGGTATAGCGATGCAGACCTTATCTAACTGGCAGAATAAAGCGAATGAAGGCAAGCTTGTCGGCACTAAGCAATATGATCCTGAACTCATGGCCATTATAGAAGAGAATAAACGTCTTAAACGTGATCTCAAGGTTGCTCAGGAGGAGCGAGACATTCTAAAAAAGGCGACGGCGTACTTCGCGAAGCACAGTTGATGAAGTACGTCTTTATCAAGGATAACCAGAAAATATTTAGCATCACCTGCATGTGTCACGTATTAGATGTTAAGCCATCAAGCTATTACAACTGGATAAATCGTGGCATCAGTAATCAGCAGATCCATCGCAATCAGTGTGAGTTGCTAGTCAGAGTGGCTCATGATGAGACTAAGCAGCGCTATGGCTATGAGCGACTGTATGCTTACCTTACAGGGCAAGGATATGCCATAAGTAAGTATATGGTTAGACGTATAAAGGAAGAATGCGGCATTAAATGCCGTCGTCACAAGCGCTTTAAAGTCACCACCAACTCTAATCACAACAAGCTGGTCTATCCAAACCGTCTAGAACAGAAATTTAATGCCAATCGTCCTAATGAGGCTTGGGTCAGTGACATCACTTATATTTGGACAAATGAAGGTTGGCTATACTTAGCAGGTGTTAAAGACCTATATACTAAAGAGCTCGTCGGCTATGTCATCAATAAGCGCATGACCGCTGATTTGGTATGCCGTGCACTTAATATGGCAATCAAAAACAAGCGACCTAGCCAAGGGTTGATTTTACATTCTGACAGAGGCAGTCAGTATTGTAGCAATGAGTATCATAAGATCATTAAGTGCCACCAATTTACAGGCTCGATGAGTGGTAAAGGCAACTGCTTTGATAACGCGCCCATAGAGAGCTTCTGGGGCATATTAAAGAATGAGCTGGTGTATCACCAAGACTATAAAACAAGATTCGAAGCCATCAACGATATCACTAAATATATTGAGCTTGAGTACAACCAAACTAGAATTCAAAAGGGCTTGGGCTATAAAACGCCAAGACAGGTGTGGTTTGACTATTATCGTCAGGCTGCGTAATTAAAATCTCCCAAGTTTAGTTGTACGGATTTGACGGCAGGGGTCACATAACGGATTGATAGTTTGATAGAGGAGGTTATGATGCAGAAATTTTAAGCTTTGGGAGGTAGTACGAGTTAGCTTTATAGTAAAATTACGAACTTGTGCTACCGCTTTTCAATAAGCATAGTTTTCAATTCTATTGTTTTGCATTCAATAACTATTTCTGTATTACCTAATAAAAATAGTGAATGTATAATATTACTATCAGGCGTTACGTCTACTTCATGTACCATTATGGTGATTGGTAATATACAACAATTGATATTAACATTTACAATATCAGAATAGATGATTTCTATTAAATCTCTCCCTTGTCTTTGCTCGATCTTCAACGAAATTCTATCATTTTCTAAATCATAATAAATCGTCTTGATTATGCCTTTATTAAGCGTCTTCTCTCTATTATTTATTCCGTTTAAATCACTTGATAAAATCGGGCTTAAATCCTCCCTACGTTTAAGTATCTTAGGAACTACTTCATCATAGTAGTACGTAAAATCCCAAGCATGCTCTCTATAAGAATTTGCAAAGTGTTTTATATATTTCATTATAACTATCCTTACATCATATATTTTGGTGGTAATTTAACTAGGTATCACCTCTGTAGATATATCTCATAGTTAAAACACAGTTTTAACAGCAATCTATACCCAGAAACAGGGGGACTATTTTAGCGAGTCAAAACGTCGATACATTAGCCTACAGTCAAAGGTTCAAGTCCTTACTAGGGAGTTGTATCCTTAAACTGAATTGAACATACTTTTCTGTATACAGCCACATCATAAACTCGACAGTAGAACACTCGTTTCGCTATTCAAAATGCCGTCAATCTCTCTTACTTGACGCAGCACTTCATCAAATTCTCTCAAACTTGTCGTGTGTATCTCTGCCACCAAGTCCCACGCGCCATTGGTGGTATGTAACTTAATCAATTGCGGGATACCGCGCAGCTTTCTAATTACTTGTGACGTAGATTTGCCTGTTACTTCAATCATCATCATCGCTTTGACGGTCTCTTTATCTAGCGCCTCATGCACTCGAATCGTAAATCCTAAAATCGCGCCGTTATGGATTAGTCTGTCCAATCTGTTTTGGACAGTAGCACGCGAGACTTTGAGTTTTTTGGCTAGATCTGAGATGGTTGCGCGGCCATCTTGTCGCAGTTCAGATATCAGTTCGCTATCTAAAGAGTCATAAGTATAGTACGCCATAAAAATGCTTCCTTCATCAAGTTTTGACATTATGCTAAGTAGCACTTATCAATATGTCAAAAATACATCAATATTTAATAAATTATTGACATTTTAACTGACATTTATAGTTGGTAGCATATTAATTGTCGGTTTGACAAATAATATTCATGGAATGGAGCAAAACTAATGTCTAAATTTATCGTATCACAGAAGCAGGGTGTGCCATTTGTTAGCGTACAGGCGATGGCTAAAATGATTAGCAATCATGGTATAGAACAGACCATAACAGAATTGGTAGATGCGTTAGAGCAAGATTTTTCTCGCTGGGAGCAATTTGAAAAATCCAGTCGTTTTGCTTCTCATTCCAAAGATGGTGTCATAGAGCTCATGCCTGTCAGCGATGGTGACATGTTTGCGTGTAAGTATGTCAATGGTCACCCCATCAACACCAAGCGTGATTTGCAGACGGTAGCGGCGTTTGGCGTGTTGTCTGATGTCGATACAGGCTATCCGATTTTATTGACAGAAATGTGTATTTTAACCGCACTGCGCACAGCGGCGACCTCGGCACTGGTTGCCAAACACTGTGCGCCTAAAAATGCTAAAACGTTGGCACTCATTGGTAATGGTGCGCAAGGAGAGTTTCAGGCGATGGGTATGAAGGCAGTGATTGGTATCTCAAAAGTGCGTTTATATGATGTCGACCCAGCTGCGTCTGAAAAAGTCGCGCATAACCTTGCCGATTCAGGCCTAGATATTACTATTTGCAAAAGTGTAGAAGAAGCGGTTGAAGGCGCAGATATTATCACGACCTGTACGGCAGATAAGAAAAACGCCACTATCTTGCGTGATGATATGGTCAAAAAAGGCGTCTATCTCAATGCCATCGGTGGCGATTGCCCTGGCAAAACGGAGCTTGATGCCAACATTTTACTAAGAGCTGATCATGTCATTGTAGAGTTCGAACCACAAACCCGTATTGAAGGCGATATTCAGCAGCTTTCTCAAGACTTTCCTGTGACCGAGTTTCACCGCATCGTAAACGGTGAGAAAAATATACGCACCAACGAAAACAACTTAGTGGTATTTGATGGTGTTGGTTTTGCTTCAGAAGATTTTACGGCTCTAGTCTTTTTGCGTGATTTGATCAAAAAACAGGACGCCTATGAGTTACTTGATTTGATCCCTCATCAACAAGATCCTAAAAACCTCTACTCGGTCGTGAAAGCGCATAGCAAAGATCGTAGCGTAGCAACGAATGAAGCTGAGTCTATGGCGTAAGTGAGAGCTGTATGTTTGAGCCGTTATAAAGTGTTTGATCCACTACAAAAAAATATAGCGCTGCTGAGATAAATTTTGCGCCGCCTCTGTCTGCGAAGGCACAGTAAGCCAGAAAAATTTGTTTCAGTCGCGCGTGATAGTGGGATATATCTTTTTTATGTGGGACTGACTATAGCCAAGTAGTTAGTAAAAATAAATTTAAATGATGAAAAAATTGTTTTATTTAATGGAGACAAAATAATGAATGATTTAATGAAAAATGTGCGAATAGTAGAAGTGTATTCAGATGTCGCAGGATACAAAAAAGGCGCGTCTCTAGGCATTGATGCATTGCGCGCCTCATCAAAAGAGCTCAACGCAGAGTATTATGAAAAACTGCAACTTGACAGTATCAAAAATGACTATATTCATGAAGAAGAATCGCCATTTAAACATGCAAAATATGCTGATGTGATTGAGCCTGTTATTTCTAAATTGGCACACAAAATAAAAGAGATAAGAGAAGTGAATCAATTTCCGATTGTCATTGCAGGCGATCATTCTAGCTGCGCAGGTACGATGCATGGCCTAAAAATGGCGCATCCTGATGCTGAGATCGGTGTGGTGTATATAGACGCCCATGCTGATTTTCACTCTCCGTATACCAGTGGATCAGGCAACATGCATGGCATGCCTTTGGCCATGGCGTGTGCGATTGATAATCTAGAATGCAAACGTCATGATATTTCTGACGCAGAAAAAGAATATTGGGAGCGATTGAAGTTTATGGCGTCCAACGAGCCATCAATCAAGCCAGAAAACGTGGTGTTTTGTGCGGTTAGAGATTACCAAGAAGAAGAGATGGAGTTAATCAAAAGACACAAAATTCCTTTATATAGCGTGGCTGAAATAACGAAAAAAGGCATTAGCGCCACAGTAGCAGAAATCTTCAAAAAACTAGAATACTGTGATCATATTTATGTGTCGTTTGATGTGGATAGTGTTGATCCTTTATACGTCCCAGGAACAGGCACACCTGCCATGAATGGTCTGTCTTATGAGCAAGCTATGCAGCTCAATATAGAGTTGATTAAGAATGAAAAAGTATGCTGTTGGGAAATGGCAGAAATCAATCCCTTGTACAATAACTCAAAAGACGACTCAACGAGAATATTTAAGATTTTAGAGGAAGTTACGCATTCGCTTTTGAATAATTACTAACCTAAATTTTTAAAATAAGTTAAAGAATCCAATCTAAAAAATCATTATATAAGATTATTTAGGTTGGTTAAAAAGGGACGAAAGGTAACAATAATATGGATATTATTAAAGCCAGTGCTTCAGATCAGGATGTCAGCAGTAACAGTATCAACATCAAACAATTTTTAAAATTCTTCATACCCTCTATGATAGGGTTGATCGTCTTTGTATTTCCTATTCCCTATGTGGATGGTAAGTTTGTCAGCTACTCAGACGGATTTACCATTCCTATCGCTGTGCTAAAGGATTATATACAAGGTTATATGAGCGACTTTTTACCATTGCTCGTTGTCATCTCAATTATGATTACGGTGATTGGCAGTTTGTATACCAAAATCATGAAACCTGCATGGATTTTAAACAATCAATTTTTGAATAATTTACTGAACGTCAAAACATCTTGGCTAATTCTTAGAATGCTTGGTGCATTTTTTGTTGTTGTGACCTATTTTAAATTTGGATTTGAGGCAATATATTCAGACAGTATTGGCGGTCTATTATTGTATGAGCTCATGCCCATACTTTTTATCGTTTTTTTCTTAGCAGGATTATTACTGCCGTTATTACTTGATTTTGGCTTATTAGAATTTGTTGGCGTTTTATGCACCAAAGTCATGAGACCGGTGTTTGGTTTACCAGGCAGATCCTCTGTCGATTGTTTGGCATCATGGTTAGGTGACGGCACAATTGGCGTGTTATTAACAGATAAACAATTACAAAGTGGGTTTTATACAAAAAGAGAAGCGGCAGTTATTGCGACAAGCTTTTCAGCCGTTTCGGTTACCTTTTGTTTGGTGGTGATTTCTCAGGTTAAGTTAGAAAGTTACTTTATCAATATGATTGGCGTGGTTGCGTTGTGCGGCATCGTTTGTGCGCTCATCGTACCAAAGTTATTCCCTTTGTCTAAAATTGAAGATACGTATATAACAAAGAACGATGAAGTAGATTGTGAAGCCATTCCCGAAGGCAAAACGCTATTCAACTATGGCTTACATAAAGCCGTTCAAAAAGCGGACAAGAGCCCCAGTTTTTTGACCTTTTTAAACGATGGGTTAAAAAATATCTTGGATATGTGGATAGGGATACTACCGATCGTCATGGCAATCGGGACGTTAGGGTTGATTGTGGCAGAAAAAACGCCCGTATTTGATTATTTGGGTATGCCATTTATTCCATTCTTAGAGTTATTGAATATCCCGTTTGCAGCAGAGATGTCAAAAACGATCATGGTAGGTTTTGCAGATATGTTTTTACCCGCTATCATCGGCTCTTCCATAGAATCAGAGTTAACGAGGTTTGTCATCGCTTGCTTGTCAGTCTCTCAATTGATCTATATGTCGGAAGTCGGCGGATTGATTTTAGGAACAAAAATCCCCGTTAGCTTTGTTCAGTTGTTAGTCATTTTTCTATTAAGAACCGTTATTTCATTACCGATTATTGCATTATGTGCTCATATGATTTTTTAAGGATATTCAGCTGTAAATTTGGCTTTGCAAGCAAGTTTTTTAAATAGGGCTGTCTAAAAACTAGTTGTACCACGTCTGAACAAAAATCAGTAGCAAAAAACCACCTATCAAGGTGGTTTTTTGTTGACATCTAGCTACTCACAAGATAGGTATTGGCTTTTAAGAGTATGTCAGTCTGAGCTATGCTGAAGACACCGTAATAAATGGGGCTCGATTTTTATCGTCAGACTACGTAATTAACATCTCCCAAAGTTAATTGTACGGATTTGACAGCAGGAGTCAGTACTTGCTCGACGTTATCATTGATTTGTTTTTTACAACTCACTCGGATATACAATATTGGTATAACTGTAATTATGGACGTAAAGCGTTATTTTTCATACTCTCAGCCTGAACATATACTTAGAAAACATGTAAAATAACAAATACTATATTAATTAGAAACACAAGATTGTTTAGGAAAGTGAAAGTAAGAATGAACATAATAAATCATAAAATGCTAGAAGGTTGTATGAGCGATACTCCTTCAGACGCTCTCATAAGATTGATATATATCAGTAAGGTAAATACCAATAAGATGTCTGTGTTTAAGCATATACAGACTCACTCGGAGGGCTTTAATAGAGGCAATAACATTAGAGGCTTTTTGTGTAATAACGAAGAAAGCTTTTTACAGTGCCTAGAAGGTTCAAAGGGCATTGTATTCTCCCTTATGCAAAGAATTTTCCAAGACGTTAATCATAAAGAGGTAGACGTCATTTTTGCTGAAAAGGTAGGTGGTTACAGCTTTTTAGATTGGCGCATGCATAGCCTTTATCTAAACGATAGTAACTGGGAAAAGATTTCAAATCATACTCAGTTGAGCGATATTTCGCCATTTAAACCAGAAACTTGGCCAAATTGGTTTGTAGAACATTTTATAGAATGTGTCAAGATAGTAAATTATTCCAACATAGATGAGGATTTTGATCACATTACGTTTGATACTTTAGGATATTCGGAAGTTGAAAAAAAGTTGGCAAATGATGGCTTGTTCTTTTACATCTTTCTTGGTTTACTCATTTGCTCGATAGTGGCTATTTTATTATTTAAGTATGATGTCATTTCTTAGCCCTATTTATCGACGCAAATTTTATTACTCTAGTAACGATCATGATCTGGTCGTGATTTATGACCTTGATTAATATAAAAATTTTAGTTGTAATGCGTTGCCAAGTTGATTAAAGAATAGTACCACATCAGGTATATTCATCGTAAACGTGGTGTGGAAGTTGCCATTATTTTTTATAAAGCCACAACAAATGCGATAGTTTCCCATTGATATACGTTCTAAAATAGAATTACTAAATGTAATTTCCAAATCAATAAAATACCTGTAGTTTACTATCTGTAATAGGTGGAATTTTGCAGTAGCGGTCAAAAAAGAGTTTTAATTTAGAGTGTTTTGAAGGGCTAGTCACGTTTTGGTCACCATTTAGTCACCGTCGCTTTTTTAAATGACTTAGAGCTGACTGAATAATCATCACTATGAGTTGATGCAAGAACAGGTTTTCCGCTACAGCCCATATTTTACGGACAAAAAAAAGCCCCAGTCGTTAAACTGGGGCTTTCTAAATTTGGTAGGCATAAGCAGACTCGAACTGCTGACCTCTACCATGTCAAAGTCGCTCAACCAAAGTACATATTATGACAATATCTTACATACATTGATATTTATGGCCTATAGGCATTATAAGATTAAATAATCGTGATGTAAATTGTAATAGAATAAAATTTAACTCGTATTTGGGCACTATATTTTTATAGTGTTTTTACCTCCACTCAATCACTGCTTAGAGCAAAAAGCCGCGTAATTTTATTAAAAATCTATCTTTAATGTTTCGATTGTTAAAGCCGATTTTCTGGTTTTAAAATTTCTAGGTATTGTTTCTATTACTTATATTCATGAGCATTCAAATTGGATTGAGTGGCAATGGTCGGACAAAGCACTATTGCCATTGGTTAGTCGTGTACGAATTTTACAAGGCCGTTTATTAGGAAAACTGCTAACGCTAGGGTTTGAGTTAAATGTTGAGGCGCAATTAGATGCGGTGACTTTAGAGATTGTCAAAACTTCTGAAATAGAAGGTGAGACGCTAAATAATGAGCAAGTTCGTTCCTCAGTTGCGCGGCATTTAGGGTTAGATAATGCCAGTATGCCAACCACTACTCGTGAAATCGATGCCGTGGTAGAGATGATGCTAAGGGCCACCTATCATTATCAACAGCCACTATTATTAGATGACTTACTCGGATGGCATCGCGCATTATTTCCAAATGGATATAGTGGGCTTTATCGCATTGAAGCAGGTAGCGTCCGTGATGATAGTAAAGGGCCAATGCAAGTAGTGTCTGGTGGGTATGGTCGCGAGCGGGTTCATTTTGTTGCCCCGAGTGCGGATAGGTTGCCAGATGAGTTAGACAGATTCTTATTGTGGTTTAATACTTCGTCAAATGAGCAAGATGCTATAGATTTAGTCATTAAAGCAGGTATTGCTCATTTATGGTTTGTGACTTTGCATCCATTTGATGATGGAAATGGACGACTAACACGAGCAATCACAGAACGAATGCTGGCAAAAAACGATAACAGTGCCCAGCGCTTTTATAGTATGTCAGCGCAAATTCTTAAACAGCGTAATGATTATTATAAAATACTAGAGCGCACGCAAAAGGGTGATACTGATATCTCGGATTGGTTGGTCTGGTTTTTACAAACATTAGAGCAAGCACTCATTGCTGCTCAAGAAACCACGGATAAAACTATTAGTAAGTCAGGCTTTTGGCAAACGCATCGACAGCACGCTTTGAATGATAGGCAAGTAAAAATGCTAAATACTTTGCTGACTAATTTGTATGGCAAGCTCACTACTAAAAAATGGGCGACCATGACTAAGTGTTCTATAGACATGGCACTACGAGATATTAATGATTTGATAGAGAAGGATATGATGCAAAAATCTGTAGCATCAGGACGTAGTACGAGTTATGAGTTGGTCTTATCATAAAAATTATATTGATCAAGTCTGTTATGACAGAAATAAAGTATTCGAATAAGCTGTAATGAATACGATCAACTCAATGATCTAATATGAGCGGTTTTTTTTACAATAGAATATTTTAAGTAGTCTATTAATTAATTAACATTTTTTTGATATTTTCATATTTGGATGGAAGTAAACAGCAAATCAGAATTTTTTCAAAACGATAGTCTTCCAAGTTAATATTTATGGACTTGACTCCCTAAGTTTCATCTTACAGATTTGATGGTAATGACAGTCTGCTAAGTATTCATATAGATAGTTATTTTATTTAATACACTTCTTATAAAATCAAAGCTATTATAATAATTGCGATAGTTTAAACTATCGCAATTATTATAACTTTACTTTCGATAAAACTTTATTTCAATAATTTCTCTAAAACAGAAAAACGCGAAATAACCAAAAAATCTAACAACGCTATAACGATGATGGCGATGATTGCTGTGGGAAAGATTATTGCTACGACAATAAGAATAATCGCTAACCATGTTGGTATCGATCTCTTAATACCGCGTGCTGGTGGGTTTAACCCGATAACCTCCTGAGTATTAGGCCTACGTTGCCACCACATCACATAACCACTGATGCAGATACCGATGACTGCTAGGCAAAACAGTACGTTAGCGAGTATGCTCCACCACCCAAGCGTTCCCATATGTAGGGCAATACCTGCTGCCATAAACTTCCCAAACGCGTTGTAGTCATCATAGCGAATATCTGCCAATACTTTACCCGAGTAACGGTCGATATGTACAGTACGGTCAGCTGTGGGACTGTGCATATCATAGCTCATGGAATCTTGGCTGAGTGTCCAAACGCCTGTACTATCTTGCGGTACATTCATGTGGTAACGGCCTACAAACCCTATCTCATGTGCATACTGATTTACCGTATCTACGTTAATAGGTATATTGGGTGCAATACCATCCTTACCTTTGGTCGTGCCAGAAATTGGCATGGGTGTTAGCTCAAGTACCCAAGGCACTTCCTTAGTTTTCCCTGTATTTAAGACGCTACCATGTGTTGGCGTGCTGCTTGAGCCATGAACATGAGGGGTTGCTTCGCTCATGTCCATACCCGCATGAGGATCATCGGGATTGATTGAAATAGGTACAGGAGCTACGCCCCATTTGCCCGCAGGAAATTGACTCCATGCCTGTACCACTTTGCCACCCCAAATACCTGCCCATGCCATACCAGAAATACAAAAAAACAGTAAGACAATCGATATCCAACTTCCTAATGTGGCGTGAATCGTACGAAAGAACGAGCGTTTTTGTTTCAAGCTCGTATCCCCATCAGGGACTAGCATGGCTTTGACCGATTTGCGTTTTTGCCACCACAAATACCAACCCGTTAGGATCATTAGAATGGTCAACGCCGCCGTGGTTTCTTGGATATAATCCCCGACCGTTCCTAAAAGCAGTTCTCCATGAATGGCATCAAAAGTGTGATATAAATTACTTTGCGTCGGAATGCTTTTGACGATGTCTGCCGTATAAGGATCAATAGCCACCATATTATCTTGACTGTCTGATCTTACTTGAAACAGCGCAACGGTATCAGGCTCTCGTGGCGCGATGTATTTGACAAGTGTACTACCAGGCGTGCTTTCAAGCGCCGCTTTGGCTTGAGTGGAAACAGGCGCTTGTACCGTGGTTTGTGGGGTAATGGTCAAACGATCGTAATCTCGGCCCGTCGTATTCGACATCAATAGCATGCCGAGCGCAGAACAAGCAAGAATGATTAAAAAAGGGGCAATAAAAATCCCTGAATAAAAATGCCAACGCCATACAGTAAAGTAATGCTGAGAATTTTTTGGTTTCTGACTTTGTCTACTCATTAGTAGATCCTTAAATAATAATTGGCTATATGGCTCTGCTTTTAAAGCGACACGCATCATTTTAAGTCTCGCTATCTAAATGATGACAAGCGCTAGAAGCAGAGTCAGACTATTTAGTTTTCAGTGGTCGTGATTCATTTGCTCGTGATTCATTTGCTCGTGATTCATTTGCTCGTGATTCATTTGCTCGTGATTCATTTGTTCATGATTCATTTGCCCATGATCCATATGTCCATGCATATTTGCCATGACCATTGGTACAGCGACAACGGCCAATCCCGATATCATCATAATCGCACCATTCAATTGCCGTAGACGTAGACGCCCAATATGATGGCGTACCCAATTGACTGTTTCATGAGTAGCAACCAGCATAGGAATAGTCCCAAGCCCGAAAGCAAACATCAAAACAGCGCCTGTTAGGGGATCATGACCTATAACGGCAATGAGTAATGCACCATATACAAGACCGCATGGTAAAAAGCCCCAGAGCAAACCCGCTGCTAGTGCGCGAGGAACCGTATTTAAGGGAAACACTTTTGTGCGTAGCGGTGCTAGTGCTTGCCATAAGCGCATACCAAGTCGCTCAAGCTTGTTCAAAAAAGGTAAGCCGAGCATCGTCAGTCCTACAAACACCAAAACCAGCCCCAGTAAGATGCGAGGCGTACTATTACCAACCATCAGTGGGGCTAATACAGCCGTACCAATCAGACCAGCGACCAATCCTAATATCGCATAACTGAGTAATCGACCTAAATGATAAGTGGCTATAAGACCGCGCTTTTTTGCTGGGCTAACGTCTTTCATAGACAGCCCAAATGCTGCGACAATCCCACCACACATACCCAAACAATGCGGTGAACCAAAAAATCCCATTAACAACGCTGCTGTTAACAATGCCATAGTCATAAACATGACTCCTAAAACATAATTGAATCAGTTATTCAGTTTTTTGCAACAACATACAATCCAAGCCACTTACGAGCTTAGATGAGATGCTTACTGAATGGTACTGATATAAATAAATAGCATTTCAAGCTCAATATTTTGGGCAAACGAGTACAAGCCAATCAATCAAAGCAATAAGTAAGCTTATTGATTGATAGCAAGTTATCAATGCACCAATAAAGTATTGAACTATGAATGTTTAAGGTTATTGAAATATGACTTGAGGGGGAGCGCGGGTGAGAGGCCGTAGAAAATGACTAGGATAGTGAGTGGTTGAGTGATATAAAAACGCGACTAATACGGCGGGCAACTCAAACAAAGCAGAGTCAGTGTGTGCAAACACTTTTGGTGTAAGCACCGCCGTCATAGAAAGACAAATATCACAGCTAGAATGTTTTACAGTATCTGGATCAGAGCTTTCAGCGTGATGCTTGCTATGTAATTGTTTTGACGACAGTTCTGTGTGGGTATTTACTGTTGAAGTCGATGATAAGGAATTCGAAACGGTATGATGGTGCAGATGATAAGCTGCGCTATCATCAGGCATATTGTGTGCGGTATAAGTAATATCAGCCTGTATTTGCTCATACTGCTTAGCGGTTGATACAACAGGTGCAAGCTGAATACAAATGCCGTGACCTAAATGGGCATTATCATCCCATAGAGGCGTCAGCAACATTGAGACATGCATGATCCAGGCAAAGCACGCAAGCAGCATGCCAAACCATAACGTTACTGGTGATGAGTGTCGTAGAGTGAGCGTTCGCCACTTAATAAGCATGGGATTATCATCTGTCACCAGATATTTTTACACAGGTAACATTCATAGAGAGAACAGATGTTTTCTAGCAAAATATTCTAACATAAACACAAAGAACGCTATTTTATGACAGTTAATCAGATATTTACAAGGGTTATAACACTAGATTATAGCAATCCAGGGACTGCATATGCACGGTTGCAAATAAAATCACGTCAAAGTAGGCTGAAGAAAGTGCCTAGGATTATTTTCTCTCGTATATATTTATTTTATTGATTTGTAACTATAAATCATGATTCTCTTAATCATAATAAACCTCTCATCGAATCGTTAGTTTACCAAGTATACCTCTACGGTTTGTTTAGCATAGCTAAACAGCACAAAAAAATCAGTCAACCTAGTTTTTTGTGCTGTACGTGGCTCATATGTCGCAGTTTTTATTGCATCACAGGGCTTAAGTCATTTCTTCTTGGGTTTTTCATGCGCAGGCCGATATTGCCGAGTATCAGCATCATGCCACCAATGATTTGGTAGCCCGTCAGCCCCATGTCGAGGAAGACCCAGTTGATCAGGGCTGCGAAGGCGGGGAAAGACAACTCGGCCAAGGTAGCTAGTTGTGCGGGGATCGTTTTCAAGCCTTGGTAGTAAAACCACATACCAATAAAGCCACTTAGTAAGGCCATGACGACAATAAGACTCAAATCTATCGATGTCATCATGGATAATTCATCTGAATGCGCCAATGCTATGGGTAAGAGCACTAACAGCCCAGCAAAAAATCGACCCGACATGATGGCATTCGCCGGTATATGCTGATGGGACAAATACTTACCGCATACAGTGGTAGCGCCCCATGCGATCACCGCAATTAGCGTGTAACCGTAGCCTTTGAACAGACTTATCGTATCGCTTGAATAGTGCCATTGAGCGTTGCCTAACGCGCGTAAATCTGGCCACATCATCACAAAGCTGCCCAGTAAAATGACCGCCGCCCATTGTAAAAAATGCCCTTCAATATGCTCTTTCAGTAACCAATAGGCCAGTAAAATAGCAACGATAGGCTGAAGCTTTTGCAGTAAAATAACGATAGTAGGATTCAAGTAATGGAACGCTTCGGTAAACGCTAAGGTACCTATAGCCGAGCCAATGCCGCCAATAAAAAACAAACTTGAAAATCCGCTGATAGACATATGACGATAAACATGGCGGTAACGCCACAACATGGGGCTGACAAATAATACCAGCGTAATGTGTTCGATAAGAACGATTTGCAAGGTTGAATAACCGGAGCTTAACAACGGGTAGCGGATTAAGGTATCCAATGCCCACATAAAACACGCGATCATGATAAAAAATGTTCCTGCCATCTTGATTTTCTCCAATCAATAAGATGAACAGGGGTGATGAGAATAAATAGTACCAAGCTCCACGTTTAAAAAAGCACATATAAAGCTCCTATTACTAGGAGCATCAAAAGCTTGGTCGATCTTCTATCATCCGGACTGTAACCGTCGGCTCTGGCATCTCACCAGATCTGCTGACCCTTGTTCACAAGGAACAAGGCGCTCGCGGGCTGTTTAGCTGGATGATATCACCCAAGAAAAAATACCGCCGGTGGGGAATTTCGCCCCGCCCCGAAGTTCGATTAATGTAAATTTACGTATTTAACTCTAAATCCATGTCACTCATTAGGCAGTAATTAATAGGCTCTTTAAACCCATCAAGGGCGCAAAAATCTGACTGCCATGCCAACACTTTGGTTATAAATAAAATTTTTCCGTAAGTAAAATCCAGACCTCAAACACGACAATTAAAAACCAATAATAACTATATCTCTTGCGAAAGTACTGTTGTATTGACTTTAAATAACGGAACTTCAACGGCTAGCGCTGACTCATGCAAAAGATCTATTACCATACTTCATTGATTATTAAATGTGTAAAAGACATAAGCCGATAAGCTTATGTCTTGTTTTATGAGCATCTAAAAAAATCAGGAACGGATTTCAAATACATTTTCAATGGTGGCAACAACATGTCCATGACTTGCTTAAACATGTCTAAATACTACGAAGACTTAAAAAATTAAGCTATTAAGTCAGTCCACTCTATAAATGGATTATCCATCAATTTTCAATGTTCAGGACCTTCTGCCATTTCTTCATCATTAAGCAAGCAATTATTGAACTTATCAATAAGATTTGACTCATCCATCTCCATGCCTATTAGCACAATCTCTTGACGCGCATCGCCTGTACTCGTGTCCCAATTACTTTCTATGATGTCACGGTTTTGCTGATCTTGTGGCCATTGCTCTTCAGGAATGGTTGCCCACCAATATCCAGCTAGACCATGTCTAGCCATCGCGCCCGCTTGTGACCAAGAACCTGCCAGTTTGGGATGAGATGCTAGCCAAAAAAAACCTTTAGATCGAATCACACCTTTCCACTCTGTATTAATAAAATCGTAAAACCGCTGCGGATGAAAGGGGCGTCTAGCACGATAAACAAAACTACTGATGCCATACTCTTCCGTTTCAGGTGTATGTTCCCCTCTAAGCTCTTTTAGCCAACCTGGTGCTTCAGAGGCTTCATCAAAATCGAATAAATTTGTGTTCAACAACTTATCTAAATCTACTTGACCAAATTGAGAAATTTCAATATTAGCTCGCGGATTTAACGAGTGAATAATTGCCAGCAATCTTTCTTTTTCAGCATCTGAAATCAAATCAATTTTATTCAACACAATGACGTCACAAAATTCGATTTGATCAATCAATAAGTCGACCACGGTGCGTTGGTCCTCCTCACCCAATGATTCGCCTCGAGACTGTATACTGTCATAAGAGCTATAGTCCTTTAAAAAATTAAAGGCATCAACGACGGTCACCATGGTGTCTAGACGGGCAAACTCACTGAGAGAAAAACCATCATCATCTTCAAAAGTAAAGGTTTCCGCAACAGGTAATGGTTCAGAAATGCCAGTTGATTCGATAACCAGTTGATCAAAACGATTATCTTCTGCCAGACGTCGCACTTCTATCAATAAATCTTCTCGTAAAGTGCAGCAAATACAGCCATTACTCATTTCTACGAGTTTTTCATCGGTTCTGGACAACTCAGCTCCACCTTCTCTGACCAATGCTGCGTCAATATTTACCTCAGACATATCATTTACGATAACGGCAATGCGTCTACCTTCACGATTATTCAAAATATGATTGAGTAGCGTAGTTTTACCTGCGCCCAAAAACCCGGACAACACAGTCACAGGCAGTTTTTTTTCGATGGCTAAGGAATTACTCATTGGCTCTCTCTTCTCTATCAATTTATATAAGGGTTATAAAAAATACTTGAAAAATATAGGTACGTAAGATTATGAAAAATAAAAAGCATATCGATTGGTTGCGTTTTTGTCTTAAATGGTGCGAGACAAACAAGGTAAGGATTTACTAAGGTGGTCAGGACCCCAAGTTTGGTAACCAGCACTAGCGGTATGAATTTGCTTAAAACTATAAACCTTAAGTCACATGTTTAACGCCGCTCCTTTCTCCTACCAGAACGTACAAAATCTTTTTTTAGCTTCTAAAATTTATATTGCTTCTAATGTATCTAGCACCTCACTACCTATACGGAAATTTGTATAGGTGAAACAGTAAACATCACTATAGTTGCCAAATATTTTGTAATGTTATAACATAACAATAAATAATTCAACTGAGTTCTAAATATTAATGATTAACGATCTTCCTGATATCTCTGAAAACCTAAATGTAGCACCACATTCTTCTTGTTTAGACTGGGTTGGCATGGAGAATATTGCCTTACCTATTTACATAGAAAATACGCTTTGCCCAAGTCAAGTCAATGCTTTCGTGAGCTTAGATGACCCTGCTGTCAAAGGGATTCACATGTCTAGGCTATACATTCGCCTACTAGAATTAGTCAAATTAAAAATACTCAATTTTTCGCACCTCAAAGACACATTGCAAGATTTCCTCAAGAGTCACGAAGGCTTATCTAGCAATGCAAAACTACATATAAAAAGTCAGCTATATGTCGAGCGTCCCGCATTGATCAGTCCGCTGACTGGCTGGAAAAGCTACCCTTTTGAGCTGGTCTGCCAGCTCATTGATCAGCAATTTTTCTTTGAGGTTCAAGTTGAGATCCCGTATTCATCTACTTGTCCTTGTTCGGCTGCCTTATCACGTAGTTTGATTCAGCAGCAGTTTCAAAAAGCATTGTCAGAGAAACGATTTGATCTGACCAATTCAGAAGAAGTTATCGATTGGTTAGGGACTACCGAGGCGATTGTTGCAACCCCGCATAGTCAGCGTAGCGTGGCCCAATTAAGGTTTAAGGTCTCAACTGAGTTAGCTGAACTGCCACTCATCGCAATCATTGACCAAGCAGAACACGCCCTTGCGACACCTGTGCAAACAGCGGTAAAACGGGTAGATGAACAAGCTTTTGCACTGGCAAATGGACAAAACTTGATGTTCTGTGAAGATGCCGTACGGCGGTTACGTCATACATTCTTAGACTATGCCAATATTTTAGGATTTAAATTCAAAGTCATTCATGCAGAAAGCCTGCATGCACATGACGCTGTTGCAGAAGGTTCATGGCAATGGTGAACGCAAGCACGTCTATTTTCTTAGCAATGGAACATGGCAAAAAAGGTCAAAAGTACTGCTTTGATAAGGTGATGAAGCAGATTCCTTGGAATGAGCAAGGCTTGATAGCAGCGATTGCACAAGATGCCCAAACTAAAGAAGTATTAA
Source organism: Psychrobacter sp. JB193 (assembly GCF_002285555.1). Lineage (NCBI taxonomy): Bacteria > Pseudomonadati > Pseudomonadota > Gammaproteobacteria > Moraxellales > Moraxellaceae > Psychrobacter > Psychrobacter sp. JB193. The sequence continues at coordinate 870,192 of NZ_NRGY01000002.1, forward strand.
TGTTGGCTTGGGTCAATGCCGAAACGCTCATAGAAACCTTAACCACTAAAAGAGTCTGCTACTGGTCGCGTTCGAGACAAACTTTATGGCGCAAAGGAGAAAGCTCTGGTTATCACCAGCAGCTTATCGATGCCAAATTAGATTGTGATGGAGATGCTGTTTTATTTTCAGTTCAGCAACATGGCCCCGCCTGTCACACCTTGCGACCCAGTTGTTTTTATCTAGGCTTAGAATTGACACAAGTATCAATCTTAAGCAATCCTTTATCCAATACCAATAAGATATCTTATGATTCGTAAAAACCCATCCGGCGACCTTCCTATCATCGATCAAACGGCCTATGTCGATCAAACGGCTATTATTTGCGGCAAAGTTATTATTCATGCCAATGTCTTCATTGGGCCTTATGCTGTTATCCGCGCTGATGAAGTGGATGCACAAGGTGAAATGGAACCTATTATTATCGGTGCTAATTCAAACATTCAAGATGGAGTAGTTATTCACTCCAAAGCTGGGGCCGCTGTCACCATTGGAGAAAACTCTTCTATTGCTCATCGCTCTATCATTCATGGGCCTTGTAAGATTGGACATCATGTCTTTATAGGATTCAATAGTGTCTTGTTCAATTGCAGAGTCGGTAATAGAAGTGCAGTGAGACACAATGCCGTTGTGGATGGACAAGACTTACCTGATAACTTTTATGTTCCTGCTATCAGTCATATTCACCCCACCACTAACTTAAGTGACTTTCCACCTATGGATGTATCGCTTAATGAGTTTTCAGAAAGTGTGGTAAATGCCAATATCGAGCTGGTGCAAGGATACAAGGCCTTACAAAATGAATTTTAGCAACCTTCCAAAAATCATCATCCGCAATGCTGTCATTGTGAATGAAGGCATTCGGGAAATGGCTGATGTACTGATAGAAAATGGTCGTATCGAAAAAATACAGCCTAGTATTACCGGTGTTTCTCGTGCAGAAAATATCGATGCAGAAGGTGGCTGGCTCATTCCAGGTATGATTGATGATCAAGTGCATTTTAGAGATCCAGGGGCACCGCAAAAAGGCACTGTAAAATCAGAGTCGATGGCGGCGGCGATTGGTGGTATCACAAGCTATATGGATATGCCCAATACGCAGCCTGCGACACTAGATTTGCAAGCATTACAGCAAAAGAAGTTAAATGCCGCAACACATAGCATGGCAAATTACGCCTTTCACTTCGGTGTCAGTGCCGATAATATTGATATTGTCGAAAACCTAGACCCTAAGCTTGTTAGTGGCGTTAAAGTTTTTATGGGAGCGTCTACAGGCAATATGCTGGTCGACGACCCGCAAACCCTAGAACGCCTATTTTCGAATGTGCCTACTATTTTGTTGACGCATTGTGAATCAACGCCTCGTATCAAAATGCGCGAGCAACAGTATAAAGAAAAATACGGTGCCGACATTCCTGCCGTCATGCATGGCCGTATTCGTGATAAACAAGCCTGCTTTGAAAGCTCAAGTATGGCGGTTGCACTGGCTGAAAAATATGGTACTCAGCTACACGTATTACATATCACCACAGCTAAAGAGATTTGTCTGTTTAAAAACCTACCACTCGATAAAAAGTATATTACCGCTGAAGTTTGTGTGCATCATTTAAGTTTTGATGATACTGATTATGAAATGCTAGGACATCTCATCAAATGTAATCCAGCCATCAAAACAGTACAGGACCGTCAAGCATTGATTCAAGCGATCTCAGAGTCTAACCGTTTGGATATTATTGGTACTGACCACGCACCGCATACTTGGCAGGAAAAGCAGCAAAGTTACTTCAATGCCCCAGCTGGATTGCCCCTTGTACAACATGCCTTGCCTGCGTTGATGGAGTTAGTTGAGGACAAACAGATGAACATCGAAACCATGGTACGCAAGACATCGCATCAAGTGGCAGACTTGTTTCGCATTAAAGACCGAGGCTATATACGCGAAGGATATTGGGCTGATTTGGTATTACTCAAAGAAAATAAAGAAAAAGTCATGGTCAGTGACACTCGTAATTATATGCACTGTAACTGGACGCCTTTTGCACATAAAGCTTTTCGATATTCTGTAGACACCACCATCATCTCAGGGCAACTTGCATGGCATAAAAACCAGCTGTTCCCAAACTGCCGTGGTCAATCTCTTGAAATCGACCGTTAATCACCATAATTATTAATTGCCAGATTACTTATGAATATCCAAATAATTAGTCACCAAAATGCTCAGCAACTTTCAATTGAAGACCCTATATCGATCGCTACCTTATTAGAAACCTATAAACCGCCTGGTTATAAAAAAGTGTTTTTGGCGAAAGTTGGTAGCCGATATGTTGATTTGCAACATCTCATAACTGAAGACTGCCACATCCAGCTTATCACGTCTCAAGATGACGAGGCTTCAATGCTTCAACGTGATTCATTTGCTTATCTTCTTGTGAAATCAGTTTTAAACTTACACCCAAATGCCAAGCCCATACAGTATCAAACCACAGATACTGGTTTTTATTATGATTTTGCAGAGACGCCTAATTTTAACGAAGATCACCTCAATGACATATCAAACGGCATGCAAAATATTGTTCAACAAAAGCAGCCCATAGTAGGTCGTGACGTCTCTCTAACTGATGCTATTGCTTACTTCGGCTCAGAAAACCCACTTAAATCAGAACATTTAAAACAGTATAGAGAACAAAGCGAGTCAATAACGACCTTATTTCAACCACTTGATGATAGTGTGAATGATATCTATATATTCCCTTTGGTTGCTAACACCTCATTTTTGCCAAACTTCAAAATCACTCATGTATCAGGTGCCTATTGGCAAGGTGATGCAAGTCAGCCTATGTTGCAACGAATCTATGTCACTTGCTGGGCTACTCGAAAACAACTGACCGATTATCTGAAGCAACAAGAAGAAGCAGCAAAAAGAGATCACAGAAAATTATCACAGCAACTGGACCTGTTACATTTTGACGAACGAGCACCAGGAGCTGTTTTTTGGCATGCGAAAGGTTGGAAAATATTTCAATTACTGACGGGATATTTACGCCATCAGCAGGAAGAGGCAGGGTATATTGAGGTCAATACACCAGACGTTATGGATAGAGAGCTATGGGAGATTTCAGGACATTGGCAAAACTATAAACAGCAAATGTTTGCGGTAGAGACACCTGATGAAAAAACCTACGCGTTAAAACCAATGAGCTGTCCTGGTGCTGTTTGTCTCTACGGTCATGATTTAAAAAGCTATAGAGAGTTACCACTTAAAATGGCGGAATTTGGTAAAGTTCACCGTTATGAGCCTTCAGGATCACTGCACGGCTTAATGCGAGTTCGACATTTTACTCAGGACGATGCGCACATATTTTGTACCAAAGACCAGCTCCTATCAGAGTGTGTCAGTACCATCCGCTTGATTTATAAAATCTACCAGCATTTTGGGTTTGACAATATTTCTATCAAAGTATCTACTCGTCCAAAAAATAGAATAGGGTCTGAGCAAACATGGGATTTTTTAGAACAGACGCTCATTCAATCTTTGCAAGACATTGATATCGCCTATGAGGTCAGTGAAGGAGAAGGTGCATTTTATGGACCTAAAATTGAATTTACGCTAAAAGATGCGATCGGTAGAGAATGGCAATGTGGCACCATTCAAGTAGATTTAAACCTCCCAGAGCGCTTTGATCTCAGCTATATTAACGAAGATAATCAGAAACAGAAACCGGTCATGCTACACCGCGCTATATTCGGTTCACTTGAACGGTTTATCGGCATTTTGATTGAGCACTACGCAGGTCACCTACCTTTTTGGCTTGCGCCTGTCCAAGTTATGATAATAACTATTTCTGAACACCAACAGATTTATGCCCAGCAAGTCTTGAAGCGACTACAGAGTTTATCATTGCGAGTAGAGTGTGACTTTGGTAAGGATAAACTTGGTTATAAAATTCGCAAGCATACCTTGCAAAAAATACCGTTTCTTTTACTTATTGGAGGAAAAGAGTTGGAGGAATCTAGCGTTAGAGTCCGCACCAGTAAAGGTACAGACTTGGGATTATTACAAATGGATGAATTAGAAAAATTTCTTAGACAAGCCATGGTGAATTAAAGTGAAGACAGATGAGGTTTCTCATATCTCTGATCAAATAGAATGAAGGCAGCATTTATCGAGTGGCGGCTTATACTGCATTAGGAGGGATTACAAGAGCTTAGTATGAAGAAGATTATCTGTATTCAGTCTAATGATATGACGATCAGTCAAGTCTATGATTAGGTCATTTTAGAAGAGGATTTTGACTCACTCGAGTTCCATCAAATTTTACCGATGAAGGCTTGGTTAGTGTGTGTCGAACGAGGTGATAATACCTCGGCGGACATTTGGATTGACGTTGATGACCCAATGGAATTGAAAGGTGAGATCGATAAGCTATCGTTTGCCTGTGTTTTCTTCGCTGATCTTAAAAATGGGCAGGGCTACTCGACGGCATATTTACTGCGTAAGGGGTTAAATTTTCAAGGGAATTTACGTGTCTTTGGTGATGTACTAAGAGATCAATTGAGTCTAATACACCAAGTTGGTTTCGACAGTTTCGCTATATAATGCGGTGAAAGGCATCAAAAGCTTGTTCGTCACTAGGTTTAATGTTAAAAAACCCTATCCAAGTAGTACGTCAAATAGCTTTTTGACAGCGGCCTGCCTTTGCTCGGTCAACGGGTGGATATAACTTAAACGTAAAAAATTTTTATATTGACCCGATGCCGAGAAAAGTGAGCCGGGTGTCATGATCACGCCTTGCTCTAATACTTTATTATAACTGCGCTGTACGTTGATGGTTTCATCTAACTCTACCCACATAGAAATGCCGCCTTGGGCGTGGGTATAGCGAATTTTGTCACTCCAATGAGTATCTAATAAAGTCATCAGCTCCCTTTGTTGTTGCTTTAGCGTATTGACCTGTTGAGCAAGGTAACGTCGGTAATGACCTTCTTCTAAAAATGTTGCCAGCCCCTGCTGAGTGGATTCGCTAGAGGAGAGCTGGGTAATCAGTTTCAATTGAGTAATCTTGTCGTGCCACTTACCACCAAACACCCAACCAATCCTTAAATCTCGCGATAAACTTTTCGAGAAAGAGCTGCACAGAATAACTTGTCCCTTAGGATCGAATTTCTTCAATGGTTCCGCTGTAAAAGGCGGAAAAGCCAAATCCCCATAAATATCGTCCTCTATGATACAAAAATTTTTTTCAACCGCTAGATTGATTAATGCTCGGCGTGCTTTTTCAGGCATAAATGCCCCAGTGGGAGTGGCGTAATTTGGCGACACAATACAGGCTTTAATCGGCCAATCTGTTATTTTTTCGACCAAATCTTCAACGCTCAAACCTTCTTCAGGATCAGCAGCGACCTCGATAATTTTCAGTTTGAGTTGTTCCATGATTTGCAGTACACCATAAAATGCTGGAGATTCTACTGCTACAGTATCACCGGGTGAGCACGTTGCCATGAGGGAAATGAATAAGGCGTGTTGGCAACCACCGGTAATGCAAACCTGTGATGGATCTTGGTTCAAACTACGGTGGCGGTAGTGACTCACAATGGCGTCTTTTAAGCGCATATCGCCGCTTGAGTCGTTGTAGTAGAGAGCTTTTTGAGTGGGTCTGGAACGCAATGCTTTACTTAAGTGCCGGTTTAAAGTGATGAGGTGATTCGCATCATTGGTAGCACCAGCCGTTGGCAAAATATCAAAAGCGGCACTGCGTGTCATGATGTCTTTTAAGATGGCTGGTACGGTTACTTCTCTGGGAGCGGCGGGTGGGTTAATGCACTTTGGCGAGAGCCGGTCATTTTGTGTCTCTGCTGTGACAAAGTAACCTGATCTTGGTTTAGAAAAGATCAATCCCTCTGCTTCAAGTCGATGCAAGGCATGTAGCACCGTGGCTTTAGAAAAGCCCAAGTTCTGGCACATTTCTCGGACAGAAGGAAGTTTTCCGCTTGGCAAAAAATGATTGGCTTTTATATCTTTGCGTAATAAATGTTCCAGCTCTAGGTATTTAAACTGACTCATAACTGAGCCTTTGTTAATGAATCTGTACCTATTCTAAATTAATTTATTGTGCCTGTTCTATATTTTTTAAAGTTTTACACTTAACAAAGTAATTATTTTTTACTTTCTGACAGTGTAGAGGGTAGGCAGGGCACAATGATTGACTTAAATGCTATTGATTTGGCGCGAATACAATTCGCGTTCACCGTCTCGTTCCATATTATTTTTCCCGCTATTACAATCGGTCTTGCCAGTTATCTGGCCGTATTAGAAGGTTTTTGGCTTTGTACAAGAAAGCCGATTTACATGACCTTATGCCGATTTTGGATGAAAATATTTGCTGTCAATTTTGCCATGGGTGTTGTTTCTGGCATTGTGATGGCGTACCAATTTGGTACCAACTGGAGCCAGTTTTCTAACTTCGCAGGAGCCATTACTGGTCCGCTACTTAGTTATGAAGTGATGACGGCTTTCTTCCTTGAAGCTGGCTTCTTAGGGGTTATGTTGTTTGGCTGGAAAAAAGTCGGTGAAAAGCTACATTTTGCCTCTACTATTTTGGTCGCTATTGGAACCTTAATTTCGATGACCTGGATTTTGGCATCTAACAGCTGGATGCAAACCCCTCAAGGCTACGACATCGTTGATGGTCGCGTTGTACCTGTCAATTGGTTTGAGATTATTTTTAACCCTTCTTTTCCTTATCGTTTAGTTCACATGGGCTTGGCGGCCTTCTTGGCAACGGCGTTATTAGTTGGGGCTTCTGGTGCATGGCATTTGCTAAAAGGCTCTCATATACAAGTTGCGAAAAAAATGTTGTCCATGGCAATGTGGATGCTGCTGATTTCGGCACCTTTGCAAGTGATGGTCGGTGATCAGCATGGCCTAAACACGCTAGAGCATCAGCCAATCAAGGTAGCCGCGATGGAAGGGCACTGGCATCAAACGGAAAAAGGTGAAGGCGTACCGCTGGTCTTGTTTGGTTGGCCAAATATGGACGAAGAAAGAAACGATTTTGCGATTGAGATTCCGAATCTTGCCAGTTTGATTTTGACGCACTCTGTGGATGGGGATATTCCACCGCTTACGTCTGTTGCAGCAGAAGATCGTCCTTACGTGCCTGTGGTTTTCTTTAGCTTTCGTATCATGGTGGCGCTTGGCATCTTGATGATTGTACTGGCGGTAACTGCATTGATACTTCGCAAAAAGGGCAGAATCTACGAGAAAAAATGGTTTTTGCGCTTTTGTGTTGCGATGGGGCCAGCTGGTCTGATTGCCATGCTGACAGGCTGGTTTGTCACTGAAACAGGTCGCCAGCCTTGGGTGGTATATGGTTTGCAGCGCACTATAGATGCAGGCTCGCCCAATAGTGTGACTGCCATGAGTTTATCATTGCTCGCTTTCGTCGTGGTGTATCTGTGTGTGTTTGGTTTAGGCGTGAGTTATATGCTGGCGCTGATTCATAAAGGTCCAACCGTCGATTATTTGTTTGAAGATGATGATGATTTGAGCAAACGCCCAGCCCGTCCGCTATCTGCCGCTGATGGCGTAGAAATTTAGGAGACAGTGTCATGTATTTTGATTTACCGACGATTTGGGCTTTTGTTATCGGCTTTGGTTTGATGATGTACGTGTTCTTAGATGGCTTTGATTTGGGGATTGGTCTGCTGTTTCCTTTTATTAAAGACGAACATGAGCGAGATATTATGGTGAATTCGGTTGCTCCTGTTTGGGATGGTAACGAAACTTGGCTTGTATTGGGTGGCGCGGGCTTATTGGCTGCATTTCCTATGGCGTATTCGGTGATTTTGTCAGCCTTATATGGACCGATTTTACTGATGTTATTTGGTTTGATTTTGCGTGGCGTCGCCTTTGAGTTTCGCTTTAAGGCGACAGAGTCTCATCGTCCAATTTGGGACAAGCTATTTTTTGTTGGTTCCCTAATGGCCACCTTTGCTCAAGGCGTGGCGATGGGCGCTGTGATCATTGGTTTTCAAGTAGACAATGGCGAGTTCGCTGGCGGTGGATTGGATTGGTTGAGTCCATTTAGCCTGTTCACGGGTTTTAGTTTGCTATTTGCTTATGGACTACTTGGCGTCACTTGGTTGGTTGTTAAAACAGAGCATGGTTTGCAGAAAAAAATGCGCACATTCATTAAACCATTAACCTTACTGCTCGTAGCCTGTATGTTCATTATCAGCATCTATACGCCAATGATTAACGACAGTGTACGGGACTTATGGTTTAACGTATCCAATATTATGTATTTGGCGCCTTTACCGATTTTTACGGCTATTTTTGCACTGTTTCTTATGGGCGCGGCGCATTCTAAACAAGAAGATCGTGCTTTTATTTGTGCTTTATGCATGTTGTTTTTAGGATATTTAGGGTTATGTATTAGTCTTTGGCCAAACATTATTCCACCGAGTATTACGATTTATCAGGCCGCAGCACCAACGTCTAGCCTTAAATTTACCTTAGTCGGCGTTGTGTTTATTGTGCCTGTCATCTTGATTTATACCTTTTGGTCTTATCGAGTGTTCCGTGGAAAAGTCGTAGATACCGATGGTTATCATTAGAAAGCAGATAGCAAAAAGATTGGTGTTTACAGAGAGCCAGCCTTTTATGTAAGTAAGTTAGTTTGGAGGAAAGTACGATGAAAAAAAGTCTTCACCAGTTCAAATGGTTACTGATTTTTTGGGCACTTGGCGTTGGCTCGCTTTTGGTGGTCGCGACCATTATACGCTTCGGTATGACCTTGGCGGGAATGGAATCCAAATAAGTATTTTCGAATTTAAAAAAGGGAGCGCGAACACACTCCCTTTTAAGGCATAACTCTGGCTAAGTGCGCAGGCTAGCTGATTGGAATGGTGTTATCAGGGTGGGTGTATTAAGAATTTGGTTTAGAGGCTTGTCTTTGGATACCCAGTTTGTTTATGCCAATAGTGGCTTTATTATCACTAAAGCTGTCTAACCCGTATAAAACGACGGCATACAGTCTGAACTCAATTGATTAAGCTTCGAATGACTATAACAGCTCTCAGATTTGTCTCAATCTATTCATTAGCAGTCAAGTATGAAAAGGGGAGCATCTACATCTACGCTAATATAATTGTTACTTAACAACTGTCTATTCTACTAAAAACTGAACCCCATGAGCGACAATTAACTCATGGGGTTCAGTCTAAAAATTTAAGTTTCTATAAAAAGTAGGTTAGGACTCGTGATGATGCTCATCGTCGTGTACAGTTTTCACCCCGAACCAAGCCAACTGCGATGGTGCAAAGGCCAATTTCATTTTTGACTCAATTTTTTTAGCATCAGGATTGATGGTAATGATTTGCTGACTCTCACTGTCCATCACGTAAACCATCTCAGTATTCGGATTAACGATCAAAGATGGGCCACCATGACTATAGTTCTTGATTCCATTCGGTATAATATTCAATGCGGCTACTTGTTTATAGTTCTGCGTCACATCAAGCAGATGTAAGGTTCCTGCGTCGTCAAGTAGCATTAAATGTTCTCCATGAGCATCAAAATCATAGCTGACAACTCGGCGACTGTTATTGGACGTCCAAACAATAGGAGCAACATTCTTACTAGCAGGATCAATACGGTATGGTTGACCACAGGCCGTGCCAACTAAATAGTTGTGATGATGGTTGGTTACAAACGAACCGATTCGAGCGGCACTACTGCTACCATCTTCATTGATGCACTGGTTATTGATCAAGCTGGCAGGGTAGGTGATTTTTTCAGCACTAAACGCATCATCAGTTTGCTTCACACTCAAAATACCATCACTACAAGCAAAAACACTAAAGTCAGTCACGCTGCCACTGCCATGCAGACCCTGACATTTGGTATCAAACGTCTGGTTTAAATGATAATGATCATTGTGACGTTCAAAGACGCTGATTGTATCAGCGAGTGGACTACCCACTGTATCATAACGTCCTGTACTGATAACATAATTCCCGCGAGGCTCTGCTGTGCCATGCATGTTGGTGTTTAATTTTTGATAAAGAAGTTTGCCATTTGCAATATCTTTATCTGTTACTAGGGCAAATCCAGCTGCCTGTGTAGGGTTATCTATTGGATTACCTGCCGCACCTAAGCCATCAAAAAACAATCCAGCTTGCTCGCCATACGTTTGATAATGTACAGGACGGGTGTAATTTAACTGTAGTGGCATCTTACTGACGTCTCGAGCGTAGGGGTGATCGTGGTCGCCATGGTCTTCAATTTCCAGTCCACTATGGTAAAAATTCACCCCTTGGTTGGTACGGTCGAGTACTAGAATATAATTACCATCTGGACTGGTTTGAAGCGCATCAGCTTGACCTGTTAAATCCAAATTTTGAATAACTTTGTTTTGAGCAAGACTATAAACATAAGCTTTATTACTGTTTTTTTCGGTAATCATTATCCGCCCTTGCCTTAGCTCAGCGGTTACCTCTGACTCTTCATCATGATCATGATCATGATCATGATCGTGATCGTGATCGTGATCGTGATCGTGATCGTGGCCTGGTTGCGTTGTTGGTGTTTTGCGATCATCATCTGAGCCACAACCGCTAAGCGCTGTAACCGTTAACAAAGTAGATAAAGCTAGTGCAATAGATTTACTTAGTGGGTGAAACTGAATCATAAAGGTGCTCCATTCATGGGTATGATTTTTTACTAATTATTGTCAAGAAGTCAGACAAGCCAGTACTTAGAGAACTGACGGTTAAAAACGATAGGTCACCCCAGCATTCAATGAACGCTCCGGCATAGGCACGTGTTCAACCAAATAGGAGGCATGATTGTATGCCAGCTCATTTAAAAGGTTATTAACCTGAAGGAAGGCGGTATAGTCATAAGCGCTAGGACTGTGATAGACAAGCTTAGCGTCAACCATGTTGTAGCTTGGCGTATTGGTCTCAAAGTCAGCAATGTGGTCTTGCTCAAAGCGATGATAGCCAGAGAGTACCAAATCGAACTGACCAAATTGAGTTGTAATGTCACCACCAATTCGAGGGGCCACCAATCTTGGGGCATATTTACTGGTAAGATCATTACTGTCTAGCATTATCAATGCGATATCAGCGAAGCTGCCGATACTGATTCTGTTGTTCAGATAATAGCGTGATTGAATTTCACCGCCATAATGTTTGGCATCGCTTTGAACGTAGTCAACCAATCTAAAACCTGCCGACTCTCCTTCTGTAACGACATCTTGTGTTTTAGCGTAGATATAGTCCTTGCTGTCATTATAAAAAGCAGAAATACTGGTCTCAAAGCTATCGCCATTGTCAAAGCGCAATGTAAGTTCTACACCATTGGTTGACTCTTCTTTTAATTGATCATTACCGCGCTCCCAAGTATTGGTTGCCAGATGGGCACCATTAGAGAATAACTCTTGTGAGGAGGGTAGTCTTTCAGAATGACTGATTCTTGCAGACAGTTGTGTGTTGGGCGTAAGGTACTTACCACCCTCTAAGCTGACAGAAGTACCAGTATGTGCTTTGTCAATATTATTTTCGGTATCAGTCAGGTTTTGAAAATCTTGACGACCGCCAAATTCGATGTACCAAGGACTTCTTCCTTGCTTGCTGACGATGGCGTTAGTGCTTTCATCAGTAGAATCTGCTCTACCACCATGATTGTGACCTGCATGTTCATCAGATGATGAAAACGTATTGTCAGCAAATTTATCGACATTTTCTATTTTTGCACCAAGGTAATTCGGCGTGAGTCGCTCAATAAAAAATAGTCCCACTTGAGTACGATCCGTTTTTGGAAGGTAACCTTCTAGTCCCACCGCTGAAAACTCACTGTTGGTGTAATCTAAGCCAACCACCCCTTTCATAAACCCTAAATTGCCTGTTTTATAAGTTGCATGGGTTGCTTGGGTACGCGCACTGATGGCACTGTTTTTGAAAGTAGTGCCAGCCACGCCTTCATCTATTTCATCATGGCGATAATCGGTATAACTAATCTTGGCATTGATATTATCAACCCCTATCATAGGTATCTGCCGCTCGGCATAGAGCTGATAGACGTCTGAAGTCAAATCAACATAAGGCGCCTCTCCATGAGCGTGGTCATGGTCGTGCTCACCTGCGCAGCTAAGACTGTTAGGATTATTGCTATCAGGCGAGCATTCGCTATGGACGTGGAATGGCAGACCATATTCTGAAGACTGACGTTGGTATGAACCACCGATATAACCCAAATCAGTCACATACGATAGCCCAATACTGCCATTATCTTGAGTATACCAACTGTTGCTAATCTCATCCGTGTCCCAATGCGGTACTTGAATATTACCTTTGTCCGTTTTTTGATAACGCCCACTCCAAAGCCAATTATCGCCGATACCGCCATTGAGCTCTGCATACCCAAGATACCCATCGGTGGCTTGTTGACCGATTAGCGACACTTTGCCGTTTAGGTTTTTCTGTGACGACGGGTTTGGAATGGTGTTGTCAACGATATTGACCACTCCGCCTATAGCGCCGCCACCGTACATCAACGCTGATGTGCCTTTTATGACCTCAATTTGTCTTGCACCCAATATGGGCACAGATATTTGATGGTCTGGAGAAATCTGTGAAGCATCCTGTACAGTCAAGCCGTTTTGCATGACTTGAACACGCGGTGCGCTCTGTCCGCGAATAATTGGTCGACTCGCGCCTTGTCCAAAACTGTCAGTAGATACGCCTATCTCGTTTGCCAATGCATCGCCAAGCGTACTGTTGACCTGAGAATCTAGCGCCTCACCAGTAACAATGCTGGTTGCTGTAGCCATCTCATTTGCTTGCGGGAGTAAAGGGTTTGAGGTAACAACAATCGTATCTAAAGTGGTTGAGGGCATCGTCATATCGGATAACCCGTTATCAGCAGAGGTAGTAAGCTCACTGTTTGTTGACTGAATTTCTGCCGCCATGACAGGTAAGCCTGCCATGCTTAGAGCAGCAGTCACTGAGAATATAACCGTTGTATGTTTGATACTAAAATTGGAGGGTGGTGTAGGAGTGTAATGAATACCTCTTAACTTATTGATATTGAATGACTTAGACATAGTTTTACCAAAATTAAAAGTTACATGAATACAAATCAGTACTGAGATTAATTGTAATGTTATAATATAACATTACATAAGTATATACATAATTCATATTTTGGAAAGAATCTTTATATTTTAGTAAGAAATAGGAAGTAAAGAGTTTTGACTCGCATGAACTCCTAATAATAGTATTGGTATAGATGAGAGAAATTGAAGTGAATATGATTATGCTAATATTAAACATAATAAAGCCGACTGAATTCAGTCGGCTTTATTATGTTTAATGAAAAGAGATTTAGAATCAAGTAAGCTTAGTAAGATATACGTTTTAAAATATATTTACTAAATTTAATTCTCAAGTCAACAAAATACCTATAATTTACTATCCCTAATAGATAAATTTTCATCTGTAATCAGCATCATATGTACAAAAAACCTTATTAGCGGCGAGTACTGCCATTTGTTCGTTTGAGCTCTAGGATCTCGGCTAGCAATACCGATATGAATAGCTTCTAATGAGTTGTTAGACTGCCGCTTAATATTTTGATAATCGGTAGGTGATATATTTTTCATTAACAAGGCTTCGTTGCTACTTGTCAGCCAATGTTTCAAGGGCAGTAGTTTCTTAGCAATATCAATGAAACGCAGCAGCTGTTTCTCATCTCCTTTCCCGAATGATATATAAGCTTTGCTATTAGATATTTTTTGACTACATATCTCAATGAACCAAGTCCAGTCATTCCCTGATGCTTCTCGTAAGCGATAGGCATTACTTAATAAAAGCGATAGCAATCTTAAGTCACTTTGATATTGGATATTCAGTGGGCTCAATGCAGTAGACTCTGAATCTGTTCTTTTTACAAAGCGCGGTTTGCCGCGTTTGGTAGTGATGTCAGCAACTTCGCTGGCACGTTCTATTAAAATGTTTGCATCGTGAATAGAAATATTTGCTAACTGGGCTGCTTTATTTAATGGTATTTTTTTATCATAGGTCTGTAGTAGCAGCTGTACTCGGTTTAGACCATAACGACCAAACAGCTCATCAGTAGCTGATGAGTTAGTGCTCAAGAGAAACTGCTTATCGCAGTTTTCGATCGTAAATTTTGGTGACTTGCGCTTGCCCTCTATAATGTTTTTAAATAAAAGTTTACGAATACTCGGTATGTTGACGCTATTGTCACTAACAGTTGCATTATTCTCCTTAAGCTTTTTATTAGCAAAACCTGTTATGTTATACAGCGTCCGATCTGGTAATGTTATATCTGCTTTACTAAGCGTATAGGTCGCCATCAAAGTGGCAAAATGGTTGTAATACTCAAAGCTACGCTCAGGCGATAAGTGTCCCATTATACCGGATAAGGCATACCAGCGATCTTGTGCATCGATATGCTCACCTAGTAGGCCATGCTTTATACGCATTACGTCGTTTTTGCCATAATCGTTTAGTGCTTCTATAAGATCTGAATGGCCTAATAGTGCTAAAGATAGGTTACTCACCGCCGTATGCCTCAACCCATGAAAGGTATGATCTGCCGCACTATCATCTACTGATATGTCTTTTAAGACTCGTTTGAGTAACTGTAAAGGAACATGGTCATCAATAGGGCGCTGATCTGATGATAAGGTAAAGATAAATTTGTTTGAAGTGCCGCCGATATTACTTTGCACAAAGTTCATAAAGAAATTCAACTCATCATGCTTGAGGAGGGCAAATAAGGGAACGCGGCGAATACTACTTTGAGTCTTGGTTGGACGGTAGCTATTGGGTCTGATTACCACTGAGGGTGTGGCTGTTTTTAAACCTTCGATATCATTATACTTAAGTCCCAATAGCTCTTTTTTACGCATCCCAGTACGATAGACTAAGATAAATAAAAGCGCGAACATCTCCCGCTCCAATATATCTACAGAACCCAGTATCTGCTTAATAATTGCTTGGTACGCTTGTGGTGATATCAGCTCTGCACGTACACGTCGACCATTTTTAGACTGTTGGAAGTTCACGGAGTGTAGGTTGTATTTGCTCTTAGCAAAGTTGTGCATACTCTTCAATAAATTGGCAGAATATCCAACGTCAGTATTGTTCCGCACAACAGCTTTGTACTCTAAAATATCTTCATAAAGTTCCTCAAACTCTTCCTCTGACCAAATATCAAGCGGCTGCGCAGTTGTAAAATACAACCATTCATAGCCTATAGTTCTGATATATTTCAAAATAGACTCATTGCTAAGCGATTTTGATTCTTTTCGATTGAGTAAATTTAATACCCAATCTAATAAAATCTTTTCACTTAAGTCATCATATTGCTCATAACGTTTTTCTACTCTTTCGATAAGGGTGTACGGAGTACTGTTGGGTTTTTTCTTCTTCCGTTTTTCATCCGTTTTGAAGTCTTTAGTGAGATTCATAATTAAATCAGACTTTCTAGCCTCTATATTTTTGGTGGAACTGTTAGGCGTCTCTTTTCGCATAATAGAGTTTTTGCTGATAGACAGCGTCAAGATATGTTCTAGATCATACGGCTCCTCTTTATACTGATATTTTTGGTTCAAAAACAGACCAAAGTCCTGCGTGCTCAGCCCAGCAGTGTTATGCATACCTCGCAGCACCCCAACTGAAGCATGATCAATATCAGCGCCATCGAGCATCTCCCAGTGATAACTGGCGTAATATAAAAACCTTGAAAAGGGAAGTGGCTTAATACCTAAAGGCTTGATCACGTCAGACAAAGCCACGGTCAAGTATCGTTTTATCTTATCTTCTGACAGCTTGGCAATGATATGTTTGATTTCTGCTTGACTGCTGTTTTTATGATAACGCATCAGCCAACACTGACTGACCACATCTACAATGATTTGCTTGGTGTTATAAAGCTTGTCACTTCCTTCTTCGCGCTCGTTACCAAAACGCCTTTGCACAAAGCGCGGCGAGACCATTATCCTTTCTTTGATAAATGGCTGATATTCTTTAGCTAGTAGTGATGTAAGCCACCCTTGAAGCATTTGTACCTCATTGATACCGCCATATACAATCCCTGAGAATATCAGCCAGCCTAAAATTTGTTCTTGGCTGTAATCGGTTGTTTGCTCCCAATTATGCTCTACTGCGCGAATAATTTTGACCAGTGATTTGCCGTTTTTGACCCAGTCGTTATTAATAATCAGCGGATTAAACTTTATGGGCTGCGGCGCGATTATCTTAGGATAATAGTGTTCTGCAAGCATGTAACGTTGATTTTGATAATCAATAAACTGACTGACAGTTTGCCATGCTTGTTTTAAGGTTTTGGTTGTTTTATAGGCTTGAGAGATTTTGTCCTGAACAATAGCTTGAAACTTATCGAACCCTTCGCCAGATAAAGGCTTTAGCTTATTAGTAAAATCACGCTGAAACTGACCTATCACTTGGCTTTGAGGCAACCATAGTTTATCAGCAAAACTTACAGGGCTCGATATAGCCAAGAAAGTGCGATTATCTGGCCAAAGCACTTGCCCGTAATATTTATTAAAAGATTGGGTGAACCTAACGTTGCCAGGATATTTTTTAAGCAGTAATTCCCACTGAGTCTGTAGATCGGCTAATAGCTGTAGTTCACGTTTTCTTGCAGGGTTACTATCATCAATTACCGAAGGATATGGTACGTAGCGCTTTTTTCTACCATCAAACCTTGCTAAGTCATCAATAATTTTTGGGAGGCGGGTATTATCTATTAGCATAATCTACCCCCATATGTCTTCTTTCAATATGATTGAGCTTAGAATAGTTGTTTATTTCTATAAGGTTTAGCTCAAGCTGTTCAGCAATTTTCTCAAATACAGGTCCTACACGTTTGATATCGGCTTTACTACTCGATGAGAAGCGACCTAACACTTCTTGACGGGCTTTCTCATGACCAATAACTGTATTAATGAGCGGGAGCTGAACACCGTGCTTTTCAAGCTGAGTACGCACGAAGTGACGTGTCCAATAAGGGTTGGCATCAATGACGTTTTTGGTCATATGGTAAGCGTCACCGCGCTTGATATCTTTTAGTGTATTCACACTTGTAGACAAAAGCTTTAATAGTGCTTCATCGTTACCTAAGCGGATATTATCAATGGTCGTGCTGATGTCATGCTTTAGTTGGTGCTTAGCCTGATAGTCAATTAGATAGTTTCTATAGTCTATTAAATGTCGTACAAGGGTAGGGCATAGCGGTATTAGGCGATCACTTTTCACTTTTTTAACGGGCTTATCGTTGATCTCTAGCCAACCCATATCAAGATCGATATCGTACATCTTGCCAAGACTGTTGTTTGGTCGCACGCCGGTTAAAAGGCAAAAGATAAACCATACAAAAATACTGGTTCTATTAAAGTGCTTCTCATCATTTAAACTTTGATCGGTCCAGTACTTCATCTCATTTACGATGTCGCAAACTGTTTCAATCTTTAGCGCAAACCCTGACCCCACTGTACGTTTGCGCCAAGAGGCTATATAAGATAAATCAAAGCTACTAGCGTTACTAAACACGCTTATTGCTGACTTATAGTGAGCAATAAGCGCTTCGCTGGTGTGGCTACTATAGTACATCGCAGGAGCATGGGGCGCAGGCGTACGACAGATGATATCGGCGATATGCCCATGGCAATCTGGCGTATAGCGAGAGAGTATGACATGTAGTGAGGTCTCTATACGATTGACAGATAGGTTCGGAAATCCAAGGCTGTTACGCAAGTTGGCAAGATAAGCCGTAAAGTCTTCTTTTAATGGCAACTCGCAAGCAAGTAAATTATCTATCAGCCACGATGGTAGTGGAATTTTGATGGTATCGGAATGATTTTCATAATCCTTTTTGGCCAGTGTTTGGCTTGTGGACCTTTTGGTAATACCTAAGCTGTGTTCAATGTAATATCTTTTACCCTCAACATTAAAAATACGAGGATGACCGATATAGCCAGATATTAATAAGGATTTAACTGGCAGTCCAGTAATCATAGATAATAGTAAAATACCCGCACAGGTTTTATCAGTCTCTGATTCTGGTAAGGTGCTTGCATCTTGGTTGAGCGTCACAAATAGCGCTTGGTAGCCGGAAAGGGAGAGTAAACGCGTGTTAGAGTTGAGCGCAAGATTGCGCTGGGACATGTAGTTTTGCTGTAGCGATAAATCTATAGTTTGTAGCGGTATAGAGTTTTTGATTAACGGGTTTGGATATTCGCCATAGCTGACATAGGGCGCCTCATAGTGGTCAATACGCTCTTCAAAGCTGGTAGTTAACCCTTCATAGATCTCGGTACTAGCTTCTAAAAATGCAAGATCTATGGCGATAGCGCTGTGTTCTATATCATCACGTGTGTAACCCCATGCATCATTGCTGAGTGTAGTAGTATTCCAGTTGTGACTCGTTGCAGTAGAGTCTAAGGGTAGTCTTGATGTGTTATCTGCTAGGTTGATAGCTTTAATTTTAATATGTTTAGGTGGTTTCTTACGCTTGGGTCTAGGCTTGCGTAACGTATGCGCATTTTGATAGGCGGTCGTTATTTTTTCTATTTGGCTCAGTTTATCTTTTGCTACTTTCTTTTCTTCGGTATGAGTAGCTTGCTTATCATTTAACAATTCAAATACACTTTTTTGTTGCTCTAATAGGTCAGTAAAAATGGTGCATATGCTTTCCACACTCATGGTCATTTGAGGTAAATCAGGTAGTTCATGCCAAATCCATATTCGTCTAGAAGATTCTGAAAACTGTGCCATCTTAAATTGCATCAGTATATTTCCAATATGCTTTTTTATACCGTACTGCACTAGCATTACACTGGTGTGCATTGCTATAGCCAGCCAAATTAACCGTATGTGCAGGTAGTCATGCTGACGTTTATCAATTATATGTTGCATGAGAATAAGCAATTGCATGATGAGTGGTTTTTTTGCTAGTTCTGATCTACGAATATCCATATAGCGCCGAGGAACTGGCTCTCTTTGTAATACCTGTAATATTAGTCTCAGTAGGTTTTGAACACCATCATCTGGCTCTTTATAGCTATTGTGTACTGCTAAAGTGATCTCAGATATAGCAACCGATACTTCTTCTGGATATATAAAGTTTTGATGATTATCAACTTCGTTAATGATGTCTGTTAATGCTTGCGCACTAAACCATCCTCGCTGCTCATGAGTACTTTCAGTATTTTTCGTCATAAAACACTCTCAGAAGGTCGCTTGTAATAGGTTTGCTCACTTATATTTATAAGTCGACAAAATGTAGGAATAGTAAAAATATTTTTACCAAATAATTTTTGATTCATCTCTTGATCTAAGACTTTGTTTAGCTGTGCATAAATGAGCTTGATATCTATCTTCTTGTTATGTTGAGCAGTGAGCTTGATAAGCTCGTAAAAACTGATGTCAAAAACAAACTGACTCTTTGATATATATTTCACGGCTACTTCTTTTCTTAATACATCAAAATCAGCATAAGGGCTTTTTGCTATATGAAATAGCTCAAAGTTATTGAGCAAGAACCACTTTTCATCTTCTTTTATAAAGCAGGTAAGTTTTGAGCAAGCATTAATTTGCTCAAGTGCGATAGCTTTGCTGTCAAGAAGCGGCCTAATATGGCCGGTATAAATATCAAACAGACTAATGACTTGTGGATATACAAGCACATTGAGTATTTGTAGCTTAGCGATCGATAGTGGTTTCATATCTTTCCTACTAAGATATCGAGTTGATGACTTGGTCGTTATACCCTTTTGCTGACCTCCACTCACACTTTACGAGGACCGGCTAATAATTGAAACCCACTTTACTAAGAGTTTAACCAAAATTATGAAATACACGACAGTACGTGACGCCAGATCATATTTTTAAGGTTATGTAGACAAAATTGATGACAATTCTATCTATAGTGACTCAGGAATTAGCTAGAGTTTGTAGGTGTATGAATGGATAAGATAACTAGAAAAGTAGTTTAGAGTGATAGCTTGGGGGTGGAAAGTGGAGACAAAACGGAGTACTACTTGAAGAGTAGAGAGTAGAGAGTAGAGAGTAGATAGCGGGTATAGATTGATATGTACGTAAATAGTTATCTGGTAGGCAGTATAAATGCCACTTCGAGTAGAACTTTATAATGAAGACGTACAGCTTGCTCATATGTTTAAAACAGATAATATTGCTTGTAGAATTTAAAAGTAGATGTGATTTATACGATGATGGCTGCCGTGGTGTTTGAAGAGTGAATAGTATGTATTTGACTTACTAGTAGAGTAAGACGTTTTGAAGTCATAACTATCTATTAGACCTCTTGAATAAGTCGTCTCTAGCCCTTGTAAATTCTTCAGTTCAAATCAATGAACTGGTACTTTTGCAAGGGGTCTATTGTTGTTAATGAAATCATAGTGCGAACTATTATTTTTAACAAACTTTAATTCAGTTTTAATATACATTGTTATTGCTAGAATGTTACCAATCAGTTATATTCAAACAGTCAAATCACTTAAAGCAAATGTCAGATACTGTTGATTAATGATTGTTTTTTCTGCTGGCTAGATAGTTACTGAATTTTTGGGCAAGAATTTATGATGATTTTACTGAATAAGATTTTTTTGGTTTGGCTTTGATCACTATGACTATAGCTTCTGCGAATGCCTATAATGCTAAGGCTTATCAATCTGCAGGTCAAGATTACACGTTAATCACTGTTTATGAGGATTTACATGGTGCACTTGCTGGCTACGGAAGATCTACTGTCTGGGAAGCTGGTTTAAACGAAGTGATTTTGTAGCTACCCACTAATTAATGCTTTGAATAAAATTTCATCAAAATAAAAGTAGGAAATATGAAAATTTCGAAGATAAAGGTTGAAAACTACAGACTCTTAAAAGATTTTTCTATTGATCTCCAAGAAGAACTTTCACTAGTTATTGGTAAGAATAATACAGGTAAAACATCATTACTCTCAGTCTTAGATAAATTTCTGAATGAAAAGGAAAGGTTTTCATATGACGACTTTAATATAGAGTTTAAGAATGAATTTGAAAAATCAGTCAATTCATCTGATGAACCTGAGGACTTCATGCCCAAAGGTATTAAACTTCAATTATTTATCGAATATAACGAAAGTGACGATCTGTCGAATATCAGTAGCCTATTGATGGATCTAGATCCTGATAAAAATATAATAGTATTAGGGTTTGAATATACGATTACTCATACTGATTTTCTGATACTGAAGAAAGAGTATAATGAGTTTAATTTGCATGAAATTTCTAGAAAAGAAGACAAAGATAGTTATCAGACTAAAACGTGTGAAGATTTTATAAAGAAAAGACATGAGGTTTACTTTAAAATTCAAAGAAAGTCTTATGATTATGAAGTTACTACTCATGATAATGATAAAAATTTAGAATGTGAAAGTAATGCGAGTCAAGACTTTAAAGTTGATGGAATTAAAGTAAATAACAATAGTTGCATTGATCTTGTTAGAGAAAATATTAGCATAAAAAACATTATTAGCTTTAAATATATTAGTGCAAGAAGAGATGTTACTAATCAAGATAAAGGGAATACTTTATCTAGACAGACATCTAACTTGTATAAAAAGCAAGAAGATAATAGTGATAAATTTAATGAAAATGAAAAATTTATTGATCATTTGTCCGAAACTGATGACAGGTTGAGTAGTATTTATGAAAATATATTTGAAGACGTGGTAAGGAAAGTAGAAAGCTTTGGAGGAGTTAAACCAAACGATACGAGTATTAAAATAATTTCTACTTTGCAACATAGAGAGTTGTTAGAGGGTAATACTACAGTAGTATACAAACAAGATAAACGTCAGCTACCTGAGCATTACAATGGCTTAGGTTACATGAATCTAATAAGTATGATCTTCGAGATCGAAATTCTTGTACAGGCTTTTAAAAGAGACAAAGATAAAAAACCAGCAGATATCAATTTATTAATCATTGAAGAACCCGAAGCTCATACTCACCCACAAATGCAATATATTTTTATTAAGAATATTAAAAATTTACTTTCTGAAGGTGTGAAAAAAGGTGAAGATATAAGACCACTACAATATATCATTACAACACATTCCTCTCATATTGTTGCAGATAGTGATTTCGATGATATCAAGTATCTTAAATTGCAAAGCAAGAACAGTGTAGTAGCCAAAAATTTAACTGATTTAAAAGAAGAATATGATGTTGATACCCCTCAATACGATTTTCTAAAACAGTATTTAACTATCAGCAGAGCTGAGATTTTCTTTGCAGACAAAGCTGTTTTGATTGAGGGTGATACTGAAAGGCTCTTAGTTCCTACTTTCATGTATAAAATCGATTTAGAAGAAAGAAAGCGCTTAGAGAGTACTGGCGAACAAGACACTTTTCTACCTTTACTATCTCAAAATATATCTACTATAGAAGTTGGTGCCTACGCGCAAATATTTGAAAAATTTATTGAATTTTTAGGTATTAAGTCTTTGATCATTACAGATATTGATTCTATTGGAGACATTGGTAATAAGAAGGATAATGGTGATCCCAAAATAGAAGCATGTCCAGTTGTTGAAGGCACTGATACAAGTAATAGTGCATTAAAACATTTTTTGAAAGATTTAGATTGGAATTTATTGAAAGTACTGACAATTCAAGAGCGTACTATAAAAGAAAATGAGTTAACTATATGTTTGTGTTATCAACAAGAAGAAGAAAGCTACCATGCTAGAAGCTTTGAAGATGCTTTTATACATATAAACTTGGTATTTATAAAAGAAAATAAAAATACCTTTAGAGGTCTAAAAAACAGGGGAAGTTTGGAAGGTAACTTTACAGCTTATGAATTAGCAGAAAAATGTATTGAGAAGAAAACACACTTTGCATTAGATATTATCTATCACAGCAATAAAGATTTTAGTAATTGGGATATTCCAAAATATATTAGGGATGGTTTATTATGGTTGAAGGAAGACTGAAGTTAGAACCAGAAGTCCGTGAAATTTTTGATTGCATAGATGCTAAAAGAAACTTCTTATTAAGTGGTGGAGCAGGAAGTGGTAAAACCTATTCTTTAGTGAGTGTTATTCGTCAAGTAATAGCAGAGGATCCTACGGCTAAAATAGCCTGTATGACGTACACGAATTCTGCTGTGAGAGAGATTGAAGAAAGGGTTAGTCATCAAAACCTGAATGTATCAACCATTCATGATTTTTTATGGGATAACATTAAGCACTTTCAGAAGCAGCTTAAAGAAGCGGTCATTACGATGGCGAATGATCCAGGTATGGGAAGTTTTAAAATAGAAGAATTGAGTACTGTTCCAATAGATTATTTTAATAACTGCTCTAGTCCAATACTGACCCCTGCCGTCAAATCCGTACAACTAAACTTGGGAGATTTTAATTACGCAGCCTGACGATAATAGTCAAACCACACCTGTCTTGGCGTTTTATAGCCCAAGCCCTTTTGAATTCTAGTTTGGTTGTACTCAAGCTCAATATATTTAGTGATATCGTTGATGGCTTCGAATCTTGTTTTATAGTCTTGGTGATACACCAGCTCATTCTTTAATATGCCCCAGAAGCTCTCTATGGGCGCGTTATCAAAGCAGTTGCCTTTACCACTCATCGAGCCTGTAAATTGGTGGCACTTAATGATCTTATGATACTCATTGCTACAATACTGACTGCCTCTGTCAGAATGTAAAATCAACCCTTGGCTAGGTCGCTTGTTTTTGATTGCCATATTAAGTGCACGGCATACCAAATCAGCGGTCATGCGCTTATTGATGACATAGCCGACGAGCTCTTTAGTATATAGGTCTTTAACACCTGCTAAGTATAGCCAACCTTCATTTGTCCAAATATAAGTGATGTCACTGACCCAAGCCTCATTAGGACGATTGGCATTAAATTTCTGTTCTAGACGGTTTGGATAGACCAGCTTGTTGTGATTAGAGTTGGTGGTGACTTTAAAGCGCTTGTGACGACGGCATTTAATGCCGCATTCTTCCTTTATACGTCTAACCATATACTTACTTATGGCATATCCTTGCCCTGTAAGGTAAGCATACAGTCGCTCATAGCCATAGCGCTGCTTAGTCTCATCATGAGCCACTCTGACTAGCAACTCACACTGATTGCGATGGATCTGCTGATTACTGATGCCACGATTTATCCAGTTGTAATAGCTTGATGGCTTAACATCTAATACGTGACACATGCAGGTGATGCTAAATATTTTCTGGTTATCCTTGATAAAGACGTACTTCATCAACTGTGCTTCGCGAAGTACGCCGTCGCCTTTTTTAGAATGTCTCGCTCCTCCTGAGCAACCTTGAGATCACGTTTAAGACGTTTATTCTCTTCTATAATGGCCATGAGTTCAGGATCATATTGCTTAGTGCCGACAAGCTTGCCTTCATTCGCTTTATTCTGCCAGTTAGATAAGGTCTGCATCGCTATACCTAGCTGCTTTGCAGTCGCTGAAACATTGCCATTATTATCTGCTATCTTTTTGACGGCTTCAGCTTTAAAAGCTGCACTGTAGGTTCTGACTTTCTTAGTCATGATAAACTCCTGTGAATACACTTAGTTTACCAAGTTTGGTTCTATAGTTTTTTCAGCATAGCTCATAAGGCTGCCGCTTTTTTCGCCCAGGCGGAGCTCGACCGCTGACTAAAATCATGATTCAATTCATCGACGATCATAAGAATAATTATGGGGTCGAGCTGATCTGTAGAGTATTACCGATTGCCCCATCAACCTATCACCGTGCTAAAGACTTGGAGAGCTACCCTGAAAAACGCTCACTGCGCAGTCAACATGACGACTTTTACATCAGCGAGATTAAACGTATCTGGCAGGACAGCAAATGCCGTTACGGTGCGCGTAAAGTATGGCAGCAGATGAAAGCTGACGGGTTAAAGGTTGCTCGTTGTACCATAGAGCGTTTAATGAGACAGCATGGCCTACAAGGTGTCTGGCGCGGTAAGGGTAAAATAACAACTCACAGCCGTGATGATCAAAAGCGTGCTGATGACCTAGTTAATCGTAACTTTAGCGCTCATCGCCCTAACCAGCTCTGGGTGGCAGACTTTACTTATATCAAGACGATAAGCGGCTGGGTGTATACCGCTTTTATTATTGATGTGTTTGCTCGCGCTATTGTGGGCTGGAAAGTATCTAATCGTATGAACACAGATATGGTGATGGCGGCGTTAAATCAAGCAATAGCAGATAGAAACTATCCCAAAGATGTGATTCATCACAGTGATCGAGGGGTTCAGTATTTATCCATTCGCTATACTGATAAAATGGCTACATGCGGTGTTATAGCTTCTGTCGGTACGACAGGCGATTCATACGATAATGCATTAGCTGAAACGGTCAACGGGCTTTATAAGTCTGAGGTGATTCATTATTTAAAACAGAACTGGACTGGTGTGAACGATGTTGAACTAGCAACCCTTGAATGGGTGGATTGGTTCAACAAGAAGCGTCTACATAGCACGATTGGATATGTGTCACCCTTTGAGTTTGAAAAGCGGTATTATGATAATTTAACCCTGTCAGGCATCGCTGCCTGACTCAAGTAGATCAGCCTCCGATATAGTCGGGGCGGTTCACTAATCATTTAGGTATGTACGGATAGGACGTTCTTTATTAAAAAAAGCAGGATCTTTTTTAATGCGTCCAACCATTTCATCAACTTATACCTCAACGGAGCCACTTCAACCCCTTATCATTAGTCTATACCTAAAACATAAAACCTTTAAATAATAATTTATCTATCATTAGACTTGTATCTGATATTAAATGATAGCAATCTCTTGCTGTTATCAATGAACATTAATTATTAAGTCTAAGTAATAGAGGTAGCGTTATGACCGTTCGTATTTATGTGAGAGCCAGCACTAAGGATCAAGACGCTACCAGAGCATTAGCTGATTTGGTGGCTTTCAGTACAAGTTATGATGATAAACCCCACTCTCAACTTGAAATAAGCAACTCAAACTGAAGTGGGGGATTACCTAACTGTTTATTGATTACAAAGCAGAAGTTATGAGCCAAGATTTTACGCATAAATCTGTGGGATAAATGCCATAAATCTCTCGCTCTCACCTTTTGCATATTAAACCGCTGTGATAACTGACCAATCACCGTCTCAATATTGCGACGAGCATTTTTAAGACGATTAAGTACACTGATTGGTCGTTTATCGGGCATATTTTTTCTAAGCGGTGTTTGCAAATCAACACATCGCTTAAAGCAATACTCAGATAAATCAGGGCTAATATAGCCCATATCTGCACCTAACAAGCCTTTGATATTATCAAGCATATCAGGTGCCACTAATCTTTCATCTATTCTGGCAGAGGCAAAGGTAAAATTGGTTATCATGCCCGATAGATTAATGAGTAAATGTCCTTCAAAGCCGAAATATTTTTGTTGCTTTGAGGCGCAGTAACTATAACTACCTTCGTATTTGAAGGTTTTATACCGATACGCTCTGGCATATTGGCATACAGGAATGGGAAAGCCATCGATAAAATGAATGTTGTCTTGTCCATACTGTTTAACGATATGCTGTTGTATCAAAGTTTTTACCTGTAACAAATTGACGCACTGCTTGGCAAAGTTGGGATATGAGCCTATTTGTGGAAACCATGTTTGCCAATGCTGTTTAAAATACTGATGGATTTGTGAGTCGGTGTCCATCTGTAAAAACTCACCCACTATCTCCATGGTAATAATTTCACTGTCGGTTAGCTTTGGTGCATATCCGCCTTGTCTTAGCCGGTTTGTTACAATCTTTTTGTAGTAGTCATCTACCATTAGATAGATTTTAATGATAAATTCGTCGATGGGCATGGCTTGTTCTCTAATCTTTTTGGTCATTGATTAAAGTTTAAGTTCATGCCTTTTTTGTTTCAACCCCGCTTAAAAGTGTTGAGAGTGGGGTATTAATATGTTAAATTTTATTAATAAAATTGCATATCTCTACTATATCATTACACTATGGAGCAAGTTCTATTTAATCATAAAACTTATAATCAATCATAAAAACAGAGGGGCTCACAGTGACCATAAAACACATCGAACATCTGATTATCGGCTTTGGCAAAGCAGGTAAAACTCTGGCACAAGCTTTAGCCAAGACAGGCAAATCCGTGATTTTAGTGGAGCAGTCCGCTACCATGTATGGTGGTACCTGTATCAATATTGGCTGTATTCCCTCAAAAAAATTAGCCTTCTTAGCTTATGGTCATGACGTACAACCATCACTTGCTCAAGCAGTTAGCAAAAAGAACGATTTAATTGATAAACTTAATCATGCCAACTTTGAGAAAGTTGATAGTCTAGATAATGCCGAAGTGATTACAGGCAAAGCCAGTTTTATTGATAATAAAACCGTGCAGGTCGTCACCGATACTGACACATTGACCATCACTGCTGATTATATTTACATCAATACAGGGGCGTATAACTGGCAGCCGCCGATTGATGGGTTAAAAGACAGCAAATTTGCCTACGACAGCACCCGTATCATGCAACTAACCGATTTACCAAAACAGCTCGTTATTATTGGTGGTGGCTATATCGGGCTAGAGTTTGCCTTTATTTTTGCAGGGTTTGGCAGTGAAGTGACGATTTTAGAAACAGGCGATACCTTTTTACCACGAGAAGATGAAGATATCACCAAAACTTTACTCGCTATCATGGCAAAACAGCATATTACAGTCAAAACTAATCAGCAAATCAAAAAAATAAGCGATAGTGGACAGCAAGCCACAATTACCACCGCTGATAGCGAACTGCATGCCGATGCGATTTTGGTTGCTACAGGCCGCAGAGCCAATACCGAAGGGCTAAACCTTGAAAAAGCGGGCATTGAGCTTACCGATAAAGGTTATATTGCTGTCAATGAAAAATTACAAACCAACGTGCCGAATATCTATGCGATGGGCGATGTGGCAGGCAGCCCCCAATTTACCTATATTTCGCTCGATGATTATCGTGTAGTTAAAAGCCAAGTATTGGGCGATGGCAGTTACACCACCAAAGACCGTACTTTCCCTTATGCGGTGTTTGTCAATCCGCCACTTGCTAATGTCGGTATGACCGCAAAAATGGCAAAAGATAAAGGTTATGACATTAAAACCGCCACACTAGATGCAGCAACTATTCCTAAAGCCAATATCTTAGAACAAGCTGATGGGCTGCTTAAGGCCGTAGTAGATGCTAAAACTGATAAAATCTTGGGTGTGCAACTGTTGTGTGCCGAGTCGCATGAATTGATTAACTTTATGGATTTAGCAATCCGTCAAGGCTTAACCTACCAGCAGGTGCGTGATCATATTTTTACCCACCCTAGTATGAGTGAAGCATTGAATGATTTGTTTGCTGCTATCAACTAACTGTTTTATAGCGAGGTTAGACGTTGCTTATAACGGCTAACCTCATTTACTTTCAATATTCACTCACTTTATATCCGCTTAGTTAAAACTTAAAAATTCTTCTGCACTTGTTGGATGAATGGTAAATGTCTCTTCTAAATCTGCTTTAGTAATACCAACTTTCATTGCCAAAGCAAATCCTTGTAAAATTTCATCCACATCTGACCCGACGGCATGAATGCCCACCACGGTCTCATCGCGACCTGCACAGACAATTTTAACTGTCGATGATGTTATATCATCGTGTGCAACCGCACGAAACATGGGCATAAATTTATTAGTGTAAGTTTTTACATTTACTTGACCATGGGCTTTAATCGCCGCTGACAGTGGGGGGCGGTGATGAGTGACAATCAGCCAAGCAACCCACTGTGCTAGGGGCGGCATAGCTTTTATATTGACGACATCTTTATTAGCATTAGATAGTAGATTGTCTATATTGTTATTTTCTAACCATTCATTTAAATTCATTAAATGGTCAAGCCATGCTTCGTCAGTGCTGCAATCGCCAATCATCAGCTCAAACAGTTTTAATGATATCCATTCATGCCGATAAGAGTCGCCTTGTTTACTACCGACAAGGAGTTTCTTTTGAAAACCAACCGTTGATTTGCCAATGTCGTGCAGTAGCGCAGCAATGGTAGCAATGATTTGGATACTACTGGCATACGTCCAATCATTCTCCCATTCACTGTGTAAGATATTACGCTTAGTACGGTTCACAGGAACCACACCAACCTCATTAAACCGCCGCTTATTACCCACAATCCATACCAACTCCGTCAGCTGACGAGTCTTATTACGATGACAGCTGACCGCCGTAGATTTGGTCGCTGACTTACGCAAGAGCTGCTTAACCGTCTGTAGCCCATCCTCAGTAATAGCCGTCTGCCAAACGTTATCACCAATGCGGTTAGCAAAGGAGTCTAAGATACGCCGTGTACGCTTAAGTGATTTCTTCTCACATTGAGAGACAAAGGTAACAATCATTTTCTACACTTTCCACTTAGTCATCGCCAACTGTTTAACCACCTCAAACTGATAATCCAGCGCTTTGTGCTTGGTAAACATATTAATGCACTCTTGACGAAACTCTTGCTCGCTCATGTTTTCGCTAGCGCAGATAAAGGCGAGGGGTAGCACCAGTGCGTCCTTGATAATATCGGCAATATCGAACACCAAGGCACCGCGCCGTGTCTTACCATGCATCACCGCAAAACCGTGCGGAATGCCAAGCGTCCATGAGGTCGTGGCACCGAGACCGTACGCCAGATAGTTGCCATGATTTAAGAAGCCGTTAGCTTTATCGATACCATCGTGCTCACGGGTAAAGCCATCATAACCCGTATTTTTGGCAGCTAGCTTATACAGTTGCTTGGTCAGGCGGGCTTCCAATTGCAATAAATGCATAACCTCTGTCTGCTTATCGATTTGCTGAATATTATCATTGAGCAGTTTCTGTATCGCATCGATATTGCTGTCAAAACCCCACCGTTTAAGGTCGCTGTCTTTATTCCATACCGCTTGCAGATAAGCAACGCGAGCTATTTGCAACTGCTTGGCT
Organism: Psychrobacter sp. JB193; assembly: GCF_002285555.1. Lineage (NCBI taxonomy): Bacteria > Pseudomonadati > Pseudomonadota > Gammaproteobacteria > Moraxellales > Moraxellaceae > Psychrobacter > Psychrobacter sp. JB193. The sequence goes on from NZ_NRGY01000002.1 coordinate 900,334, forward strand.
GCAGCAAGGCGTTTATCATCATCCCACCACCAGCTCATCCAACCTTGAATATATCCAGTCGGTCGATACTCGCTTTGCGGAGTCATCCACTCAACATAGACCTCACGCTCTGTGCCCATAAATAACGGCATACCACCACCGCCGCAAAAGCCAACTAACACGCCTGCTTGTGATAGAAGGCGCATCGCCGCTTGAGTAATGGAGGTGCCTGTACCAAGTAGAATGGAGGTAGTGTTAGCGATAGGAATATTATAATAGAGGTTAGCTTTGTCATCTTCAGTAAGATATAACACACGTCCGTTCTTTTGCATGACTCGGCAATGCGACAGGTAGTAGATATTTGCACGTTTGGAGTGCAAAATGGTTTTGAGATCTGAAGAGACAAAGCTATTGTCGGTATAGGCATTATTGGGTTTCGCCATTATAGTTCCGTCTATTAACAGTGATAAAAAATTGAATATGAATTCACTTTAACGAAACTTTGTTGACAAAACAATATTTAAAAGGACATTAGCGACAACAGATGTCGTTAAAGTTTTAAAAAGCAATAAGAAACCAGACAACCTAAGTTGTCTGGCAATAAATTTTTTCTAAAAACCTATCTGTCTACAATAAGCTGTCCACCAGAAAAGCTAATACACCCCTCACAAAACCAAGAATTTAATCTCCTTGCATAAGGTACATCTGCTGGGACATCTAATTGATAGGGACGACCACAGTACTCACAGTGTACGTCATCTAAATAAACCTGACATTTTGCAAGTGTAGCAAATAAAACATCAGTCTCCGTGTTGTGGTCATAACAAAGCAGTTCTAAATGCGCTATATAATCACTGGGCGACGCATAGGACCAATACTCATAGCACAGACGCTTTGCTGTATCCTCCAGAGCTGAATCAAAGACGAAGTTCATACTCATAATACCCTCCTTAGTATCCATAGCCAGTTTGAGGTAGGAGCTCGTAAAGCTTACTCTGTAGCTGACTACACATATCATCAACGACATAGTCAGGATTGGCCTCTAAGCGCATTTGAACCCATATGCGCAGCGCCATATGATTATCAAAGCAACTATCAATACTTAGGAACCTAGCCAAACCAGTACCTGACTGAATGCAGAGCTCACAGATGAGGTAGTTAGCAATATTATCTGCGCCATTACTGACATAGCCACTAGGTTTAAACGTCGCATGCAGTTTATCGTAATCAATCATTTTCATTGTGAGGCCCCTTATCGGTAGATACCTGAGCAATCTGACTGCGATTGACCAATGCTTCAAACGCACTACCATCCTGTCGAGTCATGTTCGGTACATAGCGACTATATGTATTAAACAGCATCTTGGTTGTAGAGTGTCCCATTTGACTGGCAATCCATTCAGGACTTTCGCCAGCAGCCAACCATAGCGTTGCTGCGGTATGACGGGTCTGATAAGCATTGCGCTTCTTCAGACCTAAAACCTTAAGAGTAGGGTGCCAAACACGCTTATTCACATTGTTGTAATCAAGTGGCTCACCCGTATGTGCGCAAAACACATAGTCAGATCGCTTATAAGTGATGGTCTGCTGTTCCTTCAGAGCATCGTAGACCCAAGGTGACATTTGAATTGCACGATAAGACTCTTGAGTTTTAGGAGGAACAATTTTGCCTTTAACATAAGCTTGTTTGATCACAATCTCACGTCGATTAAAGTCAATGTTCTCCCACGTTAACCCATCAATCTCACTCGTACGCATACCTGTAAAAAAACGTACCAGATAATAATTGCGATAGTCTGCTCTCACCCCATTAATAAACGTCCAAACCTCACTTAGTGTGAATGGTTGGATATCCGTTTTAGGTTGCTTGAGCGCATTGATATCGTAGTAAGGATTATCAAATTTATAGCGTTTAGCCGCTTCTTTTAGTATCATACCCAAAGGTACCATTATCGAATTGATGCGTGCCGCTGACAGATGTTTGTTAGCTTTTCCGTACGTTACTTTGGCGAGCGATGAACGGAAGGCTAATACATCTGTCTTTTTTATGAGATGAATGGGCTTAGTCCCAAACTTAACAATCAAGTACATATCAATAATCTCCTTTATTTTGCGCTTGTAAGTATCACGCCATTCAATTTCTTTTTCAGCAAACCATAATTCTGCAAACTGTTCAAAAGAAGGCGTATCGGTACTAATGCATTCCTTGCGGTCGTTTAACGCTACCATCTGTGCCGCTTTATCACTTTTTGGAAAGTACTTAGCGTAGTTGAACAGTCCTAAGATGATTTCTGCTTCCATCTTCTCAATCACTTTTTCAAGCTTCTTGCGATTTGCTGGTGTGTCTGTTAGGTTTGTCGTCTCCCGACAGCGTATACCCATGTAATAAAAATCGACAAATAGCATATTGCTCCCTCTACGGGTTCTAATACTAGCCATCCTATTCCTCCTTATTGTAGTGCCATGGCATTGACGCTACCGGCAATGCCAGTGCGCATATCTTTTTCAATCTCTTCCCAAATGTACAAAATTTTACGACCACCGAATGGGCGTATATAATGAATGCCTTCGATAAGCACGCTATCTTTGAGCTCATTACGGATAGTACGAGGGTTATATTTGATGAGCTCAGAAAGCTCTTGGGTAGTTAGGTAGGTATGTGACATAATAAATTCCCTGTAAGCCAATTAAATAACTAGGTTGTTTTATCGAGATAACAAATAGTTTTATAAAAGTAATTTGTTGTTCGATAGAAGTACTTTACTAGCTATTGTTAGTTGATGCAAGTACTTTTTTAGTCTATTAAGGAATTATTAATGATTTTATGTAATTTACCAGTGCTACTAGCTGAACGACGTATGAAGGTGGCAGATCTAATAAGGATGACAGGAATTAGTAAGTCGACAGTGCACAAGATCTATAACGAACAGACTTCAAGAATAGATTTTGACACTATGGATAAAATTTGTGAGGCACTAGATATTGAAGTAGGTGATTTATTTACTTATGTACCTAACGAGTCGCTAGATAAAGAGAAGTAAATCAATTTTGAGATTGCTTTAGATAGTTTAGGGTAGAGGTCAAAAGTGCTACTCTGAAAGAAAGGCGAAATAGATAGCAGGCGCAACTTAGGCACAATTTGGGCACACACGTTTTTTGATGATGTTTGCTGAAAGTGAGAAAAGAGGTAATTTGAATCGACGTATAGTTTCCTTTTCCGCTACAGCCCATATTTCACGGACAAAAAAAAGCCCCAATCTTAAGATTGGGGCTTTTCGAATCTGGTAGGCGTAATCGGATTCGAACCAACGACCTCTACCATGTCAAGGTAGCGCTCTAACCAACTGAGCTATACGCCTATTTAGGTTGAGCATTTTAGCAAGTTTTGAAGACTTTGCAAGTCTTTTTTATACCAATATCAAATTATAATCAAAATACTAAGAAAATAGTCTCATTAGCACCCTCATACTTACTAAAACAATAGCCATGACCTGATTTTGATACAATGTTGCGAGCAATAACACACTTGAATGGCAGCACCATATAGAAGTGTTACCATGAGTATCAAAGAGTGATAAAGACACACAGTTAATAAATAAAATTAAAATATATAGGAGAAAAAAATGGGCTTATTAGTCGATGGTCAATGGCAGGACAAATGGTATGACACAGATGCCAATGGTGGACGCTTTAAACGTGAAGACTCAGGTTTTCGAAATTGGGTAACCGCCGATGGTAGCGCAGGGCTCTCAGGTAAAGGCGGTTTCAAGGCCGAAGCCAACCGTTATCATTTATATGTGTCTTTGGCTTGTCCTTGGGCACACCGAACCACCATTTACCGCCAGTTAAAAGGTTTAGAGGACATGATTTCGATGTCTGTGGTGCACCCATTTATGGGCGACAAAGGATGGACGTTTGCAGAAGGTAAGGGCGTCGTTGCTGATCCGTTATTTGACGCCGACTACTTATATGAGATTTATACGGCTGCCAAGTCAGATTATACAGGCCGCGTGACGGTTCCTGTTCTATGGGACAAGCAAACAAATACTATCGTAAGTAACGAGTCTGCTGAAATTATTCGTATGTTTAACTCAGCCTTTGACGAAGTAGGGGCAGCAGAAGGTAACTTTTTACCATCAGAGTTGTTGGCAGAAATCGATGAGATCAATGCGTTTGTCTATTCTGCAGTAAACAATGGGGTGTATAAAGCAGGATTTGCAACCACTCAAGAAGCTTACGAAGAGCCAGTAAATGAGCTGTTTGATGCGCTAGATACCTTAGAGGCACGTTTAGCAGAGCGTCGTTATTTAATAGGTGATATTTTAACAGAAGCTGACTGGCGTTTATTTACCACATTGGTTCGTTTCGATGCCGTTTATGTTGGGCATTTTAAGTGTAATATACGCCGTATCGTTGACTATCCAAACCTTTGGGGGTATTTACGTGAGTTGTATCAGGTATCAGGTGTGGCAGAGACAGTCAATATGACGCATATCAAGACGCACTATTACACCAGCCATGCCAATATCAATCCTACCCGTATCATACCAGTGGGCCCTGCTTTGAACTTCAATGAACCGCATGATCGTGCGCGTTTGTAATATAGTTGGCTCGAAATAAAATAGATACGTGAATAGTCACATGCTACTGGTATGAACTTTCCTTGCGTGCTGCTAAACAGAGGCTGCGCAAAATCCATCTCAGTAGCACTGTATCGGTTTTAAAGTAAATCGACTATATCTAAGCCAAAACCCATTGGGTGTCTAAAATTGGCCGAATAAGTGGATTGATTTTGTTTGGTTAAATCAGCTCAATAATGAATGCGCCAGCTGATCTCAGTCAGCTGGCGCAATGCCTTCAAAAATCATAAAAGTACGTCTAAAAGCTAAGCGTTATTTAACTGTCTGGCCGCTTCTAAGGCAAAATACGTTAAGATGCCATCAGCGCCCGCACGGCGGAAACCAATCAAAGACTCCAAAATAACGGCGTCGCTTAGCCAACCATTTTGAATGGCGGCCATGTGCATGGCGTATTCACCAGAGACTTGATAAGCAAATGTCGGTATACCAAATGTGTTTTTTACTTCGCGGATCAAATCCAAATACGGCTGACCTGGTTTAATCATCACCATGTCAGCACCTTCATTGATATCCATTGCCACTTCATGCAAGGCTTCAGCACGATTACCAAAGTCCATTTGGTACTGTTTTTTATGTCCGCCTTTTAGATTGCCAGCACTACCAACGGCATCACGGAATGGACCATAGTAAGCGGATGCATATTTGGCTGAGTAGGCCATGATAGCGGTATTGGCAAAGCCTTCTGCTTCAAAAGCATGACGCATGGCTCTGATGCGACCATCCATCATATCGCTAGGAGAGATAATATCAGCACCAGCACGAGCGTGTACCAAAGCTTGCTTGACCAACACCTCAACGGTTGCATCATTGACGACATAACCGCTGTCATCAAGTAAGCCATCTTGACCATGTGACGTGTACGGATCTAATGCCACATCAGTCATGACGACCATTTCTGGCACGGCGTCTTTGACGGCTTTGACCGCGCGTGCAGCAAGGCCGTCTTCATCATAAGCTGCCTTGCCATCAGGGGTTTTTAGTGAGTTATCAACGACAGGGAAGATATCAATTGTCGTCACGCCTTCAGCCAACAACTCCTTGGTATAGTCGATGAGCAAATCGATGGACAAGCGCTCAACTCCTGGCATGCTTGCAATGGCTTCGCGTTGATTGGTGCCTTCTAATACAAAAACAGGGGCAATAAAATGTTTAGGATGTAGCTCAACTTCACGAATCATCGCTCGAACGTTGTCGTTATAACGCAAGCGACGTAAGCGAGTTTCAGGAAATTGGCGATTAAAAGTATAAGTCATGATTTTTCCTTATTTAATTATCAGTCACTGCTATCGTAATATTAAAATGATGGTCTTAAATAAACGGCCTCATTTAAACAACTCAGTAAGCGGTACAGCATTTTATTGAGCGTATATTATAGTGCCACTACTATACCCAATAGAGGGTGACAAAAGCAAAAAACCCCACCAAGTCGGTAGGGCTGATTGTATTTAGCAATGGTTAATATGAAGATATATTAACCTTGTAAGAGTAAGCGATTATGGACATTATTCAGCAATTTGTGTGACAGGTACTTGCTCAACATTGTCTTCATTCTGAATGGTTTGTCTAGTCACCACACCTACAGCTGTCTCTTTTTTACCATCATCATTGACATCGACAACCGCGGTAGGTTTAAAAGTAGTGACTTTTTCGCCTTGCGCTTGTTTGATGTTAGCCACTTCTTGCGGTGATGCGACACGTGCTGAGCCAGCTGCATCAATAGCATTGACGGCTTTTGCTTTATTGGTATTGGTCGGCAACGTCAGCACTTGAGCCAAATTGGTATGCTGCGGTACTGGTATGATCGTTGGTACGTCTAGATTGGCACCGCCACCCAACACTTGATATAGCTCAATTTGGCTAACGATTTTCTGCAATTCCAAATCTAAAATACCTTGCTGCGTTGAGAACAACGAGCGCTGCGCATCAAGCACATCTAGATAGTTATCAATACCCGCTTTAAAGCGTGCATCAGCGATTTGATACGTCTGCTCAAAGTTATCTTGCAGACGATATTGTGACTCTAGCTGTTCGCCAAGTGTGGCACGTGTTGCCAATACATCTGACACTTCGCGGAAGGCCGTTTGAATAGAGCTCTCATAATTTGTCAGAGTTTGTTCACGTTCAATCTTAGCCACATCATAATTGGCATCTAAACGACCAGCGTCAAAGATAGGCACACTAATACTTGGGCCAAACGACCAACCAACTGAGCCGCTTTTGAACAAGTCATCCAAACTACCGCTACTGACACCGATACTGCTTGCCAAACTGATAGAAGGGAAGTAAGACGCTCGTGCGACTTCCAGATTGGCACCAGCTGCTTTTAAGTTATATTCCGCTTGTAATACATCAGGACGATAGCGTAGCAACTCACTTGGCAAGCCAGCATTGAATATTTGCTGACTGGTAATATTGCTAACGGCAGGCGTTGGAATCAAGTTGGTCGGAATGGGCCCACCAACCAAAAACTGTAGCGCGTTGCGTGACGTCAAGATACTGCTTTGCGCACGTAACACGGCAAGTTTGGCGGTCTCCAATGAGGCACTGGCTTGCAAAGAAGGCAGTTTTGGATCAATACCTGCCTCAAAGCGTTTACCCGCAATAAACAGTGATTGCTCACGGCTTTCAACCGTCGCTTCTGCCAGTTTGAGCTGAGCCAAGCTGTAGCTTAGATTGGCATAACTTTGTGCAATATTACTAATAAGACTGATCTGAGTCGCATCTTTAGCCGCTGTTGTGGCCAAAAAGTTCTGTAATGCTTGATCTTTTAGACTAGAGATTTTGCCCCAAAAATCAAGCTCATAGTTTGCCAAGCCAAGATTGACGCTATAGCCATCACTGGTGACGCTTCTTTGACGCTGGCGAGTATAGCCTGCTGAACCATCAATACTTGGTAAATCATTGATATCAGTAATCTGATATTGTGCCCGCGCTTTTTCGATGGCCAGACGCGCACTTTCAAAGTCTTTGTTATTTTCAAGACCTAACGCAATCAAGCCTTTTAGACGATCGTCACTATAAAAATTCTGCCAACGTTGGCTAGCAATACTGGGTTGCTCAGCCGTACTTGCCGTTTCCTTGTCGAACGCACCATAAGTTTGTCCAATCGGAATATTCGGCTCTGCTAGGACAGGGCGCGTATCAGCTTTTGGGATAGTATTACAAGCAGCCATACTCATCGCTAAGGCGGTTAAACCTAATATACGACTGCTGTTTCTGCGGATCCGTGATAAAGCGGGTTGCGTCGCGGTAGTAACGTTCGTTACCGCGACTGAGTTGATGGTAAATGTTTTTTGGGCACTCATTGTGTATTATCTCCAAAACTTACAGGCTGATAACTCTCAGAAGGCGTTGGGTTATGTGGATCAGGCGTACCATTGCCTCCATCTCTATCGTTTGGCTTGTTGTTCTCATATTTGTGCGGGAACAGACTACGTACCCAAATATAGAACATAGGGATAAAGAATATACCTAAGAAGGTAGCGGTAACAACCCCACCAAGTACACTAGTACCAATGGCATTTTGACTGCCTGAACCAGGACCTGTGGCGATGAATAATGGCACAACACCCAGTCCAAAGGCAAGCGAGGTCATGATAATAGGACGCAAACGTTGACGCGCCGCTGTCATGACAGCCTCGGTAAGACTATACCCTTCCTCTTGGTGCTCTTTGGCAAACTCAATAATCAAAATAGCATTTTTCGCGGATAGACCAACCACGGTGAGTAGACCTACTTGCAAATAAATATCGTTACTAAACCCGCGTAGCAATGTAAATATCACAGCACCCAATACCCCAAGAGGAATAACCAATAGTACTGAGAACGGAATCGACCAACTCTCATACAGGGCAGCCAGACATAAGAATACCACTAAGATTGAAAGGGCATATAGCATTGGCGCTTGTGCACCTGATTTTTGCTCTTCAAGTGACATACCCGTCCATTCATAACCCACACCTTCAGGCAAATCTTGGATCATAGTTTCCATCGCGCTCATTGCTTCACCAGTACTTAAGCCCGGCGCTGCGCTACCTTGAATGTTCATTGATGGCAGACTGTTATAACGAGTAAGACGTGGTGAGCCAGATTCCCATTCACTACTGGAGAATGCGTCAAATGAGATCATATCGCCGCCATCATTACGTACATACCATTTGCCGATATCATCAGGATTAGTACGGCTACTTGGTTCACCTTGAACATAAACGCGTTTAATACGTCCACGATCAACGAAGTCATTGATGTAACTTGAACCCCAAGCCGTAGAGATAACGCTATTAATATTGGCCAATGACAAGCCATAAGCGGCGGCTTGCTCTTGGTTGATATTCACTTTCAACTGTGGCGCATCTTCTTGACCGTTCGGACGTACACCCGCAACTTGATCATTTTGCGCTGCCATACCTAGCAGCATGTTACGTGCTTCTAGCAAGCCTTCATGTCCAAGGTTGCTTGTATCCTGAATCATCAAGTCAAAGCCACTGGCGTTACCAAGTTCAGTAATGGCCGGTGGTACAATGGCAAATACTTGTGCCTCATTTAACTGAGTAGTGAAGTAACCCATGGCGCGACCCGCAACACTTTGCGCGGTGTTTTCTGCACCAGAACGATTCTCCCAATCTGACAAGCGTACGAAAGCCAGACCCATGTTTTGCCCTTGACCCGCAAAACTAAATCCTGCAATCGTAAAGACGGATGCGATATTATCGGTCTCTTGCGTTTCATAGTAGTCGCTGACTTTATCCAATACGTCCTGCGTCTCATTTAGTGTAGAACCGGCAGGAAGCTGAACCAAGGTGAACATAATACCCTGATCTTCTTCTGGTAAAAACGAGCCTGGAATACGTAAAAAGACGACAGCCATGATACCGATGATGGCTGCATAGCCGATTAGATATAGCCATTTAAAACGAATACTTTTACCAACAAAGTTTTCATATGAGCGACTAAGCTTAAAGAAGCCGCGGTTGAACCAACCAAAGAATCCTTTTTGCTCTTCACTATTGCCTTTTTCATGACTTTTGCTACGTTTGAGCAACGTCACACATAGGGCAGGGGTAAAGATAAGCGCCACTAATGCTGACAACACCATACTGGTAATTAGAGTAATAGAGAACTGACGATAAATTACCCCGGTTGAACCACCAAAGAAGGCCATCGGCACAAATACCGCGGATAAAATCAACGCAATACCGATAACGATTTTACTGATCTCACCCATCGACTGTGTTGTGGCATCTATGACAGAGATATGGGGGTCTTCTTCCATGATACGCTCGACGTTTTCAACAACGACGATGGCATCATCGACCAGTAGACCAATGGACAGTACCATTGCAAACATGGTAAGTACGTTAATACTAAAGCCAGCCACATAGAGTACGGCAAAAGTACCAAGTAAGACTACAGGTACAGCGAGCGTTGGAATAATCGTTGCACGCCAGTTCTGTAGGAAAATGAACATGACGATAAATACGAGCACAATGGCTTCAAGTAGCGTCATCACAACTTGTTCGATAGATAAACGAACAAATGGCGTCGTGTCATATGGAACAACGGATACTAGACCAGCTGGGAAGTTTGATTCCAGCTCTGCCATACGCGCACCAACGGCTTCACGAGTTTCAAGTGCGTTTGCACCGCCCGCCAATGAAATACCAATACCCGCTGCTTCTTGACCGTTATACAGTGAGATAACGCTATAGTTCTCACTACCGATTTCAACATCGGCAACATCACCCAAACGCACTTGTGCGCCAGAAACATCGGTTTTTAGTAAGATGTCTCTGAATTCTTCAGGAGTTTGTAAGTAGCTTTGGACAGTAACGGTGGCATTGATAACTTGTTGGTCGGTATCAGCAGGTGCTTGACCTAGCTGACCTGCAGAGACTTGCGCGTTCTGCGCACGTACTGCTGTAACCACGTCAGATGGCACCATGTTATAGCTACGCAAGCGAGCAGGGTCTAACCAGATGCGCATGGCATAAGTTGAGCCAAACACCTGTACTTCACCCACACCTTCGACACGGCTGATCTGATCAACGACATTTGAGTTGACATAATCGGCGATATCACTGCGGTCCATGCTACCGTCTTCAGAGACGAAAGCCTGTACCATCAAAAAGCTGCTAGAAGATTTATTGACGTTAACGCCCTGACGCTGTACCGATTCAGGTAGCGAGCTCATAGCGGCCTGTAGCTTATTTTGTACTTGCACCTGTGCTGTATCAGAATCTGTACCGTTTTCAAAGGTCAGTGTGACAGAAGCACCACCATTCGATGAGCTTGATGACGACATATACATAAGCCCGTCGAGACCTTTCATACGTTGTTCAATAATCTGTACAACTGAGTTTTCGACTGTTTGTGCGTTAGCACCAGGATAGCTTGCACTGACTGAAATAGTCGGTGGCGCAATACGTGGATACTGTTCAATCGGTAGATTAATAACCGATATCACCCCGATGAGCATGACCAAGATAGCCAATACCCATGCAAAAATAGGGCGATTAATAAAAAAACGTGACATAGTATATCCCTAAGTCTTCCTATCTTTGAATGGAATTATTGAGCAGCGGCTTCTGTTTGTTTTTCGCTAGAATTATCATTGCCAGCTGTTTTCTTATCCACTGTCTTTGCAGCTTGTTGCGGCGTTTTGGCAGTCGAGGCGTTTTGTGCAGAAGGTACTGGATTGGCATTTTCTAACGGTTTTACGACCACTTCTTGTTCAGGTTTGACCTTACTGCCACCAATGACAACAACCTTATCGCCTGCTTGCAAGCCATCCGTTACTACCCATTGTCCATTGTAAGTACCATCGATGGTTACTGGACGTACTTGAATTTTATTGTTTTGATCAGTGATATAAACTTGCGTTTCCCCTTTAGGTGTACGCATTACCGCACTTTGCTGAACCAATGCAGCATTACTGATCACGCTTTGTGTCAAGCGGGCAGTTACATACATACCAGGTAACAACAGATTATTACTATTCGGGAAAATGGCACGTAAAGTGACAGCGCCTGTTGACTCATCAACTTTTGCTTCAGACAAAGCAAGCTTACCGCGTACTGGATACACTGAGCCGTCTTCTAATACCAACTCAACTGAGTTCATACCTGGCTGCGCCTTGCCTTCAGATATTTGCTGACGTAGCTTCAACAGCTCAGATGAGGACTGACTGATATCAACATAAATAGGATCTAAGCGCGAAATAGTGACTAGCGGATCAGCCTGACCTGCGCTCACCAATGTACCAGCAGTCACGCTAGAGCGATCTGTGCGACCAGTAAGTGGCGCACGTACAATAGTACGGTTAAGATCTAAGTTACTCGCCGCTAAACCCGCCTGAGCCGTTTGAATACCAGCCCTTGCGCTTTCGATGCCCGCTTGTGTTTGTCCGACAGCTGCGGCAGCGCTTTGTACCGCTGCTTGCGCGGTACGTACTTGCGTTTGCGCTTGATCATACTGCTGCTTTGAGATGGCATCAATGCTTACTAAGCCCTCTAAGCGCTGTAGGTCATTTTGCGCTTGCGCCAATGATGCTTGACGGCTGGCAAGCTCAGCTTTTGCATTGGCGTTATTTGCCTGTGCTGTCTGATAGTTGGCTTGTGCTTGTTGCACAGCCGCCTGACCACTGGTGACAGAAGACGCATAGTTATCGGTATTAATACGGTAAAGTGGTTGGCCTTCTTTAACGTTACTTCCTTCACGGAACAGTACTTCTTCAATGACACCGTTGACCTGTGGGCGAACGTCAGCCGTTTGGTAAGCTGCGGTACGTCCAGAAAAGGTTTGTACTTGAGGAACGGTTTCTAAGGTGACAGTCTGCACGTTGACAACCGCAGGCGGCATCTGCTGCTGTGCGGCTTGTTCATCAGCAGCGTCCTCGTTTTTGTCACAGCCGATAAGTACAGCTCCAGATAGTACAGATGCTATTACAAGCGCAAGAGTAGAGTGCTTCATCAATGTCCTCGGCAATATGTATGAAATAAAGAATGACAGTATAAAAAATTGTCAATAAATCTTAGCGTATCGAATATTAAAATTAGTATTTACCCCAAGCACTTATACTATCTTTGCTTAATTAATTCTCAATGATGCGTAATAGGCGGGAATTTCCTACTAAAGTGTCCAATAGATATATATGTTTAGTATTGGCGTAAGACTTTGTAATGCCGAAAGTGTAGCTAAGCTACAGATTCAACCGATAAATTTAATGAGTAATTATAAACTATAGGGGTAACCCCACAGTCAAGTAATTGAATATAAAATTTGAGACAAAAAATGACAACGGAGGGGTTTTAGGGCGAATAAAATATCGCTATCGCAAGCACTGGCTTTACTAACAGCTATTAGGGAGGTATACAATCTTCAATTGAAACCCATTGTAAAATTTTGTGAAAACAGCAAAACCGTACGAGCATTAAGGTCTTAAAACCTCTGTAAACCAGCTTTGTAAACAAAAAAATAATTTTGGCAACCATTAATTTTGATTAGAGCAATAATAGCGTAACCGCTGTATTTGAGAGACAACATTTATCATGCTACTACTGCTCAACGTTAAAGCAAACATAGCTACAATAAGCGGGCGCTCGCCAATTCAGTTAGCTGATAGAGACCTTTGCGATAACGATTGTCAGGCAAGGTCGCTAATGCTTGTTGTGCTAGTTTGGTTTCTTCGAGCGCTCGTTGTTTACAGTAATCCAGCGAGCCTGAATGACGTACCAACTCGATAAGCTGTTCTGCATTTGGGGTTTTGCCTGTTTGTACGGCAACACGTAATTGATCGTAGCCTTTAACATTGCTGTTTTTTAGCAACTCGAGCGCCTTGATAGTGGGCAGGGTCGGTTTGCCTTCTGCCAAGTCATCACCCAAATTTTTACCCATTAAAGCACTGTCGCCGCTGTAATCAAGGACATCATCAATGATTTGGAACGCATTGCCAAAGTGCTGACCAAAGTCACCTAAAGCTTGCAGATACTCTGTTTTACCTTGCAAAATAGCAGCGCCTTGGGTGGCCATCATAAACAGACGTGACGTTTTTCCATCGATAATTCTTAAATAGTCTTCTTCCGTTGCAGCAGGATTGTGTTGATGTTGTAGCTGTAACACCTCACCCTCAGCAATATCACAAGTGCCATCTGAAAAAATCTGTAACAAAGGCAAGCTTTGAAAGCCGACCAGTAGATTAAAAGCGCGAGCAATCAAATAATCGCCGACCAGTACCGCAGTGGCATTGTCCCATGTTGCATTGGCTGTTGGCTTACCACGGCGCTGTCCTGACTCATCAATCACATCGTCATGAACCAAAGTAGCCGTGTGCAGCATCTCAGTAATTGCCGCCAAATGCATGGCTTTTTCTGACGGCGCATCATCAAACATACGGGCGCATAGCAAAGTAATCAGCGGACGCATACGTTTGCCACCAGCATCGATAACATGCTGAGAGACGCTCATCACTAGCTGAACTTTCGAATTTAGACTACCGAATACTTGCTTGTCCATAATCTCAAAATCATCGGCCACAATGTTTTGGATATCAGCATAGCTCAGTGTCGATTGAGGCTTGGAAAAGATATTATTTATAGAGTTGCTGGTTATAGAAGTGCTGGTCATAATAAATAGTCATATTAATAAGAATAAAGAAAGTGTTTATAGCCTTGGCTTTATGGTCGGTAAGGCAACGTTTTACCTATAATAACATAGCTCGGTATCCAAATTGTCGGTTAAAGCACGCTAATAATGAAGCAATAAATTTTTATCAAAATAAAACTGGTTATCTAAAAAAATTGGGTCTGAATCGCTAAAATAGACTTAACTATTTAAGATGAATTTGTTGCGCATATTATAAGTATTCGCTAACGCAATAAAAGAACAAAAGGCTATAAGTAACTGATTATATGAGTTATAATAGCCGTCTTTAGGCATGTGACACTATTGAATGCTATGGTATGACGTATTTTTATACTGGATATCAGGTTTGCTATACTTATAGACGGTATTTTATTCCTTAATATAAGATAGAATTTTTAGTGTCATTACATTATAAAGACAAGCTGCGCTACTTGCTTTTCTAAGCAAAAAGACGTAAAATCTTGCCTTTAATTTTTCCCTGTCGTGTTCGTCGTAAAAGCGTTGGTATGATATCAGCCACGGCACACGGGTTAAACGGAGTCATACAATGTACGCAGTAATCAAAACTGGTGGTAAACAGCACCGTGTAGTTGTCGATGAGCTTTTGAAAGTTGAACTACTAAAAGCAGAAAAAGGCGAAACAATCAAATTTGAAGACGTGTTGATGGTTGTTGACGGTGAAAACGTCAAAATCGGTCAGCCTGTTGTTGATGGCGCTAGCGTAGAAGTTGAAGTTGTTGAGCATGGTCGCGGCGAAAAAATCCGTATCATCAAGCACAACCGTCGTAAGCATTATCACAAAGAGCAAGGTCACCGCCAATGGTACACCTTGTTAAAAATCAAAGCCATTAATGCCTAATTACTTATTTAGCTATCATTGCTAAACAGCGCACTAAATGCTTAAGAGTTGTCGCATTAGCGATAAGTCACATTAACAAGGAGATTTTCTCATGGCACATAAAAAAGCTGCCGGTTCGACTCGTAACGGTCGTGATTCAAACCCAAAAATGCTAGGCGTAAAAATCTTTGGTGGCCAAGCCATCACTGCTGGCAACATCATCGTTCGTCAACGTGGTACTGAATTCCACGCAGGTGAAGGCGTTGGTATGGGTCGTGACCACACTTTATTTGCACTGAATGACGGTGTTGTAAAGTTTGCGACCAAAGGTAAATTTAACCGTCGTTATGTAACGGTTGAAAGCGTATAATCGCACGTTTTATTTGATTCACTCGTAGAGTGAGTTACTGAAATGACCAAAAGCTCCTATTGCCATCTGGTAGTAGGGGCTTTTTGTATTTATCGAGTTGCCTATTCTTTGGCAAGAAAAGCGATAAAATAGCGCAAAGGTATATCCTGTAGCCTTTAGCACAGTGTGACTATACTGGTTACAAGTGTGTATGGCAGCCGTAGTAATGATTGCAAATCATGACTAGGCGCGTAATAAAAAAACTGGCACACTGTCTACATCGTTTATGAATACCAGCGTTTTGTTGGTCATCTAAACAATTATAGAAAACAAAAATTTTATTAGAATATTTTATTTTTAAGTAATTACGTATTTTGAGAGAGGATGAATGATGACTTTATTAACCAAGCAATCAGTTAAACAGACAACTTTAAAACAAAAAATGATGAGTGGCGCTTTAACAGGTGTATTGATGACATCGCTTGGCGTGGCAGCACCTATGATGGCATTGACTCAATCTGCAACTGCTGCGCCTGCCGACAACTTAACAGCGGCCAAGCGTTTGAATAAATTGTTAACAAACACAAAGAGTATGACGGCAAATTTCAGTCAGACAACTAAAGGTGCCAGTAGTGGTACTTTTTCAGGTACGATGAATGTACAACGTCCAAATAATTTCCGCTGGGAAACAAAATCGCCTTCAGAGCAATTGATTGTTGCTAACGGTAATTCTATGTGGATATATGACAAAGACTTGGAGCAAGCGACCAAGCAAAATGTCGATAGTCAAGTTGGTAATACACCAGCGCTCTTACTATCAGGTGATCCAAGTAAAATTGATAAAAACTTCAAAATCACTCAGCCGTATGACAACAAAAACTACTATGTACTGTATCCAAAATCAGATAGTGCTAGCTTCAAGAGCTTATCTATCAGCTTTAGTGGCGGTAAACCTGTCATGATGGTACTGAACGATACTCTGGGTCAGACGACCTCGATTAAATTTAGCAACATTAAATTGAACCCAAGCATCAGTAGCAGCCAGTTCAAATTTACGCCACCAAAAGGTGTTGACGTTATCAATCAATAATTACTAGATACTGAACGTGATCAATTTCAGTGTTTCTTATAGTTGATTGATATAAGCATAATTAAAAAGGACAAGCCTTCTTAGGTCTGTCCTTTTTTTTGGAGTATAAGAATCGTTTAGAATAATTTTGCCAGAATGTAATTATGTATTTTCAAACAGTGCTGACACTATGACATCGATTGAATGGCTTCCATATCAGGCATCGGTGGTAGCTCGTTCAAATGCGTCAATCCAAAAGCATCTAAGAATTGAGCGGTGGTATGCAGTAGCGCTGGGCGACCTAACGTATCTTTGTGGCCTTTTTCGATGATCCAGCCTTTGTCAAATAGCTGCCTTAATATATTGCTGGATAAAGTAACCCCGCGTACATGCTCGATATCGCTGCGTGTCACTGGCTGCTTGTAAGCAATAACGCTTAACGTCTCGAGCAAGGCTTGGCTTAGGCGTTCTTGACGCTGAGGAAAAACGCGCTGTATAAGGGTGCTGTAGTTGTCGGCGATTTGCAAGCGATACCCACTAGCCGTCTCATGCAGCTTTAACACACCGGTGTCTAGCCGTTCTTGTAATAGTCCTAAAGCGTCTGCTAATTCTTTTGTAGACACAGACAGATGTTTCTTCAACGCACCAGCAGTGAGCGGCGCTTCTGAAGCATGCAGTAGTACTTCAATATGTCTACTTATCTCTTCTAAGTTTTCGCGTTTCTCAGATGATACAGGCACAGAGATAGACATTAGTTTCTGTGCTTTATTCTCATACTTTGGGTTATCAACATCTGCCATTAGCTAGGTACTCTTTTTTCACAATTGTGTTATCAGTCATAACAATCTCTACAATGCTGATTATTTTTATGATACTCGTTATTGTTACACCAGCCATTGAAAGGTTAAATTTTCAAATTTAGCATCTGCATCAGCTTGATGGTTATCAACAACAGCCTCTAAAAGGTTATTATCTGTATCATCACTCACCATACCAATAAGCTGCCGCTTCATCAATTCGAGTACAGCGACAAAACTGACAACAACTCCCACCTTGCCTTGTGACTTATCTAGTAGATCATAAAAGGAGCGAGCACTTCCAGTACTGAGCTGTCGACTGATACTGGCAATACGGTCAGCAAGCGGTACAGTATCAACTTTGATGGTATGCATCTGATAGTCGGGCTGTAACTGCATTTTGAAGAGGCTATCAATCAACAAGGTAGGAGAGTAATTGGGTAATTCAGTATTCATTACGTCTTGACTTGGCATACTCACCATCGCCAAAAACACATCTCGCTCGAGACGCACCAAGTTATCCAAACGCTGACTGGCCGCTTTAATCTGCGCATACTCTTCTAGACGTTCAATAAGCTCTGCTTTGGGGTCGCGCTCATCAGTCGGCGTTTCTGGCTTGGGTAACAATAGCTCAGTTTTAATGGCAATAAGAGTGGAGGCCATCAGCAAATAATCACCTGCCAATTCAAAATGGGCTGTGTCCAGCTCGCTGATATAAGCCAGATATTGCTCAGTGATGGGCAATATTGGCAGCTGGGTCAAATCAACGTTATTCTTTTTGACCAAGTATAATAAAAAATCCAGTGGCCCAGCAAATTGCTCTAACCAAATAGCAAATGCTTGTGGTGGTACATAGAGATCTTCTGGAAGGTGTTGTACGGGCGTCTGGTAAATGCGCAAGGACATATCGTTAGTCTTTGAGTGCTCTTTAATATTTTTTACGTCATTATCATTCAAGAGTTCAGGCATATAGTAAGCACTCATAGACAAAGCAGCTTTCTCAAAAGCTGCTTGCTTTAGTTATAGTACACGTGATCATTTATTTAAGCTTAGCAAGCGGACGAATACCAATGGCTCTACGCGTTTTATCTAGCTGCTTACGGCTATGACGACGCGCTTTTTCTGCCCCCATCTGCAAGATTTCTTCTAGCTCTTTTGGATTGGCCATGAGTTCTTCATAACGCGCGCGGAATGGGGCAATCTCGGTATTAATTTTGTCGAACAAGGCTTGCTTGGCATCACCCCAGCCAATACCTGCCAGATACTGCGCACGCATATCGGCGATTTCTTCAGGCGTGGCAAACGCTTTATATATCTCAAACAGCGCTGAGTCGTCAGGATCTTTTGGCTCATCAGGCAACTGTGAGTTGGTCACGATTTTCATGATAGCTTTGTGCATTTGCTTTTCGGAGCTCACTTGCGAATTAGGCTCGCCAAATAAGGGAATGGTATTGCTATAGCTTTTGCTCATTTTACGACCATCAAGTCCTGTCAATAACGGAATGTCGTTATCAACGACAGCAGATGGTAAGGTAAATAGAGTCTTGTAGCGATGATTAAAGGTGCCTGCAATGTCACGCGCCATCTCAATATGCTGTACTTGATCGCGACCAACTGGGACGTGCGTGGCATTGAACATCAAAATGTCAGCGGCCATCAATACAGGATAACCAAACAGACCCATGGTCACGCCTTGATCAGGATCGACATCGGCTTTCTCCATATTAATATCGACTGATGCTTTATAAGCGTGAGCGCGGTTCATCAGACCTTTTGCGCACGAACAATTCAAAATCCAAGCCAGTTCTGGAATCTCAGGTACGTCTGACTGACGATAAAAGGTGACGCGTTCAGGATCTAGGCCACACGCAATCCATGTGGCTGCAATCACCTTTGTGGACTCATGAATAATAGCTGGATCATAACAACCAATAATGCCGTGATAATCAGCTAAAAAGAAAAACGCTTCATGATCGCTATTTTGGATCGATTCGATTGCTGGACGAATGGCACCGACATAATTACCCAAATGCGGGATACCAGTCGGTTTGATGCCAGTCAAGATACGCTTGGCTTCGGTTAAGCTGGCAGAAGTCTGCTCATTAGGAGTGCTGTTATTACTCATGTGGAATCCATTACTTTATTTATCAAGTTATTATCAATGCATTGGTCATTGTGTGTTTTGAATGACGCAAAATATTAGGCACAAAGTATAGCAAATTTCCCTAGTATTTTTCTTGGGAATAAAGTCCTACTTATAGATATTGGTACGTCCATTGGGTCCGTGTTTAAAACGGCGATGAAACCACATCCACTGAGTAGGATCAATACGAATTAGTCCTTCTAACACTTCATTGACGCGAGTAGCATCAGCGACTTCATCGTTGCTTGGATAGTTATCCAGCTCAGGCGTAATGGTTAGATGATAGTGGGGACGTTTACCACGTGGCAGATTGTCTGGCGTTTGACGATAAGTGTGCAATGCCATAACAGCAGGTGGGTGATCTTTGCTGCCCAATTTGGCCATGCGACGTGACGCAGTAATCGTGGCAGCGGGCACGCCAAAAAATGGTGCCATGACCCCTTGTTTTAGGCCATAGTCTTGGTCAGGGGAGTACCAAATGACGTGCCCAGCCTTGATTGAACTGACCAAACTGCGCATATCACGGCTAGAAATTTGCTTACCAAAAATGCTGGTACGACCATTATAAATAAACCAGTCGAGCAGAGGATTGTTCTGTGTGCGATACATACAATCGACAGGGAAAAACTGGGCACAAAATAAGCCACCCAAATCAAGCATCGTATAATGAGCCCCTAATAAGATAACCGGTCGATTGTCTTTTTGAGCGTTGACGATGTGTTGTAGTCCAGAGATAGAAACAGTACGAGTGAAAACATCTGGACGAAACCATGCGCATAAGGTCTCGAACACACCGATGCCTTGATTGACAAAGACTTGTTTTGCCATTAGTTCACGCTCAGCTTCAGGCTTTTCTGGAAAGGCAAGCTTGAGGTTGATTAACGTATCACGGCGACGCGAGCCTGCAATTTTATAACATAAGATGCCAAGCTTACGTCCCAACCAAAACTGCCAACGAAGGGGCAAATACATCATGGGTAGCATAATAAAAAACAGTAACCAAATACCCCAGTATTTCGGTAATAAAAACTGTTTTTGAAAGGGCTTTTTCTCAGCGTGTGCTGTACGCTTATGAGTTTGCTTAATCGTTGGCGTGCCAGTAGGTATGGCAGGCGATTTGATCGACTGCTGGATACTTGGTGATATATGATTTTTTGAAGAAGATTTGCTGGGGTCGTATTGTTCAGGCGCTTTCATAATATCCTTTTGCAGCACGGTTTATGGCATCGGGTTATAGCTATCTTATGGCATTGAGGCTAATGATAAAAATTTAGTATTATGATGGGGTAGCGTCAAGTGCTTTGCAAGTCAAAATCGCTAAGAGGCATCTGTCAGGCATAATTAATGTCGATGCCCTGGTGAGGAAAACAACAGCTTAAATTGTAAACCAACGCTATCTAAATAACCCATTGTCACTCCAAGAGCTATATATAGACATAAAAAAACCTTACAAGCTGTGACCAGCTTATAAGGTTTTGCAAATCTACACGCTTATCTAAGACTGATACTGTGGCTCCGAGAAAAAGCCAACAGAAACAAGAAAATAAGCGAGAGCTTTGATTAACGTTTTGAGAATTGTGGACGTTTACGTGCTTTACGTAGACCCAATTTCTTACGTTCAACTTGACGTGAATCACGAGTAACAAAACCAGCTGCTTTTAGGGCAGGCTTTAAAGTTTCGTCAGCTTCGATTAATGCACGTGTGATACCGTGGCGAATTGCACCCGCTTGACCACTGATACCACCGCCTGCAACAGTCACATACAAATCGTATGAGTTAGCAGAATCTAGTAGTTCTAGAGGCTGGCGAACAACCATGCGTGAAGTTTCGCGGCTGAAGTATTCGTCAAGTGGCTTACCGTTAACAACGATGCTGCCAGTACCTTTTGATAAAAATACACGAGCAGTAGACGTCTTGCGGCGACCAGTTCCGTAATTGCGTTCCATAAGTATATCCTTAGATGTCTAGTTCTTTAGGTTGCTGTGCAGTATGTGGATGTTCAGTACCCGCATATAGCTTTAGCTTCTTGATCATTGCATAGCCAAGAGGGCCTTTTGGAAGCATACCCTTAACTGCTTTGTGTAGAACATCTTCAGGCTTATGTGCAATCAGCTTCGTGAAGTTGGTTTCTTTAATACCGCCTGGGTAACCAGTGTGACGATAATACTTTTTGTCTTGTGCTTTTTTACCCGTTACCGCGATTTTTTCCGCATTGATGACAACAATGAAGTCACCAGTATCTACGTGTGGAGTATAAGACGTCTTATGCTTGCCACGTAAGCGACTAGCGATTTGAGTAGCCAAGCGACCAAGGGTTTTGCCGTCAGCATCTACGACATACCAGTCATGGGTCACTTCAGCTGGTTTTGCACTAAGTGTTTTCATGATAAAACCTTAAAATTAGAATTCGTTGAGAGTTTAGCTGGGAACGGGGCTCTCAAAAAACAGACTGCACATTATAAGCAGTAGCGCCTACGCTTGCAAGCTGCATTGGGGTTTATTTTTGCCTTATATACATTTAACTGCAGCGTTGGGCCAGTTTTTAAGCGGTTTTAGACATTTTTAACAAATACTACACAATTATGACGATGATAGTCGATAAAGTCCAGCGACAACTTGTCCAACTTTGGTTTGTTTTAAACAGTCAAAGCCAACTGCTTTTAGTGTTGCTTGGTGCGGTGCAGTCACATTTTTATTAAGGGTATTTGCCAGTTGTATCAATTGATCTTCTAATTCTTTATCAGCTTCGAGATAAATCAAGGTATCGGTATTGATGAGCGACTGGGTGATTAATGCCATCAAAATAGGTTGCCACAAATCCTGCGCATAAGGCGGGTCAATGAAAACCAAATCAAAATGACGTGGAACCAATTGATTTTGAGTCAAGACTTGCTCAGCTGTGCCCTGAATGACTTGATAAGTGGTTGCATCGAGTCTTAGTTGGTCAGCACTTTGACGTAGCATATGACTCTGCGCTGGATTGACTTCAATAAAAGTTGAGTGGGCAGCGCCTCGTGATAATGCTTCAAATCCTAGTACACCGCTACCAGCACAACTATCAAGTACATACGCACCATGAATATCAGCCAGCAGCCAATTAAACAACGTCTCACGCAAACGATCTGGTGTTGGACGTAGACCGTCAGCCTCGACGAAATGGACGATACGACGTTTAAACTGACCGCCAATGATACGTACATCGCCTGCTGCTGTATTTTTTTTGACTTTAGTGTTTCTCTTTGGCTCGCGGCCGTTTGAAGGTTTGGTCATAACAGGTCTCTTTCACCGTCTCTTACTCAGATGTTGACGCAGCAGCTGCTAGGGCTTCTTTTTCTTCTAATGCTTTTGCCTCTTTATCACGAATAGCATCACGCGCCGCCTTGTCTAATGCTTTTTGGTGTTTGATGGCACGAAGCTCATCTGCGGTTGGTGGCAAAATAGGATTGGTTTTACGTTGCAATACCCAATAATCAAAAAGCTCACGACCGATGGGGGCGGCCACGGCACCACCACCACCACCGTTTTCGACCAATACAGCAAGAGCAATCTGAGGATCATCTACAGGTGCAAAGCCATTGAACCAAGCGTGATCCCAGTGACGCGAATCTAGCGCGGCTTTATTATAACGTTTACCTTGGGCAATGGATTTGACCTGCGCGGTTCCAGATTTACCTGCTATACGATACTTTGGATTATAAGCGCGGCGTGCTGTACCACTTTTCACAGTTGCTTCCATTGCTTCATGCATGCGTACCCAGTCAGAGGGCTTACCATTATAATCAATTTTGCCATCAGGTTTGGTGATGACGTTGACTTTTGCTGCCCCGTCACTGCTTTTTAATAGGTGAGGGGTAATGTGATAGCCTTTGTTTGCCGTCATGGCAGTTGCATTGGCAATCTGTAGTGGCGTGGCTAAGAAATAACCTTGTCCAATACTGACTGAGATGGTTTCGCCAGGTAACCACCCTTTATCATAAGTGTCTTTTTTCCATTTGGGTGATGGCATGATTCCTGATTTTTCGTTGGGTAAGTCGATACCAGTCTGGTCACCAAACCCAAACCGCACCATCCAGTCATGAAGGCGCTGGATGCCCATCTCGTAGGCCAATTTATAATAATAAGTATCAACTGACATGACGATAGATTTTTTCAGATCCACCGTGCCATGACCGCCACGTTTCCAATCACGGAAACGATGTGAATCTCCTGGTAAGCTAAAATAGCCGGGATCGTAGATGGTGGTGTCCCAATTGCGTAAACCATAATGAATACCGCCTAAGCCTTCAAAAGGTTTAATGGTTGAGCCAGGTGGATACATACCTTGTAAGGCTCGGTTGTATAATGGTTCGTCAGGATCTTCTTGTAGTGCGCCGTAGTCTTTAAAAGAGATGCCTGAAATAAAAGGATTGGGGTCATAGCTTGGGTTGCTGACAAATGCCAGTACATCGCCATTCTTTGGATCAATGGCGACAATCGCACCGCGACGTCCATCTAGCTGTTGTTGAGCCACGGTTTGTAAGCCGTAATCTAAACTCAAAGTGATGTCGTTACCAGAGACAGGCGGCTTAGTATCTAATTGCCGTAAAATATTGCCGTGCGCATCAGTCTCTACAGATTGATAACCCGGCTGGCCCAATAGAATATCTTCATAATAGTCTTCGATACCAATTTTACCAATCAGGTCAGTACCCGCGTATTTGTCTTTATCAATGCGTTTGCTCTCTTTGTCATTGATACGGCCCACATAACCAATGACATGTGCAAACAACTCATCATAAGGATAAGAGCGTGTCAGCTTGCTTTGAATAGTGACGCCGCGAAAAAAAGGCTTACGCTCGCTAAACTGTGCCAACTGCGCCTCAGTTAAGTCGATTTTGATGGTGACAGGATCGTTCTTACTTTTGCTGATACGAGCCAAAATATCAGTAATGTCTTTGTCTGTCAGATCAAAAATAGGCGCAAGTAAATGTAGCGTGCGCTCTGGGTTTTCAACTTCGTCAGGGCTTAACATGGCTGTAAAGACAGGCTGATTGTCTGCCAATATGATACCGTTACGATCATAAATATAACCGCGGCTGGGCGGCGCAGATATCAGTTTAATGCGGTTGTTATCTGCCTGAGTGGTGTATTTATCGTGGGCGTAGACTTGTAAATAACCATAACGCATGATCAAGCCACCCAAACCTAAAAATATTAAAACCCCAAGGATAATAATACGAGAGGTAAAAACACTATTGGTCTGTTCAGTGTTGGGAGTTAGCGGTTTATTCATATAAAGTAAAAGCCCAAACAGTCGGTGAGTCAATAAAAGAGATACATGAGCGGGTTTATGAACCAAGGTGCGGTGAGCATAAAGGATAATGCGAAGGATTTCAATCACATAGACTGATCTTGTTTGCAATTATGATGCATTAATTAAGAGGCAGAAAAGTAGAGAAATAGGTATTGGCATTTACCCGCGGATTATAGCAGAACAAATAACAGGACGCAGTATTTGCCCACTTATTTTGTCACTGTCAATGGTTTCAGCAGGGATAGGCCATTTGAAAGCTTTATCAATACAGTTAAGCGGTAAAACTTGTCATCTCTAGTCACAACTTGGCTAGGGTCTACCTGTGCTAATAGGTAGCAAGTATGCTAAAATCAGGCGATTTATTTATAGTCATTTTTTTATCTTATAGACACCATTATGGGCGGAGCGTATTTCTTAATACGTTCTAATTTGCTAAAGATAGTTTATTAGCAATGACAATCAACCAGAGGCAAGATAAGTCATGGATGCAACTTCATTGTGGCAGACGATAGCTGAGCACCCAGAGTTTTTTGCCATGTTAACCATCCCACCAGTGACGGCATTTGTTACTTGGATACATGTATGGATGGCGCTTAAAATGCTGTTCTATCCCATCAAGTTTTGGGGTATCCGTATTCCAAATTTCCCGTTTTTTGGTTTACCGGGTATTGGCTGGCAAGGTATCGTCCCACGTAAGGCTGGTAAAATATCGGGCGTCATCGTTGATCAGACGCTATCGAAGCTTGGGTCGCTTGATGAGTTTTTTCAGGCAATGGAGCCTGAGCAAATGGCGGTATTCATTACCAATACGGTTGATGAAAATCTTGAGGTATTGATTGATGAGATCATGCTGGATCATTCACCAGCCTTGTGGGGCAATCTGCCTTACGCTCTAAAGCGTCGTGTCTACGCTCAAGCGCATCAAGAATTGCCCAATATTATGCAGTCCTTGGTGACTGACCTGACTTATCATGTCGAAGATTTGGTTGATATGCGTAAGATGATTGTCAATACGATGGAGAGTGATCGTCGTTTGATGGTGAATATGTTTTTAAAAGTGGGTCAAAAAGAGATCAATTTTATTTGGCATATCAGTGCTTTGATTGGTTTGGTTTTCGGTATTATTCAGATGTTTATCTTTTTGCTGGTGCCACAGCATTGGACGGTACCGTTTTTTGCTGCGATTTGGGGCTTTTTGACCAATTGGATCGCTATTTGGATGGTGTTTAATCCAGTCGAACCGCGTTTTATTCCTTATTTAAAGCTTTTTACTGTCCAACGCCATTTCCCATTTATTAAGCCACAGATACCGCATATCGCACAGTATCGCCTACAAGGCGGTTTTATGAAGCGACAAGAAGAAGTATCTGAGGTTTTTGCTGAGATCGTCGTCAAGGATTTGGTCACACTTGAAAATATCATGAATGAGATGATGTATGGTGAACGTGCTGCACAGACGCGAGATTTGATGAAATCGCATCTCTATAAGGTACTAGAGTCGCC
Organism: Psychrobacter sp. JB193; assembly: GCF_002285555.1. Classification (NCBI taxonomy): domain Bacteria; kingdom Pseudomonadati; phylum Pseudomonadota; class Gammaproteobacteria; order Moraxellales; family Moraxellaceae; genus Psychrobacter; species Psychrobacter sp. JB193. The sequence continues at coordinate 926,585 of NZ_NRGY01000002.1, forward strand.
AGTCATTAGTACTACATTGCGTGTGGGGCTGGGTCGCCGAGAATATGGTCAATTAAAAAATACCATTATTGATAAATCTATTATTGCAACCATGGTACCGCTGCGTGATCCTGAACTGAACGAAAGCCGTGCCAGTAAGATATTTGGTCTGTTCCGTGATCGAATACGTGCATTGACGCCCAATGAGTTTCAAAACTTATTGCGTCCCGCATTCCGAGAAGATGAGATGACTCTAATTATTTTAGGGGGCTTAACAGGATTCTTGGCGGGTTGGCTGCATCTTGTCTTGGTGTTTTTTCCATCCATGCAATAATCAATAAGTTTTTTATTTTTTACACACATCAAATACAGAGTGGATACAAAAACGTGACAAGTTAACGCTAATGTACCCTGCTGTAAGTCTCTGATATTGCTGTGGCCATCGTCAACAGCAATAGCGAATATCGGACAGTTTTACTACTCCAAATTACCAATCCCTAAAATAAACAATGACCGTACTAAGGTAAACAGGGTTAGACCGTATGTTAATCACAGAATTGGGTTATTTTGCCTTGCTAGCCGCCTTTATGTTGGCGATTTTGCAGGTGGTGTTACCGACTATTGGTGTCATGCGTGATCACGTTGCTTGGCAACGTCTTGCGCCAAGTCTTGCATGGGCACAATTTGCTGCCATGATTACTTCGTTTGCTGCGCTGATGGCAGGCTTTTATTATAATGACTTTAGCTTAGTCTATGTCACTCAACATTCTAATACCTTATTGCCTTGGTACTACAAATTATCAGCGACTTGGGGTGGGCATGAAGGCTCCCTACTGCTTTGGATGACCATTATGGCGACTTGGTGCGCCTTGGTGTCTTATTTTAGCCGTGGTCTACCGTTATCCATGCGTGCACGAGTATTGGTTATTTTAGCTGGCGTGCAGGCAATGATGCTTGCGATGCTTATTTTTACGTCTTCGCCATTTGAGCGCACATTGCCCAATTTGCCTGTCGATGGCGCAGACTTAAACCCTGTATTGCAAGATTTCGGTTTAATCATTCATCCGCCCATGCTTTATATGGGTTATGTGGGCTTAGTTGTGCCATTTGCTTTTTGTATGGCGGCATTATGGGAAGGGCGTTTGGATGCAGTCTGGACTCGCTGGTCGCGTCCATGGGCATTGGCTGCTTGGGGCTTTTTGACCGTTGGTATCGCGCTTGGTTCGTGGTGGGCTTATTATGAGCTTGGCTGGGGCGGTTGGTGGTTCTGGGATCCAGTAGAAAATGCTTCTTTGATGCCATGGCTGGCAGGTACGGCGTTGCTACATTCGCTGGCAGTCACTGAAAAGCGTGGTGTATTTAAAGCATGGACAATCATGCTAGCGATTTTTGCTTTTGCACTGAGTTTGCTTGGTACTTTCTTAGTACGCTCAGGAGTCATTACCTCCGTACACTCATTCGCTGCTGACCCAACGCGTGGTCTGGTCATCTTAGTGATCCTTGGTGTGATCATCGGGGGCGGCCTATTGATGTTTGCCATACGTGGCTGGCGTTTGACGGTTGAAAGTCAATATCAGCTGATTTCACGTGAGTCATTTTTAGTCATTAATAATGTCATTCTTCTGATTGCGACCTTGGTTGTTTTACTTGGTACGCTATATCCCATTATCGCTGACTCTTTTAATTTGGGTCAGGTATCAGTTGGTCCTCCTTACTTTAATGCACTATTTGTGCCTCTTACTTGGTTGCTATTGATAGCGATGGGCATGGGGTCTAATATTCGCTGGAAAAAAGACAGTCGCCCGCTTTTGGGTGCTGGCATGATCATCGCAGTAAGCAGTCTAGTATTAGCAGCGATTATTGCCTATTTTGTCAGTCTATCAGAGATGCTCAATATTGGCGTGACCTTAGCGATCAGTTTTTGGGTACTGCTATGGATGGTCGTCGATCTTAAAGACAAGACCAAAAATGCATCCAGTCGTTTGACAGGTTTGCGTCAACTACGTCTGAGCTATTGGGGTCAACAGATAGCGCATATCGGTGTGATTATTGCTGTTATTGGTGTGGCCTTTACAACTACGTTGAGCATTGAGCGTGATGTGGCATTGGCACCAAATGATAGTGTCCATGTTCAGGGCTATGATTTTGTCGTAAAAGGTTTCCGTGAAGTCAAAGGCAGTAACTTTGATGCCACACAAGCGGAGGTGGCCATTAGCAAAGATGGTCAAGAGGTGACTACCTTATATCCTGAAAAACGTAACTTTATTATCAGTATGATGCCGATGACAGAAGCTGCGATTGACGCCACTCTTTTGCGTGATGTATATGTAGCGCTTGGTGAGCCTATCGCCGAAAACAGCAATGAATGGGCGTTCCGTATTTACGTCAAACCGCTGATTCGTTGGATATGGCTGGGTGCGCTGATTATGGCGTTCGGTGCCTTGCTAAGTATTATTGACAATCGTTATCGTATTAAGAAAACCAAGACACCGATGCAAATCATGCCTGAAAAGTCTGGCGCTCGTCCCGTCACTGAGTCTGAAATACCCGTGACAAAGATGGGAGGCAATTGAGATGAGCACGTCAAACAATTCTTCTGATCAAAAAGCTGGGCACCATAAGGTAAATAACCCTAAAACCATGAATAAAAAGCAGCTTAGATTGTGGTTTTTGATTCCATTGATCGTCTTCATTGGTTTGATTGTCATGTTATATATGCGCCTAGGGCAACCGACTGATATTGTGACCAATACGGCGCTTGAGCGTCCAGTACCAGCGTTTGAGCTCCCTTTATTATCCGATACCAGCCGTATCATGACCAATGAGAACTTGCCTGACAAACCTTTCTTGATGAATATATGGGGCTCTTGGTGTCCCACTTGTGTGATTGAACATCCTTTTTTGATGCAGTTAGAAGAACGCGGTGTCAACCTGGTGGGCATCAACTATAAAGATGAGATTGGTGATGCCTTGGGATATCTAAACCGAGGTGGGGATCCGTTTTCAATGTCGATTCAGGATTTATCAGGGCAGTTTGCCTTAGATTTAGGCTTGACAGGTGCACCTGAAACGTTCGTTGTCGATGGTGAAGGGATTATTCGTCAACATATTATTGGTGAGATTAATGAGAGCAACTGGCAAAGTCGAATCGCGCCTTGCCTGATGGTACTTAATGATGCCAATAATAATAACGTCAGCCCAGATACGAAGCAGATTGGGGAGGTGTGTAAGTGAAAGCCAATGTGAAGCCCATTATCTTACAGCTGGCAAGCTTAATTATAGCGTGCCTGCTGAGTGCCACAACTTATGCTGCAATTGATGTCTACGATTTTGACTCTGAACAACAAGAGGCTCAGTATCGTGGTCTTATCGAAGAGCTGCGCTGCCCAAAATGCCAAAATCAAAACCTTGCAGGTTCTGATGCACCCATTGCCCAAGACTTAAAGCAAAAGACCTACGATATGGTAAAAGATGGTCGTAGTGATGGTGAAATTCGTTCTTATATGCAGGAGCGTTATGGTGATTTTATCAGCTATAAGCCACCTGTACGCCCATCAACATGGGTCTTGTGGTTTTTCCCACCATTGTTGCTCATCGTTTTGTTGATAGGATGGTTTTGGCAAAGCAAACGGCGTCAGCTTGTTGCCAGTGGAGAGAACGGAGTAAAGGTAGAAAGTGCCGCTGCTGCTCTATCTGTTGCCGAAAGAGCTCAACTTGACCGCCTCTTATCACGTACTGATAGTGGTAAAGAAGATGATCACGATACCACAAGCCTTGAGGACAAAAAATGACCCTATTCTCTACTGTTGGCCTATTCATTGCTTTAAGCTTACTTATCGCTCTAGTCTTCGCGGTAATTGCTATCATACCGTGGCTAAGAGCTTCACGTGCGCAACAAACTCCTGTGGACAATCAATTATTAGATATCAATGTTGCTGTGTTTCGCGAGCGTCTTGCAGAACTCAAAACAGATAAAGACAGTGGTGTCATTGATGACACCCATTATCAAAACCAAAAACTCGAGCTTGAGCGCCAGCTTTTGGATGCTCAGCGTGAAGTCACGCCCATGGTGGCACCTGGTATAAAAAGCCGGTTAATTATCATAGTTTGGGTGCCCGTATTGACAGCTATGGCCTATCTAATGGTCAGCGATCGTACGCCCGTATTTGAACTTTGGGCAAGCGAGGACAAAGTTGGTCAAGTTGCCGATGATTTATTGACGGGTAAAATTGATCAGCCACCAGCTTGGGCAATTGAAGATGGCACACAATTGATCAGTGCCATGCAGACTAATGTCTATCGCCATGCTGATGACCCCAATCGCTGGATGCGCTTGTCAGAGCTATTTCTGTCATTAGAAGCAACTGATTCAGCGATAGAGTCTTTATCGCGCGCGTATCGTTTATCGCCAGACAATGAAGAGATTGCCACTACTTATGCTCAGATTAGCTTCTTTGCCAATAAAGGCCAATTAGACGATAGTAGCCGCCGCGTGCTGCAAGATGTATTGGCTAAAAACCCAGACCATGAAGGGGCACAAATGCTAATGGCAATGGGAGAGGCACGTAGTAATAACTTTGAGCAAGCACAAGGCTGGATTAAGCGTCTGCGTGGTAATATTGCAGCCAAACCAGGCGACCATTCTCAAGCGCTACAAAGTTTAGATGAATTAAGCGCCAACGTGAGCGCGCAGCAGCAGCAAGCCTCTGAAGGTGTTGAGGTGACAGTGAGAGTTAATGCAAGCTTGCTGCCACTGGTGAAAGGTGATGATGTATTGTTTGTTGCGATACGTGATGTAAAAGGTGGGCCACCATTTGCTGCTAAGCGTCTACCTATCAGTGTGATCAAACAAGGTGAAGCAGTTATTAGCCTAAGTGATCTTGATGCCATGATGCCAGAACGTACCTTGCAATCTGCCAGATCTGATAAAGTGCAGTTAGCCGTTATCGCCCGCATCAGTCATAGTGGTACAGCAAGCGCAGAATCAGGAGATCTATCGGGTAACCCGGTTGTGATTAGTGCTGATCAAGACCAAGTCAATGTGGAAATTAATCAGCAAATACCATAAGATGTCTGCTGTTAATGCACATTGCGAATGCCTTGTTGCACGTTAAACGAGCGTGCAACAACGTTATATGAACAGATAAGTCATAGCAACTTATCACGGCAATCGTGAAAATACTTGAGGTTTGTAGAGTCACAAGGTAAGGTGGTTCTGCAATCAACCAATCCCAAAGTTTTATCAATCCCAAAATCTTATCTATTAAGGAGAGTCGCATAATGATGCGTATTATTTTGCTAGGTCCACCAGGCGCTGGTAAAGGCACTCAAGCTCAGTTTATTTCTAAAGAATTTGATATCCCACAAATCTCAACTGGCGATATGCTGCGTGCAGCGATCAAAGAAGGCAGTGAGCTTGGCAAACAAGCCAAAGATATCATGAATGCTGGCGGTTTGGTTTCTGATGACCTTATTATTAACCTAGTGAAAGAACGTATCGCTAAGCCTGACTGTGTCAACGGTTGTATCTTTGATGGTTTCCCGCGTACTATTCCGCAAGCCCAAGCGCTTGCAGATGCAGATGTCGCGATTAACCATGTGGTTGAAATCAGTGTTCCTGATGATGAGATTGTGAACCGTTTGTCTGGTCGTCGCCAGCATCCAAATTCAGGTCGTGTTTATCATATTCATCACAATCCACCTAAGCAAGAAGGAATTGACGATGTGACTGGTGAAGCCTTGATTCAGCGTGAAGACGATAAAGAGTCGACGATTCGTGATCGCTTGGCTACTTATCATGAGCAAACATCAGCCTTGGTTGGTTTTTATCAAGAAAAAGCTGAAGAGGGCGATGATGCGCCTAAATACAATAAGTTTGATGGTACACAAGGTATTGATGACGTTAAGCAGCAGATTTTGTCTGCATTAAAAGGCTAATATCCTACGATATAACAGCTGTCATAAAAATGAGACCTCGACTTTATACAGTCGGGGTTTTTTTATTGAAAGCTCATTGACAGTTTTTTTCAAATTTAATGTCAAAACATAACTAAAAAAAAGCCGCCTACCCAAATAGGTAGACGGCTTTTTGTCAAATGTATTGACTGTAGCAGTAATACATTAGCACATCAAGACTTAAGCATTGCCTTCAGCATCTACTTGAGCTTGCTGTTGGCTTTGTGCGTATGCTTGATCGAAGTTTACTGGTGCAAGCAATAGTTGCGGGAAACTACCCCGTGTCACGATATCACTGATGACTTCACGAGCATATGGGAATAAAACGTTAGGGCAGTATGCACCCAAAATTTGACCAATTTGATCTTCAGGAATATCTTTTAATAAGAAAATCCCCGCTTGATGGACTTCGGCAATAAATGCAGCTTCATCAGCATTTTTAGCCGTAACGCTTACTGTCAAAATGATTTGATAATGATCGTCATCAAGTTTTTCAGCATTGCTTGAAAGGTTGATATCAAGCTCTGGGTTCCACTCTTTGGTGAATACTTCAGCGCCTGGTACTTCAAGTGACATATCTTTTACGTAAATGCGTTCTAATGCCAATTGTGGTTGTGCGTCAGCCATGATAATTCCTCTAAAGTTAAATCAAATAATGGATCAAACGGTCGTTTTATAAAATAACATTGTAATATAAATCGAGAGTGTATCTCGACATTTTTTAGCATTGCCTTCTATTCATAATCTGTCCATCTTTACCTAGATGAAGACAGACAGTCAAGAAGAATGATCAATTAACCCGCTAGTAGTTCGTCAAGCTTGCCTTGCTGGTTCATTTGATTCAGCTCATCAAAGCCACCAACAAAAGTCTCACCAACAAAGATTTGAGGAACCGTACGATAGTTATTGGTTTTTTTCATCAAAGCTTGGCGCTCTTCACTGCTCATGTCGTGCATACCAATCTCTTCGTAGTTAACGCCTTTAGATTGTAGCAGTTGCTTAGCGTTTGAGCAGTATGGGCAGATAGGGGTCGTATAGACTTTAACAGATACAGTCATGATAAATCCTTATTTATAAGTTTATGAGGTAACCCTGTTGTTATAAACAATCATTGGATAAAAATTATTATAAGCCGTTACCGTCAGTTAGGTTTGTTGATACTCAGTATTAAAGTGGGGATAAGCCTTATAAATTCAAGTTAAGCGTATATAAAAGGTTGAACAGTAGCATAAATGCCACATAAAAAAAGACACCTCTTAGTAAGGTGTCTTTTTTACGCGCCTATTAATTAACTCATTAACGATCAACTCTCAAATAGCCGCTAGACAAATAACTACCAGTTAATAAACCATCAAAAAGTACGTATTCGGTGCTTTGTCTAATCATTTATGCAAACTTGGTTTGGCTTTGCCTTTATTTTTAGACGATACATCCTTTGGACCAACCAATGGCATACCAGCACCTTGCCAGCCACCAACGCCACCGTCTAAGCGGTAAACATTTTCTTTACCAATCATCTGAATCGCAGCGCCTGCTTGCACACCCATATCACAAATAATAATCACAGGCTGCTCAATTGCGCGAATCTCACTGACACGATCTTTTAGCTCAGAAAAAGGTATGTTGCGGCTGCCTTGAATATATCCTGTGGCAAACTTCTTTTTGTCGCGAATATCAATGATCTGCGCGTTTTGAGAGTTAACCATCATACCAAGCGTGTTGGGCGATATTTTTCTACCGCTACGTTTGTTCTCAATGGCAAAAAACAGTATAGCAAGCACGGCTAATATACCAAATAAAAACGGGTGGTTGCCCACAAATTCCAGCGCACGATCCAAACCATACCTCCAAAAAAATAAGTGTTCTATTAAGCTGAGAAGACAGCCTAACGAATTGAACAAGGCGCTATTATACCGATAAGGTCGTCTATAGTAAACGTGTGATGACCAACCTTGCGTTTAACCCTTAATAAAGCAATGCTTAGTAAGGCTTGGTATCCGCCTCTTCTCTGAGCGTAACCAAGTTTTCAACGCGGCGTTGCAAGACTGTACCATCAGCCACTGCTTGCCAAAGGGCGCAGCCTTTACTGTTATGAGTATGGCGACAGTCACGGAATTGGCAATCGCCAGCCAGTGGTGCAAGCTCAACGAAGCCTGAAATGATGTCATCAGGGGTTAAGTGCCAAATACCATATTCACGAATACCGGGCGTATCAACGATACCGCCTTGGGTTAAATCGTCTGGATTGAATGGTAGCAAGCGGCTGGTCGTCGTCGTATGTTGTCCAAGTTGGGAGTTTTCAGAGATGACATTGACGCTTTGACCTGAGTCAGGCAACAGCGCATTGATCAAACTGCTCTTACCGACGCCCGATTGTCCGGCAAAGATAACCAACTTTTTGTCTATGTAGCGCTTTAATTCATCGAGTCCTATTTGCTCATCATTATCAGCAATATTCTCAGGACAATCAACAGAGGTAAGCACGCTCTCATAACCAAGGGCGGCATATTGCGCCAGTAGCTCATTGGTATTGACACCATTTTCTTGTGCTAGCAGATCTGCTTTGTTTAATACCAGTAATGGCTTGACGCCAGCATGATGGCAAACGACCAAGTAGCGATCTATGAGCGTAGGAGCAGCAGCTGGCAGGGGCGCGAACACGATAGCAAGGATGTCAACATTGGCAGCAACCGGCTTGAGCTTATGATAACGATCTGGGCGCGAGACAAGAGAGGTGCGTGGCTTAACCGCTTCAATACGTCCAAAGCCCGTATTAGAATCCGCGCTCCAGCGCACATGATCGCCTGCCGCAAGCATAGGCAAGTTGGTGCGCACATGACAGCGCCAGATATCGCCCAATTCAAGAGTCTGCCAGAACGGCTCTGGATCATCAGGCGCAATCTCCGGCTGCACGGGTATCACAGCAGGCAAGCTGGTCACTTGGACTTCTAGCTGTTTGCCGTAATGCGCCATGACCACACCATCCATCAAACTGTCATCGATGCTGTCTTGACTTGCCAGCTGCTGCTTGTCGATACGACGAATCTGTTGTTTGGTGAGTTTGCGTTGCCGGATTAATGCCATGGGTTTTGACCTATTAAAAAAATATTGCTAAGTGTAGCGTGAAAATTTGCTAACATACAGCCTAAAGCGCCTATGACTGACAGTGGTTTTGTAATATTTTACTTATTCTAAACTCGTAGGCGCTCAGCAATTTTGTCTCAAACTTCATTGAACATAGGATATTTTATGACCACCGGCGACCATCCCAATAAGATTAAAATCAAAAATCAAGGCAAAAAAGGGTTGGTATGGATTGACCTAGAGATGACCGGACTCGATACCTTAAATGATGAGATTATCGAGATTGCTACCGTTGTTACTGATGAGGATTTGAATGTCCTTGCTGAAGGCCCTGTTTTTGCGATTAAGGTATCGGATCAAGTCTTAAATAAGATGGATGATTGGAATACCAAGCAGCATGGTCAGTCAGGATTGGTCGATCGTGTACGCCGTAGTACCGTGACGCTAGCAGAAGCAGAAGCGGAAACACTTAAGTTCTTAAACAAATGGGTCGATAGTGGTAAATCGCCCATGTGTGGTAACTCTATCTGTCAAGATCGCCGCTTTATGGCGCGTCAAATGCCAGAGCTTGAGAAGTTCTTTCACTATCGTAATCTTGATGTGTCTTCCATCAAAGAGCTTTGTTTCCGCTGGCGTCCTGATATTTTGAGAAGTTTTGAGAAAGGTGGCAGCCATTTGGCATTGGATGATATCCGTGACTCTATTCGTGAGCTAAAACATTATCGCCAACATTTCTTTAAATTGATGCCTTAAGACTAATAAGAAAAAAACCATTTGCAGAGATAGTAACGTATGACTGGTACAAATTTTTTTTGCTTGCTGCGGCGTTGCCGACAGAGGCTGCAAAAAATTTATTCCAGTCACACTCTCAATCTCAATCTCAATGTATCGCTTCTAAAATAAACTGGCTATCGGCTAAAAAATGGAAAGAAGCAGCCATCAAAAGAGGGTCTGTTGCATTAGCGACAGACCCTCTTTGTTTTAGATTAAATTGTGTTAGAGCAAATTATTTTGAAGTGAACGCACGCTACTAAACGATTTTAAAATTAAATTCTATTAAATCAAATTGAGCGTCATCGTTTGAGTTTCGTGGCGAAGTAATGACCCCAATCACGGCACTGACTGTTGGTTGACGTTTGTCTTTACCGAGCAGACGCCAATCACCAAGTACATAACGTTTTTTACCATTAGCGATTGGGTGAATAGCAGGTCTGTGGGTGTGCCCGTGTAGTAAGGCATCATTATTTGTCATGACGGTAGCGACTGCATCATCATTAACATCCATAATATAAGCCGCTTTATTGGCATTATTTTGCTGACTGTTTTTACGCATTTTATCCGCGATGGCCAAGCGTTTTTCTAAGGATTTGTTGAGCAAATACCACTGTGTCATACGATGACGCATGACTCGGCGAAACAGCTGATACTTTTTATCATCAGTGCACAAGGCATCGCCATGTTCTAAGCGATAGTATTGCTGTCCGACTGTTAAGTTATAAGGCTCTTCAATCAACTCACCACCGAATAAATGACAAAACCCTCGACCCAATAGAAAATCACGATTGCCATGCATAACCAGTATCTCACAGCCCTGTATGCGCAATTGTTTTAACTTAATGATAAGGGGCGTCAACCAATGCCCTTGACGTGCCTCATCTGACCTTTTCTCTTTTAATAGGGACAGATACACATCATCACCCAGCCATACCTCAAACCAATCACCTAAAATGAATAAGCGTTTGAGCGCGGGCAGAGCAAGGCAGTCATCAAGCAGTGCCAAAAAAGCCTGCACTAGGGCAGGCTCATCTAACGATAAATGCAGGTCGCTAATCAATACTTGCCGTACCTCATGAGGTCGGGTCGTGATTAAATGATTAAAACTTTGCATTCATCTGGGTCCTTATAACTTATCGGATAATGAGTATTACCCAACAAGCTTTATTGAGTAATACTCATGAATTCACAGTGGCTAAGCCGCTGCTACTAAATAACTATTACTGAGTAACGATAGTCGCTGAGTTAATAACGACTGGCTCTTTTGGCACATCAGCATGCATGCCAAAACGACCCGTTGGTACGCTTCTCATCTTTTCAATCACATCCATGCCGCTTGTGACTTTACCAAATACAGTATAGCCCCAACCTTGCATATTTTTGCCAGAATGGTTTAGGAAGTCATTGTCTTTTACGTTGATAAAGAACTGGCTAGTGGCTGAATGCGGATCTTGCGTACGTGCCATTGCGATAGTGCCTTTATCGTTCTTTAGGCCATTGTCCGCTTCGTTCTCGATAGGCGCATTGGTTGGCTTTTCATTCATTTCAGCGTCCATTCCGCCGCCTTGAATCATGAAACCATCAATGATGCGATGGAAAATCGTACCGTCATATTGACCTGATTTTACATAGTTTAAAAAGTTTTCTACCGTCTTTGGCGCTTTTTCTTCATTGAGTTCGATAACGATTGCACCCATATTGGTGTCAAGTTCTACTACTGGTGGCATGTCTACCATGAGATATTCCTTTTTTAATTGCAGTACCTTAAATGGCACTGTCGAGTGGTGGTTAAAAAATTGGTTGATAAAAAGTCATGGGTAGTCTAACGGCTTTTTTATCCTGTGTCATGTATCAGGCTGTTAATGCCTTTGCAAAAGCTGATAGAATAACGCAACTTTATACATTTCCGACCATTTTTAATCATGCGAGCAAATAGTGTGGTTTTATAACCCACTGTTTTTATGGCTCAAATTTTCATTACCATTTTATTTTTTAGCCAAAAGTTTGATTCGACTTTTCCATGATGCGTGATGGCACGTGTCATGAATTGACAATTTGCGTTAGGAGCAATACCCCATGAGTGAGCACTCAAGTAACCCCGTACAAAAAGATGAACAAAAAAACGACTTTATTCGTAATATCATTCGTGACGATGTCAATGCGCAAAAATACCAGCAAATCGTGACCCGCTTTCCGCCTGAGCCAAATGGCTACTTGCATCTTGGTCATGTAAAATCTATCTGTCTGAACTTCGGCGTGGCAGAAGAGTTTGGCGGTGTATGTAATTTGCGTTTTGATGACACCAATCCAACCGCAGAAAAGCAAGATTATATTGATAACATTGAAAGTGATGTTAAGTGGTTGGGTTTTGACTGGGTGGGAGAAGCGTATCATGCGTCAAGCTATTTTGATCAATTATATGCATGGGCTGTGCAGCTGATTGAGCAAGGCGATGCGTATGTAGACTTGCAATCACCTGAGCAGATTAAAGAGAGCCGTGGCTCGTTTAGTGAAGCCGGAACGCCTTCGCCCCAACGTGATGCTAGTGTTGCAGACAATTTAACACTCTTTAACGACATGAAAGAAGGCAAGTACGCGGAAGGCCAAGCAGTTTTGCGTGCCAAAATTGATATGGCAAGCCCAAACATGAACTTGCGTGACCCTGTTATCTACCGTGTCATGCATCAATCGCATCATCAAACGGGTGATAAGTGGTGCATCTACCCCATGTATGATTTTGCTCACCCGCTGTCTGATGCCATCGAAGGCATCACTCATTCATTGTGTACACTAGAGTTCGAAGATCATCGTCCTTTTTATGATTGGGTGATTGCAAAAATTGGCTTTGACGTGGCGCCGCATCAGTATGAGTTTAGCCGCTTAAATGTCGATCATACGATGACCAGTAAGCGCAAATTAAAACAACTGGTCGACGAAGGCATCGTCAGCGGCTGGGATGATCCACGTATGCCGACCATCGCTGGTATGCGCCGCCGAGGCTATACGGCAGAAGGCCTACGAGATTTTTGTGATCGCGTCGGTGTGACCAAATCTGATAGCGTCGTCGATTTTCGCTCGTTAGAATTTAGCGTTCGTCAGTCGCTAGAAACCACGACAGCACGTGGCATGGCGGTATTAAAACCATTAAAAGTGACGATTACTAACTTTGCAGAAGCAGTCAGCGAGTGGGAGTCACAAAAGGCTGAAAGCGTCAATGCACGCTTCGATGATGCTGCGCAAACCCTTTGGTTGACTCAGCCAAACCATCCTAACGTTGATATGGGCGAACGTGAAATTCCTTTCACCGAAACGCTATATATTGATCAAGGCGATTACGAGATTGAACCGCCAGCAGGTTATAAGCGTTTATCACCAGAGAAACCAGAAATTCGTTTGCGTAATACCTATGTATTGGCAGTGACCGAACATATTACAGATGACAATGGCAATATCGTTGAGTTAAAAGCAACGATTGATCCTGCGACGTTGGGTAACAATCCTGAAGGTCGTAAAGTCAAAGGCGTCATTCATTGGGTATCAGCGAGCCAAGGTGTGCCTGCAACCGTACGTATGTACGAGCAACTATTTAGTGTGGAAGACCCAGGCAGTGTGAGCGATTTACATCAAGCGCTCAATCCGAACTCATTGACTGAGCTACAAGCTGTGGTTGAGCCATCACTGGCCAATGCTGAAGCTGGCACGCGTTTCCAGTTTGAGCGTGAAGGCTACTTTATCGCTGATAGCGAGGATCATACCAGTGATAAGCCCGTATTTAATCAAATCGTAAGCTTACGTGACACTTATAAGCCTGCTTAATGTAGCAGATGGCTTAGAGTATATTTTAAGAAAACACTAAACAATAGTAGTTTGCAAACCAGCCCGTTTCTAGTACGCTAGGAATGGGCTTTTTTGTGGACAATTATAAAGTTATTGATAGTAATCTTTGAGGAAATAAGCATGGCGAATGCTGGACATGCCGCTGGTGGGACGAGCAAAAAGGGTAAGTTTGGTGAGTTTTGTTTATGGGATTCGGGTATGTTGGTTTAAGGTTTGTACAGATTGGAATTGAACTTTTAACAATGTTATTGCTTAGGTATAACGGGAATAACGGCATTACAATCCGTCACAAGACATTCATAACCAGTTTGTTAAGATAAAGTCAGTTTTTACGGATGTGCTCTGCACTTTTTATAGCTGAGCACATCGATGATAATAATAGAGCGCGAGGCCCAAGTGTCGATAGAAGCGTTCATCAACATAGCTAAGGAATAAAGCATGGCACATTTACGTTTAGGCGATACCGCACCAAATTTTGATGCTGCGACTACAGAAGGTAATATCAATTTCCACGAGTGGGCAGGTGACAACTGGGTGGTATTCTTCTCACATCCAGCAGATTTTACCCCAGTATGTACCACTGAGCTTGGTCGTGCAGCTGCATTAAATGGCGAGTTCCAAAAGCGCAATGTTAAGCCGATTTGTATCTCTGTCGATAGCCTAGAAGATCATAAGGCATGGGCAAGTGACATCGGTGAGACTCAAGGTACTGAGATGAACTTCCCAATTATCGCTGATCCTAACAAAGAAGTGGCTGAATTGTACGATATGATGCACCCAAATGCGGATAGCACACATACAGTGCGTAGTGTCTTTATTATTGATCCAAACAAAAAGGTTCGTTTGACCCTAACGTATCCTGCCAGCTGTGGTCGTAACTTTGATGAAATCATTCGCGTTATTGATGCGCTACAATTGTCTGATGAGTACAATATCGCAACGCCAGTAGATTGGAAAGATGGTGACGACGTGATCATTCCACCAAGCGTAAAAAACGAAGACATCGCAGCCAAGTATCCGAAAGGCCATAAAGAGATTAAGCCTTATCTACGTACAACGCCTGCGCCTAATAAATAATTCAAGTATGTATGGATATTTACTGAAGATATAGAGCCCTATAACGTAATGTTATGGGGCTTTTTACTATTCATATAACAAGTGGTAGTAAGGTTTTGCTATGATGACGAGAGCAGTGGATTTTATTTAAACAGTAGCTCTTACTCACTTGATCGTTTATCAGCTTGTCTATGAATGCATTGAGCGGTAAATGTGATACTTATAATATTAGGGTTCTCATCAGGAGTTATCCATTCTCTACATAAACTATAAAATTTAATCGTTCTAAGTTGCTTTTTTATTCCATTTTACAAGGAGTTTTTCATGAAAAAATTATACATCACTCGTACAGCGCCCAATCCACGTAAAGCCCTTATCTTGTTGGCATCAAAAGGAATTGATGTTGATGATATGGATGACATCGATGTGGTAGACATTGATTTTGCCAATAATGATCAAATGTCAGAGGCATTTACTAAAATAAATCCTATGCAGACGGTGCCAGTATTGAAGTTAGACGACAATACAATACTCAATGATTCGCAAGCAGTTTGCGAGTACCTTGACCGCGTCTATGGTGAGCGTTCTGTGATGGGCAATGATGTGGTACAACGCGCACAAGTATGTTCAATGCGCCGCATTGCTGAATTTGAAGTTTTGTATAACTATATGCTCGCGTTTCAACACAGTCATCCTTCAAAAGCGCAGCGCGTTGAACAAGTGCCAGAGTTTGTTGCGCCCTCTATTGCACGTTCAAACAAAGCGTTGGCTTATTTTGAAACCGTTTTAGAAGGTCGTGAGTACTTAGTAGGGGAGCAACTAAGTTTTGCTGATATCGTTTTATACCTTGGGTTGGATTTTGGCAAACTACTCAAAGTGGATCCTAATGCTCAAGGTGAAAATCTTGCGCGTTTTTATCAGAAAATGAACGACCGTTTTAGCATTGCAAACATGTCAAAAGCAAAATCCACAGATGAAAATAAATAAGACAAAATATTTACTTATTTGGAATTATTTATAAGTCACATCTTCATATAATGGTAATGACTCTTGATTTACTCAAGTTGACTGCACAGATAGTGGTGCCAATTAAAGTAAAGAGAATCATTACCATATGTTTATAAAATCAAACATTTTGTTACAATGACAAAAATCACTAACGATATAGTGAGTAGATTGTTTCGCCCCGAAAAGGTGTATATAACACTTTCTTGAACTATAAAGCGTTTAAATTGTAAAAAGAGCCATCGTAAGGCATGACTGTTATGAGATTATCTTTTAGGACACTGTCTTTTAAATTGGGAATATTACCAAGTATGTTGGTAGCAAGTTTGGCGTTAGGCGCTTGTCAAAATTCTACGTCGACTAATGAAAAAGAAAAGACAGAACATGCTAAAGCGGTCGATAAAGAGATCATGGCGTCTGATGCAGATGAAACGACTGATGAGCCTATAACAGA
Source organism: Psychrobacter sp. JB193 (assembly GCF_002285555.1). Taxonomy (NCBI): domain Bacteria; kingdom Pseudomonadati; phylum Pseudomonadota; class Gammaproteobacteria; order Moraxellales; family Moraxellaceae; genus Psychrobacter; species Psychrobacter sp. JB193. Next base: position 942,729 of record NZ_NRGY01000002.1, read on the forward strand.
CAATAAAAGTGCTGAACAAGCAATGATCTCTACTCTATCAGATCATCGATGGACGCTTATATCTGTGATGGGCAATGAGTCCCAGCCACTGAATGAGCTGGCAGCGGTTAAAGATGAAGTAAGACTGTCTTTCAATCAGTACCAAGGTCAGAACACCTTAAACTATAGCGTCGGTTGTAATACGATCAGTGCCAATTATCAATTACAAGGGTCGGTTTTAAGCGTTGATGACAGTATGAGTACTAAAATGCTATGTGCTGATCTGAATGCCGCTGAAAATAGCTTGATTGATCTGATGGAAGGCGATAGTCAAATAGTAGTAATAAAAAATGATGCTTCTCAAGAAGAACAGGCAATATTGACTCAGCTCACGAATGAAGAAACCACGTTGGTTTGGGAAGGTCAACTTACGGATCAAGCCAAATATAATAGTAAAGGTGAGACAGTATTTTGGGCCGTGAATGCCAAGAAAACGTCTTGTAATGACAGTACTTCTGGGATGTGTTTGCAAGTCAAACCCATTACCTATGATAATCAGGGAATTAAGAGTAGTGAAGGGCAGTGGGCGCCATTTGCTGGCGTTATTGATGGTTATCAGCCAGATGGTAAGCATGACGAAGTGCTACGCATACAGCGCTATGCTTTAGATGCGGACACAAATACTGCGGCAAATGATAACCGTCTAGAGGCACCAAGTGAGGCGTATGCTTATGTATTGGACGCTGTGATTGAAAGTGCAGTCGCTGAGTAAAAATATTTGGCCAGTCTATTCTCTACTACACTTATCATATTTAGAATTAAAAAACGCGCCTAGTAGCGCGTTTTTTTATGGCGACAGGCTTTTATCGCAGATTGCCGAGATCTTCTTCAGTCAAACGCCAGCGTCCTTTTTTCTTAGAAGCCCCGCGTCCACGCATCGCACTATTAAGTATCAACTTATTCATCGAATGACTGGAATGCGCATGACAGATTGCGCAGGCAAGTCCATCTGCGGCATCCGCTTGTGGCACTAAGTCTAAAGACAGTATTCGACAAACCATCTCTTGTACCTGCTCTTTGGCGGCCGCGCCATAACCACACACTGCTTGCTTAATTTGGCGTGCCGTATACTCTGAAACTTCTAAATCTAGGGCTACCATGGCTGCAATGGCAGCACCTCGTGCCTGACCAAGCTTAAGCGCAGAGTCAGGGTTCTCTGCCATAAATACTTGCTCAATAGCCGTATAAATTGGCTCATCCGCATATTTTAGATGATGCTGAGTAATACGCGTTAAACCATTAAAAATGCGCTTAAGGCGCTCGGGCATCTCTTTAGTGTCTGTGCGAATCGTACCTGCATCAATATACGTCAGTTTATCGCCAGTTTGCTGAACGATGCCATAACCTGTCATACGTGAACCGGGATCAATACCGATAATAATTGCCATAGTCTTCCGTCTTACTTACATTTTGTTTTATGGCTTAAAAATAAGCCGTAAGTTTGATAGTATAGCAATCAATCCCCATATACATCATATGTTAGCCATTTTAATTTGTATGGCACTTAATTTATTGGTTTTTATTTTATAGGACGACACTTTATGGGTCAGATAGTTGGTATTGCCATCGTTTGGTTTATTATCGAAATGCTATTGTGGTATTTACTTGCACAATTTATAAGTGGCTGGTGGGTTTTCATATGGTTTATTATCGCTGCAGTCATCGGTATTTCACTCATTCGTAAAGGCATGGCATCCCTTAATCCAATGGCGCAGCAAATGAAAGCTGGCGGCATGATGAATCCTGCAATGCGTCCACAAGAATCTACCATGATGAAGAGTGTGGCCATGGCTGCGGCAGGTATTTTGTTACTGATTCCAGGTGTGCTTAGTGACCTTATTGCCTTATTGGTGGTCTTACCACCAGTACAAAAGAAACTAAAAGAAGTGGCCAATAACTATGTGATGAACAATCAGCAAAAAATGATGGATATGATGGCCAAGCAGATGGGCGGTGGTCAAAATCCATTCGGTAATATGGGTGGCCAAAATCCATTTGGCGGTGCAAGTGGTATGAACAAACAAAGTCCATTTGGTCAGCAGCAGAATCCATTTGGTGATGTGTTTAAACAAAATACAACCGTCGACGGTACAGCGAAAAATATACCCAAAGATGTGAAAAAAATCACAAAGTCTGCCAATGATGAATAGTATAGTAGCGGTCTGATAAGTTTTAAATAAAAAATTGGCATAAAAAAACCCCTTTCGTTTATAGCGAAAGGGGTTTTTGATTGGTTGCTATTGATTTTCTACAAATATGCATTTATAAACAAATCAATGACGAACCGAATAGAACAACCGAAGTGCCGCCGTAAGATGGTGACCCATGAACCGTGAAGTTCAGGGCGGATGCGTCATCACCTCGGCAGGTTTCCTGATACACTGCAAGCAGTGCAGGCATACACAATGAGGCGATAGGTACCACATCCTGGTAAAGCATTATCGGCTCAGGGAATAAACATCTACTAGCCAACACTTCAGAATATAATTATCTTAACCAATGGCCTGAATGATTGCAAGCTTGATTTACAGATTGATACGTGGCTTCAGTAGAGAGTAGGGTTAACCGTAAGTTTTACTACATTTTGCAGCCAATAAGAATACAAGAAATAGGACTGCCTATTGAGTGAACATAGGGGTTGATTTTTCAGCTATTTTGAGATGTGTGTTAAGATATGAACTTTCAAATTTCCAATACAGCACTTTTCAATTCCCAATACAGTATTGTAAGCGTTCATTCACTTGAGGAGCGGTAGTCCATGACCAACAATCAGCAACAATCAGAATTTATCGACGACAATCAAACCAAGCTTGTTAATGGGCAAGATGGCGAGCCACACAAAAAAGTGCCGCGCGTTTTAATGATACTAGATGGTTTTGGACATCGTGAAGATGATAAAGATAATGCGATTGCCGCTGCCAGTATGCCCAATTTGGATAAAATTTATCAAAAATATCCACATGGGTTAATATCCGCGTCAGGTGAAGACGTGGGATTGCCAGATGGTCAGTTTGGTAATTCAGAAGTGGGACATATGAATCTGGGCGCTGGTCGTGTCCTTTATCAAGACTCTACTCGCATATCAAGCGAGGTTGCCAATCGTGACTTTTACAAAAATGAAGCGCTGGTGAATGCGGTAAAGGCAGCCAATGAGCTTGGCGGTAATGTACATATTATGGGATTATTATCGGATGGTGGCGTGCATTCACATCAAGATCACATTGAGGCCATGTGTCATTCAGCCTTAGTACATGGCGCCAAAAACGTTTTTGTTCATTGCTTCTTAGATGGACGCGATACGCCACCAAAATCTGCTGATAAATATGTTGATCGTTTACGTGCGCATATTGATAAACTAAATGCACATTACGAAGGCGGACGAGTGCAAATTGCGACTATTATTGGACGCTATTACGCGATGGATCGTGACAATCGCTGGGATCGAGTACAAAAAGCGTATGAGCTGCTCACAGAAGGCAAGGCAGATCGTCTAGCAACTAGAGCGGATGGTGCGGTACAAGCTGCCTATAAAGCCCGTGAAACGGACGAGTTTATCAGTCCGACCACGGTAATAGGGCGCGATGAGGTGCCTTATACCATCGATGACAACGACGCACTTATCTTTATGAATTTCCGTGCTGATCGTGCACGTGAGCTTGCGCAAGCCTTTGTATTACCAGATCATGAATTTTCTGGTTTTGCCCGTCAAAAGCAGCCCAAGCTTGCAGCGTTTGTGATGTTGACTAAATACTCTGATGTGTTGGCTGACAATTCAAAAACGAGCATTGCTTATTATCCAACGTCTTTGAACAATACACTTGGCGAATATCTACAAGATCAGGGTAAAACTCAATTGCGTATCGCTGAAACTGAAAAGTACGCTCACGTAACTTTCTTTTTTAGTGGCGGTCGAGAAGAAGAGTACGAAGGCGAGACACGCATTTTGGTGCCTTCTCCAGATGTGGCAACATATGATCTACAGCCTGAGATGAGTGCACCTGAAGTGACGGATAAATTGGTCGCTGCTATTGAGTCGGGCAAATACGATGTACTGGTTGTGAACTATGCCAACGGTGATATGGTAGGACATACAGGGGTTTTTGATGCAGCGGTTCAGGCTGTAGAAGCGTTGGATGTTTGTGTCGGTCGCGTGGCAGCAGCAGTGCAAGCCGCTGATGGCGACATGCTTATCACTGCTGATCATGGCAACTGTGAGCAAATGCAAGATTACGAAAGTGGACAAGTGCATACTCAGCATACTACTGAACATGTACCACTGATTTATGTAGGTGAACAAAAATTACAAGTACGTAGCGGTGGTAAATTAAGTGATATTGCACCAACTATTTTGGCATTAATGAACATGGATACGCCAGCTGAAATGACCGGTGAAAGTCTGTTAGTGCCAATATCATAAGTCAGTTTTAAGTACTATAGTCAGCGTAAAAGAAGGAAAGGGTATGTATTATCCTTTCCTTTTTTCATAAACCTGGCTCGATTTTTAATATTTTTGATGATAAAAATTATGAAGAAGGTGAGCACTGTCACAATAACCAGTAAGCTTGGCAAGGTTAATATAGGTGACACTGGTTATTAGAATTGTGAGCACTTGCAATACTACTCTAGTTTAGAGCTGCCCTTGATGCTATCTTACAAGCAAATACTCACTGTTTTTACTCAATAGCAGTTCTCTACCTTATAACTGTTCTGTACATTTTACTATCTAAACGAGTTCTCTTATGCATCCTATCTATTTTATTCGCGCATCTAGGTCCAAGCGATTGAGTAAACCTGCGATAAAGGTATCTATAGCGACTACTGCTGTTAAGCGAGCATTAACAGTAGGTGTATTTGGACTAGGGGCTACTGTATGCGCACAAGCGGCAACCGTGCCTGTTAATCAGCCTAGCGATAACCCTACGGCAAGTTTACAACTCATCAGTTTAAACGCTGATGAGATAGCAGCCGAAGATAATGGGGATGATTTATCAAGTATTGCTGATATGTTAGATGCTGCAGACGATTATGACGATTCAATAGACAGCGTGCCAGATGAGACGGCGTTAATAGATGACACAAATGACATTGATACGAATATTCCACCTGAGGTTGCCAAAGTCTCCTTAAATGCTATTTCTCCAGAGACGCTCAAAACCTTTGTGGCTGTCGTGGATTTGGTGCGCCGTGAGTATGTTGATGCGGTTAATGATGAAGAGCTATTCAACAACGCAATGAGTGGTATGCTTACAAAGCTTGACAGTCATGCTGAGTTTTTAGATGCTGAAGCTTACGAAAATCTTCGAGCATTTACAGAAGGTGATGTAGGTGATATTGGCATTAAGGTGGATTACCAGCAAGAAGTAGGGTACTGGGTCATCACAGAAGTGGTCGATGATTCACCCGCTGATAAGAAGGGGATTGCTGTTGGTGATTATCTGCATCAAGTCGGAGAGTTCAAGCTGGATGAAGATAAAGAGAGTAATGATATTGAGCAGCTTTTAACTGGAATCGCTGGTACACAAGTTGATATTGTCACCTCAAAAGCTGGTCGCCGCAAGCATACGACCACATTGCAGCGTAACCATAGCCACCCTCAAATCATTGAAACAGAGCTTGTCGATGGTATTGCGATGATTAAATTACCTGCCTTTCAGAACAACAGTCGCGAGAAGTTATTGGAAGGTTTAATCAACCTAGATTCTCCTGTCACTGGTATTCTGCTCGATATGCGCGACAATCCAGGTGGCGTGTTGACCTCCGCGATAAATGTCGCCAGTTTGTTTATGGAAGATACTGACGTGGTACAAGTACAAGCGCGTCAAGATGGCTCCCGTGTATTGTCCACTAAGGGTGATGCGATACTCAAGCGCTTACCAATGGTTGTGTTGCAGAATCGCTATTCAGCATCTGCAGCAGAAGTACTGGCTAGCAGCTTACAGGCACAAAAGCGCGCCACGATTGTGGGGGAAGTCAGCTATGGAAAAGGCTCCGTACAGTCAGTCGTACCGCTTAATGATGAGCAAGCTGTCAAGCTCACCGTCGCCAACTATATGACCGCGGCAGGTGGTAAAATTGATGGGATTGGTGTCAAACCAGATGTGACTTTATCAGGCAATGAAAACACTTGGGAGCAACAAGCGCTGGATTTGCTAAAAGCGCGTGTGCTTGAGACAGGCATCCGGTTTGTCCGAAAGCCTGCATCAGAAGTCAACGTGGCAGAAGGGAATATAACCAAGTAGAACATGGCAGCGTTATGGCTGCGATGTTCTTAAATTATTGTCATAAAATACTATTAATCAACTTCATCTTCGGCGATGTCCAGTTTTTTCATGCGATAGCGTAAAGATCGAAAAGTCGTTCCTAGTAATTTGGCTGCCTGAGTTTTATTCCAGCCAGCTTGTTTTAAGGCGGTAATAATCAGCTGTTTTTCTTGTTCTTGTAGGTAGTGCTCTAACCCTTGAAGGGGCAGTTGCACGTCAGCCAGTTCGCTCAAGTTTGCCTTTTCACCTACATCCGGTTGATTTGATGCTTGAGTAATTGTCTCTACATCGTGACGGAGATTTGCATTGCTAAATGCTTCTGTTTGGCGACTAGCTTGACGCTGTACCATTGAAGGATAATGTTGCATATTAGTACGGTACGGGTGTAGATTAGTCGTCGGTTGCTCAGGGTTTATGGTCTTATCTGTGGATCGGATAGTGTCTTTGTTATCTTCTATTGATTGAGTGGTAATAGGTGCACTGTCTGTTTGATCAAGGCGCGTATCACTATCAGAATGATTATGACGAGCTTGAGAAGCGATTGGTTGATAACCCATACCGTCTTCTAGATCAGGAAGTCCCAAATGACTGATATCAATCAAGGATGTTTCTGCTAGAGTCACTGCACGCTCTAGTACATTACGCAGTTCACGGACGTTTCCAGCAAAATTATGCTGTTGCAATCGCGCGCGCGCCTCAATTGTTAACGAGGGCGGTGTTTCCAATTGCCATTCATGAGCAATCATTCCTAAGAAATGCTCAGCCAAAACAGGTATGTCATCACGGCGAGTATTGAGTGTCGGCAACTTTAATTCAATCACGTTGATGCGATAATACAAATCCTGTCTAAACGCACCCTCTTGTACAAGTTGACTTAAATTTTTGTGAGTGGCAGAGAGTATGCGAATATCAACGGGTATCTCTTTTGTGTCACCAATGGCTCTCACAGTTTTTTCTTGAATAGCACGCAGCAACTTGACTTGCATTGCAAGTGGCAAATCCGCGACCTCATCTAAAAATAACGTGCCACCATTTGCCTGTTGAAATAGGCCTTGTTTGTCAGCCACGGCACCTGTAAAACTGCCTTTTTTGTGACCGAAAAATTCTGACTCCATTAGCTCGGATGGTATCGCACCACAATTCACTGGCACAAAACTGCCATCCCTACGCGGACTGATATCATGAATCAGTCGAGCAACCACTTCTTTACCTGTACCTGACTCGCCTGATAAGAATACAGGGGCTTGTGAGCGTGCCAGCTTTAATATGGTATTTTTCAAAGGTGTCATCACGGCAGAATTACCGATCAGTCGAGCGTCTAACAGTTTTTGTTCAGGTGAAGATTCTGGTGTGACATTTGCCTCATTGTCTTGATGGATAACCTTTAAAGCGCTTTCTACCAGTTGACGTAGACGCGGTAACTCAAGCGGTTTATTAACAAAATCAAATGCCCCAAGCTTCAATGCCTCTATGGCAAGATCCATACTGCCATGCGCTGTAATAACAGCGATGGGACTGTTAGAGCTGTTACTGATTTCTTTTACCAATTCTAGCCCCGATCCATCAGGTAGCTTCAAATCAGTCAAACAAAAATCGTAATTGTTTTCTTGCCAATATGCTCTTGCTTGCGCCAACGTATAAGCCACATCGCTTTTGATACCCATTTTGGTCAACGTTATCTGCATTAATCGGCACAAATCCACTTCATCATCAACGACTAGTGCGGTAGTTGTCATACATCATCTCATTGTCTTCAATAGCTATTAAATGTTAAAAATCGACATACCATTCGGATAAAATATCTGATAGGAAGAGAATTTCTTACTCACAAAACACTTGTATTGACATTGCTTTTAACCATTTATACATAAGTATCAGAGTTGACAGCAGGCGCTATTAAGCGGAAGCAGGTTTTCTCGTGCTCAGGAACGTAAAGCAGACGGGCTTGGTTGGCCTCACAAAATGCTTGTGATAAATACAGCCCCAATCCAGTGCCTTTTTGATCCGTGGTAAAAAATGGATTGAACAGATGCTGCAACTCTTCGGCTTTCACGCCTGTGCCACCGTCCAATGCATCAATTATAACATCGTTATCGACACAATAAACCTCAATCTCTACATAAGCATGGGGGTGAGCATAGCTACTGTGACGCAGACCATTATTGATTAGATTGATTAAAACTTGCTCTAACTGATGGGTATCGAACGAGATAATAGGCTGTGTCTTTACGTGTAAGAAAACATCATGACCTTTGAAGTAGTTTTCCAAAAATACTGGAAGCCACTCAGCCAATACAATGGATTGCTGATTCGCCTTTTGTTGACGAGACAGTTTTAGGACATCTTCGATAATACGGTTCACACGTTTCGTTTGCGAAAATATCATTTTATAAAGCTCATGATTGCCCGCCATGTCAAGGTAAGAGGAACTGCTCTCTTGATTATCACTTGCAGCATTTTTGGCATCGAGTTCAGCCATATCTTCCATTAGCAACTGACTGGCTTGCGATATAGCAGCCAACGGGTTTCTGATTTCATGAGCAATACTGGCAGTTAGCTGCCCCAAAGAGGCCAGTTTTAACTGTTGCGCGCTGGCGTGTTCTCGGCGTAAATCTTCTAAAATAATGAGTTTGCTGTCGTCTTTTAATGGCGTGATTTGCACACGTAGCTTCCCAAATACAGAAGCATTTGCTATGGCAGGCAAGTCATAGGTAAAGCTGCGTGATTGACCGCTTGCTACTGACAAGCACGCTTTGAGCAGCTGTGTATGTTGTTTACTAAGCTTTTGCTGAAAGTTATTGAGTAGAGCCTGCCGTTTATCATTTTGTGTATTATTGATAGCTGTAGAGAGGTCTTGGGCGGCTGGGTCATGGGCCATACTCAGCAATTGATGTGCAGCAAGGTTTGCTAAAACAATACGTTGTTTGTCAATGACAATGACGCCGTTTACCATTTGTGTGATAACTTCTTGATTGATGACATTGAGTCGTTCAACTTCTCTGGCATGACTTGCTGCTACTTTTTCAAGCTGTACTAAGCGCTGTGAGAGAGACCAACTCAAAATACCAACTGCCAAAAAGCTGGCTGACATGAGTAGGGCGTCGCTTAGATTGGCCAAACTCATACTATTGGCAATGGCATAAAAAAACTGTTGATAAATAACAAAGATGATTGCCAGTAATGTGATGATTAACGCTTGTGAGCTATGCAGTAGCATAAAGCTGGCTGCTACAACAACCATGTATAACATGGTCAACTGTAAATCAGGTGCGCCAGCGGTATAAAGAAGTAAACTTAAAATGACGACGTCTAACACCAAACCAAAGGCTAGCTGACGCCGCATTTTTTTGGACACAACGTAAAACAAACCCAGCAAAATTAGGCTCAATAACACGTAAAAACTGAGTACCGTTTGCTGCAAGAAGCTTGGTAGCAATGAGCTATTATCAGTGCGCGCATTGATGTATACCATCAACATAAAAAACACGCTGACAATAAAGCGATAACTGCTATAGATCAGTCCCAATTTACGTAATTGCGGAAGAGGCAGCGTATCATCACGATGTAAGTACTGGATGACAGTCGAGACGATGTCAGTAACAGGTTTCATAATTGAACCGTTATAGAAGAGTTGCTAAGAGGATTATTGAGAAAGCTACGGTTGAATCAAACCATGGCGAATGGCCAAATGCGTCAACTTAACATCGCTATCAACGCCAACTTTTTCATAAATACGATAACGATAAGTGTTGATGGTTTTTACACTGACAAACAGCTGATCGGCGATTTGCTGAGGGCTTTGACAATTAACCACCATCATTGCGACCTGCTTTTCACGATCACTGAGCAAATCAAAAGGTGAGTTTGCATTATCTGATAATAAAACATCTGCTAATTGTTCAGCGACATCCTGACTAAAGTAGCGTCCGCCTTTATAAACTTTTTTGACGGCTCTGATCATCTCATCTAGCGGTGTGCCTTTAGTAATGTAACCATTGACACCGGCTTTAATGAGCATAGAAGGGTAAGGCTGAGATGCCATACTACTCACTGCCAATATTTTAAGTCCTAAATCAAGTTGAATTAAACGTTTGGTTGCTTCAAGACCACCAATATTAGGCATATTGACATCCAGTAAAATCACGTCAGGAAGCAATTGCTTGGCAAGCTTGATGGCCATATCGCCACTATCTGCTTCGCCCACAACCTCGATATCGGCACTATCTGACAACATACGGCTAATACCCATTCGTACCAAATCATGATCATCTACTACCAATACTTTAATCATAACTGTGCCTTTTATTATTTGTCAGAGTGAGAGTTGTTACACATACTGAATGATAGATAAATTTATGTCATCTAAATGATTGTTTCAATTTTTGAAAACGTGAAGTAATGTTAATAAATTATAAAGATATCATTCTTTAACATAACAGAACGTGAATGATTATAGCGGTTAAAATGAGCATACATTGCTGAAATGTGAACCAATGTTTCTAAAATATAAATTAGTTGTAGCAAAGTTTGAATTAGTTCAAAATAAATTACTAAATTGGCTTTGAAGATTAGACTTCAATTCAAACCATGATACACTAAAAATACCAAAACTCTATACGAGTACTTACAAACACATCCATAAACGCTACGTACGTTCTAGGCGTCAGAAAGCATGTCACTGACGTGATAACGGAAGCAGGAGGCATAATGAAGCAACTACCATTAACCAAACAGCAGCTAATCGCCGCTATGATTTCATTGAGTTTGGGCAGTGTTGCACAAGCCGCACTTACTATTAATGGTAGCACTGATACTGGCTCTAGTGCTCGCATGAGTTGGGGTGGGGCGGATAGCTTATCAGAAGCACGCAACATCATGTATAAATCCAACGGTTCTGCCATTAAAAAAGTCGATAATGGCTATGGCACGACCAACCTCACTAACACCAATAGCAATAACTTTGCTAGCAACAGTAACCGCTATAACACCACGTACCGCGGTGCATTCGGAAGTAGTGACATGATTCCGATCAGTACTGATTCGCGTAGTGTGGCTGTAATCGATGCTGAGACTGGTGAGTCTATTTATGAAAAAGATGCTGACATTGCGCGTCCTATGGCTAGTATCAGTAAATTGATGACCGCCATGGTGGTGCTGGATGCTGGTCTTGATATGCGTGAAGAGATCACGCTTGATCCTGAAGATTTCGTAGGTCCAAAACGCGCGAGCTCGAATCTTAAATCAGGTGATCGTCTAAACCGTGCCGAAATGCTATTGATGGCATTGATGAAATCAGAAAATCCAGCGGCAAAAAGTTTGGCGCGTAATTACCCAGGTGGCTATAGTGCCTTTATACGTGCAATGAACCGTAAAGCTCAAGATTTAGGGATGACCACGGCTTTCTTTGGTGATCCGACTGGTCTTGATAAGCGTAATGTTGCCTCATCAAATGATCTGGTCAAAATGGTACGTGCAGCTGGTAATTATGATGTGATTCGTCGTTTCTCTACGACCAAAAGCTATGATTTCTTTGTATCGAATTACTCTAATGGTAACCGTACTTATAAAGCCAATAATACTAGCATGCTGGTTCGTGCTGGCGATTATCCGATTGGTATCTCAAAAACAGGCTTTATCAATGAAGCCGGTCGTTGTGTCGTTATGGAAACACGTGTGAATAATCGTCCAGCGATTATCGTAATTTTAGGGGCGAACAGCTCAGCCACGCGTTGGGGCGATGCCAAAAATATCCTAAACAGTTTAGCGACTCGCCGCACCGTATAAGTTCACAGACTTAACGTTAATTAAAAAGGCTGTTATATCATATAACGGCCTTTTTATTGCGCTGAGATTAAGGATAAATTATATGACCCAATCAATCATTTCTACTATACCAAAGCTGTATCTACTGACCAACGATGATGAATTTGAGCTTCTCTATCAGAAGTTAGAAGCAGCGCTGGCAACAGGCCTTATCGGATTATTACAGGTTCGGCGCAAACAGGTATTGCAATTGCCAAATGGCAAGTTGAGGCTCTATGAAGAAGCTTCTAAGATTGTTGATTTGGCTCGCGCCCATAACGTACCAGTTGTGATCAATGATGACATTGAATTAGCGGCAGCACTTGGCGTTGGGGTACATCTTGGTCAGCAAGATGGCAATATCGATGATGCTAAACGGCGATTAGCTCCAAACCAAGTCATTGGTCGTACTTGCCATGGTGATGTAGCTCTTGTTAAGGAAGCGCAAAACGATGGCGCAACTTATGCAGCAATGGGCGCAATATTCACTTCTACAACCAAACCAAACGCCAATATTATTTCTCGTCAGCATCTAACTGATGGCTGTCAAGAGGATATAAAGATATGCGTAATAGGCGGTCTAACGGCAGAAAATGTGTCAGAGCTAACAGGTCTGCCAATCACTTATGTAGCGGTCGTGGGAGATGTGATGGATTTGTCTGTGGCGCAAATTGCTAATCGCTGTCAGCAATGGCAGCAAGCATTTTCGAATTGGAAAACGCCTGCAGTATGATAGTTTGAGCTTAAGCGGCATGCTCCATGCATAGAGTCGCGTAAGGTAAGGCTTCCAAACGTTGTGCTTCGATTGGCTCTCCGCATACTTCACATTCACCATAAGTGCCGTTTTCAATACGGCTTAAGGCATTTTCGACATAGATTAGACTTTGGCGTGCCTCGCTCTTAAGGTTTTGACGCATATCGTTTTGGCGATAAGAAATTGCCTGATCTTCCCAATGTTCATTGAGATCATCTTGTGGGTTTTGAATGTGATCTTCAATTTTATCGATTCGAGTCTCATACTCTTCTTTTAAGTTTAATAAACTTTCTTTAGCATGGTTTAAGTCAATACTCATAGTAATTTCCTAATGGGTTGTTTTTATTATTTACACGCCTAGCATAAAGGGCTTTATCGGCAACTACCACCACGAAATGTTACGGATGATTAAAGAGACGTTTAAACTTTTATGACTTTTTTGTCTACATAACTTGCATACAGGGCTGGTACAAAAACTAATGAGGTTTCAGTTTACTAGACGTTTTTTTATGGCTCTTGACAGAAAACTGGTAGAATACATCGCCGTCAATTCTTGCTGGTTTAGCCCCTTTAATAAAAGGATAAAATAAGCATAGATATGAGCGATAAAAAGTTTAAAAACGAATTGATAGAATCTACAGAATTTGCGAAATCAGCGGGTAATATGAATGTAAGAAGTAAGCGCTGATAAGCACCTTTCACAAAAACACTTTAGTAATGATAGTCACCTTAGTTTTTCAATAGACAGATTAATCGATAGATTGATGTATAGGAGCAGGTAATGAATTTTTTGCGCATGAGTGAGCTAAGCTTAACGGATAAAGTAGTGTTGATTCGAGAAGACCTAAATGTACCCATTAAAGATGGTAAAGTCACGAGTGATGCACGCCTGCAAGCAAGTTTGCCTACCATCAAATTGGCATTAGAAAAAGGCGCTGCTGTTATTGTTTGTTCACACTTAGGGCGTCCAACCGAAGGCACGCCTGAAACGATCTATTCATTGGCACCCGTGGCAGATTATTTGACAGACAAACTTGGATCACAGTTATCGACGCCCGTTAGTCTCAATCGCGATTATCTAACGCAAGGCGTGTCTATTAAAGCTGGCGAAGTCGTACTACTCGAAAACGTGCGCTTTAATACAGGTGAAAAGAAGAACGATGCCACTTTGGCCAAAAAATACGCCGACTTATGCGATGTGTTCGTAATGGATGCTTTTGGCACAGCGCACCGTGCGCAAGCATCAACTGAAGGTGTCACCCAAGCCATGCGCCAAGCCGACAAAACCGTGTGTGCAGGCCCACTATTGGCAGCTGAACTTGATGCATTGAGCTTAGCACTTGAAACGCCCGCGCAACCAATGTTGGCTATTGTTGGTGGATCAAAAGTATCTACAAAGCTAGAGGTTTTGCACAGTTTGGCAGAAGTTTGCTCACAAATCATCGTCGGTGGCGGCATTGCCAATACTTTCTTAGCCGCTCAAGGTCATAGTGTTGGCGCTTCTCTCTACGAAGCGGATTTGGTTGATACTGCTCGTGAGATCATGACTAAAACTGACATTTTATTGCCAGAGTACGTGGTCGTCGCCGATAAAAATGAGATTGATTTCGATGATTTCACTGGCTCATTGCAAAAGGCAACCGCCACTATTAAGTCGGTCGATATGATTGGCGATAACGATATGATATTGGATATTGCACCAGAAAGCGCCACTCAGCTTGCTGAAGCAGTTATCAATGCGAAAACCATTTTATGGAACGGGCCGGTAGGTGTTTTCGAAGTAGATGCTTTTGGCAATGGTACGCGAATTCTAGCCTCAGCGGTAAAAGACAGTGCCGCTTTCTCAATTGCAGGCGGCGGTGATACCTTAGCAGCCATTGATAAATATCAGATAGCCGATGGGGTAAGTTATATGTCTACAGGTGGTGGTGCTTTTCTAGAATTTGTAGAAGGCAAAGTACTCCCAGCCGTAGAAGCGTTGCAAATCGCAGTATAATCCTTTAACGGATTTCTTGATTTATTAACATTAGATGTACAGTTGGTGGTAGGTATCTAAGTTAGGCTATAAAAATAATGTGGTGACAAGCTGATTTTAAAATTTATTAGTAAGCGTTTTGGAAGTGGCTGGTCATTGATTATTATTAAGTAGTAATTATTTGTTTCTATAATGAAAATTATGATTGCATGTCTCATTTGTGCTCTATAAAATAGCGCAACCATGTATTTTGACATGCTTTATTGATGAGAGGTTTATTATGTTAAAACGTCATTTATTACTTGCTAGCGTATTGGCTGGTACTTTCGCAGTTACTGCTTGTAGCCAACAAACAGAAGACAATGCTGAAGCTGCTGTTGAGTCTGCTGGTGATGATACCGCTGCAAACGCTAACGCTGCTGCTGCTGAAACTCAAGAAACAGCTGCTGAAGCTGAAGTTGCTGCACAAGATGCAGGTGCTGAAGTTGCTGAAAGCGCTGAAACTGCTGGTGCTGATGCTACCGATGCACTAGCAAATACTGGTGAAGCGGTTGTGGTAGGCGCAAATGAAGCCGTTGCCAATACTGCTGAAGTGGTTGCCGATGGCGCATCTGCTGTTGAGAATAAAGCCAGTGAAAATGCAGTAGAAGCAGAGCAGCAGTACTAAGCATTTAATGAATGACCAAGCAAGTCGCAGATCTATGATTCGCTAAAGCACAATAAAGGTCGTTCATTTCCTTATAAGCCCTCAAAATACTAGAAAAGCCTTGGTAATTACCAAGGCTTTTTGCATTGCCAATTTTTAATTTCATTTATTGTCGTTAAGTGCAAGGCTTGTGCACAACAAAAGCTAAATCTGCAAATAGATAGATAAACAAATAGTGTGGCAACGGCTACGAAGACCGCGCATTTTTTGCTATAATTGTCGCGCACTAATGACCCTGTATTGCTTATTCCAAAGACGAAGGATAACTGTGCGTGACTTATCACGCGTTAATCGTTATCACGTCAAAGGTTTCGGGTTAGTGATTCTCACGTTTTATTCCAAAAGCGGTTGTTTGAAAAGTTGTTTTTAATTCATTATTCAAAATTTAATCAGAGAGCGTTTTATGGCTTTAATATCCTTGCGTCAACTTCTAGATCATGCTGCTGAACATAACTATGGTGTGCCTGCCTTTAATGTCAATAATTTAGAACAGATGCGTGCAATCATGATGGCTGCGGATGCTTGTGACTCACCTGTCATTGTCCAAGCCAGTGCTGGTGCCCGTAACTATGCAGGATCCGCATTTCTGCGTCATCTGATTATCGCAGCTATCGAAGAATGGCCACATATACCAGTGGTCATGCATCAGGATCACGGTATGTCTCCTGCTATTTGCCAACGCTCAATTCAACTTGGTTTTTCATCCGTGATGATGGATGGCTCGCTTGGTGAAGACGGTAAAACGCCGATGGATTATGATTATAATGCCAGTGTTACCCGTGAAGTAGTTAAGATGGCACATGCTTGTGGTGTTTCCGTAGAAGGCGAGATTGGCTGTTTGGGAAGTCTTGAAACAGGTATGGCAGGCGAAGAAGACGGCTCTGGCGCAGAAGGCGTATTGGAGCACGATCAGCTATTGACCAGTGCTGACGAAGCTGAACAATTTGTTAAAGATACCAATGTCGACGCACTGGCCATTGCTATTGGTACCAGTCATGGCGCTTACAAGTTCACGCGCCCACCAACAGGCGATATTTTATCTATTGAGCGCGTAAAAGAAATCCATGCCCGTATTCCGAATACTCACCTTGTGATGCATGGCTCATCGTCAGTGCCACAAGAGTGGCTAAAAGTGATCAATGAAAATGGCGGTGATATCGGCGAAACTTATGGCGTACCTGTTGAACAAATCGTAGAAGCGATTAAGCATGGCGTACGTAAAGTGAATATCGACACCGATTTGCGTTTGGCGTCAACTGGTGCTATTCGTAAATTCCTTGCAGAAAATCCAAGTGAGTTTGATCCACGCAAATACTTCAAAGCCTCTATGGTAGCCATGTCTGATATCTGTACCAATCGTTTTGAAGCATTTGGTTCAGCAGGTCAAGCCCATAAGATTCGCCCGATCAGCCTTGAAGGTATGGTTAATTTTTATCAGTAATTCAGACCAAGAAAAGCTGGTTATTGACGATAATATGGCATGCTCATGGCAGCCCCTATAAGAGGTAGTAGTGATGATTGGATTGATTACCGGACAGGTGCAGTATCTGATGGCACCCATGGTTTGTATCATGACGACCTCTGGTGTGGGTTATGATATCGAGCTGCCATTACCGTCATTCTGTCAATTGCATCTCAATGAGCAGGCCAGTATTTGGACGCATTTTCATGTGCGTGAAGATGCGCAACTGCTTTTCGGTTTCATTGATCGTAAAGAGCGCGATGTCTTTCGTCAGTTGATTAAAATCAATGGCGTAGGAGCAAAAATGGCGTTAGCCATGCTGTCTGCGATGTCAGCTGCTGAACTGAAGATGCATGTGGAACAAGAGTCAGAGACAGCCTTGACTCGTATCCCAGGTATTGGTAAAAAAACAGCACAACGCCTACTGATTGAACTCAAAGATAAGCTTAAAAACATCGAAGTTGATAATACCTCTCTAGAGTTTACACATCAGCCTATAGTTGTGTCTCACGAAGGCAGTATCGTCGCTGAGGTAGAAGGCGCATTGATCAGCTTGGGTTATAAGGAAAGAGAAGCTCAGCAAGCCATCAAAGCGGCAAAAAGTAATGGCGATGTGTTCGCTGATACTCAAGGACTTCTAAAGGCCACGTTAAAACAGCTCTCCGGCTTTTGATGTTCCCAAATTCGATTCGACGAAAGCCATTATTGATAAGTATCAAAACAATAAGCGACATTAGATGTCGCTTATTTTCGTTCTGGTAAGGGTTTTATGAGGTTTCGCATGACTTATTCGTAGCGTTTGGTTATGCTATTTGGTACTCAATTTTTTTAATATAATGATAGAACTTATGATGCAAGATCGTTTAATTAATCCGCTAGAAGGAGCCAGTGATGCTCCAGACGCCAATATTCGCCCAGCATTACTGGCAGAGTATATTGGTCAGCCGGTTGTACGTGAGCAAATGGAAGTTTTTATTGGTGCTGCACGAGGTCGTGATGAGGCGCTGGATCATACGTTGATTTTTGGTCCACCAGGTTTGGGTAAAACGACGCTTGCCAATATCATCGCTCGTGAAATGGGTGGCAATCTGCGTTCGACTTCAGGCCCTGTCCTTGAGCGACCAGGTGATTTGGCAGCGATGTTGACCAATTTAGAAGCAGGTGATGTGTTATTTATCGATGAGATTCACCGCTTAAGTTCGGTGATTGAAGAGATACTTTATCCAGCCATGGAAGATTTTCAACTTGATATTATGATTGGTGAAGGGCCTGCTGCACGCTCTATCAAGCTTGATTTACCTCCTTTTACATTGGTTGCAGCGACGACAAGAGCAGGGTTATTGACATCGCCTTTACGTGATCGCTTTGGTATTGTTCAGCGTCTTGAGTTTTATAATATTGCTGATCTGACAACGATTGTCAGCCGAGCAGCTCGTCTCATGCGTGTACCAATGAGTGAAGACGGTGCGATTGAGATTGCTCGTCGTGCTCGTGGTACTCCTAGGATTGCCAATCGCCTGTTACGCCGTGTGCGTGATTATGCCGAAGTTAAAGGTGATGGTAGCATCAACGGGGCAATAGCGGGTAGTGCGCTGGATATGCTAGCGGTTGATAGACGTGGTCTTGATCATTTAGACAGACGTTATATTGAAATACTGCACGAGCGTTTTGATGGGGGACCTGCGGGCGTAGAAGCCGTCGCAGCAGCCATGGCGGAAGACCGCGGTACGCTTGAAGATGTGATTGAACCTTATCTCATTCAACAAGGATATGTACTGCGTACCGCTCGTGGACGTGTATTGACTCAAATGGCCATTGACCAGATGTTATAGTACTGCACTGTAAAAAATGACAGATGATGTGTTTATATACTGCAGTGGCAATAAGGTTAAAGGGTTGGTAAAAAATGCGCGTGCTTCCATTAATAGCACACGCATTTTTTATTGGGATAAGAGTTATTTAGGCAGAAGCAGGTATAGGGTGGGGCCAAATCTTACCTGGATTTAAGATATTGTTGGGATCAAGGGCAGCCTTAATTGCTTGCATTAGCACCAAAGCGTTTCCATGCTCTTGCTGCATATATTTTTGTTTGCCTTGACCAATGCCGTGCTCACCTGTACAGGTGCCATCCATCTCAATAGCACGCTTGGCGAGTCGACCTATAATATCTTCAGCTGTTGCTATTTCTGTAGGATTATTCGTATCGACCAGTAACAGAACATGGAAATTACCATCACCGACGTGCCCCACGATAGGCCCAATCATACCAGATGCTTCGATATCCTTTGCCGTCTCACTGACGCACTCAGCTAGACGTGAGATAGGCACGCAAGCATCGGTAGATAAGGCACTGGCTTTAGGTCTCAGAGCAGAACTGGCATGATAAGCATTGTGCCGTGCTTGCCAAAGACGTTTGCGCTCAGCTTCATTGGTGTCCCAAGAAAAATCTTTACCACCAAACTCTTCGATGATCTCCGTAAATATTTGCGCTTGCTCTTGAACACTTGCTTCTGTGCCATGAAACTCTACAAGTAACGTTGGAGTTTCGGTCAGACTCAGATTATCATACTGATTACAGGCTTTGATTTGCAAGGCATCAAGCAGCTCAATACGAGCAATAGGCAAGCACATTTGAATGGTCAGCATCACGGCTTGACAGGCGTCTTCAATGGTTGGAAAATGACAAATGCCGCTGCCAATACACTCACTGATGCCAAATAGTTTGAGCGTAATCTCTGTGACAATACCAAGCGTTCCTTCTGAACCTATCATTAATCGCGTTAAGTCATAACCGGCCGCTGATTTTTTGGCGCGTGTCCCTGTTCGCACAATGTCGCCATTTGCCGTGACCACCTCTAAAGCAAGTACCACGTCTTTCATGGTGCCATAACGTACAGCATTGGTACCTGACGCGCGAGTGGCAACCATGCCGCCAATACTGGCATTAGCACCAGGGTCTATCGGAAAAAATAATCCAGTATCACGTAAGTAATGATTCAATTGTTCACGCGTCACGCCCGGCTGTACAGTAACGGTCAAATCCTCATTGTTGACCTGCAAAATAGCATCCATGGCATGCATATCGATGCAAAGTCCACCAAAAGGTGCATTTAATTGACCTTCTAAAGAAGAGCCAATACCAAAGGCAATCACTGGCATATGGTGTTGATTGCAAATCTCTACCGCAGCAGCGACGTCATGTTTATCCTGTACAGTCAATACGGCATCGGGCGGCTGATTGGCAAGCCATGTCATGGTATGACCGTGTTGCTCACATACTGCTGTATTGGTACTGAGCTGTTGACCGAAGCGGATTTTTAAATCAGCAATCGCAGTACCATAATCTGGTTTTATACTGTCGTTCATAATAGAGTCTGGCAGAGAAGACATGACTGGCTCCTACATGTAAAAGGTATTTTCAGCCAAGCAAACAAAATATAAAGCTGAGTGATCACTTACTTTATATTTTGTTTGAAAGATAAGCAAACGAAGAGGTAGAAACCACACTCAAACGGAAGGAGCGTTTATTATAAAATATCGTGAAGTCATAACAATTCACGAACACTATTGTCATAAAGTACTATCGTCGTAAAATATTGTCGCCGTGAATAGTATCAATAAATTAAGCTAGAATACGCCAAACCACCATTAAGAGTGCCAACAAATAAAAGAGTGGTGCAAACCATCCAACTTGTGTTGCAATCGCAATAAACACCGCAAATCCTGCCAGTGTTATCCAGTCACGGCGGCGATCATTGAGCATATCAGCCCGTATTTGCTGTATTTCTCGCAGTTGACTGTCTTGACGTGAGCCTTGTGAGGCCAGACTTTGTAATCCTTGATCGAGTAATTTAGGAATATCAGTGGTGGATAACAAAAGCTCTGGCAACTGTGCTCTTAGCTGTTGCAAGTTACGCATAGGATCTAGTTGTTCTTTAATCCAGCTGCTTAAAATAGGTTTGGCAAGGGACCAAATATCAAGATCGGGATAGAGATCGCGCCCAAGTCCTTCCACATGAACTAAGGTTTTAAGGAGCAGCATTAACTGTGGTGGAATACTCATATGATGGCGACGCGCAATGTCCAAAATCTGCATCAATACACCTGCAAAATCGATGTCATTAATGGATTTTTGTAGCATTGGACCGACTGTGCGTTTCATATCGCGCATCAATGCATGCTTATCGGTATTGGGCGGTATCCAGCCAGCACGGCTGACAATATCGACCATTGCCGTAAAGTTGTTATTCATGACTGCCAATAACATACGCGCTACGATCAGTTGATCGTCTTTTGACAAGGTGCCCATAATGGCGCAATCGAGTCCGATATAGCGCGGCTCATGACCTAAGTCTACTGCTGACATATCAGTACTGAGTGTTTTTACAGGGGGTGTTTCTACAAAAATATTGCCCGGATGCATATCGGCATGAAAAAAATTGTCACGAAAGACTTGAGTAAAAAATATGGTTAAGCCTTTTTCTGCCAGTGCGGCACGGTCATAACCAAGCTTATCAAAAACTTCTACTTGTGAGATAGGAACACCTTGAATACGTTCCATTACTATCACATTTTTGGCAGCATCGTAGACTTCAGGCACATACATCAATGCCGAGCCTAAGAAGTTGTTACGCATTTGCGTGGTGTTGTCTGCTTCAAGCGTCAAATCTAGCTCGTTGAGCATGACTTGACGGTAATCTTCGACAATATCGATGATATGTATCGCTCGTGCTGCTTCAATACGCGCGGATGCCCAATTGGCAAGCTCACGTAATAGCTCAAAGTCATCAACGATGGTGGTACGAATATCGGGACGCACCACCTTGATAACTACTTCACGCCCATCATGCAAAGCAGCGGTGTGCACCTGAGCGATTGAGGCGGCCGCTAAGGGTTTGACGTCGAAACGGGCAAACAACGTCCCGATACTTTGGCCAAGACCATGTTTGGGATCTTGTATTTGCTCAATGGCGACATTGGAGTCAAATGGTTTGACCTTGTCTTGTAGTTGTACCAGCTGCGCAATGATTTCAGGCGGTACCAGATCACGACGGGTAGAGAGCAGTTGTCCCAGTTTTAAAAACAGGGTACCCATGTCTTCAAGCGCAAATTTAATGGCATTGGGTTGATTTTTTTTACCCCAAGCGGCTGGGTGCAAGCGAATTAACCGTGCAACAGGTTGCAGCTGCGGCGCTTCTTCTACAGAGAGGTGCGTGTCAATACGGTAAGTTGCGGCAATACGCCAAAGCTCTAGTAAGCGTGCGCGATGAGATAATAGCATGTGATATAGGTACTCTAAAGAAAGTCGAAAACAGAACGGGGCTGTACTTATTTATAGAAAATGCTTAGTCAGTAGTAATAATCATCGATTATTCATCCATTGAGCCTGCTCATTTTTGATAGCAGCCAATCTGGCTTCTTCACGCTCAATATCAGAACGCAGCTTTAGCAGTTGCTGCTTGAGGTCATTCACTTCTGCCGCCTCAGTGGGATCGGCTGCACGGTTACCTGCGACGTCATTGGCCCAATCACTCACATCATCAAAAGCGCGTTTGGCACTATGGCGCCAGCTGCCTTTGAGCTGCGATATCAGCAGATGCAACTGACTTGCCATCGGTCTACCAATAAAAGGCTCTAGTTGAGCTGCGACATCTGGATCAAAGCCTGCCACCAATTGCTTGAGTTGCATCAAGACCTTATAGTCACCAGCAATTGGTAAATTGCCTTCAGCACCGCGCATTAGATTCAGTAATTGCGCTGGGTTATCAACGCTGATGACACAGTCAGGGCAGCTATGACCCATCCGCGCGCGCTCCATACTGGCTTTTTGGCGTTCATCCATCTGACCACTTGGTTCAAATACGCTCTCTGTCATCACAGGCTCGAACCGCAGCCGATCATGAGTGAATAAGATATCTAAGTCAATGTCAGGCACAGCCATGTTTAGTCGTAGCACTTTTCCTGCGAGCGGTGCCAATCCAGCTTTGGTAATCTCGTCACTTGCAATAGCAAAGTTAATTAGCTTTTCGGCACCCGCCAAAAGTAGGACAGTTAGCATAAGGCTCTCGCATCTTTGGTTGAGCGCCTGTAAAAGACGCATCGTTTATAGAATCAGTGGTTACGACCAGTTGAGATTGTCAGTTTTATTCTCTTATTGATTTTTTATCATTACGCTTTAAAACCACGATGCACAGCGACAATACCAGCGGTTAGATTATGATAATCACAGTTCTCAAATCCAGCCTGTTGCATCATTTGTTTCAACGTCTGCTGATCAGGATGCATACGGATTGATTCAGCCAAATATTGATAACTCTCAGAGTCATTGGCAATAATTTTACCCATCATTGGTAATGCGGTAAATGAGTACAAATCATATGCTTTCGACAGTGGCTCAAACACAGGTTTTGAGAATTCTAAGATTAGTAATCGACCGCCTGGTTTGAGTACACGATACATGGCTTTTAGAGCCGCATCTTTGTCGGTGACGTTGCGTAGACCAAAGCTGATGGTGACCAAATCAAAACTCTCATCATCAAAAGGCGCTAAGGTTTCAGCGTTTGCTAGGACAAAATCTACGTTGTTGCAGCCAGCATTGATTAAGCGCTCACGACCTACTTCTAGCATGGCAGCATTGATATCTGATAATACAACGTGCCCGTTTCTACCCACTTCACGGCTAAAGACTTTGGCTAAGTCACCCGTACCGCCAGCGATATCAAGTACATGCTGACCAGAACGCACGCCTGATAAGCTGATCGCGTAGCGTTTCCATAGGCGATGAATACCAAAAGACATCAAGTCATTCATGATGTCGTATTTTTTGGCAACAGAGGTAAAGACATCAGCCACACGTGCTTGTTTTTCTGCCTTATTAACTGTTTTATAGCCGAAATGCGTTTCCTCATTGCCATCAGTATCAGGCGTATGCGGGTTATTGATGTCATCACGCTGATTAAATAGTGTTTGCTTAGGAATTTGAGTGTTGGCGCTGCTGCTGACGGTATTATTTATAGGTTTATTCAAACTATCATTATTTGTATTATTGTTTGGCATAGTGGTTTGTTGGCCTTGTGGCGCTCCAGTTGGTAGATCTTGTACTTTGGTAAAATCATTGGTATCGAATGGGTGAGCGCTGTCTTTTTTCACGGTTTCAGCAGCTTTGGTAGGTAAAGCAGATTGTCTTGCTTGAGCTTGTGCACTGATATTTTGGTTATGAGCAATGCTGTCTTTGACCAGTTTGTCTTGGAGGTGACCATTGGTAGACGTCGTCTGGTCATGAGGTACGTTATTGTTATTGGTAGTATCGGTCATAGCATTGTCCTTTATTCAGTATTGTGACTGTATTTTATGCAGGTTGTTTTTATGCAGATTTCTTATAAAAGGTATAAAGTAATCGTCAAGTCAGCGAGTTATAAACTCTATGATACACCAAACGCTAATGGCTTACCGCCATTATCCGTATCATGCACTTGGTCAATGATTTCAAGCTCGCGCTCACAAAACGGTTCAATGAATCCGCCAACACTGTCTAGTGGACGCATCGCGACAAACCCAGCGTTAATAAAATCATATAAAGGATGATAGTTATAACGGTAGGCAGTACCTTTGGCTAGAGCAAAAGCTTTTTGCAACATAAAAGAGTTAATATACTTATCTGTGCGATAGCAAACTTCTTTTAAATGCCCAATTTGCACACGTCGAGCGTCTGCTTCATCGACAGCACGATAAGCGGCCAACATATTGTCTTCATTGACGGCCAAATCTTGAGTCAATAGCCACTCGGCCAAATGCAAGTCCAATTCTATCGCTAAAATAGCAGCTTGTATCGCCATACTGCCTGTTTCTAGGGCCGCCGCTGGTGCTAAACGTTCAACTTTTTGCGCTTTAGGAACAATGCGCTCTAATTGCTTGGCCAGTAGTTTAAACTCATCCCCGCCATACAATTGGGTTAAAAAATAATCCGCCATCAGTTGGTTCTGCGGCTGCTCAAACAGTGCTTGATGAGTGTGCTGAATACGAGCACGTTGCCAAGCTTGTACCTCATCAAGTTTGGTATTTAATGCCACGTCTTGATGATAAGGTAATGCCCAAAAACGGGCCAAATGCTGCTGTAAATCGGCTAAAGCTGCCATGACAAGTAAACCTACGTAAAATTAAAGAGAAATAAAAAATGGCAATCATATGATGGTTATTCTTATGCTTATCGTTGTCTATTAAAGCACGCATCTAAGATTGTGTTCACCTTAAAAGAAAACAATGCAGAATACAAATGCCAAACTGTTACATAGCATCGTTATTTACTGAATGAGTCGAGTGCTATGATTAAGCTGACATGCTTTCAATTATAAAGGGATTGTAGTTATGAGCCAAAAGAATAATAAGACTGAAGCTGCGATACCGCAAGCGGTCAGTGCTCAGTTTAGCGAAGACGTTATTGAGCAGCGTTTAATACCAAACCCTTTGAGCCAGTTTTCTATGGACAAAGATACTCTTAGATTGGCTTTGGTTACTGCTCAATATGCTCTGCGAGCAACGCGGCAACGAGCCCCAGTCACCACCAATAAGCCAACAGGGATATTGGTACTGGTTAATGGGATGGAGCAGGCGGGCAAGGGGACAGCCGTCAAGCAACTTCGAGAGTGGGTAGATCCAAGGTTACTAAAGGTGGAGGCGACCGTTGGTGGCTGTCCTCTAGCGTATCAACCGATTTGGCAGGCACACACCAAGATGATGCCGCGTCATGGTGATGTGATGGTATATTTTGGTAACTGGTATGCAGATTTACTCTATAACACCATGCGTATGGCCATAGCAGAAAGTAAAGATACGGATGAAAGCTCAGAAGATAACGAGTATAAAAAGGTAGGTTGGCAAGCCTATTTTCAGCAGCAACTTGTCAAACTGCAAACGTTTGAAAAAGACTTAGTGGCCAATCAAACCAAACTACTTAAGTGTTGGTTACACGTCGACGTTGAAACGCTACAAGCTCGCCTGAACGATACAGAAGCAGACCCACAGTTTTTGTATCAAATTGATTGGCACAATGAAAAAGTGATTGAAACCTTTAACGAGGTAGCCGTAACGCTACTACGACAGCAAGATGATTGGATTATCATAGATGGCAAAGATAAATCTCAAGCGGCCAATCATTTTTGTCATGAAGTACTACAAGCAATGCAAAACGCGCTAACGAGTAGTCAGCCAAGTACGACAAAAAGTCAGGTAAAGCAATCACTGTCCAATAAATCAACGCTTCATAAGTCAAAATCTGATAAAACACTTGAGTCAGCGTTTGAACCAGTCAAAATACCTGCGTATTTAAAAGATATCGAAAATTCAAAAATAGAGAAAGCTGACTATCAGAAAGCGTTAACAGCAAAGCAAGCACGTCTTGCCGAACTGCTTCGTGCTCGTAATGGTCATCACGTGATTTTTGCATTTGAAGGCATGGATGCGGCGGGTAAGGGTGGCGCCATCAAAAGATTGGTTGCGCCTCTGGATCCTCGTGAGTATCAAATTTATAATATTGGCGCGCCAATGCTATATGAAACAGAGCATCCTTATCTATGGCGTTTTTGGACAAAACTGCCAAATCAGCAAACCGATCGCATCAGTCGTATTGCCATTTTTGATCGTACTTGGTACGGGCGCGTATTGGTTGAACGTGTCGAAGGGTTCGCCGCTGATGAGGATTGGCAGCGCGCTTATGATGAAATCAATCGTTTTGAGGCAGATCTTGCAGCAGTGGGCACAGTTGTTATCAAATATTGGCTTGCCATTGATAAAAAAGAGCAGCTAAAACGTTTTGAAGCCCGCGAAGAGACACCGCACAAACAATTTAAATTAACAGAGGATGATTGGCGCAATCGTGATAAATGGTCAGACTATGTTCAATCTGCCGCTGATATGCTGGCACGTACTGACACAGCTGATGCTCCATGGTGCGTGGTAGCAACCAATAACAAACGTCAAGCGCGTTTAGAGGTTCTAGATCACGCGATTAAGCAGCTATCAGCAACCTATGGCCTATGATAGCTGCTTAATGTCTATTTTATAACTGAGATTTTATCGCTACGTATACGTGACAGTCAGGCTTTTCATCTCGAAACAGCCCACGCAAAAAGGGTATAATTGAGCATTGAACGAAGAAATTATCCATACAACGCATGGATAGTTACAAATCTCGCAATATCATCATGCATTGTGCGCTTATATTTAATATAATAGGCGCGTTATGACTTCTGTTAGACATGAAACAATCTTATTGGACAGAATGTTCTTATCGCTGGATATGGTTGACCTAACTGTGTTGGTCAATATTGCAACAGACGCAATTACCGTATCATTAGCACCATTACAATAGTATCACTACGAAATATCTAAGCCGCAAGATGCTGTAATCAGATGATTTGGCAACGCTACTTGCGGCTTTGTGACATATTGGGTGATGTGTTTTTTGCTTTATCTCGTCTTTTTGATTTAAGTAAGAGAAATAAGTAGATCGAATGTTAAAAGTAAACAAAATCGCTGGATATACAGCGTAATATCATCAACCGCATATAATTTCAATCAGCTTACGCAGGACGTATCAACGTATGGGTATTAGCAACAGTTCTACAGAACCAGCAAAATCAGTTGGCTCTATGAGAATAAATCTATTTTTTGCCATTTTACTGATTGCGATGACCGCCTACTTTTTGTGGTGGGGTCTAGATTACACAATGCGTCAACAGATGACGCTTTTTATTGTTGCGACCGCTTTTGGTGTCTTTATGGCATTCAATATTGGTGGTAATGATGTCGCTAACTCCTTTGGTACCTCTGTTGGTGCAGGAACACTGACGATTCCGCAAGCCTTAGGTATAGCAGCGATATTTGAGGTCTCTGGTGCAGTACTGGCAGGTGGTGAAGTGACCGACACCATTCGAAGTGGAATTGTCGATTTAGACGGGTTGTCAGTGTCACCCAACCAGTTTATTTACGTCATGTTATCAGCACTTATCGCTGCCGCATTTTGGTTGTTGTTTGCAACCAAAAAAGGATTACCTGTTTCAACCACTCACGCCATTATCGGCGGTGTCATTGGTAGCTCAATCGTATTAGGTATCACGTTAGGTGGTACTGATATGGCTCTATCTACAGTAGATTGGGGCACTGTTGGGACTATTGCTATTTCTTGGGTATTATCTCCTTTATTAGGTGGCGTTTTTTCTTACCTTTTATACGGACAAATCAAGAAAAATATCATTGAATACAATGATAGAACAGAGGCACACATTGCAGTGCTCAAAGGGGACAAAAAGACCTTAAAGCAAAACCATAAAGAGTTTTTGGACGGCCTCACTGAGTCAGAGCAACTGGCTTATACGTCAGCGATGCTGCGCGATCAAGAAATCTATAAAGATGATGATTGCGTTGTTGAAGATTTGGAAACCGACTATTATAAGCAGTTATATGAAATCGAAAACGAGCGTGGCAGCCTTGATACGCTAAAAGCACTCAAGCAATGGGTGCCTATCATTGCAGCGGCTGGCGGGGCAGTGATGACGTCTTTGGTCGTGTTCAAAGGTCTTAAAAACGTCAATAGTGGTATGACGACGCTGCAAGGTTTTTTAATCATGGGCATGATTGCGGCGCTCGTATGGTTAGCAACCTTTATTTATACCAAGAGTATTCGCGGTAAGCATAAAGAAGATTTGACCAAAGCGACGTTTATTATGTTTAGCTGGATGCAGGTCTTTACTGCTTCTGCTTTTGCCTTTAGTCATGGCTCTAATGATATCGCTAATGCCGTGGGTCCTTTTGCTGCCATCATGGATGTCATTCGTACCAATAGTATTTCTACAGAAGCCGCTGTACCACCTGCTGTAATGTTGACATTTGGTGTGGCGCTTATCGTGGGTCTTTGGTTCATCGGTAAAGAAGTCATTCAAACAGTAGGTACAAACTTGGCAAAAATGCATCCTGCTTCTGGTTTCTCTGCTGAGCTGGCGGCAGCGGCTGTTGTTATGGGTGCCTCTACCATGGGTCTACCTGTATCGAGTACGCATACGCTAGTTGGGGCTGTACTTGGTATTGGTATTGTCAATAAAGATACTAACTGGGCGCTTATGAAGCCAATTGGCTTGGCGTGGATTATTACGCTACCTGCTGCAGCTATCATGTCTGCCATCAGTTATCTGGTATTGAGAAGCATTTTCTAAAGCAGCGCTCAACAACGTAAGTCTCATGAATGTCAGCGATTAATAGCTGATTACTTACCAAAAAAAACGCCTAGCGCTATCTTATCGCTAGGCGTTTTTTATATCCGCTTAATGGTTAAGCTGTGCCAAACTGCTGGCGTTTTTTGGCAAAAAAGCGATCTAAGCGATCCATCGCATTTTCTAAATCATTCAAATTTGGCAAGAATACCAATCGAAAATGATCAGGCTTGTCCCAATTGAATCCCGTACCTTGTACCATTAATACGTTTTCTTCGATAAGTAAATCCATCATAAATGCCATATCATCTTCGATAGGATAAACCTTAGGATCAATCTTTGGGAAACAATAAAATGCGCCTTGCGGCATGGTACAAGAAATACCTTTAATTGCATTGAGTCGCGATACCGCAAGCTCACGCTGTTTGTATAAGCGACCAGTTTTTGAAGTCAAATCTTTCATGCTTTGATAGCCGCCCATCGCTGTTTGGATGGCATACTGCCCTTGGACATTAGAGCACAAACGCATAGATG
Source organism: Psychrobacter sp. JB193 (assembly GCF_002285555.1). Lineage (NCBI taxonomy): Bacteria > Pseudomonadati > Pseudomonadota > Gammaproteobacteria > Moraxellales > Moraxellaceae > Psychrobacter > Psychrobacter sp. JB193. The sequence goes on from NZ_NRGY01000002.1 coordinate 972,464, forward strand.
CCAGCATATCCAAACCTTCGATGAAGTCAGCAGCATGTTGCTTGCGACCGGATACCATCATCCAGCCTGCACGAAACCCTGCAATACGGTGTGATTTTGACAAGCCGTTATATGACAGAACAAGTACATCGTCAGTCAAGGTGCTCATCGGTGTGTGTACGGTATCGTCATAGAGAATACGATCGTAAATCTCATCAGCCATGATGATCAAGTCATACGCTTTGGCGACTTCGATGATTTGCTTGAGTAAGTCGTCGCTATATAGCGCACCTGTTGGATTATTAGGGTTAATCACCACAATGCCTTTTGTTTTACTGGTGATTTTAGATTTTATGTCTTCGATGTCAGGTTGCCAGTTGTCTTCTTCATTGCAACGATAATGCACCGCTGTACCGCCAGATAGATTGGCCGCTGCAGTCCATAGAGGATAATCAGGCATTGGAATCAATACTTCGTCACCATCGTTCATCAAAGCCTGCATGGTCATGACAATCAACTCAGAGACGCCATTGCCAAGATAAACATCACGAACATCGACTGCTGATAACAACCCTTTTGATTGGTAATATTGCAGTACCGCTTTACGTGCTGAAAAAATACCTTGTGAATCTGAGTATCCTGTTGCTTCAGACAAATTCATAGCCACATCTTGCAAAATTTCATGAGGCGCTTGTAGGCCAAAAGGTGCAGGGTTGCCGACGTTAAGCTTTAAAATGCGTTTGCCTTCAGCTTCCATTCTATTAGCAGTTTGCAATAGGGGACCACGAATGTCATAGCAAACGTTTTGTAATTTATTAGATTTTTTTATTGTGTTCATAGAGTGACCATTCATTGCATTGTTTGGTGAATGTTGACGAGTATCAGAAAGTGATGCTGATGTATTTACTAAAATTTTATTCTTATTATCGGTTGGCAAACTTGCTGACATAACGCTATTCAGATTTGCATGCTGTTGTGACTGATCATCGGTAGATGCTGCACTATTGGCAGCATCATTCTGATGTTCCCCGCGTAATAGGTAGCCTTCGCTGCACCCCAAAATACGTGCAAGGGTTGGTAATTTGGATGAGACAATACCGTTTGTTCCACGCTCCCAATTAGAGATGGCACCACGGCTGACTTTGGCACCTGCGGCTGTCATTGCTTGTGCCAATTGTTCAGCAGTAAAACCTTTATCGCGGCGCAACTGTACTAGACGCTCAGCCTGTGTACTATTGCTTTTGTCATCGACCATAATTACCTCAGTGCTTTTAATCCATTGATTTGTAATAAAGAACTGGTTACAGAAATAGAAAGTGTGTTTTAGCGCCATATCAATGCAAGATATTATTGCATAAATTATGATAACGCAAGCCTACATGCAAGTTATTTTAAAAATCATATTAATTGCAAGAATAACTTGCATTGAATGCTTGAATATCTCATCTCAAGTCCTAAGATTTTTCAAAACGGTTTTTATTAAAGTTATATATCGAGATAGTTGTCCACCCTTTGGTACTCAATCTAAATTTGCTTCTTTCATAAGCCCTATTATTCGTTGTTATCAGTATCATTCTTGTACAGCACGACTTGAATATTGGATAGATAACCAAAAGATAGAGGTTATCGTTTAATAGAACGGTGATGCTTTGATAGCAGGTTAAACGTAGTAGAGCAGATAATAAATATTTAAATAAGGACACATTATGCAAGACAATCAATTAAGCAAAGAAGAAATCAGCCAACTGACCGATGCTGACTGGAAAGAGCGTTTAAGTGCTGATGAGTATCACGTCATGCGTGAAAAAGGCACAGAGCGTCCATTCACAGGTGTTTATAATGATGCGACTGATGATGGCGTCTACCGCTGTAAAGGTTGCGGTGCCAGTTTGTTTGATTCAAGCAGTAAGTTTGATGCGGGTTGTGGTTGGCCAAGTTTCGACCAAGGCGTCGATAACAGTGCTATAGATGAACATGTCGATAATTCATTGGGTATGACTCGTACAGAAGTGACTTGCAGTAACTGCGGCGCACATTTGGGTCATGTGTTCCCTGATGGACCACGTGAGACGACTGGTATGCGCTATTGCATTAACTCAGTGGCTATCGATTTGGACAAATCTGAAAAATAGTTTTGATACCAACTATGATTTGATAGTAGCTTTGAGATGACGCCCTAAAAGAGCAAATAAAGGAAGCACGCGTTGCTTCCTTTTTAATTATTGGCGCTGTATATTAATATTATTAAAGAATAGCGTTACCAATCAAACAGTATTACCTATCAATCAATTTAAGGATAAATGATGAGCACAATTTATGATTTCACCGCCGAGAATATGGATGGAACGTCGCAAGCATTTTCGGATTATAAGGGTAAGGTATTGCTAATTGTTAATACTGCAAGTAAGTGTGGCTTTACGCCGCAATTTGAAGGATTAGAGGCACTGTACCAACGATACAAAGAGCAAGGATTGGTAGTCGTGGGCTTTCCTTGTAATCAGTTCGGTAGCCAAGATCCAGGTAGTAATGAAGAAATTGGTGCTTTTTGTCAAAAGAATTATGGGGTCAGCTTTCCAATGATGGCGAAGGTCGATGTCAATGGGGCAGATGCGCATCCAATCTTTAAATGGCTCAAAGACCAAAAGGGTGGCTTGTTAACTGATGGCATTAAATGGAACTTTACGAAGTTTTTAGTGGACAGTAATGGTCAAGTCGTCGATCGTTATGCGCCAACCACCAAGCCTGATGCAATCAAAGCCGATATCGAACAAGTATTAACTGGCAAATAACATCATAAGATAAAAATAGTTGGTTTTGTATGAAAATATAAAACCAATAAAAACAGATGCTTGCTATAAATACTGATAAAAATATGCAAAATATTTAAAAAAGTAGGAAATAGCGTTTGACAGCCATGCGTAAATCTATATAATACACACCCACAGCAAGGGGACTTAAACAACCCTAGCTGATTAAGTTAACTTAAGTGTGACAGCTTATATTAACGAAGCAATACAGAAATTCTATTTAAAGAATTTCTCTTGCAGAGCTAAAAAAGCAGTGCTTTTTTAATACGCTCTTCAGGGTGATTAGCTCAGTTGGTAGAGCGTCTGCCTTACACGCAGAATGTCGGCGGTTCGAATCCGTCATCACCCACCACTTATTAGCAAGTGGTTAAAGAAGCTAAAACGACCTAAGCAGCGGTAGTTCAGTTGGTTAGAATACCGGCCTGTCACGCCGGGGGTCGCGGGTTCGAGTCCCGTCCGCTGCGCCATATTTAAAACGAATTTAAACTTACGAGTTTAAGCAAGTTTCGCCTCAAACATAACTTTGTTTGGGGTTTTTTTGTGTCTGTAGTTTTTATCTCTTGTCTGAATAGCAAAAATTTCAAACATATCTCTTTGGTATTTTTCAATATCTTGTCCATATCAAGAAAACATTCCCAAAGTTTTCTACGGCTTTCAATTCTTCTTCTTGGTTTTAGTCATCAATATTACCTTTTATACCATAACTTATACGACTTTTTCTCAAGTCGGTTTCCTGTAACGTGACGTTGACAAGCATACTGCCTAGTTGATATATCTGTGCGACTCATAAAGTGATATATGGCTAAGGGACAAGTTATGAGTAAAAATAGGAAGTGGGGGATGGATATCGGTCAACGACACATTATCATACAGCGCCGATATGAGGCTCTAGGTGCACTCAATGATTTATTAATCGCTATTTGGTTTTTAATTGGAAGCTTTTTCTTTTTAAATGAATCACTGACTCAAGATGGTACTTGGTTGTTTATCGTAGGAAGTGCGCAGCTGATAATTAAACCACTTATCAAGTTGATGAGTCTGGTACATGTCAAAAAGGCATTTAATAAGTTAAATCAGCACAATGATTATGATCAGTAGCGTTGTTTTAGCAAATGATATTAAATGGGTGCTTTCTCTATATTTCTTAAATCAAGACAGGCATCACCTTGTAGCAAAATGATCAGATGAATGGAGATAAAGTGATGAATCGTAATAATCAAAAACAGATGAATCCTTATGTGAAGTTTACCTTGATGATTCTGACATCAACCGTGGTGATGTATATCATGATGTACTTCAACACCTATGAATGGAATCATATTTATTTTAGTGAGACTAGAGCCTATATGGCGCTATATATGGGTGCAGGAATGGCAGTTATTATGCTGGCATTTATGGCTAATATGTATAAAAAGACCAAGCTTAATTTGCTGATTTATGGTCTGAGCGTGATAATGTTTGCTGTGGGTATATGGGGCGTTAGATCTCAAGCCACTGTTAATCAAGTCGATTGGATGAAAGCTATGATACCGCATCATTCTATCGCCATCTTGACTAGCACGAGAGCAGATATAGAAGATCCGCTTGTACGACAACTCGCTGATAATATTATCGAAGCGCAAAAAAGTGAAATTGAAGAGATGCAAGCACTAGTCGAAGAATTAGAATAAACTATTTGAAACAAGTCATTTTTATAAGTGATACTTACTACTTTTTCAAACTGTTAAATCTCAATGGTTTACTGATTTTTATAGGCATTACGATAATCAAATTGTAGTGATTACTATAGTGATTAAGGATACAACATGAAAAACATTATACATTCACGCCTTCCTGTTCTTATGGTAACCATCAGCACTGCATTGCTGTTCAGTGCTTGCCAGCCTGCTAATGAAAATACAAATGTGGCTGAGAAAGAAGCAGTCGCGTCTGACCAGAATACGGTAGCAGATACTCCTTCAATGGATGCTCATGCTGGACATGACATGTCAGATGATACGATGACAGATATGCACCAAGCATACAACGAATCCATGACTCATATGCATGATGAGATGATGGCTGGTATGAAATACAATGATCCAGATGCTGCATTTGCTCAGGGAATGCTTGGTCACCACATTGGCGCAGTTGACATGGCAGAGATTCAGCTCAAATATGGTGCCGATGAAGAAATGCTACAATTGGCACAAAACGTCATTGATACTCAAAAAGTAGAAATTGAGCAAATGCAGAGTTGGCTAGCTAGTAATCCTGATGCTACTGAACCAATGACTGACACGAAAGCTGTGCAAAAAGCATACGCTGATGGTATGGACGCGATGCATAGTGAAATGATGGCTGCTATCGCTGATACCAATCCTGATAGAGCTTTTGCTCGTGGTATGTTGTCACATCATGTTGGGGCAGTTAATATGGCAACTGTAGAGCTTAAATATGGTAAAAATGAAGAGATGCGCAAACTGGCGCAAGCGATAATCGATGCTCAGCAGCCTGAAATTGAGCAAATGCAAGACTGGTTAGCCAAGAATAAAGCGTAAATGTCTTTGAATGTTTTTTTGTAATTAATTAAATACTCATACTTCATTTAGCTCTATCAGTAACTTAGCTCTAAAAGTGCTTTGTCTGATTTAAAATAATTAATAATAAAGTTGACGTAAGCTACCCCTGTCGATTAAGTGCTCGCTATCACCAATAGATTGCATGAGCGTTTGGTCATCGGCTTTATGGGTAAAGTGTGAACCATAATTGGTACCAGCCTATACTGAAACATCTAATAATTACTTGAATATACACATGAGTGTAAGTTTTTTATCAAGTAAAAAACTTAATTACTAATTTGCATCTTTCTGTGTAGAATATACTCTAATATTAATTATACCTTTTGGTAATGACTTAAGTTTATTATAAGTTTCTATTTCATTCTGCGTTAAATTGATAGCTGAAAAAGTAATATTGGCATGCTGATAGTCCTTAGATTTATAAGTGAAATCGGCATCATACAAGCTGTCATTCGTATCAGAAGGTTTAAAATGATAATTTAGGTATTCAATGTTGAGACTATTCAAGTCTGATTGTAATTTAGTAGGTTCAAACTGCTCAATGTTGTCACTGATATATATATCTTCAAGTTTTGTACTATTTGGTTCTGTAAAAATAGTTGTATGAATGCTTTCATTATAGAAAGTATACCTTATCCATTTATTAGTTTTAGGATAAAGAGGTTCATAAATTCCAAGTATATTTGATTCTGTCACTATGTCTGTCTCATAAGAAACCAGTCTCAAAGCTGCTTTTATTGTTTCTAGCAAATTTGGATTCTTATTATTGGTCATCGATAGTGTTTCATTTGATTGCATTAGCGTATTGTGTAGTGCCATTGAGTCTTGCATAGGTTCATCTCCATTTTGAGCATTTTCTGAAACCCCACAACTTGTTAATAAACAAATAGCTAAGATAAATAGAAAAATTTTTATCATTTATAGATTCTCAGTATCTGCTATTTAGACAGGTTAGAATGATATGAATATTTGTTAATCACATTAGAAGCAGTAGTTCCTTCAATTAATATCCATTCTGAACTAAGGTATATATTCTGACCTATTTTAAGGCCTTTATGTTTGTACAAAAACGGTTGACCATATTTTTTCTTAAACTGATCATACCAAGAATACGGGTTTACAAACATTGCTCCTGTCAAAGGTACTTTCTGTCCATTGATATATGAAGGTTCAAATAAGAAGTTAGCTGTTCCAATAGGTGTAGTGATATAACCCTTACCACTAGGCGTATCAATGTTTGCGTCGTCTAAAACATCTTTTGCAGCTTCTGCACATGTGTCGTTCATGTAAGCAGTATATTTCTCATCACCTGATATAACCTTCTTCTTAAATTGGTCAGCTTGCTTTTTAATTGCTATTAACTGTTTTTTGCTTATTCTAAATTTGTAGAGTCTTGAAAGTTCAGTAATTGGGTAGCTTGTAGTAGCCGGACGTCTTCCACTAAACTCATCAATTCCTGCTGCTAACTCTCGCTTTGTTGGTGTTGCGACACCCTTTGGCCCAAAACTATATACTGTTATGATCTTTCCATTTTTCACTGTGAAAAAGAATGCATGCCCATAATCAACATTGAGATTTTGAGTATTATTACGAAAAGCAGTAGCTATATGATTGACTTCAAAACCAACTACTAAATAATACTGATTCGAAATTACTTGAACTCGATTGTTTGAAACCATAGGCAGAGTACGGTTAAGAGTGGTTTTACTATATTTACTCATTAGCTTTAACCCCATTATCATTTTGCCAATCAAGCTCTAGATGAACCTCAATCTCATCCTCACTATTAGAGTGGAAACGCTCTGACCAGCCATATTCGTTAGTGATGCCTCTGAATTCTTCGCCAGTTCGTTTGTTAGTAGCTGTATACACTGTATGAGCGTAAGGCTCATCATCATCATCCAAAAATTGATAAGCCAAATTATAAACTCCATCCATCAGCGTCTTAGCCTTAGGTATAATGTTAGGCAACCCCGTCAACCCCAACCCATCGCTCCCACCCCCAGCCTTACTATGTTTACCACCTTTCTCCGTAAACTGTTTTGCTGCAATAGTAATATCAGCACCATCCAATGTAATACTAGCGCCGCCCACCGTCAGCGTAATCTTATTAGTCGCTACCACTTCTACCTCTTTGGTGGAGGAGGCGATGTTTACATCTTGCTTAGCCGTTGCTTTAAGTTTGCCTGTATGTGCAGACAGGGTAATATTATCTTTTGCATTGGTCATACTAAACTGACCATCTGCTATGAGATTTAGGGATTCACTACTGATTTGTTGATGACTATCACCACTACTGATCGTCATATCTTGCTGAGTGGTAATGATCATCTCACCCATCGACCGCTGGATCAGTAGGTCTTCACTGACGTAGCTGCTATCAGCTGCGCTATCGATAAGGGTGTAGGGCGTTTGTTGATGGGTTTTGGTTTGCTGCTCTTTAGCGATTGATTCAAGCTGCGTTTTAATGACACTGTGATCATTAACCGATCTATCCAAGCCCGTTGCCAATTGTGTTAAACGCTCTGCTAAATGCTGACCGCCTAATGATGTTTGGGTCAACGTCGGAGTATGGTGCTGGTAGTTGTGTTGTTCTGATTGCGCGTGAGTTTGTGGTTGGGTTGATAGCACTAACGCTTCGCCAGATTTGATATTGATTTGGGCGTTGGTGGTGGCATTAATACCTTGAAGTTTGGCGCCTTCTTTTGCTGGATTGATGATGCCCATTTTTAGACTGGCAGATACGCCAGCATTGTCTACTTTTAGCTGTGAGTAAGCTTGTTCTGTACGGTGATCGGTGACCCATTCGGTGAGGCCATTGTCCGTGTTGCGATAGCCGCTCTCGACTGCTTGCTCGTTGTCTGTTGCAAATAGGCTAGGGCGACTTTGTGATAATAAGCTGCCTGTGTTGATTAAGTGCTCGCTATCACCAATAGATTGCATGAGGGTTTGGTCATCGGCTCTGTGCGTAAAGTGTGTACCATAGTTGGCCCCTGCTTGTGCCTCTAATCGATTGATAGGCTGGGCAGCATGGTCAAGCAAGTAGCTTTTGGTAGGTGTCATATGGTTGCGACTGTCACTATCACTTTGAGTCTCAGTGATTCCTGTCATAGGCGGTAGTGCACGTCTACTGTAGAAGCTACTGACCCACGGGGTGTCTGCGGTAATCAGACGCAATTGAGTCAAGTGACTGCCAGACTCTAACGAAGACGCATGACGTTCATGATGGCGGGTACTATTGGTTAAGCCTGTTAAGTGAGCTAGACTGTTGCGAGCCAAATGAACAATGTGGGTGGCACGGTAATGTTGATTGAGCGCACTGTGATCGACCAGTGTAAAGGTGTCTGCCACGTTCAAATCTGTGGCATGAGACAATGCATGATAAACGCTGTATTGACTTTGCAGGCTGCTTGCCACAATGGACGCTTCATCAATGGTTTCCGTATCTAATACGGGGGCAAAAGCAGCAGGCGTGTCTAAAGTAAGCGTATGGGTATTTAAATGGCTTTCTTCATCAGTATGATTACTTATCGCAACGTCAGCGTACTGCGTTGGGTGAGCAACACTACTGCTATTAAAACGCTGCATCGTCACTGATCTGGGTTGGGTAATGACTTGCTTACTCACTGCTAAAACGGGCGCATGAACGCGGTCATGTAATACTTGCTGGTAACGTAGAGGACCAATATTTAAGCTGATGTCATCGCTATCGCTAGGATACGCTGAAGTGATAATAAGCTTTGGGGGCTGATGTTCTTCACTCTGCTTGTGCCGCAGGTAAGCCGTTAATCCTTGACGTGAGAGTCTCTCACAAATATGCGTCCAGTCGCTAATTTGCCATTGGGTCATACGTGCAGGTGTCCAATTAGTACTACTTTCGTCGCTACTACTGTCGTCGACTATGTCTATATCTAGCGCGGAAATTCGTTCGGTTATCATGGCTTGTACAGACAAGTTCGTATCTATGTGGCTACGCAGGTGCTGGTGTAGTCGATAAATGAGGGGCTGTGCAAGTAGACGATAATAACCATAGCTGCCATCATGATCCAATTGTTGTATAGCTGTCAGGTATAGATGACGGTAGCTTAAACCATTAGGCGTATCAAAGCTTAAGGTTAAAGGACTCCCGATTAAATGAGTAAATGGCGTAAAGGGTAGATGATGACGCTCATGAATATAGACTTGTAGCACATAAGTATCGATACCATGCTGCTGATATTGACATTCACTATTGGGATTTAATCGACTAATAATACTTTTTTCACAAGACCCTTGAATGAGTTTATGCAACCATGCTTGATGCTCACTGATGTCTTGTTGAGCACTTGGATAGGGCGCTTGAGTGTTGCCTTCACTAGCATAAAGCCTATCAGGATGCATGGGTAGAACGGTGTTGGTCAAGCGTAGCATAGTGAGGTCTCTATTCTTTACAATGGCATCATACTTGTTAAAAGATGGCAGGTAAGTATAAGTATTTATTTACCAGCATCCTGATACACATCATGATTATTCGTCGAGGGTAAATTCGATACGGCGGTTACGAGTGCGTCCTTCTTCGTTATCATTACTGGCGATAGGATTAGAATCTCCTTTACCAGTGGTGCTGAGGCGACTTGCATCAATATTACGACCTATTAGGTATTGTTTGACTGCTTCGGCACGTTCGTTTGATAGCGCCAAGTTAGAGGTAGAGTTACCGACATTGTCAGTATGACCAGTAATGAGAATCGGCTTGTCCTCAATACGACGCAACGCATCTGCCATATCATCTAGGATGCCCAGACCTAAGGGCGTTAGGTTTGCGCTACCAAATTCAAACTCAACAATTCGATTACCTAAGGTCTCATCTATAAGACGCTGTTCACCTTCTACCACAACCAACTGATTTTCTAATTGATAGAGGTCAGTCAAGCGTGTATGAATACGATTTTGAATCGCTTGCTTTTGTTCAAGGCTGTTTACCTTTCCATGTAAACTAATGGTAGTACCATGAATATCGACACGCCCTTGGCGAATATCGGAGATATCACTGTCAATAATGGCAGTTGCGATTTGCTGCCAGTTGGTTGGTATACTGATATTTGAACGTACTTCGATCTCATCTCTAATAGACTTGTCAGGGTACTGTGCTTTTAATTTTTCAAGTAATTGCTGCTTATCTGAACTAGTAGCGACTACCCCTTTGATAACCACGGGCACATTTTTTGCGCTGTTTGTCTCATTTGCATTATTACTTGCTGCAAAGACCATGGCGCTGATAGGAAGGGTGATAACCGTAGCCAACAGTAAATGTGTTGTGTAGTTTGCGAGCTTATTTTGGGTCATTTTAGTGAGGACTTTCATTAAAGTACCTTTTTCTTAATATAAGTAAGCAGTGATTGAATGCAGCATATGGCGCAATGAGTAATGGATAAACACTTATAGGATGAGATGAAACTACTGTGCCAAAAAGGTTTTTTTGAACAGTTGCCTTGTATCGTACAAATAGAGGCTGTTTTGTAATAATATTTTATTAAAACGAGTCAAGCCAATGTCATCATCTATATAGCTTTTCGTCCAATCACTATGGGCAATAACCACCCAATCTTGAGGGTATTGCGATTCATCTCTTAAGATCTTTTCAAGTATTTGTCCATCTGGTTTGGTAAAACTCAGTAGCAAACGGTAGCCGTTGGAAACTTGATACACGTAAGTATTTAGATACAGTTGATGCGGTTGGTAAAAGCCATTGATCAGGTCATGCCAAAAAGTTGCCATATATATGGAGCTTTCTCTATCAGAAGTGAGAGACCAACAAATGGCTTTATTAAGCCCATTAAAGCCTTTGGTAAAAGTAGGCAAAAACAACAAGCCTGTAGCGATAATTTGCTGTATCAGCTGTGATTTATCAATATTCATCAGTATGGCAATATTGTGCAACGTGGTGGTATTGATAAAATCGTAGTAATAAGTGCTGGCATTATTATCAATAGTCAGTTGCCTATGGTTCAGATAGTCCATAACCTGAGCGCTGTCAGTTTGTGACTTAGCCATACTCAAGGTTTCGTAGGTATCATTCCAAAGACTCGATGACTTAACGGGCAGATAGTTCATCCAGTTTTTTGGTTTATCAATGTGCTGCACTCCAAAACCGATCAGCGGATAGTTTCTGTTGCCGCTATCATGGCTAGGAACAAGAACACCTGTGATAATTTCATTAGATCTGGTATCTACATGACTAAAATTCAGATGAGTAATTTTTTTGTCATTTTTTTGATCGAATAGATTTTCACTAGATACTTTCTCTGAAACAGCCAAAGCTTGACTGACCCATTCGTCAATGGTGTTGATCTCAGATATATGAGAACGCGCACGTACAAAGTCCCCACGGGCAGGCAGCTTACCGAAATAGACAAGAGGTAAAAATTCAGGGGTCATGGCGTTTGCTCCTGCGGTTCAGGGTTGGCTGCGCCAGTGTTAGCAACAGGCATGTCGGCTTGTGTCTGGCTGCTATCAGTCGCATTAGCAGTCACGTTCAATTCATCTGTTGGCTGTACACGAGTGGTACTGCTTTGTTCATTACCCTGAGCGACCGATTTGACTATTGAGCTACTACTAGTAGTAGTAGGGGCGTTATTACTGATGTTGCTATCAGTGATGGGTTTTGCTGTACGCGTGACACCAAGTGCGATCACCTCATCTGGCAATTTCATACCTGTAAATGGATTGGTAGAGCGACCTTGGTTTGCAGTATTGCTACTGCCACTGATAATCCTAAAGCGTACAGAGATCGTCACACCGTCACCTGACCATGCCATCTCAAATATGTTGTCACCCAGTTCAGTTCGACGGGCGCTATTAATCAGACGTTCTACGCCAAAGCTACCTGCTTCCTCAAAGACAGTAAAATCTTTGCCGTCATAATCCTTGGCTCTGATACTGGCACCAGGTTGGCTGCTCGGGTTTGGCCATACAAACGTGGTCCACGCTTGTGTACCCATGCGATAACGTAGCTGCTGACCATCAACCACAATGGTATATTCCGTCAAACCACTGACTGGTAACGGCATAATCTGAAACGTCGTTTGATTGGAGGCACTAGCGCTACTACCCGAACCAGTGGCGCTAGCATTATTACTGCCAGTGTAGTTAACAAAGTAGCGACCAAAATCCGCGACAAACTGTGGGTTCAGGCCCAAGCCGGCACCATTCCAAATCTTACTTGAGATCTGATCGCCACGGCGGATAATAAATGGCGATAAGGTTTCATTAACGAATCGTGCCACATAACCATCTTCACCAAAAAACTGACCAATCTCTGCTGGCGTTGCTTCCAAATTGGCATTGGCAGTGAACGGGTATTTTTTCTCTAAATTATCAAGGAAAGGTTTACGTACTTGCGCTTTCCAGACCTTATTGATCTCCGCTTTAGTGGGGGTTAGTAACATATTGAACGAGCGAGTTAAGGGTTCACTTAATAAGGGGCGCACGAGTTGCTTTATATCAGAGTTGGCTTGACTCAATATTTGCTCATCTAATATCTGTAGAGATTTTGTTAGCTCTGAGCCTTCAGGGCTAAGTGTCTGCGATGCAAACAATAAAGCATCAGGACCAATGTCATTACTGCGAGCAATATTGTTAAAGCGTGTTCTAATATTTCCTAAGCTTGAAATATAATTGTCTAATAGTGACAGGTCTTGATTGTCCTCTCTTGGCGTCACTAAAGCATGTATAGAGGAGAACTCTTGAGCGATTAGGCCCGAAGTAGTAGGCACAGTAGAGGTAGAGTGACTAGAACCGCTGCTATTATTCAATGCTGCTTCAGCTTGTCTTAATTCAGCAGGACTTTGACGCAATATGGTTTGTTTGAACCAATCGATAAATGAGCGGCGAGACTGACTGCTGGGATTTGATGTCTGATTGGCCGTTTTATTGTCCCATTGAGTTTGACGATCCACTGTTTCAAATAGAGTCTTTAGGGGTGACTCTGTGGTACTAGATAACTGATTTAGTAAGACAGCATGGTCAGCAAAGCTTTTACTATCGCGAACATAAACCTGCGACAAAAAGCGTTTCCATTCGCTGATATATTCTTGTTTATAACGGTTGACCAGATACTGCCGGATTTGTTCAGGACTACCAGTCAACGTTAGATCGTCTTGGCTACTGGTCGCTAGTACCCAGTCGTCTGCTACCACTCGTGTGGTGGCGGCTTTATCAATCTCATCGCTGACAAAAGACTCCCACGCTTGTTTGGTAAACGTACCTGAAATGACGTAGCTGCCTAATAATGCTTCATTGGTAGTATTTTGAGTGATTTGAGCTACTGTGACTGACGGGAATCGAGCAGAAGAACGCATCTTAATTTCGGAATAAACACGCTCACGAGCAGGCTGACCTTTACTAACTTTGGACAAATTCTGGCGAGTTGTATCTATCAGTCCTAAGTCGTTTTGGATAAGAGGAAAACTGGGATCATCGATGTGCGCCAATGTAAAACTTAAGATGCGCTCGGCTTGGCGAATCATTTTGTCACGGGGCATATCAGCACGATTGGCTTCAAGCCAATTACGCCAAAACCTGGTCATCTGATCGCTTAAGTGACTGGTTTCCAAGTGATCATGGTTACCAAGCATGAGATAGGCTTTAAGCGCATTGTAAGCATCTTCAACGTCAGTAGGGTCAGACTGAATGTAAGCGTTATTCGTGGCAGTTTCAGAATTCTCATCAGGACTGGATTTTTCTGTGCGCACTTCTAACTGCGTGGCATTGGTGTTGACCTCTGTCAAAAACCTTTCTATGTTTTGGGTGGTAGGTGCTAAGACAATGATATTGACACCGTTATAATATTCTGTCAGCAGTTTTTGTTTAAGTTTATCGCCTTGATAGAGACCAAAGCTTAACGATAAGGGTTTGTCTGTTTCATGGCCTTCAAGCTGCTCGATACGGCTTTGTAAGATACTCAGTGATTCAAGCTGAGACTTTAGGTCGCCATTGGCATTTTTTTGTTGCTCAGCCACTTGCTGTAGGTCCGCTGTGACGCGTTCAGTCAGTTGTTTATTGTTAGTATATGACCATGTCCATAAACCAACTGCCATGCATAAAACAATCACCGCCCCTAGCGTTGCAAATGCACGATAACTGCGCTTGTTACGGTTTTTGTGCTGCTTAACCAAATGCTTATCTTTTAAGATAACTTTTGAAAACAAGTCTTGTAAAAAATAAGCCTTATCATTGGCCTCTTGCTGAGTGTTGATTGGTACTGCTGGCGGGTGTAAATCATAGTTTTGTACCATTTGCTGCGTCATCTGGCTGCTAACTTGGCCATCTTGTAAGGCACTAGTAAAATAAAATCCACGCAGGATGGGCTTAAATTGAAAAGGGTTGTCTTCAAATAAAGCATGCATAAGCGTGCGTATCATCGGACGCAAAGATTGGAACTCGATAGGAAACGTCATTAGACTTGGTGATACGGTCCGCTGATGACGTAAAGACAGCTTCGTTGTACTCAAATCCTTTAAGCCGTTGACCAATACCCCAAAATGCTCTTCAAATACATCGGTAATATTGATGTTTTCAGGGTCTTCAGGGTAGGGAATGGTTGCGCCCCATACTTGACTACGCTCTTCTTGTTCATAATCATTAAAGAAATCACGGAAGCCTGAAATCAAATCCATCTTGGTAAATACTACGTAAACAGGGGCATAAACCTCTAGTTGTTCGGTCAAGTCTTGGACTCGGCTGCGTAAGTTTTTGGCCAGATTTAATGCATAGCTTGGGTCATTCTTAGTAAGTTCAGCGATACTAACAGCGATAATAATGCCGTTAATTGGCGCTTTAGGTCGGTTTTTTTTGAGTAAATTCAAAAAAGACAGCCACTCTGAACGATCTTCTTCATAAACAGAGTATCGTCCTGCCGTATCGAGCAAAATGCCTTCGGTTGAAAAAAACCAGTCACAGTTGCGTGTACCGCCAACTCCCTTCACTGAGAGCTTATTGGTTTTTTCCATAAACGGAAATTTCAAACCAGAATGTAAGACAGCTGAGCTTTTACCAGCGGCTGGATTACCAATGACCATATACCATGGCAGCTCATATAATGCAGCCTTACCCGTCTGATCACCAATCTTTGACTTACGAATGGTTTTGATGGCGTCTTGCATTTGTTGACGTAATGCTTGTACTTCTTGAGCGTTTTCATCTTTTGCTAAGTGATGGTTATCAACTTGGCTGTCATTATTTTTTTCAACCAATACCAGATCACTGAGTTCATTTGAATCGGCTTTGCGCTTTTTCCATACATGATAAGCAAGTGCCCCTAATACCGTACAGGTAATGAGCATACTGACAATGATGAAAAATGTCTTAAGAGAGACGTAGTCATATAGCAACACTAGAGCGACGATAATGCCCAACACGACCAATACTCTTGGGTTATAAATAAGATGAAAAAACCTTGAAAACATGCGTGCTACCTAGTGTGGTCTTAAAATAATGAAGTGAGTATTTCCAACGATAGATCTCAGTAAAAATTATGAATCAGAAACATCAGCTAACCAGAGTAGAGTGCTTTTCTTATGTTGAGTAATCAAAAATGATTTTTCTAACTCTTGTTTGCTATTATTAGCTAAATCAACAAATAGTGATACACTGATAAAAGATTTCAACCAGCTGTTCAGTGGCATATAATGCCCTAAATGTTGTTCTTTTACTAGAGCTTCCTGTGCTATAAATGATTCAAGAAAATTCAAATATACTGATACATCATAGGATTGTATTAGCGGATTAATGTCTGAAATGGCAGTAATACTCATATCTTTAATAGAAACATTAGTCTTGTTTTTTGTATTAGTTTGCTTAGTGAAAGGTTTTTTAATAGCCTCTTTTTTTGCGGAGTTGATTGAGGAGAGTGACATAACATTTCTTATTAACAGATTTTTAATGGCTGTTAAGTGCCTAAGGTAGTGACGATTGTTGCTCTCTTCATTTTGATCATTGGATGTACCAAATTCGGTCAACAATACGCTGGCTTTGTCATCAATATCGATGACATTCTGTGCAGCTTTATTATAAAAGATCAGTAGCGTACCAGCCTCAGTAGGAACAGCAGTCGTATCGTGGCTGGTAGTCAGGTGGTCATCTAACCATTCATTATTAATTTGTGAGTCTGCAATCAAAACCAAACACAGCTCAGGATCATCTGACTGCGACAATGTCATTACATGTTCATTGATAAACTCAGTGATATTGCAAGTTAGCGTGCTATCTACTGCATTGCTGTCATTATCAGTGACGATAGACGTAATCGAGAAGGCTGTTCCTGGGATGAGATATTCCGTTAGCTGGTTTTTGACAGCCGTGGTCAGAAAGGTTGAATCGGCGCTGCTAGGTAGACACAAATAAATAGAGAGTTTTGGCGGTAATGAGTGAGTAGCAGGTAAGGTCTCATCAGCACTTTCTTCACTAGCACCAACCAAGTAATGTTGTTGCCATTCAGGATGAACATTGATGGCTGAATTAGACTGCTCCTTGTCTTCAGAATGGTATTGGTAAAAATGCTGAGCAAGGTTGGATAATATGTCGTCACTCAAACTAAGCAGTTCATGAACCAGTGAATATAAGCGTAAGGTTGTACTATTTGGCGATACTAGATGTTTTATATGGGTAGCTTCTTCGTATGTCTCATTATCATAGTCCTTATAGAGATGGCTATCATCCCAATCTGAGATTGAACCATACACTTCTGGTAAAAAGTCGGCTTCGGTGAGCCTCGTAATCGGTTTGATCAATAATGGTAGCCCATAGGCGTCTGTTAGCTCTTCACTCAACACGGTCAAATCTTCGTTATTGTCAATTACTTCAGACCAGCAATTTCCTTCAGGTAAGCAAACGCGACTGTAAACAAATAGCGAATGGATCTCAGGCATAGCGGTTTCGTTGTCTTCATTGGATGTGTTCACATCGCTATCTGACCGATTGTTTTCGTTTTTCTCTTGTTTTTTTTGCCACCATAGAAGCGTCAGAATAGAGCCAAGCAGCAGTAAAGGAATAATGACGAACCACAGTAGTAATCCAGCTGGAGTAAGTTGCTGCGCATTGTCTTCAAAATACAGCCATACCAATATGAGATACAACGCTAAGCAAAGCGTCAAAGCAAAGCGTCCATATGACAGTACTTTTTTTACGCTCACTTATGGAAACTCCTTATTTGTTTGGTTTTTTTATAGCTAAAGCTATATGATCAGGTTTTATAGGAAGTATTTTAGGATATTCACTTAGCTCTTGCCAACACAAAAGAAAACTTTATTCCACTATTATTAATCTTACCTCTAAAGAAAACGTTGATTTCAGATTGTCGTATTGAAAGAAATTTATGTAAATGATAGGTTTTTAAAAATATTAGGGGTAATTTTTGGGTTTTAGTTCGTTAAAGAGTGATTTTTAGGTATTTGGGTTAAAAAGTTATCGGTAAATTAGTAAAATTAAGTCAAATATTTTTAAAAGTATGATATTTATCTATATAATACTCGCTGAATAAAATAATGAACGTATGTCCTAAAATTTAATACTTATGACTGTGGCTGCTAACTCTTACTTATGATTTATGTGCTGGTATCTATCTTTATACTTGTTTCTATCATCATAGTGATCTTGCTTTTTGATAGGCAGCTATATACACGCTCATATCATAAAACCGTTCTCTTCTTGCAAGGATTACAGGTTTTTAAAACCAAGCGTCAATTGAAACGACCAACAACCAAATCGTTCCGTTCTTATATCAGACGATTAAAAAATTTTCTGTCGCGTCCGAGTATCGCACGAATTCCATTGGTATCAGTATTGTCACTACTGATAATTGTGACAACTGCTGGACTATGTTATGCCTTAATCACGAATAACTCTCTAGAGGTGTATCACGCACAAGACACGACGCATAGCACCGTCAACTCACAGATTAGCCAGTTGTTAATAGGCGAGCGTCTACGACCGCCGCCGCCGCCGCCAGAAGAATTGTTCGCTGAACTTGACGCTGAGATTGCCAGTTACCAAGCCAGCAAAACAGAAGAAGGATATTGGCCAGAAACCCAAACGAATGTACCTCAAGATAATAGGCCGCTCATATTATCTGAACCTGATTTGTCTGACCTAAATACTCAAGATCATACTAATGGCTATTCGGGTGATATGCTGGCTTCACACCTACATAGCGGTCATATCAACATCAAGAATGCTGACCGTAACTGGAAAAAGATGAATTCAGATTTTGTACAACGGTTGTTGACTGTATATAAAGTTATGAGTGATCAGTATGGATATGACATGGTGCTTTTAGAAGGCTATCGAAGTCCTGCAAGACAGGCAAGGCTGCTTAAAAAAGGCTCTCATGTAACCAAAGCGGGATCATATAAAAGTTATCATCAGTTTGGTCTTGCAGCCGACAGTGCTTTTATTAGGAATGGCAAGATTGTCATTAGTGAAAAGGATCCTTGGGCAATGCAGGGTTATAAATTATATGGTAAAGTAGCCAAATCTGCTGGACTTGTGTGGGGTGGGGACTGGCGTATGATGGATTTGGGGCATGTTGAGCTGCGTAAAAAAGGTGTGCTCGGTCGTCCAGAAATGGCAGAAATATTAACCAGTCAATAATAACAATAATATTTTAAGGCAAATATAAAAAATGAACATATGTAAGAATTTACCCATGACTTTGGTCGCCATAAGTTGTTTATTCAGCAGTGTCTTAATGGGATGTAGTACCGACCAAGCGAGTCAAGTAAATAGTAAAAAATCAGCCAAGGTGGGCGATTCTCTGATAAATAACGATGTTAAAACTATGACTGACAGTAGCGCAGGCAGGGTCGATGGCGATTTAGAGAATCTAAGGGCGCACGTCGAGCGTCAGCAGCAGCAACTTGAAATGATGAGAGATGAGCAGCAAGCATTACAAGAGCGACTAAAGCGCCAACAGTTTGCTTTGACTATCAAACCTACCGCCAATGCCAACGCTGGACGTACAAAGCAAGGGACAGCAAGTACTGCATATGTTGCGTTTTTGGAAGAGGAAAGTCAGTTTACCGAAACTGAGACGCTGGCTGCAAAGGAGATCAGTATTATTCCCAATCGTGATGTCAGTCTGACATTGACCATGCCACCTGATACACGATTTATCGCAGTGAAAGTAGGATTAAGACATACCAAAAAACGCTCTCAGTTTCTTATCCCAATAGCCAGTTTGACTACGGATACACCACTGACACTTAGTGTGGGTGCGTGCGATGTGACTATCATAGATGGTATTGATACAAAGCTGGTGCCAGCATTTACAACCAAACTTAAATATTATCAGCAGCCATTAGTCAGCTGTTTGTAGGAGACGGTCTTGAGTAAACACAGAGTACTATGGGGTGAGGGTTTGTTTTTGCGTCCTCAACATTTTCAACTTCAAGACACCTACCATAATGCACAGCGGGCATTAAGTATGACGCTAATGCATCCGTACGCTTACGGCGTATCCGAGGTTCAAATTGATAAACAACTCTTAGAGAGTAATCTATTAAGTTTTCAGAGTATCTATGCTGTGTTGCCAGATGGCACAATCTATCAAGCACCTCGTACAGACGCCTTACCAACAGCCATCACATTAAACCATCAAGATAATAGTGATGAGATTTTTGTATTTCTAAGTTTGGAGATAGTTCATAGTGGTGGTAGTAATATACAGACTGAGCACAGCGACAATCCAGCGCGCTACGTGAAAAGTACGGTCGAGGCTCAAGACTTATTTAGTCAAGCAGCTGAAGCGGTTATCGATGTCATTAAATTGTCGCCAAGTTTGCAGTTGAGTCATTCATCACAAGCTCCCAGTCAAGACACCGTATCTTTATTGGTCACAAAGCTTGTGCGTACAACTCAAGGTCTATATCAGGTAGATGACGATTATATTGTACCGAGTGTTCATATCAAAAGTAATCTTGCGCTCGTGGGTCAAGTCTATCGTTTGATGACCATGATTAATACCAAGTCAACTTCACTGTATGACCATCATCGACAGTCTAATAATGATTTACTAGAATTTCGCTCATCAGATATTGCCTCTTTTTGGCTTCTACATACGATCAATACAGCATACTCGCAGTTGAGCCATTTATATAATAACGCCAGCTTACACCCAGAACGTCTTTATGAGGCGTTATTAAATGTTGCGAGTCAATTAGCCACTTTTAGCTCATTGTACAAAGTAGGGGATTTGCCTTCTTATCATCATGATAATGCACATGAAGCATTTAGCAGTATTGTTCTAATCATTCGTGAGTTACTTAATACCGTGATCGCCAGTAATTTTATATCGATTCCATTGCGGCAGAACAAACCGTCTTACTATATAGGGGATCTGAGTAGTGATAAAGTCACACATGGGTCACAGTTGTATCTGTCTGTCAGCTCCTCATTACCAATGCATGAATTAATCGATATCGTACCGCGGCGTTTTAAGGTGGCAACGCCTAACTCTGTCGAGAAACGCGTGTTGTCAGCGTTACCAGGTTCGCCTGTCTCACATGTGACTCAGGTACCTAGTGCCATACCTGTAAGGCCAGGATTTAGCTACTTTACGATTGAGCCGGTAGGTGAGCTGTATGATGAGATGATAAAATCAGAATCTCTCTGTATCTATGTACCGAATGGCTTTGATGATCTAAAAATCGAGCTAATGGCCATCGTACAATAGGTTTTCAAAACTTTGTGACGATGGGTGTATAGAAAGTCGCTTATATAGGTGAATTGGTCTTCGCAATCTCTGCTTGTAGATACCTTTTGCTAATAGGCAGTCTTTGATCATTTTATATTCATTAGCTTTTCAAATAATTATCATTTAAAACAATTTGCATTAGGAACAGTCATGTCAGGGAATAACTCAATGGGTGCTGCACCTTCATTACTAGACTCAGGTGAAGTCGCCTCGAAAGTTTCAGCAACTGGTCTTGATAAACGTATTAGTAGCCAGTCGCTGATTGATATCATGTATGACGGCTTTTACTTGGTGTTCTTATTACGCAATCACTACTTTAGTACCAAGCCACATGAGTTTCGCCAAAAAATATATGAGTTTTTAGATAAATTTGAGAATGATGCTCGTAAAAAAGGCTTCTTGTCAGAAGACATTCATGAAGCAAAATACGTTTATTGTGCTTTGGTTGATGAGACAATTATGACGTCGCAAGAGGCTGAATTTCAGGCACTTAAAGATGCATGGGAGCTTAACCCTTTACAGCTTGATTTGTTTGGCTCACAAATTGCTGGTAATGAGTTTTTTGAGCGTTTAGATAGGTTGCGTGAGCAAGGTGAGAAACGTCTCCCTGCGCTAGAGATTTATCACTATGCTATGTTACTTGGTTTTCAAGGCAAGTATCGCCTAGAAGCACCCGAAAAAATTCGCTATCTTATCTCGCGTTTGGGTGATGAAATTGAGCACTTGCGGGGCAATAAGAACGAGTTTTCACCATTTTGGGCAATACCTGATCAAATCAAACATACGCTTACGAGTGAAACACCACTATGGGTTATTCTTGCGGTGATTGCCGTGTTGTTGAGTGCAATATTTGCCACCATGTGGCAGCTTACTAATAGCTTCTCTGACAATCAACTTTCAGCATACGATCACGTGATTCAAGAGAACAAAGAGCAGGCGCATATTTCGATTTTCTTACCCTAATTGCTACTAAAAATAGTTTCAAAGGTAAGATGCTTAAGGCATAAAAAAACCCTCAACAAAGTGATGAGGGTCTTGGCAAATGCCATAATCGAATCAAAGATGACTCAAAAATTTACTACTAGAATGTGGCTCTCCAACCTGGGCTCGAACCAGGGACACACGGATTAACAGTCCGTTGCTCTACCAACTGAGCTATTGGAGAATAGGCTATAGACATTTAATGTCTTACAACGAGCCTTAGAAGTCTCTAACGAGTTCTTGCTAAGTGGGGCGTATTCTAGCAAAGATAAAAAATACGTCAAGCGTTTTTTTGCATAATTGATTAAAATTGTCATTTTAATGACGTCATATTAGATTTTTATCCAAAAATCTTAAAACGCTTATAAAAAAGACGCCACATAGAGAGCATATGGCGTCTTTACTTATCAAAATATTCTTGAGATCAGTGACTGTCTAAGATTTATTCAGCAACGTCTAAATCGGCAACCGCTTTTTCGATACGAGATAAAGCATCCTTTAACGTTGCCTCATCGGTTGCATAAGAAATACGCATGTAGCCGCCAAGACCAAAAGCATCACCAGGTACGACTGCTACACCCACTTTCTCCAACAACCATGCTGAAAACTCAGTACATGATGATAAACCAGCAGCTTTTATCAGAGGTTTGATTTCTGGATAGACGTAGAATGCGCCGTCAGGACGTAGGCAAGTAATACCTTTGATAGCATTTAAACCATCTACCACCAAATCACAACGCTTCTCAAACGCTGCAACCATTGGCTCTAATACACTCTGATCACCACTGATAGCAGCTTCTGCAGCTACTTGGCTGATAGATGTTGGGCATGAGGTTGATTGTGATTGTACTTTTTTCATTGCACCAATCAGCTTGGCAGGGCCACCAGCATAACCAATACGCCAGCCTGTCATTGCATATGCTTTCGAAACACCATTTAATATAATGGCGCGATCTTTAAGCTCAGGGGCTGCATTCAAGATGTTGTAAAACTTATCACCCGTCCAGCGAATGTGCTCATACATATCATCTGAAGCCACATAAACGTGTGGATGTTTTTTCAGTACTTCAGCAATGGCTTTTAGCTCATCCAACGTATATATCATACCAGTCGGGTTAGATGGGCTGTTTAATACCAGCATCTTGGTTTTGTCAGTGATCGCTTCTTCTAATTGCTCAGCGGTAATTTTAAAGTCTTGTTCAGCAGGACATTTGACAATGACGGGCACGCCTTCTGCGATGATAACCATATCAGGATAGCTGACCCAGTACGGTGCTGGGATGATAACTTCATCGCCTGGATTGATGAAAGCTTGTGCAAGGTTAAAAAATGATTGCTTACCACCAACTGACACAAGAATTTCGTTAGGTTCGTAGCTGATGTCATTGTCGCGCTTGAACTTCTCAATGATGGCTTTTTTGAGCTCTGGCGTTCCATCGACAGCAGTGTATTTGGTAAAACCATCGTTGATTGCATCAATTGCTGCTTTTTTGATATGTTCTGGTGTATCAAAATCTGGTTCACCAGCGCCTAAACCAATAATATCTTTACCAGCCGCTTTTAGTTCTTTGGCTTTATTCGTAATCGCTAGAGTCGGTGATGGTTTGATGCTATTAACGCGGTCAGACAGTTGTAACTCGCTCATGAGAGATCCTTTTTATATTGGAGTAGGTAAATCTATTACTAGGGATAGCGCTTTTTAAATTATTGTGCAGGTACTACGTGTTTAGTGACCATCGACAACGATAGGCGCTTTGAGTGTAGCAGTGGAGATTGTAGCATGCTGTTATTGCACTGTCTTATATTGGCGGTAACAGAAGATGACGACTATATGAGCGCAAACATATAAGTTAGAGGAATACTATGATGATAGATAGCGTACATAAGATTTGACATGACTATACGACACGATTTCGAAACCACAACAATAAATACGTCTCCTTACGCTATCATTATTTAGATATATTAAATAAGATGAATAAAACCTTAAAAATATTTGACCAATATCTTGAATATTGCAATCAATCATAAGTAGGTGAAAAATAACTACTCAACGATTGAGAGAATGGCAAATATCTGACTAAAATTATAATTAAAAGGACGCTTACTATGACAGCATCTACTGAAAAACAGTACATTCTCATCACCGGAGCAACCTCTGGTATCGGTAATCAACTGGCTAAAGATTATTTATCAGAAAACCATCATGTTTATGCGGTTGGTCGTGATGATAATGCACTGGCTGAGCTTAAGTCATTGGGCGCCGAAACCATTGAGTTGGATTTGATGAATCAAGAAGAGGTGATTGAAGCTTTTAGTAAAATTGGCAGGGTTGATTTGGCAATTTGCGGGGCAGGTATGTGCGAATATCTGGATATGCCAAACTTTGATAGTGCTAAGTTTATGAAAGTCATGTCAGTAAACCTAGGTACGTTATCGCATGCCATTGAAGGCGTCTTACCTAAGCTGATTGAGTCAAAAGGTCGCTTGGTTGGTATTGGTTCAGCCTCAGCCTATGTACCTTTTGCCCGTGCAGAAGCCTATGGAAGCTCAAAGGCAGCTGTTCATTATTTAATGAAAACTTTACAAATCAGTCTGGCACCGCATGATGTTGCGGTTAGCCTTGTGGTGCCAGGGTTTGTTGAAACCCCAATGACCAAACAAAACGATTTCCCAATGCCATTTATTCAAACCACGAAGCAGGCGAGTCAAGCCATTCGTGATGGTATTGATAGCGGTCATGAAGTGATCGAATTTCCCAAAAAGCTGACGTTACCACTAAAAGCGCTAGGAACATTACCAGATTTGGTCTGGCAGCAAGTCAGTGAAAAGATCAATAAAAAATAACGCATGATGACTGCCAAATAGGTAGTTTAATAAGTAAAAATAAGTCAACCATACGGATAGGAACGCCTCTATGTTGTTTCATCGCTTAAAGCAAGCACGTAACTTAAAGACAGCGAAGCAAAATACTAAAACGATAAAAAGCGATGATCAGCCTCAATCTAGAAAACGTATAGCCATCATTGGCTCAGGCGTGTCGGGACTGACCTGTGCGCATTATTTGATCAGCGAACACGATGTGACTGTGTTTGAAGCCAATGACTACATCGGTGGGCATGTAAATACCATTGATGTGGCGTTACAAGATGGTAAAAAGTCAAAAACCAGTAACACAGAAAGTAGTGCAATAGACACAGGGTTTATTGTCTTTAATGAGCGTACCTATCCGAATTTTTTTCGTCTGTTGTATGATTTAAAAGTGCCCTTTCAAGCGACGGATATGAGCTTTTCAGTAAAAAATACAGCGCGTCATTTTGAGTACAATGGCCATACGCTAAATACCTTATTGTCGCAGCGTAAGAATGTATTGAATCCAAAGTTTTGGCAGTTCATCAAAGATGTTTTACAGTTCAATAAGCACATCAAACAGCTTCGTCAAGACTATGAAGCAGCGCGTGTACAAGGACAAGACGTTAGTACCTTTACCGAGCAAACGCTTGGCGGTTATCTTGCTCAAAAACGCTACGGTAAGCTGTTTTTAGATAACTATCTATTGCCGATGGTTTCTGCCATTTGGTCAACCAGTCTGGATGAAGTGCAAGATTTCCCATTAGTGTTCTTTGCACAGTTCTTTGATAATCATGGTTTGCTAGATGTGGTCAATCGTCCGCAATGGTTTACGATCAAGGGTGGCTCAAAGCAATACATCAATAAACTGATTCCACGTTTTATCAAAGCAGGCGGGAAGGTGCGAGTAAACAGCCCAGTACAGTCTGTGTTACGTGAGCATGATCAAGTAATATTGACAGTCCAGACCACGAATAACTCAAAGAACCGCAGCGAAAATCTGGTATTCGATGAAGTCATCTTCGCTTGTCATGCTGATACTGCGCTCAAAATTCTCAAAGATGCCAGCATGGATGAAACGGACGTTCTGAGTCATTTTCGTTTTACTGGCAATACGGCAGTACTTCATACTGATACCAGCGTCTTGCCTAAAAAACCGTTAGCTTGGGCAAGTTGGAATTACCTGATAGACGAGAACGACTTGAGTACAGGAGTAAGTGCCAACGCTAACAAAGATACGAGCGACAGTAAAATACCAGTCAAACCTGTGCTCACGTACCACATGAATATTTTGCAGCGTCTTACCAAAAAGCATAATTATTTGGTGACTCTCAATTATGATATCGATGACAAGCAAGTGATTAAGCGTATCGATTACAGTCACCCTGTATTTGATAAAGCAGCTATTGCTGCTCAAAACAAATGGTCAAGTATCTCTGGCAATGGCTTGCATACGCATTTTTGCGGGGCTTATTGGTTCAATGGATTTCACGAAGATGGCGTACGCAGTGGTTTACAAGTATGCCAATCACTTGGCTATGATATCGACATAAGAGAGGAAGTTGATCCGACGCACCTGCCTGATGCAGATAGTGCAAATACGCCATTTCGTTATAAAGACTTACCGATAAAAGCGGATACAAGATTGCGTAAATTAAATAAGCGAGAAGTCGCTACGGCAACGACCAATCAAGAATTGGTTGAATATATAGATCGCTTACAGAACTCAACTACTGATACCCATGCAACTAAGAAACGATGGTTATTTGGACGCCGTAAATTTAAATGATGACAAAAATGACTGATAAGAAGCACTCGTAAAAATTGTCTGTGACAAAAGAGAATGTATATGACCATACCCTTTCAGTATTCTGATGTTCCAAAAAGCCACAAAGCTTTTGAGGGTACTACTGCCTTGTCACATCAGTTGTTTGAAGGGACGACTTGGCACAGTCGACTATTGCCAAGCGCGCATAAGTTTACCTATCCTTATCGCTATTGGGGTGTGAATATTAGTGCATTGGTTAGAGGAGAGGAGTTGCCTGAGATAGGTGTGCCCGTTTTTAACCAGAGTCAAGCTTTAAGAAAACAGCAGCCATCGGGTAAACCCTCTTTGAAGCAGCCATTGCTAAAGAATTTGCTATCAAAAAAGCTGCCATTGTTCTCAGCGCGCAAAAAAGCATTGCAGCAGTTTTATCCTAACGACTACTTAAAAGGGTTCAATAGCCTAAGCAATAATAGTACTAATGATGATTTGAATCACGTACAAGCATTACATCAGCGTCTAAGCCACGCATTTACTATTCATGCTGGTAGCGCGCCAGTAGGTGATATGCTTGGACTTGTAGTTTGCCGTAATGCTGGTTTTTACTTTAGTCCCGTCAATTTTTATTTGGGTTTTGATGAGCAGCAAACGCCTACTCACTTATTGGCTGAGGTTTCTAATACACCATGGGACAAACGCCATTGTTATGGATTTTTATTGGAAGGTGAAGACACTGAGTTTTGTCATGATAAAGACTTTCACGTGTCACCATTTAACCCTATCGATCAGCTATATCGCTGGCAGGTTACGGTGAAGCAAGTTAAAAACGAGAGGGCACATTCACAATCGGATTTAGGTTTGCAGGTTCGCATTGCTATTGATATCAGTGACGAGCGCGGTGAGGTACTAAAAACGGGCATCAAAGTATTAGGTGTACCAATGACAGATGACACTGTCCGCACAAGCTTAAAAAAAAATCCGCTGATGAATATCACGTCTTTAATGCGTATTTACTGGCATGCGTTCAAACTTTATGCAATCAAAAAAGTGCCCTATATCAACTATGATGAAAAACTGGCAGATAGTAAACAAAGTAAGGCAAATGCTAAAAAACCGCACTCTTAATGAGTGATATTAAAAAAAATAACTAATGTCTGAATATTTAGAAAATATTTTAAACATAATACTCATACATAAAATACCTTAAATAAGGATCCGCATACGATGCCAGCACGACCGACCGACCGCGCACCTATCTCAGCAGTAGAAAAGTTATCTGAACGGTTGAATAAAGTAGTAAAACAAAGTGTTATCTTGCAACCCGTCAATGATGGGGTCAATCAATTAGCAAGAAAGCTTATATTTCGAGCATTAACACATATTCAGTTCGGTAGTCTGACTTTAATCGAAGCCTTTGGTAAGAAAGCCCCTACCAAAAGTAGCTTTGGTAATGTAGCAACCAGTGTAGCAAGCAGTTCGGATGTCGGCCGTCATTCACTACACGTCACGCTAACGATTCACGACAGTGCTGTCTATCGTCAATTATTATTCGGTGGTTCTATCGCACTAGCAGATAGCTATATCAACGCTGAGTGGGATACGGATGATTTGACCGGTCTGATTCGATTAGCGGCTCGTAACTTAGCAGTGCTAAATAAGCTAGAAAATCGCTTTGCTGGTGTGAGTAAGGCATTTGAAAAAGCCAAGCATCAGCTACGCAGCAACGATCAATCTGGTGCTAAATCAAACATTCTTGCACATTATGACTTAGGCAACGATATGTATCAGCGTTTTTTAGATGAAACGATGATGTATTCATCGGCTGTATATCGTACGCCTGAGGTATCACTTGCTGATGCTCAGCAGCATAAATTGGCACTTATCTGCCAACGATTACAACTGACCGCTGATGACCATGTGATAGAAATTGGCACAGGGTGGGGTGGTTTTGCCATTTATGCAGCCAAACATTACGGCTGTCAAATCACGACCACTACTATTTCTGATGCACAGTATGATGAGGCGCAGCGCCGAGTAAAAGCGGCAGGACTATCAGATAAAATCACCTTACTTAAGCAAGATTATCGTGAGTTGACAGGGCAGTACGACAAGTTGGTTAGTATTGAGATGATCGAAGCCGTTGGACATGAGTACCTGCCAACTTTTTTTGCCAAGTGCAACAGTTTGCTTAAGCCGACAGGATTGATGGTATTGCAAGCGATTACTTTTAATGACCAAAATTACCAAGAGTATCTAGAGTCAGTGGATTTTATACAGACTCATATTTTCCCAGGGGGGTGTTTACTCTCAAACCAAGAGCTCAACAATCAGTTTGCTGAGCAGACGGACATGGTCATCAAACAGCTGCACGACTACGGATTTGATTATGCATATACGCTACGCGATTGGCGCGCTGCTTTTATGGCTCAGCGTAAAGAAATCGAAGCACTGGGTTATGATGATGCCTTTATACGCTTGTGGAATTTTTATTTCTGTTATTGCGAAGGCGGGTTTTTAGAGCGCACAATTGGCGTGGTACAATTGACAGCAGTCAAGCCGAATAACATCGATACGATGCACTTTGTTGATTTGCCCGTCCTTGATAGCTCTAATAGTTAATAAGGTAGTTGTCATTATGGCCAATGATAATAACGACGGTGCATTTAAATAAGACGCTGGTTGCCTTGTGAGCAGCGATTAACATACTCTAAATAAAAGGACGTTGATATGGCTTATGTATTTATCTATCTTGCCGCTGTCGTCATATTCTTGGGCGTTGATGCAGTTTGGTTGACGACCATGAAAGGGGCTTTTTATGAGTCACGTATTGGTCATTTATTGGCTGATGAACCAAATATGATCGCCGCTGGCGTGTTTTATATGTTCTACATACTGGCACTTTGTATATTGATTTTATACCCACAAATCAAGGCAGGTGCTTCGATTGGTCATATTTTCTTACTTGGTGGATTGATTGGTCTTATGGCCTATGGGACATATGATTTCACCAATCTGGCACTGTATAAAGGTTTTACATTAGATACGGCAGTGGTTGATTTTATCTGGGGTGGTTTTTTGACAGGTTCGGTCAGTGCGATCGTTGCTTGGCTTGCCTACCGCTTTCACTGGTTAAGCTAATTGAAATTATTATAAAAATATGTGTTTATGTAGTTCAGACCTTTGGCCGATAGGTACCTATTTGCGCTAAGCTGTTTGCTACAGTACAAGTAATGTTTGAAATAAAATAAGTCTTAGACAATCGCAAGGAAAGTTATGCCGCAATATAATACCAGCTCGACTGCTAAAAAAGCGCCATTGAACCATGAACTATATATGTCAATACTTATGACACCTGATATGGCAAATTTTATTGGAAACGTACATGGTGGTGATTTGCTCAAAATGCTTGATCAAGTCGCCTATGCGTGTGCCAGCCGTTATAGTGGTAGTTACGTCGTGACATTGTCTGTTGACCAAGTCATGTTCCGTGAGCCTATCTATGTGGGTGAGCTTGTGACTTTTGCTGCCAGTGTCAATCATGTGGGCAATACCTCAATGGAGATTGGTATCCGTGTCGAAGCGGAAGATGTGCGCGCTCGTACGGTGCGCCATACGAATAGCTGCTATTTTACGATGGTTGCGATCGACGATAAAGGTAAGCCTACGACTGTACCTCCGCTTATCATTAAAGATAAGATGCAGCAGTGTCGCGCTGATGCAGCATTGGAGCGTAAAAGTTTGCGTATGGAAAGCTCGCATCGTCCAAGCTGTGACTTAGAGAATATGATAGGAGAGTTAACTTACGATAATGAGGAGCACTCAAAGTAACGCGTTAGCTCATCGTTTTTCATACAAGTTTAATCATGAGCCACCAACACTAAAAAACCACTGATACTATATGTGGGAATAGGTTATCCTCAACTTGGATTTTTCTAGGCATTACTAAAATAAAGATATTGTACAAAACCATGGTAAGCCATTGGTTACCTTATTGAGACTGCTATGAGTGTAAGATCATCAAAAAACAATTCACGCCGTTCTGCGTCCGTTCAACCAATATCGCGCGGTGTACGCGGTCCTAATAAAATTAGCAACCACTCTAGTGACAATGAAGACACGCAACATTCTAGCTCGTTGATTACTGTATTAATTGCCGTCGGGGCAAACGTTATTATTGCGATTGCAAAAACAATAGCCGCATTTATGACAGGTTCTGCTTCTATGATTGCAGAATCTGCGCATTCTTGGGCAGATGCAGGCAATGGTACATTATTGATTGTTGCCGAAAAAAAGGCAGTAAAACCTGCTGATGTGAGTCATCCCTTGGGTTATGGTAAGGAGTCATATGTCTGGTCGATGATTGCAGCTTTCGGTGTATTTATGGCAGGCTCTATCGTCTCCATTTATACGGGTATCACCGAGTGGAACGCAGCGGAGAGTGAGACTAACTATACTATCGGATTTATTGTATTGGCGGTCGCCTTTCTACTGGAAGGGTTTTCGCTTGTCCAAGCGTACCTACAAAGCAAGAAACATGGTCAAGCTATGAATATTAGCGCTATTGGTTACGTAGTTAGTACTTCAAACCCAACATTGCGTGGGGTGTTTTTTGAGGATTTGGCCGCAGTGACAGGTTTGGTCATTGCAGCAGCAGCAATGGGTATGCATGCTTATACAGGTGAGCCATTTTGGGATGCATTAGGCTCTATCATCGTCGGACTACTATTGGGTGCAGTGGCTATCTTTTTAATCAGCCGCAATAGAGATTTTTTGGTCGGGTATAAGGTGTCTAAAAAAATACATGATTATGCCTTGAATGAGTTACTTACTCATCCAGACATAGACAGTGTGTCGTATCTACATTTAGAATGGGTAGGGCCTAAAAAAATATTTATGGTGGCAGCAGTAGATATCGCTGGTAATCAAAAAGAAAAAGAGCTTGCACAAAAATTTGAAGACATAGAAAACCAGTTTCGTGCTAACCCCCTGTTTCAAGAGGCGATCTTAACGCTATCAGTGCCCAATGCAGACGTACTGGTTCTAGAAGAAGATCTGGTGACTCAATAGCTTATGGTTATTGATAGCTCAGTAGTAGCCATAAGAAGTGATGTTAAACAAGTTATATCTGTACTCTATAGTTATTATAAAAGTTCAATATAAAAAAAGGGTCGCTATAGTAAGCGACCCTTTCCTTTCTAGTTATATTGGTCATCAACCAACATTACCAAGTATTATTTCTTTGGAGCATTCGCACCAATGAACCATGCGTCTTTATCAATAATACGACTGGCTTCTGTTAATAGGTCAGCGGTATCTTCGTCACCTGCATCGCCTGCAGTGTCGATAGCTTTACGTAGAGTCTCAGCTACTTTTTTATAGCGGCTAGTGATTTCACGAACATGCTGATCCACTTCAGTGATATCAGTTGGATAATCGTCTAAGATAGAATCTTTAGCTACTCGACTGGCTAGACCGTTTGGCTGACCACCCAAAATAACAATACGCTCAGCAATCATGTCTGATACTTCACGAATACGATCTGCTGTGTCGTCTAACAATTGATGCACACCGATAAATCCAGTGCCCTGTAGGTTCCAATGACATTGCTTACCATCTAAGGTTAAATCAATAACATTGGCCAAGTTTGCATTCAATAGATCAATCATTTTTTTGGCGGTATCGTCTGAAATTCCACTTGCGAAACGTTCTCTCATAATTTTCTCCGTTCTCTTAGTTTTATTAAATTTAAATTTTCTAATTAATATTTTGTTATTAATATAGTACTTAACGACTGCTTGTTAATTCATTGTCGATAATAGCAGCTTCTACAAAAGATAAAACCCTCAAGCGTTATGCTTTGTTAGGTGGTCGTGTAATGGGTTTGTTAATCGTGAAATTCTTTGTAAATTTAGCCCATGCTATGTGCGTTTTTTACAACGGTGAAAGGTTTATTTCTCAATAAATAGTATCTTTATACACTTATATTTTGAGTGGGGAAATAAGCGTATGCTTATAAGATAAGGCTCATGACTATCCTCTACAAAGCCTTTAAAAACCGCTTCTCAGACCCCATATTGTTATAAACTTTAATAAGAAGAAAGCTATTATGAGAATGCCTGAACCTCGCTCATCGCGTCAGTTAAACCAATTGGCCACTCAGCTACAAGGCGAAGCTGAAATTAGTGGTGTCAATGCGTCAGGGACGCAAATATCAAGTCGTGCCTTTGAGATGGTGACAGATTTTGAGCCAGCAGGCGATCAGCCACAAGCGATTGAGAAGCTTGTGAATGGTATCAATTCTGGCATGGATGAGCAGTTGCTGCTTGGTGTGACTGGCTCTGGTAAAACCTATACGATGGCCAAGGTCATCTCTGAATGTCAGCGTCCAACCATTATCATGGCACACAACAAAACCCTTGCGGCGCAGTTGTATGGCGAGTTTAAATCGTTCTTTCCTAACAATGCAGTTGAGTATTTCGTCAGTTATTATGATTATTATCAACCTGAAGCGTATGTTGCGGCCAGTGATACTTTTATCGAAAAAGACAGTGCCATCAACGATCATATTGATCAGATGCGTCTGTCTGCCACGCGTGCGTTATTAGAGCGTCGCGATGCGATTATTGTCGCGTCAGTATCTTGTATTTATGGCTTGGGTGATCCGGAGAGCTATTTAAAAATGCTATTGCATGTTGTGGTTGGCGATCAGATAGATCGTACCGCGACGATTAAGCGTTTGGTTGAGATGCAATACACACGCAACGAGCTGGATTTTGGTCGTGGTACGTATCGTTTGCGTGGGGAGCTGTTAGATATTTATCCCGCCGAATCTGAGCAGCTAGCAGTGCGCGTGCATTTATTTGACAATGAAGTCGAGAAAATCACTTGGTTTGATCCTTTAACAGGCAAGACGGTACGCAGTGTACCGCGTATTACGATTTATCCCAAATCGCATTATGTGACGCCGCGCAATAAACTAGAAGCTGCTAGCCATACCATTCGTGAAGAATTAGAGCCACGATTAGAATATTTCCGCGATAACAATAAACTGATTGAAGCGCAGCGTCTCAAAGAACGTACACAATATGATCTTGAGATGATTCAGCAGCTTGGTTACTGTAACGGTATCGAAAACTACTCGCAGCACCTCTCTGGTCGTCCATCAGGAGAAGCGCCGCCCACCTTGTTTGACTATATTCCCGAAGATGCCTTATTGTTCCTTGATGAATCGCATGTCACTGTCTCACAGATTGGTGCGATGTATAAAGGGGATAGATCGCGTAAAGAGAACTTGGTCAATTATGGCTTTCGTTTGCCAAGTGCGATGAACAACCGCCCGATGAAGTTTGAAGAGTGGGAGCGTATCAAGCCCAAAACCATCTATGTGAGTGCGACACCAGCATTGTATGAGCTAGAACATAGCGAACAGGTGGTCGAGCAGGTAGTACGTCCAACCGGTTTGATTGACCCTGAGATTGAAATTCGTCCTGTTTTGACGCAAGTGGATGATGTACTGTCAGAGATTACCAAGCGCCGCGAAAAAGATGAGCGTGTATTGATTACGACACTCACCAAGCGTATGTCAGAGGATTTGACCAGTTATCTTAAAGAATACGATGTCAAAGTGGCTTATTTGCATTCGGACATTGATACGGTTGAGCGTATGCAGATTATCCACGAGCTACGTACGGGTGTGCACGATGTCTTGGTTGGTATCAACCTTTTACGTGAAGGTTTGGATATGCCTGAAGTGTCACTGGTTGCTATATTTGATGCTGATAAAGAAGGCTTTTTGCGCTCTGAGCGCTCACTTATTCAGACGATTGGTCGTGCAGCGCGTCACTTGAATGGTAAAGCCATTTTGTACGCCGATCGCATTACTCCAAGTATGCAAAAGGCGATAGACGAAACCGATCGTCGCCGTGATAAGCAGATTGCTTTCAACCTTGAGCATAACATCACGCCAAAAGGCGCACGCCGTAGTATTACGGATAAGATTGATACGGGCGAGAGCTTGGATGCTAATGATAATCAGGCCATTCCGGTTAAGAGTAATTTACCTGATGTGGATATCAGTATTTTACGTAGCCCAGATTTGCTTGCCAAAGAGATTAAACGTTTAGAGAAGCAAATGCAGCAAATGTCTCGTGACTTGAAGTTTGAGGAAGCGGCAAAAACTCGTGATAGAGTGCTTGAGCTTAAAGCGCATTTGATTTAACGGCTTAGTTTGGTTTGAGTACTATTAAGTTTTAAAAGTGAGTTGCATAGTCTGTGGCTCACTTTTTTATCAATCAAACAATGAAAGAGCTATCATTGTACTTGAGCGAGATGTATTTAAGCCAGATTTTGGTAAGTCTAAATACTGGTAATATGAATATTTTATTTTTACTAACATCAAACGCAGTTTTACATACCGCACCTTAAAATATATTCATATATCTTATATGATGTGTAGATAAGGCATGACCTAAAAAGCAGATGGATAAATGCTGGACGACGATAACAAAGTCAGGCGTGCTCACATATTCTATAAATTTAAAGTGAAGGAAAGCTCTATGTTTGATATCAAATCATTTTTTAAAAGAGAAGTAGAAAAGAAGCTCATTGATGTAGATGATTATATTTTTATGCCTGAGCGTATACAGATGGAATTGTCAGATGGTTTGTTAAATTGTGTCCTCAACAGCGATGGTCGAGTGGATATTTTTTATACCAAACATGGGATTACTGAGGTAGGTTCAGCATCACGTAAGCACCCGTTTACTGCCTTTGAAACCGAGCTATATCACGGTGTTTATGATGATGTGATTGCAGATTTAATAAAAGAAGTAGACAAAGTGATTGAGGGTTCTTCTAAATACTTCCGTCGCAATAAAGTACTGCCTTCCCCTGCATCTCTGCCGTCTAAGCCTTCTAACATTTAAGACTTTCAATATAAGCTCGTTTATTTTAAATATAAAATGTTGTCTGTATAACAGACTTGGAAATAAAAAGGAGCCCCTATATTAGGCTCCTTTTTATGGACTTATGTATTTATTCGATACGCTTATTTGGTGAAACTTGCATAACAGCTTTGTAGAGATTTTGCGACGACTTTTGCCACCAGTTGTGTGCGATATTGTGAATCTATGGCAGCGTTGCCGAGTTCAACCAGTGTGACTTGCTGCGGTGCCTGTTCGCTCACGCAGCCACAAACATTGCTTTTCACTGCTTCTTGTTGCGTATCAGTCATAGCAACGCTGGCAATACGCCAAGCGCTTTGTTTTTCAATTTGGCTACGGCATTGATTATCAATTGCTGATTTAAAAACGTTCATACCAATGTCGTTTGCTGTACCGATAGCATTGCCTGCACTGTTATTGGTGCCATCTGTCGTCGTACATCCAGCTAAAGCGAGGGTAGCAAGCAAAATGGTTGAAGCAAAGCGTTTTTTCATGGATAAATCCTCTAAAGTTTTGATTGATATGACAGCGAAAATACGTATATCTAACTATAAATAGCTGGGCTTAGCTTATAATTATTGCATATTTTTAAAATGGTTATTCAAAACTTATAAGATAAGAGATCTTACTGTCTGTAAATTTGCGTTTAACACCTGACATGACTATTGATCAGAATCTAAAAAACCAGCTAAGACAACACATCTTAGCTGGTTAAGTTTTATTCGAACAAACGCTATATTTTAGACATTTTTGCTATGTTGTTTTTGTTGAATGTCTTTGGCCAGTTTATAGCACTCATTGATATGATCGTTTGCGATTTTCTTGAAGATAGTATAACCCATTGTTGCTGCAACTAACTGTCCACCAAGAGGAACAAATTTGGTAACTTGCTTGGCTGCGATACGACCACCAAAGCCTTGAATGGTTTTCTTAACAATACCGCGAGTTGCCATCAATCCAGCAAAATCTACCGTGCGGTCTTTTAATGCACTCCAATGTACAGCTCTAGATTGCAAATCGATTGCTGATTGGCGGCCTTCAATCAAACCAAAACGCTCACTGATTTCAGGCACCAACTGCGTAAGCATACCAGCATCAACTGCAACGTCAAAAAACGGAACAGGGACGATAGCTACACCAGCAGATATCTTAGCGCGCTTCTTTACCAGCTTCTGACATTCTTTTTTTACTTGTTCAAGATCTAAGTTTGGGTCAATAGTATCTGGTAGTTTTTCAGCAAGTGGTGTGGTTTTCATGGGATATCCTTATAAATATAAAATTAAAAAATGAATAACAAGTTGTGCAGATGGCTACCATTCTATGGATTTATAAACCGTATACAATCATTGCTTTGTAGCAAAATGCAGAAAAATACAGCAACTATGCACCGTTTTTGTAAATAGTTAGATTTTTAAGTAGGATAATAATGAGTTTTTTGACATATTCACCGAAATAAGCGCTTTATCATAGCTCTTATCTTCGTATTTTGAGGTAAAAAAATGAACAAGTATGACAAAAATTGTGATTGTGAGCCTCTGCTAAAGGCAGTAGAATAGGCAAATGCTAAATTTAACCCCTCGTTATACCCATACTCGCATCGACGAGTTACCGCTCGCATTGCAACCCCTTGCTGCTCAATCATCAACGCTTGCTCGCTTATATGCAGGTCGCGGTATCACCGATCCTTCAGAACTTGATACTGGACTATCTGGATTGTTACCTGCTGAGAATTTGCACGGTGTTATAGAAGCAGTCCGTCTGTTAGATGAAGCAATTGATGAAGGTCAACGCATCTTAATCGTTGGCGACTTTGATTGTGACGGCGCAACCAGTACCGCGCTTATGATGCGCGCACTCACCAAAATGGGTGCTGTGGTTGATTTTTTAGTGCCCGATCGTTTCAAGTATGGTTATGGTCTAACGTCAGAAATTGTTGAGCTGGGTATCAAGACCTATCAGCCAGATATAATAGTGACGGTAGATAACGGTATCTCCAGCCATGAAGGTGTAGCGCGCGCACAAGAGGATGGCATCACCGTTATTATTACTGATCATCATCTGACTACTAAAGAAACACCGCCAGCCCAAGCTGTGGTCAATCCAAATCAGCTTGGTTGTGGTTTTGCTAGTAAAGCACTGGTAGGGGTGGGCGTGGCTTTTTATGTACTTGGACGTCTGGCCAAGTTACGCCGTGCAGAGGGTAAATCTACTGTGCAAGTTAGCCAATATCTAGACTTAGTGGCGCTCGGCACGATCGCCGATGTTGGCGTGCTCGATAAAAATAATCGCATCTTAGTACATCACGGTCTGGCTGCTATTCGCCAAGGTCGCTGTTGCTTAGGTATCTTAGCTCTATTAGAACAAGCAGGTCGCGACCCTAAGAAATTACAGGCACAAGACTTCGGTTTTGTCTTAGGTCCGCGTATCAATGCTGCTGGACGTATGGATAATATGCGTATCGGTATCGAATGCTTATTAACCGAAGATTGGCGTACTGCGCAGCGTTTGGCGCAAGAGCTTGAGGAGTTAAATCGTACTCGTCGTCAGGTAGAAGGGGAGATGCGAGCACAAGCAGATAGTATTGTGCAGGCATTAACTGAAACTGATAGTAATGACGCTGCTATAGAAAGTAACGAAGTCGATGATGTGATTGTGCAGCCTGAGCCTAAAACAGAAACTATCAACAATCACAAGCGAAGTATTGTTTTATATCAGGACGACTGGCATCAAGGCGTGATTGGTATCGTGGCTGGACGATTAAAAGAAAGTCATTATTTGCCTAGTATTGTCTTTGCTCCAGCGGATACGCAGCGGACGGGCGAAGATGATGCCATCAAAGGCTCAGCACGTTCTATCGCTGGTGTACATATTCGTGATGCGATTGAGCAGGTCGCTGAGCGTCATCCTGATCTTATCAGTCACTTCGGTGGACATGCAATGGCCGCAGGATTGACGCTTAAACGTCGTAACTTCGAAGCATTTGAGACAGCTTTTAATGATGTTATGGCACAGATAGATGATGAGATTTTTGCAGAACAGAAATTCAGTGATGGGCCGTTGCAGGCAACTGATTTTAGCCTATGGTTTGCTGAGCATTTGGCCGATGCCAGCATTTGGGGTCATGGTTTTGCGCCACCAATATTTGACAGCGTTTTTGAGGTATTGAGTTTTAAGATATTAAAAGATAAGCATCTTAAATTATCACTGCGATATCCTGATGTACAGTATCCGATTGAAGCTATCTATTTTAATTTTGATAGTAGCATTTGGGATTATCGTACCGAACGTGTCCATTTGTTGTTTCAATTGGACATCAATGAATGGAACGGCAAACAAAGCTTACAATTGATGGTCAAAGACTTGGCAGTAGTAAAAACGACTTAAGAGACTAATTGTCTGAGAGGTAAAGTATTTTAATATTTCCATTCAAGTGTTGGAAACTGCCAGTCATAGCGTATCGCCAGCATACGTAAAGTAAAAATCGTACTCATTGTGGCGATATCTGTGACCCAATCTATTACACCAAGATTATGCAGGGCAAAGTAGAGAATACCGCCAGTTAATGCTGCAGTGATATAAATCTCTTGCTGAAGCACGAGTGGAATCTCATTACAGATCATGTCACGAATGATGCCACCCACGATGATAGTAATCACACCCAGCAGCAAGGCGACAGGCACATTTGTTCCCATGCTGTCAGCGACCTTGATACCAATGAGTGTAAAAGCAGATAACCCGATGGTATCTGATAGTCTAAGGAATTTATTGACACGTTTGGAATTGGGATGAAAAAATATTTGCATGACCAATGAAGAAATAGTGATGACCGTCAGATAACTCATGTCTACCATCCAAAATAATGGATGACGGTTTAAAATGACATCGCGGACAGTCCCACCACCGATAGCAGTCACAATGGAGACAAGTAGACAGCCAAATACATCGAATTTCTTATGCTTGGCCAATATTGTGCCTGAAATACTACAAGCCACAATGCCTATCATGTCAAAGAGATATATCAAAGAACCGGGGTCAAAAGTGGTGATTAGCGTTGCAGGATTCAATGCGATAGCCAGCATAAACAAGTCTCATTAAATTTAGAGGATAATCAATCGATACTGGATATGCTAAACCAAAACTAAGGTGCCAATACTACTATATTTGCATCAAATCACTCACATTAAAGATTTATACTAAGCACTAAGTACCTAGGCAACGAGGCGAATAGACGGTAAATGCCAATCGAACTTCAGTGCCAACATACGTATAGCAAAGATGACAAACAGCATAATAAATTCATTGATACCAGAGTCGATACCTAAACGTTGTAAAAGTAAATACGTCACAGACCCAGCAATACTGGCAGTAATGTAGATTTCACGCTGTAGCACGAGTGGAATCTCGTTACAGATGATATCACGTAGTAATCCGCCAATAATGGCCGTCCAAACACCCATCATAATAGCAATGAGAGGAGCCATATCCTGCGTCAAAGCGATCTTAAAACCAATCACACTGAAGGCAGCCAGCCCAATCGCATCAAAAAGCTTAAGCGCGTTATCAATCTTATGATACAGATGAAAGAACATTTGTAAAATAAGAGAGGTCGCGGTAATTACAATCACATAATTGAGATCTGTCATCCAAAATAAGGGGTGACGGTCCAGCGCCATATCGCGTAGCGTACCGCCGCCAATGGCATTTACCATTGATACCAATACACAGCCAGAAATGTCTAAGCCTTTATGCTGTGCCAGCAATGTCCCTGCGATGGCGCAAGCGACCACACCAACCATATCTAATAAATATAATAAAATATCTGGAAAAATTAAAGCATTGCCCATGGTTGTAGTACCAAGTAGTGACCATAAAAATAGCTTAAGGACAGTTGCCTTAAGCCGAATTTAAACCAAAATTTTAAAAATGTTTTGTATTAGATGGCCATTAACCATCTTTGGCAAACAGGATTAGTCCAACGATAATCAATCCAATACCCAGTAAACCCATTGCTGGTGGTATAGAATTATTCAGCAACAACATCCCGCCAATCAAAGCAAATATGACTTCACTGGCTTGTGTCGCATCCACGCCAGCTACCTCACTAGACGTTTCTGCTTTTTCACGTGCATACAAGAAGATACTAGTAGCGCCAACACCTGCTAACAAAGCGACAAGCAACGTATTGAATAACTGCGAAGTGTCTGGCGTATCAGGACGAATGATAAGACCTAAGAGTAGCCAAAATGGCAAACTTCCGAGTGTCATTAGCCATACTTTGTTAAAAGCATTCTGTAGTAAGTTGGTTTCGATAGCAGGTATGCGGGCAATAAGGGTTTGCAAAAATGAAGCAGAAGCGGGCGGGCTGGTATGATTGACGTTTAAACTATCGTCTGCCGTATAATTCGTATCCATTGATAAGACAGGCGCTTCTGTAATCAAAGCGTTTGTGTCCTCATGCATGTCATTTTGTGAAGTATGACCGTCTTGGCTCGATAATAAGTCAGCACGCTGCTTACGATTGTTATAAGACACCTGCCAAACCAGCTGATTACCAATAGGGTAACTAAAGGCGGCAATCAGCGCCGGTAAGGCACCATAAAGAAGCATATCTTTCATAGATGCGGCATTCGCATCTAAAGCAGAAGCAGCATGCATGCCTTCACTAACATTGACCATGGCCACACCAACGAATACCAGTAGCGCATACGCAATGAACTTTTTATCAAAGCGCTGTCCAAATGCTACTAATACTAGCAAACTCGTTACGACAGTAAACATAAAGGTAGCGGCAACGACCCACCCTGCAACATGATCAGCTGCATAGCAAATACCTGTATAAAAGACCCCAAAGCCAATACTGCCCGTAATACACCAAAATACCCAGTGCTGACAAAAAATAGTCATGAGTTCTTTGATACGGTCAAAACCGTGCTGCATAGCAATGATGGCAGTGACAATCAGCAACATAAACACATAGCGCATACTGGCTGACCAAAACCAATGCCCACCAGCCGCGCTCATTAGCTCGTTTAAAATAAATGTCGAGCTAAAAAATGCGCCCGCTAATAAGCCCAATAAAATTAGTTTGACCATGCCGATACCTTCATCCTTGACGTACTATGTACTAAGATCGTTTATATAGATTATTTATTTGCCCTTGGCGTCTGCCCAAATGATTTTGTGTAGTTGCAACTGAAAGCGTACGGGCAGAGCGTCAACCAATATCCATTCTGCTAGTTCGCGTGCCAATACGGGTACATCAGGACCGATGTCCTCATCAACATCCTCTCCAACATTGAACATGGGCGAAAACCAAACCGTACCAACCCGTTCATTGAGTTTATGTTCAGCCAGTTTTGCTTTTGCCCACTTATAGTCTTCGCGGTTCATAATGACGAATTTAATTTGGTCATGCTGAGTCAAATAGTCGAGATTTGACCATAAGTTTTTATCAACTTCACCTGAGCTTGGCGTTTTGAGATCCATCACTTTACTGACAGCGGGTGGAACATTTTCTACTGTCAGAGCGCCGGCTGTTTCAAGCGATATCTCATAGTCTTCGCTCAGCAAACGTTTCATCAACTCAATCGCGTTTGGTTGAGCGAGAGGTTCACCGCCAGTCAAGCAGATGCGTTTACATGGATGGCTTTTTATCATCGATATAATCGTATCCAATGATTGACGTTCACCGCCAGTAAAGGCGTATTCGGTATCACAATAGACACAGCGTAATGGACAGCCAGTCAGGCGCACAAATATCGTTGGTAAGCCTGAGGTCAGCGCTTCACCTTGTAAGGAGTAAAATATTTCTGTCAAACGTAGACCCGCTTCAGGATCTGTGACAGGGATGGTGGCATTACGTAAGATTGACATAGAGAGGCACAGTATAGGAGTAAGAATTAAAAAATTAAGGATGAAAAAATGAGGTTAGAGTCATCACTTTTGTCGCTGGTATTATACGCTGATATTGAGCAGTAAACCGTTGTTTGCGAAGAGTAACATATTTTGAATAGAGAATTCACAAATGTCTTAATTGGTATTGTGATACATCAAACAGTTTGGATTAGCATGCCTTACTAAGAGAATGTTTCTCTCATATAAAACGGTATTTTTCACTGGGTTACTGACAGTATAAAGGTGCTTAGAAAGCTCTAAGCACCTTTGACAAAAATTATTATGAAATGAATCGGTTATTAAGATTAGTCTAAACGCAATAACTCATTTACAGCGGTTTTTGCACGCGTTTGTGCATCAACTTTTTTCACGATAATCGCAGCATATAAGCTGTGTGTGCCATCTTCTGATGGCAAGCTACCTGGTACGACAACAGAACCAGCTGGTACACGACCACGATGAATTTCGCCAGTTTCGCGATCATAAATACGCGTAGATTGACCGATATACACACCCATAGAGATGACAGCGCCTTCTTCTACGATCACGCCTTCAACGATTTCAGAGCGAGCACCGATAAAGCAGTTGTCTTCGATAATAGTCGGATTGGCTTGTAATGGCTCTAATACACCACCGATACCAACGCCACCTGATAAATGAACATTTTTACCGATTTGAGCACATGAACCCACAGTTGCCCAAGTGTCTACCATGGCACCTTGATCGACGTAAGCGCCAATATTGACATACGATGGCATAAGTACAGCACCAGCTGCAATATATGAGCCTTTGCGTGCAACGGCTGGTGGTACAACACGTACGCCAGCTTCTTTAAACTGAGCTTCGGTCCAATCTGCAAACTTAGTCGGTACTTTGTCATAAAACTGTACATGTTCGCCAGCGGCTTGAACATAGTTGTCATTGAGACGGAAAGACAGTAAAACGGCCTTTTTCGCCCACTGGTTTACGACCCATTCGCCATCCTTTTTTTCTGCAACGCGTAATGTACCGTCATCTAATTGCTCAAGTACTTGCTCGACCGCTTCACGAACGTCTTGTGGCATGGTGCTTGGGCTGTATTCGTTGCGATTTTCAAAAGCTTGTTCGATGGTTTGTTGTAGTGACATATAGGTTCCTAATGTTGATGAAAGAGTAGTACAAGTGACTATTATTAAGTAACTATTATAATGAAATGAAGCTTGTGACTTAGACGAAAATTTGCTTGCCATATTGTCTCTAATTTAGCGACTTTTAGCAAACGCGTTGAGCGTAAACTTGCACATCTGCTTTAGCGATTAGGAATATTGCTCTCTAACCACTCCAAAATATCCTCATAGACACTCTGATTGTCTGTTTCATGCAATGGCTCATGACGCATGTTGGCATAGAGCTGAATATCTACGGTGCTAAAATTTTGCTTGTTTAAGCGCGTGACAATTTTACGAATGCCTTTACCCATATCACCGATTGGATCTTCTTCACCACTAATAAATAGCATTGGGAAATTTTTGGCAATCGTGGTAGACCAGCGTTTGTTTAAACCTGTCTCCATGAGTGAA
Source organism: Psychrobacter sp. JB193 (assembly GCF_002285555.1). NCBI lineage: Bacteria > Pseudomonadati > Pseudomonadota > Gammaproteobacteria > Moraxellales > Moraxellaceae > Psychrobacter > Psychrobacter sp. JB193. The sequence goes on from NZ_NRGY01000002.1 coordinate 1,016,529, forward strand.
AACAACGTCATAAAGCCATTATTAGTAAAGTCAAAACCGCTCATTGGATCGGCTTCATAAGCGGCAACATTGGCTGGGTTCTCGCTCAACCAAGCAAATGGCGAGGAAGACGTGTGATTATCGAGTCTGAAATTCAGCACCTTATTCATGACTGTCCCCAATACTTTATTTGGTTGTCTAGGAGCAACTCGTGCCAGTAATCGATTAATAGGTAGCAACACTTTGGTCAATGGGTTGGTATCAGCTGTTCCCATCAGAATGGCACCCGAAAAATTGTGTGCATGATGTTTGAGTACGTTGCGTACAATGAACGAGCCCATAGAATGACCCATCACAAAATGCGGTACGTTAGGGTGGCGAGACTTTAGGCTATCTGCCATAACAACGACGTCTTTTAACAACGACTGTACTGGGTGTTCTTCACCAAAAAAACCTAAGTCTTCTTCTGTTTTAACGGTCTGACCATGACCAAGCTGATCGTAAGTTGCTACAGCGATACCGTTATTTGCCAAAAACTGTGCAAAACCTGTATAGCGACCACTGTGTTCTGCCATGCCATGTACAATCAACAATGTGGCCTTTATCGCCATGTCTTGATTGCTTGGTTCAAAAAAACTGTGATGTAAGTAGTGGATGTTGTCAGAGGAAAGAATGTGATCGTTACTTGTATCAGGGTGGCTAATCATATCGAGCTCCTTAAATGATGTTACTGTTTTTTAATTTTAATCAAACGGTTTTGGATTTTATTCAATCACATAGAGAGTAATCTTAAAAAAGTGTGTCAAAAATATCGGCCTATTATACGTCGCATCTTCAATGATTGTACGTAACACTGATAATCATCTGACATTTTTTATTCTTTTTTATCACTTTAGCTGCTTTTAGCTGATGTATTCAAAATCTATGCTTATGTTACCAGATTGGTGGATGTTACCAGATTGGTAGACCACAAAACTTGATAGTGTCATTGTGTTGATAAGTTGACGGACTGATGCGCACGATTGAGCGTTATGTTTTGAGCATTGTGTTTATAGTCATTAAACTTACTGAAGAGCTTTTAAATAGGGGCCTACCTCTTTTTAAACAAGGATAAAGGTTTACAATGTTTCTTAATTTTGCTTAAATAGTTTAACAAATGAAACTTTGTTTCGCTTAGCAAAACGAATATTCATAGAGTGCTGTATAGAATATTTGGATAGATTTGTTAGGTGTCTTTGTTTTAGCGACATCAATAGCAATGATTGAGAGTAGCTGAGCATAGGGCACACGGTTTATTTATCAGAAGGATTACTATACTATTACAGCTCTGTAATGCGTTAATTGCAGTAGCAATGCAATTAGATTTATTAAACTGATTATTTTCAAGGATGAATTCAATGCTCAATTCTCTAAAATCCCCATTACTTTTATCAGCAATGCTAAGTGCCATTTTAGGTCTGACAGCGTGCTCATCTCCAAGCTCAGAGAACAGTGAAAGCGCAGCGGCAGATAGTAGTGCTACGGACGAAAATAAGCTTGATACTAAGTTTCTTACCATCGCGACAGGCGGTGCATCAGGCCCTTACAACATCATCGGTACTTCATTATCAGAAGTCTATGTAAAGACTTTTGGAGTCAACTCAAAAACGCAAACCACCGGTGCCTCAGTTGAAAACGTCAATCTATTGACTCAAGGTAAAGTTGATATGGTGCTGGCGCTCAGCGACGTGGTTACAGACGCGGTCGAAGGCAAAAACAACTTTGATAAGCCAATCACCAATATTCAACAGCTGGCTGTCTTGTATCCTAACGTGGTGCAAATTGTCACCACCAAAAAATCGGGTATCAAAAATATTGAAGACCTAAAAGGCAAGCGCATTGCAGTAGGAGATCAAGGCTCTGGGACAGAAGTCAATGCGCGAACGTTATTAGAAGGGTTCGGGATTACTTATGATGATGTGACGGTTGATTATCTTGGCTTCTCTGAAGCAGCCGATGGTATGAAAGCAGGTAAAATCGAAGCAGCGTTCTTTAGTAGTGGTCTTCCAAACTCATCGTTGATGGAATTAGAGCAGGGCTTAGACTTGCAATTGGTTACTATCGATCAAAACAAACTCAAAGAAATCATTCAGTCAAAACCTTACTTTAAAACCTTTGAGATTCCTGCTGGTACTTATGGCAATGACACGGCCATTCCAACCGCCGCCATTATGAATGCCTTATTGGTTAGCTCTGATCTGTCAGAAGCAGATGGCTATAAGTTGACCAAAGCATTATTTGATAATTTGGATGGTCTAAAAACAGCGCACCAAGCCGCTAACGATATCAGTCTAGAAACGGCTAGTGAAGGTATGGTCGCTCCAATTCATCCTGGCGCTAAAAAGTACTATGACGAACAAGCAGCCAAATAAATTATTATGGTTAGTCAGTGGCGCAGCAGGCATTGCGGCACTGATATTTTTTACTCTATGGGTGGGCTTCGCTCAACAATCTGTTGTTGAAGTACGAGTCGCAGGACTAGGGGGTGATGACGACAAGGTTTGTTATTTTACCGACCCTGATTTTGAGCTGCGCTGGATACATTCTGTAGAAAAGCAATGGTGGGAAGAGCAATACCAACGCATGGACGATGAATTGCTACTGACCACCACTTATTTTGAGGCTTTCGGGGCAGGCACGCCCTCTACCGAAAAACTCGCTCCCGTACAAAAACCTGGCTATCTGGGTTATCAAATCGATGAAAAGCTGCCTAACCTCAATTGGGTAGTATCTAGACTGACCAAAGGTGAGATTAATTACGGTGGTCATCGTTTTTTGATTCATCAATGGGTGCCAGACTATTCTGAAGTGGTGATCATGCCTAAGACGTATGGTTTAATTGATAGATTTGAAAAGGACTTGTGTCATGAACTCCCAAGTGACGGATCACAATAATGATTTGCCCATACATTCCAACACCGACTCTAAGACTAATGTCGACGCTGAACTTGAGGTGCAAGCCCACAATAAAGCCATATTAGAAAAATACGATCGAGAGTCAATCACGCGTCATATCACTCAAGGACCAGTAAAGTATTTCATCGCTGGTATTTGTATACTCTATTCACTTTTTCATTTGTATATCACCTTTAACCCGATGCCCGCATTGTTACAGCGTTCTGTGCATGTAGGCGTCGGTTTTGCGCTTATCTTCTTAATTTTTCCAGCCAGTAAAAAAAGCAGCCGCAAGCGAGTGGCTTGGTATGACTGGATTTGGTTCGCTCTTTCCTTATCGGGGATGGCTTATTTGATCTATGAATATCAAGACATTGTCACCTCACGTGGGGGCATGGCGAATATGACAGATGTCATATTTTCTTTGATTACCGTTATCTGCGTATTAGAGGGAAGTCGCCGTATCACAGGTTGGATTTTACCGATATTGGCTGCTATATTTTTGGCGTATCCGTTTGTAAGTCATTTGAATTTTATGCCAGACAGACTGCTGACTCGTCCTTATGACATGGGCGATATTTTTGGTCAATTATTTCTAAAAACTGAAGGCTTATATTCTGTTGCAATTGGTGCATCGGTTACTTTTATCTTCTTATTCATTCTCTTTGGTGCTTTCTTAGCACGCTCAGGGATGGGACAGCTTTTCAATGATCTAGCATTGGCTATTGCTGGCCATAAAAAAGGTGGCCCTGCAAAAGTCGCAGTTATTTCCAGTGGTTTTATGGGAAGTATTAATGGGTCGGCGCTGTCGAACGTGGTGAGTACAGGCGCTTTTACCATCCCTTTGATGAAAAAAGTTGGTTATCACAAAGATTTTGCTGGCGCGGTTGAGGCGAGTGCGTCTGTCGGCGGGCAGATATTGCCACCAATTATGGGTGCCAGTGCATTCATTATGGCAGAGACTACAGGCCTGCCTTATAGTACGATCGCCTTGGCAGCATTATTGCCTGCGATATTGTATTATTTGGGCGTAATTGCACAGGTGCATTTTCGGGCGGGGCGTCGTGATTTAAAAGGCATTGCAAAAGAGAGCTTGCCAGCAGTAAAAGAGGTGTTAAAAGCACGCGGTCATATGTTATTGCCAATCGTGTTCTTGATTTTCTTATTAATCAGAAATGTGCCAGTGGGTTATGCGGCCGCTTATACCATTGGGTTTACTATCTTAGTGAGTATGCTACGTGCTGAGACTCGTATGAGCTTTGCAGATATTTTGGGCGCACTAGAAGATGGTGCGCGCCAGTCGCTCGCGGTAATGGCTGCTTGTGCGGTCGTTGGTATTATCATTGGGGTGGTGAGTCTGACCAGCTTTGGTACAGTGATGACGTCCTCTATCGTCACGCTTGGTGCAGGATCGCTGTTCTTCACACTTATTTTAACGATGCTAGCATCTATGGTCTTGGGGATGGGGCTACCGTCTATTCCTGCTTATATTATCACCGCGACAATGGCTGCTCCAGCCTTGGCTGGTTTTGATATTCCGATCTTATCAGCGCACATGTTTGTATTTTACTTCGGTATCTTTGCTAATATTACACCGCCTGTGTGTTTGGCGGCCTTTGCTGGTGCTGGCATCTCGGGTGGTGATCCGATGAAAACCGGGTTCTTGTCGCTCAAGCTGGCGCTGGCAGGATTTATTGTGCCCTTCATGTTTATCTATAACCCAACGATGTTGATGATAGATCCGACAGGTCTAGCGGTAACGGCCAAGGATTTCCCGCTACCACCGATTGTAGATATCATTACGGTTGTTGTGACGTCGGTCATGGGTGTCATCGCTTTAAGCTCAGCATTGGAAGGCTATTTTAAAGGAGACATGAATCCGGTGACTCGTGTTATCTTAGCCATTGGTGCTCTATTACTGATTTATCCTGAAATTACCACAGGTATTGCAGGTGGCGTGATCGTTCTTGGTATTGCTGCATGGAATATGAAGACAAGTAAAGCACCTACACCAACGGTGAGTGTTTGATTTTGAATATGCAGTACCAATTCCAAAACTGTGAGTAGCTGTGTCAAACTCGTTTAGTCTACAATACGTAGTACTTGCACTCGTTTTCCTTGCTACTCAAAATTTTGGTAATGGTATAAATTTGAAGTATTTAGACTTTAGTTACTGATATTTTAAGATAGAAACTGTTGATCAAATCATAAAAAAGGGTGAATAGCAGATATCTGCTATTCACCCTTTTTTCGTTTGTCTATAGTTTGGTATAAATCACTAAAGCATGATTAACAGCCAAGTTTGCCTTCAGCTTCTAACGCTTTTTTGCTGCGAATAGGGGCTGGGCAATCTTCACCATAGTACTGACGATCAGCGAAATAACTTGAGCGTACCATCGGGCCTGCCCAAATGCTAAAGAAGCCAATCTTTTTGCCGTAGTCCATATAACGCTGAAATTCATCTGGATGAACGTAACGATCGACTGGTGCATGGTTTTTGCTTGGTTGTAAGTATTGACCAATCGTAATCATATCGACATCATGCGCTTTTAAATCGTCAAGCAACGCATAAATTTCTTCTTCAGTCTCACCAAGACCCACCATAAAGCCGCATTTGGTTGCGATATCAGGACGACGCTCTTTATAAATCTTGAGCAAGTCAAGCGAATGCTGATAGTCAGAACCTGGACGGAAGGCTTTGTATAGACGTGGTACCGTTTCGATATTGTGGTTAAACACATCTGGTGCGGTCTCTGTCAATAAGTCTAGAGCGATATCCATGCGGCCACGGAAATCTGGCACTAGGATTTCAATCAAACAGTTGGGGCTAAGCGCTCTTGATTCGTTTAATACTTCTACAAAATGTCCTGCACCACCATCTTTTAGATCGTCACGATCGACAGAGGTAATGACGGCATATTTAAGCTGTAGACCTTGAATGGTTTCGGCAGTATGACGTGGCTCATCCTTATCTAGCTCATTAGGGCGACCATGACCGACATCACAGAATGGACAGCGACGCGTACAGATATCACCCATGATCATAAAGGTTGCCGTACCGTCGGCAAAACACTGCGGCAGGTTAGGGCAGGCCGCTTCTTCACAAACGGTATAAAGCTTCTGCTCACGAAGAGTGGCTTTGATGCGCGCCACTTCAGCAGGCGACGACATTTTTACTCGAATCCAGTCAGGCTTCTTCTTTGCCTCAACCGTTGGGATTACTTTAATTGGGATACGCGCAACTTTATCATAGCCACGCAATTTTTCGCCTTGGATCGCCTTTTTGGGTTTGGCCTTGGCGGCAGGGACATGGGTTTGTACGGCAGTTGTCATAATAAGTTTATCTCTTAACCCTTTATAGAATAAGGGTTTATGGAATTATTAGCATGGTTTCTGAGTTGGGCCATTATAACAGAAATTTAAAGACTGATTTTTAATCAATGCGATTAAGATTATTCTATATTTCAAACTACTGTGTTTTCGAAACAACTATATTTTCAAAACTACTGGTCATTAAAGTTATTGGCTATAAGAACCATTATGCGACTAAGAGTACTAGAGCGCTATTGTTAAGCATAGTTTTAAATATCAATATCGATATTCAACTCATTCAGTGCTTCTATGGCAGCGCGAAAGGCTTCTTGAGTAGTAGGTGCACCGCAGTATGGCAAGCTATGCATTAGGATTTCTCGAATCTCAGCGACACTTGCACCATTATTAATCGCGCCTTTGATGTGTCCTTTTAATTCATTTGGACTTTTTTGCGCAATCAAAAAGGCAATCGTGATTAATGAGCGATATTTGCGCGGTAATACCGAATCATCTTGCCACGTACTACCCCAAGCATGTTCAATGATCCAATCTTGTAAAGGCTGAGTAAAACCAGTAGCAGTCTCTAATGACCGCTTTACATGATCTTCACCCATCACCTCGGTACGAACCTTTAAACCATTTTTGTAATGAGCAGTAATGCTTATACTCGTATCTTGATCGGTTTCCCTATTATCGTTCATATGGCATCCTTGCGGCTAATAAAATTGTTATGGCCGCGCTATTTTACCAAAATCATATTTTTATCAAAGCATTATGTTATAAAAAACGATACCTATCATATGGTATTCACTTTGGTATAAATCAAGCAATCGGTTATAAAAACTATCTGTCCAAAATTGAACCTCAAATAACAATTTCAGAAAGGCAGTCAATCATATTTTTGATACTACTATTTTTCTACTAAATGTCCAATATGGCCCCATTATGCGCCTTTTCAAAGCTCAGCCATTAACATTTAGAGCATTTTAAGCTATGATTGCACGACTTATTATTCCATATGGTGCATGGTCGCAGGCTGTCATGTTGACTACCCACGTCATGTACTAAATCCCCAACTGACGAGGACGATTATTGTGTTAGAAGCTTATCGTAAACATGTCGAAGAACGTGCTGAGCTAGGAACCGTACCACTACCATTGAATGAAAAACAAGTAGCAGAGTTGGTCGAACTATTAAAAAATCCGCCAGCAGGCGAAGATGCTTTTTTATTGAACTTATTAGAAAACCGTATTCCTGCTGGTGTTGACCAAGCAGCTTACGTTAAAGCAGCATTTTTAGCCGCTATCCTAAAAGGTGAAACATCTTCACCATTGATCAGCAAGCAAAAAGCAGTCCAAATCTTAGGTACAATGCAAGGTGGCTATAACGTGCAGCCATTGGTTGCGGCATTAGATGATAGCGAAGTCGCACAAGATGCTGCTGAAGCATTGAAAAAGACATTGCTCGTCTTTGATGCATTCAATGATGTCACTGAAAAAGCAGAAGCGGGCAACGATATTGCAAAAAGCGTTGTTCAGTCTTGGGCCGATGCTGAATGGTTCTTGAACCGTGACGCAGTACCAGAAAAAACCACATACACCACGTTCAAAGTGACTGGCGAAACCAATACGGATGACTTGTCACCTGCGCAAGACGCATGGAGCCGTCCTGACATTCCACTGCATTCATTAGCCATGCACAAAAACTCACGCGATGGCATCGATGCGGATCAAGAGGGCGTTGTTGGCCCAATGAAGCAGATCGAAGCGCTTAAAGAAAAAGGCCATCCGCTAGCCTACGTGGGTGATGTTGTTGGTACTGGTTCTAGCCGTAAGTCTGCTACCAACTCAGTACTGTGGCTCATGGGTGAAGACATTCCTAACGTGCCAAACAAACGCGGTGGCGGTCTTGTACTTGGTAACAATATCGCTCCTATCTTCTTTAATACCATGGAAGATTCAGGCGCATTGCCAATCGAAAAAGTCGCGGTTGATAACCTAAACATGGGTGATGTGTTTGATATCTATCCATACGAAGGCAAAATCACGAAGCATGGCTCTGACGAAGTACTTTCTACTTTCAACTTGAGTTCGCCAACATTGCTTGACGAAGTACGTGCTGGTGGCCGTATTCCATTGATCGTTGGTCGTGGTTTGACTAACCGTGCTCGTGAATATATGGGTCTTGGTCATTCAGACGTATTTGCTAAGCCAGAAGAACCAGCTGATACTGGTAAAGGCTTCACCCTTGCACAAAAAATGGTTGGTAAAGCTTGTGGTCTAGAAGGCGTACGTCCTGGTATGTACTGTGAACCAAAAATGACCACCGTCGGTTCTCAAGATACAACAGGCCCAATGACGCGTGATGAGCTAAAAGATTTGGCATGTTTGGGCTTCCAAGCGGATCTCGTGATGCAGTCATTCTGTCACACAGCCGCTTATCCAAAGCCAGTTGACGTTGAGACTCAGCATACACTACCTGACTTTATCATGAACCGTGGTGGTGTCAGCTTGCGCCCAGGTGACGGTATCATCCACTCATGGTTGAACCGTATGCTACTTCCAGATACCGTTGGTACTGGTGGTGACTCGCACACTCGTTTCCCAATGGGTATTTCGTTCCCAGCCGGTTCTGGCTTGGTAGCATTTGCTGCAGCAACTGGTGTGATGCCACTTGATATGCCTGAATCTGTCCGTGTTCGTTTCGTGGGTGAGCGTCAGCCTGGTATCACGCTACGTGACCTAGTACATGCGATTCCTTATCAAGCGATCAAAGAAGGTTACTTAACCGTTGACAAGAAAGGTAAAATCAACGAGTTCAACGGCCGCATCCTTGAGATTGAAGGTCTAGAAGACTTGACCGCTGAGCAGGCGTTTGAGCTATCTGATGCCTCAGCTGAGCGTAGTGCTGCTGGTTGTACCATCACTTTGTCTGAAGCGTCAGTGACTGAGTACCTAAACTCAAACATCACGCTACTTAAGTGGATGATCTCTGAAGGCTATGGCGATGCGCGTACCATCAGTCGCCGTGTTGAGCAAATGCAAGAGTGGTTGGCTAATCCAAGCCTCATGCGTGCTGATGACGACGCGGAATACGCCATTGACATCACCATCGATATGTCTGACATCAAAGAACCAATCCTTTGCTGCCCGAATGATCCAGATGATGCCAAAACCTTGGCTGACGTGGCTGGTGATACCATTGACGAAGTATTCATTGGCTCATGTATGACCAATATCGGTCACTTCCGTGCCGCTGGTAAACTGCTACAAGACGTACCAGCAGGAAGCCTAAAAACTCGTCTATGGATTGCACCGCCGACCAAGATGGATGCACGCCAGTTGATGGAAGAAGGGTACTACAACATCTATGCTCAAGCTGGCGCTCGTACTGAGATGCCTGGTTGTTCACTATGTATGGGTAACCAAGCACGTATCGCACCGAAGTCTACTGCAGTATCGACGTCTACGCGTAACTTCCCTAACCGTTTGGGTCAAGGCGCTAACGTATATCTGGCTTCTGCAGAGCTTGCAGCAGTTGCCGCCGTACTTGGTAAATTACCAACGAATGAAGAATATCAGCAGTATGCTGGCATGCTAAACAGCATGGGCGATGAAGTCTATCAATACATGAACTTCGATCGTATGGAAGACTATACGGAAGAAGCTGATAAGATTAACGTTGCTCAGTTGACCTAATCTTTAAGATTAAGTAAAACGTTTTAAATTCTACCTTTCTTATTTAAATAAAAACCCCGTATCATAATGATGCGGGGTTTTTGCATTGTAAATACATAGGCTGATTTTTTATGCCATCTTATGTATAATATAAGTGCAGGCGGAAACCGTGGCTCTGCACGTTATTTATCTTTTCTAACTCGGGACGGACCGATACTTTGATATGCACTTCTTTGTTTAAGTACAGGTGCTTTGGAGTCTTGGTTGATTACTTTATCCCCACTCAAACGTCGCTTCATTTATGTGACATCTTTCGAAATCATCGCTATTATTTTATCTACTCTTATATTGATGAAGCTTAGTCATAGCGATGCAGCAGAATCCTTGCCTATCGCAGTAATGATGTCGATGGCAGCCGTTATTTGGAACTTTATATACAATACCGTTTTTGAAGCGTGGGAACGTCGCAGGCAAATTGTACGTCGTACGTTATGGATACGTAGTGCCCATGCTTTTGGTTTTGAAGGCGGCCTAGTATTGATCTGCTTGCCACTCTATATGATTTGGTACGATGTTGGTCTAGTAAAAGCCTTTATGATGGAGGTAGCGCTGTTGCTATTCTTCTTAGTCTATACTTTTACGTTTACTTTAATTTTTGACAAGATATTCTCATTACCTTATCAACATGAGTCAGCTTCCGCATCATAAATAACGACTATACTGTTAAGCAGTGACAATGACATTGCGTACAAGAAAGGCTGCTAATGAGCAGCCTTTTTAACCATATCATTAAATCGCCGATCAGTTATTTACCTTGATAAACGGGTTTGCGCTTCTCCATGAAAGCAGTAATCCCTTCTTTAAAGTCCTCTGTCACGGCCATCATGTTTTGTTGTTCAACTTCCATATCTAGGGCTTCATTCAACCCGCCAAATGCATGTACATTGATCATATGTTTCATAGATGCCAATGCTTTGCCAGGTAGATTGCTCAAGCGCGTGGCTAGTGCTTGAACGCTTGCATCTATCTCATCAGCGCTGACGACAGTATTTACTACATTTAATCGTGCCATATCATCGGCTTTGAGCTTATCACCAAGCATAACCAGTTCAGTCGTCTTGGCCGCTCCAATCAATTGATTCAATAAGTAGATACCGCCTGCATCTGGAATGAGGCCAATATTGACAAACGCTTGAACAAACTTCGCATTTTCGCTGGCGATACGAAAATCACAAGTCAGTGCTAAGTTCATACCAGCACCTGCCACTGCGCCTTCTAGTTTTGCGATAATTGGTTTGTGGATATTGCGCAGCTTCAGGCTAATCTCTGCCACTTCTCTCAGCATAAAATCAAGCTTAGCAACTAGGGCTTCAGATTCCATACCATTTTCAAGCATCTCACCAATGTGACCACCACTAGAGAAGTTATTGTTTGCGCCTTGTAGTACGATGACGCGTATCTCTGCGTCCTCATCAGCCCTATTGAGTGCTTCCATCATCGCGTTTTTTAATGGGGTGCTAAACGCATTCAGGGTTTTGGGGTCGTTCATGGTGATCGTCGCGATATGATTTTCGCTTTGATACTCAACGAGAGAATGTGGCATCTGATATTTCCTTATTTTTAATGACTGTTTACAATAATTATTTGAAGTTGATATACAAAAATTGACGACAACAAGACGCTCAATGCTCATTACTATAGCAGCTTGCTATGATTATAAAAGTCGGTTTTGTGGGCGCTTAAGACACATTCAAGTCTCAGTCAAGCGCTATAAATGAGCGCAGGTATTTTGTACGAAAGGCTCAATACGTATCGTTATTAAAAATATGAGTCATACGATGATGTTGAAAGGATTAAGCAAGTCGATTGGATAGTAAAGCACTTTTAGAGAATGATATTTAAGAGGTTGAGTATTTGATATTTTATCTATAAAAAAGACCAGCATCATCAGGTGATAGTGGTCTTTTTATGTCATTAGATGGGTCAATATTTAATGTTTAGAGGCCTGAGATGTAGTCGATACTACCATCATCTACTTTGCCAAACACCTCAGCGCGATTCACGATCTCAGTGGCCCAAGCGCGATGAGTGGCAGGTTCGAGCATAGTATTGTTATATTTAAACACTGCTTTGGCTTCGCTATGAAGTATCGCTTGCGCCTCATCTAAAACGCTCGATGGTACGCGATAGGCTTGTTGTACCAAAGCAATTTGGCTCGGATGAATAACGGTCTTACCGACCAATCCCAAACTGACATCATGAGTCAGCTCTTGCATAAACAACGTTGGCTGATCTAAATACTCAAACACGGGCGCTGTCAAATAAAAACCATGCGGCACAAAGCAGCCAAGTAACTGATAGGCAAGGGTGCCAATAGGAGTATCATAAACGATGCTATTTTTTGGTCGTCGTAAGCGCAGCGTGGCAAATAAATCATTGCCACCGATGCGCAGTGCAAAAACTGGTTGGTTGAATGCTTCTTTGAACGCAATAGCCAGCTCTTGGTTATGATGCGGATTAAAAAGTGCGGCGGTTTCAAGGGTTGGCATGAGCAATTGATCGGCGCTCAGATTCTGACAAGCCATGCGCCAATTGGACAAACTGCACATATCGACTTTTGGCATGACAAAGCCGTCAATCAAGTCAATATTGGCGTAGTCAGCCAGCTGTTGTAGCATTGCCGGATTACGCGGACGAATAAATACCAGTGGGCGAGTCGGATGTTGTGCTTGTTGCTTTGTTCGGAGATCATTCTGTTTTGATGGATTGTTAATACTGTCTATATGCGTGGCCCATGTCTGGAGCAATACTTGCAAGCGTTCGAGTGCCAATTCGACATCGTTATGACTGACCGCATCTTCTAAGCAAATAATAATGCTATTGATCGTTGGCAGTTTTTCACGCGTGATGACCTGCCAGATATCTTGACGCGTTGCAGGCATATAAAGACTGGCACCAAGCTGATAAGGATGATGGGTATGCGGTCTAACCATTGCATGACGCTCAGTCACCAAATGCGCATAAGACTGGGTGTAGCTATAAGTGTGTGACTCATTGTTTAACGTATTTGGCATAATCGGCATCGTAAGTAGTAAATGGTTATAGAGATAGTATATAAGCTGACGGTCTAGCTCTGACTATCAGTTGTTTCATACACAGTTGTATAGCAGTCATTAATGATCTTTGCTACGCTGCTTAATAAGGGTGATGGCTTGATAAGGCAGTATTTTATCACCTAATACACTGACAATGATATTTCGTTGCTTGCATAAATGTCGCAGCAATGTGGTATCAGGGTGTTCGGCAGTTGCCAGTAATATACGCTCGGGGTCACGGCGCAATATCGCTCGTGTCGCCTCTGCGATCGTTGGCTTGATACGGTTGCGATTGGTAATACCATAATCAGCTGCCAGTTTATCAATTAAATTGGCCGTCTGGTAGCGTGGCTGCTTGAACGTTGGTAAATACTGCGGTGCTATAGATAAGTTGTGGCGTGCGACGTTGATACGATCAATAAAAGCTAAGCTATGATCTGCTTCAACCAAATTGCCATAAAAAACACTGCGGTGAAGCCCTGATTGAGGCTCAGTGTATAAACTGCGCGATATAAGTCCCGATACAGTACTGTTTAACAGCCCTGAGGGGATCAACCAGTCTTCCTCACTGGCACTCAGCCAAGCAACGCCCGCAGGGTCAGCCAAGGTCAATAAAGGAATCACCTCAGCACCTTGATGGAAAATATTGGCAAAGTTAGGGTGACTAGAGTCGCTAAAGGTCTCAAGGCTGCGAATGAGTTCTTGATAAATCGCTCCTTTACCTGTCCAGCCATCCACAAATACGATAGGAGAGTCTGGATAAGCGTCCAATAGCATTTGTAGAGCAAGTGGATCAAGACCACGGTCACGTATGATACTAATGCCATAATGTACACTTGGTAATGCGTAGTTACTCTGCGTATCGGCAATGGCTCTTTGCAATAGCACCCCAATCGGCAAACCCGCTCGTACTAAACTGACCAAAACCAATGGCTGCTCATCGCTGACGGTTGGCTGAAAAATACGATGTAAGGTATAAGCCAAATTCGCAATATCAGTCGCGGTTCTCGCAGTTCCTTGTTCTAGCGCCTGGATGTAGAGCTGCTCATGCATGGCACTTGGTGCGTCCTCCAGCGTCAGCATATCTGAGTAGTGCCGTTGCCCATTTTGGATAAGAGCTTCTTTTTGGCTGACGGGCACATCGGCAACGGCATCTTTAGCGACAATATCAAGCAGTACTGTCACATCGCTGGCAAGATAACTACCTGAGCCATAGTTTGCTAAATCGGCTCTTTTTGTGTTTTTATTATTTGAAATCATAAGAAGAATATTTACACTCGTGGTGATGACAATGAGGTTGCGCGGTTATGATTAAACACAATTACTGAGTAAGGCGTTGCTCATGTAGCTGACCATGATTGGGCATGCCGTACCAGTCAAGCAATTGTAGAAATGGCAAATCCGCTAGGCTGTCACCGAAGCCGAAGCTGGGACGATTTTTGTCTAAATGGTTATCTAATAGAAACTTTACGGCATGATGCTTATGAACCGCATGCGGCAATATCGCCAAATTGTTCGCATTCACATGTACATAAAAATGGGCGTCAAAATCTGGTATCAGCGCAGGCAGCTGCTGAGCCAACTCTGCTAGTACTTGGTGGTCTTTTTGCGCATGTTTAATAGCCAAATAGACAGTCAAATTCGTATCATTATTGCTGCTAGAACCATGACTGAAGCTATCAATGTGCGGTGTCAATACTAAGCTATCAAAAAGAGTATTAGAAGGATGGTCAAGCAACTCAGTAAGCTGGTACAGCTTGTCTTGTATGGGGGCAAGTGCTTTATACATCTGCTGCTGCCAATCGTTAAATAGTGCTCCATCAGAGGTTAAGATAATTGCGCCATGGGTCAATACTTGCCAGCTGTTAAAAGGCAGTTTTACACGCTTGATTTCGCTGCGGTCACGTGCCGTTACTACGATTAAATCAGTGCTCGCAAACAGCCAATTCACAAACGCAGCTTGGCGCTGACTCATGAAACTTAGCGGTTCGCCTTTTTTATTGACTGTCGCACACACCAAATGTTCAGGTTCAGCAGTAGGCACATTCCATGCGTCAATTTTACGCTGAGTTTGGAATAAAGTATCGTCCAAATCCATGAGAGCATAAGGCTTAGTAATGTTTGGATTGGCTTGAAAAAATGGGGTAGTCATGGATTATTTGTGCCTTGATTGTTTTTAAATAATTTGCTTTGATATAAAAAACTATCGATAACATCTTGCGTTCTGCGTTGCTGAAAACTCAGTCATGCCCACTATCGGCACCTACCACAAGCACGTTATCTAAGCCTTTCCACATGTCATCAACGCTATCTACTGAGGTCTCAACGCATAAGACAATCAAGTCCCAATCATTTGGCTCAACGTTATAGACAAAGTTGGTCATGCCAAGCCCATAATTATCGCTAAAGCTCAACATAGTGGTAATGGCACCGCCAAGCGCGATCGGTGAGCGTGTCAACGCACTAAAGTTAACCGTAGACTCGGTGTTAGCCTCTTGCCTTTGAGTGTGCATTTCAAGCCATTCTGCCAATAAAAAAGGCAACCAAACAAATTCATTACTTCCCAGCACCAAGATTTTTTTGGGCAATTGAGCAACTGCAAAATTGTCTTGACCGCTGAATTTGGTAAAAGAAGCCTGAAATTTCGACAGATAGTTATCAAAGCCGTCCGTGCTGTCTATCGTTGGAAAACGGCCCCAACCACCCGTATGACCTAATGCTTGACTGCCAGCCTCAGTTGTATCGACTGATGGCATAATAATTGGCTCAGGGTTAGGTGCATCTGTCCACTGCCAAGCCCCAGAGAGCAAATGATGACGATGAAAATCAACACCTGCCAAGCGTGCCGCCATTTGCTCAGGTATCGCGCTATCGCCTGTCTCGTCTGTTTTGTTCTGATCCAATGACCAATCAACCAATGTGGTGAGATGTACTTGTTCTAACTGCGTGAGTCCTGCATTACGTAAAGCTGTGACGACATTGACACACGTATTACCTGTTGAGGCTTCATCATCAACCATGATAAGGGTTTTGCTGGTGAGCAACTGATCTTGAGTGACTTTATCAGCACTTTGATAGATCAAGTGTTGACTGGCATGGCTGTGGTCTTCACTAAATGTCGTTAGCAGTGACTCAGTACTGTCAGCAGTGTGCTGCGCATGACGGGTAGAATTTAACAGTAAAGCATTTGGATAACGCGTTTGTAGCGCTTGATGCACGCCAGCTGACAAACCAACGGCTGTTTCTGCCATGCCAATGACCAATATAGGTTCAGGCAGCTGGCTAGGAACTAGATTTGCAAGCTCGGTAAAAGCATAACGCATGGTGCTGGGAGCAACTGGAATATGACGACCCAATACTTTTGAGACAAACAAAAACGCCCGTTTTGGATTGATGCGCTGGGCAAAACCAAGCAAATCTTCTAACTGGTAATGATTAAAATTGTCCGAACCTTGCTTATTTGAGCTGTGGCTACTTGTTGCAGAATTGATCTGATAAGTTAAGTCAAGCGTGCCTCGCGGCAAAATAATAGTCGTACTGTGTTGCTTATTTGACATTCATGTTCCTTGATACTTTTAATTTTATACAGCGACAAGCTTTTTAACTTTGACGCTTTGCCAGTTGTAGCGTAGCCAGTTATTTACTCAGTAGTGCTTTCTTCAATTTTTACACCTGTCATGACCGCGCGCACTTGGCAGGGTATTATTTGTTGTGCTATATCTGCAAGCTTTGGCTTTTCGGTCAAACCTAACCAATAGGCAAAACCAATTTGTGTCAAATCTACACCGCTATGTGTGGTATAACCAATACCACCAGACGGGCGGCTATTGATTTCAAGCACACGATGCTGACCATTCTCATCAGCTTTGGTTTGCACACTGACAATACCGTCACATCCGAAAGCTTGGATCAATGGAATGACAACATCCATGACCGATTGCTCGTAACCGATGTGCTGAATTTTTCCTGTTTTATAACGCGTGACCGCAGCCAAGACTTCGCCATATTCGCACACCACATCGATTGAGTACTCTTGTCCTGGCAGATACGGCATCAGTAACATAGGAATAGAACGCTCTTCTAACATTAGACTGTGTGTGTAAGCATTGAGAAACTGAGCCGTGCTGATCCTTTTTTCTTCAGTAAAATACAAGTGCTCAAAGCTATCATATTGCTTGCCTGTCTCTTGTCCTGAATCTAACTGCCAAAATCCTTGTGCAAAGATTCCAGTGACAGGTTTGATGCATAGTGGCTGATGATCATGTTCGGCAAGTAAGTCTTTAAGCTCTGCGATATTGTCAAAGCGCCAAGCGTGTGCGACAGGAATATCATGCTGATGACACTGTTGCATAAAGGCGAACTTATCATCGATTGTTTTTAATGCATCGACGCTGGTCGCGCCCGTCAATAGACGGATACCCGCTGCGTCAAATTCTTCACGGTGTTCTTCATATGCGATATTATTGCGTCCAGTAAGCAATACTTTAGTATGGTTTTGACGCGCATGTTCTAAGACAAATTTCCAACGCGGTATGACTGGTTCGGCATCAGATTTTTTGTCAGTATTGGCAGTGGTGTCAAACGGCTCATAATACACTTTATCAGCAAATTCAAAAATCTCAGGTCTGTTGTGACGGTGTGAGGCAATGATAGAAAATGGCGTAGTAGACTGATCTTTCAATGCTTGTAGGCTGTCTAACATATCGCGCTGGCTAGATTGACCTTCAGCTAACCAAGCAGCTGTTGATGGGATATGGTGGCTATCGTGAATAGGGTTATCCATAATTCTCTCTTGTCATAAGTGTTAACTGTCATTGGATAACTCAGTGTCGTCATCGCAACACTACCAGCAATGTAAGTCAAACCAATCAGGGTTTGGTAACGTTATTTAAGTCACTTTGTCTAATGAGCCTGAAATGGGATAGGTGCCATACTGCCGATAGCAGCGTATATTATATACAAATGCTAGGCGTTATAAATACTCCTGACACGATAGTAGCGAGTATTTTTTAATAGCAATTTTTTGAGTATTTTTAATATGTTATGAAATGGGGTTACTCATCAAAACAAGGATATATCCATACTACTAAAGTCGGATAGCTGGCATAATAACCACAATGCATAATAAATTATTTAAAGGACACATAATGAGCCAAATTCACTCTCATACACTGGTTGCAGGTGCCAATGCGCCTCTGCCAACTGAAAACATCAGTATTCGTATATTAAGTCAAAATGCGATTGATTGTGCTGCGTATCGCCTCACGAGTAGTGGTAAAGTGCGCGGTGATGGCGACATGATATTTTATGGACAGAAGCGTAGCGATGATGGCAGTGTTAGCTTTCGCGGTCATGAAAGTGATGGATTTTTTGATATTAATTTGCCTGCTCAACCTGCAAGCATCGAAAAAATAGCCCTTGCATTCTCTAGTGAGCAAACCTTGTCCCAAGTCGGGGACGTAGACATTCAAGTGTTGCAAGGCAATCAAGTGCTAATGACTTGCCAATTAAGCGCGGCTGGGCGTAACGAAAAAGCCATTATTTTGGCTGAATGTTATCGTAGACAGGGCAGTTGGAAGTTTCGTTTTATTGCTCAAGGGTTTGAAGGTGGTCTAAAGCCTTTGTCTGAGCATTTTGGCGTTGAGATTGCGGATGAAGTACCAGCCCAATCCCAGAATCACTCTCAAAACCAGAACCAGTCACAACCTATCAATACACAACGTCCAATTAATACACAAAAAGCAAGTAGTGCTTCTCAAGCAAGCACACCACCACCGATTCCATCCAATCCTTCAATCAATCTAAGCAAGATCACACTAACCAAAAACCAATCCAGCATCAATCTTAAAAAACGCGATGACTTTGGCAAAATTTCTGTCAATCTAAACTGGAATCAACGTCCAAACACTGATAAACAAGCACCCAAAAAAGGGTTGTTGGGCGATCTTTTCAAACAGCATAAGGCCGGCGGTATCGATCTTGATGTTGGTGCAATGATTCACCTAAAGAGCGGTGAGAAAACACTGATTCAAGCGTTAGGCAATCGCTTTGGTAGTTTGCAATCAGCGCCTTACGTTTGTCTGCGTGCCGATGATAGAACAGGTCAAATCAGTGGTGGAGAATGGCTTGATATTAATGGCCAGCAATGGTCGCAAATTGAAGAAGTATTTATCTTTGCCTTTATTTACGAAGGCGCACCCAACTGGGAAAAAACCGATGGGGTAGTAACCATACATGTACCTGAACAGTCGCCGATCGAAACACGTTTAACAGAAGGTGCTGGTAATCTGCCGATGTGTGCCATTGCACGTTTGGTCAATCAGCAAGGCAGTATCAATGTTGAACGTATCAATCAGTACTTTAAAGGCCATCAAGAAATGGATAAAGCCTTTAATTGGGGATTTAGCTGGAAGCGTGGCAGTAAATAAAACAGCATAGTAAAACATAAAAAATCAGCCCCTTTATTACAAATAGAGGGGCTGATGACTTTTAGCATTATAAGATGTGTTCAGGATAAACAGTTAAGCGTGCGGTGTGATGGCAGGCATGAGGTCATGGAAGGTGCGACCAGAAGCGGTCTCACCAATTGCATGCATTTTCCACTCATTGTTATGACGATACACTTTTGCCATTATCATTGCCGTATGGCTGCCTTGCGCCGATAGATTATAACGGGCAACCTCGACATTGTTGTTGGCATTGACAATACGGCAAAATGCATTCGATACTGTCTCAAAGGTCTGACCAGTAAAGCTATTAACAGTAAAAACAAGCGACACAACATTGGCAGGGATTTTTGATAGGTCAACATTGATGACTTCATCATCGCCTTCACCGTCACCCGTACGATTATCGCCAGTATGCACGATACTGCCGTCTTTTGAGGTAAGCTGACTGAACCAAATCGCATCAACGGCTTGTTTGTTCGCATCAAACATGATGCAAGAGGCGTCTAAGTCAATAGAATCACCACCGCTGCCGCCACCAAATAATTTTCCCAAAAACCCACTTTTTTTATCTTGTGGGCCTTGGGCGACATCCCAACCCAAACCCAACTTTACCTGTGTAAGGTCGCCGCCAGCTTCTTTGCTGAGAGAGATTTTTTGACCTTTTTGTAAACTAATCGCCATGAGATAATCCTTATAATAATTATGAATGAATCGTTAAATGACATCTGTTTTTAAGCAGTTTCGTCTTAGAGAGCGTTATTGTTCTATAGGATACATCGCTATAAGATATTGTTTAAAAACCCGCTATTACCACCGCGTCCACCCGAGCTTGTGCCCAAGATGCTTTGTAGCCAGCCTTGATAACTGTCTCGATTGCGCGAGCAGATAATGACTTTACCCGTACCAGAGAAGTTCAATACCATGCCTTCGCCGCTGGTGACAGAATTGATAATATTGCTCATGATGCCTTTTTTCTTACTAGTGGACACAGACAGCTTATAATCCAGGTTTGAGTCCCAACACACCACGTGTCCATTATCGATAATGACGTCTTTATCTGGTGTCACATCAATCTCAAACAACGAACCAAAACCCGATACGACCACTTGGCCTTGACCCTGTGTTTGCATGACCATAAAGCCGCCAGTATCACCAAACACGGCACCACCCAAGTTACGCTGAATATTGGCTCTGATATCAACGCCTGTCTGGGCGGCAACAAAAGCACCATCACTCAAGGTATACTGCTGCGCACCGACATCAATAATCTGCATGTCGCCGTCGAGCGTTGGCGCAAGTAAACAATCCCCTTCGCCATTAACCGCTTCGATCTGCTGCTGAAATAAGGACTCATCGTTTGCAAACCGGCGCATCAATGATTGCATAAACCCGCCTTGCAACTTACCTTTAAGCTCAAGATTTGATTCCATCATTACCATTGCATTGGCTTCACAATAGATCGAGTCGCCTTTTTTGAGATTGCAATGCAAAAAAGGTTCAATGGTTCCAATTAAGCTGAATGTTGCGGCCATGATTTACAAGTCCTTATTCTAATACTTTGAAAATGTATGCTTATGACACATGATTTTATATGTCGATATTCTAAAAAAGCCATCAAATGTATAAACGATTACACTTGATGGCCTATGTTTGATCCAATCAAAATTTGATTGTACCAATTAAATGAGCAAATAATGATGCTGGTAAAACGTTACACGTTCACACCGTAAGAAGCCGCTAATGGGCCAAGACCACCGCTAAAGCCTTGACCAACGGCACGGAACTTCCAATCGCCGTTATGACGATATAATTCACCAAATATCATCGCAGTTTCAGTGCTACCATCTTCTGACAAGTCGTAACGGGCAATTTCAGCATTGCCATTGTCATTTAAGACACGGATATAGGCATCGCCAACTTGACCAAAGTTCTGGTTACGGCCTTGACCTTCATAGATGATGGCACAGATTGCAACTTTGCTGACATCAGATGGGATACTAGCAAGATTGATTTTGATTTTTTCGTCATCACCATCACCTTCACCAGTACGGTTGTCGCCAGTATGCTCAACAGCGCCATTATCTGATTTTAGGTTATTAAAGAAAATGAAATCTTGGTCGTTACGTACTTTGCCTGCTTCATTAACCAAAAAACCAATCGCATCTAAGTCAAATTCTTGCCCGTCAGTGGCACGTGGATCCCATCCAAGACCGACTGTGATATTGGTTAAACCTGGCGCTTCTTTTGATAAATTTACGTTGCCGCCTTTTGTTAAACTGATAGCCATACAAAGATCCTTTAGATTAATAATTAAGTGGATTAAGTGATAGAAAAAGTAAACTAAAAATGATGTGTTTATGAGCAAAAGTGGCAAATACATCTAGCTGTATGCCATGCTCTACATATCACTACGCTTTACTATACTAAGCGTTTGCTGACTAAGCAAGGCGTATTTTGTGCGCTTACTATATGTTTACCAAGAGACATAATTGATGTTTACTAAGAGAAATAATTGCTGGTTATCTCTGATACTTTTTAACACTCTCTTTATATTAGTTAAGGTTAAACGATCAAAAAATACTTGGCCCAAGCATGTTTAATCGGAAAAAACCGACCAGCCCGTTTTTTCTACGAACAGCTCTAATGCTTTTAATCCAAGCTTGGAGTTTCCGATATGATCAAGCCCTGGCGACCAGACAGCGATAGAGCCTTTACCGGGGGCTATGGTCAAAATACCGCCACCAACGCCACTTTTACCGGGTAAACCGACGCGATAGGCAAATTCACCAGAGCCATCATAATGCCCGCACAGCATCATTAGCGAGTTAATCCTTCTTGCCCGGTGCTCGTTGATCACGCGTACCCCTGAGTGCTTATCAACCCCGTTAGAGACTAAATAGAGACCGGCGCTGGCTAATTGCTGGCAATTCATCGCAATCGAACATTGATGAAAGTAAGTACCCAACACCTTATCCACATCGTGCTTGAGACGACCAAAGGATTTCATAAAGTGTGCAAGCGATGCGTTACGGTCTTTATGCTCCATCTCGGACGCTGCCACTTTGTGGTCAAAACGGATGGACTCATCGTCCGTAATAAAGTGCACAAACTGCAGAATCTCACCCAATACTTCTCTAGGTTCGTGACCCATCATGATCGCATCCACCACCGCAATCGCACCGGCATTAATAAATGGATTGCGCGGTCGACCAGTTTCATGTTCCAGCATGACGATTGAATTAAAGGGATCACCTGATGGTTCACGACCAACGTGTGTCCAAAGTCCATCGCCCAACTTGCCAAGACCAATGGTTAGGGTGAATATTTTAGAGATACTTTGGATCGAAAACAGAGTGCTTGCATCACCTGCTGTATACATTTGTCCGTCAGGTGTCGCTACTGCAATACCAAATTGATTTGGATCTATGTGGGCCAGTTGCGGAATATAATCTGCTACTTTTCCACGATCAGTCTCAAGCGCCATCTGTGCGGCAATATCATCAAGAATTTGTTGCATATAAGTTGTATAGCCGTATTTCTGTTGGTGAAGGTTGTGTTATAAAGGATTGTACTGATAAAGCAGCGATTTTAACCGAATATAGAGTCACAAGGACGAAAAATTTGCATTTTGAGCAAAAATGGCTTTATGACATCGGTATCTTAAATATCAGCTCCATGAAGGAAGTAGAGTCATGCAAAAAAAAGCAGACCATATCTGATGATATAATCTGCTTATATAAGACGTATCGTATTAATAATACGTTTTAATTCAAATGGGCTTCTTTAGCTTTTTCGAGCTTGCGGTGCTTTAGTGATGCCCATAGTGCAAAACCAATAAAGGCGATACCGATAAGACCAGTAATCAGCTCAGGTACGTGGAATTTTACAGAAAGCAACATGATAACGGCAAGTGCACCGATGGCGTAATGCGCACCATGCTCAAGATAGATAAATTCATCAAGTGTGCCTTTATCTACTAAGAAAATAGTCATTGAACGCACAAACATTGCACCAATTGCAAGACCAAGCATAATCACGATGACGTCGTTAGTAATAGCAAATGCACCGATCACACCATCAAAACTGAACGAAGCATCAAGGACTTCTAAATATAAGAAACCGATAATACCACCCTTCATGATAGCGCTAGTGGCAGCACCAGTACTATTGCCTTGAGCGTCTAGTTCTTCTTCAAGATCGCCCTCAAGCATACCAGAAATTACTTGCACCCCCAGATATACTAGGATACCCCAAACGCCTGCAATTAATACCGCACCAGCTTGCTCAGCAGTCGCCCAAGATACTGAAATCATCAGGACAATAAGGGCTACGAATACGCTCATGGCATCGACTTTACCCAGTTTTGCTAAGCGACTTTCAAGCCAATCGAACCAATGTACTTCTTTGTCATCAAAGATAAAGTTTAAGAATACCAAGAGTAAGAAAATACCACCAAAGGCTGAAATTTCAGCGTGATGTGCCATCAATCTGGCTGAATATTCTTCAGGGTTATTCAGTGCCAAATCAATCACTTGCATCATGCCAAGATCGGCAGTCACTGCGACGATGACAATAGGGAATACTAAGCGCATACCGAATACGGCGATCAAAATACCAACGGTTAAAAATATCTTTTTCCAAAATTCGTCCCAGCCCTTAAGGACTGAGGCATTGACCACCGCATTATCAAACGATAATGAAATCTCCATAACGGCCAAAATAGCGGTAATGGATAGGGTAGTTATCAGGCCACCCATACCGCCATGTGAATATCCCCACCACGCTGCTATTGCTAGAGCGATGGCTGTGAAGATAAAATCTAAATAAAAATGTCTCATGACACATCCTGTCTGGTTGCGTAAAGCTAAGGTCAGTCTAGTATAAACACGCCATAAAAAAGTGGTTATCACTAACCACTTTTTATGTATAAATTCAGATGAAACATAAAGTATTATTGACCATTTGGCTATCAATAATTGTGACTATTTTGCAACTAGACATGTTTTATATTTCAAGGCGAAACCCTTGTTTAGATATCAACACCATACTGCTGACACATGGCTTGCAAACCGCCTGAATATCCTTGACCGACGGCACGGAATTTCCACTCACCATTGTGACGATATACTTCACCAAATACCATGGCTGTCTCGACAGAGTAATCTTCTGCTAAGTCAAAACGTACGACTTCAGTGCCCGTTTCTTCATTAACCACACGGATAAAAGCATTGGCGACTTGCCCAAAGTTCTGATTACGAGTAGCGGCGTCATGGATGGTTACCGTCACTACAATTTTATCGATATCAGCAGGTACTTGAGTAAGGTTTACCTTGATGACTTCATCATCACCATCGCCTTCGCCAGTACGATTATCACCTGTATGCTCAACGGAGCCATTATCGGATTTTAACTGGTTATAAAAGATAAAGTCATGGTCGCCACGTACTTTGCCTGCATTATTTAGCAAAAAGACACTCGCATCGAGATCGAACTCAGCGCCAGAAGTTGCACGCTCATCCCAGCCAAGACCGATCAGCAGCTTGGTCAAATTTGGGTCAGTTTTTGTTAGCGATAAATTACCGCCTTTATTAAGTGATAAAGCCATGAAATTGTCCTTATTATTAGAGTCAGTGAAAAGTTCAAATACATTTATAATCATGAAAAAAGCAATGTTTGGCAAAAAATGACACAAGACCATTACTTGATGACGCTCTATCATAACAACAAAAAATGACCCAATCAAAGCTGATTGGGTCATTGTTATGTTTTATCTGAATTGAACACAAAAACAAAGTGTTAGGTACTGTTTATACTTTAAAGACAATTTTAATGGTCACTATGCTTTGATTATTAAGTAATTACTTAAAGCTAAGTGGTCGCTTACAGGCTTTGGCGATGACGAATCTCAAAACTCTGATGGATGGGTTTTTTGATATTGAAATCAAACCCGATCGTTTTTTGTGTGATATCGATAATATCGTAGCGCTGGGTCAACTGCTCATCTAACTCAAACCGAGTAAAGTTATTAGAGAAATACAAGACACCATCAGATGTTAGACGATTCATCGCACGGTTGATAAGGGCCGCATGATCACGCTGTACGTCAAAGGTACCTTGGAACTTTTTAGAGTTCGAAAAAGTGGGTGGATCAATAAAGATAATGTCAAATTGCTCAGTATTGTCTTTGATCCATTCAAAGATATCAGCGGCAACGAACTGGTACTTATTGCGACTGACATCCAGACCATTGAGTACAAAGTTTTGTTTGCCCCAGTCTAGGTAGTTTTGTGACAGATCAACACTGGTCACTTTTTTGGCGCCCGCCAAAGCAGCATGCACACTCGCTGTACACGTATAAGCAAATAGATTTAATACGGATTTGCCGCGACTGTTATCTTTGATACGTGCACGCATATTACGATGGTCAATGAACAAACCCGTATCGAGATAATCGGTAAAATTAACGTAAAGATAAGCGCCGTCTTCACGCGCAACATAAAATTTACCACGCTTCTCAGTATTGCCCTGTTTGCTATACTGATCATTACCAGATTGGCGCGCCCGTGTTTTGATAAAGATTTGTTCACGGTTGATGCCAAACACTTCACGAATACCCATCAATGCCAAATTAAAGCGTTTTTTAGCAGTTTCTGGTGGAATCGTTTTGGGCGGCGCATACTCTTGTACGTGAGCGTAATCACCGTATAAATCGATGGCCACTTTGAAATCAGGCAAATCAGCATCGTAGACGCGAATATTGCTGACGTTGTCTTTTTTGGCAAGTTTTTTAAGTTTGGTCAGGTTTTTTTGCAACCGATTGACGAAGTCTTGTCCATCTTCCACGTCAATCTCATGTTTCTCAAAGTGGCTCACAAGGTTGCCTGTTTGCCCAGCGATTAAAGTACCGTAACGGAAGTAAACCGTGATAGCACCATTGTGACAGCGCAAGGTTTTCGGTTCCTTAATTGGCAATATATCAACTTGTTCGACATTGGACGCCAATATGCCAACCATTGGATTGATATCACTCGCCGCAAAACTGTCTTGCAAAATCAGACCCAATGCGTGATACAACGGCTTGATCATCTCTTCGTCACCCAAACGCTCTCCATAAGGAGGATTGGTAATGACGAGTGGATTACTCATTCTACCATCATCAACCAAGGGTTTTAGGACACCACTAAGCTGATCCAATGCACGCGTTTCAATATCGAGTAGGGGTAATAAGTCTTGCAAGCCTGCGGCGATGAGGTTTTTTTCAGTTGCCACAATCGCGCCGCTATCTGCATCAAATCCCAAGATTAAAGGTAGGGTATCTGGTTGCTCATTAGCAATTTCTAATGCTTCACGAAAACGCATCTGCGCATCATCAATCATCTCTTGCCATAACGCATCATCATGATGCTGCCATTGATAAAAACCAAATTGATTGGAAGCTTTATCAATACCCACTGCATAATCACAATGCATGAGTAGGGCTTCGATAATAAAGGTGCCAGAACCACACATCGGATCAACAAGCGCATCGTAAAAAGGCGCGTTGCCTGCTTCGTTTTTCTGATGCCAGCCTGCGCTATAGAGTAGAGCCGCTGCCAGGTTTTCCTTCAAAGGCGCTTCAGTCATTGCCACACGGTAGCCACGGCGATGCAAACTGGTTCCTGACAAATCCAAATACAGCTCGGCTTGTTTGTCATTTACCGTTGCAAAAATGGAAAAGTCTGGATTTTTACTGTCTACATTAGGACGACTGTCATAAACTTCGTTAAACGTATCTGCAACGGCATCTTTGATACGCAGCATCGCAAACTGCTGGCTGACAGCCACGCGTTTATCAACAGACAGACGAATCGCAAAAGTTTGTTCTAAGTTAAATTGCTCAGTCCAATTGACTGATTTTGCCAAACCATAGATCTGTTCAGCCACATCATATTCGGCATTTATGTTTCTACGTTTGATGAGCATCAATACCCGAGACGCGACGCGCGACCAGAGACAAATAGTATATAGATCACGTAAGGTGCCAGTGACCGCCAGACGCCCCGTGCTTTTAATATCGCTTACAATACCAAAACTTGTCAGCTCAGTCTGTAGCGGCGCCTCAAGCCCATCGGCACAGGTGATGATAAGATCAAGCGACAACTCTGATGGAGAAGCAGCTGAAGTGGCGGTTGCGGTTGTTACGGTCATACGAATACCTGTGAGCTAAATTGACAAAAAATGCGAATAATGAAATGGGCGATTTAACCAGTAATTTTACCATAGTTCAGGGTAGGATGGTCTAAAGTGCTTATGTTTAAAAAGACGTTTCAATACGAGAATGATTGACTGTCAAAAATTTAAGATGAGTTTATAACATTAATGATCGTTTTTCGTCAGTGGTACACCGTCTGAAACCATTGATGTTGCAGCCGTAAAAGATTTGGTGGCGATAGGATGATCGGTCTCACTTGGCATCAGCAAACGCATATGGGGGTAGGGGGTAGAAACACCTGCATTATCAAAGGCACGTTTGATGTCTTCTCTTAAGTTCTCTTTAATAATGGGCATGCGAGCAACAGCAGCAGGTTTTACCCAAAAACGTACGATAAAGAACACGCCATATTCGCCAATTTCTGCCACGGTGGCTGAATGTTCAGGTCGACTGAGTATCACCTCAGTATCAGTGAGTACTTGTAAAATCTCTTTACGTGCTGTGGCGATATCATCTTCAAAAGCAATGCGGACACGAATGTCAAAACGTATAAAGTTTTTTGAGGTCAGATTAATGACTTCAGATGAAGCAACATTAGAATTTGGGATAATGACGGTGATGTTGTCGCGAGTCAAAATGTGGGTCGTGCGCAAAGCAATCAGTACCACGCGGCCTTCATTTTCATTGATATGGATCCAATCGCCAACCTGAAAGGATTGCTCAAGCAAAATAGTGATACCAGCAATAAAGTTGGCAAGCGTTGATTGCGCTGCAAAACCTACTGCCAATCCGACAATACCCAAACCTGCAACCAATGAGACGATATCAAAGCCAAACTGCGCCATGACGCTGGCAAGCCCAAGTACCAGTAGTAACACAGACAAAATATTTTTGAGCAGCTGCTCTATAGAAGCGTTGAGTCCATAATGCTGCAATACTCTATGAATAACTTGTCCTGACGTGGCCCAAAGCACGTAATAAATACCGGCCCAAGTGCTTGCTTTTGCTGTGGCTTCAATCGTTTCTGGTTTAAAATTCATTTGACTCATAATCGCGATAAAACTGGCGACGATCCAAATATAGCGCAGCACTGAGCGCACAATTTTGGTACGTCGCTCATTTAGCCGAATTTTTGTTCTACTTTGCTTAACCATATAAACCGTGAGCCAATAAAAAAATCCCAATATGGCAAGCAGTATTAGGATTTTTATACCAGTACTGGTCAGCTCAACCGCTTGGGATTTCCAATCAAACGTTTCCTCTTCTATAGAACCGCCAAGTCCAAGATAAAGGCTAGTATGGAGATCATTAACAATCTCTTCAAAAAAATCCTTAATACTAGCAATTTGCATTGTTCAGTCCATGCGGTATGTGAATGGCATTAGGTTGTTAAGCAGGTAACCTGAGTGACGATTACTATTGAATACATCTAATACTAAATGTATCGGTTCTCTTATTGCTAACCTTATTATTAAAAGTTATTTTCTTGGGTGTCATGAAACTGATAGGGAATTTCCATTTTATGCTGGACATCTTGTAATGCGGTTCTTAGACCTTCTAGTATCGTAGGATGGTAAAAAGGCGTATTTAACAGGTCTTTGACACTCAAATCATTGGTAATCGCTGTTGCTAAAATATGTCCAATGTACTCGGCATCAGGCCCAACCATGCTCGCCCCTAATACTCTGTCGGTTTTTTTACAGCCGTAAATATGCAATAGACCACAGTTGACGCCCATGACACGACTACGACCTTGATTATCAAAACTGACGCTACCCACGACGTATTTTAGGTCTGGATCTTGTTGGATTTCTGGAAGCGATTTGCCAACGTTAACAATTTGTGGAGAGCAAAAAACGATAGAGAAAGGTATCGCAGGAGGGCGAATATAAGCGTCTTCATTATTTTTGCAGACCATACTGCCCGCACTATAGCCTTCATCACTAGCAACATGTAGCAATGGGATATGAGCATTGGCATCACCAACGATATAGACATTCAGATCACCAATCTGACCTGTTTTTTTGCTCAGATCTTTAGGACGGTTTTTGTCATCAAGCTCAACGCCCAGATGTTCAATGCCTAGCTGTTTTATGTTGTTGCGACGGCCTGTTGCGACCAGTACATATTCACCTTGCCATTGCTGTAACTCACCAGCACTGTCTTCATAATCAATAAATGCAGCAGTCCCTTCATTTTCAATAGTATTATGACCAACCTCGTTAATTTTACTGCCCAAATGCATGGTCAATTGACTACTTAAACAATCAATGGCTTTGTTATTAATGTCATCATCTTTAAGACCAGCAACGCGTTTTTCTCGATTGAATAAAGTGACGTCTACGCCCAAACGTTTGAATGCTTGTGCGAGTTCAAGTCCTATTGAGCCTGCGCCGATTACTGCCAGTGACTTTGGCAAATCTGCCAGCTCAAACACAGTATTAGAAGTTAGAAGTGTATCGCCAAGCTTATCGGCCCAACCCTCTGGAATAAAAGGCGAGCTGCCAGTGGCAACGATAATTTGACTGGCCTCAATCAATTCGTCGTTGACTTCAATCAAACCCTGCTCGTTGATATGAGCATGGCCGGCAATTTTTTTATCATCCGGCCAACTGTCTACTTGTTTTTTGATATAACTAGCAAAATGACTGCGCTCATCACGCACGCGCTGCATGACTTGCTTGCCATCTATCTGAGTGGTGGTATGAATACCAAATTCTGTAGAATGGTTGGCATCATGGGCACGATCAGCGGCTGCAATCAGTAGCTTACTAGGCATACAGCCGACAGCGATACAGGTGGTTGTCCAAAATCCTTCATTGATAATGACGACATCATCGAACATTTTACTGGCTTGGCGAAAGGCATTTTGACCAGCTGTACCAGCGCCAATAATAGCCACAGAGACCTTACGAGTGACTTTGGATGAGGCATTATCAGCAGAAACGCTAGACGGTTTATTCATATTATTCTCAAGTAATGTTTTATTAGTAAGGAATGTCTTTATTATTTGGTCCTAGATTTTTATCATAACGTTTGTTCACAGCCATTTCATAATTTTTTTATCAGGTATGGTTTTAGTTTTGTGATGAAGTGGTCAATGTTTCAAGCAAACGCTCGGTGTAGCCTTTAGCACGTAGGTTTCGTTGAGCATGAGTGAGCTTACCTTCGGTATTAAAAACAAAGGCCGAACGTACCAGCCCTAATGTGATATTGCCATACATGTTTTTCTCTTTGATCACATCAAAGTATTGGCATAACTTTTCATCAGTATCGCTGATAAGCGCGATTTGTAAATCTTGCTTTGCAATAAATTTTTCGTGTGATTCTACGCTGTCACGTGATACGCCAATAATATCGTAGCCTAAATCATCAAACTCGTTCAGCTGAGCTGTAAATTCTGTCGCTTGCGTGGTACAGCCTGGCGTATTGTCTTTGGGATAAAAATAAAGGATAAGGCCTTTATTGGTATTGGCGACCATCTCTTTTAAACTAATCTCATCATGAATAAAATGTCCATCCAATTCTCTTACCATGGTGACAGGAAAGGTTGGTAACGTGATGTCTTCTGTGGTTGGCTTTGCCATTGTAGATTCCTTATTGGTTTTGTTTATATGTGATTGGTATATTTATAGATATCTTATTATAGGCAGATTTGCAGCAATTAATGATGAGTTTTACACTTTGTTTCTGTATTGGCAACAAAAAAGACTGGCAATAGCCAGTCTTTTGTATATCAACCTCATGATGGGTTAAGCAGGTTTTTGTGGCTCTTTTAAATCCAAGCCTACTGTGCACTGCTGCAAGTCTTTTTGCATTTTTTTCACATAAGGCAAGTTTGAAGGGTCTTTTTTGTCTTGCGCGTAGCTTTCGATTTCCCACATTTGACCAATAGTCATATTGCTTCGAACGCCGATAGTACAGCTACACAATTTAGTCGCATTGCCTTTATCAGCGACTTTGTATTTGACCGCACCATTAACGCAAGTATTGATATTGTTTTGTTTAATATCAGCAGCGTTTGCTTGTGGAATCACAAACATCGCTGCTAGGGCTAGGGGTAACATCGGCAAAAACTTCATAAACGTCCTCTTAAAGGTGGTGTCAATTTCTTAAATCTTGTACTCAAGTTAGAGTCAGGTCACTCGTATGCGAATGCTTCATTGCATGATAAGTAAATATTGATACGTGCAAGCGCTCATACCATAGCAAGTATAGCGATTAAAATACAACGGCAGCTTGCTGTGTTAATGCAAGTAAATGTTTCGCTAGTGTTTACTATCACTGTTTAATCATAATCGCTATTCTAATGATTATTAAGCTTGATAGTGAGTGGGATCGGCAACGCCTGCTTGGGCGAATCCCTGACGGCGTAATGCACAGCTGTCACAGACACCGCACGCAAGACCGCTGGCATCTGCGCGGTAACAAGAAATCGTTTGACCATAATCAACACCTAACGACAAACCAAGCTCAATAGTTTGAGCTTTTGACAACTGCTGTAGAGGAGTTTGAATAGACAAGTGGTGACCAGTGACCCCAGCTTTGGTGGCAAGATTTGCCATGTGCTCGAAGGCTGCAATGTATTCTGGGCGGCAGTCAGGATATCCAGAGTAGTCGACTGAACTGACCCCGATAACAATGTGATTTGCATCCGTCACTTCGGCAACTGCCAATGCATAAGACAAAAAGATGGTATTACGCGCTGGCACATAAGTGTTGGGTATGGCGTCGTTATCAATCTCATCGTGCTTTTTATTGGGGAACTTATCGGCATCGCCATCAGGTACGATCATGCTGTGATCGGTCAATGAAGAGCCACCCAGCTGAGCAATATCAATATCGATTATTCTATGATTGACCTCAGCTGCTTCTGCGATGGCCTTTGCTGCTACAAGCTCGCTATTGTGACGCTGACCGTAATTGAAGCTGACCGCAGTGACAGAGGCATAACGCGCCTTAGCCCAATACAAACAAGTGACTGAATCAAGTCCGCCTGACAGTAGGACAACAGCGTTCTGACGCTTATGAAGGTCAGATACGTTGGCATCAGAGATTGGATTGATAGAAGTGTCCTGCGTAGTA
The DNA here is from genome assembly GCF_002285555.1 of Psychrobacter sp. JB193. Classification (NCBI taxonomy): domain Bacteria; kingdom Pseudomonadati; phylum Pseudomonadota; class Gammaproteobacteria; order Moraxellales; family Moraxellaceae; genus Psychrobacter; species Psychrobacter sp. JB193. Next base: position 1,049,251 of record NZ_NRGY01000002.1, read on the forward strand.
GCGTTTGTCATAGTGGTATCTATTATTGGTTTACGAAAACGGGTATTTTAGCAAAAATACCCTCATTACAGAACCATGAGGCTATGATAAAAACAGTATCAAATATAAAGCGCGTGGATTGTCTTGACCGTGTCAACTCTCTCAAAAGAAAACATAAAGCAATAAAACACTATATAGGCATAAAAATTTTGTATATAAAAAGGTCAAACGACCAAGGCAATTTGGTATTTAACTTCATAATTTAATGTCATATTTTCAAACTATTAACAATATTTGTTATAATCGCTGCTTTCAGAACCTCCATGCTAATCCCTTTTTGCTAATGGCACTATGACCCCGCTTTTTAGCAAATGGTCTAACAGCAAAACCATCATTGTAAAGATATTGAGTAATTTATGACCGCAGCGACCTTGTTTACGCCACAGATCACGCCTGAGCTTGATGATACCGGCTTAGATAATCATGCCACAATAATTGAGAATGAGGGCGTGGACTATGATGATGCCGCTGATGATATGAGTGAAGAAGCGCTTATAGAAGGGCAGACAACCTCTCCTGAATCTGCTCAGTTTCGTAAGTTACAGAAAAAGCTACGTAGACAAGTCTCTTGGGCAATTCGTGACTTCAATATGATTGAAGATGGCGATGTGGTGATGGTCTGTGTCTCAGGTGGAAAAGACAGTTATACGTTGCTCGATATTTTATTGTTGTTGAAGCGTATTGCACCAATAAGCTTTGATATCGTCGCTGTCAATCTTGACCAAAAACAACCTGGATATCCTGAAGATATCTTGCCTGCGTATTTAAATGAGCAAGGTATTGCCCACTATATCTTAGAAAAAGACACTTATAGCATCGTAAAAAGCGTGGTACCAGAAGGCAAAACTTATTGCTCAGCATGTTCGCGTCTGCGTCGCGGCTCTTTGTATGGTTTTGCCAAACAAATCGGTGCCACCAAAATTGCACTGGGTCATCACCGAGACGATATGCTCGCCACCTTCTTTTTGAATTTGTTTCATGGTGGAGCGCTCAAGTCGATGCCGCCTAAGCTACTCAGTGATGATAAGCAAAATCTGCTTATCCGTCCGTTGGCGTATGTTGAAGAAAAAGACATCATTGAGTATGCGCGTTTAAAAGCGTTTCCTATCATCCCTTGCAATCTCTGTGGTAGCCAGACCAATCTACAACGTGCCATCATCAATGACATGTTGAGAGAGTGGGACAATGCCCACCCACAGCGTTTGGCCTCTATTTTTAAAGCCATGCAAAACGTAGCACCGTCTCAGCTCGCGGACCGTGAGTTATTTGACTTCGAGCGATTAAGTCTTGAGCGTGATGACAACGAGCGCGTCTTTGAAGGTGATAACATTCAAGCAGGGCAGACCGATAGTTTGGCCGAGATTGGCTTGCCAGTGTCGCCAAAAACACAAACTTTTAACCCAAAGTTCGCGAGTGACAACAGTAACGACCAGCTTTCGACAGGTACAGAAAAAGTAGCAGAGCACAATCGTACTATGCAAAAAATACCTACAATCAATCCTGTTCTATAAGATTGCACTCTCATTGTAATAAAAGGTTCAAGAACAAAAAAACCAGCCATTGATAAGCAATGGCTGGTTTTTATGATGCTATTGGGCATGACAAATAAAATTAGCTTTCTGCAAAAACAGGTAGTGGGCTGAAACTAACCTCCGAGCGAGGCAGTTTGGCCACATCTTGCATACGCCAGTCTTCCTTACCATCATGACTGACTTGTAAGTAGTATTTGGCTTTGACAGGATCGATATCTACTTGTGCACTGTATTTATTACCATCCTCATGCTGTAACACCACATCGCGATCTTTTTTGATATCAGTGGCATGTGAGATAGACAACGCCAGCTCTTTTGGATACACGAGCGGTGTCCCATCTAACAATTTACCTGATTGTAAGCTTTGCTTAGGATAATCCAAATAAAAAACCACATTCCCATTGTCTGAAAACTGCATTTTACCATGCAGGTCTAAATCGTACGTAAGCTTATCACGTGATACATCCTGATAAAGAGTCTTTCCATCCATATACCAATCATCACGTACTACACTGTCACGAATCTGGTAAGAGTAATAAACAAACCAAATGCAAGCGACCACCACAAATGCAGGCATGCCAATGACAAAGATGACAACCATGTAGTTTTTATACCATGGCTGAGAATCTTGATGTTTAAAGTTCGATATTGGAGTAGACATAAAATACCTATTAACTGTATCAACGGATAATCTGACGGCAGTATGCTGCCAGTTAATGATAAATAAGTCCTCCATTCATTTTAGATTAATGGAGGACATATAAGAACCTAAGTAGCTAATATCTTAAAATTACTGGCCTTGAGTGGTGAAAACGTTTTGTTTGCTGACTTTGTACTGACCATCTTCGCTGGTCACATTTAGAGTAATGGGTGTTTGACCAAATTCAATAACATCAGGATCACCATAAATACTGACAGGCATATCAAAGCTTTCGCCTGCTTCTAATGGTACATCATTAAACCGTAACTCTAAACTCAAACCCTCTTGTGGGGCAAGCGTAATTTTATAATTATGAGCATCCTGCGTCTTATTAGTCAGTTTAACGATATAGCTATTTTCGATCATGCCTTGCGTGTTTACAGAGGACAGCTGATTGCGGTCACGACGAATATCAATCTCTAATGGAACACGATCGGTTAGCGCATAGATAATGCCACCACACAATATCCCCAATAGTGCCAGATAGGCAAACAATCGCGGACGCAACACTCGGCTGGGTTCTTTTTCCGCCAATTGACGCTCTGTAGTATAGCGAATCAGTCCACGGGGATAGCCAACTTTATCCATAATTTCATTACAGGCATCAATACAGGCTGCACATTGGATACACCCAACTTGTAGACCATCTCGAATATCAATACCTGTTGGACAGACCTGAACACACATCTGACATTCAATACAGTCGCCTAAATCTTCAGGATTTGTGCCTTTTTTGCGAGCACCTCGAGGCTCACCGCGCTCATAGTCATAAGATACAACTAAGGTGTCTTTATCGAACATCACACTTTGGAAGCGCCCATAAGGACAGATCTGAATACACATTTGCTCACGCATGTAGCCAGCGTTGGCATAGGTTGCAAACGTAAAGATAAACATCGAAACCCAGATCCATGTCGGCCAATCTGGGATTGGCACCACACCAATCATTTGCCAGCTTTGATACAGATAATCTGTTCCAGCAACGTAGCTGACAAAGGTTGCTGCTGTAATCACTGAAAACAGAAACCAGATAAAATATACCAAAGAGCGCTTAAAAACTTTTGTCGCACTCATTGGTGCTTTATCAAACTTAATTCTCTTATTGCGATCGCCAATCACCCACTTTTCAACATATTGATACAGATGTGTCCAAATCGTTTGCGGACACGCATAGCCACACCAAACACGGCCTGCATAAACGGTCACCACGAATAAAGTAAAGGCTGCAATAATTGCAAATATAGCGATGAAATAAAAGTCTTGAGTCAAAAAGGTCATGCCAAAGATATAGTAATGCTGTGAAGGCACATCAAACCATATTGCTTGCCGATCATTGTAACGTAGCCATGGCAAAAGCAAAAAAGCAGCCAAAAGCGCATACATGGTAATAACCCGAATATTCTGATAAAAACCTTTAACAAACCTAGGGTGAACACGATGCTTGGTTGCATCAAGATCTACTTGTTGCACAGGAATTTTATTAGAGTGTTGTGCTGACATAAACGTGCCTCTTTTAAAAAAGAATCAGTTTGCTGGCATGATGAACAAACACCTGTACTAATCAGATGTATGAATGTGTGATGTTATCCATGTCAGTAAGCGGCGGATAAAACAGAAATACAGTCCAGATCCACTACTAAAAATCGATTGCGAATAAATGGCTTAATAAAAATCAATAATGACGATGAAGATCAGTAACTTATAGGACAATTTAAAATGCCGTTATTTTAACATTATCCCTACTATAAATGGGGTAATGATCTTAAAAAGCAATCAATATGTAAGAATAACTGTCTATTGAACAGTCATTTTACGACTTCAATTTATAGAGAATAAATCTTCTAGTATAAAAAGATAAAAAGGGAGAACTGTTATGACAGTTCTCCCTTTACTAAAGCTTGTCCATTTTAATTAAAAAGCTAAGTCAGAAATATCAATTAGCAGTTGCTGTTTCAGTTCCTGCAGGTTGAGCGGCAGTATTAGCAACGGCTGATTGAGTAGCAGAAGTACTAGCAACAGCTGGTTGAGCGGTCTTATCTGATAAAGAATAGACATAGGCTGCAAGAAGCATAATACGCTCATTACCTAACTTGGTTTGCCACTCAGGCATGACACCCGCACGACCATAACGTAAGGTCTCACGAATAGTCTCACGGTCGCCACCATATAACCAGATTTTGTCCGTTAAGTTTGGCGCGCCAGTTGAAATCATACCTTTGGCATCATTACCGTGACAAAGTACACAATTGGTAGGCTGATTAAATATTGCCTTACCTTGAGCAACCATTGTTTGATCTAGCTCATAATCTTGCTGATTACCAGAGATAGATAAAACATATTCAGCTGCCGCACGTACGCCATCTTCACCGATTTGATCACGCCACGCTGCCATACCACCGACGCGACCATTATGTAGTGTCGTCAAGATATTTTCAGGTGCGCCACCATACAACCAGTCGTTATCCGTCAAATTAGGATAGCCAACTGCGCCTTTAGCATTTGAGCCATGGCATACTGAGCAGTTCTGTAAGAACAAACGACTACCCACTTTTAAAGCATTTGGATTTTCAGACAACTTCTCAACGTAAGGAGCAAGTTCTGCTACTTTTCCATCAATCTTAGTCTGTAGGTCGGCAGGTGGATTTTCACTATGACTTCTTGCTGACTGTAGCTGAGCAAGTTCGGTCAAAGTAGACGTCGCACCGCTGGCATCCGCTTGCGCTAAAATGTTCTTTTCAAAGTTATCAGTAAATACTTTATTGTTACTTTCAAGGTCACTATATAGCTCGTTCTTAGAGGTCCATGGCACAGTTTCGCCATCAACTTCTACGGTGGCAAGTCCTTCCCATTTTCCTGGAACCATTGCTGGGAAAAATACCCAATATACAACTCCCCAAGCGATAGACCCAAAAAATATTACTAACCACCATTTGGGTAAGGGTTTGTCATATTCTTTAATGCCATCATAAGCATGACCTGTTGTACCGTCGTCTTCTAGCTTTGGCTTGTATTTCAATACCATTAGTAAGATGCCGAGGATAAATGCCCAACACGCGAAACTTAGTAAGGTAATCCAAGAACTCCAAAAAAATGTCATCGTTCATCCTTATTGCGCTGCTCTTCAGACAAAGCTTTTACATCTTTGTCATCAAGCGCAAGTTGTGCATCTTCTTCGAAACGTTTTTTGTTTTTTGGCGAATACGCCCACCATGCAATACCTACGAAAGCAATAAAGGCAGAAACGGTCGCAATTGTTTGTAATTCACCAATACCCATTAGCGCTGTCCTTCCATCGCAGTACCTAGCTGCTGTAGATAGGCAACCAAAGCATCAAGCTCAGTGGCGCCAAGAACAGCATCAGGAGCCCCTTCGATATCTTCTTCAGTATAAGGCACACCAAAGCGATCGCGGAATAGACGCATTTTAGTTTGAACGTTCGCACCATTTACTTCGTTAGTAGCAAGCCATGGAAAGCCTGGCATGACTGATTCAGGTACTAGCGAACGAGGATCAATCAAATGCTGTTTCTGCCAATCTTCGGAGTAGCGGCCACCAACACGTGCTAGATCAGGTCCAGTACGTTTTGAACCCCATAAGAACGGGTGGTCCCATGTTGATTCAGCAGCACGCGAGTAGGGTCCATAACGTTCAACTTCAGCACGCAGTGGACGAACCATCTGTGTATGGCAAACGTGACAGCCTTCACGAATATAGATATCACGGCCTTCAAATTCTAATGCAGTCCAAGGCTCCATAGAGGGAAGGGGAGCGTTCACACCACCTTCTTCAGGACCTTTATAGTCATAGATCAACGGCACGATTTCAACTAGCGTTGCAAAGCTAATAGCAATAACGATACCGATGACCAACAAGCCTGTATTTTTTTCAATAATTTCATGCGGTGTACCAGCCATGATCGCTCCTTATACGTTAGCAGCTGTCGAGGTTTCATCGACACTAGGTTCATGATCAGTTGGATCTGCAATGTCCACAGGTTTACCTTCTGGCATCTTGAGCGTTTTATAGCAGTTATATGCCATAACGAACATACCCGATACATATAAGAAGCCACCAAAAGCACGACCCATATATGGAAAATGTGAGAACTCAACGGTATCAACGAAACTGTATACCAAAGTACCATCAGGATTCGTTGCAAGCCACATCATGCCTTGACCAATACCTGAAATCCACATAGATACGATATAGAAGATAGTACCTGCAGTTGCCAACCAAAAATGCGTGGTAATTAAGCTAATAGAGTACATCTTTGGTTTATTATAAATACGTGGTAACAAGACGTATAATGAACCAATAGTAATCATACCAACCCAGCCAAGCGCACCTGAGTGAACATGACCAATCGTCCAATCCGTGTTATGTGATAACGCATTGACCGTTTTAATTGACATCATTGGGCCTTCAAACGTCGACATTGCGTAAAACGATAATGCCACGATCATAAAGCGAATGATGGGATCGGTACGCAGCTTATCCCAGCTACCTGAGAGGGTTAATACACCATTAATCATACCGCCCCAAGAAGGTGCGAATAGGATAATAGAGAACACCATTGCTAGAGATTGTGTCCAATCTGGCAAGGCTGAATAATGTAAATGGTGACCACCTGCCCACATGTACGAAGCAATCAATGCCCAAAAGTGAACAATAGACAAACGATAAGAGTAAATAGGACGACCAATCTGCACCGGGACAAAATAATACATCATCCCAAGGAAGGCAGCCGTTAAATAAAAGCCGACCGCATTATGTCCGTACCACCACTGTACCATTGCATCGGTCGCACCACTAAATAACGAATAAGACTTAAACGCACTAACAGGAATTGCCATGCTGTTCACGATATGCAGCAGTGCAATCGTAATAATAAAAGCGGCAAAAAACCAGTTAGCCACATAAATGTGTGAGGTTTTACGTTTGATGAGGGTCCCGAAAAAGACAATGGCATAAGATATCCATACCAAGGCAATTAAAATATCGATTGGCCACTCAAGCTCTGCATATTCTTTAGACGAAGTCAGACCTAAAGGAAGCGTAATAACGGCTGATACAATAACCGCTTGCCAGCCCCAAAAGGTAAACCAAGCCAGATAAGGAGCAAATAATCTTGTCTTACAAGTACGCTGAACAATATAGTAAGACGTTGCGAACAGGGCAGAACCACCGAACGCAAAAATGACCGCATTAGTATGTAGCGGTCTTAGACGACTAAAGGTCAGCCATGGAATATCAAAGTTAAGTGCTGGCCATACTAACTGCGAAGCAATGAACACCCCAATACTCATGCCGACGATGCCCCAAATCACGGCCATTGTCGTAAAAAATCTTATGACAGTAATTTCGTACTCACGGTCCACTGGGGCGACTGCTGTGTTTTGTAAACTCATTGGATGATTCCTTTACAGCCCGAATTATCAACAGAATTAACTAATGCACCGCATCATCTGCATTATAAAAATTTATAAGCAAATAATGATTGCGGGATATACTGCTTTTTGATTCACTTATTACCGTAACGCTATTAACTATCGCTTTAAGCGTTCTCTTATATTAGCCAGTACTAATAAATCAGAAGAGAAAACTGAAACACTCAGTGCTCATAGCTAGTCGATAGTAGGATTGTTAATAGGTTAAATAAGAAGATGCGCCGTTTTTTAACATCAAACCTCTGATGAGGTTAAGTATTTATCTTCATTATTATCAAAAAATTTGCACCAATAAAGACAGATACTAATATTCATAGAAAACACATGGCAATAGACTTGTGCTAGCGGCGGCTGACAAAAAAACAGGTTTATGTAATATTTAGTTAAAACTCCCGACTCTGTTTAAGGGTATTGTAACGCAATCTTAATGAAATATCATTAGGACTATGCGCCAAAATACAAACTCTTTAGTAAAAATATTAGCGATCAACTTGTTACCACTGGGTTGTCTCTTCATTTTATACCCAAACATATCACTATTCTAGGGATATGTTTGGGTATAAAAATAGCCAGAGTGCTTCAGTGAACGCAAAAATACGAGCAATATTTTTGTAACAATTGCAGTCTAAGCGATGTAAATAGGTTTTACTTATCATTAAGTCGCCCCTTATAATGAGGCAGAAAAAGAGCGATGCTAGCGCCTGTCTATGTCGATACTATCTGCTCTATTTTATAATTCAATATTTAATTGGACGAGAGCGAAACGACTCAGTCCTACATAATACCAATTAAGGAAAATAACATGGCCGTATTTTTGACAAATGAATGGTTTGAGCAAGTAGAGCAAATGGGGAATGAAGCAGGTGAGCTTAACTTGCCACCAGCACTTGCCAATATGATCGTCAATTTGAAGGTATCTGACGCTGAGCAAGATATTGAAGCCAACTTTACGAATGGGTTGTTACATCGCGGTTTGAATGATTCAGCAACAACGACCTTATTGCTTGATCGCGATATTCTACAATCTATTATCACTGATTTTGATACCAATCAAATCATGGGTGCATTCATGAGTGGCAAGATTCGTGTCGAAGGCGATATGTCACAGTTGATGGCAGTACAGACAGCGCGTCCAAGCGCGGAGCAAAAAGAGTTATATAGTCGTATTAAGTCAGCGACGACAATGGCTTAGTGATTTTTAGACTTGTCTAAAAATCATAACAAGAAAGCCCCTAATAGATATTAGGGGCTTTTTTATTGACTCAGCATATACTCAAATATTTTTCTTACTCAATCAACTGGCTTTTGATTGCTGGGTAGCATTTTGTTGATTTTCTTTATAGATAGCCGCTTGTAACCAGACGTTTGCTTGTACATAGTCATTGACTTCAATAGCCGCGGTCTCTGGTGTATTCAGTGCGCCAATCCGCATCACAAATGGATCTGCATCTTGTTCACGCAATACTACCACGTCAAATAAAATGATGGATTTGTCATTAAATACCGTGTTTTGCTTGCCCAGTACTTGACCTTGACACCATGCTTCGTCTTCTTGTCCTAGAGTGTCGCCAAATAGATAAGCGCACATATGACCCAAGTTGATTTCTACTGGTGCCATTTGTGCTTCGGTCTCAGGTTTCCATTCGCTGATCTGTGCTTGCAGATCGTCCGGAATTTGACCATCGTTGGCCGCCACGATGTCATTAAACGCACGGTGATAACGGATCGATTCTTGATCTTCTACCATAATCACCTCATTTTGTTCGCTTGGTTTGATTTCGTGTGCCCAAGCACTCAAGTTCACAAAATAAGACGTATCACGCTGATAGAGATGGCGATTGGTTGTATAAAGCTGGTCAAAGGCATAAATGATACTGCCATCAGCCGTACGTAAACGTAAAACGGCATCGTGCGAGCTGTCATTGGCAATGACGCGCTCAATTTTACAGTTCAGCCCATAAGGGCTGTCGACACAAGGGTAGGCATTGATAAAGCATTCAGGCTTACCATTTTTCATGGCCAGTACCTGGTTGATATGGCAAGGTTGGTTTTCAGATAGCAATAAGCAGCTGTCTTGAGCGCTCACATTGCTATTAAGACCTTTAGGCATTGCCGCTTTTTCAATCATCTTTTGTAGCCATTCTGGCACGTCATGACTCATGTCATCGGTTAAGATACGCCAATGATCAGCGTGACCTGCAGATTGCTCATCGGTTAAGGTGATTTTGGTAGGGGTTTGGATATTTTTATATTGGTAATTAATAGTCATGAAAATACTCAAAATTAAGTCAGCGTGAAGTTTGAACCCAAAACTGCTGTTGCGTATGTACCATACAATACTTAACGATATTGGTTTATGATAGTCAGCAATGTGATCATCAGCATAGAGTCAACAAACAGCAATAAATGGTTAATGACAATTGTCCTTAGCATACAATATATAGGTATTGACGCAAGTAATAGCAAGTCCTTCATTAAAAATAGTAACAAAACCCAAATTTTTATCAGAAAATATACTCAATTTTCGCTAATGAGTGGCACATATCCGACAAATTGTGTCAAACTAGCTCCCTTTTGACAGCTGTCTTTGAGCTGCCTTAAACCCTGTTTTTGTGTTCGATTTGTATGTGAGTATGGCAAATGCAAGCGCATGGTGCATTTGATATGGCTCATTTTATAACATATATAAAGTCGCACGTAGATAAGATAAAGAGTTTGAATATGTTTCGTCCTTTAGCGTTATTTATCGGCTTACGATACACCCGAGCAGAACGCAGTAACCGTTTTATCTCCTTTATATCACTCATCTCGATGATTGGTTTGACGCTGGGAGTGGCTGTATTAATAACGGTGCTGTCGGTCATGAATGGTTTTGATCGTGAACTCAAAACCCGTATCTTGGGTATGGTGCCGCAAGCAACTGTCGTCTCAACCGAAATCATCGGTGATTGGCAGCAATTGGCTGATAAAATCAAAGAAGATCCAGAAGTAGCAGCCGTAGCTCCCTTTATTCAGTTGCAAGGCATGCTGACCTCAAATGGGCAGGTTGCCGGAATCATGGTCACAGGTGTCGATCCTGAGTATGAAAAAAAGGTTTCAATCATCAATGATCATATGATTGAAGGCAGTATCGATACCCTACAAAGTGGCGATTTTAGCATTGTGCTGGGTGAAGAGATGGTACAGTCATTAGGGCTACGTCTTGGCGATAAAGTCACACTAGTACTGCCAGAAGCTTCGCCTTCGCCTGCAGGCGTTATACCGCGCTTCAAACGGTTTACCTTAACAGGTATTTATACGATCAGTCCTGAAGTTGATAGTTTGATGGCATTCATTCCAATGAACGATGCTGCAAAACTACTACGCCTTCCTGATGGAGCACAAGGTGTGCGTATGAAGCTCAATGATATCTTCAATGCGCCAATGGCATCAGAAAAAGCAGCAGCGATCGCGCCTGAACGCTTATATCCTAATAATTGGACGCAAACTCACGGCAATCTATTTGGCGCCATTCAAATGGAAAAAGCCATGGTAGGCCTGCTGTTATTCTTAATTATTTTGGTTGCAGCCTTCAATATCGTGTCAAGTCTAGTCATGCTTGTCACTGATAAAAAAGCAGATATTGCGATTTTAAAAACTTTTGGCGCATCTCCTCGTTTGATTACGCAGGTCTTTATGGTGCAAGGGGTTGTTATTGGTGTTATTGGTACGATTGCCGGCACGATATTGGGCGTAATATTTGCGCTCACTGTTAGCGATATTTTAGGCTTCATTAATCAGACTTTTGGTCTGAATTTATTTGATGCTTATTTCGTTAACTATTTGCCATCGCAGTTACGTTTGTTAGATGTTGTATTGATCACAGGCGCTTCGTTCATCTTAAGCTTCTTAGCAACCATCTATCCAGCACGCCGAGCAGCTAGAATCCAGCCAGCACAAACCCTACGTTATGAATAATTAGAAACATTAGTAGCCCAAGATATGAACAATGTCCCTTAAAATATAAGCATGTTTTAAGGGAGTCTTGGGTTTCTAGAGGCTAATTAAACTTGATGAGGCATCAACCTCAGTATGAATAGAATAAAGGAAGCATCATGTCTGCCATTTTAGAGGCAAAAGATATCAATAAGATATACGATGAAGGGGCAGTTAGTACGCAAGTATTGACTGGTCTTGATTTGACTGTTCACCCTGGCGAACGCATTGCTATCGTTGGTACCAGTGGTTCGGGTAAAAGTACTTTACTACACTTGCTTGGTGGTCTTGATACACCAACCAGCGGCGAAGTCTGGCTTCATGGGCAATTGCTAAATAGTATGAATGAAACTGAACGTGGTGCCATGCGTAACAAGTATTTAGGATTCATCTATCAGTTTCACCATCTTCTGGCGGAATTTACAGCCGTTGAAAACGTTGCTATGCCTTTACTGATGCGTCCAAAAGTATCGATAAATGAAGCGCGTCAACAGGCAATTGATATCCTAGAGAGTGTTGGCCTTGAGCATCGACTGGCACATCGACCAGGTGAGCTGTCGGGGGGCGAACGTCAGCGTGTTGCCATTGCCCGTGCGCTTGTGACCAAGCCCTCGCTTATTTTGGCAGATGAGCCGACAGGTAACTTAGATTATGATAATGCACAGAGTGTTTTTGGGCTGTTATCAGAATTGCAAAATACCATGCAAACGGCATTACTCATGGTGACCCATGACCGTAATCTGGCGGCATTGGCAGATCGCCAGCTTTTGCTACGTAATGGTCATTGGGAACAATATTAAACCTGCCACGCAGCAATGTGAAATCAGCAAGACAAGAAAAAGACATCATAAAAGAATGATTAGTCACTCGCCATTTCTGATAACGAGATAAGGATGAATACAATGAACGCAAACGACGATCCAATTGAAGCTTTCGGCAGCGCTGAAGAAGGCAACGAGCCATTAAAGCCTTATATGGATGTAACGCTATTTGATACGTTTGATAGACACGCACAGGTAGAGATTTTAACGCCTGTTTTTGATGCCATTACTCTGGCTGGTGCTGATTTTGATCTAAAAGCGCAAGACAGTGCAACGGGCAAACGCTACACACTACTCAAAAATGACGAAGTGATTGACGTTTTTGTTATGAATGCAAATCTTGCTGATGAGATTCAAGTGGCAATGGAAAACAGCAAAGACGAAGAGTGATTGAAACAAACAGCCGCTTTACTGTTTAGAGTGAGTGATACTTGATCACATATCAGTATCGCTCACAACAGATAGGCTTTAATTATCATTAGTTGTGTGGGCTTCTACTAATTTGATATTAATGAGATGCTATCAATCTTTGGGTGACTTATCCGTTGGTTCCTGCTGCCGTTTTTGCCAGCTAATAACAGTTTTGTAACGCCAAATTGCTTTAAATGCCAATCCGCAAATAAGACTTGTGATAATCGCTAAAACGATGACCCCGATACAAAAAGCCGCAAGTGAGACGGTGCCACGATAGGTCACAAAAGGATTGTCACCATTCGATAGTATCCATAAGCTAAAATCAGCAATCATCCGCCCGATCAGTCGTAGACTAATCATCGGCACATCAAGAATCTTGGCCCCCACATAGTAACTTGCATAAAAAACGGGTAGGGTCGTGAGCGGATTGGTAATCCAAGTCAAGCCTAGCGCCATAGGTACATTGGCACGGAAAATCAATGAGCCAATCAGTGCCAATAGCATCTGTCCTGGCAATGGAAAAAAGGCACTGAGTACACCAATATAGACGGCCTTATTCAAACTATGGCGATTAAATTGCCACAATCTTGGGTCTGCCAAATGGGGTGCGAATAATTTTAGAGTGCGACTTTCTAGGATTTTCTCCGGTGTAGGCAGCAAGTCTTTTAGACGTTTTTGGGGCACGGGATCGCCTTTAATCATTAAAGACAGTCCGATCAATCTTATCGATGGACTGATATAAAGTAATGTCATTAGTAAAAAGTGAGGACAAGAACATATTGGATGATAGTGCCAGATAGGTATTATCGCAATATGTATAATCAGTATAGGGCAATATAAATAGAAATGCTATTACATGAGGTAGCAGTTGTGGCTGTTTGAGTCTATATCGTATTGACGCATTTTTTTTGATAACACATCTCTATATGTGATTGCATCGTTTACCCTTATTATCAAGCAAGGAGCACGGGTGTATTGGTTAATTGTTGGTCTGATTCTTGTGGCGATGATAGGTGTGTTGGCAGTCGCAGACAGTATACCAATGTCGCTCGATTCATTTTTGTCAGGTCTTACTAGTCCTTCTAGCTTATTTTTATTATTAACGATGTTATCCATCATTTTGGTGGCTATTCTTCAATTTACGACACCGTCAGCAAGTAATCTAGAATCTTCTCAGACGCCTTCCAATATTCTACCTCATCGCTTTTTCCGTATTATTACTTACATTTTAGTCGCTGTTTTGGCAACAGGGCTGATAGTTGGCAGTGTCTTGCAAGCGATAAATAGCTATCAGCAGGCAAGAACCACAGAAGTTATTGAACCTATGCGTGTGCAAGCATTGGTAACGATTGAGGGGATAAGTGATAGTGTTTATGATGACTCTATGGAGAGCGGCTATCGACAAGTTGCCATCGTTAGTCAAATCTCACCATTGGTTTCTGATTTAAGCACTCAAGATTTAAATAAAATAACAGACAAGTATGCAGTTAATAATAGCCTAAGCGGTGATAATTCACTTAAAAGTTTTGCTCACAAATTTGGTAGTGAAGGCGCTACCTATCGCATATTGCTCAATGCGTATCCGAAAAACTCATCCAAGTCCTCACTTGGCAAACCCTCTAATGACAGTCAATTAAGAAGGTTGAACCATTTAAAGCCAGGGGATCAGCTATTTATGAGTTTGGCATTAGCACCACTTTCGACTTCTGAGCAAACCATCAATAATCCCTCTGGCTTCGATAGTTATCGCTGGCTAAAAGCCCGACATATTGATGGAGTGGCGAATGTATTGGCGACTAGCACCGTGACTGTGCCTGACGCTAACTCAACATCAGTATTTTCTGATCATTCCTATATCCACAACTTTCGCACTCGAATTGACCAAGGACGGTGGCAATTACGCCAGCATTTTTATGAGGATTGGTTAGAACTGACGGCGATTGATCAGCAAGCGAGAGCGGTTACTTTGAGTTTGTTGACTGGTGATCGTAGTTTAATCAGTCGAGATACCAAAGATCTGTATCAACTGGCTGGTATCTCGCATTTGCTGGCCATATCAGGCACACATATTTTGTTTTTGGCAATTATGTTGTCAGCAGGAGTGGTCTTTATCTTTGATCGACTATACCCAACGGTGTATCGCTCTGTCCCGCGCTGGCAATTGCGCTGGGGAGTGATGGTGGGTGCAGCTTTTGTGTATGCGTTATTTACAGGTTTTGATGTGCCAGCTGCGCGTACTGCTTGGATGCTATTGGCATTGGGGTTGATACGTTTGACATTGCTACCTATCAGTACGATACGTGTCTTATTTGCGTTGGCCGTGCTGATGGCATGGCATGACCCTTATGTATTATGGCAAGCAGGCTATTGGTTATCTTTTATTGCTGTGGCACTACTACTCAAATACGATGATACCTCAAACAGAGATGCACAATCTGATACAGTCCATAACGTCGGTTTAGTGAATGCTTTTACTAAGCGTATTTGGGAAACAAGTAAACGTCTATTTAAACTACAGTTTTGGTTATTTATTACTTTATTACCCATCACTTTGCTCTTATTTGGTAAAGCGTCGCTGTGGGGGCTTATCATAAATTTATTTGCAATCGGACTGTTTGGATGGGTGATTGTACCGCTCAATTTATTGGCAGGGCTTTGTTATCTGTTATCACCTGCTATAGCAGACAGTATTTGGACGATCGTCAGTACCATCGTGGCTCATTTGCATGAGCTTATTATCTGGCTAACGTCACTACCATCGTTGTCAAAAGCGTGGTTATACACACCTATAAATACAGCGATAATGCTCATGGTGATATTAAGTATGGTGCCTTGGCTATTACCACGAGGGTTTGTCAGTCGCTGGCTGGCGCTTCCGCCCTTGACATTATTAATGATGACAGTATATGCCAATCAGCAGTCACCAAAAACGATACCGACATTGTATATTTTGCCAACGGGTGACCGTTATGTGAGCGCTGTCTTGTTGCAGTATCCTAATAAAAATAATGAGCGTATAAGTAAGAATAAAAATATAAATTGGCTATTTTTAGCAGATCATAGGTCTGCTACCATACGAACGATGCCAAGCAAGTTAACAGCTGATAAGCTGTTTACGGCATTGGAGCAGCAGTTAGGTAGTCTATCTGTCGATGCGCTAGAAGGGGTCATAGTGCAGAGTGGCTATGCTGGATTAACGACCACACTCAATAATAATGACACGTTTGCTACGTCTGGTATCAGGCAATCTGAGATATTGCCCATGACAGTCGCACAGTTGGCTGCGCGTATTCCTATCGGCCAATATTGGCAAGCCGGTCGCTCTGAGCGCTGGGGCAGTTTGCAGCAAGCGTATCAGACCATTAATCATTCTGAAGGTAGGTTAGGTGTGAGTACTCAACCCTGCGAACAAGGTAAGACATGGCAACTACCTAATGGAGCGTTAACTATTCAAGCACTAACAGGTTGGAGTAAGGTAGGCGATACCAGTGTTTGGGATTGTACGATAGCGCTTGATACCAGTTTGCCCATACAAATATTAAAATATGATGCCTCTCATCCCCTCAAATCCTTGCTTTCTACTATTCAAACGCGCATATCGAACGATCACTCAACTGTTCAGCAAGTGAATGACCCATCATCGCGTCTTATTTTAAATGCTGATACTCACCAGCGGGTCTGGCAAATGTGGTCGTTACTGTGTTCCGCTGATGCTTCTAACAATCAAACCTCATCCCATACCACTTGGCTTGGACATAGCGAATCACAAATAACGACCGAGGTACTGAGACATCAAAAAATAGATGAAATTATGACTTATGATGATAAAGGGCTAGAGGCGGCATTATCGCTAGGTGAGATTGGCAACGTGTCACCTCAAAAATAGTACTTATAAGACAGGCGTTACAATATCGTGATATTTCACAGTTATACTATTGAACCATAAATGAAATACCACCATACTTAGCAGCTTGTTAATACAGATGACCGTGACAAGTTAAAAGTATAGAGTGTGAGAATTCACTCTCATTCTAGATTTTTTCTACGTTATCTTTTTTATCTTTTTTATCTTTTTTATTGTTTTAGATTGTTTCTGACTTAGGAAGTTATATGCCCAACTGGCCACCAGACCCTAACAAACGTCCTGATAATTCGGCAAACCAGCCCGTATCAATGCAGCAACAAAGCCCGCCGAGTGGTCAAGAGTGGCGAGTGCTGGAAAACACCTTATTGGCTAGCGTGGTTGAGCAACGCCGTGCTCGTCGCTGGAGTATCTTTTTTAAACTATTGACCTTTGGTTATCTATTGCTGATATTTTTGATGCTGGGTCGTAGTTGTAGCACACCGACTACAGGTATAGATGGGGTCGATACGAGTCAGCCGCATTTAGCGGTGGTTGAGCTTCAAGGTGTGATCAGTAATGATGACGTGGCCAACGCTTACGATGTCAATGAGGCATTGAGAGACGCTTTTGAAAACAGTAACTCTAAAGCGGTGGCGTTAGACATTAACTCACCAGGCGGTTCACCAGTACAGTCTGATGAAATTTGGCAGACGATGATGGATCTGCGTAAAGAGTACCCAGACAAAAAGCTTTATGCCGTTATCGGTGATATTGGTGCGTCAGGTGCTTATTATATTGCCTCTGCCGCAGATGAGATCTATGTCAATCCATCGAGCTTGGTTGGTTCTATCGGTGTCATTATGCCAAGCTACAATGTCAAAGGTTTAATGGATAAGGTTGGCGTAGAAGATCGTACTATCACAGCGGGTGAGTACAAAGACATCTTGAGCTTGTCGCGTCCATTGACTGACTACGAAGAAAAACATGTCGAAGGTGTGCTTGCCAATACGCACAAGCATTTCATCAATGCCGTTAAAGAAGGCCGCGGCGATCGCTTGAAAAACCCTGAGCAGAACAAACTGTTTTCAGGGTTGTTCTGGACAGGTGAGCAGTCTATAAAGCTAGGTTTGGCAGACAAAACAGGTAGTATCACAAGTCTTAGTAAACAATTGGATCTTGATACTATCATTAATTACAGTCCAACCGATCCGTTCCAAATGTTTATGGATCGTTTTGCCGTACAATTAGGTGCTGGTATCGGCTCTAGCGTCAGTCTTGATGGTTTTTTGCCGCAAGAAGAAGGTAATGCGAAGATGCGTTAAGCATTTAATATTTCAGATTTACTGTGTATGATTGTTAAGGCTGAGCGTAGAACTATGCTCAGCCTTAATTGTAGGTAAAAACAAACACAAAAATTGATAACCTTGTCAAATTCTGGGCAAAGAATGACAGAGGTCAGTCATGATAAAAATGTTTAACCTATTCATAATGATCTAATGAGTGCCTATTATGAGTGATGAAATTGATGTGAATGCCTTTGAGGTGTTACCTGTATCTAAAATAACGAACAAGCCAGTTATCCATTTTGCTCATGCCAATGGCATGCCAAGTGCTGTCTATGCACCATTTTTTGAAGCACTGACTGAGTTTTTTACGATTGAGTATATTGCGATGTTGGGTGCTACCCCTGATTATCCAGTCGATGACCATTGGCGTAGTCTGACGCAGCAGATTATCGATAGTGTGAAAAATACCTGTGAGAAGCATGGCGTTATGCAAGTCGTTGGGGTGGGTCACTCACTTGGTGCTATGTGTACTTTACAAGCATTATATAGGGCACCTGAGCGCTTTAGCCAAGCGGTACTTATGGATCCGCCTTGGATTTATGGCAAAGTCAGTTTGCTATGGCATTTGGCAAAGACGGCTGATAGATTGCCACTCATGAATAACCGTTTGATGGATAAACTGTCGCCAGCAGGCGTGTCCAAGCATCGCCGCGATGTGTGGGATAGTCGGCAAGACGCTTATGAAAAAATGCGCCACAAAGGATTTTTTAAAGATTTTGATGAGCGTAGTTTTCAAGGATACATCGATCATGGTTTGCATGAGCGCGCCGATGGCAAAGTGACCTTGGCCATCCCGAAAGCCAGTGAAGTAGCTGTATTTCGCACCAATCCCTCTTGGTATTGGCTTGCACCAAATCGTGCTCCCAAACCGCCAGTTACCTTAATCATTGGTGAGGACAGTCTTTTTTTAAAACGTCGCTTTCCACAGCAAGTCAAGTCACGATTGGGCATTCCTTATGAAACCCATGCGGGTGGTCACATGTTCCCGCTTGAGTATCCAAAATCAGTAGCATTGCAGGTACTAGCGTTGATTCAGAAACAGCTGGCAGAGTAAAGATTAATTACCGACTACTATTCACTTCATTATAGATTTGGACTGATAGACTGTCCTTTTGAGTAAAGACTTTATGCCAAAAAATGCTATTGATTCAGACAATCCTACACATCTATCTAAGCAGTCTCCTTTATTTTCTCGTTTAGGAGCTTGCCTGTTGACCATAGGCATGGTGCTTGCTTTCTTTATCAGTCAATTACTAGGGGTGTACGTTGCAGGCAAGTTGGTATTGCCTTCTACTAAAAATACAACCGTCGCTGATATATTCTTTTTTGGTGGTAATGATGGCACAGTGATCAGTTATTCAATCATCATTGGCTGTGTATTATTAATAGCGATTAGCGTCTTGATTATTCGCTTGCGGGGCGGTAACAGCCGCCAGTATTTGGCATTGAAGCCATTTGCTTTTTCGACAGGCATGAAGATGCTTGGGTGGTTGATACTCTTTATGATTGGTAGTCAAGTATTGACGTATTTTTTGGATGAAACACCATTGGTATTTGTCGACCCTTTATACCAATCAGTCAGCTCGGTCTGGTTATTGGTCTTTGCCATGGTGATTGTTGCGCCATTATATGAGGAATTGGTATTTCGCGGCATACTATG
Organism: Psychrobacter sp. JB193; assembly: GCF_002285555.1. Lineage (NCBI taxonomy): Bacteria > Pseudomonadati > Pseudomonadota > Gammaproteobacteria > Moraxellales > Moraxellaceae > Psychrobacter > Psychrobacter sp. JB193. The sequence continues at coordinate 1,069,029 of NZ_NRGY01000002.1, forward strand.
GTCTGCTATCTCAGAGCAATTCGTGACATCTCAATTGAGATATCATGGAGCAATTGTGGCAAGTTTAGTGACCAGCTTGATATTTGCGATGATTCACTTGCAGTATGGTATCTACGAAATCAGTACCATCGTGGTGCTAGCACTTCTCTTTTGCTATGCTCGTGTCAAATCAGGCTCATTGCTGTTGCCTATGTTAATGCACATGATCAACAACGGCGTGGCAATGGTACAGTATATTGCTCAAACAGCATGAACAATATAGGTATTGCAATCACTAGAAACGTAACTATTGAGCCATTCTTTTAATTAGGCGTCAGGATTCAACAGTAAAACCTCATCAGCTGCTCGTTTAACCTCATCAAGCGTTAGTTGCGGCTTACCACTTAGGGATTGTCGCCATTTACGAGCACCTGTTAACCCTTGAAACAGTCCCAGATAGTGCCGAGTCATCGTTGGTAGAGCCTCACCTTTGGCAATCTGTTGTTCTAAATAGGGGTAGAGCTGCTCTAAAATCTGTGAGCGTTTAGGAACAGCATGTCCCCACAAGCTATTGGCTTCTGCTAGTAAGTAAGGGTTATGATAAAAAGCGCGTCCAATCATAACGCCGTCTAGATGCTGTAAATGCATGTCAATATCGCTGATTGTTTCGACACCACCGTTGATTTCGATATCCAATTCAGCAAAATCTTGTTTAAGGCGATAGACGTCATCGTAACGCAGTGGCGGTATCTCGCGATTTTGTTTTGGGCTAAGACCTTGTAACCAAGCGGTTCTCGCATGCACGATAAAACGTGTACAGCCAGCATCAGCGACTTTTTGGACAAAATCTGCCATAAACTCATAACTATCAAAATCATCAATACCAATGCGATGCTTCACGGTCACAGGAATATCAACAGCGGCCTGCATGTGTTTGACTAAGTCTGCGACGGTATGAGGCTCCGCCATAAGACACGCCCCAATTTTGTTGTGCTGTACACGGTCAGAGGGGCAACCAACGTTGATGTTGACTTCATCATAACCATATTGCTGAGCAAACACTGCGCACTGAGTCATCTCAGTCGTATCTGCTCCGCCAAGTTGCAGCACCAAAGGATGCTCAAGCGCATCAAAACGTAGGTGCCGCGCCCGATTGCCATGTATCAATGCACCTGTACTGATCATCTCGGTATACAGGTACGTATGCGGATTAAAAAGTCGTGCAAAGTACCGATAGTCGGTCGTTGTCCAATCAATCATTGGGGCAATGGAGAGTCGCTTGTTGGTCATATCAACCATGGTTGTATAGCCTTTAATAATGAAATGTTTGAGTCTTACCGTTTACGTTTTTATCGCAAATAAATGCACTAGAGGTATGTAATAAACAACCCCTTATACTAAATCGATATATAAAATACTGTACGTTCACGAGCTAAGAGTATGTAACTCAGCTATTTATCAGATAACTTCATCGATTTTTTTGAATTCAGGTAAGTTATAAAAATAAATACCCATAATAATGCCAATAAAACCGACGAACGCAATATAAAGTGCTGGTGAGAAGCTCACATATAACGTTGCGTAGCCAAGTCCGAACGGAACCAGTACACCGACAATACCGTAAGCCATATTATAACAAAAAGCCATTCCAGTTAGTCGTACGTTGGTTGGAAACAAACGCACAAGAATTGCTGGAACCATACCGACAATACCAGCAGAAAAACCTAAGAGAGAATACATAATGAGAATGTAGTCACCACTTGCTTGCAAATGATAAAAGAATAAAAGCATCTGAATGATCAATAAAGTAGAACCAATGGCCAAGACTTTACCAAAGTTTTGTTGGTTCGATATCAGACCATAAAAGATACAACCAAGAACCATAAAGACAATTCCCAGACTGTGTGAGAAGCCAAACAAATCACTGTCTAAAGCAAAGCGTAATTCAATCAAATCAGGTAGTAAGAGTACGATAACGGTGGTAATGCTAGAAAGAATAATCGTAAGAATCATCCCAATAAATATGGAGTGTTTGCAATGTTTAAAAAGAAGACGGAATGGTTTAGCAATATAGTTATCAGGCTTTGATTTTTTCATTTCGACAAAGAATGGCGATTCATCTATCCAGCGCCATGCCAGCAGAGGTAAAAGACTTAAAATAGCGCCAGTTAGGAAAGGCAAACGCCAACCGTAATCGGCCAATTGGTCAGGTGTCATACTATTGGTTAGCCAAAGAAAAAAGGCATTGGAAAATAAAACCCCCACATAAAAACTGGCGGTGACATAGCTACAGGCTACTGATGAGTACTGGCGAGGTACATGTTCTGCCACAAAAACCCAAGCAAGAGGGACATAAAGCCCAAAAGCAATACCTTGTATCAGTCGTAATATAATGAATAAGGCTGGTGCCACTAATCCCCATTGGGCGTAAGTTGGCAGCATTGCCATTGCAGCCAGGCTGATTACCGTTACTAACATACTGATCAGTAGTACGGGCTTTCGACCCTTGATGTCACCATAACGCCCAAAAATAAGACCGCCAATAGGTCGCGCCAAATAACCAATGGCAAAGAGTCCAAGCCCTTGAATTTTTGTAATAGTAGGGTTGACACTGACAGGGAAAAAGTTTGCCGCTACAACATCAGCGATATACAAATAAATCAAAAAATCGAAAAACGCGACTGCGCTACTAAAACATACTAATAGGACAATGTTTTTGTCTTTAGCAGACATAAGGGCATATTGAGAACGAGAAGGCATAGTAAGTCGCGTATCCACATATAAAAGTGCTCATCAAGCCAGTTACTGTCAAAATAACTGACCATAATAAAAAACGGCAAATCAGTATAAAAAATAATGATTTGTCGAAAAGATGAAGTGTTGAGCAAAAAATAATTGAAAAGTAAGTAATCTGATTACACGTGTATGAGTCAAAAATGCCCAATTCCATGAGCTATTTCATTACTAAGAAGTAGGTTTTCCGATTACTTTTACTTTTTAGTATGACAGCTATAGCAGCCAATCAATAGGCAACCATGACATAATGGTCAGCCAAACATGGTCACTCACATCGACGCGTGGTTCTGAATCGTAAACCACTTTTTTGTCATCTTCCATCGTATGCCATTGCAGTTTGCCGTTATCGAGTAACTTAACCTCATAAGCCTGGTTCAACAAATCATCACTTAGCGCACCATGCAATTGTTTTGCCAGTTGGTCGTCATTGATGATTACGCCCATTTCGGTATTGATATTGGCAGAGCGCGGATCAACATTGTAAGAACCAATGAAAACTTGGTAGTCGTCAACCGCAAACGTTTTTGCATGTAAGCTGGTTGAGGACTGGCTACGCGCTTTCCACAATTTGTTTTCGCGTTTTTCTTCAGAAGCGGTTGATTTTAGCTCATAGATTCTAACGCCTGCCTTCAAAAGAACAGGGCGCCATTGTATATAGCCAGAATGAACCGCAGTCACATCAGTGGCATCAAATGAATTGGTCAAAATTTTAATATCAATCCCAGACTCAGCCAGTTTTACCAATGTATTGACCCCATCTTTGGTTGGAACAAAGTAGGAAGAAATAATGGTTAATTGTTTGGTAGGGCTACCAAGCAAAGTGCGCAATTGATGCACCAAATTGGTCTCAGATGAGACGGTTTTTGATAGTTTGCCTACATCATCACTCAAAAACTGCATGTCTGTCCAACGAAAGGGCACACGCTTATTAAGCAAGTCTTCATCGATGGTAGATTCTTCGATGGCCGTCTTATAGACAGTCACATCACTACGATTATCATCCTTGTCTTCTGGCCCAAGCTTGTCTAGTGCTTCTAAGAAACCAGATGGGACATCATTATCAGGCGTGACTAATGTTTCGATATCGAACGACAGCGGTGAAGACCAATAACTGGCAAAGCTGTTGTCAATATCGCCAACTACCTTACCAATCAGCAATACATCTAAGTCTGCAAACTGACTGTTTTGATCATTACTCAGATATTCATTGCCGATATTGCGTCCCCCAATGATAGTAATTTGCTTATCAAAGGTCATACTTTTGTTATGCATACGGCGATTGATACGTGGTAAACCCGTGACATAATTCAATGTCTGAAGTTTACGATGCACCAAAGGGTTGATTATACGTACTGCAATATTGGGATGGCTGGCAAAACGCAAAAGGTGCTGATCAAATTCAGCATTGTTATTAAAATCATCCAATAGCAAGCGTACAATTACCCCACGCTCGGCAGCTCTCCACAGATCTTTTAACAATAACTGACCCGATTGATCGTTATGCCAAATATAATACTGTGCATCGATATTACGTGTGGCCATTTCAGTTAAGATACTGCGAGATGCAAAAGCGTTCGCACCTGTTACGATGGGATGGTAGCCTGACAGCTCAGGATGGATATTGTTCTGCTCACTAATAGCCGCAACCAAATTGGTATTGTCAGCGGTATCTTGTGCACTAACTTGGTTGCCTTCCTGCTGATATAAAGCGTCAACACGTGCTGATAGTGCAACGCTTTCGGGCAAATGCGGTTGCTTTGGCAAAACTTGGCATCCACTAAGGCTTAAGCTAAGTCCAAGTGTGAGACTCAGAGCTAGGTTGTTAGGTTCTATACTAAACATGGACATAAATGAATTACCTTAGTGAACCTTTATATAGTGAAGCATTTTTTAAGGAAATGGGCTTGCATTTGCTATCTGTTTTTATAGATGATAGCACTGAATATGAGGCGTATGATAATATCACCCAAGGCAAAATTCAAATCGCTGCTAAGCTTACCAGCTGTCGTTATCTCTGCCTATTATAAATACGTTATTTTTATAAGATTCATCCACTCATTTACGAGCTTGCTATTTAGAATAAGTCAACATGATATGATAATGCTGGTACGTTGGGCAATAATCAAAAAATAAACAGTCTTTTTAATATTAATCAAATCAATACCAATCAAAGCAATGGAATATTTATGAGTCAGTCGCAAACCTATGATGAGAGCAATGTGAACCCATTAGATCCAAACTGGCGCAATGATGCCTTAGATTTAGGGCTTGATTATGGCATGCAAACCATTGCTGTACGAGCAGGGCAACATCGCACGGATGAAGGCGAACACTCAGAACCTATTTTTACCACCAGCTCTTATGTCTATCAATCCGCGGCTGATGCAGCAGCACACTTTGATGGTACCAAAACGGGCAACGTCTATTCACGTCATACCAATCCAAGCGTTCGTACCTTTGAGCGGCGTTTGGCTGCGCTCGAAAATGGTGAGCGAGCCGTAGCAACCGCATCGGGCATGGGTGCGATTTTAACCATGTGCTTAGCCTACCTAAAAGCGGGCGATCATTTGTTGGCCGCCAATCAGCTCTTTGGCTCATCTATCGGGCTGTTTAACAATTATATGGTCAAATACGGGGTTGAGGTCAGCTATGTCGATTGCTTCGATAATGACGCGTGGGCAAAGGCCGTCCAGCCAAACACCAAAGTGATTTATTGTGAAAGCCCAAGTAATCCGCTGGCGCAAATTTGTGATCTTGGTTATTTGAGCGAGCTATGCAAAGCCAATAACATATTATTGGTCGTGGATAACTGCTTTGCCACACCAGCATTGCAGTGTCCTCTAGATTTGGGTGCTGATGTGGTTATTCATTCTGCAACCAAATATTTGGATGGACAAGGTCGCGTGCTTGGCGGCGCTTTGGTTGGTAGCGACAAATTGATGCAAGAAGCGTTTACGGTGGTACGCTCAGGCGGTATTAGCATGAGTCCATTTAATGCTTGGGTCTTTACCAAAGGTCTTGAGACACTAAAATTGCGTATGCAGGCACATTGTCACAATGCCAATCAAGTAGCAGCGTTTTTGGTCGATCATCCCAATGTCAGTAAAGTGCATTTTTCTGGTCTTAGCGATCATCCAGCACATGAGCTGGCAACCCGTCAACACCATATGAAAGATGGCTATGGTGCTATCATGGGGTTTGAAGTTAAGGCGTCAGATGACCACGATGCGAAAGCCGCCGCTTGGCATGTGATTGATTCCACACAAATGGTTTCTATCACCAATAATTTGGGCGATGCCAAAACCACAATCACACATCCGGCGACGACCACGCACTTTCGCCTCACAGCGCAAGAACGTGCAGAAGCTGGCGTCAACGATGGCTTGATTCGTCTGTCAGTCGGTTTAGAAGATGTAGAAGATATTATCAAAGATTTGGCACGTGGTTTAGACAGTTTATAAAGATAACGGTATAATCACTGTCAGCGCATGCACGTTACGTTATAGTCAATATTAAACAAAATACATATCGAGCATTGTATTGTGTGACTGAGATGATTTTTCGCTTGCTGTGTCTTCGCTGATGGAGACGACAAACAAAGGCAACAAAAAATTTGCGCGAGTCCCACTGTGTTTTTTATATTGAACCGACGATATTACTCATTATTTATTACTATAAAAGAAAGAGGCAATTATGAACATCCAAGCATTGATGCAACAAGCCCAAACGATGCAAAAGAAAGTAGAAGCCAACGTTGAAAATGCCAAAAAAGAGCTGGCCAACAAAGAAGTACAAGCAGAAGCAGGCAGTGGTCTGGTCAAAGTCACTATGACTGGTCGTCATGTGGTTAAGCGTTTGACCATTGACCCAAGCTTGCTAGAAGATGAGCCAGATATGATCGAAGATTTGATTGCGGCCGCTATCAATGATGCAGTTCGTCAAGCGGATGAGCTATACGAAGAAACCATGGCAGGCGCGACCTCAGGTATGGGTTTGCCACCAGGTATGCAAGGCATGTTTTAAGCATTAAATACTTCATGCTAAAGACAAAATGGGGTTGTTATCGACACGATACGACCCCATTTTTATAGCTATGGTTTATAAATAAAGGAAGTAACTTTGCTGACAGCCAAATTTGATTTGCTGGTCAAACAGCTACGTGTATTACCAGGTGTGGGTCAAAAGAGTGCCCAACGTATGGCGCTGCATTTGCTCACCAAAAAACGCCCCCAAGGGATGGCACTGGCCCAGGCCTTGGACGAGGCGATGCGTGACATTGTAGAATGTCAGCGTTGTCATAGTTTTAGCGATGAAGCGGTGTGTCCACTCTGTCAAGACCCTAGACGTGATGATGGTTTGTTGTGCGTGGTCGAAACGGCAGCCGATGTCATGGCAATTGAGCAAACCGCAGGCTATCGTGGTCGCTATTTTGTGTTGGGCGGTCATTTATCACCCATCGATGGCATTAGTGCGGATGACTTAAATATTGATCAATTGGTTTGGCGCGTCAAGCAAGAACCAGTTGAAGAGCTGATATTGGCAACGGGCACCACTGTCGAAGGACAAACCACGGCGCATTTCATCAGCGAAGCTGTCGGACGCCACGTCAATAAGATCACTCGCTTAGCACAAGGCGTGCCGATGGGTGGTGAGCTTGAATACTTGGATAGCATGACGCTTGGTCAAGCCATGCAGAACCGCTCCTTTTTATAAAGCCTAAGTGAGCTATAAAATAAATCAGGCTTATTTTATAGCTCACTACCGTTATAATGACATCATTTTTTATCCCATTTTATTAAAATACTATTGAGTGTTTTATTTTCTTTTATTTATGCAGGTATCTGCCCGTGTCCAATCATGCTGTGAACGTTTCAAACCCTCAACAAAGTGCTACCGATGATCTCGCGACTGAGGATGCTTTAGCGAACCATTCAGTATCTTCATCCTCAGGCATAGACATCGATACATTGTTAGAGACCGCTAATAATGCAGTCGTCACTTGGGTGCATGAGCAGCATCAGTTGGATGAGGTCATCGAAGCATTGGCTACTTGTGGCCGTGTGGCGCTCGATACAGAGTTTATTAAGCGTGATACCTATTACCCACGCTTGGCATTGGTGCAGTTAAATACGGGCGATCATATCTATTTGCTGGATGCACCGCAGCTACAATTGGCTGAGCTTTGGCAAGCACTAAGTGACGTCGACGTCGCTATTTGGCATGCGTGCGGTGAAGACTTGGGTATTTTTTACCTTTTGTCTGGTTGTCCACCATTGACCAATATTTTTGATACGCAGATTGCGCTGTCTTATTTGACGGGTCAATTGCAAATGGGCTATCAGCAAGCGTTGGCGGATCAGTTAGAGATACATATCGATAAAGAACAAAGTCAATCAGATTGGTTGCAGCGCCCATTGTCTGACGAGCAAGAACAGTATGCTATTGATGATGTGCGGTTTTTGCCAGCACTGTATTTGCAGATTGAGGACAAGTTAAAAGCGCAAGGTCTTTATGATTATGTGTGGGCTGACTGTCAACTTTATGCCAGTGACTTATATGAGGCACAGCGTGTTGAAGACGAGGCCATGTATCTGACGATGGCAGATTATCGTTATACCTCAGAGCAGATGGCCATCCTAAAAGCGATTGCTACTTGGCGAGAGGGACTGGCACGCTCGACCAATCAGCCACGTACTTTTGTTATAAAAAAACAAGCGGTGCGTGAGATTGTCACGGAAAAGCCAAACAGTATGCGAGAGCTTGCGCATAAAACCACGATGCACCGCAGTATGCTGCGACTATATGGCGAAGAGTTGCTCAAGATAGTAAGAGAGGCGAGAAGTCTACCACCTGCTGAGCATCCAGCTTGTTTATTGCCACCTTATCGCTCAAAAAACAAAGCCCTTTCAAAAGCCGTGCAACACGCCATTGATGAACATGCCAAATCCCTTAAAATTCCTGCGAATGTATTGATGCGTAAAAAGTGGCTCAGTCAGTTGTATGAAGTGATTGCTTTTGACCAAGACATAAGCGAGTTGCCGCAAGGGTTAAAGGGCTGGCGTCATGATTGGGTAGTGAATACGTTGATTCCGGTTATTGAAAAGCATAAGACCGAATTGCAGCAAGGCATGGGTATTCGAGTTTAAAGAGTTGTATGATATCTATTCATTAAGCAATTCATGGTTGAATTGGCCATGCTCTAAAAAACAGCAGGTCTGTTCAGCCACTTGCTGGTTAACCAGCATACCAGTATGTGACACTGGTAAGACGATATGATCGCTTGCGCCTTCAACTTTGGTTTCAGAGACATAGACGGTGCCGTCATGAGCGCAAGCATCAGATAGCAAGGATGTGCCTTGTTTACGTAGTTTACGATTGTGATAGTGTAAAAACACTTGCCCTAAACCGTAAGGGTGGTTGCCAGCAATCACACCAAGCGTGATATGATCAGGTAAAGGCGCTACAGTACCATCTAACGCGTCAATGTATGAGCGTCCTACCATGAAAGGTGTTAATCGCCAAATATAATCGGCACAAACGCTACCCACATGCGGTGTCCCTAGCGTGACGCAATGTCCAATTTGCCACTTAGAGTAGTGTGCGACAAAATCCCTAATAATCAAACCGCCCAAACTATGCCCAACCAAATCTATCGCCTCGTCAGGATGATGATTTTGCTCTAACCATTCATTAAGTCGTGCACTGTTTACCTTGATACCATCACGCAGACTTCGGTAGCCGTATTGATAAGTATCAAACCCTTCAGACTGCAAACGTCTAGCAAGTTTTTTCATAATCCAAGCCGTTTGATGTAGACCATGTATTAGAATAACGCGGTTTTTTTGTGGCATGGTGTTTTCCAGATTAACTGAAGGCGTATCGCTATTATATTGGACTCTGATACTATATTTAAATACTAAAGATATGGTTTCTTTAATAAATAGAAAAGACCTGCAAAACAAAACCGCCAAATCAGTAACTGACTTGGCGGTTTTTTAGACAAAAAATGTGCAAATAATGAAAACGATGATTACATATAGTTTTCGATACTTGGGCAAGAACACATAAGGTTTTTATCGCCATACGCATCATCAACGCGTGCCACACTCGGCCAGAACTTGTTGGCACGGATGTAAGGCAGTGGGAAGGCAGCAGTCTCACGGCTGTACGGGTGCGTCCACTCTTCGCTAGTAATCATAGCGGCAGTATGCGGTGCATTGACCAATGGATTGTCTTCGAGCGTCCAATTGTCTTCGCCAGCTTTAGCTTTCATGGCTTCGGCTTTGATAGATTTTAACGCGCTGATAAAGCGATCCAACTCTTCTTTAGACTCAGACTCGGTTGGCTCAATCATCAATGTGCCTGCGACTGGGAAACTCATCGTTGGTGAGTGGAAACCATAATCCATCAAGCGCTTGGCGATATCGCTTTCGGTAATGCCAGTTTCTTCTTTTAACGGACGAATATCGATGATACATTCGTGAGCCACGCGGCCGTTTTTACCGGTATATAGGACAGGGTAGTGACCTTTTAACTCAGCCGCCACGTAGTTGGCATTTAGCAAGGCAAGCTCAGTGGCTTTAAGTAAGCCATCACGTCCCATCATGGCAATATACATCCATGAGATAGGCAAAATGCTTGCTGAGCCATAAGGAGCAGCCGATACCGCTGAGCAGTCTTTTTGCGCGTTATGAACAGGGCTTAGCGTATGGTTGGCCATAAATGGCGCTAAGTGTGCTTTCATGCCGATAGGACCCATACCTGGACCACCGCCACCATGCGGGATACAGAAGGTTTTGTGCAAGTTCATGTGTAGGACGTCTGCACCGACATCCGCAGGTTGCATCATACCGACTTGAGCATTCATGTTGGCACCATCCATATAGACTTGGCCACCATGTTTATGAATAAGGTCGCAAATATGACGGATGCCTTCTTCAAATACGCCGTGCGTCGATGGATAAGTGATCATTAATGCACCCAAACGCTCGCTGTGCTCTTCACATTTGGCGGTTAAGTCTTCGATGTCAACGTTGCCATTATCATCGGTTTTGACCACGACCACTTGCATGCCCATCATCATCGCAGTAGCAGGGTTAGTGCCGTGCGCTGACATAGGAATCAAGCAAACATCACGGTTGGTTTCGCCCAATGACTCATGATAACGGCGAATCGCGAGTAGACCGGCATACTCACCAGAGGCACCAGAGTTAGGTTGCATTGATACATCGTCAAACCCAGTAATGGCTTTTAGCTGGTCTTGTAAGCTATCAATCATTGCGATATAACCAGTGACTTGATCGCGCGGTGCAAAAGGATGCACATTGGCAAATTCAGGCCACGTGATCGGTAGCATCTCACTGGTCGCATTGAGCTTCATGGTACAGCTACCCAAAGAAATCATACTGCGATTCATCGCCAAATCTTTGTCTTCAAGCGATTTTAAGTAGCGCAGCATTTCATGCTCAGTATGATGCGAGTTAAAGACTGGATGAGTCAAGATATCGTCAGTGCGTAGGTGTTCGCTATCAAGAGACACGTTAGCTGTTTCAGGTAAATCATGGGCTTTACTGACAAATAACTGAGTTAGCACTGTAAAGTCTTGCTGATCACTGGTTTCACTGAAAGCGAGAGCCAATTTTTGCTCGCCCAAACGCCATAAGTTGTAACCAAGATTGTCCGCATTTTCAAAAATTTGTGTGGCTAGCTTTTCTGAACCGCAATCCACAACAACCGTGTCAAAGAACTGATCATGTACCACATTGAGGCCGCTATCATTCGCTTCTTTGATAACTGTCGCAAAAGCCGTGGCAAACGCATGAATACGAGTCGCAATACGCTTAACGCCTTCTGGGCCATGATACACAGCATACATACCCGCTAAATTGGCAAGTAATACTTGCGAGGTACAGATGTTTGAGTTGGCTTTTTCGCGGCGAATATGCTGTTCACGAGTTTGTAGTGCCATACGTAACGCCGTATTACCTTGCGCGTCTTTTGAGACACCAATGATACGACCAGGAGCAGAGCGCTTGGCTTTATCAGAGAAGGCAAAGTAAGCGGCATGTGGACCACCAAAGCCCATTGGAATACCAAAACGCTGTGTGCTACCAAGTGCCACATCTGCGCCCATGTCTGCTGGTGATTTTAATAATACCAAGCTCATGATGTCACTGACGACGCTGACATACGTTTTGTTTTCTTTGACTGCTGCGATAACGTCTGTTAGATCTTTCACGTCGCCTTCAGCGCCCACATATTGGAATAGCGCGCCAAAATAATCACCTGATTTGGCAGTCTCAAAGTCACCAACGACCACGTCCCAACCGAAGTACTTGGCGCGAGTATTGATAACATCTAGCGTTTGCGGATACACACGCTCATCAACGAAAAACTGTGTTGATTTGCTTTTGCTCACACGCTTTGACATTGCCATGGCTTCTGCCGCCGCAGTGGCTTCGTCCAATAAGGATGCACCAGCCATCTCAAGACCCGTCAAATCAATACATACTTGCTGGAAGTTGAGCAGCGCTTCTAAGCGACCTTGCGCGATTTCAGCTTGATAAGGGGTATAAGCGGTATACCAGCCTGGATTTTCAAGTACGTTGCGCTGAATGACCGCAGGCATACGTACAGGTGAGTAGCCTTGACCGATATAGCTCTTATTAACGGTAATGTCGTCCGCCATCGTCCGCAGTTTGGCAAGCGCTGCATGTTCACTCATTGCCACTGGCAAATCCAACGCTTTATGCAAACGCACTGGCTCAGGGACGGTATCGTTGATGAAGCTTTCCATATCCTTGTAGCCAACCGCGCTTAGCAAATCAGCTTGTTTGGTGTCATTTGAGCCTAAGTGGCGATAGACAAATTCAGCTTCGTTAAATAATCCTTGAAAGGTATCAAACGTAGGGTTTTGAGAGATAGTCATGACAGTCCTTGGTTAAGGGAGTAATAAATAAAGTAACTAAAAATCACGGTCTCATACACTATACATAGCGCACGAATTGGTCTTGATCAAAACGAAATTGGGTATTGTAGACACCATTGTCGGCACGCTCGCCGGCACCAATCATCATAATAATATGTTGATCGTCATTTAGACCCAATAGCTGCTTCATGGCTGGCTCATCAAAGCCGCCCATAGCACAGCTGTCAAATCCATATGCGCGCAGTGCTAACATAAGGTTTTGCGCCGCCAGTGCTGTATTGTTGGTTGCCCAGTTTTTGGTGTCTTCAAATGTATAATAAGGCGATTTGATGGGGCCTTTTACGCGTCTGACAACCTGAGTTGCGCCCCATTTTGCGGCAGATACGACATTGGCTGGACCTCGTAAAAAATCCATCGCTACCACTTTGGTATAGTAGTCTTTTACCTTTTTTGGCACAGGTTTATCAGGATATTCACGCAATATTTGCTTGGCATGATCGTGCCAAATATCGGTACGAGCCACGACAGCGATGAGGCGAGCTGAGGTTTTTGCGGCATTTTGATTCATGCAGTTTTTTACTGCCTGCTTACGGCTATCAGCACTATCAATAACATAGAATTCCCATGGCTGTAGGTTGCTAGAGTTTGGCGCTAGCATAGCCAGACGTAGACAGTCTGCTAATACGTCATCCGGTATTGGCGTGTCCGTAAAACGACGTACTGAACGGCGCGACTCAACCACTTCACGAAACGCTTGTAATTGCGGGGTGTGGCTAGGGGTAGCAATACTGTCTTTATGGTCAGTGTTGGGGTTCATATTAGGATCCATGCTGGGGATTGGGTACTCAACTTGAGTCATCATCGATTGCAGCTATTTAATCATTTTGCAAATCTGCAATCATATAGTGTGGCAAGTGATTAATACGAATAAACGGGGTATTTATTGAAAGTAATACGTTGAGCAATCATTTTTTAAATAAAACAGTACAGATACCAGCTGATGCTAGTACCCATAATTTTAAGAGATAGTGATAAAATCTATTTTTTGCTCGATAAAAGCGATACTTGATCAGTACCGCTTTTAGATGAGCGAACCAAGCGAATATTACAGCTCGTTTTCGTACTCATCTGCTGTCATTAGTGCTTCATAATCAGCGATGTTGTCAGGCTTGATTCTGAAGAACCAACCAGCACCATATGGATCAGAGTTGATGATTTCTGGATCATCTTCCAAGGCTTCGTTGATCTCAACCACTTCACCTGAAATGGGTGCATAAACGTCAGAAGCTGCTTTTACAGATTCGACCACTGAGATTTCATCATCAACAGCGATGATGTCACCCACGTCTGGTAATTCAACAAATACCACGTCACCTAACAAGTCTTGAGCATGGTCAGTGATACCAACGGTGATGGTGCCGTCGTCTTCTAAGCGTAGCCATTCGTGGCTGGCGATATACTTTAATTCTGCTGGGATATTGCTCATGGTCTCTCTCCTAAATGATAGAGGTTAATTAACAAAAATAGTGAACACTAGCTAATGCAGGCTAATAATAGAGTTTATGATGCTTATGAGTCAAATTGCTGTTTGCCATTACGAACAAACGGCAGCTTCAGAACGCGTACATCAACGAATTTGCCTTTGCCGCGTAGATCGACTTGCACGCTATCGTCATCCGATACGCTGGCAGGTACACGGGCAATAGCAATGGAGTTTTTTAGACTAGGAGAGAATGTACCGCTGGTGATGATACCGGTCTGTTCATTGTCTGTGCCTTGATTGATAGTCACTGTCATGCCTTCACGTAATACACCACGAGTCGTCAATAACAAGCCAACTTGTTTCATCGCCGTGTTGTCGTCTTTTGCTTGCTTGCGTTTGCTTACCAGTGCTGCGCGACCCACAAAATCACGATCATCTTTTAGCGCAAGCGTCCAACCCATGTTGCATTCATAAGGATTGATGGTTTCATCCATATCATGACCGTATAGGTTCATGCCTGCTTCCATACGTAACGTGTCACGTGCACCAAGACCAGCAGGTTTGATGCCATTGGCTTTTAATTGCTCAAAAAACGCTGGTGCATCATCGCCATGCATAATGACTTCGACGCCATCTTCGCCTGTATAGCCTGTACGTGCTACGAACCAATCAGTGCCTTCGATGTCTGTCAAGTCAGCACCAACAAAGGGTTTCAGTCCTGCCAAGGTATCTGCCCAGCTCGGTTTCGCTTGTGATAGCTTTTCAATAGCATTTGGTCCTTGCACAGCGAGCATGGCAAGCTCTGGACGCTCAGTAATGGTAAGGTCGAAGCCTTCAGCGACTTTATGGAACTGTGCCATGTCTTTGTCACGCGTTGCTGCATTTGAGACAATACGATATTCAGTTGCATCATCATTCATCAGATAGACGATCAAATCATCGATGACACCGCCTTCTTCATTGAGCATGCCAGAATAAAGCGCTTTCCCCGTCGTTTTTAATTTATCGACGTCATTAGCCAGTAGTTTTTGTAACCATGCTTTGGTGTTCGCGCCTTTGATATCGGTGACAACCATATGGGAGACATCAAACATACCAGCATCGGTACGGACAGCGTCGTGCTCTTCAATCTGTGAACCATAATGGATAGGCAATTCCCAACCAGAAAAATCCACCATCTTGCCTTCACTATTGACGTGAGACTGATAAAGAGGAGTGCGTTGTGGTGCTTGAGCTTGAACGTTCTGAGAATTGTCGTTTTGAATATCGGTCATAACAAATCCTTATGTGTACATCAGTCATACTCGATTATAAGTACAATGACTGATGCGCATTATCATAGTAGTGAGAGGCAATAGTGCAGGGTGCAAATATCACATCAAAGGGTGGTACAGAAAATATAGATGAAGCCGTGAGCCAAACAGACGCTGAACGTCGGTTTAAGCAAAAGCCCTATCTGTCCTGTGACCTGAGATTTTCAACACGAACCATCATCGCCAGTTTTGAAGCATGAGCTTCTTAAACCCAAATAAGCGGATGTCGCGTTTTCTCCCCTTCGGTGGGTAAGGCGTCGTCGGCGCTTACCACTCTCCAGATTTGTTATGTCTTTTGTTTGCAAGTGTGATGCGCGGTTGGCGACATTTCACAAAACAATAATGACATGTGTTTTTCAGTCCTTTTACCTGAGCGATTGGCAGGGTAGATGCGCCTTCGGTGGTTATACGGCAGTCGTGAGTTTGTATCACCAATAGGGTTTGATACAAAATCTGAGCCTATAACGCTCTCCTGAAAAACGCTTTTATTATGAAAGGTTCACAGCGCTTTTACAAGCCATCTGTAGCATTAAAATAGATAATTTTAGAAAACACTGATGTTTATGCTGATTGTTTTTCAAAATGCATCCCTCAAGAAAAATATTTTTACCGTTGCAAGTTGTCAATTTTAAAGGGGTTTTGCGTGATGTATCGCTGCGCAAATACCGAAAGCAACTACTGATAACTGCCTAAAATATGCTAACCTATGACGATAGTTTCTGATAGGTCATTTTTATGCATTGCGATATTTATAAATTCTCTAAACACGATGACATGTACGTCTACATTGCGCGTCCTGATTATCCAGACGATACCGAAGAGCTAAAAGATTGGCTCGGTGTGTTGCCAAAAGATTTCCGTGCAAGCCTAGGGCGAAGCCAGTTTGTGATGCATTTGGATTTGGCGACTACGCCATCCCTTGCTCGTGTGAATAAAGAAGAAGTATTAGCAAAATTACAATCGCAAGGGTATTTTGTGCAGATGCCACCACAAGACGTGATGCGTCGCCAAGCAGAGCTGCGGGCGCGTGAAGCACAAGATAATATTTACGATTAATGGCGTTTTCATACGTTTACCGCGATAGCGTTTTGAACCTGGGCTTAAACTGATCATTCAAAAGCAGACTATCCAAAAGTAGATGCGAAAACGTCTATGAAACATACGGTCACATGCATTTGGGTCAAAAGTCGTGATAAACTAGCGCTCTATTAAGGGTGCAGGCTGGGGATATATTCGATCTTACTGATGGTATTTACTAATAGTATTTATCGATAGTACGGCAGAAGGTATCATAGACGGCTAAACGCAAAAACGTGTGGCACCATTTATAAATGCAGGTAATAAAACGCGCATGGACTGGTTAAAAAATATCGTACACAGCTTACCATTAGAAGCCATCAGTGATATTCTCGGCGAAATTACTATTTGGTGGGGACAGCTGGTAAAAGACGTACCGCCCGCTGATTTACCCATGTATGCGTATCTTGGCGGTGTCATTATCGTGTTGGTACTGTGGTTGTTAGTTGCTCGTATGCTGCCACGACCATTGGGTGGCATGAGTTGGATGATGCTGTTTGCGGTATTGTTAGCGCCCGGTACGGCGATCGGTGATCCTAGTGTGATTGCGCCAGCCAGTATTGGCGTGGTTTATGCCATTATGATGAAAGACACCACGGGCGCGATCACCAGTATGCTGCCGATATTGGTGGTGTTGGTGGTGGGCTTGTTTGTTGGTTTTATTTGGCAATTGATTCGCGGAGCATTTGAATCAAGCTTGGACAAAGCTCGTAGTCGTACGGCAGAAGACACGCAAGCGACGATGCAATTGACCACAGGTAATTATTTAACAGAAGGCGCTATCGTAACCGAACAGTCCGATACTAACGTAAACCTAGAAAAAGACAGTACATTAAATAAGAAAACTGATAGCGATATGTCTGATAAATAATAAAAGTAGACTAAGTATTAATATAAGATTATCGTCTTAAAGAGCTACTGAATACCTGAATTAAAAGACACCAATGCGTGTCTTTTTTTATGCCAGAATGGTTACCAATCATATAAGTAGTTAGAAGTATATAATCATTGTTCATAAAGGCGAACGCACGAGTATTTTGGCAATACGTCAGGCTGTGCTAATCTAATTTATCTTTTATTCATTATTAAATTTTTAGTTCTATTTATTGATAACCATACATTCATAATAATTCATCTATAACAACAATCGAGATCTGATTATGAGCAAGCAAACCTTTACTGGCACCCAAAATTATATCGCAACAGACGACTTACAATTGGCAGTCAATGCAGCAATGACGCTACAAAAACCTCTACTCATCAAAGGTGAGCCGGGTACGGGCAAGACATTATTGGCAGAAGAAGTGGCTGAGAGCTTAGGGATGCCCCTGATTACTTGGCACATCAAGTCGACGACCAAAGCCGAGCAAGGTTTATACGAGTATGATGCGGTATCGCGTTTGCGTGATTCTCAGTTGGGCGATGATAAGGTTTATGAGATTGGCAATTATATCAAGCCCGGCAAGCTGTGGGATGCCTTTACCAGCAATGAGCGCAGTGTGCTACTCATTGATGAGATTGACAAAGCTGATATCGAGTTTCCAAATGACTTGCTCCATGAGCTTGATAAGATGTCGTTTTATGTTTATGAGACGGGTGAAACCATTACTGCCGAGCAGCGCCCAGTGGTTATCATCACATCAAACAACGAAAAAGAGCTGCCCGATGCGTTTTTGCGCCGCTGTTTTTTCCATTATATTGATTTTCCAGAAGAGCAAACCATGCGCCAAATCGTTGAGGTGCATTTCCCCAATATACAAGAAAAACTGGTGAATGACGCATTGGATATTTTTTATAAGCTGCGTAATATTCAAGGTCTTAAAAAGCCGCCTTCAACCTCAGAATTGGTCGATTGGTTAACGTTATTACTTGCTGATGATATGGCACAAGCAGAGCTAGAAGAAAACCTACGCGGTGAAAAATCGATTCCGCCGCTGTATGGTGCGCTGCTCAAAAACGAAGCCGATGTGAGCTTATTACAGCGTTTTGCCAATATGATGCGTCGTTAAGCGCGTCTAGGTGTTCAATGCTTTTTCTGTTTTACGTCAATCAGTGGTGCGTCGCTTATGTTCATAAAGTTATTTTATACCCTACGTACTTACGGCGTGCCTGTCAGTACGCGTGAGCTGCTGGATCTCAATGCCGCCTTAGATAAAGGATTGATGATGCAACCACATCCTGAAAATCCAGCATTGTCTACCTTTGCCAGCCGTGAGGACATGTATCGTCTGATTCGGCTGTGTATGGTCAAAGACGAGCGTCATTTTGATAAATTTGATCTCGCAATGGCGGATTATTTTGAAGGAGTAGACAGTCTTGATATGGATGCGCTGCTGGCCAAGCTGACAGACATCCCAAAAGAGTGGCTGGATCTAAAGCTAGACCCAAAAAACCTAACCGAAGAGCAGCGCAGACTGCTGAAAAAATACGGCTCGCTTGAAGAATTGATGAAAGCACTTGAGGAGCGTTTAAAAGAACAAAAAGCGCGGCATCAAGGTGGCAGTAAATGGGTGGGGACAGGCGGTACGTCACCATTTGGCGCTTATGGAGATCATCCAGAAGGTATACGGGTTGGCGGTGAATCTCGTAAACGCAGTGCAGCAAAGGTGTGGGAGCAGCGCAAATATCGTAATCTTGATGATGACAATCAGCTTGGTACGCGCCAGATTCAAATGGCACTGCGCAACCTGCGTCAATTTGCGCGGACAGGCAGCGCGGATGAATTGGATATTCATGAGACTATTAAGCGCACTGCCAAGAAAGGTGTGCTGGATATCCACATGCAGGCCGAGCGTCGTAATCGCGTTAAAGTGCTGATGTTGTTCGATGTGGGCGGTAGTATGGATATTCATGTTGAGGCGCTTGAGAAGCTGTTTTCTGCAGCGAAGAATGAATTTAAAACCCTAGAGTTTTTTTACTTTCACAACTGTCTGTATGATTATGTGTGGAAGGATAATAATCGTCGCCACAGCGCACCAATGCCGACCTTCGAGCTATTCAATAAATACGGCCGAGAGTATCGTGTTATTTTCGTTGGTGATGCTTCGATGTCACCCTATGAGCTGATGACGGTGGGTGGTAGCGTTGAGTATATGAATCGTGAAGCAGGTATCGTCTGGCTAAAGCGTGTACTTGATCATTTTGATAAAGTGGCATGGCTCAATCCTGAAACCCCGAGCTACTGGCAATATACCCAAACCATCGTTGAGATTAAAAAACTGTTCGATAACAAAATGTATCCCATGACATTGCATGGCGTGGAAGAGATGACCAACTATTTGGCACGCTAACACCACTCAAACGTTTGCACCAGTCAACAAAAAGCACTTAACAGAAATCATGTTAAGTGCTTTTTTCTTGAATTTAAACGATATTAGTCTTTAGGCGCTACCACCCCAATCATCACACCCATCTCTTTTTTGTCCTCTTCATCAATACTAGGCGCGTAAAGTGCTGAGGCAATACCGCCATCTAAAAATAGGGCATTGGGGCAATGCAGCTCGTCTTTGAATAGCGTTGCAAACTGATAAAACGTGACAGGCGCTTTTGTATTAACGAATTGGATACTGCCATCGTTGCAAATGCCTACACCATTACGAATTTTAAGTGAGGTGCTATTAGGATCAAATTGTGGGTGTATTTCATCATTGATGACCAGCATTGGGCCAGATTGCGTTGCATACCAAGGTTTTGCTTCGTCGTTTTTAAGCTGCTTATCAAAGGCTTGGCTTTCCGTAATGTGTACTTCACCAGACTGGTTCCACCACAGCACACCATTCGGCAATAGATGAAAATTGCCGCCGCCTTCTTTGAGGTTTAAGGAACGTTTTTCTTCGCCTTCGATGACAGTATAGCCAATTGGTGCAAATTGTTCGTTATACATACCTGCATTGGCAGCAAAGCTAAGCGTTTGATCGGCGGATAACGTCGTCAGTAATGTATCAAAAGTAAGCAAAGGCTCGCTACTATTTGGCTGCTGCCAAAACAACTGCAATGAGTAATCGCCGTTGGTCAAAGCATCAGCTTGTATATGACAGGCGTCATAGGCGAAAGGAGTATCTTGTGACTCACATGCCCAGTTTTTTGTATCACTGTTTGGGGCATCAGTACTTGTCTGCTGGCAAGCACTAATACTAAATGAGAGTAGAGCAATGACAGCTAAAGACAAAGTAGAACGAGATGAGGTAAGGGTGAAACTTGGCATCAATAAAAAATCTTTTGTAATAGGTAGGATAGAATGAACGATCAGTAATCACGTTTTATCATCGTTGAGTCATTACTTCTCGATCACTGCTTCGTCATCATTTTTAATCATTGTTAGGTGGAAACTCTCGAAAGGTATTGTTGACATTACCGATCAGTCTGCCACCATCGACGATATTTTCGAAGTTACCAGTAGCAATGCTTCGCTCTGTCGGTGCACTGGTTTCTTTTCCCTTGTCTCGTGAGTCTTTATTGTAAGCAATAAGCGCATCGTTATTGGCTAGGAAACTATCAGGACTTGCCATGACCCACATCTGGTTGAATACATCTGCACGCGCGCTATGATCGAGTAGGGCATCTTTGTCTGTAAAATAAAAATACTTTGATAATAGCTTGATCTGTCCATCATCCAAACGGCGGGCAATATGATAAGGCTGCAACTGACTTGGGTGCTGTAGACCGACTGCGCCGACGATACTGGCAAGCGATTTTAGCGTGTTTTTATGAAAACTTGCAACACGTTCGGCTTTACTTGGTACATCCAGCGCTTTTTGGCGATACGGATCTTGAGTGGCAACACCTGTTGGACAGGTATTGGTGTGACAAGAGCGCGACTGAATACAGCCTACTGCGAACATAAAGCCGCGCGCTGAGTTACACCAGTCCGCACCCAGTGCAATCATACGAGCGATATCAAAGCCAGAGACGATTTTACCACTCACGCCAAGTTTGATTTTGTCACGAATGCCGGCACCAACTAACGTATTGTGTACCAACAAAAACCCTTCAACCATTGGCATGCCGACATTATCCATAAACTCAACGGGGGCCGCGCCAGTACCGCCTTCTGCACCATCAATGACAATAAAGTCAGGGTAGTTGTCTGTCTCTATCATGGCTTTGACAATTGCCATAAACTGCCAAGGTTGACCCACGCACAGCTTAAAACCAACAGGCTTACCACCGGACAAGTCACGTAACTGCTGCCAAAAGGCAACGAGCTCACGCGGGGTACTAAAAGCGGTGTGCGAGGAGGGTGAGATACAATCTTGACCAGTCGGCACTTGACGAGTATCTGCAATCTCTTGAGTGATCTTTTCTGCAGGTAGTACGCCACCTTTGCCAGGCTTGGCACCTTGTGACATTTTGATTTCGATCATCTTGACTTGCGGATCAGCTGCTTTTTCGGCAAAGGATTTTGGATCAAAGTTACCATTGTCGTCACGGCAACCAAAATATCCTGTGCCTAGCTCCCAAATCAAATCACCGCCAAACTTGCGATGATAGGGACTGATGGCACCTTCACCAGTATCATGGGTAAATCCACCAATTTTTGCGCCTTGATTGAGCGCCATAATGGCGTTGGCTGATAAGCTCCCAAAACTCATCGCTGAGATATTAAAGACCGACATATCATGTGGTTGCTGACAACGCTCACCGCCAACCATGATACGAAAATCCTTATTTTCTAAAGGCTGACTGACGGTTGATTGTAAAAACCATTCTTTACCATGCGTGTATAAATTGTCTAACGTACCAAAAGCATTGGTGTCGCTGACATTCTTAGCACGTTGATAGACAAGCGCGCGCTGCTGTCTCGAAAACGGTACTTGTTCTTTATCGTCTTCTAGCAAATATTGGCGAATCTCAGGACGAAAATCCTCCAAAACGTAACGAATATGACCAGCGACAGGATAATTAGTTAAAACAGAATGCTTGGATTGAATTAAGTCATAAATACCCAGTGCCACTCCAAGCCCGCCAATCACAATTAGCCACCAATTGGTCAGTAAAAGACCGGCTAATAGAAGAAAAATTGCCGCGCCAAAAGTGCTATAGCGCAGCAATAAACCAACCCAATAAGGAGAGCTGGTTTTGGGTTTAGGGTTCAGATTGGTACGAGACTCAGGCATGACAATACTCAACAGCAATACGTAAATGGTAAAAAACGGAGACAATATAAAGATAGACGTAAAAAAGCCCTATTTTTATCACTGAACATACATAGGGCACTTAAACATAGGGCACTTAAATTTATCGCTTATATCATACACACATGATATCACCGCATCGCAGTAATTGAGTAACAGTGTGCTAATGCCGACTTTAAGCCTTACATAGTTTAAGCGATGACTTTGACCAATGTCGTATCGTCGTTTACTACGTCAAACTGAATCTCAACAGGCAAAAATTGCTCAATCAGCCATGCTTGTGTCTCCGTATGGCCGCTAATCATACGCGAGCTAAACGCACCACCGCCCGATAACGCCAAAGGTAGGAGCAACTGATCGGTTAGATATTCATCAACCAGCGCATCGGTATTAAACAAATAGCGCTTAACCAATCCTGCCAAGCGATTGCCCATGTTTTCTGCTGAACTGCGTTTTTCTCCAAGCAAGGTAAATATTTCTTGATGATACTGCTGAATGGACGTCTTACCAAATTGATGAGTGACATGCGCATAGCACGTATTGCCTTCGCCAATGCCCTGTAATTTACGACTATGAGTGGTTATCAGCGTCTTATCAATGCCTGATTCGACCAATGATGCTTGCGCGCTGGCAAGCTCACGTTTGCAAATGTCGTAATCCAAATTGAGCACGCTTGCGACCAAGGCGATGTTAACCAAATCGCCACGTTCAGTAAGTGTAAAGGGCAAGGTATTAGCACGACGCAAAAAAGGCGTAATGGTTGCTTTAACCGTTCCACCACCGATGGGTGCAAACCCTACTTGTTGTAATTCAAGATCAACGTGCATGCCGAGCTTAGCAAGGGCCGGAACAAATGCTCCGGTTAAGAAGTCTGTGGTCGGTGCGAGGGGATTGTGCGTACCACCTTTAATAGTTACGGTGGATTGTGCAGCTAAACCCGTATTGGCAAAAAGTAGGGCAGGTAATAGCGTTTGTAGCACGAGACTGGTACTGCCAGCCGAACCAATATCAAAAGTATAATCGCCCGATTGAATAGCATTAGGCGTGAAACTAAACGTCGTACTGCCCATCTGTGCGCCTGTCACCGCCGCATTTGATATTTCTTGTGAGGCTTGTACACAAACTAAATGCTGTCGCATCAATCCGGGTTTGGCGCGTCCAGTACGAATATTGATTATTTCAATTGGCGTACCAGTGAGCATCGATAACGACAGCGCCGTACGGATAATTTGTCCGCCGCCTTCGCCTGTGCTGCCGTCGATTTTTAAGAGTTCTTGTGTTGGTGCTGGCATGATAAATATCTTTATGGTTTGGGCTATTGTGCCGTGATGTTCTTGATAAGGAGACAACAAAATGCGACCCGAAAAGTATCAAGTCGCATGAATAATAAAATTGAAACCGACTGTCAGTGTCTGGTAGTAAGGTCTAAGTGGTGCATTGTGCCAAGTGACGAGTACGGGGCAGGAGTTGTGAAAAATGCGTTTGCCCGCAACGCGTAGCAGCCACTACAGTATGTTTTCAACCCCCTGCTGTGGCGGTTTGGGGTCTGACACTCGCCCAGTCGGTTCCAAAAGGGAAGTCTGCTAGCCTAATGTAAACTGGCAGAAAATTCTAAATAAAAAAACGAATCTTGAGTGGCGCTTCACTAAGCTAAGTTTTCCTCGCTTGCTGTGTGCTTCGCACTCCAGAGGCTCGAAAAACTCAGCTTAGCTTAGCTTAGAAGCGTGCTATATTCTCTTTACATGTCATCGACTATATTACTTATTCAACAAGGTCAATCTGCCAGTTATTGGCTTGAATGACAAGGTTAATCTTGCGCAGTTTCATGGCAATATCATCGGCTTGTTTTTGTAACCCTGCTACCGAGACCATGACATGCCACTTAATCTCGCGAGGACTATAACGGTCAACCTCGGTGTCGGTGGCTTCGATCGCCTCTATCAAGAGCTTGTGACGCATTTCTAACGTATCACGTTCGATCAATAGCGTCAGCATCGACTGACCTTCATTGGTTGTGGCAATGGCATTGGTACGGTGAATACGTTCAATCAACACGCTCAATTCGGTAATGATTTGGCTGGCATCGATCATCAATGCATTTGGGTCTTCGTTTGGCGTGTCGCCTTCTTGGACTTTGATATTACTGCGAATGCGTCCTTTGATTTGCGCTAATTTTTTTTGCATATCGCTACGGATAAGTAGGGCTTCTGCGAGTTTCATTTTCGTTCTCTCTTATTTTTTATAGTCATAATAGCCGCATTCTACAAAGGTAAAACTATAATCCTTATCAATCAGTCCTCTCATGAGTGGTGGTGGCTAAATATACGATTGTATAAAGAACTAATAGCGCATGAAAAAAGCCAATTTCATCAGCTTCGACTATGCCATGTGCAATCTTATTTCTCAGGTTGAAGCCACGTCTATCATCGTACAGCACTTTAAACATAAACCTTACAGGTTCAGTAAAAAAATCAGCTATTACCTGACTAGACATAAAGGCGTTCATTGGACGGAAATCGAATCCACCTATATTGTTTGGAGAAATATCGGCTTCACCTAGACTGCGAAGTAGTAAGCGTAACTTCTTCTCGATGAGGGGGACAGCGCGAGAAACAAATCCATGATAATCTTCTTCAATAAAGTCTCTAATAGCACTGCGGATATGTTTATCATCATTTGAATTAAATAATTCAACCTTTAGTAAATCTTCTTCGAAACTGTCTTTTTCTCTGATGCTATGAAATAGTGGTAAATGTATTTGAAAAAGTATAATCATACCCTGCTTCAAATCGCTAAATCTTCTACTTTCATCATCGTTTACTATACCTCTAATCAATCCACTGTCATCCAATAGAAGTTGACTTGCTAACATCGTAAAGTGAAAGTTACTGCTATTACTATTTTTAAGCATACTTTCAGAACTATTAAAGAAAGTATGTGACATGTGAGCTAAACAGTCTAATGCATTGAATTTTTTATACAACTCAATTTGTTTGTTAAGAGAATCTTGATAAGGTTTAGATAGCTTTTGTTCAAAAGTCTCAATATTACTAATCATGTGGACATTAGTTTCTGTTGAAGCTCCAATTATCTTCAACAGTATAATGTTTTTAATTTTTTCTTTATCCTTGTGATATTTTGATATTTCTAAGCAGTATTGAAGCTTACTATACTTAGTAAGTGGATTTATATCACTGCACTCTAGGTGGTTCAAAGTGTTACTTATAAGGTAATTTGTTACTTCATATTTTAAATCATCAAAACTATTATTGACACTATGGTCAATAATTTTTCCAAGGCAGACGAAAAAATAGCTATCACCCAAAAATATATCTGACTTTTCATTGTCTGTTAGACTTTCAATACTTTGTTTTAGTGACTCAAAAAAGTGAGTAAGTATTGCTTTTCTTTCGTCAGTTGAAAAAAATGATAACAGCTGTTCATTACATAAATTTGTAAAAGGTTCTGGATTCTTATCAAAATTAATGATGAGAGCATACGCTTTTTCTAAGTTTTCATCGAACTTTCTGCCACAAACTCTCTTAGACAGAATCAAATACCTATTCAGTAAGGAAACAATAGAGTTCGTCCTGTCATCTGGTCTATAGACACTCGAAAGTTCGTTAAATTGTTCAAACCATACATCTAGCATATCGCGTGGCTGGTCTTGAAATTCCTTTAGCTTAATTTTTAAGTTAATATAAGCAATGTTATACAACAAACTTAAGTATCTATTATCTATATTTAATTTAGTGTGAATATATGATTTCAACTCAATTAAATTAATTTCTCCAAGCGTTAATTCCCCTTGCGTTAAGCCTGATAGTAGGAATACACTTTTTTCAAAATCTATATATTTCTGTTGAATTTCATCGTTTGGATTGTCCCATAAGTATGTTTTTAAACTAAAAATATCATGAAAAGAATTTACTTTATTTGCTTCTCGCATATATATATCTGGCAATTTCATAAACATCTCCTAAAAATAACTAAATTATTGTTAATATCACCCTTTAACACAAACCACCTGCCGCAAGGTATGTACCACTTCCACCAAGTCACTCTGCGCGTTCATCACATCATCAATATTCTTATAAGCCGCTGGAATCTCATCAATCACATCGCTATCTTTACGGCATTCCACACCTTCGGTTTGCGCGATTTGATCGGCTACCGTAAATTCCTGTTTTGCCTGAGTACGTGACATCACGCGACCTGCACCATGAGAGCAAGAGCAAAAGGATTCTTCGTTGCCTTTACCGCGCACGATAAAGGATTTTGCGCCCATTGATCCTGGGATGATACCGTATTCACCAACGCGAGCACGTACCGCGCCTTTACGAGTGATAAATATTTCCTCACCGTAGTGCTCTTCCTTATCGACGTAATTATGATGACAGTTCACCGCTTTAACTGCCGCATCAAACGGTTTCGTCACAATTTGACGCAAAGCTTTGATTGCTTTTTCCATCATGATTTCACGGTTTTTGAAAGCGAAACGCTGCGCCCAGCCTACGGCAAACCAGTAGTCATCGAAGTGCTCAGTCCCTTCGGCGAAATAAGCCAAATCCTTATCGGGCAAGTTGATAAACCACTTACGCATGTCCTCACGCGCCAACTCAATAAAGTAGCGACCGATGGCATTGCCCACGCCGCGCGAACCTGAATGCAGCATGATCCACACCTGATTGGTCTCATCCAAGCACACTTCTACAAAATGGTTGCCCGTACCCAGCGTTCCCAAATGAGTCAGGTTATTGGTGTTTTTAAGCTTAGGGTGCTTTTGGGTCAGATAATTAAAATCATCGACCAATGTACCCCAGCTATCTTTGACGCTATTATCAGGATTTGTCCATGCACCGACATCACGACGAGAACCGCGTCCACGAGTTTTGCTACGGCCGTGTGGAATGGCTTTTTCAAGCTCAGTGCGCAGACCGCGCAAATTATCAGGCAAGTCATCAGCGGTCAGCGTCGTTTGTACTGCCATCATACCGCAGCCAATATCGACACCGACAGCCGCAGGGATAATCGCTTCTTTGGTTGGCAATACCGTACCGATAGTTGCGCCAATCCCGACATGCACGTCAGGCATCACCGCGAGCCACTTATAGATAAACGGCATTTGTGATGCTTTGATAAGCTGGTCATGTGCTTTTGGATCGACAGGAACGCCCTTTGTCCAAAGTCTGATTGGCGTTCCACCGTCCTGAATAACATTATGATTTGTTGGTTGCATGAATATGTTCCTTAATTTTTAAAATACTGATTTCATAAAATAATTTATTTTCTTATGCTTTATACAGTGCGAAGAGCGTGCCAGTTTGTGAGTTTATTATTTTCATATATATAAGCATTTGATACTTATAGGTTAAATATTTTTTATTATTTTTTCGGAATTATACATAAAAATTTTGGGAAATAATTCATAGAAAAAATTCTATATAAATAGAATTTAATATATTATTGGTTAATAATTAAACCCTAATGAATAACTACTATGAGTAATGAACCAACAAACAAAACCGCCGTTATTGGCTTCCTCGGCACCACCTTAGATAATGGCTTTAGCGAAACCCGCTGGCAACGCTGGCGTCCAACCGTGAGCCTTGGTTTACACGATGAGTTACTCGTCGATGAACTACATATCTTATATAGTAAACGCGATAAGCGCTTATTTAAGATCATTGTTGATGACATGGTACAAGTCAGTCCGCATACTCAAGTCATTGGTCATCACGTTACGCTATCGAGTCCGTGGGACTTTGCCGAGGTTTATGCTGAATTGTATGACTTTGTAGCGGCGTTTGATTTTCAAGATAAGACGGACTATTTGCTGCATCTGACCACGGGCACGCACGTGGCGCAGATTTGCTGGTTTTTGTTGGTAGAAGCGGGCTTTATCCCAGCGGATCTGATTCAAACCTCGCCTTGTCCGAGACCCGATCAAACTGATCCGCAAGGTCGCTATCAAGTGATTGATTTGGATGTGTCACGCTATGATGGTTTGCGCGAACGTTTTGAAGCAGAAAAGCAGCAGCATTGGCAAACGTTGCAGGCCAACTTAGTCACACAAAATGCGGCTTATCAACAGATGATCTCTGATATCGAAAAGGTCGCTACGCGCTCGACTGCGCCAATATTGCTGATTGGTGCAACAGGAGCAGGCAAGTCTCAGCTGGCAGGCCAAATTTATGCGTTAAAAAAAGCCAAAGCCAGCAGTAGTGGCCAAGGTAAATCCTCGCTTGATAAATTCATCGAAGTCAACTGCGCGACCTTGCGCGGTGATACGGCGATGAGTGTGTTATTCGGTCATGTGAAGGGCGCATTTACGGGCGCGGCATCGAGTCGAGAAGGACTGCTAAAATCTGCTGATGGTGGTTTATTGTTCTTAGATGAAGTTGGTGAGTTGGGTCTCGATGAACAAGCCATGCTACTTACCGCATTAGAGGAACAGCGTTTCTATCCGCTCGGCAGTGATACGCCGATTAGCGTGTCGTTTCAACTGATGGCAGGTACTAATAAAGATTTGCGTCAAGCAGTTGATGATGGAGCCTTTCGTGCAGATTTATTTGCGCGATTGAACACATGGACGTTCTTTTTGCCGTCACTAAAAGACAGGCTTGAGGATCTACCAGCCAATATCGACTATGAGCTGGCGCGTTTGGGCAGCGAGCAACAGCAGCAATATCGGTTTACGCCTGAAGCAAGAGCGCTTTATGAAAATTTTGCCACAAGTTCTGAGGCGACCTGGCAAGGAAACTTCCGTGATTTAACTGCCAGTATGATTCGTCTGACCACGTTGGCTGAGAGCAAAGTGATACGAGTAGGTGATGTAGAGGCGGAGATTGAACGCTTAACGCATCTTTGGATGTTACCTAATAGCTCGAAAAATTTATCCCATTTAAATAACAATAGTAAAAATAGCCTAAGTAATAATAACTCTAAACTAACATCCGATAGTCATTCCATTGAGCAAGCAAGCTACGCAAAGCTCAATACCTATCTTGATGAAGATGCTATCGCAACGATTGATCCCTTTGACGCAGTGCAGCTGGCGTACGTGATTGAAGTGTGTATAAACCATAAAAATCAAGCGACAGCGGGGCGTTATTTATACGCCAACTCCCGCGATAAGCTAAAAAGCCCGAATGATAGCGATAGATTGCGTAAATATTTGATGAAGTTTGGGCTTAAATTCGATGAGTTAGGTTAGATGATCGTAGCTGATAACCTTAGTACTAACATTAACTACTTTATCAAGGACGTTTATATGAACTTTTTTAAGTCAACCTTTTTTGTCATTCTAGCTATATCATTGACGGCTTGCCATTCAACATATCAATCAGGGCAAATGATGGACTCAATCGTAGATAATTCAACTGTGATGACAGGAATTACAGAGCAGACTGCATTCGAGTGGTTGCTTATTGCTTTAAAGAAGCAACAAGTCGCAGATCTTGACTGTTTAAAATTTCGTATCGAGAATGGTAAAGATAGTGATATAGCTAAAAGTACCATAGCAACGGTTTGGGATTTTGCTGCTATTGAGATTCACGATGAAAATTGTGGTGGCGATCCTAACATTACTCATGTACGTGACCGCTACCAGATTAGTTCAAATGGTTCAGTGAGGATCTATGATGTCAAAAATGCTCACTATAAACCGCTTTAAACCCCACTCCCAATCCCAGCCGCCAGTGCCTGTAATTTAGGCACAATCATAGACGCATACTCATCCATATCCCAGTTGGCACTTGGAACACTGGCATTCAGTGAGTAAGTGTATTGTCCAATAGCAACATCAAACACACCGACGGCGACGGCCAATATATCAGTAGAAAATTCCCCATCAGAGACCGTGTACCCATATTTATTATAGTGTTCTACAGCTTGATCCAAGGCCACTTGTGCAGGGACGTACTCTGCTTCAGACACATTATCTCGTATGTTTTTTAGCATCATGTCTTGTCTGACTGGTGAGCTTACTGCATAAAAAGCGCGACCAATCGCGGTGTAGGCCACCGGCACTGCCGAGCCAACTTGTAAGTTGACTGAGAGGCGAGCAGGGCTACGACAGCAGGCGTGATAACGCATTTCTCCTCCAATCTCTGTGGCCAAATTCACTGATACTTCGTTTTCGCGGGCAAACTGCCGTAGCAATGGTTCTGCTGCGGCAACCATATCATGACGGCTCCATGCGGTTGCGCTCAGCCTCATCGCACTACTACCCAGCTGGTAATGCCCATACTCTGTGATGCGTAAAAATCCAAGTATGGTAAGGGTATGGATAAGTCGTGTGATGGTCGCTTTTGGCAGTTTGGTCATTTGGCATAATTGTTGATGGCTGAGTACCTCTTGATGCTCAAAAGCCGTCAATAGCATCAATCCACGACCCAGCGCTGTTACAAATTGTCGGTCATTGTCTTCTTTATTTTGATGAAGAGCGCTATCCATTCGATCGAGTAATGGTGGAATATTCGATAGAGAGTTTGTCATTTTATACTCATATTTCTTTGATAAAGGTTTACAGCGCACTGAAACTTTGCTTAAATAGAATTATATTGTGAAACTAAGTTTCGCATAGCGGAATATCGAAGTCAATGACTTGTTAAATCAAACGGCTTATTAATCATTACTCGTCAGTCAGGAAGACTGATATCAAGGAGAGACACATGGCAACATCGACCAGCCCACGTTTTGATTGGGAAGACCCTTTTTTATTGCGTGATCAGTTGACAGAAGAGGAGCGTATGGTCACTGACAGCGCTCATCAGTTTTTTCAAAAAGAGCTGATGCCAAATATCGTGGAGGCCAACCGTAACGAACACTTTGATCGCAACATCATGCGTCAAATGGGTGAAATGGGTCTACTTGGCGTGACGATTGAGGGCTATGGTTGTGCTGGACTGTCGAGCGTGGCTTATGGGTTGATTGCCAAAGAGGTGGAAGCGGTGGATTCAGGTTACCGCTCAGCGATGAGCGTACAGTCCAGCCTAGTGATGCATCCTATTTGGGCGTACGGCACAGAAGAGCAAAAAGAAAAATATCTACCCAAACTTGCTACTGGTGAATATGTCGGTTGCTTTGGTTTGACAGAGCCAGATTCAGGCTCAGACCCATCATCGATGTCGACACGCGCGCGTGCGGTTGATGGCGGCTATGAGCTGACAGGTAATAAAATGTGGATCACCAACAGCCCTATCGCGGATGTGTTTGTCGTGTGGGCAAAAGATGATGCAGGCGAGATTCGCGGTTTTGTCTTGGACAAAGGCATGAAGGGGCTGTCCGCACCAAAAATCGAAGGCAAATTTTCATTGCGTGCGTCCGTCACGGGTGAGATTGTCATGGACAAAATATTCGTCCCTGAAGCCAATGCTTTCCCAGATATCCGTGGTCTAAAAGGACCGTTTGGCTGCTTGAATAAAGCCCGTTATGGTATCGCTTGGGGCAGTATGGGTGCGGCAGAATTCTGCTGGAAGGCTGCCCGTCAGTACACGCTAGATCGCAAACAGTTTGGTCGTCCGCTCGCCGCAACGCAGCTAGTACAGTTGAAGCTTGCCAATATGCAGACTGAGATTGCTTTGGGTCTACAAGCAGCGCTGCGTGTTGGTCGCTTGATGGATGAGCACAATGCGGCACCTGAGATGATTTCTATGATCAAACGCAACAACTGCGGCAAGGCATTAGAGATTGCTCGTGTGGCTCGTGATATGCATGGTGGCAATGGTATCTCTGATGAATTCCATATTATTCGCCATGTGATGAATCTAGAAGCCGTCAACACTTATGAAGGCACGCATGATATTCATGCACTTATCTTAGGCCGTGCACAGACAGGCATTCAAGCATTTTATTAATCTTGTCTAGGTAATAACTGTTAGTACAATTTTATCTTATAGCGTACGTCACTGTCTGATTCACCAAATAGTATTTATGGACAGTAACGTACGTTTTTTAGTGGTTATCCATAATCACTGCATGTTAAAGCAACAAAGAATACGTTAAAAATAAGGGATTATTATGACTGTCGCCATATCCACGCCATCCTCGTCTAAAAGCACTGATCATATTGTTAAACCCGATGGCAATATCAATGAAGATATTAATGAAAGTATCAGTGAAAGCGGTGACGTACCAAAAGGCGCGCTGCATGGTATAAAAGTGCTCGATTTATCCAGAGTACTGGCGGGCCCTTCTTGTACCCAAATACTTGCGGATCTAGGCGCAGACGTCATCAAAGTTGAGCGTCCTAAGATAGGGGACGAAACACGACACTGGGCACCACCAACATTCAGCGATAACACGTCCGCTTATTACGCTACCATCAACCGTAATAAAAAATCACTGACCGTAGACATCACTGCGCCAGCAGGGCAAACCATCATCAAACAGCTCATCGCTGAGAGTGACATTGTGGTAGAGAATTTTAAGGTGGGTGGTCTTAAAAAATACGGCTTGGATTACGACAGTCTCAAGCAAGACAACCCGCGCCTGATCTATGCTTCTTTAACAGGGTTTGGGCAGACAGGGCCAGATGCAGCGCGACCTGGCTATGATTATATTATTCAAGGTTTGTCAGGGCTGATGAGTATCACAGGTCCTAGTGATGGCGAACCGCACAAAGTTGGTGTGGCAGTCGTTGATTTGTTTGCAGGCTTGCAGCTGACGATTGGTATTCAAGCGGCATTATTGGCGCGTCAAAACACTGGGCTTGGGCAACAAGTTGATGTGGCGCTGTTAGACAGTGCGCTTGCAATGTTGGCTAACGTGGGTATGAATCATTTGGCATCGGACAAGATACCACCAAGACTTGGCAATCAGCATCCGAGTATCGTTCCTTATCAAGTTTTTGCAGCTGAAAATGAAACGCACTTTGTCTTGGCTTGCGGCAATGACAGTCAGTTTACCAAGCTTTGCGAGGTGCTGGCAGTTGACTGGCACACGGATAGCCGTTTTATGACCAATCCGGATCGCGTGGCGCATCGAGATATATTATGCGACGCACTTGCTGAGCGGTTTGCCAAGCAACCAAGAGCACACTGGTTGGCAGTTTTGGATCAAGCAGGTGTTCCATGCGGTGCGATACACAATGTCGCTGAAGCGTTGGCGATGCCGCAAGCAAAAGCACGTGAGATGATTGTTGATTTTGCCGCATTTGACAGCCCGATAAAAGCGCTCGGTAGTCCCATTAAATTGTCCGCATCGCCAGTCTCTTATCGTATACCGCCGCCACGTCTCAGTGAGCATACTGATAGCACACTTGCAGATTTGGGTTATGATAGCGAGATGATAGCCAAGCTAAAAGGA
Organism: Psychrobacter sp. JB193; assembly: GCF_002285555.1. Lineage (NCBI taxonomy): Bacteria > Pseudomonadati > Pseudomonadota > Gammaproteobacteria > Moraxellales > Moraxellaceae > Psychrobacter > Psychrobacter sp. JB193. The sequence continues at coordinate 1,103,049 of NZ_NRGY01000002.1, forward strand.
GATGGCATTGTCTGATGGATTCTTAAAACCGATTTACCTCTGATTTTATTATATGGGTCATGAGCGACACGACCCATATAGCGACGCTATCACATCACTTCGCCTCATTAGAGCAAAATCCCAAACGCTGCTCCATTTGTTTTGCCAACTCAATCAATACCGCGCTGACTTCCGCCCGTTTGACCTCATATTCTCCTTGCAAAAAACTGACCGCCATACCGGCAATGACATTACCCGAAGCATTACGAATATACGTGCCTAAACAATACATTCCCTCGCGCAGCTGCCCATCATCAAGAGATATTCGGCTGTTTTGAATATCAGCTAACTCCGCTTCCAAATCAGTAAAGTTTTTCACACCGCGCGGTGTCATAGGCGCGGGAAATCCTGTCGCATACATGGATTTTATGTTTTCCATAGACAGTGTTGAAAGCATCGCCTTACCTGTTGAAGAAAATACCGCAGGTACACGGACACCAGCGCGAAAGGTAAATCCAAGTGGAGCGGGCGCTTCATGGCACGCCAAAAATACCACTTCGCCCAAATCCAGCTTAGACAACGTCACGGTATGCTGTAGCAGAATAGGATACTGCACGATAAGCTCTTTAAATAACTGTATGACGCCTTGCTGCTGTTCGTACTTGCCCGCCCAATACATCAAATAAGACCCTAGATGAAAACGGTTCTCCGCATCTTTATAGATCACATGCTTTGCCAGTAAGCTCTGCAGAATATTATGCGTTGAGCTACGGGGCAGATCCAATTCTTTAGAGATATGAGCAGCCGTTAAAGGTTGGAGGCTATCAGTAATCAAATCTAAAATTTGGAAAGTCTTGTCTAATGCAGGAACGGAAGTGACGCTCATAAATAACCCATAAAAGTGAGTAAAATTAATAAGATAGAAAAATAATGAAAGAAATATTCATAGAAATGATTTTAGGGGTTGCAAATAACCGACTATCATTCCTATAATAATGTCTCGTATATAGAATTCATGTTCAGTATATTGAACATACAAAGTGTTATCAACCCGTATTTTATACCTAAACTTTTATTTATCGTTATGCTTTTATTTTGATAAATCTGCAATTCCCAATTACAAGGAGCGTTTATATGTCACAGCATACGCTACAGCTATCAAACCCAGAACTATTGAAACAGCAGTGTTTCATTAAAGACAGTTGGCATGGCGCGAGCGACCAGGCCACCATCGACGTAACCAACCCCTTTAATGGTGAAGTCATTGGTACTGTGCCAAGCCTGACGACTGAAGACATTAATGAGTCGGTTGCCTATGCTCATGACGTGCAGAGTGTTTGGGCAGCCAAAACGGCGCAAGAGCGTGCAGAGCTACTATTAAAATGGGCAGACCTTATTGATGCCAATAAAGAAGATCTGGCAATCATCATGACTGCCGAACAAGGCAAGCCTTTAACCGAATCACGTGGCGAAGTTGGCTATGCTAACAGCTTTATCCGCTGGTTTGCAGAAGAAGGTAAGCGCATTTATGGCGATGTCATTCCTGCCAATAAATCACAACTGCGCCATGTTATTTTAAAGCAGCCTATTGGTGTTTGCGCAGCGATTACGCCTTGGAACTTTCCAGCCGCGATGATCACTCGTAAAGTGGCGCCTGCATTAGCAGCAGGTTGTACCATTATCGTCAAACCTGCAACAGAAACGCCATTTTCTGCTTTAGCATTAGGTGCGTTGGCCGAGAAAGCAGGTATTCCAGCAGGCGTTATTCAAGTTGTGACTGGTAAATCTTCTACTATTGGCGATATCTTAACAGGTGACGCGCGCATTCATAAGCTGTCGTTTACAGGGTCTACTGAAGTCGGTCGTACGTTGATGGCTCAGTGCGCACCAACCATCAAAAAACTTTCATTAGAGCTTGGCGGTAATGCCCCATTTATCGTTTTTGATGATGCTGATCTCGAAAAAGCGGCTGAAGGTTTGATCGCTTCTAAATATCGCAATGCTGGTCAAACCTGTGTTTGTGCCAATCGTGTTTATGTACAAGACAGTATCAAAGACGCTTTCTTAGACATATTTGTCAAAAAAGTAGCCGAGCTTAATGTTGGCAACGGCATGGAAGAAGGCGTAGATATTGGTCCACTAATCAGTAAAAAAGCGTTGGATAAGGTGCAGGCGTTGCTTAAAGACGCGCTAGATAAAGGCGCGACGTTGGTCACAGGCGGTAGCGTAAACGAAGCGTCAGAGCTGACTTACAATCCTACAGTCATCACTGACATTAAAAGCGAGATGGACATTGCGCACGAAGAAATCTTTGGCCCTATTGCTACTATCTTTACTTTTAAAGATGAAGAAGAAGTCATTCGTCAAGCCAATGACACTATCTATGGCTTGGCCGCTTACTTCTATAGCAACGGCTATGCTCGTGCATGGCGTGTGACTGAAGGTCTTGAGTATGGCATTGTTGGTCATAACACAGGTCTTATCTCTACAGAAGTTGCGCCGTTTGGTGGCGTGAAGCAGTCAGGCTTTGGACGTGAAGGCTCAAAGTATGGCATTGAAGACTATGTGGTTATCAAATACTGGTGTTCTGACGTCAGCTAATGATTTGCCCAAACGTTTTAGCACTCATTTTATTATGCAATCTTGAATCCTCAGGTTTTAGTTTATCTAACTGAGATTGTTTATACCAAAGATAAAGAAAAGGATATTTTTATGACAACCACCAATCAATCATTACTTGAGCGTCGCAAAGCAGTTTTACCAACAGGACTTGGCGTTGCTTTTCCTATTTTTGCAGAAAAAGCAAAAAACTCAGAAATCTGGGATGTAGAAGGTAAGCGTTACATCGACTTCGTCGGTGGTATATCCGTTCTTAATACGGGTCATAGCCATCCAAAAATCACTCAGCGTGTGCATGAGCAATTGGATAAGTTCACTCACACTGCGGCACAAATGATCAACTATGAGTGCTATGTGGATTTGGCTGAAAAATTGTGCGAAAAAGCGCCAATCAGTGGCGATACTAAGGCATTCTTTTTGACGACGGGTGCAGAAGCCGTTGAAAACTGCATCAAGATTGCACGTGCAAAAACAGGTCGTCCAGGTGTCATCTCTTTTGTTGGTGGTTGGCATGGTCGTACGCTCATGTGCATGAGCCTAACAGGCAAAGTACTGCCATACAAAAAGAATTTTGGCCCGATGCCAGGACCTGTATTCCATGCGCTATTCCCTGCTGAAGAGTTAAATGTCACAGAGGCACAAGCATTACATAGCCTTGAGATGATTTTCCAAGCAGACATCGATCCTAGTGAAGTGGCAGCAATGATCGTTGAGCCAGTTCAAGGCGAAGGTGGTTTCCATCAAGTAACCCCATCATTTGCCAAGGCATTGCGCGAAATCTGTGATGAGCATGGCATCGTACTTATTTTTGATGAAGTGCAGTGTGGTTTTGCCAGAACCGGTACATTGTTTGCTAGCGAGCAATTGGGCGTCGAGCCTGATCTTATGACTTGTGCCAAGAGTTTGGCAGGTGGTTATCCTATCTCTGCCGTCATTGGTCGTGCAAATATTATGGATGCGCCGCAAGTAGGCGGCCTAGGTGGCACTTACTCTGGTAATCCACTTGCTTGTGTGGCAGCACTTGCCGTTATAGAAGTGATTGAAGAAGAGAACTTACTGGCGCGCAGTATTGAGATTGGCGACAAAATTGAGTCGTTCTTAAAAGGTCTCAATCTGAGCAGCATTGGTAATATTCGTCACAAAGGCGCTATGTTAGCGTTTGACTTAGTAGATAGTGAAGGCAAACCTGATACTGAGGCAACTGCCAACCTAAAAGCAAAATCATTTGAACAAGGTTTGCTATTGGCATCTTGTGGTATGTATGGCAACGCGATTCGTGTGATGGTCCCGTTAACTGTTGAAGATGACGTCCTACAAGAAGGTTTGGATATCATCAAAGGCATCTTAACGGCGTAATTAAGTACCTACTTTATAGGTATAGAGCATTTATAGTTATTTACTGTTTGATGGATCTCTTTTAGCCAACGATGAACAGGCGTTCAAGGCTATCGTTAATACAACAGCAAGGTTGCTCTCATGTCACTCATTTAGAGTGTGTCTTTGAACGGCGCCTTGCAAGTCAAGACGCCGTTTTTGCTGTCTGTTTAAAAGTTAAATAAATAGCAAACGACGGTTTTTAGGCAAACGATCTATATGGTAAATAGGGTGGGTACTGTCCCACTAAACAGAAATAGTGTAACTGTAATAGGTTCACACGGATGACACACAGACAAGGAGTAGGTTATGTCTGAATTAAAGAAAACGTTGGGTGTGTTCGATATCATCGCATTGGCGTTTGGTGCCATGGTCGGTTGGGGCTGGGTTGTACTGGCGGGTGGTTGGATTATCTCGGCAGGTATATGGGGTGCGGTCAGTGCCTTTTTGATCGGTGGTCTTGTGGTTATCTTGATCGGCGTGGCGTATGCAGAACTGGCGGCATCTATGCCCATCACAGGGGGTGAGCACACATATACACATCGGGCACTGGGGGTGAATGTCTCCTTTATCTGTTCGTGGAGTATTTTGTTTGGTTATTTTTCCGTTGTGGCCTTTGAAGCGGTAGCACTGCCTACTGTTGTCGAATATATCGTTCCCAATTATAGTCAAGGTTATCTTTGGAATGTCGCTGGCTGGGATGTTTATGCCACGTGGGTCGCTGTCGGGATGATCGGTTCAGTGATTGTCACATGGCTCAACATACGCGGTATGGAAGTCAGTGCTTGGTTCCAAAAATTAGCAGTCGTGGGTATTTTCCTCGTGGGTATATTGCTGTTCATTGGTGCCCTGTTGTTCAATCCCGAAACATCCAACTCAGTACAAGCCCCAGCCTTTATTGGTGGTATGGGCGGCATCATGACCGTCATGGTAATGGTACCGTTTTTATTCGTTGGTTTTGACGTGATTCCGCAAGCGGCAGAAGAAATCAACCTAACACGTCCAAATATCGGTAAATTTTTGATTGTGTCTATCATTATCGCTGTACTTTGGTACGTGGCGGTTGCTTGGAGTGTGGGTAAAACTTTACCATTATTACAAGCGCAAGACTCAACGTTGGCTACAGCTGATGCAATGACCAATGCTTGGAATGGTAAATGGGCAGGTACGTTGCTTGTTATCGGCGGTGTACTAGGTATTTTATCAAGCTGGAATGCATTCCTTATCGGTGGTAGTCGCTTATTGTACGCCATGGGTAAAACGCACATGTTGCCGCAGTTTTTATGCAAGCTACATCCTAAGTACAACACCCCAGTCAATGCGATTTTATTGATTGGTGGTTTGGCGACATTAGCACCATTGTTTGGTCGAAAAATGCTTGTGTGGATTGTTGATGCCGGTGGGTTTGGTATCGTTATCGCTTATACTTGCGTAGCACTATCGTTCTTGGTGCTGCGCTACCGTGAGCCTAATATGGTACGTCCGTTTAAAGTACCAGCAGGTAAATTGGTTGGTATTATTACCATTCTGCTCAGTCTTGGTATGCTGGCGCTTTATCTACCGGGTATGCCATCGGCGCTCGTCGCTATTGAGTGGTGGATCTTCCTTGGTTGGACGATTCTAGGTGTTGCGTTGTATGGTTATGCCTCAATGAAAAATCCTGGTAAAAGCAAAGAAATTATGGATCATGAATTGCATGAGCTAAAAATCGCTAATCAGCAATGGTTGAAAGAGAATCCATATAAAAAATAATTTTATTTGTCTGAATAAATTGGTTCAATGTCCCGTCCTAAAATAGATTGATGATTTTTTAGTGAGCCAGATACCCTGAGTATCTGGCTTTTTCGCATTAAGTAGGACATAAATGACTGTCATGAACCTGAGCAGGTGTTCTCATATTCAAACTTAAATGAGGTCTGATATTATTATAGACATAAACAGACTCATCGATAAGCTGTTTAAGCTCACCCATCGTATTGCACTCATACAACAAGAACTCATTCTTCAAGATACCATTAACCCGCTCAGCTAAAGCATTCTGATAACAATCATAGCCATCAGTCATAGACGGTGTGATGTTATTTACTCTAAGCACCTCTTGATACTCTGATGCACAGTATTGAAGACCTCTATCAGAGTGATGAATCGCTTTATGCGTATAACGCCGCTTGTGAGCTGCCATCTTGAGCGCCTTTACCACCTCAGTCGCTGGCATATGATCACTTAAATGATAGCCCAAGATCTGTCTTGAATAAGCATCCGTTACTAACGATAGATAATGCACTCCTTGCTTAGAGGTAACATGAGTGATATCAGCGACCAACATCTGCTCAGGCTGAATAGGTGCTGGTGCATCCTTCGTTAGATTGGGATGCTTTTTCATCCAATGCTTGCTAAAGGTAGTCTTGGTATAGCTACGTTTGGGCTTAACCAGTAGTCTGTGTGCTCTTAGATAATCAAAAAAACCATCACGGCCAATCTTGATACCATGCGCTATCAGCTTAGGTTTAATCAGCCAATATAACTTCCGACCTCCTATGCGTGGCATTAGCATTCGATACGCTTGTACCCAGTCTTTGATGACAGCAAACCTGCTTGCTTTGTCATGCTGCCGGATACGGTGTTGATATACCGCCTGAGGGCTTACGTCAAGTAACCGACATCCTTGGGCTAAACTTATTTGTTTGTCTGTTTTAAGCTGCCAGAGGATGCCGTAGAAGACTTTTTTCTAGCATTTGCTCCGTAGTCGTTTTCAAATACTTCGACGACTTTACTTAAAATAAGGTTATGCGCTTTGGCATCAGCCAGTTCACGTTCTAGACGTTTGATGGTTTGCGCTGGGGTTTCTTTAGATGGCATAGTCTGACTCTTAGGTGGGTGGGTCCAGTCTAATTTACCATGACGTCGCAGCCATACCAATACGGTACTGCGTCCTTGTATGCCATAAATCGCTTGTGCTTGTTTGTAGGTCATGTCGCCTTTTTCTACACTGTCAACGACGGCCAATTTAAAGCCTAGCGTGTAATCTCTTTGCGTACGCTTAGCCCTTGTTGTCTCTAACTTGTCCATGAATAAGATCCTTTTTCGTAAACTTATTTCAGGACGGGACACAATCGTAAAAAAAGCCTAACGTCAAGCGTTAGGCTTTTTTGTTGCTTTCAAAAAGTATGTAAATAGATTGATAGCATAAGAGCGTAAATCAGAGTCATGACAGGAATTTTTAAAGGGTAGCGTTTTTCGTCCTAACTAAAAAACATGAAGTCATAACTCATTGAGCGATACATATCCTTCTTTGTCATCGCCAAAACAGTTTGTCAAAGTGCAAACCTATAAGAAATTACATAATTCAATTTTTTATTTATTGACATTTGTAAACTATAAAGTCAAATTATTCATCTTTATCTACTTTCTTATTGTCATGGAGGACAAATATATGATCAAAAGTGGAGATCAGTTGAAATGTACCAGTGGTAACGATTTTTTTTCGGAAGGATCTATCTATACCGTAGGCAACATTATAAATGAAAAATTTTTCCAAATAAATATTGGTTTAGGTGATGAGCATTGGTATGCAACAAAAGACAGCGAAGGGATATATGTCCGCTTCGATTTAGAAAATCATCTAGTCAATGATGCGTGGTTTGCGCTACTGTAGCATCATTATCTACTGATCCATAAAGGTCACTTAATGCTCGATTTCATCCATTAAAAATACATCGAAGGAACGATGGGTTTTTGTAGATGGGGATTATTTTTACTACACGCATTATGATAGATATAGAGTGATTAAGAGTCTTTCGCCTAAAATCTATGCTCATTGACGATACGGATTTACAAATCCTTATCTTCTTGAACGGTTTCGGCATCTGTGATCGCTTTTGTGGTTTCTGCTACTTTAGGCGTTTCTTGCAGCAGTTTCACATTGGCATTTTTGCGATTGAGATTCAGTGCTCGTTGATCGAATGAAACATCGCTGACCGTAGATTCTCGGGTAGCCTGAGAGGACTTCTTTAAGCGTCTTTTGAGTTTTCGGTCCGCAGCGGCATTGATTTCTGCCTGTTCTTTCGCTATTGCTGCATCGTGAAGCCCTTGATATACGGCGAGCGTCTCTTCAATCATCTCACGCATGGTAAATTTATTGGTCATTTCAGGACGCGTCACGCTCTCTAGCTGGTTTCTCACCGCTTTACACAGCGCATTGGCATTGTATTTTTTTACCAAGCCTTGCGGATAAAGCGGTTGTAAGATTTCACTGAAGGCTGCTTGATCCCAACCAATGACTGGCGTACCTAAATGAATAGCTTGTAGAGCATTGATGCCAATTGATTCAGGCTCATTGGCAAGCGCCATTACAATATTGGCGGCTGACAGCCATTCGCGCATGTCATTGCGTTTTCTGCCCACGTATGTGATACGTTCAGCCAAACCTAACGTATTGGTACGTTGACGAAAGTCTTGGTGGGAGACATCATTTTCTCTATAGTCATCATCCATGATAATGGCGTGGATGTTGGGAAATTGTTCTTGTAAATTACCTAAGATATCAATCAGCCACTCTTGACCGTATTCATGACCAATAATAGTAGGAAACACCAGCCATTTTTTATGCTCAAGTTCAGGATATTCAGCAAAGGTATGTCGGAGCCAGTATACAGAAGGATTGTGCCGATAAGGGTAGCGGCGCGTGTCGACGCCGCGGTAAATGCGCTTGATGGTTTTAGGGTCAGCGTCTTCAAGACGCAAACCTTTCTTTAAGTAATTGGTCACACTATCAGAGACCGTGATAATCGTGTCAACATTCAGTAAAGCTTGTGAGTACTTATTAATAGGATAGAAGCCATACATGGTCGATACCAATTTTGGCATACGCTTGACGCGAGCACGGCGCAGAGCCAAGTGCAGTATCCATGCAGGGGTACGCGAATGTACATGGATGACATCCGGATTGTACTTTTCAATCAATCGTCGTAGCGGGGCAACTTGTAGTAATGATAACCAAGATTTTTTATTCATATGCAACTGATGGTAGAGGTTGCCATCACGTTTGAGACGTCTGACCAAATCATTGTCTTCCTCTGCGCTTGAGACAATGATGGAGGTGTGCCCATTTTTTACCAATGCGCGCCCAAGATGAAAGATACCGCGCTCGGATTCATCATGTTTGAGAGACGACAGTAAGCGCATAATCTTCATAATAGCGTGGGTCACTGGTTAATGATATGAAGCTGCTATTGTCAGTTAAAAATAGTCAAAACTCAACCATCAAGATAAAAGATAAGGTCAAATGGTGAATGGCTAAAAACGACAACAAAAATGTAGTCAAAATCCTCAAAGCCCCTAACGGCTTTTTGTAAGATGCTCAGCGTTGGGTACGACCTGTTTTTCACTTAAGTATTTCCAATAGCGCTGCGGTAAATATTGCTTATGCAACCGTGGGTTCTTACGCTCCTTGATATTGACATTGGTAAAGTAGCCTTGCCAAAATTTTTGATAACGCTGCTCATCATCACTATGAATGCTAGCAGGATTGCGCAGCACCTCATCATCAAGGTCAGTGATGGTTTGCAGTTCTGCAGGCTGGGAGGGTGTGCTGTTACTTTTGTCATAATAAATGCCATAACCGCGTGTCAGATCGTAAATGGCCCAGTGCTGATCTTGGTAACGCTGACGAAAATGCTCACCAATCAGAGGCAAGACATTAAAATCAGGTGCGACACGCGCAAAGTAAATGTCATCAGTGGTGTGCTCAAACCGCACAAATGCTTCCATACGATGCTTTTCACGCCCTACAGATTTTACGGTCTGTACCAATTCAAGCACTTCTAAATTGCCTACATCTTGCATAATTTGACGAGTAGGGTAGTCGATCGCATATTTAATCACATGAAACAAGGTTGTGCCGATATTGTTTTTTTCGGACAAAAATCCCCATAAGACATTGCGCATACCTGAGCGGCCCAAAAGCTTATTTAGCTTTATTAATACGCGCTCCGCTTTGTCTTCATCTTTGTGAACGCTCACTGCTTGAGCAATCAAGGAAGGCGCATAGTCATCTTGAGCGAACAGTTGCAATGTTGGCTCGTGCTGTAATCTGTGTTCGTAGACATAAAAAACAGCACTAAGCCACCCTTCAAAACTTGGCTCATAGAGCACGATACTGGGCGTTAACTGACCGATGGGATAAGAGGCATCGAGAGTAAGTTGCGACATTTTTTATCCTAAAATGACGGTAGGGATATTGTGGCTTATCTTAAAAGAGACATTTTGATAGCGTATTTAAAATACAGAGTATGGTCTCAGGTGCTACTGCAATATTTTTCTTGCTTGCTGTTCGCATAGCGTGACAGAGGCTACAAAAAATATTACCAGTAGCGCTGGCCATATATGGGCTTTAAAATTGAACGTAACTTTAAAACAACACCAGCTGACCGCTACGCTGATCTTTAAACTTGGTCTGAGTTTGTGCCAGTACGTATTGACGAAAGTTATCTCGCGTCAAATGTGCTAAATGCTCGTTTTTACCTGTGGTGGCAATAAAGTATTTGGCACGATTGACCGCGGCGCCCATCTTTTTTAAATGATATAAAGTCAGTTGATTAAACTTACGTGCCTTGATGATTTTTTTGGCCGTCTTAGTACCAATACCCGGAATTCGTACGATCATCTCATAAGTTGCGGTTTGAATATTGACTGGGAAATGCTCACGATGGCGTATTGCCCAAGCCAGTTTTGGATCACAGTCCAAATCTAAGAATGGCGACTCGGGTTCTAGAATCTCATGCGCACCAAACCCATAGAAACGCATTAACCAATCTGCCTGATAGAGACGGTTCTCTCGTACCATTGGCACGGGCGTACCAATCGCTGGCAGACGATTATCAGACAGCATGGGTACGTAACCAGAATAGTAGACACGCTTTAGATCATACGTTTTGTAAAAGTGACTGGATAGTTGAATCACCTGCAAGTCTGTCTCATTACTTGCCCCAACGATCATCTGGCTGGTTTGACCTGCAGGCGTAAATTTCGGTGCTTTTTTATGCGTTTTACGGCTCTCACGAATAGTAATAATCTCTTCTTTTACCGTCTCCATCGGTGCTTTCAATTGCTCATGTGATTTTTCTGGTGCGAGCAAAGCCAGCCCTGACTTGGTGGGGATTTCAATATTCACGCTTAGACGATCGGCGTATAGTCCTGCCTCTAGCAACAACTCTTTTGACGCACCCGGAATGGTTTTTAAGTGAATATAACCGTTAAAACGCTCGCGGGTACGCAATATCTTGGCAACTTCAACCAATCGCTCCATTGTATAATCGCCACTTTTAAAAATACCTGAGCTTAAAAATAGCCCTTCGATGTAATTACGACGATAAAATTGCATGGTCAAATCAACCACTTCTTCCACACTAAAAGCGGCACGTGGCGTGTCATTGCTTTTTCTGGAAGTACAGTAAGCACAATCATAAATACAAAGATTGGTCAAAAGAATCTTTAGCAAACTGACGCAGCGACCATCTTCGGTATAGCTGTGACAAATGCCCGTTGCTGAGGCATCACCAAGTCCGCCACCTTGGTTTTTTCGCGTACCAGCCGAGGAAGAGCAAGAAACATCATATTTAGCAGCGTCCGCTAAAATATTGAGCTTGCCTTGCAATCTTTCATAATTGATGGTTGCCATAAGCAGGTATTCACCGATGAATTCATGAAAGACTATTTTAACAAGATTGACGTTAAGTTATTGTATTTATAGGAAAAGATTAAAAACAACACGACATTTAGTGTCGCTTTTTGAAGTACAGTTTATAAATAGTAAAAGCAGCGCTTTACCAAATGATAAACAGTCGTTATTAAACATTGAAACTTATTGTCAGAGAACAAAAAAAGGCTTTGCCAACTATTCATTTAGCGGACAAAGCCTTTTATACCGAGTATTACTGAGTCATTGCCTAATATTTCAAAGCTGGATTTATCTATTAGATCTTACTGAACTTTGGCGCGTATCACCACGGTTTGAGCAGCATTGGGATTCAGGTTCACTAAGTTCCACTTAAGACCTGAGTAATTTTCTTGAATAACGGTCGTGTTACCGACTTGTTGAATGGTTTGATAGTTACCGCCGCCTGTGGTTGCAAGCGTTGGTATCGAACTATTCAATGATACCAGTTGCACGCCGCTTGGTAGAGATACCATCGCATTGATATCGTTGACTGGCTGGGCTGTGGTATTGGTATAAGTGGTGTGGTATTCGATAATGTCGCCGGGCGCTATGTGATTGGCAGGGACTGCGACGTCACGTCCAGCACTGTTTTTTAGGATCTTCATCACCTTGGTTTGAGCATTAACGATATCAGGCGTACTAAATGTCGGGGTAAGTTGTAGAGCATCTAATGACGTTGTGGTTATCTGGCTGGTCACGGGTAGCTGCGTCGCTGTTGTGACAGGCGTTACTTGTGTCACGGTACTGACGGGCGTAGTGATAACGTCCACGTTGGAGACAGTATTGGTCACTTGGTTGCTGACAGGCACGCTGGTAACCGTGGTGCTACCTTGAGTCACAACCGTGCTGTTATTGCCAGCTTGACGGACAACATATCGCGGAACCGTTGTCACTTGAGTGACGGCATAAGGCATACCATCCTGCATGGTAATACCATTTGGTGTCGCAGTGATGGTTGCCGTCTTACCGTCTGAGTATTGTTCAACGACAGTCGTACTACCACCAGCAGGCGAGCTAATGGCGATTTCAGGCGCAGCATGTGCCACTGATACCGTCAGTACGGCACCCGCCATAATGGCCGAGACCACTGTGGTTAATGATGTATCAAAATTTATGCTCATAAAAGGCTCCTTTAAAATAACGGTAAATGAAACAGCAATAAATAATGTATAGACAAGAAAAACCCTTGTTAAATGACACAACAGAGTATGCCAAATAACAAGGGTTTCGGTACTGACGATAGTCAATATTAACTATCAAGCCATCATTATTTTCGATTAGAAGTTATACCAAATGGCATAAACATCCATACTCAAGCAATTATGCGCCAAAACAAATTAAGTAGAAAAGCAGCATTGTGTAACTGCTATTTTATAAATAATGACGGTCTAAATGATGTTATTTGCCTATTAGCTAGATGAGCTGCTGTTTCGTCCGCTTTAATATAGAGCTTCTATCAAAGCATGTTTTTATAAAGGCACGATAAGCACAAAATCAATCGTAGATGACTTTCATCACTTCGTATTCAACCACACCTTTAGGGGTTTCGATACGTACTTCATCACCTTCAAACTTACCGATAAGGCCACGAGCAATTGGTGAGTTGACTGAGATTTTGCCAGCTTTGAAGTCGGCTTCATCGTCACCAACGATTTTGTACTGTTTTTCTTCTTCAGTGTCCATGTTTTCGATCACGACGCTGACGCCAAACACGATACGACCTTCTTTTGGTAACGTTGAAGGATCGATAACCTGAGCACCACCAAGTTTTGCTTCGATATCACGAATACGTGCTTCACAAAAGCCTTGTTGCTCACGAGCAGCATGATATTCAGCGTTTTCTTTTAAATCGCCGTGTTCACGGGCCTCAGCAATGGAAGCTGTGATGCGTGGACGGTCGACACTTTTTAACTGTTTTAATTCGGCTTCTAAAGCCGCATGTCCTTGCGGAGTCATGGGATAACGTTGCATGTTTTTTCCTTAAACCAATAACACCACACCACCTCATAAGGAGATGGTGTCAATGTTGTTGCAATGAGTATGAAATATAAAAAGAGTGGGGTTCAGATGGTGTCATCAGTAAACGGGCTATTATGTATTAGCACATTTACTCCTAGTACCAAGCAAACTGACAGTACCAAGCACACTGAACCTTACGTAATAAAAAGCATAGTCGCAGTTCAGCCACTATGCTTTTGTAGGTTTGACTCTTTAAAGATATTGTTTTTTTAACGTACGATTGTCACAGAATAATCAATAACAAGTCTTGGCTAAGCTTTTGTATAAGCTTAGCGGTTATGCTTAATCTACTGAAATTATTCAGTCACGTCAATAGTCTTTGCTTGTCCATGTAAATCTTGCAGCTTATAGACTTCAAATGGCAAGTCAATCGCATAAGATTTACAAACTGCATCTGCTGCACCTAACGTGGTGACATAAAAGACTTTACCTTGTAAGGCACTACGACGAATAGAGAATGAATCCTCTTGCGCCTGCTTACCTTCAGTCGTATTGATAATAAGGTCAATCTTACCGTTTTTCAAGGCATCAACGATATGAGGGCGGCCTTCAGTAACTTTGTTGATTTGCTTACACTCAATACCAGCATCGCTCAGTACCTTTTGCGTTCCTGTGGTCGATACGATATTGAAACCGAAGTCTACAAGTTGACGAGCGATAGGAGCGATTTGTGCTTTATCGCTATCACGAACTGAGATAAAGACGGTCTTATTTTCGCCTTCAGTAGGCAGACCTGGCAAGCGCTCATTACTACCGATGATGGCTTTGTAAAATGCTTCGCCAAAAGTCTTGCCTACGCCCATGACTTCACCCGTTGATTTCATCTCAGGACTCAAGATTGGATCGACACCAGGGAACTTAGCAAATGGGAATACCGCTTCTTTAACCGCGTAAAATGAAGGAACGATTTCAGTGGTAAAGCCTTGGTCTTTCAGTGACGTACCAGCCATACAGCGAGCGGCGATTTGTGCTAATGACGTACCAATACACTTAGAGACAAACGGGACAGTACGGGCAGCACGAGGGTTCACTTCTAAGATATAAACCGTTTCACCTTTGACCGCGAACTGAACGTTCATGAGGCCAACCACGCCAAGCTCCTTTGCCATAGCCACGGTTTGTGCACGCATGACATCACACAGCTCATCTGATAGTGAGTATGGCGGTAGTGAGCAAGCTGAGTCACCAGAGTGGACACCTGCCTGTTCGATATGCTGCATGATACCGCCAATCACGACATCTGTACCGTCACATACACAGTCCACATCGACTTCGATGGCATCGTCCAAGAAGCGATCTAACAATACGGGCGCTTCGTTTGACGCTTGTACGGCGGTACGTAGATAGTGTCTTAGTTCATCTTCGTTATAGACGATTTCCATCGCGCGACCACCAAGGACATACGATGGACGTACAACCAGTGGATAGCCCACATCTTTTGCTTTAACCAATCCATCTTCTAAGCTGGTGGCTAGAGCGTTTGATGGTTGCACTAAGTTCAATTGCTGAATCATGTGCTGGAAGCGCTCACGGTCTTCAGCGCGATCAATCGCATCAGGGCTAGTGCCGATGATTTTTACGCCCGCAGATTCTAAAGCGCGTGCTAGTTTCAAAGGCGTTTGACCACCGAACTGGACAATCACACCATCTGGATTTTCGATACGGACGATCTCTAGCACGTCCTCTAATGTGATTGGCTCAAAGTATAGACGGTCAGAAGTGTCATAATCGGTCGAAACCGTTTCAGGGTTACAGTTGACCATGATGGTCTCGTAACCGTCTTCACGCATGGCAAGCGCTGCATGGACACAGCAGTAATCAAACTCAATACCTTGACCGATACGGTTAGGGCCGCCACCGATAACCATGATTTTTTTCTTGTCAGTTGGGTTGGCTTCACATTCGCTATCGTAGGTTGAGTACATATAAGCGGTGCTGGTGGCAAACTCTGCGGCGCACGTATCAACACGTTTATACACTGGATAGACGTTTAAATCCCAACGCTTTTTACGTAGTTGCTTTTGTGACACGCCAAGCAATTTAGCCAAACGCAAATCTGACAAACCTTTACGCTTAAAGCTGCGTAGATTTTTCTCGTTCAATCCACCAAAGCCTAAGGATTTCACGGTTGCTTCGGTTTTAACGATGTCTTCGATCTGAACCAAGAACCATGGGTCAATCTTAGTGAATTTAAACACCTCGTCGACGCTCATACCAACGCGAAAAGCATCCGCAATATAGTAAATACGATCAGGGGTTGGAATCGTTAGGCGGTTGATAATCTCGCTACGAGCCTTATCAGCACTGACTTTTGATAAGTCGATTTGCTCGTCAAAACCATCTGCGCCTGTTTCCATACCGCGTAAGGCTTTTTGCATCGACTCTTGAAAGTTACGACCAATCGCCATCACTTCGCCGACCGATTTCATCTGAGTCGATAGGATGTTGTCCGCTTGTGGGAATTTTTCAAAGTTAAAACGAGGAATCTTGGTCACGACATAATCAAGTGCAGGTTCAAAACTTGCTGGCGTTTTGCCGCCTGTGATGTCGTTTTGCAATTCATCTAGCGTATAGCCAATCGCCAGTTTTGCTGCGATTTTGGCAATCGGGAAACCAGTGGCTTTCGACGCTAGGGCAGACGAGCGTGATACGCGTGGGTTCATCTCAATGACGACCATACGGCCCGTATCAGGGTTGATACCGAACTGTACGTTTGAGCCGCCTGTTTCTACACCGATCTCACGCAGTACTGCCAAAGAGGCATTACGCATGATTTGGTACTCTTTGTCAGTTAGAGTTTGTGCTGGAGCAACGGTGATTGAGTCACCTGTGTGCACGCCCATAGGGTCAAAGTTTTCGATGGCACAGATGATGATGCAGTTGTCGTTTTTGTCACGGACCACTTCCATCTCGTACTCTTTCCAACCGATTAGTGATTCATCGATGAGTAGCTGATGGTTTGGTGATAGATCAAAACCGCGCTCGCAAATCTCGATAAACTCGTCACGATTGTACGCGATACCGCCGCCTGAACCGCCCATGGTGAATGACGGACGAATGATACAGGGATAGCTCATCTTTTCTTGAGTAGCAAAGGCTTCTTCCATGGTCTCAGCGGTTTCAGCGCGTGGGCACTCAAGACCGATGCGTTTCATCGCTTTGTCAAATAAGTCGCGATCTTCTGCCATCTCGATTGAGTCTTTGGTCGCGCCAATCAGCTCGCAGTTGTACTTGGTTAGTACACCATGCTTGTCTAGGTCTAATGCACAGTTGAGCGCAGTCTGTCCGCCCATGGTTGGCAAGATCGCATCGGGGCGCTCTTTGGCAATGATTTGCTCAACCGTCTGCCACGTGATCGGCTCGATATAGGTGGCATCTGCCATGACAGGGTCAGTCATAATGGTCGCAGGGTTTGAGTTGACCAAGATGACGCGGTAACCTTCTTCTTTTAGTGCTTTACACGCCTGTGCGCCTGAGTAGTCAAACTCACACGCTTGGCCGATAACGATGGGGCCTGCGCCAATGATAAGAATGCTTTTTATGTCGGTACGTTTTGGCATAGTTAGAGCTACCTTCGTTTGATGATATTTTAAGTAATCTTTATTTTTAATAACACTTATGGCGTTTTATACTTACAATGCTTTGTTACAGTACAGCTCAAACCGCTTTTAGCGATTCAAGCATTGACTTATTATCAAGTTATAACGACCATTTAAGCTTGGGCAGTTTTAGCCGCTTCCATCATCTCTGCAAACTTATCAAACAATGGCGCGCAGTCATGTGGGCCAGGGCTGGCTTCTGGGTGACCTTGGAAGCTAAAGATAGGCTTATTGGTCAGCTCAATACCTTGGTTGGTACCATCGAATAGTGAGCGATGTGTAGATTTGACATTGTCAGGTAGCGTGTCTTCATCAACGGCAAAGCCATGGTTTTGACTGGTAATCATCACTGTGCCAGTTGCCAAGTCTTGTACGGGATGGTTGGCACCATGATGGCCCGTTTTCATCTTGATAGTATTGGCACCGCTGGCAAGACCAATCAGCTGATGACCTAAACAAATACCAAACGTTGGTACATCAGTCTCTTCGATAATGTGGCGTACGGCGTCGATCGCGTAATCACAAGCAGCAGGATCGCCAGGGCCGTTTGATAAGAAAATACCATCTGGGTTCATCGCGAGCACGTCTGCGATAGGCGTTTGTGCTGGGACAACAGTCACGTGACAACCACGGTCTACAAGCATGCGTAGGATATTGGTTTTGCTACCAAAGTCATAAGCGACGACATTATATTTAGAGTCGATATGAGTACCAAGCTGTTTAAAAAAGCCGCCAGTACCGCTGTCATGGCTACCCTCTACATCACGGTTGAGTAGGGTATCTGATAAATCCCACGTACCTGCAGTCCACTCAAAGCTGTCTTTGGTACAGCATTCTTTTGCCAAGTCCATACCTTCTAAACCAGCAAATTCTTGTGCCAGTTTGATGGCATGTTGCTCGTCTTCTGATGTGATTGTCTCACCGTTTGAGGCAGTCATGATACAACCGTTCTGAGCACCTTTTTCGCGTAGTAGGCGAGTCAATTGGCGTGTGTCGATTTCAGCGATAGCGACCGTATCATTGCGCTCTAGATAATCAGCAAGCGATTCAGAATTACGGAAATTTGAGGTAACCATGGTCGCGTCACGAATGATAAGACCGTCAGCCCACACTTGATGACCATTACCAGATTCAGTGTCTTCGCTATTGGTACCAGTGTTGCCGATGTGCGGATAGGTGAGGGTCACCAATTGACGTGCATAACTTGGGTCAGTCAGGATTTCTTGATACCCTGTCATGGCTGTATTAAATACCACCTCACCGACGCGATGACCAAGACTGCCGATACTCACACCGCGAAAAATTGTACCGTCTGCTAGTGCCAAAATTGCTTGTATTTCTGCCGATGAATTCAAGGGTTGCCTCCGCTATTATGTGTGAGTGCCATGATATTTTGCATCCAAAAATGGGATGAAAAAGCTTCTTAATTGCTTATTTATTATTGCCAAATAAGCGTAAAAAAAGCTTCAAACCCAAATTTTTTCCACAAAAAAGCGAGAAGACATTATTGATGAAAACTACAAATCCCACTAGATAGTGAATAGGTAACTTGCATCATGTCCGCTCGCTTAGGCACAGATTTTGCGCATTATATACAATATATGTACAAATAGCCAGTCGATTTTATAATCTACGCGATAAACATAAATCTTGTAACTATGTTAAATATAAGATAAAGCGTTATTTGTGAGGGAGTACTAGAGTAAAATGGCTTTGATGCCGACTTATCAGTCAGTCATTGCTTATAAAACCATTCATATGGAATAGACAAACAGTTATCTGGGCTAAAATAGCCTAAGCATAGGAAATATACTCTTTATATAACTACTGTCTTTATAATAAGTGTTAAGATTCTAGCGACATTAATAGGACTGGATTTTAATGAATGGCTTTGCCACAATAGGCAGCGTTGTTTGCCATATTAATATAGTCGCAATAGCTGATACGACTATCAGTCGATTTTTTGAAATACAATCAACGATAACCACTAGTATTCGTCATTCGAGACAATTGCAAAAAACAATAAATATAACAAGGAGTCGTTATGATTTATCAATATTTAGATAAAGTGCCTGAATTTGCAGTGCCATTTAACGGCTGGGTAGCAGATTCAGCACAAGTGATGGGCGATGTATATTTGGGACATCAAGCCAGTGTTTGGTTTGGTGCAGTGCTGCGCGGTGACAATGAACGTATTCATATCGGTGATTATAGCAATGTGCAAGAAAATAGTGTGATTCATACTGATGCTGGTATTGAAGTAAAAATTGGCAATTACGTCACTATTGGTCATTTGGCCATGCTACATGGCTGTGAGGTTGGGGATAATAGCTTAATCGGTATAGGTGCAGTCGTATTGAATAAGGCCAAAATTGGTAAAAACTGTCTCATTGGTGCCAAGGCGTTGGTTACAGAAGGCCAAGAGATTCCAGACAATTCATTAGTTATGGGCGCACCTGCAAAAGTAGTAAAAACACTAACCGATGAGCAAGCGGCCATGCTCAAATTATCAGCAATGCACTATGCGGAGCGTTGTCAAAAATTTAAAACTGGTTTAAAAGAAATTGCTGTGCCAGATTAAATGGTCATGCTAAGTAAGCAGTAGCCTTTAAGTCATAAGCATCATAATCAGCCAGATGATGGCAAAAATGATAATACCAATGATAAGTCCGCGAAAAACATCATGGCGTACGGAATAATCGTTTAGGTAAGCGTTATTATTAGTAGACTCGTCGATATTTAGGGCATTGACGCTTTCAGCACCAGCAGATTTGCCAACGATGAGTCCCATTATAGCCCCAAGTATCAGCATAAAAGGGGTAAATAACCAAAAAATCTCACCGTTACCAATACCGAATATTGAGCGGATGATTACAATAGCCATATCGATCAGTAAGCCGCCAAATCCATACATCAAACCGTTCAAAAGTGCATGAGTTAGGCGTTCTGAGAATGATTGATGGCTAGTGCCTGATTGACGCTGTCTAATTTCTCTGATCGAGCGTGCAGGGCGCCGGGGTCTATTTGAGGTGTTGGTTTTAGGATTTGGCGATTTCATAGGATTCCCAGTCTTTTTATTAAACATGCTAGATAAAATAAATTACCATGCTTTTATTTAGGGCATCGTAGTGTTATCGAAATTTTACTGACCAAATTTTCTGTTTATAAAGTTCCATATTACAAATATTATTTATATTAAAAATTATGTTTTTTAACAAACCATCATAAGGCCATATCATGCAGGCAAATCAGGCACAGAATCCTCAAAAAGAACTGGCACTATTTGATTTAGATCATACTTTACTCGATGTCGATAGTGACTATCTATGGGGCGAGTATATCGTCAAACATAATCTTGTTGACGAAGCTGAATATCGCACTGCCAATCAGAAATTTTATCAAGATTATATCGAAGGTACGCTGGATGCGACGGAATACAATGAGTTTGTCGCGCAGTTTTTGAGTAGCTTACCAATAGATAGGCTGCATGAGCTACGAGAAGACTATATCAAAAGTGAAATCGAGCCTCATATTCGCCCAAAAGCGATGGAAGTCTTATGTCAGCATATTGAGCAAGGTCATGATGTGGTGATTATCTCTGCGACCAATGACTTTGTCGTCTCTGCGATTGCAAAACGTTTTGGTATCGAAGACAGTCATGTGTTATCGACACCACTTGAGATAAAAGATGAGCGCTATACGGGCAAATTGACGGATAAGCCCAATTTCCAAGAAGGGAAGATTTATCATCTCAACAAATGGCTTGATAAGCAGCAAGTGGCTGGCATTGATTTCAAAAAAACGTATGCGTATTCAGATTCCAAAAACGACATTCCACTGCTTGAGTGGGCGGACGTGGCCGTTTGTGTGTCACCTGATGATACGCTACATGCGCATGCGCTGGCACATCGCTGGGCGGTAGAGGATTGGTCGCTTTAGTGGTGTGGTTCGCCATCATAAAGAATTAACCAACTATTAAACGTTAATCTCATTTAAAATAGCGCTGTATCCGTTATTTATTTTTATTAAAAAAGCATAGGAACCTTTATGGAAATCAATCCGTATCAAGAACAAATCAAAGATTTATCCGAGCGTGGGCAGGACTTGCGGAGGTATCTTTGACTTCGATGGTAAGCAAGAACGCTTAGAAGAAGTTAATTTGGAGCTAGAGAACCCTGAGCTATGGAATGATCCTGAGCGTGCAACCAAGATTAACAAAGAGAAAAGTCATCTTGATGGCGTCATTGACGTGGTCGTTTCACTTGAAACCACGCTAGAAGATGCGTCCGCCATGCTAGAGTTGGCAGTCGAAGCAGAAGATGAGTCGCTACTAGCCGATGTGCAAAGCGAGCTTGATAGTGCCGAAGCACGCGTGGCTGATCTCGAGTTCCGCCGTATGTTTAGCGGCGAGATGGATCCAAACAACTGCTACCTAGATATTCAATCGGGCAGTGGCGGTACAGAGGCACAAGATTGGGCAGAAATGCTGCTGCGTATGTATACGCGCTGGGCAGAAGCGCACGGTTTCAAGGTCGATGTGATAGAAGTCTCGGCAGGCAGCGTGGCTGGGATTAAATCGGCGACGATTGAGATCAAAGGCGATTATGCCTTTGGTTGGCTGCGCACGGAGATTGGTGTGCATCGTTTGGTGCGTAAGTCACCGTTTGATAGCAATAATGGTCGTCATACGTCGTTTGCTGCAGTATTCGTCTCACCTGAAATCGATGATAATGTCGAGATTGATATCAATCCAGCGGATCTACGTATTGATACTTATCGCTCATCAGGCGCTGGTGGTCAGCACGTCAACACGACTGATTCGGCCGTTCGTATCACCCATGAGCCAAGCGGCGTGGTGGTGACGTGTCAGAACGAACGTAGTCAGCACGGCAACAAAGCCACTGCCATGAAAATGCTACGCGCCAAGCTTTATGAGCTTGAAATGCAAAAGCGTATGGAAAAACAACAAGCCGTCGAAGACAACAAGTCAGACGTTGGTTGGGGCAGTCAAATCCGCTCTTATGTACTCGATGACTCACGTATCAAAGACTTGCGTACGGGTGTAGAAACCTTTAATACAGGTGCTGTACTAGACGGAGATCTCGATCAGTTTATTGAAGCGAGTCTAAAAGCGGGTCTGTAAAATTAAGTCCATGAAAGCAACTTGAAACCTAAAACATTACCTAAAATTTTATTAAGGATGAATGATGCCAAGCGTTAATAATTATTTTGATAATAAAGTCACGTCTATCGCCTTTCAAACGGCAACCAAGCCTGCTACCGTTGGTGTAATGGAAATTGGTGAGTACGAGTTTGGGACCAGCGATTTTGAAACCATGAGTGTGGTGAGCGGTGCATTGACCGTAAAGTTACCAGAGAGCGATGAATGGCAAACTTTCAACGCTGGTGAGCAATTCACAGTGGAAGCCAATCAAAAATTCAATGTCAAAGTCGAGGTAGAAACAGCTTATTTATGCCTTTATGGCAAATAGCTTTATCTAAACGACGGTATACTTATAAAAAACGCCAAGTGCCATGCTTGGCGTTTTTTGTGTGTTAATGATTGGCTTAAAATAAAATTTTCATAAGTTTTTACGGTATTGCACCATGTCAGTTTGGGTAGCAATGGCATCGTATAGCTTACGCGACGCGTTGTTTCCTTCTTGCGTCGTCCAATAGACCCGATTGCAGTTTTTTTGAGCTGCAAAGTTATAGACATACTCAATCAAAGCCCGTCCAGCCCCTTGCCCACGTGCATTGTCGCTTACGTATAAATCTTCTAAGTAACAGCAGTCAGAAGTGTTCCACGTATTGGGATGTAATACGACATGAGTGATACCAACCAAGGTGTCGTTTATCCATGCCCCAAACCCATAAATAGCGATGTCTTGATTGAGCAAGTTGTCCCATGTTGCCTCTGTTGTATGAGTGGGCAATGTGGTTTCATAGAAGCTCAGATAGCGTTCCCATAACACGAGCCACAAGCTGTAATCTGTTTGAGAAAGAGGCGCTATTTTTATAGAAGTGTTTTGCATTGTATTTTATTCAACTTAAGTTCTAATTTGCATCAAATTATGCCTTAAAACTCAATTTTATAAAACCCTTGCATCCATTTAGTTTTACACAGGATTACACTTTGTCCTTGGCAAATAAACAGCAAAAATCATCACAGTTCATTATGCTAAAACGATTCATTTATCAGACGAGTTTTCTTATGAACAAAGAAAATCAGCAAAACCCTACACAAGATGTGCGCCATGACTACGAGCATTTGGCTCAGTTGGCAAATTTACGCTATGTCAGTGATAATGAGCCTGGATATGGGCGCAGACGGTGGGGACGCGGTTTTACCTATCGCGACGCAACAGGAAAAACAGTCAAAGACAAAGCACTACGTAAACGATTTGATGCGTTGGTGATTCCGCCTATGTGGTCAGAGGTCTGGATATGCCGAGATGAAAAAGGCCATCTACAATCCACAGGCCGCGACGAAAAAGCACGCAAACAATATCTGTATCATCCTGAGTGGGATCGCGTGCGCGACCAAGCCAAGTTTGATACCATGATTGGTTTTGCAAAGGCTTTGCCAAACCTGCGCGCCCAAGTCGAACAAGATTTGGAGGCAATACCATTATCACGAGCCAATGTCTTGGCAGCCGTGGTCAAGCTGTTAGAAACCACGCTCATTCGTATTGGTAATAGTCGTTATGCTAAGCTCAATAAAAGCTATGGCTTAAGTACATTAAGAAGCAAGCACGTCAGTCAAACTGACACAGGTCTGGCGTTTGATTTTGTTGGTAAAAGCGCCAAGGAGCATCACATTGAGCTGCAAGACGAGCGTTTGATTGAGATTGTACAAGCCTGCTCTGAGCTACCGGGTTATCAGATTTTTAAGTACTTGGATGAAAATGGCGACAAACAAGTTGTCGATAGTAGTGATATCAATGAGTATCTACGAACACATACTTGTATCAATGGCAGCAGTGGCAAAATGTACAGCGCAAAAGATTTTCGCACATGGATGGCCAGTGTGCTTGCAGCGAGTCATTTGTATGATGAGCTACAAACCTCTGACGGCAAAGCCATATTAGCCAGCGCGCCTGACAGTGCCGAGCGGCAGCAATTGGTCACTGATATGGTAAAAATGGTCGCAGAAGAGCTGGGTAATACGCCTGCTGTTTGCCGATCCTCTTACATCAATCCTATTATTATTGAGCGATTTTTAGCAGGGGAGTTTTTTGAGTCCTACAAGCAAGCACGCCGTGGACATACCAAAAAGTATCAAAGCTGTGAAGAAAAGGCGTTGCTAGGTTTTTTGAGTAATGAAACCTGATAAATAATTAAAAAATAAAGGTCGCTCACATATGTACTCTAACGACTCCTGTCTGACGTGTAAAAGTTTTATTGGTTCGTAAATAGGAATGTTAAATAAAAATGATACGGTATGTATTGAAATAAGTGTAAAAATGCGTTACTAATATAGTATATTAAACAACAAGGTTTGAAACGGTCATAGGATATAACCGTTTCAACGGTAGTCTTTATTGTTCTACCTGTCACTCGTTATTGCTAAAGGATTAGCTTATGAACACCCTTTCTTCAAATACTTCGTCTGTCAGTCACTCATTTTCAGACGCATTGTCTTTAAACACCGAGTCTTCGAACACCGATACAAATACTAAAAACACATCAGCAAATTACAATGATTATTATCATAACTTTAGCATGGATACATTGCTGACAGAGATTTTTGGCGAGCATTTAGACGATCGTTTAAACGCTTATATAGCATGCTGTGGTCGCCACGTGCGTGATGGCCGTGGCGATATGACAGCACTGGTGCATGAAGATACCGCAGGCAAGGTGACAAAAATGACGTTTGCTGAGCTTGATAAAGCCAGTGCGCAAGTCGCCAACCTATTGCAGTCTTATGGTGTAAAAGTAGGCGATCAAGTCGCAACCATGTTGCCTCGCACACCTGAGTTATTGACTATTGTATTAGCCACATGGCGAATTGGTGCCGTATACCAGCCGCTATTTACCGCTTTTGGTTATGATTCAATCAAATATCGAATGGATAAAGCAGGCACCAAAGTTGTCTTTACCAATGTCGACAATCGCAGCAAATTTGAAGACTTGGCTGACCAAACCAAAATGGTATTGGTCGGTGGTGACAATGATATACAAGTCGATGATCAGCAATGGGATGATGATCGTTACGCCAAAATGATGGCAATGCAACCAGAAACGCTAGAGCCTATATTATTGGATATTAGTGCGCCATTTTTACAGATGTTTACCTCAGGCACAGTCGGCAAGTCCAAAGGTGTCAGCGTCTCATTGACGGCGCTTCCTGCTTTTTATTTGTACATGCGCTATGCCATCGACTTACGTGACGATGATAATTATTGGAATATGGCAGATCCAGGCTGGGCTTATGGACTGTACTATGCCATTACAGGTCCCTTGTTGTTGGGTGTGACCACTCATTTCAACGAAGCTGGTTTTGATGCTGCCAATACTCGTGACTTTATGATACGTCACAAGATTACCAATTTGGCTTCTTCACCGACGGCGTTTCGAATGATGAAGTCGAGTGGTGTGTTTGACAACGTTAATGACGACGCTCGTGACGATACTAATGTTAAATTATCATTGCGCTGTGCCAACTCAGCAGGCGAGACCCTCAACACGGAAGTGGTCAATTGGGTTGAGACTTATTTGAACTGTAAGGTTTGTGATCAGTATGGCCAAACAGAGACGGGAATGACATGCTGTGCGCATCATGCATTGGAACATGAATCTCCAGTTGGCTCGATGGGAATGGCATTGCCAGGGCATACGCTCGTCGTATTAGATGATGACATGAATATATTACCTGATGGCGAGCAAGGGCAGTTAGCCGTCGTGGTGAGCCAATCACCCGCATTTTATTTCCATGGTTATAGCTGGAACGAAAAACAAGCGTTCGCTGATGATTACTATCTGACGGGCGATGTGGTCGAGCGTCATAGCGATGGCAGTTATTGGTTTTCAGGACGTGATGATGACATCATTATCACCGCAGGTTATCGCGTAGGTCCAACGGATGTTGAAAATACTGTATTAGAACACGAAGCCGTTGCCGAATCAGCAGCCGTTGGTATACCCGATGAGGTGCGCGGTCATACCATCAAATCTTATGTGGTGTTAAAAGACGGCATTGAAGGAACGGATGAGATTGCCAAGGAGATTGAAAACTTGGTACGCAAGCGCTTATCAACTCATGCTTACCCACGCGAGGTGGAATTTGTGTCGTCTTTACCAAAAACGCCAAGTGGCAAAATTCAGCGCTTTTTATTGCGCAGTCTATCTGCTGTGTAAGTATGTAATAGAGCGCTTTTTTTCTTGCTTGCTGTGTCTTCGCAGACAGAGGCTATAAACACATATCGTTGGCAGTCCATTATTATTGTTGTGCTTTTTTTATTTAGGATTAACCATAGTTTGTATAAAGCCAGCTTGTAAAAAATAGCGCATAGAAAAAATAGTTCATAACAATTAGAAAGTGAAAGGAGCAGTCATGCATATTGAAAAAAATAGCTTTTTGGTGACGGGCGGGGCATCAGGTTTAGGAGAAGCAGTGGTTCGCGCTATTGTTGCTCAAGGCGGTAATGTCGTGATTGCCGATCTCAACGAATCGGCAGGACAAGCTTTAATCAATGAGCTAGGCGATAAAGCACGGTTTATACGGTGTGACATAACCAGTGGCGATGATGTACAAGCTGCTGTCGATGTCGCTGAAAAAGTGTTTGGTGGTTTACAAGGCTCTGTTAACTGCGCTGGTATCGCTGTCGTACAAAAGCTGCTGGATCGTGATAATAATCCAGCGGATCTTGAGTCCTTTAGTCGCGGAGTCAATATTAACCTTGTAGGCTCATTTAATGTGGCGCGTTTGGTCGCTGCCAGTATCGCCAAGCGCGTCGCTAGTGATGCGACAACGGCGGTAGAAAACGATGCCGAAAAAAACAATGCTGACCAAGGCATTATTATCAATACTGCGTCTATCGCTGCCTTTGACGGTCAAGTGGGACAAGCCAGTTATTCCTCGTCAAAGGCAGGCGTGGTAGGTTTGACATTACCGCTTGCGCGTGAGCTTGCGCGTCACGGTATTCGGGTGATGACCATTGCGCCTGGCGTTTTTGCCACGCCAATGATGCAGAGCATTCCTGAAAAAGCGCGTGAACAGTTGGAGGCAGGCGTGCCTTATCCAAAACGTTTGGGCAATCCGGCTGAGTTTGCCAAGCTGGTCACCCATATCATCGATAATGCGTACTTAAATGGCGAGGTTATTCGTTTGGACGGCGCGATTCGTATGGTGTGATGCTACATCACGTCTTTAAGTAGAAGGCAGTATTTCTAGCTGTCTGATTCATCACTTTTGCATAAAACTTGGCATAGTGCTTTGATATATTATGACTCACTGCTATTTAGTATTTGTTATAAGGATTAAAGTCTATGTCATTTTTTCACACGCATGCTAGTAAACATTCAAACTGGTTGTTTTTCGCGATAGGACTTGGCCTTGCTACCATTGTGAGCGCTGGCACGGTCATCTATGTCAATAGTCACTCAAAACAACCATCACCCATTCCTGATACGACTATCATCGATAAAGTCTTGGTGATTAAGTCGCAGCGAGTGCTCAAATTATTGAGCGGTGACACAGTGATTCAGTCGTACAAGATTTCATTGGGAGCGAACCCTGTTGGTCATAAGCAGCAAAAAGGGGACAATCGTACGCCTGCAGGCAGCTACACCTTGGATTATAAAAACGAAAATTCTATTGCCTATCGTTCTATTCATGTCAGCTATCCTAATGCTGCTGATAAGGCGAGAGCGCAGTTATTGGGCGTTGATGCGGGCGGCGATATTATGATTCATGGACAGATGAATGGCTTTGGCCATCTAGCTTGGTTCAATCAAAAACGTGACTGGACCGAAGGGTGTATTGCTGTAACCAATGAAGAAATGGATGAGATCATGGCTGTGGTAAACGTTGGAACACTTATCGAAATCGTCGAGTAATGACTTCTTGGTTCTGAAATAGAAATAAGTAAGTATTCAAAAAATACTAATAAAATTTTGCTATAAAAACGATAACACCTATTCCTTGCTGGCACTTTTTTGCCAAACAAACTTCTCTTTTCATGATTCTTTATTTATTCTCTTGAAATACATACTTCATGTACTTATTAAAGTCCTATGATGATATCATCACAATTAGTAAGGTTTTTTTATAGTATTAGAATCGGACTTTTTGCTATTACCAATAAGTCACTATTTGTGGTTGACAACTCATATATGTGAGTTGAAATCTGGCATGATATACCCTATATAGATAATAACTGACAATGATTGATACCCGACAAAATTGGTGGTCACCACCACAGTTCCGGTGTCTTATTTTTTGTTAATCAACTAAAAATACTAACTATAAAAGGACACAAATATGAGGTTCGAAAAATTTACCCAAAAACTGCAATCGGCGATTCAAGAAGCCCAAAGTCTAGCGTTAGGACGCGATCATACAGGCATTGATCCTGTCCATTTGCTGGCGGTATTGCTGCAAGATGAATCCAATCTGTCGATTTGCCAACAAGCAGGCGCTTCTATTCCTGCGTTAAAAAATGGCGTGGCAAAGGCGTTAGATAAGCAAGCAACGATTTCAGAGCCGACAGGTGATGTCAATTTAAACCCAAATTCAGTCAAAATTCTAAATTTAGCTGATCGCCAAGCACAAAAAGAAGGCGATGATTTTATTGCGACAGAATGGGTTATGTTGGCACTTGCCGAACAAGGCGAAACTAAGAAAATATTTGAAAGTGCTGGCGTGACGGCAAGCAAGTTAAAGGTAGTCATTGAGCAATTGCGCGGTGATGACACGGTAAACAATCAAAATGCCGAAGATCAGCGTGATGCACTCAATAAATATACGATCAACCTAACTGAACAGGCGGAACTTGGTAAGCTTGATCCAGTGATTGGCCGTGATGAAGAGATTCGCCGTACCATTCAAGTGCTCTCGCGCCGTACTAAAAATAACCCAGTGTTAATCGGTGAGCCGGGTGTGGGTAAAACGGCAATCGTCGAAGGCTTAGCACAAAAAATTATCAATGGCGATGTGCCAGAAGGCCTACGTCGTAAAGAAGTGCTATCATTAGACTTAGGTGCGCTTATTGCGGGTGCTAAATTCCGCGGTGAGTTCGAAGAGCGTCTCAAAAGCGTGTTGAGTGATTTGGCCAAGCAAGAAGGCAACGTTATCTTGTTTATCGATGAGCTACATACCATGGTCGGTGCAGGCAAATCAGAAGGCGCGATGGATGCAGGTAACATGCTCAAACCAGCATTAGCTCGTGGTGAGCTACATTGTGTTGGCGCGACAACGCTTGATGAGTATCGCCAATTTATTGAAAAAGATGCCGCGCTTGAACGTCGTTTCCAAAAAGTGCTGGTCGATGAGCCAACGGTTGAGGATACCATTGCGATATTGCGTGGCCTCAAAGAGCGTTATGAGTTACATCACGGCGTCGATATTCAAGACAGCGCAATCATTGCTGCCGCTCGTATGAGTCATCGTTATATCACCGATCGCAAGCTACCGGATAAAGCGATTGATTTGATTGACGAAGCAGCCAGTCGCTTACGTATGGAGATGGACAGTAAGCCTGAAGCTTTGGGCAAGCTTGATAGTCGCTTGATTCAGTTAAAAATGCAGCGCGAAGTCCTAAAAAATGAAGAAGACGCAGGGGCGCAAGCAGAGCGTAAAGTATTGGATGCGCAAATCGAAGAGCTTGAAAAAGAATACGCTGACCTTAATGAGATTTGGCAAGCCGAAAAAGCTTTGGTCAAAGGCAGCCAGCAGTTAAAAGACGAGCTAGACAAAGCGCGTATTGCTTATGACAAAGCCAGTCGCGAAAGTGACTATGAAACCATGAGCAAACTGCAATATGAGACCATTCCGCAGTTAGAGCGCCGTATCACTGAGTCTGACTTGGCAGAGCAAAAAGAGCAGACCGGTGAAGGCAATGGTGTCAAATTGCTACGTAATAAAGTCACAGACAATGAGATTGCAGAAGTGGTTGCAGCAGCGACTGGTATCCCAGTCAGTAAAATGATGCAGGGTGAGCGTGACAAAATGCTCGCCATGGAACAAAAACTCCATGAGCGTGTAATTGGTCAAGATGAAGCGGTCGAAGCCGTCGCCAATGCCGTACGTCGTAGTCGAGCAGGATTGTCCGATCCGAATCGCCCATCAGGTTCCTTCTTATTCTTAGGGCCAACGGGTGTTGGTAAGACAGAGCTGACCAAATCGCTTGCGAACTTCTTGTTCGATAGTG
This sequence comes from Psychrobacter sp. JB193, assembly GCF_002285555.1. Classification (NCBI taxonomy): domain Bacteria; kingdom Pseudomonadati; phylum Pseudomonadota; class Gammaproteobacteria; order Moraxellales; family Moraxellaceae; genus Psychrobacter; species Psychrobacter sp. JB193. Next base: position 1,133,732 of record NZ_NRGY01000002.1, read on the forward strand.
AAGACGCAATTGTCCGTATCGACATGAGCGAATATATGGAGAAGCATAGCGTCAGTCGTCTGGTGGGTGCGCCTCCAGGGTACGTCGGTTACGAAGAGGGCGGTGCATTGACGGAAGCGGTACGTCGCAAGCCTTATAGTGTTATCTTGTTTGATGAAGTTGAAAAAGCGCATCCTGATGTGTTTAATATCTTACTACAAGTATTGGATGATGGGCGTTTGACGGACTCTCAAGGCCGAGTGGTGGACTTTAAAAATACGGTCATCATCATGACCAGTAATCTGGGGTCGCATAAGATTCAGGAAATGGTTGGTGAAAGCTATGAAGATATCAAAGCTGAAGTGATGGAATCTGTTGGACAACATTTCCGTCCTGAATTTGTCAACCGTATTGATGAAATTGTCGTCTTTCATCCACTCGGTATGTCACAAATGGCAGGTATCGCTGATATCCAGCTAGATCGATTGCGCAAGCGTTTGTATGAGCGAGAAATGGATATTGAGCTCTCAGCAGATGCAATGAATAAGCTGGTTGCTGTGGGTTACGATCCTGTTTACGGCGCGCGTCCACTAAAACGTGCGATTCAGCAAGAGATCGAAAACCCATTGTCACTCAAACTGCTGGCAGGTGATTTTGTTGCTGGTGACATCATCAAAGTCGACGTCGGCGCCGATGACAAACTGGTTTTTGATAAACTGAGAATGAGTTAATAGTAAACGCCGAATAACGTTTTTTATAAATATAAACCGACCCCTTACTTGCGATGGCAAGTGAGGGGTTTTTACGTTGTGTATTGGTATTATTTTACTTTTTTAACACGATGACTGTGTTATAAATAATTTAAGCTCTAATGACATGAACTTAACACGGATGGAGAGTAAAAGATGACGACAATCAACAAAAGACATATCAGCACACCATTAACCCTACCAATCATCGTATCAGCACTTCTGTTTAGTACGGCAGCTTGCTCTAATCAATCAGGCCTAACTGCTAACACAGATTCTAAAGACGCAAAAACCTCACCTAAAAAATCAGCCGTCAGCAATGAAAAACCTGAATTCACTACCAAGACTGTTGCAACTTTTGATGAGCCTTGGGCAATGGTAGCGCTGCCCAAATCTAATAATGCGTCCCTCAAGTTTTTGGTCACGCAAAAGACAGGTGAGTTGTTTATTGTAGATACTGCTACAGGGGCTAAGACAGAAGTTACGGGTATACCTAGCGTTGCTTACGGCGGACAAGGTGGATTGGGAGATATTACGGTTGCGCCAGATTTTGCGACCTCCAACAACGTCTATATCAGCTATGCAGAAGCAGGTAAGGGCACTGATAGCAATAAATTTGGGGCTAAGGTGATAAAGGCCAAACTGTCAGGATTGAATACTGCGACGCCAAGTCTGCAAAATATCACCCCAATTTGGCAACAAACACCGAAAGTAACTGGGCAAGGTCATTATAGTCATCGCTTGCTATTTTCACCTGACGGACAGTATTTGTATATCAGCTCAGGGGAGCGTCAGAAAAAAGACCCAGCGCAAGACATGAGTATGAACTTGGGCAAAATCATTAGGTTACATCCTGATGGCTCGGTGCCAAAAGACAATCCATTTGTCAGTGATAGCAACAAAATTGCTTCTCAGTTTTGGACAGTAGGCAATCGTAATGTACTGGGGATGAGATTCGATGAAAATGGTAAGTTATGGATAAGTGAGATGGGTCCAAAGGATGGTGATGAATTTAACTTAATTGAAAAAGGCAAGAACTATGGTTGGCCGATTGTGTCTAACGGACGCAACTATTCTGGTACGCCTATTCCCGATCATGATACTCGTCCTGAGTTTGCAGCACCTAAAGTCACATGGACGCCTGTCATCTCACCCTCATCAATGAGTCTCTATACTGCTGGTACACATAACGATTTCCCAGCATGGCAAGGAGATTTTCTGGTTGGTGGATTATCCTCAAAGGCTTTAGTAGTAGTAGATGTTAAGAATGATAATACTGCTTCCGAGCGATATCGGTATGATATGGGTGAACGTATTCGTAGTGTGTTGACAGTTGATGGTAAAGTATGGGTATTGGAAGATGAGAGTGACAGCAAGTTGCTGCAACTAATACCGAAATAAGATGTTTCCCCCTATATTTCTGTTTTATTGTTTTAAAAATTATCTGTGAATACAAAAATTAGTAGGCAAACTGAGGTAAATAGCGCTACCTAGTTTGTCTATTTCTTGTAAAACTGCATATGGATATGCCACATAATTTTATAGTATGTCTATTAGTAACGAAATTGTAAGTATTTGAATTAGATTTGATAATTATGAGCGACCTTGTTAAGGTGACCCTTCTAAAAAATCGAGGCTAATAAATAATGGATCATGTAAAGGTTGGCAGATTAGGCCCATTCCCCCGAGTTAGTAAACCTGTGTTTATTACTTCGGCATTACTTATCGTAGGGTTTATTATTTTTGGTGCTTTTTTCACCGAAACAGCAGGAACACTATTTACTTTCTTACAAAATTTTATTACTGATAAGTTCGGCTGGATGTTCACCATTTTGATGAACTTGGCGCTGATCTTTTGTATTTACCTTGCAGCGAGTCGGTATGGGGATATACGTTTAGGCCAACAGACAGAGAAACCAGAGTACAGTCTGTTCTCATGGATTGGCATGTTGTTCTCAGCTGGTATTGGTATCGGATTGGTATATTGGGGCACAGCTGAGCCGTTGTATCACTATATGGCACCGCCGCTTGGCGAGCCGGAGACGATAGAGGCTGCCAAGCAAGCAATGAGCATCTCATTTTTGCATTGGGGTTTACATGCTTGGGCCATTTATACCATTGTAGCGTTGTCGTTGGCTTACTTCCATTTTCGTCGTGGTTTACCGCTCTCTATTCGCTCAACCCTGTATCCTATATTAGGCGAAAAAATTTACGGTCGCTGGGGTCATACGGTTGATATCTTGGCCGTGTTCGGTACGATGTTTGGGGTAGTAACTTCTTTGGGTCTGGGTGTTATGCAGATCAATTCAGGTCTAGAGAACTTATTTGGTATTCCCAACAATTTGACAGTACAGTTTATTACTATTGCTTTTGTGACCGCACTTGCATGTGGTTCGTTGATGCTTGGTCTTGATAAAGGTATCAAACGCTTAAGCGATATCAATATGGGCTTCACAGGTATACTTTTGGCCTTTATGGTTATTTTGGGGCCAACCTTATTTATTCTTGATAGCTTTCTTGAAAATATCGGGAATTACGTAGTTAATTTAATACCTTTATCAACGTGGGGTGAGTCTTATAGTAATACAGACTGGCAAAGCAGTTGGACCATGTTCTACTGGGCATGGTGGGTAAGTTGGGCACCATTTGTAGGGGTGTTTATTGCTCGTATCAGCCGTGGTCGTACGATTCGCGAGTTTGTATTGGGTGTGCTTTTAATTCCAATGGTGCTTTTATTTTTCTGGTTCACAACTTTTGGCGGTGTGGCTATCCATATGGAGCTGCTTGCAGGGCTTGATCCAACCCTTGCCAATCCAGGCTTAGTAGAAGCCGTACAGCAAGACATGGGTAGTGCCATTTTTAGACTGGTTGAGTATTATCCATTTACAAAACCGATTACGTTACTTATCGTTGTTATGATCATCCTATGGTTTGTCACGTCATCAGATTCGGCGAGCTTTGTGATTGATATGTTGACTGCTGGTGGTGATACCAATCCACCTAAAATTCAGCGCTTGTTTTGGGCCATTACGGAAGGTTTGATTGCTGCTATTCTGTTGGCTGCTGGTGGCTTGGGTGCTTTACAGGCGGCAGCTATTGTCGCGGGACTGCCCTTTGCTTTGGTCATATTTTTGATGATGTATGCGTTGCATCGTGGTTTGGGTCGAGACCGACTGATACTTTATCGGGCTCAGCAGCACTTTATTACTGAAGAGTCTGCCGATCATAACTCAGCCAATGAATTTGCTGATGAACACTTATTAAAAGGGCCGCCCAAGATTACAAAAGACGAATAGTTCGCTGATAAAATAGCTATCATATGATGGTTATCTAAAACAAAAAATCCTAAGACACATGAGTGTTTTAGGATTTTTTATGTCTGTATGGCAAATAATTTTGTTTAAAGCGCTCAGTTGTCTGAGCATGATTTTAAATCTTTGGGTGCGGTATTATTTACATTCACCTTTCACATAGCCTACTGCTTCGGGCATATTGCAAGCAGAGCAAGCATTGCCTGCTGTACGGTAACCAATTACGGAACCGACCTTGGTTTTTACACAGACTGGATCATACTGCATGGTACACATGGTATCTCCAGCATTCGCGTTAGAAGGCGGGCATTGAGTAAAGCTGCCTTTAGGTAGTGTATTGCTGGTCTTAGCTGGCTGAGTAGGTGCGGTATTTGTGTCTGGACTCGGTAAATAACTACAACTTGTCAGTGCCATTGTTAGGGTTAAACCAAGTAAAGAAGATTTAAGCAAATTGATCATCATGGTATGTCCTTATGAGATGAAGATGGTGATTTTTGTTACCGACGTTCTGCTGTCTTATTGATAGTAGCGCATTTATAAGCGACCATCTATAGGGTATCGTTCTTAAAATATAATGAGGCTAATGAGGTTAAAAGTATCAACAAAAAAGCCCAAGCTTGTCAGACAGCTTGGGCTTTAATATAAGTATTACTGCTATTAAAATATCAAATAAGCAAGCTGACTTTATTCAGCTGGTTTATCATCTTTGTTGATTTGAACATATTTATCAAAGTTTTGCGCATAATCTGTTAAGTTATCGCTTAACATCTGACGATACTGTTTGACATAGAATTCAACGATATCGTCTTTTTCTTTGGCAAAGTCGTCACCTTTAATAAAACCGATAGAGGCGACTGACGCACTATAGCGTGCGGCTGCATACAATAAAGAAGCACCTACTTGTCCAGAATGTGCTTCTGGCCCCAATTGGCTATTTGCAACACCGATAATGGCATCAGCGCGCTGGTAAAATGCCTGCATTTCAGGGGTGATCTCAATGTTTGCATCCACATTGTTGTCTTGAATGTTGTTGTCTTGAATATTGTCTTGAGACATAAGCGACTCCTAATAAGTGTCGGAATTTTAAGTTTATAAAAATGGTTCATAAACGATATAAAGTAAAATTTCTATAAACCAGCGTCTGCTTTTAAGATCTCAGCTTTGTCTGTTTTTTCCCACGTAAAGGCGGTTTCTGAGCCCAAACGACCGAAATGACCAAAAGTAGCGGTTTGCTGATACATTGGCTGCAATAAATTGAGCATGCGAGTAATGCCATAAGGACGCAAGTCAAAATGCGTACGAATCAGACGAATGATCTCATCATTGCTGATTTTATTGGTGCCAAAAGTATTGACAGAAATAGAAGTCGGTTCAGCGACACCAATCGCATAGCTGACTTGTATTTCACAGCGCTCAGCCAGTCCTGCTGCTACGATGTTTTTTGCAACATAACGCACCGCATACGCCGCGCTACGATCTACTTTTGAAGGATCTTTACCACTGAATGCACCGCCGCCATGACGCGCCATACCGCCGTAAGTATCAACAATGATTTTACGACCTGTCAGTCCTGCATCACCAACAGGGCCACCGATGACGAATTTACCGGTTGGATTGATATGATAGCGTGTACCTGCATGTAGTAGCTCAGCTGGTAATACATGCTTGATGATAGATTCCATCACTGCTTCTTGCAGATCCTTTTGCGATATGCTTGGATCATGCTGGGTCGATAAAACAACAGCATCAACGGCGACAGGCTTATTGCCATCATATTTTAGGGTAACTTGCGCTTTGGCATCTGGACGTAACCACGGTAGCTCTCCTGCACGGCGTAGCTCAGACTGACGCTCCATTAAGCGATGAGCGAATTCGATAGGAGCGGGCATTAAGACGTCAGTTTCGTTACTTGCATAACCAAACATTAGACCTTGGTCACCTGCGCCTTGCTCTTCAGGATCACTGCGATCAACCCCTTGAGCAATTTCAGGAGATTGCTTACCAAGCATATTGATGACAGCACAAGTTTCGCCATCAAAGCCCAAATCTGAATGATGATAACCAATGCCATTCACAGTATCACGAACCAGACGCTCCAAATCGATATTGGCAGTTGTAGTAATTTCACCTGCTAATATCACCGCACCTGTTTTGACCAAAGTCTCGCAGGCCACACGTGCATGCAGGTCTTCACTCAAGATAGCATCAAGGATAGCGTCTGATATTTGGTCAGCCATTTTATCAGGATGGCCTTCGCTCACAGATTCTGAGGTAAATAAGTTGTATTCACGCATAATGGGATCGCTTAATTGCAGGGACTGTAGTTTACGCACTCAGTCATTATTAAATGTATAGAAAAATAAAAGATGAAAAAGAATCAAAAAATTAGCGTATTTTAACGTGTATCGAGGCAAAACTCTAGCGATGGATGGCATTATGAGGTAACCGAGCCTTGATCAAGGGCGATAAAAGTCATCGATATCACTATTTTCTTGCCAACGATATTCGGTATAGGTGGCAATGTGACGTGCGGTCTCTACATCATGTCTGTCAGCAATAAAACCGAGTGCCATGTCCATACCAGCACTCACACCTGATGACGTATAAAACTTATCATCGACTACCCAGCGTGCTTGCTTTATCCAATGGACGTTATCAGATTGCAATATTACCCATTGCCACGACAGCTTGTTAGAGGTGGCGCGCTTGCCGTTCAAAACCCCTGTCTTAGCCAACAAGGCGCTACCAGTGCAGACGCTAAGCACCCAATTCGCTTGTTCAACAAGCGCTGTGATGATCTGCAAAAAAGGCTGGTTTTGCACCAATTGCCTAGTACCCATCCCGCCTGGCACCAACAAAATATCAGTCTGATCGTCTAATTTTGTGACGGCAGCCGTTTGCATAGCAACACCATGCTTGCTGCGAATAATACCACCGGTCATCGAGGCAAATTGAATGCGATAATAATCAGGTATACTTCCAAACATCTCGATAGGCCCAAACAAATCCAAAGTTTCAAAGTCGTCAAACAGCAATGCGGTGATCGTATTCATTTGATTTTCCTTAATATAAAAATGATTTTTATAACGATAAGTAACCATCCATGGCAACTAGAGTCCAAAGTTTTTGCTTTACCTATTGATATAAACGATAGGGTAATTTATCGAAGTGGTAATGATAGCCTGACGTATAATCCATCGTTATGGGTTGAAACGCTATAGGTCAAAAAGTTATAGTTCTAAAAACGTGGCTTTGTCTTTAAACATACATTCAGCATAGACAGGGCAGGCGCCGCATTTCGGTGTGCGAGCTTGACAGGTATAGCGACCGTGCAAAATAAGGTAATGATGCGCATCAACGATGAAATCGTCTGGAATACGCTCAACCAATTTTTCTTCTACAATTAAGACGTTTTTACCAGTGGCAAGCCCCGTGCGATTGCCGACGCGAAAGATGTGCGTATCGACCGCCATCGTTGGTTGTCCAAACGCTGTGTTTAGAACTACATTGGCTGTTTTACGCCCAACACCCGCTAGTGACTCTAGATCTTTGCGATTATCAGGGACAGTGCTATCAAATTTCTCAATCAAATCGCGACAGGTTTTGATGACGTTTTTGGCTTTGGCATTGTATAAGCCAATGTTTTTAATGTACGCCTTTAAACCCTCTTCACCCAGTGCCAATATCGCCTCAGGTGTATTTGCCACCGGATACAATTGCTGGGTGGCAATGTTGACACTCACATCTGTTGCTTGTGCAGACAATATGACGGCAATCAATAACTCAAAATTGCTGGCATAATTGAGTTCAGTAACTGGTTCATCAATCGTCGCCGCCAGTTTTTCAAAAAATGGACGTACATCACGATTGGGCATTCTTCTCGATGGCGGTGTATCGGCTGTTTTATGTTTGACAGTTTTACTCATAATATTTTATTAATAAATGTTATTGGGCAATGAATGAGTCAAGCTCTTATTTTGGCTATTTTATAGCAATTGAACAGCGCGTATTGTGTATCAAATGATTAGAACTGTAAAAGCTCGGCCTGTAGTGCCTCAAGCTCAGCTTGCTTTTGCTCATTGGCACGAACGCTCAGTTGTTTTTCCAACTTCTTAATCTTGGTACGTAATTTGGCCGCGGCAATGGTGTTTTTTGCTTGAGTCTCACTGATATTGAGAGATTGGCTCGCTGCATTGTTCAGTTTGGCTTCTACCATGCTGACCACTGGTTTGCTATTGCTGCTATCTGCAAGCTGTTCGGTCACTCGTCTTAAATGCGTGTGATAGCGCAGTCTCAAATCTTCTTGCTCGGCTTCTCGCTCAGAGACAGAAACCTCGCGCTCTATTGTGACCAAGTCAATACAGTCGACGGGACAAGGCGCGATACATAGCTCGCAGCCAGTACAGAGATCAGTAAAGATGGTATGCATGTGTTTGCCAGTACCGACAATAGCATCAACGGGGCAAGCAGGAATACACTTGGTACAGCCAATACAGTCATCCTCACGAATCACCGCACGCACCTCAGTAGGTCTGGCAGAGGCAGTATCTACTGGCCATTGAGAGGGAACGGCTTTAAGGGGTATCTTATGATTGTTAGGATACAGAATCTGAGCGATGGCGTCAGTGACGGGTTGCCCTCCAGGTACGCATTTATTGTGTGGCTCGTTATCTAAGACGATGGCAGCGGCGTAGGGTAAACAGCCATCTGGATGCTCACAAAGACCACATTGAGTTTGCGGTAAACAAGCATCAATACGTGAAATTTTTGCTTGTACATCAGTAGGCAGGGTGTCAATGTGCAATGACGTAAACAAGATGGGCAGGTCTGCCAAGCGAGTTTGTTGAGCATCTTGAGAATGGGTGTCGGTTTGGGACATGGTATTGCAGGCCTTAATATCGGTCATTATCAAAGGTTGTCTCCTATATCTGTCAATAAAGAGACAGAAAAGTGACTATTACAAAAGGCTATTAATTGGGCACTTTATCGGTATATCACAAGTTTGTGTACGGAGGTTATATGGTCAATAGCAACCAACCCAGCTCTAGCGATTGCTCTTTTGCCGCGAAAGATTAACACATTTGAAGCCCTAACACAGTATAGTCAAATACTAAGATTATGAGGGTAAAATTAAAAAATCATGACGAGAGCATGAGGCATTTGGCTCAAACGTGATACTGATTATCAGCATGAGAAAACAATCATTGGCGAAGCGCCTACTTATCAAAGCACTTGAGCATAAAATCGATTAATAAATGCATACGATAAGGCATGTTATCACGGTCACGATAGAGCATCTGACAGCCTCTTGGTTGGTTATGCCAATCGGGCAATACCTGTTGTAAATGTCCTGATGCTATCAGAGGCTCAGCATCATAATCGGGAATAAAACCCAGACCAATACCGTCTGCGATAGCCCTTGTCAACAAGCTGATGTTATCGACCTTTAGACGGACATTGTGCATTGGCTGGTGTGCTTGTACCTCACCTGTTGTGCGATGTTGCAGGTGCCAAGTCGACATAGGCGTACACAATACGGTAGGGTAGCCTGTCAAATCGCTGGGTACGTGAATAGCAGAGATATTGGTATTACTTGAGGCACAAATCATAAAGCGAATATTGGTCAGCTGTCGTCCAATCCAATGATCAGCACTGTGCTCACCGATGCGAAAAGCGATATCAATGGCCTGTGCTTCTATATCAATGGTTTGATTGGATAGTCGCAAATCCAAATGGATATCTGGATATTGCTTTAAAAAGGCATTGAAATAGGGTGCCAAAATATCGCTGCCAAAGTTGACCGGGGCACTGATTCTAATCGTACCTTTGGCTTGGTTTTTATCTTGTAATAAGCAAACCGCGACGTTTTCTAATTCGTCAAACAGATGGGCGCTACTTTTATAATACTGTTGTCCTGCATGGGTTAGCTGTACGCGATGCGCATCACGATTGAGTAATCTGAGTGCTAGATCGGATTCTAATTTGGCAACGCGGCGACTCAATGTTGATAGCGGCATATCTAGCATGACAGAGGCTTGACGAAAGCTGCCGTATCTGACAACGGCGCAAAAGCTGCGCATGTCATCGAGGGAGTAGTTAAATTTCATATTCGGAATCTATGCTCTCGTTATTGCTTGTTTATACCGTATTTAAAATATATACACTGGTGGTTATCTTTTCGCAAGTTTTTGGATGTAATATGAGCCGTTCCGCGAATACCAATGCCGTACTATGTCTGTTGCTGTGCACGTTTTTTTGGGGTGCAAGTTTCCCTGTTGGCAAACATGCTTTGGGAGAGGTCAATGCCTTAACCTTAGTTATGTGGCGCTTTAGCATTGCCGCTGTGTGTCTGTACCTTTATGCAAAATATAAGCACATGCCAATGCCGAGTCTCACACCAAAACAGTGGGTGTGGGCAATTGGCGTGTCCATCATCGGTGTTGGCGGTTTGAATCTGGGTCTGTTCACAGGCTTGGCTCAGACCAATGCCAATAATGGTGCGTTGATTATGGCACTCAGCCCACTAGTAACGTCTTTGATCGGTTCTGTGGCGCAGCGTCAGTTTCCTACCAAGGGCGCACTTTTTAGTTTGGTGGTCTGTCTCTCTGGAGTGCTACTGGTACTCACTGATGGCGCATTTGCCAAACTATTGGGTTTCGAGTTTAATCACGGCGATCAAATGATCTTTTTAGGCATGCTGTGCTGGAGTCTGTACACTTATCTGACCCAAGGCATTAGCCGCTGGATGCCAATGATACCTTATACCTTGGTTGGTATGCTGTCAGGTCTGGGCGTCATCTCGCTGATGGTACTGTTTAGTGCAGAGGTGCACCCAATACAAGAAAGCCTAGTGATCAGTCGTGGCGTTCTTGTTGACTTGGTATTTATTGGGGTCTTTGGCACGGTTGGCGGTTATCTGTTATGGATTTCTGGCGTGAAGCAACTTGGTGCTGCCAATGCGTCTTTATTCTTTAATTTTGTGCCCGTTTTTGCAGCGCTGACTGCATTCGCTTACGGTCAGCAAGTCACAATTTTACAGTTGGTCGGTATGATGATTGTCATCGCTGGATTACTAATACCCAGACTGTTCAAATGGCAACAGGCGCGTTTGGCAAGCCGAAAAGCCACTGTTTAAGTGAGATAGATAAACCAAACGCTTATAAGCTCACGCCTTGTTCATGAGCGACCAGTGCAATCAACTCATAAGCAATACTGCCCTTAAAAGGAATTTGGGGCAGGTTTGAGATATCAAAAAAATCCGCGTGGGTCAGCTCTTCTTCTTGAATAACGATATAACCCTCTGCATAAGTGGCTTTAAAACCAAGCATTAAGTTAGAAGGAAACGGCCAAGGCTGACTGCTTACGTAGCTTATATTGGTCACACTGATATTTACCTCTTCTGCGACTTCGCGTACCACGGCATGCTCCAAACTTTCACCTACTTCGACGAAGCCAGCAATCAAACCATACATGGCTGGCTGCTTTTGCACGCCATGGCGTCGATGCTGTGCCAGTAAGATTTGCATTTCTCCCGTTTTCGGATTGGGACGAGTGATAGCAGTGATGACACATGGCTGGACACGAGGATACTGGCGCAACTGACATACGGGACAGACCATCGCGCGTTCGTCCGTTTTAGTATGAACGGCAGGCGTGGCACAGCGACTACAAAACTGCGTATCTTCTTGCCAACGCAATAGCTGTATGGCTTGGCTGATTTGAGTAGATAGTGCAATAGGCAGCTGGGTAATGAGCTGTCTATAAGGCAAAAAATCGTATCCGCTATGGTCAGTTATTGTTGGCAAGACAATATTGTGTGCTAGGGCATAGGCATCAGTAATGGCGCTGGTGCTTTGAGCTGTGAAAGTGTCGGAATCGAAAGGATGGGCTTGAAAAGGATCAGAAGTAAAACCATCAGTCTTAGTCGCTTGATGGCCAAATTCAACGGAATTTTTTGGCAAACTATCAGACAACCAATGACTGGGTGCCAGGCTCTCAAGTAGCGCCACTCGACCAACTTGATAGGTTGGCGAATGCTCGCTATCTTCTGAATGTGGAGCAGACTGCGGTAATTGAACCTGCAATGGCCACCAGCCATCAGATGTTTGATGACATAAAAGAGTGTCATCACGAAATACGAAAGCATGGGTCATATACGACATTCCAAAGCATTAAAAACAAGTTTGTAGTACGTGACATACAAACCTGTTTGAAGTAATAAAAATATAGAGAATTCTATCGTAATGAAACATCATTCGCATAACGATGATCATTACGATCAAACTGTATCGACACTAGGCCGCCAATAATGCGCTTAAGCTTTGTTGACCGACATTAAGCGCCTGCTTACTGACAGGACGATTGTATTCCAAACCTTCTAAATGATAATCAACCGCCATAATAATATCGGCAATATAGGACAGGGTATCATCTTCTATGCGACGTCCACTTTCGATACGCTGTTCAATATAGCTAGCCAGTTGACTGAGCATGCTGGCAGGGGTTGGCAGTTGCAAAAAGCGTACAGCTCCTGATACTTGGCGCATCATCTCGGGTACGTTTTGAATATTTAGTAAATCTCGTTCTAGCTCAGCCAAATAGTCAGTGATAGCTTGTTCGGCACTGGCAATCGCGGTACGACTCTCTTGTATCAAGGTATCATTGGCAGTATTGAGCTGATGCAATGAGATATGAGGGTTGTTCAATGGCAAATAAATAGCGCCTGGGGTATGTGTTTCTGCCATCGCGATGGTGGCATTTTCTGCATGCATCAAGGCCAATAATAAATGATCAAAATCCTCAGGTGCAGGCGCTCGCCAATGCTTGACCGCTTGTGCAGCTGTACTGAGACTGCTGGCGGCACTTGTTAGACCAAGTAGTCGTAGTGCTGAGCTCAATGCAGTAAGTTCGTCAGTAATCTGTGCTGTCTGCATGTCAGCAGGATTAATGGAGTCACCGCGGGCGTAACTGTCTACATCTTCTTTAATTGTGTTGATTTGGGTTTGAATAATCGTGTTTAAAGTATCAGTCAACGTACGATTAGGCCCAAATAAAAAGCGCTTCATCTGTTCAATCTGAGGCCCATCCAACTGGTTGTCAGCGTACAGTTCACGCAGTTGCTGCGCCTCAATAGTGTTACGCTGGCATGCAAAGCTGACCAAATCAGCAAAACGTCTATCCATCACTGGTAGATAGCTTTGGAATTGTTGCTCCAAATAAATAAAGATGTGTTTTTGACTCAAGGTCAGCGGCAACAGGGTGGCGATATCAGTGACAGCGGTATTGGCTGCTTGCCAAAATAAGCTGTCGGTCTTCGAGGCAATCAGCGCACAGGCCGCACTCATGGCATCGATTTTTTGTTGCTCATCTGGGCTAATGTTGCCATCTTGATTGAGTAGAACCACGCTAAGCCCACTACGATAGGCGTAGGTCAACAGTTCGTTATCGATATCGAGCTCTTTGAGTGGCTGAAAGTTGCTTTCAGGATTGGCAATAATAACGCTACTGCTACCAAAAGCAGAAAAATAATCTGCTGAAATAAGGTTTTGATGGCTATGAGCGTTCAGTTTGTTGATCACTGGCAATAATAAAATGGGCTCTACCGACTCCGTCAATAGTACAAATTCGACATAACGCTCAAGTGTCATAATGGCTTCTGATAGATCCATAATCAAATCGATATCATTATTATCACCATTGTCATAAAGACGCTGCAATCCATTGGCAATAGCTGTATTTAAGACTTCGGCACCGACCAAAGAGATCAGTTTAAAAATATAGGATAACTGCTTTAGGACAACGATAGAATCTAGCAGTAAAGGTGCCTGACTGTCATCGTCATTGAACTCACCCAGATGAATCTCGGCATCTTTTAGCGTTACGATAATCTCATCATGCAGCAAATGTAGTGAGGGTAGATTGAAATCAGTGATACTAAGCGTGGGAGCGGTTAATTTCATTTGCGCAGACTGGTCCATAGTTATTTTTCCATAATGTACTGATGAGAATGGCGATGGGTTAGATAATGCTAAAAGTAGGTATGGGTGCTGTTTTAACGCTGATTATAATCATGAATGCTGTACTGTAGAATTGGTAATATCAAAAACGGTCACGATCGATAACTACATATGGGCTTTGAGCTCAGGGTAGTCCTCTGAAAGCGAGGTGTACCACTGTTGGTTTGCGTCTTCGTCTGTGCTTGACGCCAGCAATAAAGCGGCTAGATCGCTAAAATTTGCATGGGCAGTTTGTCCGCCCTCAGTTTGTGCATCTTCCTCAATGGCAAGCGTGACCTGCCCACCTGTCATCGCTAAATATACTTCAGCCAAAATCTCTGAGTCAAGTAAAGCGCCATGGAAAGTACGATCTTGCTTACCCACATCTAAGCGTCTTACTAAGGCATCTAGGGTGTTTTTTTGCCCTGGATACTGCTGTTTTGCCATGGCCAAAGAGTCAGTCACTCGTACCCGCTCGGCAAAGTCATTGAGACCAACTTTAGCAAACTCCATGTTTAAGAAGTTCATATCAAACGAGGCGTTATGGGCGATGATTTCTGCCCCATCCATAAAGTCATATAGCGATTTTGCCACTTGATCGAAGGTTGGCTTATCCGCTAAAAATGCCTCAGAGATACCATGAATGCGAATGACTTCCTCATCCATACCGCGCTGTGGGTTGATATAGACATGCAGTTTTTCGCCAGTGAATTTACGCCCAACCATCTCGACGATACCAACTTCGATGACACGATCGCCTTTTAGCGCATCAAGTCCTGTGGTTTCGGTATCCATAATCAGTTGACGGTCAGATTCATGACGGTGTTTTGGTTCAGGTAGCAGCGGCTTAAAGTGCGGATTGGCACGACTGGTATCACCATCGAATTTAACACCATCATCCGCTACCTCTGACAGTTTGTCTTCATTCATTGTATCGGTCATTGGTACAGATGTTGGTACATTCATTGGTACATGGGCTTCTGGCATATCTACAGTACTCATTGGTTTGGTCGCATGAGGCGGTGTATGAGCGTGTGCCTCATAGCGATTTGTGTCTATTATAGCGTCTTTAGCCATTATATTATTGTCATTGTTATGACTTTCTAGTGGCTCATTATCAAGTTCTTCATCAAGTTCGTCCTCTTCCATATCCAGACCTAGAGGGTCAAAACTTAGCCAGTCATGACCAGAAGCCGTTGATGCATCATCAGTCATTATGGACACTTTTTTTTTAGATAAGTCCTGTGTATGCATGGCTGATGAATGATCGCTACTTGAGGTTACGCCTAGGTTTGCTAATTCGTCTGCTTTTTCGTTGCCAGCATGTCCAGCATGACCTTTTACCCAGTGCCAATCAACATCACGTTTTTGAGTCAACGCATCCAATTGTTGCCAAAGATCTTGGTTGGCCACAGGTTTTTTGCCCGCTGTTTTCCAGCCTCTTTTTTTCCAGCCCTCGATCCATTCTGTAATCCCTTTTTGGACATAACTTGAGTCGGTCCAAATCTCAAGTTTTTGCTCAAGAGGACTGTGCATCAGTGCTTGTATGGCACCCATCAACTCCATACGGTTATTGGTCGTCTCTTTATCACCGCCATATAAATCTTGCGTGCTACCATCGCTGAATATAAGGTGCGCGCCCCAGCCACCAGCACCAGGATTGCCCTTACAGGCACCATCCGTATAAGCCACAGTGGTATTCGCTTTGGCAGCCAATGGGTTTATCGTGCTATGTGGGTTCAATGAGGGTGTGTTGCGATTGTCTGACATAAAAATATATTGACCTGATAAATGCTAAATAAGGGAGAGAAAGAAAAGCGATGCTACGGTGAGGGTTACGATAACGACCCATCTAGATGCTGGGTTTGAGTATAACAAATCTATCGCTGATATGGGCAGTCGTCATGTACAAAATCGCGAACTCATAGATGCCTTTTTATAGGATAATAGTAACCTGCTGGTTTTCTGTTAAAATAGCGTCAGCTACCAAAAGCTTCCCATGAAAATAGGGATTTTGGGGCAACAAACAGTAGCCATAAATGGCAGAATGTTTGTACCACAACGCTTTAGTTACTGTACTGTTTAATAGCCATGCTATTCAATAGTAATGCTCTCAACACACGCTCTTAACGCATGAATGAATGCAGGATAATCCGATTATGTCCTTATGCACAAACGTTGTTTCAAACAGATTGACGTATCTTACCGTTAGCTTGGCTGTGAGCAGCATGTTATTTTTGACGGCTTGTAATGATAGTAATGTACAAACCGAGACTCAGGTGGCTGAGGCAGTCGATTTGTCTATCTTTGAAGGCTGCTATACGGTAAGTAATGATGAGCCTGCCCAAATAAAAGTCAGTCAACAAGATGGTGCATGGGTGATGCAAATGAAAGAGCCTGCCAGTGCTAAGCGCGTTTGGGACAACCCTGAGCCATTAGAGGTGATTGAAAACAGTGATGTCTCAAAGTTCTTTTCTATTGATCCTAATAATGTCGATGCCGTGATTGGCCGTCCAGATAGGGTGCTGGTACTGGCTCATGTCAAATCTGCGTACGCCAATATCGACCCACTGCTAGATAGTGAGTACTTGTCTTATATCTATCGCGGTGCCAATACGATCTATCGTGTGGAATGTGATGACGTCAATACCGATATTTTGGCCAATCCTCATGTCGATATTATTGTCGATAATGTGAATGAAAGTGTGTGAACAAGTGGTATTTAACTGCTATTGAATATCAATCATCGTTTGTTATAAACCGTCATCAGAGTCAGGCAATATGAATTTTTTTAGTTATGTGGTGTTGGGTGGATTTTCTTATGCAGCAGGTTGGGCGATAAGAACGTATGTTTTGGACAAAAAACCCCAACCCGAGCAGCCTTACAATCTAAAACATCCGACGATTTTGGCGTACTTGGGTATGTTTTTTATTGCTATGCTGATTGTCTCATGGCTTATTGGTCGTTATGCGTTGGGACATGCCACCATTGATCTGCCTTTTATTATTGTGAATAGTCTCGTTGCTACGTTTGTCTGCTCATTCGGTCTCAATCCCGAAAAAGCCAATTATGATGTGCCTGATTAATATTCATAGACAGTTAATAACGCACAATCAATTGGATATAGTAAATAACCAATAAAAAGCCACGACCGATACCGAATTATCGATCTTGGCTTTTTTGCTATATAAACATCATGAAGTTTATATAAAAAGACGCTTTTTATATCACCATTCATTTGCATTATTGGCAGCCTTTTTTATGTTGGATCTTACAATCCAAACAGCATTATCGTCACAGTAGCGAAAAAGTAAATACGGGCAAGGGTTGGGCAACCATACTCGCGAGCAGGCACGTTATAATCCTGTCTTTTATAGCTGATTAAAATAACAACTAAGACAAAAGTAAAAAGGAAGCCGCAAGATATGGTCTCAAAGACACCGTGGACACAGGATGCTACCACTACCAAAAGCCAAAAATCCGCTTCAGTGACGAATGCCAAAACTGGACTGAATCGCAGGCAGTTTTTGCGTCAAGTAGGGATAAGCGCAGGCACAGGATTGTTAGCCACTCAAAGCATCTCTCAAGTACTGGCTGCCAATACCATGGATAAAAATAGCAGCACGTCACTGACCAAAGATGATCTGCCATTGGTGCAAGATGGTGCGTCATCGCAGACGTCACGACCACAGATTAGTTGTATGACGCCAACTATCGAAACGCAGCTTTTTGCCAGCTCTAATGTGGGCGGCAGTGATGAGCGCAATCAATTGGCGCTGGATCGCGTGGCGTGTGCAGGGTTTAAAGTAAGCAATCCTACGATCACCAGCCGGCAATATTTGCGCTTTGCAGGTACTGACTCACAACGTGCCAGTGATCTTCAAAATATCGCGACTGGTGCAATAGCGGCCCCTAAATTACTACTGGGCGTACGCGGTGGCTATGGTGCGATGCGCTTATTACCGATGATTGACTGGTCGACGCTTGGTCGTATCATGAAAGAGCGTGGCACGATACTCGCAGGATTTAGTGATGTGACCGCCATTCAATGTGCGCTACTGGCAAAAGGCGGCATGAGCTCGCTTGCGGCCCCAATGCTTTACAGTGAGTTTGGCAAAATCAACCCCGATCAAGTGACTTGCCAACAGTTTGCCAATGCCTTGAGCAATCCTAATTTAACGATCAGTATTGAAGATGCGTCTTTAACCAGCCAGCAGTTACCCAGCATTCTGACAACGGGCGCGCCAAAAGCGGTGCGCGGTACTATTTGGGGCGGTAACCTGAGTGTGGTCTCTGCGCTGGCAGGCAGTGAGTATTTACCACGGATTGAGGGTGGGATTGTGTTTTTGGAAGATGTAGGCGAGCAAGCTTATCGCATTGAGCGCATGTTATATGACTTGTATTTGGCGGGCATGTTTAAGGGTCAGCAAGCAATTGTATTTGGCGCATTGTCTGGTTCGGGTGAGGACAGCTACGATAAGCGCTATGATGTTGCCACTGTGGTTCGTCAATTGCATCAGTTGACAGGGCTGCCCGTTTATAGTGGTATGCGATTCGGTCATATTGGGAAAAAACACAGCTTTCCGCTAGGCGCGAGGTGTCAAATCAGTCCCAATACCAGCGGCGGTTATCAATTGGCGTTCGCCGATTATCCCACGATTAAAGCCGATGCGATTTATGTCGAAGGGCTGTGGCAGAATGTTTAAGAGCTCAACAATACTGTAGTCGATTCTAAATAAAACAGAGACACTACATGTCAACGCTGAACTAAGATAAATTTTTCTTGCTTGCTGTGCCTTCATAGATAGAGGCTAAGAAAAATTTATTTCAGTCCCGCTGACTCGGTTTTATACTAAACTCGTTAAATCGTTAAATCGTTAAATCGTTAAATCGTTAAATCGTTAAATCGTTAAATCGTTAAATCGTTAAATCGTTAAATCGTTAAATCGTTAAATCGTTAAATCGTTAAATCGTTAAATCGTTAAATCGCTAACCGTGAAAACTTGTCTTGGTATTCTTTGGGCGTCAACTCGGTAGTGCGTTTGAACAAGCGTGTGAATGACGAGATGTCCTCATAACCCACTTGATCCGCCAGAGATTTTATCGTCACATCGCCCGATTCTAATAGGCGTTTTGCTTGCTCAATTCTAACCGCTTGAATGTACTCAATGGGGCGCATGGCCACACAAGATTGAAAGCGTCGATTTAAGGTGCGTGGGGTGATATTGACCATACCAGCCAACTGACTCACTTGAATGGGTTTATTAAAATTTTCTTCTATAAATTCTTGTACCTGCTTGACTAGCGGGTCGGCATGCGGTTTGTGCAACGTCACATTTGTATAGCTGTTTTGGTTGCCGCGCTTACTATCGATAATCTGAGTTCTCGCCACCTGCGTAGAAATCTCACGTCCGCAATAGCGCTCTATGAGTAATAAGCCCAAATCATAAAAAGCACTGCCGCCTGCGGCACAAAAGATATTGTCTGATTGGGTCACGAACTGATTTTCCTGTAAATCCACGAGCGGGAAGTCTGCCTTAAACTTACTCGCATAACCCCAATGCGTGGTGGCGATCTTATGATCTAGCAAACCTGCCTTTGCCAAAAAAAACGCGCCACTACAGTTACTGGCGATATCTGCGTTGGTGTCAGCGAGTCTGATGAGATGGGGCAACAACTCACGGTTTTGTGTTAACACCTTATCGATCGAATCACCAATGGTCGGCACCAGCAATAAGTCGCATTCCATCACGTCTTGGATATCACAATGTGCCCGCATCATTAAGCGATTGCTACAGCGGATATCGCCGCCGCCCAAACTCGCTATCTGTACCTTAAATCTAGGCGCTACGTCCTCACCTAAAAATCGCTGCCAGCTGACCCCAGTGAACGAAAACAAGTCCAAGGCACCAGCGAGCACACTACCCAGCACGCCATCGAAGCCAAGAATAATCACTGTAAACGGTTGGAAGTCGGGCATGAGTTTTCGTTTTCCTTTATTTATTGCCAATACTATAGTTAAGTTCATATAAAAAAATACAGCGAGACGGGGATAAATTTTTTGTCGCCTCTGTCTGCGAAGGCACAGCAAGCAAGAAAAATTTGTACCAGTCTCGCGTCATAATGTCTGGTATCCATTTTATTCAGTATCGATAATATGTCTTATTTGACCATAATTATGTCATAAATGACAATACGGTAGCGTGTGAAATTGGCTTAGTATCTATGGATACCTCATTTTCTTTTGTCAACAAGCACAGTAGCGAGACTATTATGGCAGCAGATACCCTTATCAACGACTTTGAATTACCGTTTCAATTGTATGATGTACTGGGTGCTGAAACGCTGACCCAGCATCCCAAATTTGCAGAGCATAGCCGTGAGACGTTTGACGCGGTATTAAATACTGCAAACAAAATGGCAACCGATTTGTTTTTACCGCATAACCATATCGCAGATAAAAACGAGCCACAGTTCGACGGCAAAAAAGTCAGCATGATAAACGATGTGAAAGTCGCGTTTGATGCGTATCGTGAGTCAGGTTTTATCGCCGGTCGTTATAATTTCGAAGATGGCGGTATGCAATTACCTGAGACGGTGATGACGGCAGTGGCAGGCTATTTTATGGCGGCCAATCCTTCAACTACGGCCTATCCTTTTTTGACCACTGCTGCGATTAATGTGATCTCACATTTTGCCAGCGATGAGATTAAAGCTGCTTTTATGCCGCGAATGCTAACGGGTGAGTTTACCGGAACGATGGCATTGACAGAGCCGCATGCTGGCTCGTCGCTTGCTGATATCAAAACCACTGCCGTCAAACAAGCCGACGGTTCGTACCGAGTCAAAGGCAGTAAGATTTATATCTCGGGCGGCGATCATGAGCTGTCTGACAATATCGTCCATTTGGTATTGGCCAAAATTCCTGGTGGCCCTGGCGGTGTCAAAGGGATTTCTTTATTTGCGGTGCCAAAGTACCGATTAAACGATGATTTATCGATTGGTGAGCGTAATGATGTCCATCTAACGGGACTCATTCATAAACTGGGTTATAGAGGCGCGACGTCGACAGCATTGAGCTTCGGTGATGAAGGCGCGTGCCATGGTTACCTCATCGGTGATGAGCATTTTGGCCTGCGTTATATGTTTAAGATGATGAATGAGGCGCGTATTGCTGTGGGTTTTGGTGCGGCAATGATTGGTTATCGCGGTTATCAGTATTCGCTAGATTATGCCAAAGACAGAACACAAGGCAGGATTGCACCCAATAACAAGCCTGAAGATGATGCGACTGCCATCATCAATCATGGTGACGTCAGACGGATGCTACTGGCACAAAAAGCCTATTCTGAAGGCGGCATTTCATTGTGCTTATACGGCTCAAATCTGATCGACCGTATCAATACTTGCGAAGATGCCACGTTAAAAAACGAGCTGTCAGAATTACTGGATTTATTGACGCCAGTATTAAAAGCATGGCCGTCTGAATATGGGCCAAAAGCCAATGATTTGGGTATTCAGGTATTGGGCGGGGCAGGCTATACCCGCGAGTATCACGCCGAGCAATTTTGGCGGGACAATCGTCTCAATCCCATTCATGAAGGCACAAATGGCGTGCAAGCCTTGGATTTGTCATTTCGCAAGTTATGGCAAAAAGGCGGTCTTGGTATTCAAATCCTAAAACGTGAAATCACACAGGATTTGGAAAGTATCACCACGGCAGAGACGGCGAAGCTGGCAGGTAAATTGACACCTTACATGGGTGAGTTGCATGAAATTTTGATGCATTTGAGTAAAGTTTTACAAACCGAAAAAGCAGTTACCTTAACGGGCAATGCGCAGGCACTTATGAATATTTTTGCCTCGATAGTCGTGGCGTGGATTTGGATTCGCCAAGCCAGTAAAGCAGAACAGCTGCTGAGCAATACAGACGATACTGAGCAACGAGATTTCTATCAAGGCAAGATACAAGCAGCAAAATATTTTATCGATTGGGAATTACCATTAGTCAAACGCGATATCGCAATTTTAACCAATGACAATGCTGTTTGCACAGACATGCAAGCTGCGTGGTTTTAAGAATCTCTCTAAGGATAAGAGTCATGACAAGCATGAATAAGCAATGGCGGCTAAAAACAAGACCCGTGGGTGAACCGAATGCTGACACATGGGAGTATACCGAGAACGAGGTGCCGACCATTGAAGATGGACAGTTACTGATAAAAATTGACTACATCTCTATAGATCCTGCAATGCGTGGGTGGTTGAACGATGCAAAATCTTACATCGCGCCTGTAAAGGTTGACGATGTCATGCGAGCAGGCACTGTCGGCGAAGTGATTGACAGTAAGCACGCAGATTTTGCGATTGGTGACTATGTCTCAGGTCACAATGGCGTGCAATCTTATGCCGTCAGTGACGGTACGGGACTCTATAAAATTGATCCAAACCTTGCGCCCTTGTCTTATTACTTAGGTGTTTTGGGTATGCCAGGGATGACAGGGTATTTTGGGTTATTAAAAACAGGCGAGCCAAAAGCAGGCGAGACCGTTGTGGTATCGGGCGCGGCGGGCGCAGTGGGTAGTCTGGTCGGTCAAATCGCCAAAATCAAGGGTTGCCGAGTGGTCGGTATCGCAGGCGGTCATGGGAAATGTCAGTTCTTAGTCGATGAGCTTGGGTTTGATGCCGCGATTGACTATAAAAACGAAAATGTAAAAAAAGCCCTTAAACAAGCTTGTCCAAATGGGGTCGATGTGTACTTTGACAATGTGGGCGGTGATATTTTAGATGACGTGCTGACTCAGATTAATCTGCGCGCGCGTATCGTCATTTGCGGCGCAATCAGCCAATATAACAACACTGAGGCCGTTAAAGGCCCATCAAATTATTTGTCGCTGTTGGTCAATCGGGCGCGCATGGAAGGGATTGTGGTGTTTGACAATGTTAAAGAATATCCAACGGCAATGAAAGAGATTGCAGGCTGGATTAAATCGAGCGATATCAAAGTCAAAGATCATATCGTTAAAGGTATCGACACTTTCCCTGAGACGCTCATGATGCTTTTCAATGGGGAAAACTTCGGCAAATTGGTTCTCAAGGTAGAGGAATAAAACATGACATTAAGTACAAATGGAATCGCATCAGACGTGACAGGTAAACGCATTTTAATCACAGGCGGTGCATCAGGCATCGGTGCTGCCAGTGCGCTGCTGCTGGCAAGTCGCGGTGCAAAAGTTGTGATTGGCGATTTGGCAGAAACACTTGGGGTAGCGGTCGCCAAGCAAGGCCAAGAGGCAGGCAATAGTATTGTTTTTCAAAAGGTGGATGTAACGAGCGGCGATGAGGTGCGTGCGCTGTTTGCTTTTGCCATGCAAGAACTTGGTGGCCTTGATGTCGTGATAAATAATGCGGGTATCGACCATCAGCCTGCGCCCATGCATGAGCTGAGCGATGAAGACTTTGATCGCAATATTGCCGTCAATTTAAAAGGGGTGTGGCACTGTATGCGCGCCGCTGTCGCTTGTATGGCATCCAATGGCGGTGGACATGTGATCAATGTGGCCTCCATCGCAGGCCTGCGCTCCGCGCCCATGCTATCGGCTTATAGTGCTGCCAAACATGGTGTGATGGGGCTGACCAAGTCTGCTGCCCACGAGTATGCACGCGTTAATATTCGCTTCAATGCGGTATGTCCAAGTTTTATTGATACGCCAATGGTACGCAACACCATGGCAAACATGACTGAGCGCGCGCAAGAAGCCACCATCAAAGCCAGTCCACTGCGTCGTCTGGGCGAGGTTGATGAAGTGTCAGGCGCGATTGCATGGCTTGCCAGCGATGAGAGTACGTTTATGAATGGTCATGCCTTTACACTTGATGGTGGGATGGTGGCCTAGCTGGCTTAATGTACCTTATTAAAAAAATTGATACTAAATTTGGCGGTGCTGCGAGATTTTTTTCATCACTGCTAATTTAAAAAAGCATAAGGAGTTATCATGAAAGATTTATTTAATTTAACAGGCAAGATTGCATTGGTGACGGGCGCGAGTCGCGGTATTGGCGAGTCTATTGCGCGTCTGCTTGCGTCAAGAGGGGCGCATGTGATCGTGTCTAGTCGTAAGATCGATGCTTGCCAAGCGGTCGCAGATAGCATCAAAGCTGACGGTCATAAGGCCAGTGCGTTTGCTTGCCATGTGGGGGATATGGCGCAGATTGAAACGATTTTTGAGCATATCAAAAGTGAGTTTGGTCAGCTTGATATCTTGGTCAATAACGCGGCGGCAAATCCTTATTACGGTCATATTTTGGATACGGATTTGGCCGCTTTTGATAAGACAGTAGAGGTCAATATTCGCGGTTATTTCTTTATGTCGACGGCCGCTGGCAAAATGATGCGCGAACAGGGTGGTGGCGTGATTTTGAACACGGCATCGGTTAATGGTTTGGTGGCAGGGGACAAGCAAGGGATTTATTCAATCACCAAAGCCGCTGTCATTAGCATGACCAAAGCCTTTGCCAAAGAATGCGGGCCTTTGAATATTCGTGTCAACGCTTTATTGCCAGGTTTGACCGATACCAAGTTTGCCTCTGCTCTTACAACCAACGATAAAGTCTTAAAGATGGCGCTGCATTCTATACCGTTAGGTCGTGTGGCTGATCCAGATGAAATGGCGGGCACGGTACTGTATTTGGTGTCTGATGCGTCAAGCTATACCACGGGCGCAACCGTAGTGGTCGATGGTGGGATGCTTGCTTAGTGGTAGAGTGTTAAATGTAAAATAGCGACAGTGTTTACAATAAAAACCGCATAAGACGACGCTCTATGCGGTTTTTTTGTTCTATTTTTTAGTGCAAATATCCAAAATAAGATATGCTCAAATAAAAGTCAGATATTCAGATGAGATTGTAGAGTCAACAAAAACTAGAGTCGAGATGGCAGTAGTATACTGTAGCGTTTTAACGTATTTCGAATACACAGGAAATTATGTATGAGTTTCACCAATAACAATAATACAGAAGTAAAAACGACTGTTGAAAATAAAACATGGTTATTCGTACCAGCGACGCGTCTTGACCGAATAGAAAAGGCATTTGCCAGTGGTGCTGCGGCGGTAATTGTAGATTTGGAAGATGCCGTTGTTCAAAAAGACAAAGCACAAGCGCGAGAAGCATTAAAAAATTACTATGACGATCAAAACGAGAAGCTTACTTATCAGCCGATTTGGTTGCGTATCAATCGGGCAGGGACTGAGGCGTTTTTTGAAGACTTGGCATTGTGCCAGCAAATGCCCAAGCTGGCGGGCGTCTTATTGGCAAAAGCAGAGCAAGCTGGCGACATCGAGCATGTTTATCAATTCACAGGATTGCCTGTCATTGCACTGATAGAGAGCGCCACTGGCTTATATCAAATCGACAGCATGGCAAAAGCCACTGGTCTTGCTGCCTTCAGTTACGGGTTTTTAGACCTGTGTAATGATTTGCGCGTGCAAGTGGGCACGCCTTCAGCCGACCTTATTGCCAATCAGATTCGTTATCAGTTTATTATAGTATCAAAGGTGCACAAGCTAGCACCGCCGATTGACACCATTTATCCTGATTTTAATGATGAAGTAGGGTTACGCACTCGCGTACAGTTATGGTCACAAATGGGCATGTTAGGAATGCTGTGTATCCATCCCAAGCAAGTGGCTACCGTACAGCAAGCCTTGCAGCCGACAGACAAAGCGCTTGAGTTTGCCAAGCGTGTGATCGAGGAGTACGAGCGAAGTGGTCAGGCGGTATTTAAAATAGAAGGCGAGATGGTCGATGCACCAGTTATTGAGCGCTGCCGTCAGCTGTTGAGCCAGTGGCAGATGAAAGAATAATGCTTTATCATCAACCACCTATGATCAGTTCGAAGTTAAATTAGTACGTTGATAATCACGTGAGACTGGTACAAATTTTCTTTGCGTGCTGCTAACACAGAGGCTGCAAAAAATTCATCCCAGTCTCACTGCATCGCTTTCAAAATGGATCGATTATAGATCTATCAAAAACCACATATATTACGATTTATAAAAGAACGCTATGATTTTTATCAGTAATACCATTAGCCTAAATGATAATGACGTGGACATTAGTGCTATGCGCTCGCAAGGGGCGGGCGGGCAAAATGTCAATAAAGTTTCCTCTGCGATTCATCTGCGCTTTGATATCCTTGGCTCAAGTTTGAGCGATGCTCAAAAACAGCGTTTGCTGGACAGTAAGGATAGCCGAATCACCAAAGAAGGGGTGCTGATTATCAAGGCCCAGCAGTTTCGTACGCAAGAAAGAAACAAGATTGATGCGTTTGAGCGATTGCAGAGCTTTATCATAAAAGCCACTCATGTGAATAAAACCCGCAAACCCACCAAACCGAGCAGAAATGCCAAGCGCAAGCGCGTGGATCAAAAGACCCAACGCGGCAAGACCAAAGCATTGCGCGGTAAAGTGGATTATTGACGATGGCGCTTTTTACGTCTTAACCAAGTCTTTTACTCAGCTCAGGGAAGCGCTTGATCATAAATAACATCAATAGTAGGGCGACGCTAGCAATCGCCGCCCCAACGTAGCCCACGCTTGATATAGAGATATGCGTCACTGCATAACCGCCGAATAACGCGCCCGCACCAATACCTAAATTGATAATACCTGAGAACATCGACATCAGCATGTCTTGCGCATTCACATCCACCATGATGACTTTGGCTTGCATGGTGATGATAAGTAACATCAACGCGGCTCCCCAAAGTAACGCAATCAGGCTAAGCGCCCATACCGAGGTGACGGCCAGCAATAGCACAAGCATCGAGCCGAGCATCAGTATCGTCGACATTAGCATCAACTGAGTATTTAAGCGATCTCCCCAGCGACTGAATATCCAACTGCCTAAAATACCAGCGGCACCGAACAGTAACAGGACGAAAGTGGCTAAATTCTCACTAATGGAGCCGACTTGACGCATAAACGGCTCAATGTATGAGTAAGCGGTGTAGTGTGCCGTAAAGACGAGTAAGATAAGCAAATACAAGCAGACCAATAATGGGTTTTTGAGCAATTCTGGGATTTTTCTAAAAGACCCTTCAAACATACTTGGCAGAGTTGGTAAAAGCCTCGCTTGGAGAATAAAAACGATGAGCGCAATCACGCCGATACCACCGAAGGTTGCGCGCCAGCCAAACCATTGACCAATCACTCGCCCTAAAGGTACACCCAGTACCATGGCCAATGAGGTACCGGTTGCCAGCACACTAAGCGCCATCGCTTTTTTGCCTTCTGGTGCCACACGTATAGCGATCGCCGCCGTGATTGACCAAAATATCGCATGAGATAGCGCGATACCAACGCGACTGATCAGCAAGACATTAAAACTCCACGCAAAAACAGAGAGGATGTGGCTGACAATGAAGACAGCGAATAAGCCCAAAAGCAAACGCTTGCGCTCAAATCGACTGGTCAGCAGCATAAGTGGCAATGACATCGCTGCGACAATCCAAGCATAGAGTGTCAACATCCAGCCTGTTTCTGCCGTGGTGATTGAGAAATCTTGCGCAATGTCACTTAACAATGCGACAGGAACGAATTCTGTGGTATTCATGATAAATGCGCTAACGCCCATCAAAAATACTTGAAAATACTGAGTGCGGCGAGCATCTGCGCTCGCCTCAAGGGTGTGTTTCATAAGATCCAATACAAAGAAGGGGCTAATACAGCAAAATGAGCCAAAAAGCGGTATAAAAAATACTAAGGAATATAAGAGTGGAGGGGAAGATACCAAGTCAAAAGCATAAGTTAAAGTAGTTTTTTGCTATTTCGGTTGGATTTCTTTTATCTTAAGTGGCCAATTGTATGAATTTTAAAAACAGCCCTTGTATCAGTATTTATTTTCTATTAGCTGATATGCTATCATCAATGCATTATCCATCGTGGGTTTAACAGTTTTGTATTGCCAATCATTATTGTCATCTAATGAAAACGTACAAACCTTGCAACTTCCAGCACGATGTAAAATAATTCTGGTAAAGCGCATGAGCCTGTACTCCGACACCTCATTTGTGCCAATTTATTTGCCTATTTGGGCTTATTTCATACTTTTTCGTCGGAGTTACAGGAGCCAAAGGTGTTTAATACTATGAATTACACTGTCAATCAATCCCCATATACCCGTCGTTATCAGCCACGTCATCTTCTTGCACACTATGCCATCGCTCAAATAGATACGCTTAAACTGCGCTCGCAAGATATTATTAAAGCCATGGACTATCCGTTAAAGCATACGATACCGGCATGTGATCGACTGCGTCATGTACTGTCTAGCAAATGCCTTGGACTTGATGGTAGCTATAGTGATAAATATTTTACAGCTGATGAATTCCTAGCAACGCTATTTTCGGTGCTTGAAATCCCTTACGAGCCATTTGCAGAAGACATTGCTCAGATTAAATACGATTTGATACATTCTGACAATCCTGTGTCCAAGTATAGTTTACGAGCGCAAGTTGAGTTCGAATTCAATGATGCCAATTGGATGGCGCGTGGTAATGCTGCACGTTTGGCTCACATACGTCTTCCAGATGGATTTGCCGAATTAGAAGAGGCAGAGCGTCATGTGATTGTGAAAGAAAGTATTTGTGAGCACTATCAGCGTTATGAAGGTAATTTGCCTTTCGAGGGAATCATCAAAGGCTATGAGCTGATGACTGAGCAGAATAATAAAGTGGTCGATAGTTTAGAATATGGATTGCCAAAATCGAGTAGTGTGTAAATATTTTTTATAGTATAAAAGACTGATTTAGTTATGCTATAACTTCTGATCAAAACCTATAAATATATTAGCCACAAGTACAAATATATTAAGTCCAATGAAGCCTCATTTTATTATGAGGCTTTTTTTTATCTATTTTAGGACGAGACACATAAACTATATATTTGATGGACCATTACTATAAAAGCCATCGTGAATTAAAAAATCTGTAATCTATCTGATCACACAGGCTTAGAGATGGCTCGCCACAGCATATTGAATAAGGCATCGAATTCAGCATTGATAGGGGTGTCAGTCTGACGAATGATATGCATCAGCCCAAGGCGACTGATAAAGCCCATAAACACATCAAAAAGTATATATAGCGGTACGGTATCGTTGAGTACGCCGCGATTTTGCCCGTCCTCCAGTACCTCTAAAAACGCGCCAATCAATTCTTTATTTTCATAAATGGCAATATTACGAATGTGTGATGCTGATACAGAAGACAGCACCATGACTGCATCAGGATGTGAATCTACAAAATCAAAACATACCCATAGCGTCTTACGCAGACGATCTTGCACACTATCAATGCCTTGCAAATGATCCATGATGCGTATGGCCAATCTACCCAACACAATATCCATAATGGTATAAAAAAGCGTTTGTTTATCACCAAAGTATTTATAAAGCGTTTGCAGAGAAACATTAGCAGACTTGGCAATTTGCGCCATGGTGACTTCATTAGAATCGACGCCAGCGAACACTTTACGTACTGCTTTTTCGATCTTATCTAGCGTAGCTGGTCGCATGTCCGACAAAGGTGCTAACACTCGAGTATCAACGAGTTGAGAAGTTTGAGTAGTCTTAGTCATATTTTATGAGGCCTTTACTGTCGTGCTCTGTGAATGGTTTTTATTTGAATCATACCGTCCATCCAACCTAAAAATGATACATAAGGTGAATCAAATCGGAATGGTTGCACCAAAGAAATAGATTAAGGTAATTAATATTACCATTGATTTTTAATTAGTTGCGAAATTATTTTTATTATCCTAGTATAAGTTTTGAATTCACTAATAATTAAAGGTTTTAATGGGTATCCCATACGGTAATTTATATTACCGTAATTAAAATTGATTAGTGAATATCCTCTTTTAAATTAATAAGTCACTCAACATCGTCAAGGATAGACACCATGAGTATCGAAAAATTTGTGCCAAACTGGATGACTGAAGAGCATCAAATGGTTTACGACAGTGCGTTAAAAATGTTTAAAAGCTGGGAAACAAAAGATGAGGAATGGCGCAAAAACGGCATGATTGACCGTGCAGCGTGGGAAGAGGCGGGCGCGATGGGGTTCTTGTGCGCTTCAATACCAGAGGAGTACGGCGGCGGCGGTGGTGATTTTGGTCATGAAGCAGCTCTGCTGTACGCACAGGCCGAAGCCAATCAATCGGGTTTTGGTGGTATGGTGCATTCAGGTATTGTGGCCCCGTATATATTGGCGCACGGTACTGACGAGCAGAAAAAAGCATGGCTACCCAAGATGTCAACTGGAGAATACGTTGCCGCGATTGCCATGACTGAGCCTGGTACTGGCTCAGATTTACAGAATATCAAAACCTATGCCGTAAAGGATGGGGAAGATTATATTATTACTGGGTCAAAAACCTTTATCACAAATGGTCAGCATGCCAACCTTATCTTGCTGGCGTGTAAAACAGACCGCGAAAAAGGCGCGCAAGGTGTTTCATTAATTGTGGTAGAGACCGATCAAGTAACCGGTTTTGAGCGTGGCCGTAATCTTGACAAAATAGGTCTGACCTCTCAAGACACCTCAGAGTTATTTTTTAGCAATGTACGTGTGCCGCAAAAGAATGTACTAGGCACGGTCGAGGGCATGGGTTTTATTCAGATGATGCAAGAGCTGCCACGCGAGCGCTTAATCATTGCGTTGTCTGGCGTTGGTGCGATGAAACTGGCAATAAATTTGACGTTAGAGTACGTGAAAGGTCGTGAAGCCTTTGGCAAACCGGTTTGGGCGTTCCAAAACACGCGCTTTAAGATGGCAGAATGCTATGCAGATTATCTGGCTGCCAGCAGTATGTGTGACGCTGCTGTCGATGCCATGTTAGAAGGCAAGTTAACCGTCCCACATGCGTCATTGATTAAATATTGGGTAACACAAAAGCAGTGTGAGGTCATCGATGAATGCGTCCAGCTGTTTGGCGGTTATGGCTATATGACAGAATATCCAATCGCGCGCTTATATGCAGATGCTCGCGTACAAAAAATTTATGGCGGCACCAATGAGATTATGAAAGAGTTGGCGTCACGCTTTATGTAAAAACTGGATTTGAGCCTACATAACGCGATTGTGGTTGGTGCACAATACAGTGATGATACATGATTGATTTATCAAAATAAAAAGGGACTTTTATGACTGAGATTGCTTACATTTATGAGGCTATTCGCACCCCGCGCGGCAAAGGAAAAAAGGATGGTGCACTCTTTCAAGCATCGCCAATTTGGCTGGTACGTACTCTGCTAAAAGAGATGCAGCAGCGCCACAATCTAGATACCAGCTTGGTAGATGATGTGGTGCTGGGCTGCGTGACACCAGTGGGTGAGCAAGGCTCTGATATTGCTCGTATCGCGGTCATTGATGCTGGCTGGGCGCAAAGTGTGGCAGGTCTGACATTATCTCGATTTTGCGCATCTGGTCTTGAGTCTATCAATCTGGCTGCTGCCAAAGTCATGTCGGGCATGGAGGATATGGTGGTGGCAGGGGGTGTTGAGTCCATGAGCCGTGTCCCGATGGGTTCTGATGGCGGTGCTTGGTACATGGACCCACGAGTCAATGAAGCAACTCACTTTGTCCCGCAAGGCGTGGGCGCAGATACCATAGCAACGCTCAAGGGCTTTAGTCGTACTGACGTTGATGCATTTGCCACTGAGTCACATCGCCGTGCCGCCCATGCTTGGAATGAGGGCTATTATGACAAATCGGTCGTTCCAGTTACTGATATCAATGGCATGATGCTGCTTGCTAAAGATGAAACCGTTCGTCCTAATACCAATGTCGAGACCTTAGCTGGGCTAAAACCTTCTTTTATTGTGCCCGGCAAAATGGGCTTCGATAGTGTGATATTAGACAGATACACCACAATTGAAGCCGTGAACCATGTACATCACGCTGGCAACTCTTCTGGTATCGTTGATGGGGCTGCAATCTGCTTGGTCGGCAGCGCAGCAGCTGGTCAAAAAGCTGGTCTTAAACCACGCGCCAAAATCACTATGGCATCCGTTATTGGCTCAGAGCCAGCTATTATGCTGACAGGTCCCACGCCCGCGTGTCAAAAAGCGCTCAGAAAAGCAGGTATGCAGGCTTCAGATATCGACCTCTGGGAGATTAATGAAGCGTTTGCAGCCGTACCGCTCAATACCGCCAATGATTTCGGTCTCTCACTTGATAAGGTTAATGTCAATGGGGGTGCGATTGCCATGGGTCATCCGCTTGGCGCAACGGGGGCAATGCTACTGACCACTGTCCTTGATGAGTTAGAGCGTCGTGATTTAAAAACCGCGATGATTACGCTGTGTGTGGGTGGCGGTATGGGGATTGCCACTATCATCGAGCGTGTTTAACTCCTTTCTCAAATAGACTAAAACGCACTATACAAAGAATCATTTAAGGGATAAAAATGATGACAAATAACCAGACAACAGATAGCGTAACAGCAATTAACAAATTAGAAAACTTCTCTGCCCAGCGTGATAATGATGGTATCGTTACCGTCAAGATTGACCAAACCACGCGAAAAATGAATGTTATCGGCAATGGCTTTACAGAGTCTTTTGCCACGATAGTAGATAGCATCATCTATGATGACGCTGTAAAGGGACTCATTCTTACCTCTGCTAAAGACACCTTTGTGGTTGGTGCGGACATTGACCAACTGGCTCATATCGAAACGGCCGAGCAAGCATTTGCGCTGGTCGAAGCGCTTAAGAGCAGTTTACGTAAGCTTGAAACATCAGGCAAACCTGTGGTTGCCGCCATGACAGGAACAGCGCTTGGTGGGGGTTTGGAGTTGGCATTGGCGTGCCATTATCGAATTGCAATCGACTCACCCAATACCAAGTTGGGCTTGCCTGAGGTCAAATTGGGCTTACTACCTGGTGGCGGTGGTACTCAGCGTTTACCACGTCTAATAGGTATTCAATCGGCACTTGAGCTAATGACTCAAGGTAAAGCGCTACGTCCAACGGCGGCAAAAGATTTGGGTTTGATTGATGCCACAGCGACTGATTATGTAGACATGATGAGGCAAGCTAAAACATGGATTAATGCCAACCTTAAGGCACAGCAACCATGGGATAAAAAAGGCTTCAAAATGCCTGGTGGCGATAGCAAGCATCCAAGCGTAGTACCAATCTTTTCGGTGGCGCCTGCCATGGCCAATCAAAAATCCCATGGCAACTATCCCGCGGTTATTCATATTATGTCTTGTGTGTTTGAAGGATGCCTAGTCGATATCGACACAGGACTTGAAATTGAGTCGCGTTATTTTGCCGCTTGTGTGCTGTCTACTGAATCGAAAAACATGATCAATACACTCTGGACCCAGCTCAATAGCATCAAAAAAGGTCAGTCTCGTCCTCAGGGTATCGCACGTGCAAAAACCAAAAAAGTGGGTATTTTGGGAGCAGGCATGATGGGCGCGGGTATTGCTTATGTCACTGCTAAGGCTGGCATCGATGTTGTCCTGTTAGATACTGAGATAACAGCTGCTGAAAAAGGCAAAGCATATTCTGCTAATATTTTAGATAAAGCCATTAGCCGACAGCGCGCTACCGAAGAGAAAAAACAAGCACTCTTAAAACGTATCAAACCAACCGTTTCTTACGATGATTTGGCAGATTGTGATCTTATTATCGAAGCAGTGTTTGAAAATCGTGATATCAAAGCCAAATGCATACAGCAAAGTGAAGCTGTGATTCCCAAAACCGCAGTTTTTGCTTCTAATACTTCAACCTTGCCTATTACGGGATTAGCAAAAGCCAGTACGCGTCCAAATCAGTTTATCGGTCTGCATTTTTTTTCGCCAGTTGACAAGATGCCCTTGGTTGAAATCATCGTAGGCGCGCAAACTGACGATGTGACTTTGGCAAAAGCCTTTGATTATGTGGGTCAAATCGGCAAAACACCCATTGTAGTCAATGACCGTCGTGGGTTCTACACCTCGCGCGTCTTTGGTACGTATGTTACCGAGGGTATCGCCATGCTGAGTGAGGGCGTACATCCACGCAGTATCGAGGTTGCTGGTATGAAAACAGGGATGCCCATGCCGCCCTTAGCATTACAAGATGAGGTGTCATTGAGTCTTGCGTTACACGTCAGTGAACAGCAGCAACGAGACATGGAGGCAGAAGGCAAACCGAGCACGGTACGCCCATCTTATGACGTACTCAAAACACTGGTACAAATCTATAAGAGAGAAGGTAAGAAAAACGGCAAAGGCTTTTATGAGTACTTGGACAATGGTGACAAACAATTAT
The DNA here is from genome assembly GCF_002285555.1 of Psychrobacter sp. JB193. NCBI lineage: Bacteria > Pseudomonadati > Pseudomonadota > Gammaproteobacteria > Moraxellales > Moraxellaceae > Psychrobacter > Psychrobacter sp. JB193. The sequence goes on from NZ_NRGY01000002.1 coordinate 1,168,096, forward strand.
GGCCCGAACTGATAATTCTGTATCCACCCCAGTCTGAGCAGCCATCTCAGCAAGATTTGATTGATCGTTTGCTGTTCATTCAAGCCAATGAATCCGCCAAATGTTATGAAGAAAACGTCGTTCGCTCTGTCGCTGATACCAATGTAGGTTCTATCTTTGGTTGGGGGTTTGCACCTCAGCACGGCGGTACGCTCCAGTTTATCAATGCCATGGGTTTGGATACATTTATTGCCCGCAGTCGTGAGCTTGCTAATACATACGGTGAGCGTTTTGAGCCTGCGCAAATTTTGTTAGAAATGAGCGACAAAGGTGAGGTGTTCTCTGATGACTGATTTGATCAATGAGACTATCGTAGATGCGATGACTGATTGCCTACAAGGATTGCGAGTGGTGGATCTGACGCGCAATTTGCCCGGACCGTTTGCCACGCGTCTATTGGCGGATTTGGGTGCAGATATTATCAAGATTGAACCCAAAAGTAGTGACCCTGCTAGGGCTTTTGGCAAAATGTTTGAGGCTTTAAATCATGGTAAAACCATTAAACAATATGACTTTCGTGATGCTAAAGACATTGATTCGATCAAAGCACACCTAAAACAAGCAGATGTCATGTTGGATAGTTTTCGACCTGAGGTGCTAAAAGGTATGGGACTTGATGCCTCAACGCTTCACGCGATTAATCCTAAATTGGTGATCGTATCGATTACAGGGTACGGCGTCACAAATGGGACAGCAACTACTAAAGGTAGTATCAATCATGACTGGGCACATAATGCTGGTCATGATATTAACTTTATGGCCATGAGCGGTGTCCTTGACCAGTTAAAGACGGCGCAAGGCGAGCAGGCGATGCCGAATGTTCAGTTCGCTGACTTGGCGGGTGGCAGCGATACCGCTGTTATTGCCATACTTGCTGCTGTATTTTCTGCGCAACGGACAAACAAAGGTCGTCATATTGCCATCAGTATGACTCACAGCTTATATCAGCATTTGGTCATGACAAAAGCTACTGGCGCATTTATCCAAAGCATTTCAGGTAAGTGGCCCATGCCGCAACACGATTTTGTAGGCGGTGCATTGCCTTGCTATCGTTTATATCAAACGGCCGATCATCGCTACATGGCTGTGGGGTCGCTGGAGCTAAAGTTTTGGCAAGGGCTGTGCGAGGTGCTGAAATTAACCGAGCTCAAAAACAGCCACTGGCAACTTGGTGTTATGCCAAATACTGAAAAGAGCCAGTCTGCCATCAATATAATGGCAGAAACATTTGCCAGTCAAACGTTTGCCTATTGGCAACACGTGTTTGCAAATACTGATGTGTGCGTCACTCCTGTCCTCAACTTAAGCGAAGCCAAAAAACATCCATTATTTTCCCATCAAGATGAGTATGAAGCGACCTTAGGATGGCAACAAATTCAATAGTGTCAATGACCATTGAATTTAGCGCCTATGTTTGTCATCAGTTTTGCTTTTATTATTAGCTCTGTGCTTATTATTGGTTTTGTCCACTCTCATTAAGATTCATGGTGGCGATCAAATCTGTGAATTTCTGCCCTTGCACTGAGACGTGGGCTTTTAATATGGTTTCAGCTAATTCTTCATCATGATTGATAATAGCATCTAGGATACCTTGATGCTCTTTAAAAGAGTGTCGCATCCGATTGCTCACTCGCAGTTGCAGCCGTCTATAGGGGTGGAGTCTATTGTGCAAATTAATCGCTTGCTCTATCAAAAATCCGTTATGACTGAGCTGATAGAGAAAAAAATGAAACTTACGATTGGCTTCATAGTAATCTTCTGGATTGTCTTCTAGTAAATACTCTTCGCAAAGATTGTGCAAAGCCAGAAGCTCTGCTTTTTCTGATTCGCTGATTCTTCTCGCGGCCAATCTGCCGCACATGCCCTCAAGCTGCGCCATGACCTCAAACATCTCACAAAGTGTCACTACATCTAAAGTAGGGACAATCGCCCCTCTACGCGGACGGATTTCTACCAGTCCTTCAGAAGACAATAGCTTTAACGCCTCGCGAATCGGGGTTCTCGATACCCCATATCTCTCACACAATTCCGCTTCATTCAGTTTTGTGCCAGGCGGAAAATGTCCATAAATAATATCATCTTCTATTTTTTTGCTAACTTGCAAAAATAGAGGCAGCTCATCGATTAAACTCATAAAAACCCTTTTTGTATACAAAATATATAGATAATAAATACAATTTCGTTGCGCTTTCCCATAAATTGTTTTAGATTATAGCAAGTCAGCGAAAATAAGCAGTCTTTTGAACGGACAAGTTTTACCAAGATTTGTGACGTTACAGGAATAAAAGACCGTTTTTACCTCTGCTTGCCGCTCGCTTTTATCTAATGCGACCTCTATCTCAAACGGACTGTTGATAGAGACTCTGCAACTATAATCAAGGACGATTATTATGATCATATATGGCACTGCTTTATTAGCAGTTAGTTATCTTCTCGGCGTTTTTCTTGGTGGACTATTAGGAAAATTATTAGGCGTTGATGCCAATATTGGTGGTGTCGCTATCGCAATGATTCTACTCATTGTTGGCAAAGAGATGCTTGCCAAAAGAGGCTACCTTCCTAAGGCGACTCAATTCGGTGTTCTATATTGGGCAGGGATGTATATCCCTATCGTTGTTGCTATGGCGGCGGGTCAAAACGTGGTCGCTGCACTATCTGGTGGAATGGTAGCGGCAGTTGTCTCTGTTATTGCGCTTATTGCAACTATCTTTGTCGTGCGCTTACTCAATAATATCGGAAATGATTACGATACCTTTACTTGGGATGAGACTGACGAACCTCGTGAACAATTATGAGTGTTTCATCAGTCTTATTATCATGTCATAAGAGAACTAAAACCACTAATTTAATAGCGCAATGGAGTAATTAAATGGACTTAATTATAGAGACGCTCACTAAAAATGCCTTTGTCACGGCGCTTGCAATCACAGGTCTTGTGATGCTTTTCTCCCAATTACTATCAAAGTACCTTACTAACAATAAACTGCAAGCCTCTGCTATTGCCATTACGCTTGGGTTAGTTGCCGCCTACTTTGCTGGTTTATATACTGGTGGCGAAAAGGGCATTTCTGATATAGCAATTTTTTCTGGTTTTGCTCTGTTAGGGGGATCGATGCTTCGTGATCTGGCTATCTCATCAACGGCTTTTGAAGTCGATGTAAAAGAGATAAAAAATGCTGGGAAAATTGGTATTGTTGCCTTGATATTAGGTTGCGTCATACCATTTGTAGTAGGGGCTGGTGTCGCATGGTCGTTAGGGTATAAAGATGCTGTCTCTATGACCACCATTGGTGCAGGAGCGATGACTTATATTGTAGGACCTATTACAGGGACGGCAATTGGAGCAAGCTCTGATGTGATCGCTTTATCTATTGCCATTGGTTTGATCAAGGCCGTATTTTTTATGATTGCAACACCGCTGCTTGCTCGATTTATGTATCTCAAAAGCCCTCGCTCAGCCATGATTTTTGGTGGTTTAGTAGGTACGACCAGTGGCGTAGCAGCTGGATTGGCGGGTACAGATGTGAGGCTTGTGCCATATGGTGCTTTGGTCGCTACTTTTTATACAGGTCTAGGTGCTTTATTAGGACCGTCTATATTCTTTTTAACGCTAAATGCCTTTTTTGGATAAATAGCCTTTTAATAGCCCGACTTTTGATAAGCAGTTTTTGATAAATAGAAAAAGGGAATCTTATGAACACAACCATAAACGAAACCACATGGGACACACAAAAAACCAAACGGCTGGCAAAGATCACTGCCGCGGCTGACAAGGGATTAAAAAAACTGGTCCCAAATGATAGAGTGGTTGAGCTGCTCGAAACCGTCATTGCTCGTGAAGACAAAGTCTGTATAGAAGGTAACAATCAAAAACAAGCTGACTTTTTGTCCGAATGTCTCTCTCAATGTAATCCTGATGTCCTGAACAACTTGCATATTTTGCAGTCGGTATTGGCATTGCCCAGTCACATCGACATATTTGAAAAAGGGATTGCTAGCAAAGTCGATTTTTCTTTTGCAGGTCCGCAAGCCTTACGATTGGCAAAATTGGTTCAAAAACAGCAGATTCACATTGGCTCAATTCATACGTATCTTGAATTATACGGCAGATATTTTATTGATTTAACGCCAAACGTCTGCCTAATCACAGCCCATTCAGCAAATGCAGACGGCAATCTGTACACTGGATCAAACACTGAAGATACGCCTGCTATTGTAGAGTCCACAGCGTTCAAAAGTGGTATTGTCATTGCACAGGTCAATGAGTTGGTAGATGACGTGCCACGCGTTGATATTCCGGCAGATTGGGTGGATTTTGTCATTGTAGCGCCTAGACCCAACTATATTGAGCCGCTATTTACGCGTGATCCTGCTCAGATTACTGATGTACAGATTTTAATGGCCATGATGGTGATTAAAGGCATTTATGCGCCGTATCAAATTAAGCGTCTCAATCATGGTATTGGTTTTAATACCGCTGCCATTGAGCTGTTGCTGCCCACCTATGCCGAAGAGTTAAACTTAAAAGGCAAGATATGTACGAACTGGGCGCTCAATCCGCATCCAACCATGATTCCGGCTATCGAAAGTGGCTTTGTTGAGAGCATTCATAGCTTTGGTTCAGAAGTGGGTATGGACGACTATATCGAAAAGCGTCCGGATATCTTCTTCACAGGCAGTGATGGCAGTATGCGCTCTAACCGAGCCTTTAGCCAAACAGCAGGCTTGTACGCTTGTGATTTATTCATTGGTTCTACCCTACAAATTGACTTGCAAGGCAACAGCTCAACTGCAACGGTCGATCGCATTGCTGGATTTGGTGGTGCGCCAAACATGGGGTCAGACCCGCACGGACGCAGGCATTCGAGTTACGGCTATCTAAAAGCGGGACAAGAAGCGACTGACGGGCGCGTGATTAAAGGTCGTAAGCTTGTGGTACAGCTGGTCGAAACCTTCCGTGAAAATATGAATCCTGTCTTTGTTGAAGAGCTTGATGCGTGGCAATTACAAGAAAAAATGGGCAGTGACTTTCCGCCTATTATGATTTATGGCGATGATGTGACCCACATTGTGACCGAAGAAGGCATCGCCAACTTATTGCTGTGCCGCACGCCAGAGGAACGGGAGCAAGCGATTCGCGGTGTTGCAGGCTATACCGCTATCGGTATGGAGCGCGATCATGAAAAGGTAAAAGAATTGCGCGCGCGTGGCATCATCCAGCGTCCAGAAGATTTTGGTATCGATATCTCAAAAGCAAATAGAGATTTGTTGGCGGCAAAATCGGTCAAGGATTTGGTCAGATGGTCTAACGGCACCTATGCGCCGCCAAGTCGTTTTAGGAACTGGTAATCAGGTTTTAGAAAAGGCGAACAAAACTGCTAAGGATAGAACTATGAACTTAATTAATTATACATTTAAATCAGAACCCTTTGATGTGACCACAAAAGACGTTATTTGCGGCGTGGTCGGCTCAGGCAATTTAGAGATATTGGTCTCAGAATTAGACGATAGCGAACAAAGTAAATTTATTATCAATACTTCAGTGTCAGGTTTTGATCATATTTGGGAAGCCGTTATTCAAGAATTTGTCAATCGTTATGCGGTTGGCGGCTTACAGTTCGAAATCAACGATATGGGTGCAACTCCTGCGGTCGTAAGTCTGCGCCTGAGCCAAGCGATTAATATTTTAGAGGGGGAGGCACATGAATAATTCAAACAATAAAGACTCACGCCAAGCGCATGCACATATTCAAAAAAGTTTCTACGAAAAGACCGCTCGTAATCGCATTGCCAGTATCGTCGATAAAGACAGTTTTGTAGAAATCCTCAAACCCGGCAGCGTGCCGACCAGTCCCAATCTTGCCTCATTAGACATTACGGGCAGTTTTGATGATGGTGTGATTATTGGTAAAGCCAAAATCAAAGACGATGCGGTTTATATCATCGCGCAGGAAGGCCGATTTATGGGCGGCGCAGTAGGTGAGATGCATGGCGCAAAAATCGTAGGTATGCTACTCAAAGCACTTGAAGAAAAGCCAAAAGCAGTGGTGTTCTTTGTAGATTCAGGCGGTGTGCGTTTGCATGAAGCCAATGCTGGTCTCATCACCATCTCCGAAATCATGCGAGCGATGCTCAAGGTGCGTAACGCAGGCATCCCCATTGTTACGGTTATTGGCGGTACGAATGGTGCATTTGGCGGTATGGGTATTTGCTCATGTTTGAGTACGCACATTATTATGACAGAAGAGGGTCGCTTGGCGCTGTCAGGGCCTGAGGTGATTGAGACACTCAAAGGCGTGGAAGAGTTTGACTCTAAAGATAGAGCGCTGGTGTGGCGAGTAACGGGCGGCAAAACCCGCTATTTGCTGGGTCACGTTCAGGTGTTGGTAGAAGACGATATTGATGAGATCACGCAAGCCATCGTGGATGGTATTCAACTGCCCGTTGACACTGTGGACTTAGACTATTTGCAGCAACAGCAAAATGGCTTGCAGCAACAGTATGATCAATGGTTTGGTGAAAAAGACAGCATCGCTATTTGGGAAGCCATGAACATAAACGATCCTGAATCTATTTCTATGCTAAGTGCCAAGCAAGTTAGAGCAATCAAACAAGGATAATATCATGCAAACACAAACTATTTTAGCCGAATTATTTCCCAATGAGCTTGAGTATCAAATTGATAATTGGGTCATACGCGGCAGTGCCGAGACCAAAGCAGGTAAGGTTGAGATTATCGGTACGGTCGATTCGGCAGCCATTAATCAGGCCATCGCAATCACACTTGCCGATGCCGTACTTGACGTCATTGCTCAAGGTAAAAAAACACCGATTGTTTTTATTGTTGATACTCAAGGGCAGGATTCTTCTCGCGCCGATGAGTTGCTGTGTCTAAACAGAACGTTTGCGCATCTAGCGGCTTGTGTCGATTTACTTAGACGTAGTGAGCATCCCAATTTAGCGATTATTTTGGGAGAAGCAGTGAGTGGCGGCTTCTTATCTTATGGTCTGATGGCCAACCAAATCTTTGCACTCCAATCTAGCCAAGTCAAAGTCATGGATCTCAATGCCATGTCAAGAGTCACCAAGATACCGCTAGACAAGCTTCAGTCTTTATCCAAGACCTCGGCAATCTTTGCTCCGGGCGTAGAAAACTTCTATAAAATGGGGGCAGTGGATGAGATATGGGTCAATCTCGATGAGCATTTGGTAGAAAATGCCATTGAATCGCAACAGACGCATATTCAGGATTTTTTGACAGATAATCGCCGTCAGGTCGCCAAAGAAAGAGAGGGTCGTCTGCTGTGCAATGAGGTTGTAGACGCAGTGTTAAGTGCGTAGATTCATATTCTCATGTCACTTATATTTTTTGCCAGTTAGATTTTTATCGCTATGATTTTTATAGCGGTGATTAAATAGACGGATAGGTGGTTTGCATGCATCGTCATGACTTAGTCTACTTACAACCAGAAGAAGCATTTACCTTGTTAAATGCTTCTGTGCCTTTATCTGTCATCCAAGCCATTGATCATATGATTGAAGCCATGCAGCCTTTCACAGTGTGTCGGCAAAGTACAGCGCACGTCTCAAAAGTAGCCACCAGTCACATAGAAAACCACTGTAAATATAGACTTGCGCTCGAACTGTCTGCACCGCCTCAAGTCGTCACTTTGCCATTGGTACTTGAGACAGTGATACCCAGTCTTCCTAAAAACCTTCAAGAACAGACGCGGTATTTTGTCAGGCAATGTCGTGATTTGAAAGCCGATGTTTATATATACGGCTCCTTTGCCAATCAATACTTTACCAATCTGCCTTTTGTCACGCCTACATCAGATCTTGATATTTTAATCACTGTTCATGAGATGAATAGGCTGGCCGATATATTGATAGCAATTGAAGTCTTTAAGCAATTTGCCTTATCCGTAGCGAACTTGCGAGTCGATGGGGAAGTCAGATTGTATGGACAGGAAGACGTGTCATTCAATGAGCTTATTCATGCTGTAGTGTCTGATATACCGACCGTGGTTATCAAAACGCTTCATGAGGTTAAGCTACAAACAATAGACGTATTACTAGGATGGAATACTGATGAGTGTGAACGTTTTATCGACGCCTGCAAGCGATGTCTTATTTTCTAAACAGGCCATTTGGCAGCAAATCGATGATTTTGCGCTTGATGCGTTATATGAAGAGATCAACCTTGAAAACAAACCGGGATTGGTGTGTCCGTCAGGCAATGGCAGCCATGCAGATATGAATTATGGTACGTTTATCGCCAGTATCCAATCGCTGCGAGGATATTTTGCAACGCTCAGCGCCTATGGTTATGACAACAAAGATTTTGATGATATAAAAAAAGTAGGCATCGAGCAAGAAACAAAGATGCGCCAAGCGACCAATAATATAAATACGCACAAAGGCGCTATTTTTAACTTGGGCTTTGCGAGTGCCGCCATTGGTAAATGTCTACAAGATCATCAAACGCTGACCACACAAAATATTTGTGCACAAATCGTCGAAAGCTGGCAGTATGATCTAACGCATCGACTAGAGCGCAAGGCTGACAGCCATGGGCAGCAAATGTATAAAAAATATGGCGTGACAGGCGCAATAGAAATGGTGGCAACAGGTTTTCAAATCATTCAAAATACAGCATTGCCTTGTTTTTATAAGACGCTTTATCGTACTCAAGACTTTGAAAAAGCGGCCATGCAAACCTTAATGACGTTAATAGCGTCTTTATCGGACACCAATCTGGTTTGGCGCGGCGGCATGGTTGACTTGACCAATGCCCAGACCATAGCAACACAATTCTTACAAGCAGGGGGCGTCCATCAACCTAAATGGCGTCAAGCAGTCAGTACGATCAATGACTATTTTATTCACCGTAACCTCAGCCCAGGCGGCAGTGCAGATTTGTTGGCGGTTACGATTTTCTTTTATAAGGTCGAAAATGAGTTTAATCCTTCTGTTTAGTGGGCAAGGTCTACAAGGTCAGCGGCACATAGAAGAGGTGTTAACTGACACCAGCGAATACGAGCAAGCATTGATAAAAGATATGATGCCAGACCTATTCGCAAACGAGATTGATAGTACTTTTGCTGGCGAGACAATATTCAACAACGAGATTGCGCAGCCCTTTATTTATACCTTGCAGTATCATCGTTGGCAGAAGCTGCGCCAGATGATAGAAAAGCCCATCGCTTTTGCAGGCTACTCCTTGGGCGAAATAAACGCGTTCTGCTGTAGTGCAGAGTTGGATTTTGAGGCAGGATTGACACTGGTTCAGCAACGAGCCAAGCTCATGGAAGAAGACGTTTTGGCGTCTAGTGGTTTACTATCGGTACAAGGGCTACATAGTAGCGAGCTTGAAAAATTACTTTTAGAAACCCATACCTACTTATCTATCAAAATTGGTAAAGACCAATTTATCATTGCTGGGCACAATGAAAATCTGAGGCAGGCGGAACAACTGGCGCAAACGCTCGGCGCACGAAATACCAAGTTACTTAACGTCTCTGTCCCTTCTCATACCAAAATGATGCAAGCCGCTGCCGAGAAATTCCGAGCATATACTGACGCAATGACTATGCCAATAATGCAAACCCCTATTATTAGCGCGACTGAGGGTATAAAATACTACACTGCCAAGCAGGGTCTACAGATTCTTTCAGGTCAAATTGATCATTCGTTGGACTGGTATATGTGTATGGAAACCATTCAAGAATATCAGCCCAGTATGATTATTGAGATGGGTCCTGGCAACGCATTGTCTAAGATGATAAATAATTTGATGCCGCATCTGCCTTGCCGAAGCTGGGATGACTTTCGCCATATTGATGGCTTGTTAGAATGGGTAGCAAAGAATAAATAGATGCAAGCAAAGTGATGTAAGCGAATCAAAAATAAGCACCACCAAAGATGAGTAAATAAAAGGCAGGTTCGATGTTGTTATATGTATGGTTTATTATTGCAGGAGCATTTGCTGGCCTTTGTGCGGGTTTGTTCGGAGTAGGTGGCGGCATGGTTATCGTGCCAGTCTTAGTATGGATTTTTACCTCTTATCAGTTTTCGCCTGAAGTAGTGACTCATCTAGCTGTTGGGACGTCTCTTGCCACCATTGTTGTGACCTCGATCAGCTCTTTGACAGCCCACAATAAACGCGGCGGTGTACGTTGGGATATCTGGCGCAATATGGCATTGGGCTTGGTTATCGGTAGCCTTGTGGGTGCGGGTGTCGCTGATGCAATAGATGGCGACTCTTTACAAGCCATCATTGGGGTTGGTGCATTAACCATTGCTCTAAAAATGCTCTTTTTTTCGAATAAGGAGCAGCCAAAAAAACCTTTAACGCCGCCAAGTGTTCAGTTTGGTGCAGGTACAGGTATTGGTTTGGCTTCGTCTATCTTTGGTATTGGCGGTGGTAGCTTAACGGTTCCGTTCTTGAATTGGGCAGGCTTGTCTATGAAGCAGTCGGTAGGGACGGCCGCTGCATGTGGTTTACCGATAGCTTTGGCAGGAGCGGCAGGCTTTGCGTGGTTTGGTAAAGACATGACCAATCTGCCAGAGGGGACGATAGGGTTTGTGCATATCAGTGGTTTTTTCTGTATTTCTGTTGCCAGTTTTATCACAGCAAAAATTGGTGCTAAGCTTGCCCATCAACTGCCTGCACTGATGCTGAAACGTGCTTTTGGCATCTTGCTCGTATTTGCGGGTAGTCAATTGTTATTAAGTGGTTTAGGCGTCATCTAGCACTATTTTTTGTCAAAATTGATGCAGCTTTCGACAGCATTTGTCTGATTGGCTGCATTCTTCTATCAACTTGGATATATAACCAAGATCAGAATAATATCTCATAATCACTAGCACCAATGACCTTGAGTGCCCATCTAACTGCGTAAAATATCTATGACATTATCCCTTCATCGCCTATACTCATTCCGACGTTGTCCTTATGCCATGCGCGCTCGTCTCGGCCTTTTGTTTGCAGGCGTATCTGTCGAGCTACGCGAAATCGTTTTAAAAAACAAACCACCTCAAATGCTGGCGATTAGTCCAAAAGGTACAGTACCTGTCTTACAACTAACAAATGAAACTGTGATTGAAGAAAGCCGAGAAATCATGGTGTGGGCGCTTGAGCAGAGTGATCCACAGGGATTATTGGATAAAGGTATCTTGTCTCAAGCCAATGCGTTGATTACGCAAAATGACAATGACTTTAAGCATTGGCTGGATCATTATAAATATGCTGATCGTCATCCTGAGATGACCCAAACTGAATATCGGGAGCGGGGTGAAGTCTTCTTACAGATTTTAGAGAATCTACTGACCAAAAATCGCTACCTATTAGGTGATAGCGCAACCATTGCTGATATCGGCATCATGCCTTTTGTGCGCCAATTTGCCCATGTAGATCGCGATACTTTTTATAGTCTTCCTTATCCAAAATTACAGGAGTGGCTACAAAACTGGTTAGCGCATCCGTTATTTTTGCAAGCCATGGTCAAGTTCCAACCGTGGCAGGAAGAAGATGAGACTGTGGTTTTTCCTGCCAAAACTGAGTGATGATGCTGAGATAATGAGCATATTTGATACAAGTATGAGTATGAAAAGACGTTATTCGATGGCATTATTCAGAAATATACAGTAGCATTCACCAGCATCTAATAAGGGCAGTGGCAATAGAGCGTCGCGATATAGAGATATAAAATACAGTGAAGCAAACCTGTTAAAAAAGAACATTTATGTAAGATCGTTGATATAAGGCACATGGTTATGGAACAAAGACAGAACCCTATCGAACAAAGAAAAAATCCCGTAGAGCTCAAACCCGTATTTATGCCTCGCGTCAACAGTGACAATCTGGTAAAAACGGACATGGTCAGGGTCGAGCGGCATGTAGGGTTCGCAAGTAGACAAAAGAAAAAAACTATCAATGACTTGCATCAAGTTATCCGTAAGAAATACGGCTTTAATAATGTCTTGGAGATGTCCAGTAAATCAGGAAATAAGCTGAGTTTTTTGCTTAGTCCACTGAGCTTAAAACTTACAAATGATGATGGTAGTCAGTATAGTGTCGAAAATGCCTTTCAAAGTAGTATGATTTTTGAGGATGGTGGCCCTTATACTGATTTGCTAAGTGCGCCGCCAAGACAAGCCAGAAGGGATGAGCGCTTAATGACCTCAGGTGAACTGATTGGCTATAACTATTTTGGTATGGAATGGAGTGTCGAGCCACTGACCACGTTTTATGATTGGCTGTATGTGAATGCCCTAAAACAAAATACTCAGCTGCATGAAGAAGTAATGCAGTATCAGGCTTTTACAGATCTTGAGTTTAATCCTAAGAAAAAGATTCACTGCGCCGCTTATGCACTAGCCATGTTTGTGGCACTTAAAAAACGAGAGTTGCTCGATAATGTTGAAGACCCAATGGCATTTTTTGACTTATATAGTGAGTTTAAAGTCAGTAATACCGAGAAGCTGCTGGAGGCAGGTTGGATCTGATACTAGTTATAAATAAATACTAGGCCAGTTATAAAAATTTGAGCGAGTCAAAAGCTACCGTTATGTATCGTAGCTTTCACGTTCATTTATGTGGCTATTTTCAATAAAGTTTAGGCATTACCTGAAGATTAACGATAGAACGTTTTGGTTTGTATAAAAGGCGATTTTCTCAGCTCTATCTATATTTTTGATAAGTCAGTTTTGCTGTATATCTAATACGAGTGCTTTATAAATTGTCTTTCTCTAGATTTGCCAAAAATGCCGCAAAGCCTTCATTTGCTCGAGCATCTAGACGACTGCTGGTAATCACACGGACACGATTGCTCCAAGTAATGGCATAACCTTGATCTTCGAATCTTTTGACCAAATCTACATCTTCATGACAGGGTAGAGGCGCAAAGCCGCCAACAGCGAGATAGGATTTGCTGCTAAAACTTAAATTCGCCCCATGAATGTGACGGTGTCCCATCATATCTTGATAATGCGCGATATAAGCTTCTTGTGTTTGTGGCGTCAAATGTGCCCAGTTATTAACACTTACCACGCCGCAAATCATATCAGTAGACTGCTGCTCGATATGAGTGACTTGCTGCACCAACCAATCTATTGTCACGACTGAATCCGCGTCTGTGCAGGCTATCCAAGTTGCGTCATTTTCAATAACATAGCGAATACCTATATCTCGCACTCGTCCCACACAGTGACAATCACACGCTATATAATCCACACCTGCATTTTTAACTAATGCCAACGTCTCGTCGGTACAGCCATCGAGCACAACGAGCGGATATGCCAAGATAGTTGAGGGCAGTTGAGTAATGGCTTTGTGAATGGACTTTAGGCAAGCGCTAATAGTCATCGCTTCGTTATGAGCAGGAATCACAATACCAATTCTTATATCAGCCATGTCGCTATTTTCCATAGTGGCGTCTCCCTCGCATTGTCTTACTCTCACACTTGTTATATCAAGTTTTCTTGCATGGCGACGGATTTTGGAGAGTTTTGCCAAACATCTAGTAAAAAGTCAGTATCTATTAGCTTGCTTTGATGCGAAAAACCTACTTGTTGTTTCCTCTCGTTGAATGCCTTATTACTGGATACAGTATTGGACAAATCAAACGCTTGATATAAGCGTTGGTGTACCGTCTCACCTGTCATCTCAAATCCATCAATGGGATAGCGCCAATGACAGCAGAGCAACGTGCCGCCGATGGCAAGATTTTGCTGAATCCAAGTAATAACGGTATCAATATCAGCGGGCGATAAATAATATAAAATCTCGCTAATGACAATCAAATCAAAGGACGATTGGTGGGTCGGGATATGGTTCTCTAAAGGATAAGCGTCGAGCAATGTCTCGTTTAGGGTCGATAAACTATGAGGAATCACGCCTTGTATGACCTTTACATGAGAGGAATTGGCCAAGCGTTGTTTGGCAAGTGCTACTGCTTGCTGGTTGCCATCTATACTCACCAACGCCTGACAACGGCGGGCAAGTAACTCACTAAACACACCATTGCCGCAGCCCAATTCAATCGCATTGTCGTATTGATTTTGAGCCAATACCGCAAGACACATATCACGCTTGCGTTTTTCATACCAGCGCGTCTGATACTCCCACGGGTCAGTGTTGTCACTGTATAACGCATCAAAATAGGTCTGTGAATAAGTATCAGAGTGAGCGATAGCAGGAGTATCATCTGCTATTATAGATTTAGAGATATGGTTCATATAAATAAACCTCCCAGCGTTGGCTAATTCTGGCGATGGTTTGAGCCGATAAAATAGGCGGATTGCCTGTACTTTCATCAGCGGTGATTTGGCTAGCAAAACAATTAATCGCTTGCGCTTTACGCGCTAATTGCTCAGCTGTTAAGTCAAGTCTGACGGCAATGTGCCAAGGAATGCGCCTATCGTCAGGCTTTGCCCAATGCCATGCCCAAATGAGTGCTTGATAACAGTCTAGGTTATGCTGCTTAGCAAATGCAGCAACGACTTGTCCGGTTGCCTCGTGGTCAGGATGTCCATCATGAATGAAGGGCGCTACCAAAATATCTTCAGGCCGGATGATAGTATCCAGTTTTTTATTAAACTGCTCTTGCCGTGCAAATACATCACCGTCAGGCAAGTCTAGAAAAATCGACGTGACTTGTGAAGCCACACCCAATGCGTTTAAAGCCGCAAGGCTCTCTTGCGGGCGAATGATATCTAATGTTTGCGGTGGATAAATTTGTGAGTCTGGGTGGCTTTGGGTACCGTTGGTCACATGGACAAGCAAGATAGAATTCCCGTTCGCTGCCAGTTGTTGCAGCATACCGCCGCAGCCCAAAATTTCATCATCAGGATGGGGCGCAAACACACACACACGCTGATGCGGTAAAAAATTTTGTGCAATATTTAATCGAGGTAACGCGTGTAGTCCTTGCCAATTTTGCCAAGTATCTGGACTCGTACCAACACCTTCAATAACTCGATCACTGACAATTGGATGG
This sequence comes from Psychrobacter sp. JB193, assembly GCF_002285555.1. NCBI lineage: Bacteria > Pseudomonadati > Pseudomonadota > Gammaproteobacteria > Moraxellales > Moraxellaceae > Psychrobacter > Psychrobacter sp. JB193. The sequence continues at coordinate 1,183,137 of NZ_NRGY01000002.1, forward strand.
TTTTGTTTAGCCGTGGCTGTACGATTGGCTATAGCGTCAGTACTGATCTTTGTATTGTTATCGCGAAATGTTAAGTCAGACCATGAGGGGTTTTCTGACATATTGGTTGTCACAGTTGCCATATGTTTTCCTGCTCATTAATGGAGTCATTGTTTAAGTCAGTGGCTAACACACTCGACAGCTCCCCAATTCTTTGTAAATCAAACGCGCCATGACTTTGTCGAATAAAAACAGGCAAATCCGCTGATAGCCTTGCAAAATGAGCATTACGGCAAAAGGGCGCTGCGCCTAGAGATTGTCCAACGGCTTGTCCAACATCGCGTGCCAGCTGTTCAACGTTTGCTCTTAATTGACGAATGACAAGCTCGTGACTGTGAGTGGGTTGGCTGTCTATCAAGTGAGCAACATGATGAAAATACTGCTGCGTGACTGAAAGTGAGATGCTGATTTGTCCTAAATACATGGCTTTATAATCGTGTGGTTTTTGCTGATAGGCCTTTATTAAATAGCCAGCTATAGAAGTGGTTGCTCCATACCAGCAAGCTGCCACACCGGCCGCGCCATGCCAAAATCCCACACGTTCTAGATAGGCATTTGCCGCTCCGACATTACTGGCTGTTGCTTGATTGAAGTGTATGGTGGCCGTATCAGTCGCTTGCATTCCGACCGCATGCCATTCTCCATTATCAATCTCGATTCCCTCTTGTTGCATGGATACGACAAGCAGTTGTGATTGGCCACTCTCATCTTGATAAGTGATGAGTCCATGATCAACGATATTGGCACCCGAACACCAAGACTTTGTACCACTGATTTTACCTTGCTGATAACGTATGGGATTGGGGTGACCTTCTGCCGCCCAAATCGCCCATAATCCTTGTGTTGATTCTCTATAACCCAATTCATGTAGGATGCTGAGGGCATCTACATGAGACTCAAACCATTTGGCAATCGTTAAATCAATACCTGCCACGTAGGCCAAAATCTGCCAACGAATCAAAGTTTGTGAATGGTCACCACCAGCAGGATGAGGAATCTTGTTGCCATAAGTCACCAGTATATTTAAAATGTCATGGCGTAACTTATCTGTCATGACAAATGTGCTCAGGGTTTGATCATCTTGCGTAATCATCTCTTCTATAGCGGCTTTAATGCTTTGTAATAAATAAGGTTTTATCTCTAGATGTGACACATGACTCTCCTTATTACTCTTGTCGCTCAGGCATTTGGCGTGTCTCTAGGCGCGCGCTAGCCACTTGATGTTCTTTATTACCGTATAAATCGTCTAAAAAATCTTGTTGCCAAACGTGTAAATTGTCTTGCTGCAATCCATATAGTAATTCTTGATAGCGTTCTTTTCGCTGCATAAGCGGCATTTCTAAAGCCTTTTTTAAACCCTGTATGATGCTTTTAGGTTGGCGCGGATCGATAATAATCGCCGCCTGCATTTGCTCAGCTGCTCCCGCATATTGTGACAGCAATAACACACCAGGATCATCAGGATTTTGAGCCGCAATATATTCTTTGGCAACAAGGTTCATACCATCTTTGAGCGAATTAACCCAACCGATATCGCTATGCCAGAATACCCTCATCAATGTCTCATGGCTCAGTACTTGTTCACTATATGTAATGGCCTGCCAATTCTCTATAAAATTACTAGCATTACTGTCAGTACTAAAGGTACTACGTGGTAAAGTAGTGGTTTGACATACATCAAGCGAAAACTGCTGATTGATATCCGTCACGGTTTGTTTGACAGTATTGTAAAGGCATTGATAAGTAGGCAAGTCTAAACGGCTAGGGCAGGCAATTTGTATCAGCTTCAACTGATTTTGATACACCGGATAATGCTGTAAAAAATGACGATAGGCTGAAAAACGCTCCAATAAGCCTTTAGAATAATCGATTCTATCGACTGCAATGATTTGTTGCGCAGCAGGTTTGATACGGTTGCGTTTCGGGTTCGGTTTTATAGATTGAATAGATAAATCCATCGTTTGCTGTTGGATTCTTGCTGCGTTTATGCCAATTGGATAGGCATTAATCGTCAAACAATGCGTGGGGTATGAGGGTAGATTGAGCATCAACTGTGCGCTTGGCGATCGGGTATCCTTGGTCAAACTTTGGATCATATAAGATGTATTGATTGTCAAGTCACTCAAAAGACTCGCTTTTAAATAATGTTGAAACACAGCAAGGCAGTTGGTTTTGTTTTGCTGAGTCTGCATACCAAGTACATCGTAATGGGCAAGGTGCTCAATCAGCTCAGCGCTTTGATTAAGCTGCTGCCAAAACATTAATGGAGCAAAAGGGATATGTAAAAAAAAGCCAATACGATTGCGCATACCCAGCTGTCGGCAATAATAAGCCACACTCAAAAAATGATAGTCATGTACCCAAATCACATCTTCGGGATGGAGAACCTTTTTTAATTGTCTGGCAAAAAGACGGTTCACACTTTCATAGCCTGCATAATCTTCTGGCGTTTGGCTAATTAAATCGGCTTGCTCGTGCAGTAGCGGCCAAAGTACATTGTTAGCAAAACCGCAGTAAAAATGCCGATATTGTTTGGTGGTAAGGGTTGTTGTTAGGTAAGTGACGGTGGTACTAGCTCCGTTTGTGCCAGTAATAGCTAAAGCAATATCTTCGCTGATATCAAACTCATGGTCAGTGTAACTACAAAAGTCATCAGTATCGTCTGCCTTATTATCGACAACCTTGCCGTTCCAGCCCATCCAAATGACTGAACTTCCTACCAAGACGTCTTGTAAGGCGACCGCAAGCCCACCCGCCATCGGTCCACTATCAGGCATTTTGACTCGATTGGATAAGACAGCTAAGCGACTCATATACTGTGCCTCATGACATCCTTTGGCAATAAACAATCCGTGTCTATTGACTCAAAATCACTTATATTTTGCTGTTGGAAAAATCTTAAAAAACTCTGAAGTAGCACAGTGACCTCATCAATATTATTCACATAATAATGGGCACAGCTTGGCTCGTGGCCGACCTTGATACCCATTCCTCGCGCTGATTGTTGAGGTTTCTTTAGAGCATTATTTTGACTTTGTATGGCCATAAATCCTGCCTCATCAGTGATATCGTCACCAATAAAAATGGGACAAATATTATCGCTGGCTCGTACTTCTTTTAGTAAGGTTAAGATGGCAGTACCTTTATTTACACCTTTTGGTACTGCTTCGCAAACGTACTTACCGTGTTTCAATGTCCATTTAGCAGAATGTTTTATTGTTTCAGACATAATTGTGCAGGCGACATCGGCTAAGGCAGGGTTTTGCCGATAATGTAGGGCGACCGAGTAAGGTTTGGTTTCTATGGCAAAACCGCTGTAAGACATACAGGATTCAATGATAGATTGCCTGATAGCAGTAAGTGCTGCAGAGTCAACATGCAGAGTGCAGGTATCGTTGCTATTTTCGGCGCCATCAAGAGCGATTTCTAGACCATGCGTCGCTGCTATCGGTAAATTGATAGGGGATAGCATTTGTCTCGCTTCAGCAAGGCTTCGCCCGGTTACAATAGCGATTTTGACACCGTAGTCTTGTATTTTTTGTAAAATCGTTAATGTGGTTCTGGGAATAACGCTGTCTTTTGGATCCAGTGTAAAATCTGCAAGCGTGCCATCGATGTCTAAAAACAAATAATAACTTTGCTGATTTGATAAATAATCAACAAAGTTATTTGGCTGTATATATATGGGTGACATATCCAAACTAACGCTCCTTGCTGAAGTCACATTCAGTCCCTTTGTATGGCATACTGTTTCGTCATTAAGTACCCGTTTATAAAGGAATAACTGATACTTGATAACCACATTAATGAGTTTGCCATAGCCTGAATTGATCTTAGAGGGCAAGAGTGTTTAATTTGGCGTAGGTTCTGTAACTTAGTGAACATCGCATGGACAAAATAACTTCTATCAAGTCTTATTTCGTTGGCAAAACAAAAGGCCTGAAGAGTTCTAAATGTGAATCTACCCGCTTAGAGATATCCAACGACTACTCACTAAATGAGAGAGATTGCCCTTGTCTTTTGATAACGGTATATCCAAAAGTGTCTGAATAAGAGACAATACGTTCATAAATATTTCATAAGCTCATCCATATAAAAAGGCAGTTTTAAATGACCGATAATAACCCATATAATTTTTTACCTTTGGCGGCCACAGGTCGAAACGAGACTAATACAGCCAATACCTATGCACCTGAAGATATGGTCAAAATATATGAGCAGCAATTTCTCATTGAAGTGCCGGAAGACAAGCTGACTGAATTTTTACCAGCGCTAAAAGCGTTTTATGATATTGATAATCATACCTTGGATGTCAGCGCTGTGATTTTTGATGCAATCGCAGACGCAAGTATCATTTACAATCATAAAATCAAAGTAGGTGGCTATCAGCTACTGGGTGGGTTGATAGAGGAGTCGATTGAATATGATGAAGACCATACAGAGGGTGAAGAGACTCAGAATGAAGAGCTACAAGCCTATACGTTAGAATGTCAGCGTACTTTTTTCATTAACGATGTAGAAATACCTTATCATTTCAATCTGTTCATTTATGGCGATGGTTATTCTACGTTGACCAAAAAAGACACCGTGTTAGAAAAAATGTATTGGTTCGTCAGAGCCAGATTCGAAGAGAATCTATTAGAGGATTCTGAAAATCATAATAGCTTAGCGTCTATTAATGCGCAGCTTAATGGCTTAGGTATTCGTGAAATGGATCTGACAACTATGGATGAGATTGTAAGCTATGTAGAAAACAACATCATAGATGACGCCATGGTGGAAGCACTTAACAAGTTATTGGATGATGCGGAATAGTACCGAAAACAAACTGGTAGACGTTTTTCAGTTAAAATGAGTTTTTTGAACCTTTGGCGTCATAAATAAGTACTTTTGAATCCATACTGGTTTATACAATTCTGAATATATTTTTGGTTTTATGCGTATTTCTTCCAAAAATGGGTGCTAAGTTTCCCATGTGATGTGAGCAATCTTGTTGTTAATGATCCATTTAATTTAGGCTTTTTTCTAGCAAAATAAGCTTTTTATAAGGTAAAAACGGTGCTTTATGTTTAACAATCCCACGACTCGTTTAAATAAATACATCAGCGAGAGCGGTATTTGCTCTCGCCGCGATGCTGACCGCTTTATCGAGCAAGGCAATGTCTACATCAACGGCAAGCGCGCTCAAGTAGGCGCGCAAGTGGTTGCTGGAGACGCGGTCAAGGTGAATGGACAGCTTATTGAGCCACGCGAGGCGGATGATTTTGTTTTTATTGCATTGAATAAACCCGTGGGCATTGTCAGCACTACGGAAAGCTCTGAAAAAAATAATATTGTTGATTTTGTGAGACACGGGGTACGTATCTTTCCTATTGGTCGTTTGGATAAAGATTCCCAAGGGTTAATCTTTTTGACCAACAATGGTGATCTGGTAAATAAGGTATTGCGTGCTGGTAATAATCACGAGAAAGAATACTTGGTTACGGTGAATAAGCCGATAACGGACAGTTTTATCGAGGGTTTGGCAGGCGGCGTACCTATGCTTGGCAAGATGACGAAAAAGTGCCCAGTGACTAAGGTGGCGCCTACCGTATTTAATATTACGTTAGTGCAAGGTCTAAACCGTCAAATTCGTCGCATGTGTGAGCATTTTGGTTACGAAGTCGTCAAGCTTGAGCGTACGCGGATTATGAACGTTAGTCTTAAAGGCCTCCCAGTTGGCGATTGGCGAGATCTAACCCCAAAAGAGTTGTCTGTGCTGCTTAAAGCTGTAGAAGATTCTTCTTCGGATGCCAGCAATCCAGGCAAGAAATCTCGTCATGCCCCCCGAAAAAACGCTCAAAATGCCAACTCGTCAAAATCAAAAGGTACTTCAAAACCAAAGGGGGCAGAAAATGGCGGTAGTAAACGTCCCAATGATGGTGCTAAAAAACCAGCGGGTTCTAAAGGGAGTAATGGTCGTCCTTTTGGTAAAAAGACTGGTGGCAATGGCAGACCTACTACAAATGGCAAGCGTCCTGCAAAAGGTCGAGGATCTAAGCGGTAATAAGTTCTTAAAATGTGACTACCTTATGTATCTTTGAAATGGCAGTAAGTTGAATAACTTTAACGAGATAATACTATGTTTAAAATAAAAGTAGAGCGTATTGTCAGAAAACCGATTAATGAGGTATTTGAAGCACTAAGTGACCATGCCAGTTATGGATTATTCAAATCTGTAGGTGTGGCTAAGTTGGTGACTGAAGGTGATGAAGAGCGAAATGGAGTCGGCGCTTTACGAACGGTACAAACTGGAGCCTTTAAAGTATGGGAGCGAATTACTGCGTTTGAGCGTCCTATTCATATGCAATATCAAATCGAAAAAGCTAGGCCTATAAAGATGGAGCACTATAAGGGTATTATTGATTTAAAAGATTTAGGGGATGGAAGCACACACGTGACTTGGATATCTGAAGGCCGATTAGTTGTGCCATTGGTTGGGCGTTTGTTTGATCGTAAAATGCAGAAACAAGGTACAATAGTTTTTAATAGCATGCTCAAGTCTTTAGAAAGCCGCTAAATTAGCGGCAATATTGAGTTTTTTATAGTTTGCTCTGAGTGTCGCTTATAGAGTTTGGGCAACTCTTTTACTCTTAATCAGTCTTTTCTTTTATCAATCTCGTTCTTGGCAGCTTCAATGTTGTTAAAGCGCTCTAATTGCTCTGGTGTTGCTTTTTGTTGATGCTTCTCTTTCCATTCAGAGTAAGGCATACCATAAACAAGCTCGCGTGCATCTTCGTATTCGATTTCAATACCACGTTCTTCACCAGCAGCTTGATACCATTTAGATAAACAGTTACGACAAAAGCCAGCAAGATTCATTAGATCAATATTTTGTGCATCTTTACGCTCGTCTAAATGAGCTAATAAGCGACGAAATGCCGCAGCTTCTAGTTCAATGTTTGATTCTAATTTTGCCATAAGATTTTTCCTAATTATTAATGCGTGTTTGTGGGTGCTCGTTTGTTGTTATATTTGGCACTTTAAGAGTGCTGATAACCTGTTATCTTATTGTTTACTGGTTGTCCGTCTAATAAAGTCCAGTTTACACTAATATAGAAACTGTAATTGAGCCACTTTACAATTGACATGATACTAACGATATAAATATTGCACAATCTATGTCGATCTATATTCAAAACACTTGGCAAAATTATTAACTAGATAGAGGTGAATAGTATCACCTCTATCTAGCCGGCAAAATCACCGTACCATTACAAGCTTTTAAACTAAGTTGAATCACTGTATTTGGCAAAGTATTTTGGTGACTCCTAAAAATTTTTCTATATCTTTTAGATTATGGCAATGGATTGGTGAGACACGGATCGAACCTTTCAAACCAAACGATTCCAACATTCTTGACGAATAGGGGCTTGATAATAAACGTTCGAAAGTCACTACTCCATTCATCTCATAATATTCTACTGCTTTTTCATAATCTATGTTGTCAAAGCCAATTGCCATAATAAAGTCTTTTTTAGTCAGGTCTTTACAATCTAAGTATACGTTTATACCATCTATATGTCTTAATCCTTCTGCATTTTCTGTACCTTCTAACATTGCATGCATTAAGGCTCTTTCATGCAGTTTGATACGAGTCATACCTTCGACAAAAAGCTCTCTTTTTGTCGTTGAAGTAATGAATTGCTCTCCTAGCCAACACACATAATTGACCACTTCAGTGACTGCTGCAAAATGGGCGGGAGCAGGGCTACCAAGTTGCCAATAATCATTTGGTTTAGCAATTAACTTATTGTGTGGCAATTTCGCTAACCGCTCTGATACATAACCAATCCCAAAACCACGTGGTCCAAAAAACTTATAAGGTGCAAAGTTAATGCCATCAACAGGCACTTTACTTACATCAATAATGCCATGCGGAGCATGTTGTACAGCATCAGCCACAATATATAGATCAGGTTTTATTTTCCTTGCTTCAACAACTATCTTTTCTGCATCTAATAATGCACCAGACACATTTGAGGCATACATAAACGTGAGTAAACACGTATCTTGATCAATCAACTCTATTATATCTTCAACATCAACACCACCTGTCAATGGGTTTTTTTTAGCAACTCTCAACTCTTTACCAGTTGCCGCAGCATAAGAGACCATTGAATCGTAGGCTGAAGGATGCTCTAACAAAGTGGTCACGACATTACCACCGGGGACATTTTCCATGACTGTTCTGACCATATCAAACATGACCATTGAAGCCGTAAGTGATGTGACAATACTACCAGTATTGGTATTCAAAATGGTTTCTATAGAAACCCCAACCTTGGCAAGGACGCAGAACTATTTTACACAACTAGGTTTTAATTATAAGTATATGATATTAAATGATTTAGTTTGTATGAACTATAGTTATATTTTAGTATGTTAGTGCATTAAGTAATAAGTTATTCATATTTTAGTCACCGTGAAAATACGTATATTGACACTTAACTATTCTTAAGCTAGTCTAGAACTACTCCTACCCTATCAATATTATTTCTAGGACTGTTAATTTCTCTAGAGAGCAGAGGTGTTCAATGACAGAAAAACCTGTAGCTCGTAATCATTTTTTTACTCCTAGTTATACTCCGTTGACCGTGCATCCCAAAGCGGCCCTAGCCTATAAAACGTGGCTGAAGTTTCGTTCTAAAACTTCACCTATTCATCTTGCTAGTATCAATAAGTACCATAAGCCTCCGACAAGAGTTATATTTTGCGATAAGCAAGGTTATCTATATTTTGATAATTTTGAGCGCATGATGAATATTCTTCATCACGAGTCTGATGTAAGTCAGCCATTTATAATCATTACGGGTAATGATGAGCAAATTACTAAGATGGCTTGGGTAGAAGTATTGAAACTATGCTTCCATCGGGATGTCGACCATGTCTCTTTATGGCAGCATCTTCAGAAGCATTGTGCTCAAACAACGCTGAAAGAGCTAATGGGGTGTGATAGCTTATTTAACGAAGATTACTGTAAATTCGCCGGCATCAACATCGACCAGTATTTGTACGCACAAAGGTCTTTGAAGCAAGAAAAACAAGCGTTTGATTTACCACAAAACATGGACTGGACCAATGGATGAAGTAAAAAAATGGCCTGTTAGGACTATGGAGGTCGAAGAGGCTCATGCTTTGATCAGACAGATTGTGCCACATGACTCACCATTGTCAGTTCAAGTGCAGAGTGAACCGCCCCGAGATTGTCGGAGACTCAACTTTCTGAGAGAATACGACAATGAAAACACGAAACTATACCCCTGAAATGAAAGAGCGTGCGGTTCGCATGCTCATTGAAGCCAAAGACGAATATCCTTCCACATGGTCTGCAATTCAAGCCATTGCCCCTAAGATTGGCTGTACGCCTGAAACCTTGCGGTCATGGTATAAGAAGCACATCGATCAAACCATACCTGCTAATGTTCAAGCTCAAAGCCAAGCCGAGCGCATCAAAGCGCTTGAACGTGAGAACAGAGAATTAAAGCAAGCTAATGAGATTATAAGGAAAGCAGCTGCTTTTTTCGCCCAGGCGGAAATAGACCGCCCACCGAAGTGATGATCAAATTTATTGATGAGAATAAGTCAGAATATGGGACCCAAGCCATTTGTAGAGTCTTGCCGATTGCTCCATCAACCTATTACCGTGCTAAAGACTTGGAGAGCTGCCCTGACAAGCGCTCATTACGCAGTCAACATGACGACTTCTACATCAGTGAAATCAGGCGCATCTGGCAGGACAGCAAGTGCCGCTACGGTGCGCGTAAAGTCTGGCAGCAAATGAAGGCTGACGGCAGTCATGTGGCTCGTTGTACGGTAGAGCGGTTAATGAAGCAGCATAGCATGCAGGGGGTTTGGCGCGGTAAAGGTAAGATAACCACCAACAGCCGTGATGACCAGAAGCGCGCTGATGATTTGGTCAATCGCAACTTTAGCGCACGCCACCCTAACCAGCTGTGGGTGGCTGATTTTACCTATATCAAGACGACAAGCGGCTGGGTTTATACTGCTTTTATCATTGACGTGTTTGCTCGCGCTATCGTGGGCTGGAAGGTATCTAATCGTATGAACACCGATATGGTGATGGCAGCACTAAACCAAGCAATAGCAGATAGAAATAATCCAAAAGATGTGATTCATCATAGTGATCGCGGGGTTCAGTACTTGTCTATCCGCTATACAGACAAAATGACAGATTCTGGTGTGATCGCCTCTGTTGGTACAACGGGTGATTCATACGATAATGCGTTGGCTGAAACGGTTAACGGGCTGTATAAAACGGAGGTGATTGATTATTTAAAACAGCAGTGGCAAGGTGTGAATGATGTTGAATTAGCAACCCTTGAATGGGTGGACTGGTTTAATAAAAAAAGGCTGCATAGTGCGATTGGCTATGTGTCACCTTTTGAGTTTGAGAAGCGGTATTATGATAATCTTAATCTGTTAGGCATTGCTGCTTAACTTGAATAAACAGTCTCCGATATAGTCGGGGCGGTTCAGAGAGTTATTTTTGGGCTGATAATTCTGTCTCCAAACTACTTGATGACAATTAGTGATCAGAGTGTCGGTTTGAGTTTGACGGAGCTAACGTATGACGAATGCAACACTATTATAGAAGCAGTAAATTCTCATAAAAATACTGATGTTTGGTCCGTTTCTTATATGTTAGCTACATTTACTGCTTACTATAGGCAAGAACCGTTCACTGACAAATCTTGGCTTTTTATGAGCAAGTATTTGCAACTTATATTACTCATAGTAAAGCGTCAGGATAAGCATTTTAATAAAGTTAACAAGCTTGGCGTTCGCATAAGAATGTCGCTAAAAAAGAACTCATCTCAAACGGCAATTATTGATGAGCTGATAGACATACATGACTCATCTGCCAATGTCTTTCAAAACTTCGCTGATATTGAATTATATGAACAAGATATGCGGCATAGGGAGGAGACAGGTTTAGTTAAAACTCATAATCTAGCTAAGAAGATAGGTGAGATAAGACTTGCTTATGAAGTTGTTATTAAAGATAAGAGTTATATCGAAAGGCAACGTAGGGGAAATGGACAGTCTGTAATCGTAAAGAAGGTGAGAGAAGACCAAGATGTACTTCTTACGGATGAAGAAACTCGACGAATGCGTTTCCCTGAGGAATATTTAGGAAACAATGTTGTTAAATCAGAAAACTTAGCTGACGATGACCCACCAACGCTTTTAGACAACAAATATAAACCTACTAGGAAAACAGCTAAATCATCGCAACTACAACAGTACCAAGTTAAAACCAGCTATCTGCATAGTAAACGTAATCGATTTATGTTCCCTAGTAGTACCAGACTATTAACATTATCTGATTATCAGTCAGTTTTTGTAAAACTGTGGGATATGGTCTCTAACGAAGAGCAACATAATAGGCGTACTGCTTCTATATTATTGTTATCGATGATAACCGGTAGATCAATTAAAAACGTGATCAGTGAGGTGTCGAGTAATAAAAGCCAAAGACAGTTTTTGGTGGAAGAAGAGAGCGGTGTAGCAGTGATTCAAAATAGTATTAATGTCACTGTTAATAGGCGCGATGTAATAAAGTCCGTCGTTAAAAGCCATAGCAATCATTTTAGTTTACCGTTACCAGTAACTCTACAAGCTTTATTACAATACAAGTTTGAAGTAGAACCAACTGACGTCAATCAACTTCTAAAAGCGCTTAAAGAGAGTTTGTCCTTACCTTTATTATCTAGCCAGCATATAGAAGCAGCGCTAACATCTATCATTACTCACCACATCGGCGAACCATTACAATCAGACATCATTACAGGCGTCGAGGTGGAGCACTCAGCACCGCTGTACTATACAAGTATAAAAACATCTTCACTGATTCATACTTACCAAGCTGCAATCAATATACTAAGTGGTCGCTGCTTTAAAGATCTGGGAGCGGTACACTACTATAGTGTAAATTACAATCAAGTAGTCTCCGGCTATTTAAGCCCAAAACACTATCAACTATGGCAAGCACACAGATACCCTTATTTGGTAGATATGCCAATTGTCGCTAGCAACATTAATAAAACCTTCGTCGGTAGTGAGATGGCACTGATTGATAAAGTATGTGGTCAGTTTTTCGCACTGCTTGCAGAACAAGTGCATGGTGATAAACAACAATTAAATCATGGCGTAAACGATCGCGAAGATGAATATATCAAACAATTCAATGCTTATAGTTTATGGCTCTGGCACATTATCCAGATTCAAACAGGCATAAGACCTGTGAATGACGCACCTGGACTTCTAAATCAATTTAATTTTAATCATGATATCTATTGGGTTTCTGATAAATCCATACGACAAGGCAAAGACTATGGTCGTCTTATTCCTATCAGCTCTTTTCTAAAAACGGCGATAAAAAACTACATTAGTTATATCGAACACTTTGCTAGTGTGCATAATCCTTTATATCCGGAACACAAGCTTGAAATCGACCAAATTTTGCATTCAAAAGTGCCTTTTTTACAGATATTTAGCTTAAATCCAAAAAAGTTTATGCCCATCACACCAAGACGTATTAGAGGTATAGTGGGCAAGGCTCTTCCTCATCAAGACAATTGGTTGCGGCATCAATTACGTTCCATGCTGACCAATGAAGTCAACGAATTATACATCTGTGCTTTATTTGGTCATGAACATGCTGATCAAGAGATATTTCATCCTATGTCTTCTGAACGTATCAATCAATATAGAAAAGAGCTATTACTACAGTTAGATCGCGTGGCAAAAAAGCTTGATCTTAAACAAGTGGAAATCAAGCACCATGTCTAAGTCGTCAGAGTTATCGTCGCATGAGAAAAGAGCGGCCAATTTACAGCGGCAGAAGCTAGCGTTCATTAGAAACGCTAAAGAGATGGTCACTGAGTATTTATATGAACATCAGCCCTTTGATGAATCCGATATGGAAGAACATTATTGTGCTATTGATAATGAGTTATCGAACATTTTCAAGACATTCAATCAATACCGCTGTGCAAGAGTAGGGTTCTTACAAGCTGTCAGAAATTATAATAAAAATAACAATTGCGCGCTAGATGAACCTGTTGTTCCTATTGTTGCCGAACGAGACAAACTCACTATAAGCTATGACTGGTTCGTTGAAGGCTCAAAGGTCTCAAAAACATGGCAAGCTATGCAGCTGTTTTGGCAACGTAAGCTTAAGTTTAGTGCCAACGATTATGTTTCTTATTTCTTGTATAGCAGTATCATGTTTGGTGGTCTAAATGATATTGAGGCATTGAGAGCATTGTATCAATGGCTATTTAGCGATCGAAAATTGTATCTTATTAATATGGAAAAACAGACTGTACATCATAAGAAGCTAGATGCTGATAATATCTTACTCGTGATTCCTTTGGAGATCAGTGATGATAAATATGGATGTAGAGGGGATACTGATAATGATGCATTAATTCGTTATATCACTTATGTTCCTGACGATCTCAGTCTCATATTTTTACATGCTTTAGGCGATACTGATATAAACAAGCGTAAAATAAGCCAGTTCGAGACAATCGTTAAAGAGCTAAACAATAAGTTTGGGCTCACTTGCCGCGATCCGCAAAAAATTCATTTATCGCATCTTATTAGATACGCTAATTTTCACTGGCGCCAATGGCCTGATAGCGCTATTGATGGAGCTGGTAGTTTGGTTATGCAAGGACAGCTTAAAAGCACGTCATTGCCTACAGACCAGTTACTCACTTATAACCGAGAAGACATTCAAAATACCCAATCTGCCATTACTTGGCAACAGCTATTTGTTCAAAATATCTTAAGAAGTGAAAATCTTGGAAGGAGTGAAGGCTATCCTGCTTTTAGCAAAAATATCATTCAGCTAATCCAAGAGAGCTTGAAAGGAGCTCGATCATCTGCCAAAGAAAAAATAAGTCACCTAAAAAACGATTTTCCTCAGCCTAATGCCATACGTCTGCTCGGTTGGGTGCTGTCTTTACTAGAAAGTAACCAAACCAATTTAAACTCAGTCAGTAAATACGTTGGTTGTATTGGACGTGAGTGGCTTATGCTGACGATTGATGAAGATGTAGAGGAATGGGGTAGCAATGATTATGAAGACATATATGAGCAAATCATCTTAAGTAAAGTCAAAGATGCGCGCAAAAATGATGTTTTACAGAAAGACCCAATTGATGATCGAGACGATATTGAGCTTGATGAGAATGATATCAAGAATATTGAAAATGATGATTTAAATGATCCAAAATCTAATTTAGAGCAGGCGCTAGATGAAAGTAACGACGCAAAAAATGAGAGTCAACAATCAATCAGCTTAGATGAACTCAAAAACACTCAGTCTTATACTTATGGGCGATTACGCGCTTTTCATCGATATCAGATGCAGTATTTCGATGCTCCTGACGTGATTTTTGCATGGGGAGAAAATAAGCAGGTCGTCAAAGCAAGTATGGTATCGCCTCGAGTGTATAGCGCCATGCATAGCGCTATACAAGCATCTGAATTAAACCATAGCCAAAAGCTTTTATGCCAGACGATACTGATTCTAGCGTATCGTACTGGCATGCGCATTAATGAGATTGCAGGTATAAAACTCAAGAACGTAAAAAGTATCTCGGATATTAGCGTTGTACTGACGCCAAACCCTTATCTACGTCTTAAAAGTAGTAGTGCTAAAAGAAGAGTATTATTAACGGCGCTTGTAAAAAAAGATGAGTTAAAAATATTGACGTTGTTTATTGCTCAGCAAGAAAGAATGGGGGTGTCCTATTTGTTCTCTCAAGGCGTAAATAAGCAGCCACTACCAACATATTTTTTTAGCAATTTGATGAGGATACTATGGGATGGAGTGCTTGGACAAGACAACCACAGTTACACTTTCCATAGCCTTAGACATACGGCAATCAGCCAGTTAACGCTAGCTATCAATGGTTCGGCATTAGTAGAGGTGATGACTGACTATACTGTCGAGGACTGCCAAAATATTGCTGACAGTCTTGCTGGTTACCATCAAAATCAAGGTGCTTGGTTTGGGTTAGCGAGCTTTGTAGGTCATCTAACTTGTGACACTACCTTTGAGCATTATATCCATACCGCACATTTATTAGCAGGGTGGCAGCTAAGCCACGCTAAAATCGAAATACCTTTCACTGTTTTTCAGAATATAACAGGTATAGATTATCAAAAGGTAAATTATCATAGTAAAACCGCTTATGATAAAGCTTCTAAGATGGTAGCACTAAAAGAGCTAAGATTTTATTTTGCCAAAAAACTAAAGGCGCATCATGCTCCTTTGTTTACAGCGCCCGATGTGAGCGCTCAACTTATCCAACAGAATACTGAAGGTGAGGGGATATATCGTTCTATCTTTATTGATGCTAGATATGACGCTGTTATAAGCTTTATAAGAAAGCTAGATAACCTTAAACCTGAGCTGCGTGATAGAGAATTGGAAAATAAAGCGACAGAACACGGTATTCATCTTCACAAAGCGAAAAAGCTTTATCAAAATGCAAATGACTTAAATAATAATGACAAGCTCATCACTCAAGTTAAAGGTCAAACTGCTCAAGCGATTATTACAACAGCATTGGATAAAGCGTATCATATGTCAGTACATAACCCTGATAAATTACGCCAGTTTGTCAGAACCTATCAAAAAAAGCACATTACTTCTAGATCTTACTTAAAGTTTGGTATTAAACAGTCTCAACATAAGCTATTAGCTGAATTTTTGAAGATAGGCTGTGAAATTATTGCCCCTCAGCATTGGCAAATGACTTCTAATAGCGTGAAAGAAGTTAGGGAGTTCAAGAAAAAGTATAAACTAGATAGCGCCATTAGAGTTGAGGCTAACCAAAATGGTGCAGAATTTGAAGTTAGAGTTGTGAGAAAAATGAACGCCAAATCTGAGAAAAAAACTACGTATGAGTCCTCCGGCGTCTTGAAGTTTTTGGGAGAGATGTTAGTGATAATGCTTGAACAAGATAGTGAGAAGTGAGGCTGATGTAGAATAGTTTTTGTTGTCAGGCTACATAATTAAAACCTCCCAAGTTTGGTTCTACGCGATTGACAGTAGGGGTCACTTATTAATGGGCTTAATTTACCAATTTTAGTTGTACGGTTTCTTCAGCATAGCTCATAGTAGTTAATCTCTATTTCTACGTGTTCTTATTTATTGGGGGAATTATCATAGGGGTTAAATCCATAAATCATTGTATACGTTTTAAGAATATAATAGGTTTAGAGCTATAATAGGTATAGTTAAGAAACAATAAAATGCTACCTTATTGCTGGGACGAATTTTTCAATACCTCTACCACGCTTGCGAACAGCCAGAGAGAAAGATTTATATTGGTCGATTGGTGTACCAATTTAATTTTGCATTGACTATGCTTTAGATAAACTCTAGAAATGGGCTGATACTATGCGTCTTACTAATTATAGTGATTATGCGTTACGAACATTAATATATTTAACGGTGATGCCAACCTCGGAAGCTTTGGCAACGATATCTGACATTGCTGATAGCTATCAGATATCTAAGAGTCATTTGACTAAAATCGTGCATCAACTCGCGCAGCTTGGCTATATAGATAGTGTACGCGGTAAAAGCGGTGGCATTCGACTGGCTATGGCTGCCAAAGACATTAATCTGGGCCAAGTTTTACGTCATACTGAGCCTGACTTTGCCATTGTTCCTTGCTTTGAGAGCAAGTTTCTAGAAGGCAATAGCAGTGATGTTGTAGGTAAAAATGAAAATAGTAGTGTGGACAGTAATGATAATCAAAAGCTACTAACTGAGAAAATAAGGGTTGATCTGATTGATAGTTCGCCCAAAACGATGTGTACCATCAGTCCCTCATGCCAGCTAAAAGGCGTGCTTTATGAAGCCACACAAGCTTTTATTGAAGTGATGGATAATTATACCCTAGCTGATATTACTTTAAATAATAAAGAGCTTCAGAAACTGCTATTTTAAATAGGGTTTGGAGCTGGCTATAACGCATTATGATGGGTAGCCTATTTAACCAACTTACTCACCATCCATACGGCAGCGCCAATTTGAGTGCTTAAGCATGTCTTATTAAGTCTATGCTTCACATGTACTTTCACCATTGATTCTGCAATGTCCAACTTATTAGCAATCATCTTACTACTCAAATCTTCGGCGATCATTTGAATGACTTCCCACTCTCTTGTTGTCAAGAACAACCAAATCAACCTGATTGGCTGCCAAAAAGCCTAAGCATTGCCATTCATCGTTCGCTTCGCCAACCGCTTCCACACTGTTCTCAAGACTTAGCAAATCAGACAAGCCTCGACGTAACATTGGATTATTGTCAAACAATAACTACTTAGCGAGCGAGCCTGCGGTATAAGCAATGCTCCTCTTAACATTCTCGAAAATTGAATTTATATAACTAAGACGTGTTTGATTATCTCATTCTGCGTTACAACACTTGCTATGGCATTAGAGATTACTCTAAAAAGTCTCAATAATAGGACGTGTCATCAATTCAATTAATTATCTTTTAAATGCGCTAAAAATGGCTAGATTTTGCCAAACCGTGTCAAATAGCTGGTTGATATATCAATATTATTTGAGCTAATTCCCTTGTTTAATGGCAACTTGTCTCATGTTTATCACTATTTTTGGAATGAAAGAATAGCCTAGTAAAAGGGAAGTTAAAAATGCTATTATAAGATGTATTTTAAATGAATGTTTAAAGATGGTTATGTAGCTGGCCTATAAACCGTCATTAAATAGATTGAATACAGGTATCAATTAACTTCTCAGACCCTAAAAGAGAGAAATATTATGGCTACTGCACAAACGCTAAAAATTGTTAAAGCAACTGTTCCTGTATTGGAGGAGTATGGTACAAAGATTACCACGGCTTTTTATCAAAATATGTTTAATGAGCATCCAGAGTTATTAGATATTTTTAATGAAACCAATCAAAAGCTAGGTCGTCAACAAACAGCATTGGCAATGACGGTTCTGGCAGCTGCGAAACATCTTGAGCATTTAGAAGTGTTATTACCACAAGTTACCGAAATAAGTCATAAGCATCGTGCTTTGCAAATCCTACCAGAGCATTATCCCATTGTAGGTCAACATCTAATAGGCGCTATCAAACAAGTATTAGGAGAAGCAGCAAATGATGACATCATAGCGGCTTGGACAGAAGCTTATGATGAAATCGCTGACGTCTTTATTGAACTTGAAAAAGGCTTATATGAAGAGGAGATGTGGAAAGGCTTTGCAAGCTTTGAAGTGGTTGAAAAGGTAGCTGTTGCCGCTGATATTGTCGCATTTACTGTTGTACCAACGAAAGATAGCCGAAATGATGGGCAGGATATTGATTTAAGCAAGCTTACTTTAACGGCTGGTCAATATATTACCGTAAAAACTGATCCCCAAGATAGCAATCATCTAGCACTGCGTCATTATTCTTTGAATGGCACCACTACTGATAATGGCATTCAGTTCGCCGTCAAAAGAGATAATCGTGATGGTCATTATGGCTTAGTCTCCAACTATCTACACGACGAGTTACAAGTTGGCGAGACGCTATTACTATCAGCACCAGCGGGCGATTTCGCACTTGATAAAGCGCTAATTCATCAGAACGATATTCCACTAGTACTTATCAGTGCAGGCGTGGGGATTACACCTATTTTAGCGATGTTAGAGACACAAGTAATGGCAAACCCACAGCGTCCTATCATTTGGGCTTACGTTTGTCAGAATAAAGATCATCATGCTTTTGAGGTTCGAGTGAATCAACTGTTAGAAGCAGCGACAACGGTAGAAAAAAATATTTTTTACTTTGATAGTGGACAGCTATTAGACAATAACTTACTGGCTAATTTGCCTAAACCTGCTGATATCTATGTGTGCGGCTCTATGCCATTTATGGAAAGTATGATTAGTGGCTTAACAGCGCTTGAGCATAGCTCTGACAGCGTCCACTACGAACCCTTTGGCCCTAAAATGAGTTTGCAAATAGCCTAATTTTTAGCGATATATTTAAGGTATGTCATCAGACACTTATAGTGGTGATATACCTTAACCCAATAGTTTTTTTATTTTTCTGATAAAAATTTTAGCAGAGTATATGATGCTATCACCGGTAATATGATGACTATTATAGATAAGTTTAATTACATTCAATCGTTCAGTTGATTAATTTTAAATATAACTAAGTCATGTTCTCAATTCAATTGATGCTCGACTAAATGGACTAAAATTGGTTGAGTTTTGTCAAACCGTATCAAATACATGGTTAATATTTTGATATTATTTGCGCTATTTTCCTTGTTTGACGGCAATTTACCTCATTTTTGAAATGAGGACACGCCCTAAGTATCTACCTTGTTTTAAGTAAAATTTGGTCGGTGCTTATTTTATTGCTATTTCGTCCGACTAGTACACTCTGGATTATAAAAATATTGGTTTTAGTGCTAAAATTATCAACCATTATTCTCTCTATAAAAGACACTTATCTAAAGGGTGTCTGAGTCATTGAAATCATTCAATTGCCAAGCATATGGCACATTTGCTAGCCACTGTCTAAAATTTATCGGTAAAAAACTGTTATGATCGTTCGACAAAAACCAAATGCATTCAAGATACTTTTCACCTTACGTGGTTCTGTGATCCCACAAATTTATCCTCAAGTTTTATTCATTACCTTACTCAGTGCAATCATATCAGCGGTTCAACACTCGATTCCAAGCTCTTTTTCTACTTATGGTGCTGTGCCTTTTACTGTGCTTGGCATCGCTTTATCTCTATTTTTAGGCTTTCGCAATAATGCGACTTATCAGCGATGGTGGGAAGCTCGAGGATTATGGGGACAGTTGGTTTTTGACTCTCGCAGTTTAACACGTCAAATAATTTCATTTATCGATGATGAGACGGAAGTTGGGCGTCATACACAGCGATCTATTATCCGCCTTAATATTGCTTTTGTTCACGCGCTACGACATAGACTGCGTAGTACGTCACCATGGGAAGATGTTGAGAGTTTTGTTGAGCCTGATCATCATAACGATATACACCAAGCGCGAAACCTACCTGAGTATCTGCTACGACTGATGGGTAAAAAGTTGGGCTATAGTCGACGTCAAAATTTGTCATCAGATCTTATGATACAGAACATGGACAATACCTTATCTTCGTTGACAGTTGTTTTAGCAGCTTGTGAGCGTATTTATACGACGCCGTTGCCTTTTGCTTATACTTTATTGGTGCATCGAACTACTTATCTATTTTGTTTCCTGTTGCCTTTTGGCTTGGCAAATTCTTTAGGTTGGGCGACTCCCCTAGTGTGTGGTGTCATTGCCTATACATTTTTTGGTCTTGATGCTTTGAGTGAAGAAATAACAGACCCTTTTGGCATAGCTCCTAACAATTTACCACTTACCGCTATATCACGAATTATAGAAATTAATCTATTAGAAGCGTTAGAAGAAACAGATATTCCGTCTGAGATAGCACCAATAGATGGTTATTTTTTACGGTAAGTTATGTTAGAGACGCTGTCTTACCTCAATAAAAGCATTTCTGAGCTATGCTGAATAAACCGTATAAATAAACTTAGTAAACTAACGACTCGATCAGGCGTTTGACAAGACTAGGAACAAGCAAAGCTATAGTACGGAATTCAAAGCAGAAGCGGTTGAGAAATTCAGACAATATAGCTTTAATTGATATTGATCACTAAACTTTTAGTGTTCAATATTCATCAATATGGAATGTAGAAATGCTAGAACCATTACAGATTCAAGATGTATCGACTTGGCTAATTCATGCAGCTGATTATAATAAGCTATGGCATCAATGTGATGATTTTCTACGTACGAAACCACCTCCCGAACTCAGTGAGAATGAAAATAATTATTATAGAAGCCAACGTACTTTACTATTGAACCAAAAGCAAAGCTGCCAACTCACCGCATTAAGACTGACTTATAGTCAGAATCAACTGAATGAATATTCAGAGCATGATTTGATATTAGTGCTCGACCCTGATGAAAAAGGCGTGAATGGAGATGGTATTTTTTATTCACTTTATGCTCGTCAGTATCCAGATAGAAAATGTCATATTCCCTATAGTGCTTTAGTAGAAAACCTAACTACAAAAGAGCTGGTTTTTTTTAATATTTAATTATTTGTTTAATTTGAGAATTATATGGACTTAAGTAATACACTACAGAGCACGCTTGGACTAGTTTTTAATCATTTCACGTATACAGCAATGGCATTAGAGCATAATCCGTATATCTTCTTGGCCATATTGATCTCTGTTATTTTTTTCTTCATACAGGGCGTTCTAGCTCTAAAAACTTCAAATATGGGAGCTAGCAGTACTCTAAAGTTTGCCCCCAGTGTTCTAACCAGTTTAGGTCTATTAGGCACATTTTTTGCTCTCACTACCTCTCTAGTAGGGTTACAGCTAAATAATTCGGGGAATATTAACAATGAAAATTTGTCTGAATTTATTAAAAGTTTAGGTTCGGTTTTTAGTTTTTCTATATTAGGTATAGGCTCTGCAATATTTTTTATGATCGTTAATTTCTGTATATTGGCTCGCAGAAATAATCAAGTTTTAAGTCAAAAAGACAATTATAAAGTTGAAGCACAAAGTCGCCAAACTAAATTGGATGCACTTAACCAGTCCACCTTACAGGAACTAAAAAATCAAAATTACCACCTGAATAATTTAGCTAATATCTCAGCTAAAACCAACCTGCAGAATGATTATTTACAAGAAATAAGTGATCTGACTAAGCGCCAAGATGATGTGAAAAAAGACCAAGCTGAAGAGCAGCAGCAACTATTTAGGACTCTTAGTAGTTCTCTAGATAGAATGTCCATCGCTCTTACCAATATCGAAACTGGCTACGATATGGACAAGCTGGGCGATGTTATTTCCGAAAAAATTGGAGAAGTACTCACAGAACCCTTAGCTAAAATGACTCAGGCATTAGAAAAAAATAATAGTGATGTCATTCATAAGTTATTGGCTGATTTAAAAGAAGATATATTAATACCTATCAAAAATGAAATTGCCGCTACCAATGAGACGACCACTAAAGTTATTGAGGCAGTTGATAAGAGTCAAGTCACTAACACTCAGTTGATTGTAAAACTGGGGGATGTGACTCAGCAGATGGGTAATTTTGTCACAAATACAAATTTACTAGTCAGCGCAATGGCGTCTACAGTAGATCAGATGGAAACGTTACAGCAAAATCAAGATAAAACATTAAAAGAATTCAATACTGATCTACAAGACAATCTTGCTGGTATTCAGCCTGCCATTGAAAAGGGTATGAAAGCTGCTGAAGACGGCATGACAAGCTCAATTACATTAGCAACCACTGCTATGAAAGGTGCAATACAAAGCAGTGTCGAAGAAATATCATCGACAGTCGCTAAAATGGGTGAGTTGCAGGTTACTCAGGACAAAACGCTAACAGACTTTAATATGGGTTTAAAAGAGAACCTTGCAAGTATTCAGCCTGCTATCGAAGAAGGTATGGAGACTGCTAAAAATGGAATGGTAAGTTCGATTACCTTGGCAACAACCGCCATGAATACGGCGATGAGTGGTGTTATTACTCAAATATCTGAAGACGTTGTTGAAAATTTAGGTGGTGTATTAGTCAAATTCGATAGCAATATGAATGGTCATTTAACTCGTATGAACGATGAGCTTTCAGATACAGGGTCACGAGCAGCTGTCTTGATTGATTCTAGTGCCAGTGCATTAAGAGATACTTTAGGTGATATTGATAAGACATTAGATGACTCCTCAAAAAAACTAAAAGACGAATTAGAAGCCTTCAGAACAGAGTATCAATTTAGCCTAGATACCTTCTTCACACAACAGAATGAAGCCCTTGAGCAAACCCTTGGCGTCCAGAATAAGAGATTACAGGAAACGACAGATCAACTCGGTAAGCAGTTTGAAGGTATGGATGAGGCACAACGAAAACTTAATGAAGAATCATTAAAAACTATAGATAGATCACGCGAAGTGTATGGGCCACTCCTGAATCAAATGGCAACCATCGCAACCACTTTGAATAAAGGTCAAAGTACGTTAGTCAAAGACCTACGAGCTATGCAAGATCACACTGATGACATTAATGACGCACTTAAAGAATTAGGGCAGACGATGCCAAAAGAATTTACCAAAGCCTTTGAGACGCTAAATGATGCTTATATTAATAAATTTAACACTAGTAATGCAGTTTTAGAAAAAATGATGAAAGAGATGATTACTGCCTCCGCGGTATTGTTGACTGCCAGTAATAGCATAAATCAAGATGACGAATAAAGGAGCACACACATGCTAATGTATGACGATGAACCTTTAGAGAGTTATGAAGAGGATGCCACCACTTGGATTGCTTTGGCTGATATGATGACAGGATTGATGGCAATATTTTTGGCATTGAGTATTGCTATCTTGTCTATGCAGCAAGATAAAAAAGATGCCATTATTTTGGCAGTGTCGGACAATTTAAAAAAAGCACTAGAAGAGAAGGGTATCCCTGCCAATATTGATAAAAAAACAGGAAGGCTTATTGTTTCAGAAAAAACCAATTTTGGTTATGGAGAGGCTACGCTTAAGGACGAGGGTAAACAAAGCCTCGATATTATTATGCCAGTCTATGCCAAAGCTATATTTGGATTGACTCTGGAGCAACAAAGTAGGATTGATCGTATTGTCATTGAAGGTCACACCGATAGAGTTGGTAGCTATACCTCAAATATGACCTTAAGTAGTCAGCGTGCAAACGCTATCTTGGCACACGTCGACAGCATGCCAGAATTTGCTTATAAACAACAATTTTTACAGAAGCTGACGGCCGTTGGACGTGGCGAAAATGATGCCAGCACCCCAGATGAAGTCGCCAATCCAGATGATAGAAACGTGGTCATACGGTTTGAGTTCAAAGAAGGCGATGACCAAGAGACTTCTTTAAAAGCTCCAGAAGATACAGTTGAGAAACTGAATCAAATGACCTCAGCACCACAAATATGAGTAACTGTTCGCTATGAAAAAAAGTATGTCTGTTAATTTTATTGCCGACTTTTCTCACATTAATGCTGACACCATGAAATCATTAATTCATCAGAGCTTGTTTGATAACATGCCCTGGCAAACATTGGATCTGAGTGTTTTGCAAGAAGTGGATATCGATGCTGATCTTAAAAAACGTGCCGAGCAAAAATTTGATACTTTAAAAATAAACCAGACCAGTGCCTTTAGTGTTATTGATGTACTGGCATTAGTGATCATCGAAAATGAAGAATGGAAAAATAAAGCCATTGCTAAAACTGTCACTAATAATTGGTGGCTATCTGCTCTAGAGATGGAGGATCAACAGGCACTATATGCCAGCTTAGTATTGGTACTGCAATATCAGCGAAACCCTGAGTTGTATGAGAAATTTGCTAATATATATGCCTTAAAAGCACTAATAGGAATGTTATTAGCAGATGATAGTTATAAGTGGCAAGACAATATGCTTAAGCTTTCAGTGAAAGCCTTATTGTCTCAGCAACCTAGCCATTTTGCTACAGTAGCATTAGAAAACCATATTACAGTTCATCAACTGTTATCCAAGCATAAACTGCCAGTGAGTACGGATTTTGAAAGTAAAGCAAATGAAGAGTGGCTTGCTCTATATCTAAAACTGACAGAAAAACAACTATCTTCCTATAGCCGCGCCATTAACCCTTATCTCAAGCGTCGGTCCGATATACATTCTGCCGTCAGTCGTGCTGAATCGATTTTTAGTAATCGTTACTTTAAAACAGATTTATCGACACTCGAAAAGCAAACGCACAAATTTACGGATATTCATATATGGCTAAAAGAGTGGAATAAAAATCCTGCATTCAAGCAATTATTAGGTAAAGAATATCAACAGATTCTGCGTTGCTGGCTGGGGGCAGGAAACTATTACCAATTAGAAAAAGCGGTGAGGTACATCGCGCAAGTCAACGATGAAGATATTGAAAGTAATCGTAGTATCTCTATCAACCGCTATATATTTTGGACAAACTACCAGCAGCATATTATCGATTATTGGTTATTGATTCCTAGTAATCAACAAGCTAAGTACCAACCTATATTTGCCACTGCTAACATTAAATTGGTGAGTAAGGAGTCCACCTTAAATTACTCTAGTTCAATGATTGCAGAAAATGTAGCTTCGGTACCAACAGTCTTACTTAAGTTTGATGATTATTACTTTATTCAGCCTTTAGTTAACACAGGAGGGAAAGCTGACTTAGTGATGACGAGCAGTGTGGCGCTCCTAGATAGCGCATTACAACCTAATGAAATAGAAAGCCATGTTTTTAATAACATTGAACTCAATCTTATCCATGATCATATGTTTTTGTGGCAACGAGATATGGCAATGTGCCTGAAAGAGAGTTTTAAAATCATTATGGGTAATCCTAATAGGTTTGTGTACACGCCTACTTTTGGTGATAGCTTTATCAATCCAAGTAAGAATATAGACCATAAAGGACGATTAGAAAATATAGAGCGTTGGTATAAATACTCTCGTCACAAAGATGAGTTGGATAAATATGCTATTAGCTACCAAAAGCGTCATGTACGGCATGGATGATTGAACCACTCTAGGATTGTAGTGGTCAACTAATCTAGGACACCTGATAAGAGATTTTTATTAAAGTAGCGTTTCTCTTTTTCAGCTGGTGTTAGATAATTATTGAAAGTATGCGGTCTCACGGTTTGATAATAGCCCCCAATATAGTCAGTAATGGCGGTTGATGCTTCATCGATATTCTCATAACCACCTTTTGGTATCCATTCTGTTTTAAGGCTTCTAAAGAATCGTTCTGTTGGGGCATTATCCCAACAGTTTCCGCGACGGCTCATACTTTGCGTTATGCCATTACAACTGGCCACGGATTCAGCGAATGTCTTACTGGTGTGGGTACCTTGATCAGAGTGAAACAACACGCCACTTGGCTTTAAGCGAGTCTGATACGCCATCTGCAACGCCTTAGCGGTCAGTGCGCTATCAGGGGAATCTGATACAGAAAAGCCAACAATACGACGGGCATACAAGTCTAAAGTAACGGCTAGGTAGCACCAGCCGCCTTTGATGCGAATATAGGTCACATCACCTGTCCAAACTTGATTGGGTGCTGTTGGGCTAAAGTTATGGTTCAATAGGTTTCCATGGATTTTATGCGTGTTATCAGCGTGCTTATATTTATGCATTTTTATTTGACGACTTTGAAGTCCCATCTGCGCCATGAGTTTACCTGCTATATAACGAGTCAGCTTGATGCCATGTTCATTCATCATGATGGCGGCAATGCTACGAGCACCTGCTGAGTGCTTTGAATCGTTGAATATTTGACGTATTAAGGCTCTAGTTTTGACGGCTTCAAGGCTAATTGGCTTGGGCTTTAGTCCATAGTAGTAACTACTCTTCATCACGCCAAACAGCTTGCACAGAAGGCTTTTATTGACCTGCTTGTCTTGCTCTGCAAGCTGACTGATTAACGATAGCCGTTCAGGCTGTCCAAGGCCAGCAGAGCAGAAGCCTTTTTTAGTATGTCTCGCTCCATAGTCAGCCGTTTAACCTGTTTACGCAGTTCTTGGAGCTCTCGCTGCTCATCTGTTAAGGCGTTGCCGACTTTAGGTGCTTAGCCATTTATTTCTTGACGGTACTGAGTCAGCCATTTCTGCAGAGTGGATTTACCAACGCCCAGTGAGTTTGCCACATCGGGTATTTTACGTTTGTGTTCAACGACTAAGCTGATGGCTTCTAATTTGAATTCTCGAGTATATTGATTGCGTTTGTTGGTCATACTGTTTTCCTCTTTAGGTTAGTATAAACCTCTTATGCGCTGTCCAAGTTTATTATGCCACTACAGCCGGCGTAAGGTGAAAGAGATGCTTCAAGTCTTTAATGAAAAGGTTAATAGCTCTAAAAGTGAGATTCGTTTTACTTTTAAGCAAAAAAAGAATTTCTATAAGTACTTAAGTACTATGTGTCAGATACTACCAAGTAAGCATTGGCGCGTTAATATCAGCTGCCTTAAGTCAGAGCCTTATCTCAATGAGAAGAATAAAAATGTATATCGCTCCATTGTTGATAAATCAGCTAAGCTCAAAAAAATAGAAGAGTTTGAAAAGGACATGCCTGAATTCGAAGGTGACCTAATTTATTTAGACACTTACAACGGCTATTCATTAACACTTATTAGTCCGCTACAGAAAAAGGGTAAGGCAAAATTATCTTCTGCTTTGATGAGTTATGTTTTGCATTTTTTGCTGATTATTGATGATTTGTCTGATTGATACATCCTAAGTTTAGTTGTACAGTTTTTCCACCACAGCTCACAATTGTTTCCACAACGCACACATAGAGAGCTTTTGGGGCGTATTGAGGAATGAATTAGCATATTACTGAGACTATAAAACGAGGTTTACAGCCATTAACGATATCATCTGATAAATTGAGCTTCACTACAAACAGACGAGGATTCAAAAGGGTTTAGCCTATAAATCACCAAGACAAGTGTGGTTTTATTATTATCGTCAAGCTGCGTAAATAAAATCTCCCAAGTTTAGGTCTACGAGATTGACGACAGGGGTCAAATTGCGTGTAGCAGATGTTGTAAGAGCAACAGGTATGAGTAAATCAACACTTCATAAGCTATACAATGAAGAGTCATCAAGAATTGACTTCAATACCATCGACCAGTTATGTGAGTTTTTAGATGTGCAGGTGGGTGACTTATTTATTTATAAGCCAAATAATAAAGATGATGAAGAGTCTTGAGGATCTACAAAATTGAAAAAGATGCGCAGAGGAATAAGTGGTAGAGCCTTATATATGACGTTTCAAGGCCTAAAATTAAGGTTGGGGTTATTTTTAAAACTTAATTTTTCATGATTTGGTCACGTTTTGGTCACGCTATGAGCTCAATATACAAAAGCAGTAAAAAAGGAAAAGCGATGTTAAAAAAATATTTCTTAGCATCACTTTTTATAAATATAAGAATAATAAGTTGGGGTCAATTACGAAATCAGTGTTTATAGCGTGGGCACGAAATGGTCACGTTTTGGTCACGGTGCTGATTTTTGAGCTTTTAATATATTAGATAAACTTAGCAATTAGAGTGAATAGCTAATACTGGAAAACTCTGTAGCCCTTAAAAATCGGACAAAAAAAAGCCTCACTGTTAAGTGAGGCTTTTTAAATATTTGGAGCGGGAAAAGAGATTCGAACTCTCGACCCCAACCTTGGCAAGGTTATGCTCTACCACTGAGCTATTCCCGCTAAATCATCTGATAAACAATCTATCGTCTAGATGATGACGAGGTATTATACGCAGTTTTTTTTATGTGTCAACACTTATGACGAAAAAAAATAAACTTAGTAAAACAGGCATGTCATCTGGCCCTTGATATATGTTATAACAGTTTATTATATTATGTATTCCAAAAGCTTTAATAGGAATAAATAAGCTGGAATACCTTTTATAATACTTTAATTATATAAACAGTATTAACCCCTATAATAATGAGTCATAAGGATAAAGGAATGAGCCAACAATATACCATCGCTGATTATCTGTTTGATCGTATCGCGGAAGCGGGTGCGACTGAAATATTCGGTGTCCCTGGTGATTTTAACTTAACTTTTTTGGATAATATTGTCGCCTCCGATAAGCTGCGCTGGGTGGGTAACACCAATGAGCTCAATGCAGGCTATGCTGCCGATGGCTACGCACGCGAGCGTGGGTTTGCCGCGATGGTGACAACGTTTGGGGTGGGGGAGTTGTCCGCTATCAACGCCACTGCAGGTTCTTTTGCTGAATATGCGCCTGTATTGCACGTAGTAGGTGCACCAAATACTGCATTGCAAGACTCAAAAAGCCGCATCCATCATACCCTTGGTGATGGCATATTTAACCATTTTATCAAGATGGTGGAGCCTGTGACAGTCGCGCGGGCACAGATTACGCCAGAAAATGCCGCATCAGAGATCGACCGTGTGATTCGTTTGGTGCTCAAAAAGCATCGCCCAGGTTATTTATTATTATCGCCCGATGTAGCGCGTCAACCCATTTATCCACCAACGACCAAGCTTGATGACAGCCAAGAAGACATCACCAGTCAAGCCGCGTTGGCAGATTTCAAAAAAGCACTGATAGAATTTTTACCAAATAAAACCACGACGCTGATGGCAGATCTGATGGTGCACCGTTTAGGATTGCAAAATCAGCTAAAAGCACTGATTGCGGATACCAATATTCCTTATACAACGCTGTCGTGGGGCAAAACGCTACTTGATGAAAACAGCAATCGCTGGGCAGGAACCTATGCTGGTGTGGCATCACGGCCTATCGTCAAAGACGCCGTAGAAAACTGTGAATGTTTGATAAAAATTGGTGTGCAATATACCGATACGACCACAGCAGGATTTAGCCAAGACATTGATGAAAATGTGGTGGTTGATCTGCATTATGAGCGTGCGTCTGTCAGTGGTCAGAATTTTGCTCCAATTGCTTTAAAAGACGCCTTGCAAGCACTACATGAAGTCATGACTTCAGGTATTGAGATTGTGCCAAAGCAGTTTTGTAAAGAGGTAAAACCACATGAGCAAAATGGCAAAGACGACGAAGCCATTCGCCAAGATGACCTCTGGCATATTATTGCGGATCATTTAGACCATAATAATTTGGTGTTTTCTGATCAAGGAACCGCGTATTTTGGGATCAGTGATGTGCGTTTACCAGAAGGGGTGACCTCTTATGGACAACCAATGTGGGGCTCAATTGGTTACACGTTGCCTGCCAGCTTAGGCGGTGCGATTGCTTCACCAGATAAACGCAGTGTCCTACTGATCGGTGATGGTTCCGCCTTATTGACAGTGCAAGAAATCGCCGTGATGATTCAAGAATGTATCAATCCAGTCATTGTGCTGGTGAATAATGATGGCTATACCGTCGAACGAGCGATCCATGGTGAAAACCAGCACTACAATGATATTCCCAAATGTAACTGGCAGCTGATGCCACAAGCCTTTGGTGCCACAGAAGACAACAGTTTGGTGCTGAAGGTAGAAACTGCTGGTGAGTTAAAATCTGCTCTCATCAAGGCTGCCGAGACCACGAATAAGTTGGTTATGATAGAAGTGATAGCAGATAAGCACGATATCCCGCCATTGCTGGCTGATATTAGCGCGGCGCTAAAACCAAAAGCCGATTAAAAGCTGGTAATCGCTTTAATTATAAAATAAAAACCCCCATTTGGTTATAAGACTGAATGGGGGTTTTTTGATTATTTTTACAATGCGGGTCAACTAAGTCGATATGCCCCTTATGTCAGTTTGCATACTCTAGTATCATGGCAATTCGGCTATTTCAGCCCTTGGCACTTAACAGGAGATGACCCACCATGATTTGGCTAAAAATGCTTATTGGTGCTGTGATGGTATTGGTGATTCAATTATTTGCACAAACCCGCTTTTTTTATTTGGCAGCACTTGCGCCACTTTTCCCCACCTTTGCTTTAATCAGTCACTTTATCGTTGGTACTGAGCGTAGCCAAGCTGATTTAAAGGTTGCGTTGATTTTTAGTATATTGGGGGTCATACCGCATCTTGTTTATACGCTTGTGGTCTTCGTAGGTATTAACTACATCAGCTTATACAAAGCATTAATGCTAGGGGTCGTCGCTTGGATCATCGCTGCCGCTATTTTGGTACTAACGTGGCAATATATTCAGTCTTAACTTAACAACAATCAATACAGTGCCATTAAATTAAACAGTGCCATTAATTTGTATTTTGATCAACGCAGAGTCATTGCTAAATCACAGCGCACCAAACAGAGTAGAAAAAAGTATATAAATCTGAGATAGATAATTTCTCAAAATCTGGTTGCAAGTGTTATTCTTAAGGACACTCTAAAATAATAATAAAATTTTTGATAGTGGGATACAAACCCTACTGTCACCTTGGTATTAAGACGCGAAAATGATCGGTCGCAAAATAAAGCGGATCTGATTGTAATAATTCAACGCATTATAATTTATAAAAATAGGGCTTAAAAAAATGGATACCTTAAATATCCTATATCTCGTAGGGGCATTGTTGATTTTTGCCAGTATCATGGCAAGCACTTTATCAGCAAGATTAGGCGTACCCCTGCTACTGTTATTTTTAATAGTGGGGATGTTGGCTGGTGAGCAAGGCATTTTGGGTATAGAGTTTTCCCAGTATGGACTTGCCAATTTTGTTGGACAAGCTGCCTTAGCGTGTATTTTGCTAGATGGTGGTTTGCGTACTTCTTTTAAATCGTTTCGAGTTGGCCTCAAGCCTGCGATTACCCTAGCGACTTGGGGCGTACTGGTGACGGTAGTAGTATTGGGGATATTTGTCACTTGGTTGCTCGATGTTGATTGGCGCTTTGGTCTTTTGATGGCAGCCATCGTGGGCTCAACCGATGCGGCAGCTGTTTTTTCTTTATTACGTAATGGCGGTGTTAAGCTCAATGATCGTGTTCAAGCCACGCTTGAATTAGAGTCTGGTGCTAACGATCCTTTGGCGATTCTTTTAGTCACAGGTTTGATTGCCCTAAATGTCGATCCCGCAGGTCAGACAGCCATTGGCTTTTTGTTGCTGTTGTTACAGCAGTTAGGGTTCGGTTTAGGGATGGGCTTGCTGTTCGGCTTTTTACTGGCGCGCTTATTGCCCAAGTTGCATTTGGCAGAAGGGATGTATGCCATCTTGATACTGTCAGCAGGCTTGGCAGTCTTTGCCGCAACCAATCTGCTTGGTGGTAGTGGCTTTTTGGCTGTTTATTTGACTGGTGTATTGATTGGCAATCACAAAGTGCGTTCAACAGAGCATGTCATGCGAGTGATGGACAGCTTTGCGTGGTTGTCGCAAGCAGTACTCTTTGTGGTGTTAGGTCTATTGGCTACTCCATCCAACGTCATTAATGTCTGGCACTATTCAGTAGCGATTACCGCCTTTATGATTCTGATCGCGCGTCCGATTGCTGTCTATACCAGTGTCAAACCTTTTAAATTTAAAGATAGAGAAATTGGTTTTATCTCTTGGGTGGGTTTGCGCGGTGCGGTGCCTATTACCCTTGCGCTTTTGCCTGTTATGGCAGGAATAGATAATGCCTTTATGCTATTTGACATTGCTTTTGGGGTGGTGGTTCTGTCCTTGATTTTGCAAGGCATGACCATTCCTTTTATGGCAAATCTCTTTAGAGTCCGTATTCCGACCAATAAAGATCCAAAAGAAGAGCTTGAGGTGTGGGTATCAGATAAAGCGAGTATTACTCTGTATGAATTTGAGGTTCAATCAGGGGCATTCGCTATTGGTCGTCATCCGATGGATGTCTCTCGCCGCATTAGTCCTGATGAAATCAGCGTGTTTGCATTGTTGCGTAAACAAGAAATCGTCGTTGTAGATGAAAGTACGAAGTTAAAATTTGGTGATAGCGTGTGGTACGCCATGCGCGGCAATCATGCCAGCAAAATTGCCAATATTTTTAATGACACAACGCTCGATCGCAAGGTCATTGATGACTTTTATGGCGATTGGCTATTATCACCCAGTGTCAAACTCGGCGATTTGCCATTTTTCACTGACATCATGGAATCTGAAACGCTTGTAGAAAGCTTAAAATCTCAAGCGGATCATGTCGAGCAAGAGGATGAAACGTTTCAAAAAAGTATGTGGGATCAAACCGTCGCTGAGTATGTCAAAGGGAGTTTGGGTACCGCGCCAGTCTCAGGTGATACCGTAGCAATTAGTGAAGAGTGGGCATTGGTCATCAAGGAAGTGGATGACAAAGGCAAGCTAAGAACCATTGGTCTCAAACATACGGAAGTACCAGCAACGATATAGCAACTGCTTATAGCAGATGTATCATTTTACTCAAAAAATCTGCGACTTGTTTATGCAGATTTTCTCGATAAGCCCAGTGATGCTTGACATCGTAACTCGCTTCATTGGGCAGTAAGATTTTCATCAAGCCCATTTCTTCATAACGCGTCGCCAAATCGTGGGGTAAGTAACCGACATGGTGACCTGCAAGAATCAGCTGCGCGGTCGCCTCCATGTGGTAAGTGGTGGCACTCAACGTCTTAGGGCGAATGTGATTGATACTATGATCAGTCGCATAGCCTCTTTTGATCCATGGATAGTCTTGTTCCAACTCATGAAATGTCAGCGTATCTGCCTCATAAAACAAGCGATGCGTGTGACCACAGCAAACCACTTGTTTTTCGATAAAAGCTGGCTGAAAAGTCAGTAAAGGCGGAAAACTGCCAAAATATCCTACCCCAATATCACTCTCATTGCCCAACAGCTTATCCAGCATGTTTTCAGGGCTTTGCACATCGATAGAAAAATGTATCAATGGATTGGTGCGATAGCTACCAGCAAGGCATTGCCTGAGTGCATCATAAAAAAACGTAGGCATTTGATCTGTTAAACACAGTCGAATATGACCGCCACGGACAGAATCTAATTGCCGAATATAGTGTAGCTGATGCTGAAAGCTGGCAACCGCTTCCGTGAAGCTCAAGCAAGCCTCGTAGACTGCCGCGCCATCTTCTGTCAGCTTGAATCCTCCTCGACCACGATGACAGAGTGTCATGCCCAAACGATCTTCTAAGTGCGTTAAATGACCACTAATCACTGAAGGCGTCACGTTCAAACGCGTTTGAGCGGCTGTCACTCCTTGACATTCTACAATGGCCATAAAGCTACGCAGGGTTTTGATGTCTATTTTTATCAGTTCATCTAGCATTGATAATAGCGCCTTATCACATCATGTTTTGGTTGCATAAACTTCTAATAATAACGGCTAAATCCAATTTACTACGAAAAACCAGAAGTTTACTTCTGAATTTTACCATGGTCTACCGTCTATTATTTAGGTATTGTCGAGACATACAACAAATTGTCTATCTCGAAAGATTGCCTATTTCGAAAACCTGAACAAGGATGTGCTTTATGAAATTTAATCAACCATTGAGTGGCAATGATATGCCAAGATTTGGCGGTTTTGCCTCTATGATGCGCCTGCCAACACAAGCGGATGCGGAAGGGCTAGATGTTGCTTTTGTGGGTGTCCCTTTAGATATTGGCGCATCAAATCGCAGTGGTGCCCGCTTAGGCCCAAGACAGATTCGCGATGAATCACGCATGATTCGTCCTTATAACGTAGCCACGCGTGCTGCGCCCTTTGAATCCTTACAAGTCGCTGATATTGGCGATGTGCCTATCAATACGTTTAACCTCCTAAAAAGCGTCGATATCATCGAAAAATTCTATTCTGAAAAAATCGTCAAGCATGGCGCTGTTCCATTGACACTAGGCGGCGATCATACCATTGCACTGCCTATCTTGCGGGCGCTTGCTAAAAAACATGGTCCAGTTGGCATGGTACATATCGATGCCCATGCCGATATCAACGATGATATGTTTGGTGAAAAAATTGCCCACGGCACACCGTTTCGCCGCGCTGTTGAAGAGAACCTCATTGACGGCAACCGTGTGGTACAGATTGGTTTACGCGGTACAGGCTATAGTGCCGAAGAGTTTGACTGGTCAACCCAGCAAGGATTCCGAGTTGTACCGGCTGAAGAGTGCTGGTACAAGTCGCTTGCGCCTTTGATGGCAGAAGTACGCGAAAAGCTGGGTGACGGTCCTGTTTATTTAAGCTTCGACATCGATGGTATTGATCCCGCGTTTGCCCCAGGCACCGGAACGGCTGAAATTGGTGGTTTGACATCCACTCAAGGTATCGAAATCATTCGCGGTATGCGTGGTCTTGATGTGGTGGGCGGCGATTTGGTGGAAGTATCACCGCCTTATGATCCTTTTGGAAACACTTCGGTGCTGGCAGCAAACTTACTGTTTGAGATGCTATGTATCTTACCGGGTGTGCGCTATGACGATAAGGTTAAAGCCGTTTATTAATCATAACTTGTGATAGAGGCAGTAAATGGCCGCTTATAAGTAGTTAAATTGTCGTTCGGCTATATCGCTAAACAAATTATTAAACACTATTAAAATTTTAGGATGACTGACTCATGACGCACTCTACAAAATCGCCTTCGCCATCATCTCCGCGCTCGTCTTTGACCTGCGGTGAGCTGCTCGTCCAGTGGTTAGAATACTATGAAGTCGAGATTGTATTTGGCATACCGGGTGTACACACAGTCGAGCTGTATCGCGGTCTACCCAATACCAACATTCGCCACATAACACCGCGTCATGAGCAAGGGGCTGGGTTTATGGCAGATGGTTATTACCGCGCCTCTGGCAAAATCGGCGTCTGCTTTATCATCACAGGTCCTGGCATGACCAATATCATGACGGCAATGGCGCAAGCACTGGCGGATTCTATACCGATGCTCATCGTCTCTAGTGTGAATAAAGTAAAAGACACAGGCAGTGGTGAAGGGCACTTGCATGAGCTGCACGATCAGCAAGGTATGGTGAGCAAGGTCGCGCTCACAAGCAAAACCATCTGGCGTCCTGAATCATTACCCAAAGTCATCGCTGAAGCCTTTGCGTTATTCAATGGCGCACGTCCAGGGCCAGTCCATATCCAGTTACCTATCGATATCATCACCGCTGATGCCAGCCATGTCGAAAGACCGCCTCGCTTAGACACGCCAGCAGACCACTTATCCTTACCGCAGATCATGAGACCACTGCCAAATCCTGCGCAATTAGACCTGATTATCGAATCCTTAAAAACGGCGAAAAACCCAGTATTGCTCTACGGCGGTGGTTGTGTCGATGTCGATCAGGATGCGCAAAGACTGGCCGAGCTGATAGACGCGCCCACATTTTTAACCATCAATGCCAAAGGTTTGTTGCCACCCCGTCATCCATTAAGTTTGGGCAGCAATCAGTCATTAGCAGCAGGTCGTGCTGTGATTACTGAGGCTGATTGGGTATTAGCAATCGGCACTGAGCTTGGCGAAACCGATTACGACGTGTTTTTTAATGGTGGGTTTCATATCAATGGCAAGCTGATACGTATCGACTGTGATGCCCCGCAGCTTCAGCGTCCGTTTAGAGCAGATATTGCCGTATTGGGCGATGCACAATTGGCCATCAGTGGTTTGTGTGCGCGTCTAAAAGGACAGGCATTCGATCATCAGGCAGTGTCACGAGTAAACGATGCAAAACAAGACCTTATAAAGGATATAAAACCAGACTTCGCCGGTCAAAATGCACTGCTTCAGCTGATTCGCGATGAAATAGAAGATGTCATCTTCGTCGGTGACTCAACTCAGCCTGTTTATAGTGGCAATCTTGGCTTTGAGGCATTGGCAACTCGCAGATGGTTCAATTCATCAACAGGGTTTGGCACGTTAGGTTATGGATTACCAGCTGCAATTGGGGCAATGATTGGATCAAAGGTGCCGGTTGTCAGTCTGATTGGTGATGGCGGTATTCAATTTACCATTGCTGAGCTCATCTGTGCGGCAGAACTTGAGCTGCCATTGATCGTCTTATTATGGAATAACCAAGGTTATGGCGAGATTCGCCGATATATGGAAGAGGGCGGATTGCCACTGATTGGGGTCAATATCAAGACGCCAGACTTTGAGCCATTAGCCGCAGGGTTTGGGTCAGGATATCGCAGAATCACAGAGAAGCAGCAATTACTGGATGCGCTAAAGACAGACACAAAAGGTAAGCAGCCAATCATTTATGAAATTGATGAATCCGATGCGTTTCTGATGGAAATGGGTAAGGACTTTGCGTGTTTTACGTAATGAGATGACAGATTTTGGGAGCAATCTTTAAGTAGTAGTTTAGGTAGTAGTGACGTTAGATAGTAGTCAGACAGCAAAATGGATAAATTGGCGATGGTCGCCTATCAAGGAGGAATTGAATGACAAACTATATGGATAAGTCGCAACAGTCGATTTTAGAGAAAGATGCTGTCGATTCAGACTCGCTAAGTGAAAAGCAATGGCGCGCATCATTATGGAAGTTTTTACTGTTTTCTGCATTCGGTATTGCTTTGTTTATTATACCGTTTCAGTGGGATGGCAAAGTCACGATTTTATTAGGGGTATTAACAGATACTCTACAAGCATTGCTGGGTGGTTATGTCGTTTATGTGGTCATGGCGCTTGTGACGACTTCTTGTATAGGGGCGTTGGCAGTAAAGGTGTTAAAGCCCAACTTACATCAAGGCAGTTTATCCAAAAATCTTTTTGATGTGAATTGGTTTTGGCTGATTGCGCGCGTTTTGGGAATGGTCTTTGTTTGGACGATCTTTTTACAAGTCGGCCCTGAATTTATCATTAGTCGTAATACTGGCGGTGTGATTTTTGAAGATTTGATTCCTATTTTGATTCCTTTGTTCTTTTTTGCCATTTTGTTATTGCCGTTTTTGACTGACTTTGGTTTGATGGAGTTTTTAGGTACGCTATCGAGTAAGCTTTTTGTCAAGCTCTTTAATCTCCCCGGGCGTTCGGCAGTGGATGCTATGTCCTCTTGGTTTGGTGCCGCGTCCATTGGCTTGCTGGTGACGATGCAGCAGTATGATAAAAGTTATTATAGTCAGCGCGAAGCGGCAATTATCGCAACGACGTTTTCCGTCACCTCGATCGCGTTTACTTATGTGGTGGCAAAGACCATCGGTGTGGATAATAACTTCGTCTATTTTTACTTGACCATTGCACTCACTGGGTTTGTCGCCGCCGTTATTATGCCGCGTATACCGCCACTATCATTGAAGCCTGATACTTACCACTCTGGCAAAAGCATGCTGGATGAAGAGACACCAGCGCATTACACCACTTATCAATGGGCGGTCAATCGTGCTGTGACTCGTGCGCAGTCTATGCCAAAGCTGGGTCAAGTATTCAAAAGTAGCACCAAAAATTTATTTGATATTTATTTTGGGCTGATTCCAGTGGTTTTCGCTATCGGTACGATTGGTCTTGGGTTAGCAGAATACACCCCTGTCTTTAATTGGTTAGCTACGCCCCTTGTGCCTTTGCTTGAATGGTTGCAGATTCCAGAAGCCACAAAAGCTGCGCCTGCGATGATCATGGGTTTTGCCGATATGTATCTGCCAGCACTGGTGGGCAAAAGTATCGAGAGTGAAATGACAAGGTTTATCGTTGGTGCTGCTTCTATCACTCAGATTATCTATATGTCAGAAGTCGGCGCGCTTATTTTAAAATCAAATATCAAGCTCAATATATTGGAGCTGTTTGGGATTTTTATGCTGCGCACGCTTATCAGTTTGGTCGTAATTACCTCAGTTGCGCATCTGTTGTATTAGGTCAATCAACTCTTTGAACATGAGCAGCACAAGTATAAGTATAAACAGTCTACACAATCCAGCTGGTTGAATATGAAATGATATAAGGCAATCGATAATATGAAGAAAACAGACACAAACTCTCTAACGAGAGAAATGGCAAAGCAAACCGTTCGTAACGACGTCGTTCTAAATGCAGCGTATATAGAGGGTGATTGGGTAGCTATTGAAGCATCTGATACGGGTTCTGATAGCGTAGGTGACCACGCTTTGTATGATCCCAATTCAGGAGAAGTGATTGCCACCACTCGTTTGTGTAGCGCAGAGAATGTAGAGTCCGCCGTCAATGCTGCTGCTACCGCCTATGCCAGTTGGTCACAGACAAGCGCAGGTGAGCGTGCGCATTATCTAAATGCCATCGCAGACACGATGACACAGCAGTTTGATACATTGGTTGGTTTGTCCGTGTTGAATAACGGTAAGCCGATTGAAGAGGCAAAGATAGACGTCAGCGACGCCATTGCTTGTTATCGCTATTATGTTCAGCTCATTACCAAACAAGAGACTTGGGCTGAGGTCGAGGCCAATGAGGCAGGTGTGCGTCTATTAAAAACATACGCACCTGTTGGGGTTTGCGCCTTGATTGTGCCTTGGAATTTTCCTATGGTCACCACCGCTTGGAAGCTTGCACCTGCACTGGCGGCAGGCTGCACGGTGGTACTAAAACCGTCCGAGGTGGCATTATTACCAGAGCTGATGCTGGGCAATATATTGTCTGCTATTGATCTGCCAAAAGGCGTGGTGAATATTTTACCGGGAGCGGCAGCGGTGGGCGCTGGCATGACCAGTCATCCGCTGATTGACAAAGTGTCTTTCACAGGCAGTAATGCGGTGGGTGAAAAGGTCATGAGCCAAGCAGCAAAAGGTATCAAAGATATCAGCTTAGAGCTGGGCGGTAAGTCGGCCATCATCGTCTGCGCGGATGCGGACATTGAGTATGCTTGCGACTTAATCATCGGTGGTATCTTTACCAATGCAGGTCAAATCTGTTCAGCGACGTCCAGATTGATTGTTCATCAGGATATTGCTGACGCGTTATTTGAGAGGTTGAAGACAAAGACAGAAAACCTGTCCATCGGTGATGGTTTTGATACAGACACGCAAATGGGGCCACTGGTCAGTGAGCAGCAGCTCAATCAGGTAAAAAAATACTTCGATATCGCCATAACTGAAAATCTAGAGTGCCTAACAGGTGGCAAAGTGTTGGATAGAGCGGGGTATTTTGTCACGCCAACCATCTATCACAATGTGCCCGTGACCAGTCAGCTGTGGACAGAAGAGGTGTTCGGTCCCGTCTTAGTCAGCAAAACGTTTACAGAGGATTTGGATGCGATTCGTTTAGCCAACGACAGTAAATTTGCCTTGGCTGCAACCATTGTGAGCGCTGATGAGACTGCTGCACTCAAGATGGCGCTACAAATTCAAGCAGGTCATATTTGGATTAATGAGCAACAAATCGTATTGCCGCAAGCTGGATGGGGCGGGTTTAAGCAAAGCGGGATCGGTCGTGAGCTTGGCGTCGATGGTCTGTCTGCCTATCAAAAAAGCAAACATGTATTGCTCACACATTAACACATTAAAAATATCCATTAGTAATAAATGATGTGGATATAGAAAAACCCTTTATCGATTATTCAATAAAGGGTTTTTCTGATGTTGTATATCAGAGGAGACTTTTACCACATCAGATCATCTGGAATAACATAAGCAGCATAAGGATCATCTTCTTCCAACGCTTCTTCTGAAGTATCGTTAGAAACGACAATAAAGCCTTCCATTTTTGTATTTATGCGATCTGCCAATGGACGAGGCAGTAGCGCATAGCTGTCTTCTAATCGTGCGATGACTACATGACCGGCCACGATTTGGTCATAAAGCTTTTGAGTAATAGCAATTTTCTTAACCTTAGCATGATCTACAAACTGATAACTGACCTCACCACTTGTGTCGGTGATTTGATGTTGCTTAATCATTTGTACGATATTGGCTCTGAGCATTTTCTCTTCTAAAATCCGCTGCTTTTCTTGATTGAGCTTTTGATCTTTTTCTAGTTTTTTTGCTTGCGCGTCTGCCAACGCTTTTTTTGTCTCGATGCTTTCTGAGTCGCCAGTACGCTTGGCATGATCAGCTTGCTTACTGATTTTTTTGGCTTTTTTGCTATCCACCAATCCTGCTTTTAATAACTGAGCTTGTAGGGCATTTTTTGCCATCTCTTTATCCCCTAAATAACGATGCTTCAATTTTGATGATCGAATTATAAATATTAAAAAATACATTGTATCAAACTTTGCTATGGCATGTTGTTAGGAGAATACAAGAAGGGATTGTTAAATCAAACTGAAACGATCAAAAGCTAGGTTTAGCTGGCATAGAGACAAGCCGAATAGGATGTCACAATCTCACATACATGACTGGATGAAGTGGCTTAAATTGGTTATTATCAAATAAGGTATGAAGTTAACAAACAAATGTATTTTATAGAGCGTATAGAGGAGGCGCTTTTCGTAATACGGCGTAAAGTGGTCATAAACTAAAAACACCCTAAAAAGTGACATAGGATTAACCAACCATATTTAAGGATGAATTATGACAACATCACAGCACATTTTGGCCTGTATTGACGGCTCCGCAGTGACTGAATCGGTTTGTGATTATGCAGCATGGTATGCAAGCAAACTGAATTTACCTGTTGGGTTGATGCATGTTAGCAATGTTCCTGTCTCTACCAGACGAGACTTATCAGGGGCAATCGGCATCAATAGCCGCCAGTTTTTATTAGAAGAGTTGACCCAACTGGACGAGCAAAGGGCAAAAATAGAAAACAGCTATAGCAATGCGTTGGTAGAAGACGCAAGAAGTCATATTCAAGAGAAATTTGCGCATATTGATGTCCGTTTTTATCAGCGGCATGGCAAATTATTGCCTGCCATCGAGCACTTCAAAGCTGAAAACCGAGCCATCGTCATGGGCCGACGCGGCGAAGACCATAAGAATAGCCGTATCAACATCGGTAGCCAAATAGAAACGGTTGCTCGTGCATCAGAGGTGCCTATCTTGATTTGTTCAGAGGCGTTTAAAGAGCCACGCTCTTACATGATTGCCTTTGATGGCAGCAAAACCTCTATAAAAGCCGTTTGGATGGTTGCAAGAAGCCCTGTATTAAAGGGAATGCAAGGTCATATCGTCATGGTAGGCAATCATAATGATGCTGCCAAACAAAGTCTAAGCGCGGCAGGGGCGCAATTAGAAGCCGCTGGCTATGCCGTAGGTGCTCACCATGTCACAGCATCTGATGCTGTGAATGGCTTATTAAAATTTCAGATGGATAATGACGTTGATATGATGGTATTGGGTGCGTATGGTCACTCAAAGTTGCAGCAATTGTTTTTGGGAAGTACTACAACAGAAATTATTGCCAGCACCTTGTCTCCTGTCATTTTAGTCCGCTAACGTTTTATAATGTAGATAAATAGAGTCACAATAAACACAGTCACGTTCTTATAAAAAAAAGGCTATTGTATATTTTCATCGTTTTTCGATGGCAAATGTACAGTAGCCTTTTTCAATCGCTAAAAGTAAATAATACACTATTTACGATCGTTGATTTTAGTTAAATAGGGTAGTTACTTGCTTATTATTATATCGATAAAACCCAATCCTCTTTAAAAAATATACCTGAGCGACTGGCGAGAATTTTCCATCTTTAGCTATGTTAATGACTAAAAATACATTACTTATAGCCGACTTTCATCAATTTTAAACCCCTATTTTTTCCTACCACGAGTCTAAAGTAAAAGACCCTATCGAAATAAAACATACTGATATACTATTTTTTATTTACTACAAGCCAAAGCCTATAAATCAAGGCCTTCGAGCTGTTTATTCTGACCACGCTATAGTCTTTGCAAACCTAAGAAAAAACATAGTATCGCGTGTGCACGTTTCAAAAACTATGGTTTTATTGTGATATATACATCTCTTATAAACACTAATAGTGACGTACATTAATGTCAATACCATTCACGTCGGCAGCTTTCTAATTTCTTAGTTAATTTCTATTATCAGTAATAGTATTTATTGATGTAATCAAGAAGATAACCAGTTTAATCATCAGTATTCTTCCTCTACCTTGTATAAATTGTCACCTAATTAGTGCAGTAATTTACTCAAAAAAGGAGTCGGATTCAGAACTTTTATCAGTGATTCTCTGAAAGCGTATACCTTGATGTGTGTCAGAAAGGTAAATCAAAAGAACATACGTCACAGTGAGAAAATCTCTAATCTAAAGAATCCACCACTTTTTGTTGTAAAGAATTATTCGTAATGTACTCATAATATTACATAAGTAAGTTAATCTAATAAAAGCAAGCCAATTGTAATTATTTACTTATTATAAGTTTGATACTTCAGTATTGAAAATGTAGTATTAATGTTTCTTTACAATTTACCTTACATAAGTTCTTTTGTTTTCAGGCGCTGATAAACATAGTATTCACGCAATTCATATATAAGAATTAAGCATTTTTCTAAACATTCTAAAATTGCATTATTAATTGATGTGAATATAATAAAATTTAACTACGTCTATATTTTATAAAATAATATTCTAAAAAAATTCATAATAATTGTAATAAATATCGTTTAAAGATGATGATTTTTTAATAAGAAATGAGTTGTATAAGAGAAAAATAGATGCCCATAAACTAGATTTTATTAGGATGAAAAGCTATGGACAGTAAAGGTTTACTATTATCGACGACATTATTCACATTGGTAGGTTTGGTAGGCTGTCAAACTGTACCAAATAATAAAATAAAATTTTCCTCTGGTGATACTCAGCGAGTTAATCAAGTTGGTTGGGAAAAAAGTGGTGAATTATTTCGTTTGCCTAATGATAGTGATCTAAAAGTAAATGAGCGTAGAATTGTTTTTTTTCGAGACGCTCACCATGAGAAGAAAAATAATATCAATATAGGTATTGGACTGGATAATGTTTTTCAAACCAGTCTAGACAATGGCCATTACTCGGAAAAAATCATTTGTGATAACGCACAAATCATCAATGCGTCAGTCTTAAAAGAAAATGGCGACATTGTTTCTTATTCAGAAAGTTTTCAATTCCTTCCTCAAAAAACAACTTATATAAGAGTTAGCTTAACAGCAACGGGCAAACCTGTTCTTCAGCAAATATCAGCCAACGAAGCCTTGTCATCATTGAGCCAAGCCAATCGCCAGACGCATCAAATCAGTCGTATGCCATCAGACTGTAGCATGACAAGTCAAACGCTACTCAGTCAGCCATTGCCAAATCAAAATCTACCAAAAGAACCAGTCAAGAAACCTATAGCAAATACTCCAGTAGATATAAGTGATCTTAAACAGTTCAGTGTGTTATTTGATTTTGATAGCGCGAACTTGAAAAACAACAATAACGCTGTGCTAGATGGCATGGCCAGTTTTATTCAGTCTTATCCAAGAACCAATATCACTGTGGAAGGTCATACAGACAGTCGAGGTTCTGAAAGCTATAACTTGCAGCTTTCTCAAAAGCGTGCAAATACAGTAAAAAATATTTTAGTAGATAAATATGGTATGCAGCCTTCACGTTTACGTGCCGTAGGGTACGGAGAGGCGATGCCAATTGATATCAATGATACTGAAGAAGGACGTCAAAACAACCGCCGAGTTGTCGCCACTGTTAGTGAAAAAGTTAACTGAATCAAATCTTTATTCTAAGTCGATACTTATTCTATTTAGAATTAATTAATTAAGGATGATTTTATGAGCACTATAAATATCAAGGTAAACGGCCAAGCCGAAACCGTTGCTGAACATACAGTTGTGACACAAGACGGTACTCCTACGGTGCTCCAAGCTACCGATAAAATTAACTATGAGTTTCTTGATGAGTCAACGGGTTACGCCCCCAACAACATTATTACTAAACGTGTCGGTCAAGACCTTCAGATTTCTTTTGAAAGTGATAGTGTAGATCCTGATCTAATTATTGAGGGATTCTACGACGCTACTGAGAGTGCGCTTATCGGTGTCGCAGAAGATGGTAGTTATTACTATTATGTTCCTGATACTGGTGAAGTTGCTGACTATGTCACTGAGTTAGAAGCAGGTGAGATACAAGGACAATCATTGGGCGGAGATGCGCAGGTTTCGCCTTGGTGGGTAGGAGCTACGGAGTCTGGAGCTTTTAATGCCCTGCCTTGGTTAGCGGGTCTTGCAGGAATAGGCCTTGCT
The DNA here is from genome assembly GCF_002285555.1 of Psychrobacter sp. JB193. Taxonomy (NCBI): domain Bacteria; kingdom Pseudomonadati; phylum Pseudomonadota; class Gammaproteobacteria; order Moraxellales; family Moraxellaceae; genus Psychrobacter; species Psychrobacter sp. JB193. The sequence goes on from NZ_NRGY01000002.1 coordinate 1,227,910, forward strand.
ACCGCTGCTTTCTCTAATGACGATAACGATGACAGCGATGCCGATGCTGATGCCGACGCTGATGCCGATGCAGATGCAGATGCAGATGCCGATGCAGATGCCGATGCCGATGCCGATGCCGACGCTGATGCCGACGCTGATGCCGACGCTGATGCCGATGCCGATGCCGATGCCGATGCAGATGCCGATGCCGACGCTGATGCAGATGCCGACGCTGATGCAGATGCCGATGCCGATGCCGATGCCGATGCCGATGCCGATGCAGATGCAGATGCAGATGCAGATGCTGATGCTGATGCTGATGCCGATGCCGATGCCGATGCCGATGCAGATGCCGACGCTGATGCCGATGCCGACGCTGATGCCGACGCTGATGCCGACGCTGATGCCGACGCTGATGCCGACGCCGACGCTGATGCCGACGCTGATGCCGACGCCGACGCTGATGCCGACGCTGATGCCGACGCCGACGCTGATGCCGACGCTGATGCCGACGCCGACGCTGATGCCGACGCTGATGCCGACGCCGACGCTGATGCCGACGCTGATG
>NZ_NRGY01000003.1:0-370985 GCF_002285555.1 Psychrobacter sp. JB193
GAAGAAGTCAGTGCCACATTAACGGATGATGCGGGTAACGTATCCGATCCAGGCACAGACAATGCCCTAGACATCACCGCGCCTGATGCGCCAGAGGTCATCATCAATGATGCTGGCGACTCAGTGACCGTCACGGGTGAAGAAGGGGCTGCGGTTGTCATCACCACCCCAAATGGTGTGATTGAAGGCATAATTGTAGACGGTGCCTTTACGGCTGTGCTTGACCCTGCCTTAACCAATGGCGAAGAAGTCAGTGCCACATTAACGGATGATGCGGGTAACGTATCCGATCCAGGCACAGACAATGCCCTAGACATCACCGCGCCTGATGCGCCAGAGGTCATCATCAATGATGCTGGCGACTCAGTGACCGTCACGGGTGAAGAAGGGGCTGCGGTTGTCATCACCACCCCAAATGGTGTGATTGAAGGCATAATTGTAGACGGTGCCTTTACGGCTGTGCTTGACCCTGCCTTAACCAATGGCGAAGAAGTCAGTGCCACATTAACGGATGATGCGGGTAACGTATCCGATCCAGGCACAGACAATGCCCTAGACATCACCGCGCCTGATGCGCCAGAGGTCATCATCAATGATGCTGGCGACTCAGTGACCGTCACGGGTGAAGAAGGGGCTGCGGTTGTCATCACCACCCCAAATGGTGTGATTGAAGGCATAATTGTAGACGGTGCCTTTACGGCTGTGCTTGACCCTGCCTTAACCAATGGCGAAGAGGTCAGTGCCACATTAACGGATGATGCGGGTAACGTATCCGATCCAGGCACAGACAATGCCCTAGACATCACCGCGCCTGATGCGCCAGAGGTCATCATCAATGATGCTGGCGACTCAGTGACCGTCACGGGTGAAGAAGGGGCTGCGGTTGTCATCACCACCCCAAATGGTGTGATTGAAGGCATAATTGTAGACGGTGCCTTTACGGCTGTGCTTGACCCTGCCTTAACCAATGGTGAAGAGGTCAGCGCCACATTAACGGATGATGCGGGTAACGTATCCGATCCAGGCACAGACAATGCCCTAGACATCACCGCGCCTGATGCGCCAGAGGTCATCATCAATGATGCTGGCGACTCAGTGACCGTCACGGGTGAAGAAGGGGCTGCGGTTGTCATCACCACCCCAAATGGTGTGATTGAAGGCATAATTGTAGACGGTGCCTTTACGGCTGTGCTTGACCCTGCCTTAACCAATGGCGAAGAGGTCAGTGCCACATTAACGGATGATGCGGGTAACGTATCCGATCCAGGCACAGACAATGCCCTAGACATCACCGCGCCTGATGCGCCAGAGGTCATCATCAATGATGCTGGCGACTCAGTGACCGTCACGGGTGAAGAAGGGGCTGCGGTTGTCATCACCACCCCAAATGGTGTGATTGAAGGCATAATTGTAGACGGTGCCTTTACGGCTGTGCTTGACCCTGCCTTAACCAATGGCGAAGAAGTCAGTGCCACATTAACGGATGATGCGGGTAACGTATCCGATCCAGGCACAGACAATGCCCTAGACATCACCGCGCCTGATGCGCCAGAGGTCATCATCAATGATGCTGGCGACTCAGTGACCGTCACGGGTGAAGAAGGGGCTGCGGTTGTCATCACCACCCCAAATGGTGTGATTGAAGGCATAATTGTAGACGGTGCCTTTACGGCTGTGCTTGACCCTGCCTTAACCAATGGCGAAGAAGTCAGTGCCACATTAACGGATGATGCGGGTAACGTATCCGATCCAGGCACAGACAATGCCCTAGACATCACCGCGCCTGATGCGCCAGAGGTCATCATCAATGATGCTGGCGACTCAGTGACCGTCACGGGTGAAGAAGGGGCTGCGGTTGTCATCACCACCCCAAATGGTGTGATTGAAGGCATAATTGTAGACGGTGCCTTTACGGCTGTGCTTGACCCTGCCTTAACCAATGGCGAAGAGGTCAGTGCCACATTAACGGATGATGCGGGTAACGTATCCGATCCAGGCACAGACAATGCCCTAGACATCACCGCGCCTGATGCGCCAGAGGTCATCATCAATGATGCTGGCGACTCAGTGACCGTCACGGGTGAAGAAGGGGCTGCGGTTGTCATCACCACCCCAAATGGTGTGATTGAAGGCATAATTGTAGACGGTGCCTTTACGGCTGTGCTTGACCCTGCCTTAACCAATGGCGAAGAGGTCAGTGCCACATTAACGGATGATGCGGGTAACGTATCCGATCCAGGCACAGACAATGCCCTAGACATCACCGCGCCTGATGCGCCAGAGGTCATCATCAATGATGCTGGCGACTCAGTGACCGTCACGGGTGAAGAAGGGGCTGCGGTTGTCATCACCACCCCAAATGGTGTGATTGAAGGCATAATTGTAGACGGTGCCTTTACGGCTGTGCTTGACCCTGCCTTAACCAATGGCGAAGAAGTCAGTGCCACATTAACGGATGATGCGGGTAACGTATCCGATCCAGGCACAGACAATGCCCTAGACATCACCGCGCCTGATGCGCCAGAGGTCATCATCAATGATGCTGGCGACTCAGTGACCGTCACGGGTGAAGAAGGGGCTGCGGTTGTCATCACCACCCCAAATGGTGTGATTGAAGGCATAATTGTAGACGGTGCCTTTACGGCTGTGCTTGACCCTGCCTTAACCAATGGTGAAGAGGTCAGCGCCACATTAACGGATGATGCGGGTAACGTATCCGATCCAGGCACAGACAATGCCCTAGACATCACCGCGCCTGATGCGCCAGAGGTCATCATCAATGATGCTGGCGACTCAGTGACCGTCACGGGTGAAGAAGGGGCTGCGGTTGTCATCACCACCCCAAATGGTGTGATTGAAGGCATAATTGTAGACGGTGCCTTTACGGCTGTGCTTGACCCTGCCTTAACCAATGGCGAAGAGGTCAGTGCCACATTAACGGATGATGCGGGTAACGTATCCGATCCAGGCACAGACAATGCCCTAGACATCACCGCGCCTGATGCGCCAGAGGTCATCATCAATGATGCTGGCGACTCAGTGACCGTCACGGGTGAAGAAGGGGCTGCGGTTGTCATCACCACCCCAAATGGTGTGATTGAAGGCATAATTGTAGACGGTGCCTTTACGGCTGTGCTTGACCCTGCCTTAACCAATGGCGAAGAAGTCAGTGCCACATTAACGGATGATGCGGGTAACGTATCCGATCCAGGCACAGACAATGCCCTAGACATCACCGCGCCTGATGCGCCAGAGGTCATCATCAATGATGCTGGCGACTCAGTGACCGTCACGGGTGAAGAAGGGGCTGCGGTTGTCATCACCACCCCAAATGGTGTGATTGAAGGCATAATTGTAGACGGTGCCTTTACGGCTGTGCTTGACCCTGCCTTAACCAATGGCGAAGAGGTCAGTGCCACATTAACGGATGATGCGGGTAACGTATCCGATCCAGGCACAGACAATGCCCTAGACATCACCGCGCCTGATGCGCCAGAGGTCATCATCAATGATGCTGGCGACTCAGTGACCGTCACGGGTGAAGAAGGGGCTGCGGTTGTCATCACCACCCCAAATGGTGTGATTGAAGGCATAATTGTAGACGGTGCCTTTACGGCTGTGCTTGACCCTGCCTTAACCAATGGTGAAGAAGTCAGTGCCACATTAACGGATGATGCGGGTAACGTATCCGATCCAGGCACAGACAATGCCCTAGACATCACCGCGCCTGATGCGCCAGAGGTCATCATCAATGATGCTGGCGACTCAGTGACCGTCACGGGTGAAGAAGGGGCTGCGGTTGTCATCACCACCCCAAATGGTGTGATTGAAGGCATAATTGTAGACGGTGCCTTTACGGCTGTGCTTGACCCTGCCTTAACCAATGGCGAAGAGGTCAGTGCCACATTAACGGATGATGCGGGTAACGTATCCGATCCAGGCACAGACAATGCCCTAGACATCACCGCGCCTGATGCGCCAGAGGTCATCATCAATGATGCTGGCGACTCAGTGACCGTCACGGGTGAAGAAGGGGCTGCGGTTGTCATCACCACCCCAAATGGTGTGATTGAAGGCATAATTGTAGACGGTGCCTTTACGGCTGTGCTTGACCCTGCCTTAACCAATGGCGAAGAGGTCAGTGCCACATTAACGGATGATGCGGGTAACGTATCCGATCCAGGCACAGACAATGCCCTAGACATCACCGCGCCTGATGCGCCAGAGGTCATCATCAATGATGCTGGCGACTCAGTGACCGTCACGGGTGAAGAAGGGGCTGCGGTTGTCATCACCACCCCAAATGGTGTGATTGAAGGCATAATTGTAGACGGTGCCTTTACGGCTGTGCTTGACCCTGCCTTAACCAATGGTGAAGAGGTCAGCGCCACATTAACGGATGATGCGGGTAACGTATCCGATCCAGGCACAGACAATGCCCTAGACATCACCGCGCCTGATGCGCCAGAGGTCATCATCAATGATGCTGGCGACTCAGTGACCGTCACGGGTGAAGAAGGGGCTGCGGTTGTCATCACCACCCCAAATGGTGTGATTGAAGGCATAATTGTAGACGGTGCCTTTACGGCTGTGCTTGACCCTGCCTTAACCAATGGCGAAGAGGTCAGTGCCACATTAACGGATGATGCGGGTAACGTATCCGATCCAGGCACAGACAATGCCCTAGACATCACCGCGCCTGATGCGCCAGAGGTCATCATCAATGATGCTGGCGACTCAGTGACCGTCACGGGTGAAGAAGGGGCTGCGGTTGTCATCACCACCCCAAATGGTGTGATTGAAGGCATAATTGTAGACGGTGCCTTTACGGCTGTGCTTGACCCTGCCTTAACCAATGGCGAAGAAGTCAGTGCCACATTAACGGATGATGCGGGTAACGTATCCGATCCAGGCACAGACAATGCCCTAGACATCACCGCGCCTGATGCGCCAGAGGTCATCATCAATGATGCTGGCGACTCAGTGACCGTCACGGGTGAAGAAGGGGCTGCGGTTGTCATCACCACCCCAAATGGTGTGATTGAAGGCATAATTGTAGACGGTGCCTTTACGGCTGTGCTTGACCCTGCCTTAACCAATGGTGAAGAGGTCAGCGCCACATTAACGGATGATGCGGGTAACGTATCCGATCCAGGCACAGACAATGCCCTAGACATCACCGCGCCTGATGCGCCAGAGGTCATCATCAATGATGCTGGCGACTCAGTGACCGTCACGGGTGAAGAAGGGGCTGCGGTTGTCATCACCACCCCAAATGGTGTGATTGAAGGCATAATTGTAGACGGTGCCTTTACGGCTGTGCTTGACCCTGCCTTAACCAATGGCGAAGAGGTCAGTGCCACATTAACGGATGATGCGGGTAACGTATCCGATCCAGGCACAGACAATGCCCTAGACATCACCGCGCCTGATGCGCCAGAGGTCATCATCAATGATGCTGGCGACTCAGTGACCGTCACGGGTGAAGAAGGGGCTGCGGTTGTCATCACCACCCCAAATGGTGTGATTGAAGGCATAATTGTAGACGGTGCCTTTACGGCTGTGCTTGACCCTGCCTTAACCAATGGCGAAGAAGTCAGTGCCACATTAACGGATGATGCGGGTAACGTATCCGATCCAGGCACAGACAATGCCCTAGACATCACCGCGCCTGATGCGCCAGAGGTCATCATCAATGATGCTGGCGACTCAGTGACCGTCACGGGTGAAGAAGGGGCTGCGGTTGTCATCACCACCCCAAATGGTGTGATTGAAGGCATAATTGTAGACGGTGCCTTTACGGCTGTGCTTGACCCTGCCTTAACCAATGGTGAAGAGGTCAGCGCCACATTAACGGATGATGCGGGTAACGTATCCGATCCAGGCACAGACAATGCCCTAGACATCACCGCGCCTGATGCGCCAACCGTGATTATTGGCAATGGCGATGACTTAGTTAATGGTTTTGACTTGAACGATAATAACGACGTTATTGTGAGCGTGATCTTACCGATCAATGCGGTGGTTGGTGACACTCTTACCGTCAATGGCGCTGATACTGTTATCAATCAAGACATGATTGATAATGGCTATGACACCTCAGTGCCACTGCTTGCAGAAGGTGAAACGTTGACTGTTACAGCAAACGTGACTGATCAGGCTGGGAATGTTGGTCCGTCAGGTACCGACAGCGCCACGGTTGGTAATATCATGGCGCCTGCAGTGTTGATTCCTGAAGCGCTTGATGGTGTCAATGCGGAAGAGTTTGCAGATGGTATTCAAACCCAAGTTACGTTACCAGAAGGCACTTTAGTCGGTGATATTGTCACCTTAACAGTAACACCTACTGGTGGTACTGCTATTACTATCGAGTATGAAGTCACAGCAGCTGATCTTGATGTCAATGGTGGAAATGGTATTGCTGAAATTACGATTCCAAACGGTGTGGGCGGCATAAGCGATAATGGTGCTTATACTGTGGTTGCAACAGTAACAAATGCAGTAGGCGATGTTGGCATTCCAAGTGCTGCTGTTGGCTTTGATCTAAACACCACCTTCGCTGCTCGCGATGATTCGGATGCCCTTGATCTAGGTCAGTTGCAAGTGACTTACTATGCTCCAGTTAGTGGTTCTGATTTAGTCATACTAGGGGCGCTTGAAGGTAATGATGGCGCAAATAGCAGTCTTGGCTTTACGATTAATGAAGGCACAAGTGGTACTGTAAACATCTCAGTTCAGCAGACCGCATTAGTAGCAGTAGCCGATGCAGTCAATATAGAAGTTTACAATAGTAATGGCGATCTCGTCTATGTTGGTACGACTGGTGGTGATCCACTGGTGGGCGATGTAATAGGCATAGAATTATTGGGGTTGACTGGTAATGGTACGTTAACTGCAACAGTCTCTGGTCTAGAGCCAGACGACTATACGGTCGTTGTACGTAATGATCGTAGCGCTCTAGAAGCTTTAGTTGATGATATTACGCTAGCGGAACTTGGTCAGGCTGGCGTTGTTTTAGGGCCTGACAACCAAGAGGCTGTTTTTGCTGCTATTGAAGATTCACTAGGCTCACTTATAGGTGGTACTGTTAATAGTGTTCTTGGCACTGCACTAAGTTTAACAGGAGAGTTAGGTGCTGGTGAAATCGTGAGTCTACTTCAAGGAAGTACAGTATTAAATACATTACTTGGTGGTGTGATCGATCCAGCACTCGATGCTGTTGCTGAAGCGCTGCTTAGCAATACCTTAACGCTACTCGAAACCACAGATATTACCGCGACAGTGACTGAGTTTGATTATGCGGACGATACGGTAATCAACGGTAATGTCATTGATCCTGATGCATCGATCCTAGGTGAGTCGGGTGAAGATACGGTGACTCCTGGTACGACAGTTACTGACATAGACAGTAGCAGCAATCAGTTAGAGCCGACATCTACAGTAGTTGACGGTATAACGGTATTTACTATACAGGGTCAGTATGGTGTTTTAGTTATTGGTTCCAATGGTAATTATACTTATACGGCGAATGGTGATTTTGCGTCACTAGGCCAATCAGAGACATTCACCTATACAGTTTCTGATGGCATTATTAGTGATACAGCAGAGTTGGTGATCAATCTCGATGCGGTCGTTGATACCACGCCACCAGACGCGCCAACGATCAATGTGCCTATCGCTGGTGACAACATCATTAATGGTACTGAGGCTGCAGCAAGTTTTGCGGTAACAGGAACAGGTGTGTCGGGCGATACTATCACTTTAACTGATGGCTCGAATAATATCCTAGGTAATGCGATTGTTGATGCTGATGGCAATTGGAGCGTGAACGTTGATCAAGCAGAAGTTAATGCAATGGGTGAGGGTGCTGAGCAGTTGAGTGCAACGGCAACTGACTATGCTGGTAATGTAAGTGTCGCTGCAACTGCTACTATAAGCGTTGACACGACTGTACCAGTGGCGTTTGACAATGAAGTTGCACTCAATATAGGTTTCCAGACATCATCTACTTCTGTAGCTCTGAAGAGTACTTCCGTCGGAGGACTTCTCAATCTTGGTGTTCTCGCGGATACAATTGATGTAAGTCTACTGAATGATGGTAATGCACTTTCTTTCAACGTGGCTGAAAATACCACTCGGCAGGTAACGGTAGATGGTAGTGGTAGAGCTTTGGTAAGCTTAGGCGTGGTTGGAGACCGTGATTTTGATCTTCTAGTCTATAGAGTAGAAGCAGGCAGTTCTCAGGCTACGCTAGTACAAGAGATACCCAACTGGCTAGTTGGTTCGGGTACCCTACCTACTACATGGAACGCAAATGATCTACCATTATCAAGGTTTGAAGACGGCGGGACGTATTATGTTACTCTCGGTAATAATGGTGGACTTTTAGACGTCTCATTACTGAGCAGCCTTACGCTCCTTACTAAGTCTGATGTCATCACCAGCTATAGCCCACCTACAGTAATAAATGCTTCAAGAGGTGGAAATGTCATTACCGACATAGGTGCTGATGGTACAGATGTTATTACAGCAGGAACGGTCGTATCAGCAGTTGACGGTATCGCAGTAACCACTGCAACTACCGGAACACAGATCATTGGAGACTATGGCGTACTGACCATCAACCAAAATGGCAGCTATACCTACGCAGCCAATGCTAATTTCACAGGCGCGTTTGGTGATGTTGATAGTTTTGCTTATACCATCACCGCACCGAATGGCGAAATCTCTACGGCAAATTTAGACATTACGCTTGATTATACGCTGCCTAATGTTGCAACTCCTGTTGCCCTTATGAGCATTGAAGATAGTATGGTTTTTTCTGACTTACTCTCAGATGATTCTGATATTTTAGGAGTCAATGCAGATAATGAACAAGAGGTAAACCTTCTGAACCTTGATCTATCAGCAAGCGTAAATGATAGTGTTGATGATACCACTACCAGCATCGACAGTGATTTTATGCTCAGTGATGTATTACAGGTGGACGAAGGACAGTATATCGATATTGCAACGGATGACGACGGCAAGACGACACTAGCGTTTACTGGGCAAGAAACGGTCGAAACAGCGGTAGCCGTCGATAGTACAAGCAATAAGTCAGCAGATACTGATACTCAAATGACTGACATGACAGTAGATAGCTCTAATCTTATTGCCAGTAATGACTGGGACAACTTGGCCAATATCGCAAATGCGTCACACATCATCTGATAGTTACTTTATCCTTGACTGAACTTAGAAAAGCGCTTCCAAAATGGAGGCGTTTTTTTTGAATAAGCTATAGAAAATAAGGGGAACTTAAGTATATAAAATGTGGAGCGAATACAATCAGATATGATAAGCTCAAGTTTTAAAATGGAAATTTGTTAGCTTTTTATTGTATGTATGTTTGTCCGAAAATTTGACTATTTAACCTGATTTTATAATAAACACTACTAAAAATACGATGGAACTGAAAAATAATAGGGACGATAAAAACATGGATGAGTCTATAAAAATAAAGCGCTTGATGAGTCATCTAAAACAAAATCTTCCAGCCATTTATGACAATTGGATACAAACCCATATTGCTCATATAGACAACAAAAATAATATAAAAGCGAGTAGCACGGACACTTTACCTGGTACTTTTGTTCTATCTATATCTGATGGGTATAAAAAAGCCAAAACAGTTACTTTCATCGTTGATGACTTGATAAAAGCAGATAAAACCGACAGCGCCAATCGCTTTACAAGTTTTGAGAAAATATTGCCTATCATTCACGCAAAAGTAGACAAACTCTCAGCAAAGTTTGACGCACCAATTGTGTGGCTGAGACTTGAGTGGCTGCATCAGGCAACATTCACAACGTGGGCAGATCTACAGCAAGATTTAAAACGCTTTAAAAGAAACTATTATCGCTCAGGTATTGCGTTTGAAGGCATGCGTGAGCCGTGGTTATTACTGACAGAAACAGAGCTAAATGCCAACGCTTGTCTCTATGCAGGAAATACCGTGGCTCATGCACAGGTAAATACCACCAACCTCGATGTCTACTTTAAGGCGCGCCATGGTAGCAGCCAATTACCCAATTTGCGTGATGATTTATCCGTAATCAGCTTTAACACAGCAGGTATGTTTCTTGATGGCGATACGGGAGATTGTCATAATCTCGATATACAGCCACGATTTAAAGGTCATCGTAAGCTGTTGCCACTATCGGCTGCCACGACTCAACCTATCATCGAGCATTCCACGCAGTACTTAGCCAGACAAGTCCAGCCTTCGGGTCAATACGTTTATGGATATTTTCCTTGCTTTGATCGCAAGATAAATACTTACAATAGCTTGCGTCACGCCAGTAGCACTTATGCACTGATTGAGGGGTATGAAGCCTGCCGTGGTTTTAGTTATCTTAATAGTTCTAACAGTTTAGATAGCGTCAATGTAGCAGCGCCTGCCAAATTAAGTTTGACTGAGATACAGAACAATATTGATGGCGCAATGAGTTATCTGACTCATCAATTGATTCACACCTATGATGACAAAGCGTATGTAATAGATACGGGTGGCGAGATCAAACTGGGTGCCAATGCAGTCGCAATATTGGCGTTGGTTAAATATTTACAGGTATTTGCAGACACACCATTGGCAAATGAATACCGTGATTTGGCCAATAAGTTAGCGCTAGGCATCACTGAGATGCAGCAAGAAGATGGTAGCTTTGTCCATGTATTGCATAAAGACTTAACCTTAAAAGCAAAACATCGCATCATTTATTATGATGGAGAGGCCGCATTTGCACTGATGCGTTTATATGGCTTGACCAAAGATGAGCGCTGGCTGAATTGTGTGACTCGTGCCTTTGATTATTTTATCGAAGCCAAGCACCACCGCGCTCATGACCATTGGCTGTCTTACTGCTCAAATGAGCTGGTGATTTATAAACCTGAAAAAAAATATTTTCAGTTTGCGGTCAATAACATCGCAGGCTATACCGATTTTATCAAAAATCGTATCACCACGTTTCCGACCCTGCTTGAGCTGTCGATGGCATTTCACAAAATGCTATTGAAACTTGATGAGCATCCAGAGTTTCATGACGTATTAATAGGTTTTGATACTCAGCATTTTTATCAGGCTTTACATGCGCGTGCCAATCATTTAATGAATGGTTTTTTCTTTCCTGAGATGGCGATGTTTTATAAAGCGCCGCAGACTATTTTGCATGGGTTTTTTATTCGTCATCATTCGTTCAGAGTGCGCATTGATGATGTGGAGCACTATTTATCAGGATTGATTGCGTATCAAAATCTTTTAAAAACTGCTCAATATCCGACACTAGCGACCAAACAGTATCAAAAGACCAAAACCATCATCCGCAAAAATGATGAAATAACCTCGCAACCGCCACAAGTAAACTGCCTATGTCCAAAGCAATCTGTATTGAAACCTCGTGCGCTTATAGCGGCAACCAAGGGTAGGTGGCTGGTCACACCAGCAGAGGATTGGTCAGCGACAGGTCTTTGCATTTGGCCGCCCAGTTTTGAATCAGGTCACATACTAGTGACTCGAGGCAAGACAATGGATGTGGGTTATATCTCGAAAAAAACGGTAGCGTCTTTAATAAAAAAGGGCGCTGTGGCGATCGTCACGGATGATATGGAAGCCTATAAAGACATGGGCGTTCCTGTATTGTACGTACGCAATGTGCGCCAAGCGACGATGGATGTTGGTCGTTATGCTCGGCAGGCGTTTGATGGTCAAGTAATCGGCATTACGGGTAGTGCAGGGAAAACCACGACCGTTCATATGTTGGCGCATACCCTAAATGGTTTTGGCAAGGCCAATTACACGCAGTCTAGTGCAAATCTGCCTGTCGGTATCGCATGGAACTTGGCCTGTATGCCGCCATCTAACGACTACTGGGTGTTAGAGATGGCGATTGGGTCTATGTCTGCCAATACCGATTTGGTGCGTCCTGATGTGGCTTTGATTACCAATATTGCCCCTGCGCATCTTGAGTATCATCATAATGTCGATAATATCGCGCTCAAAAAATCACGTATTTTTGAAGGCATGGCACCTGGTTCTTTAGCCGTCGTGTGCCGAGATATTGAGCAGTATGAGCTGATTGAACGTCTCGCACGCATTTGGGGTATTCGTGTCATTAGCTATGGCAAGCATGATGACGCTGTCATTAGACTAGTAAACTATAGCAAAGAAGACGCACAAGCACAGATAGTAATAGACCATAAGACTTATACGCTGAATTTGTCAGCCCGTGGTCAGCATATGGTTCTGAATGCGATGGCTATTTTAGCAGTGGCTCAGCATTATCATTTATCAATTGATAACGCTATCACTAGATTGGAGTCTTTTACAGCTGTTGCTGGACGTGGGCAGGTGCTTGATACCACTTATCAGGGCCGAGCAATCACACTTTATGACGACGCATATAACGCCAACCCACTCTCCATGCAATCGGCGCTCGAAACCTTTCAGCAGTTAGCTGTACCCGCGCATCAAAAAGTATTGATTTTGGGCGATATGTTGGAGCTTGGTAATGACAGTAGCAAATATCATTTAGCATTGGCACCCATTATCGAAGCGATGGATTTTAGAGTTTTAATCTTGGTCGGTGAGCAAACCAAAGTATTGGCAGACCAGCTTAAATTATCAAATATACATGCTCATTATGCCGAAGATACGCAAACTCTAGCGACTCAAATACCTAGTTTTATTAAAAACAATGACCATGTTTTTATCAAAGCCTCTAACGGTATTGGTCTTAATAAACTGTTTTTAAGGGAGCAAAACGATGCTGTGCAAAATCAAGAAACAAACTCTGCTGGGCTAAAAAATAGGCTGTTAACAGAGGTTAAAACGAATGCCGCCATATTGGTGGAACGTTTTGAGTTAGACGAACATCAGTTTAGCGAACATAAAGTTATAACGTCTGTTCAGCCAAACACCCCAAAAATGATGGCGTCACTGGCGAAACTAATGACCGTCATGCTGATATGGGACAAAGTCAAACAGGACAGTATTGACCCAGCGCAAACGCTCATTGAGATGCCTGTGGATTTATTAAAAGGCAGTAGTGAGTATTATCAGTTTTATAAAAAAGGGGAGAAAATACCATTAATCATACTTATTAAATCTGCTTTAATCGCCAGCTCTAATGAGGCCGCCTTTGCTTTGGCTTGCTGGCATTCTGGTAGCGAAACCAATTTTGTACCGCATATGGTTCGTAAATCGCACTTGCTTGGTCTCACGCAAAGTCATTGGAGCAGTTGTACAGGACTTGAACGACGGGCTTATACCACAGCCCAAGACATGAGTACGCTTGCCAAAGTATTTATCAGTCAATACGCAGCAATTGCTTCCTATTGTTCTCTTAAAATTTTTAAATACAATAATAAAAAAGTTTTTAATACTAATAAATTAATACGTTCTTATATAAATATTAAAGGATTAAAAACGGGCAATTTGGTTGGTATCGGCTCTAATTTAATCAATTACTGGGTGGATAAGGACATTCACTACATTAGTATTGTTTTGGAGGCTGAAAATCGAGAAACTTGCTATGCATTGTCTGAAATAATAATAGAGATGTGTGTTTAACCTATTATACGAACATAAATTTTGAGTGATTCTTATAGAGGTTTACCAATTTATCAGATCTCCTATATGTTGAGGTTTGATTACTCCAATTATTGATGTTTAAGTTTTACGACCAACACCGCTTTAATTTTTTCTCATTAAAAAGCAGTGTTTCATTTTATGAGCTCTTATTGTTCCCCCCCCCAATATTCGGCATGCATTTATTCAATAAATGGCATATAAGTCTCATTTCATAATTACCATCCTAAAATACTTACGATTACTGATGAATTTGATTTTCTACAAAAATAGAATGTTGATAGTTGAATCTGCAACCCTATGACTAAAAATAAAAAATGCTGCTTAAACTTCTATAGATTCATCGGCTTACTTCATATTAATTTTTCTACCCTTCGTATATCTCTATACCTATCTGATATTAAGCCCAATCTCGGTTGATTTATTACTTTAAACATTTCTTTAGCCAGTATATGATTGTTTTATACTCTAAGTTTTAGTAAGGTTTAACACACAAAAGCTAAACACTTAATCAAGCGTATTTTTATAGGGCTAGCTACTGAAACTTAATATGAAAAAATCGTCAAACAAAAACCAGTTATGCGATCGGCTGTTACGTTGCCATTATGTGACGCTTTTAGTGATTGGTACGTGTTTTACTATGACAGCGCAAGCCGCAGTACAGGATCTACGGGTAGACAGTTTGATTACTCAAGCCATTCAGACCCATCCTTTGGTAGGCTCGGCAAGAGCCAATCAGCAAGCCACTACAGAAGGCATCAATGCAGCAAAGTTAAACCTTTTACCGACACCCAGTGTGAGCTCAGGCTACGATAGAGACAATGATTTTATCTCACAAGTGTCTATTCGCCAGCCTTTATGGACGGGTGGCAAGCTGACAGCCGATGTCAATCAAGCCATATTTGATGATAAAGCCGCCACAGAATATATCTACGAACAACAAAACCTCGTCGCCAAAACAACGATTGATGCATGGCAAAGCTATATCCAAGCCATTGCAAAACAAAATGTTCATTCTGAAGCCTTAAAAGAGCTAAGCGAGTTTGAGGCTATGATGCAGCGCCGCGTGGGGCAAGGTGTTTCTGCTCGCATTGAGCTGGATCTTGTGACCAACCGCATCTTGCAAGAACAAACGGCTTATCAAGCAGCAGGCGAGCAGCAACGTATCGCAGCGGCGAGACTTGAGCAGATCATCGGTCAACCTATATCGCAAATGAGCGCCATGAGTCTTCCTGATATCAAAGTATTGGTCAATCAAGCCAAACAACAATCTGTCAACTTCGAAAAAATGGCATTCGAAAAAGCCAGCTTTTATAACCCAGTCATCGTCAAAGAACATTTTCAAATCGAATCTGCCAAACAAGGCGTCGAGTCACAGCAAGCCGCTCGATATCCTACCGTTTATGCTCAATACGAGCACGCTTATTATCATGACGATAATGAAAATGACGGCAAGTTTTCACTAGGATTGAGTTATGCGCCTGGTGCTGGGTTTTCTAATCTTGCATTGGCACGAGCCTCTCAAGCACAGGTCAATAGCTTAGTGCAAACACAAGAAGCCTCACGCCGTCAGGTGATTGAGAATATTCAGGTTCAGTATCAGCAGTTTGTAAGTGCAAAAGACAGAGAAAATTCGTTGATTGCTGCTGTGGCAGGCGCGCAGATTGTCGTCAACTCTTATCGTAGACAGTTCATTGCTGGCCGTAAATCATGGCTTGAAGTGTTGAACGCCGTTCGTGAACACAATGATTATAAAGTGCAACTGGTGCAAACGCGTGCAGACATATTGGGTGCATTTCATCGTCTACAAGTGGATTTCGGTACGATGCAATGGCAGCAGTTTGGGCACAACCGTCAGCCTGTGGCGTTATTTAGGCCGACAGATCCTGTCAGAGAATGGATAAGCAAACAGGATAAAAAAAGAACCAGCCAAAGCTTGGGCTATCAGCCAGACGTGTCAGATCTCAATGAAGAATACATAGAAATCAGACTGCCTGCTGATGTAGAAGAAAGCCTGAATAAAGGTGAACGTATCATGTTAAACGATGACTATAGTATTACGCCTATCGTTGAAGGGAATAATATCAACCAAAGAAAATAACAATACCAAAATAATCGGGCTACTAATAATTATATGGCTGTCCCAAATATTAAATAAGTGATGAATATGAGTTCAAACTTGAAACCGACGAAAGCAGCTTTTGTTCATCATGATGAGCAAAACACGCTTGATCAGAGTGAGCTGACCTCAAGCCTTGTAGATGCCATCAAGCATTTACTGAGTCAACAGGGATATCCAGTCGATAACATACGTCTGAACGATGTCGTCAAACAGCATAGTGAGCACCCCAAAAATAACCAAAGTATTCGTGAAGTGGGCGGCATTATTGCTGTCTTGGAAGGTATTGGTATTACCGATACACCAGAAATACTAGAGCAGCCGGACGCCGCTTTTTTACCATTATTGGCCTATCATCCTGATTTAGGATGGGGTGTCATCGACGGTCAGACACCACAAAAAAGTTGGAATTTTCGTCAAGAAAAAAATCATGTTCACACACGCGCCGATGAGCTGTCATTAATCTTAAAAATCCGCTTGAAAAATGACCCTGCCAAACAGCGCAAAGTGTCTTTCTCTGATTTGCTTAAGTCAGATTTGGGCAATTACAAAGGCATTTTGATTGAAGCGGTTATCGCGACATTTTTGATTAATGTATTGGCATTGGCGGTGTCGCTATTCTCTATGCAAGTTTATGATCGAGTGATTCCAACGCGCAGTGAATATACGCTCATTATCTTGGCCAGTGGTGTGTTTCTTATTATTCTTTTTGAAGCCTTTATGAAATTCTCACGGTCGAGAATTATGGATAAGGTCGTCGTAGGACTCGATCAATATTTGTCTCGCGAAGTGTTTCAGCGCCTGCTTAAAGTGCGTATTGATCAGATGCCAGGGTCGGTGGGCTCTATGGCAGCGCAGCTACGCGGCTATGAGCAAGTACGCAGTTTTTTTACGGCGAGTACTTTATTTGGGTTGGTCGATCTGCCGATGACCATTATTTTTGTCAGTTTGGTGGCCTTTATTGGCTCACCTCTGGTAGCTGTCGTCCCTGTGATTGCAGCTGTGATTGCGATAGTAATGGGCTTGTCTGCGCGCAAACGTATTGATGCGATTGCTGCTGAAGGCGCGACGGCCTCTTATTATAAGACGGGCTTATTGGTAGAGGCGGTAGAAGGGGTTGAGACGATAAAAGCAGGGGCAGGCAATTGGAAATTTTTGTCACGCTGGCTTGATGTGATGAATGTGACGATCAAAAACGATCTGAACATGAAGCACACCAATGACAACCTCACGTATTTTACCCAAATGCTGCAACAAGTCAGCTATGTAGGGATCGTGATCGTCGGCTCGTTTGTGGTGATACAAGGCGATATGACCATGGGTGGACTGATTGCCTGCTCGATATTGGGTGGTCGAGTGCTGGCGCCAGTGATGACGTTGCCCAGTCTGTTGGTTCAGTACTCGCATGCGAAAGCCGCCAAACTCAATATCGAAGCCTTGTTTGAGCTTGAGCAAGACAACCATGGCGTCGCTTATCCTCTGTCACCCAGTCGTATTAATGGTTTTTATCAATGCGACAATTTGGTCTTCAACTATAAAGACAATGACAGGGCTGCTATTAACATTAACAACCTGACCATTCGCCCCGGTGAGCGCATTGCCATTCTTGGACCCATAGGATCAGGAAAGTCTACTTTGCTAAAAGTATTGGCTGGGTTATACGCACCTACCAAAGGACAGATATTGTTAGACGGGTTGGATATGCATCAAATCAGCCGCGAAACCCTGAGTGAGTGTTTGGGGTATTTGCAGCAAGACCATCGATTGTTCCAAGGCACATTAAGAGAGAACTTATTGATAGGAATGGCGGCACCTGATGACGATGTACTGCAAGACGCCTTGATGAAGACAGGGCTGATAAATCTGGTCTCCAGTCATTCAAGTGGTTTGGATTTGCCGATCAGTGAAGGCGGTCGCGGCTTATCAGGCGGACAAAAACAGCTCGTTGCATTCACGCGCCTGCTTTTAACCAAACCCAATGTGTTTTTACTCGATGAACCCACAGCTTCCATGGACAACAGACAAGAGCAGCGCTGCTTGCAGGTACTGAAGCAAGCATTGGTAGAAGGCCAGACATTCATTGTATCGACCCACAAAACAGCGCTATTAGAATTGGTTGATCGTCTGATTATCATGGACAATCAACGTATTATTATGGATGGTCCGAAACAAGTCGTGCTTGATGGATTAAGAAAAAATGAGCGTACAAAAGCACAAGCGAGTCAAGCAGAGAGCCAAACCACTACCATCAAACCTATCCCCACCAAAACTCCAATACACGCTCAAGGTAAGTAGAGATGGCAGACTATAAATATACGCCCACAAAACTTAAGGTTGGTCGTTCAAGACTGAATATTTGGATTGCTTTAGTTGGTATGATAACGCTACTCGTATGGGCGTCCTTTGCTAAGATTGATCAAGTCACACGTGCCAAAGCGACCGTGATTGCTAGCGCGCGCACACAAGAGATTCAAGCGTCAGAAGGAGGGATATTGACAGAGCTGGCGGTTGTAGAAGGTCAGGAAGTAAAAGCAGGACAGCTGCTTGTGGTTTTAGAAGAAGAGCGTGCTAAAGCGGCGGTTGATAACTCTGCTTCTAAGACAGCCGCGTTAAAAGCCAAACTGTCACGTCTAAACGCAGAGATTTTTGAAACACCTCTGGTCTTTCCAAAAGAAGTTAAAAACTATCCAGAATATGTACAGAACCAAACCGCGCTCTATAATCGTCGCCGTCAAGCCATCAACGAAGAGGTTTCTTCACTTGAAAAAATGCTCGTGCTGGCAAGACAAGAGCTTAAGATGAATGAGCCGTTATTGAAGTACGGTGATGTCAGTCAAGCAGATATTATAAAACTGAGTCGTCAAGTCGCTGACATCGAGGCGCAAATCAATAACAAGCGTAATAAATATTTTGAAGAAGCGCAAGCTGAGATGACCAAAGCACAAGAAGAGCTAGATACCGAGATTGAGGTTCTGCGAGACAGTCTACAAGTATTAGAAGAAAAGCGTCTGCTGTCGCCGACAGAGGGTAAAATCAATAATATTAACGTGACAACCATTGGCGGTGTGGTAAAACCAGGCGAAACCATCATGCAGATATTGCCGACCAGCAGTGATCTTGTGATTGATGCAAAAGTCAGTCCTGCCGATATTGCTTATGTACAAGAAGGACAAAGCGCGACCGTCAAGCTCGATGCCTATGATTATTCAATCTTTGGAGCTATGAATGGCACGGTAAGTTACATCAGCCCAGATACTTTGATAGAGAAAACGCCTAAAGGTGAAGAGCCTTACTATCGGGTATTGGTTGTTATTACTGGCGCTGAGTTTGAAGGTCGGGAAGATGAGATCGTCATCAAGCCGGGTATGACAGCTTCTGTCGATATCAAAGCGATGGAGCGTACGGTATTGTCTTATCTCACCAAACCTATTACTAAAACCTTATCAGAAGGCATGGGGGAGCGGTAATAAAGGGTTGATAAACCTTTGACGCGCAAATGATAAAACCTCAGTAAATAACTGGGGTTTTACTATAAAGGCAATGTTGTAATCATCTCTAGAGTGAGTCATCTTGACGCTCTTGTTCAAATACCTGATTGGCGCTTTGATTTTCACTGGTATCAACACCATTTCTTAACCGCTGCGTCTCATCTATTTTTTGCTGATTGCGGTTTTTAACTTCATTAATGGCGGCGCTCAATTGGATATTGATGTCTTCTACTTCAGATTTTGCCGAGAGATAGTCTTTGTCTATTTTGATATTGGGCTGCTGGGTCGGCACGTCGATAGACAACAAACCAGCACGGGTCTTGATACTCTCTAGCGCCTCGATATTGTCCGATGGTATAGACGCAGACATCTCATCTGTATCGGGACTTGGCGGCTTGATTTTTTCGGCCCGCGCTTTAAGCGTGGAGGCTGACTTAGTAGACGTTAATACAGCGTCTTCTGTCATTGTTTTAGCAGCACTTATGTCGTCTGTCTGTGTAGATGTGATGGGGTTTTTCTGAGTCGTTGATGGTATTTCTGTCTTATCTTTGGAGCTGACGGTATTTAAGTTTTTAACAGGTGCAGTATAGGTTTTGGCAATGGTAGGTGGTAAGTCATCTAGAATGTCAGGCTTCTCGGAAGGCTTGGCCGTATTGACACGGCTATTACTCACTTGTGTCGAATCTTCTTTATTTACATTCATATAAAAAATAAAGAAAAAACCCACGTGCACCAATATCGCAAGGCACAATGCCCAAAGCCATTTTTCACGGAATATTATCATTAGATGACTATACCTTTTATAGATGATAGCGTGCGGCCAATACCTTGTGCTATAGATGAGGTTAACAAATAATGCCACACGTTGCTATCGATATAAGCCATTACAAACGTTGGTTTTAGAAATAAAACATACCTATTAAGCCAAAAACCCCTTAAGCGATATGACTGAGTATATGATGTCATCATATTGCTTAAGGGGTTGCTAATGTTATTACGAATATGGTCACGGCCACCGAAGAACGTCGCCTATTAGGCAGCGCTTTCTGCATCGTTGCGTTTCTCAATTTTGTGCTGGTCTTCGGTATTGTCGACTTTCCAATAGCTTGAGATGTATAAATGCGTTTTTTCTATCGGACGCTCGACTTTAAAAAACTGGCGTAGCGCGCGCATGCTATGAAACTCACAAGCCGCCCATACCGCGGGCTTTCCTGTCAGCCACGTTAACGTTTTGGTGTGCTCAAGTAATGGACAGCTTTCTGCATTTGGTTCAGCACTGATGACCCAATGAATGTCAACGTTTTCGGGTTTTTTGAGAGCTTGACGATCCGCCTCAGTAGTCACTTCAAGGACAGCATAGCCACGCGCATCATCAGGGAGCTGGGCAAGATTGACAGTAATTGCAGGTAGGGCAGTCATATCACCGATTAATAAAAACCAATCGGCATCATTATTTATGAGTTTTTTTGGTCCAGGGCCACCTACTAGTATTGTGTCACCGATTTGAGTGTTTCGTGCCCAAGTGGAGGCAGGGCCTTCAACATCGTGCAGCGCAAAATCAACATCTATCTCGTTGTCGCGTTGGACACTGACAGTATAGGTGCGCATCAATGGTTTATTATCTTCGCCCTGAGGGAAGATGAGTTTGATATAGGCACTTTCTTGATCGAGTGGAAAATCCATCAATCCCTCACCGCCAAGTGTGACTCGGCACATGTGCGGGGTAAGGTAGGTGGTACGAATCACTTTAAGTACTCTTGGATTAGATTTTGCCATGGGTGTTTCCTTCTTTTGTAACGATTCTTTTGGTACGGTATTGATGAGCGTATTGCTTATTATCTTGTGACGGTGTGACAATAATAAAACCAGTTTTTATGCAGGCAATGTTAATAAATAGACAGCTTGTATGGATTAAAAATTGGCTTTTAGACTGACTGACATTTGTCGTTCAGGTCCCATCCAGCAATTATTGATGTCATAGCATGCACCAACGTAGGTTTTATCAAACAAGTTATTGATACTAGCGCCAACCGTGAGCATGGGATTGATTTGATAATTACCGCCAATGTCTACCAATGTCACACTTGGCAGCTCATCTGAGTTTTGTTTATCAAGTTGCATGCCACCCTCATAACGCACGCCTGCGTTTAGGGTAAGCTTGTCTGTAGCGTAGTAATCTGCCCATAATGTGGCCTTATGTTTAGCCGTTTGCGCGGGCGTATTACCGACCACATCAGGGTTGAATTCATCTGCTGTGATTTCAGCATCGGTATAACTGTAGCTTGCGGCAACATCTACCCAGTCATTGAGCATGTGACTGCCTGAAACTTCAAACCCTTTAGAGCGGATTTCGCCCGTTTGCGTTTGGCTTCTGTAGTTGATCTCATCCGCTACGACGACGTTTTTTTGGGTGATATCAAAAACCGCCAATGTCCCTTGTGTGGCTCGGTTGGGAGAGAGATACTTGATACCTGCTTCTAATTGATCGGCAGTGGTAGGTTCAAACGGCTTGTTGGTGATAAAGTTGCTGCCTACGACAGGCTGAAATGATTGTGAATAGCTGGCATAAGGCGATATGCCATTATCGAAGGCATAGATGGCAGCGAGACGGCCACTGGTTTTTGATGCGTCATTATCAATCTTTTGGTCGCTATAGATCGCACCAGCAGACGCTTTGGTCTGATCAGTAATACTATCAAAGTTATCATGACGCAAACCTGCTACGACCGTCAAATCCCGCCATTTCATCTCGTCTTGCACATAAAACCCAAGCTGGCTTTGTTCGATACTCTCATCCTGACGATAGTTATTTAGCGGTAAAGTATCCGCATTGATCTGCGAAAAATCGGGATTAGACAAATCAAGGTTTGGTGTGCCATCCGCCCCAGCATCATAGTAAGTGGCGGTGCTGTCTGTTTCTTGATATTCCACACCGAACAGTAAATTGTGTGATGTATTGGCAGTATCTAGTTGATAAGCCAGCTGATTGTCCGTGGTCCAATTACTCATGCTCTCATCGGTAGTATAGGCCACGCGGTTCAGTATTTTATCACTACCACTGACAAACCCACTGTTGTACATATTGCGCTGCTGTGCCTCGGCATCGGTATAACGCAATATGTGCTTAAAGGTTAGCTTGTCATTGATATCCCAGTTGACAGTGACGCTTGGCATGAGTACTTCTTTGCTAAAGCGATTCCATTTCTCGCCTGCATAAGCATCGCTACCCAGCTTCCCATAGCTGGCATTGTAGACAGTGCCCACAGCAGGTAGCGGCGTAGAGGGCACCATCTCTGGGTCGTCTTGATAAAAGACATTGGCAAGCACGGAGACGTCTTCTGTCGGTCGCCACTCGATTGATGGGTTAACCAGAGTACGCTCTTCTTCAGTGGTCTGCATCTGACCATCTTTTTTTCGTTTCAATGCTACTAAGCGATAATTTAGCGTGTCTGTGATAGGACCTGTCGTATCCACGCCAACTTCTTTTAGGTTTTGATTGCCCAGTCGTAGCTGCACCTCAGACGCTTGGGTGTTTTTTGGGGTTTTGGCGACTTGATTGACCATACCGCCCGGTGATGCATAGCCATACAATGAGGATGCTGGCCCTTTCACCACCTCGACCGACTCGGTTGCATAGATATCTACTTGCGGCATCAGATTCCAAGCGCCATCATAGGGCAGTCTTAGTCCATCATAAAAGTTGGAATACGTCTTAAATCCACGGATATTGTATTCATCAAAGATAGAAACCGTTCCGCGGCTCTCAGCGCTGATACCGGGCTCGTAACGCAGGGCGGCATTGACGCTATCTGCCTGACGTTTTTGTAATAATTCTTGATCAATTCTGGTATAACTCATTGGCGCATCATTGGGGTCTAATGCGGTTTTTGTACCTGTGCTGCGGTAGCTGTCAGCATAAACAGCGATAGTATCCAAGGTGGTCGATGGTGTGGCAGTCTCATTGTCTCCAATATTGCTTCGTATATCTTCGGCATAAGCGCTATGACTGACACTTAGTATTAAACCAATTTGTACAGCCGTAGTGAGACGTTTTTTTTGAGTGGAATTGGAGGTGACAGGAGACCGCATCGTATGTCCTATTAGCAAGTTATCGGTGAATATGGCAGGTTGTTTTGACAAGAGTAACTGCTGTAGATAATAACACTAATGATTATTATTATCATTAAAAAATAATAGTAAATCATCATTGCTTGATTGGATGTAGTAAATAAGGAGGGGATTATCTAATAATACAAATGGACTAAAAATCAACCTGTTACAAAAGTGACTCGCTATGAATAGTGGTGTTTGAATACGTTTTCTCGTATCATGCAGCCGTAGCTAAAATATAGAAAGGATGACTGGCGTAAAAAACGAAAGTAATCACGATATCTGTGATGATTATCCATACGTCTGGGTCATTTATTGAGCAACCAAAGAGTGTTAAAGGTCATATCCATGAACAGACAAACCCCTCAATCAGACAATAATCAGCGCTATTTTACGGTATGGCGATGGCATTTTTATGCTGGCATGTTTGTAGCGCCTTTCTTAATTATTTTAGCGTGCACAGGACTTGGTATGATACTCATGTCCAATACCTTAGGCCGAGACAATGATCGTTTGACTGTACCTACGTCAGAATCGATGGTTCAAGCGCCTGTCGCTACCCAAGCCAAAAATGCGCTGGGCACGTTGCCCGATAGTACATTGATAAAATATATTTCTCCTCGTGAGAGCGATACCGTGGCCTTGTTTCAGGTGGTATCAGAAGGGCATGACAATATGGTGGCCGTGAATCCTTACACGGCCGAGATTGTTAAGAGCATACCGACGAATAGTAATCTGTATAACACCTTTGATGATATTCATAGTGATTTGCTATTGGGCAGAGTCGGTGACTACATTCAAGAAACCACGGCTTCCTTAACGATTTTAATGATTTTAACGGGCTGGTATTTGTGGTGGAAAAAACGTAAATCTGTTAAAGCTATGTTGATTCCTGATGACAATACCACGCTTAAGAAAAAACGCTCATTTTTTCGAACCATTCATGGAACATTGGGTAGTTGGATATCGATTGTACTGTTATTTTTTTGTATTTCAGGCATGGCGTGGGCTGGTATTTGGGGCGAGCGAGTCGTGCAAGCGTGGAGTCAATTCCCTGCGGGTAAGTGGGGCGTCGCACCCATACCGCTTTCGATTGACCATAGCCAGCATCATGTTGGTATGGATATGGATATGGATAACGCCGATGCCGCGCCGCACGTTCATGGCGCAACACCAGCGATTGTACCAACACATGGCGATGCACTAAACACAGGTAGTACCAAGGATGTGCCTTGGGTGCTAGAATTGACGCCAATGCCTGTATCAGGGACAACGATGGGTGAGAACGGTATTGCACCCAATATTCCTATCATGATTGACACGGTGGATAGGTTTGTCCGTGAGATTGGTTTTGAAGGGCGTTATCAGATGAATTTACCTCAAGGCGCGACTGGGGTATGGACGATTAGCCAAGATTCGATGAGCTATGATATGAAGAGTCCAACGGCGGATCGTACAGTGCATATCGATCGCTATTCGGGCAATGTCTTAGCAGACATCCGCTTTGATGATTACAATGCCTTTGGCAAATTCATGGCAGCAGGTACCGCCATACACATGGGAACGCTAGGATTATGGAGCGTGCTCGCCAACGTTTTATTTTGCTTATCCGTCATTGCCATTTGCGTGAGCGGTTATATCATGTGGTGGCAACGTCGCCCGCGTGGCATCGATGAGATGATAGGATTGAACCCGCCCGCCCGTCATCTTAATCTATCAGTGTGGTGGCCGTTTGCCATTCCTTTATTGGTAGTGGCTGCTATATTTCCGACGGCTATCATTGCCATTGCTGCCATAGCATTGTTGGATTTTTTGGTGATATCTAGGGTTGATTTCCTACGGAAGCTACTAAAATAAAGCTTCAGTAGAATCGCATTTATATCAAATAAACAATTTATTTGGGTACTAAAAAAGGGCGTCTTTTAGTAAGACGCCCTTTTTATAACAATTGGATCAGTATGCTTTTACTCGTATGTCTTAAAAATTAAAAGTCGCTGATACTTTCAGTGCAGTAGGATCGCCTGCATTTAGATAACCGAAATCTGTATAACCACCTACTGACTGCCAGTAGTCTTCACCAGTGACGTTGGTCACCATGCCTTTTAACGTGACATCTTGTCCTGCCAGTACCGTACGATAGCGGGCACCAAGGTCCAAAGTGGTATAGCCATCAACTTTCAAAGTATTAGCATTATCAGCATAACGAGCGCCCGTATGTATAATATCGCCTGTTAATGTTAATCCTTCGACGGCTGCTAGATCGTATTCTAGGTTAACGTTACTTTGGAGTTTGGGCAGACCAATCACTCGATTGCCGTCCAATGTTACATCACCTGTATCTTTTTGCTTAGCACTCAAATAACTGACACCTGCGATCAAGCGCATGTTTTCGCTTGGACTACCGAATATTGATAACTCGGCACCTTGATGACGGTTTTCACCATTTGCTGTAAAAGTATTGGTGTCATCAATATAAGCACGTGCAGCATCTATACGGAATATCGCTAAGCTACTGCCAATTGTACCATTGTCATATTTGACGCCCACTTCCGTTTGCTCACTAACATAAGGGGCTAAGTCTTGTCCTGCATTGGTAACAGGGTTACCACCATTCTCTAGAGGTGCTTTCTTTCCTGGTGCTAGGCTTTCAATGTAGTTACCATAGACAGACCAGTCCATAGTTGGTTGATAAACAATGCCGATACTAGGTGTCCATTTGCTTTCATCATAGGTAGCAGTTTTAGCCTGTGTATTGAAGTCATAGCTAGTTGTTTCTATGTTCTGATGACGAACACCTAATGTGGTTTTTAATTTGTCATCGAATAGAGAGAAAGTATCTGCTAGGGCAAAGCTTTGTAGCTGCGTTTCACCTGTTAATTTTGGGTTGTCTAAGTCACCACCAAAAAAGGCTGCATCTGACCAGCTGTTATCACGATACTTAGTAGGGTTATATAAATTGGTCGCAAGTAGGTTATTAAAATCAAAACCGTAAGCGCCTTTTTCTTCTTGATCATAAAGCTCTGTTGCTATTACCCAATCATGATCGATTTTGCCCGTTTGTAATTTACCACGCAGACCAAGCTCAGCACTTTGTACCAAGTCCTTTCTAGCATTGTCAAAGCGGTAGGTGGTGCCTGTACCATCGACGTCATTGACAGTTAAATTGGCCAATGAGTTTTCTTCTTCGCCGCTTCTAACACCATAAGCACCATAAGCGGTGAGGGCGTCATTAAAGTCATATTCGCCTCTAATGGTGCCGAATACGTCTTCTTCGTTTGAATACGTCCAAGGCTGTGCCCAGTTTTTGGTTGCTTTTGGTGCTTTTGGCACTCTAGAAACCCCTTCAAGAGTGACGTTGGTGCGAGTCTCATTCATCTTGTTATCTTGCCAACCCAAGTCAGCAGACAGTCGATACTGATCGCCTCTATAGTCTAGACCCAAAGCGGCTAAACCCAATGTTGCAGATTCGTCGTCGATGGCGCTGTCACCATCTTGGTAAGCGGCGTTAAAACGAACACCAAGTGCATCATCTGTACCAAAGCGGTCACTCACATCTACTGCTACTTTGCCTTGATCGCCCGGACCATAACCGAGCGTTACCTCACGTAGTGGCTCATTACCAGCGCGTTTCGGTAATAGGTTAATCGTACCACCTGAGTTACCACCACTTGGGGCAGCACCATTTAGCATAGTAGAAGCGCCGCGCTGGACTTCGACGCGCTCAAACAATTCAGTCGCGATGTACTGTCTTGGCAATATACCGTATAGACCGTTGTACATCGTGTCATCTGATGTCGTCACAAAACCGCGCATAAAGTAGGCTTCTTGAAAGTTACCAAAGCCTCTTGCGACGCGGACAGTCGGGTCTTTTTTGAGCAGATCACCCACACTTTGTGCTTGCTGATTGGTGATGTATTCATTGGTATAAGAGGTGGTGGAGAACGGCGTGTCCATAATATCTTGATTGCCCAAGATACCGACGCGGCTACCAGTTGCCACTTGACCGCCTTCATAGGCAGTTGGCAGTCCATCTGCTGAAGCGTCAGCACTGCTGGTCACTACAATCGTATCTAATACCACACTAGGATCAGACTGAGTATCTGTGTTGGGCTCAGTTTGTGCCCATGCAACTTGGCTTGCGCCGATCAGTAGTACCGAAGTGGATAGGCAGGTTGAACCTAGCGCTCGTAGTGAAGATGGCGAGCGAAATAAAGCAGAATATAAACGAGACAGTTGCATGAAAACAGTTCCAGCAGATGGTTGAAGTGCTTATTATAATGATAATTGTTTTCATTACAATATTATTACAAGATTAAGTTTTAACCTGTCTGTCAAGAATATAAATGGTTACCAACGTTATTTTATTGTTTAACTTCATACGGATAAAGAAGGCTGAGCTTATCGGTAGTTATTTGGACAAAAGCCTTGCTGCATGTATCAAATTGTCCAATATTTGTCCGCAAATAAATTAACTGGTGTTGATTGGTCATAGCGTAAGCTTGTCTTAAGATTGGTCTGTTGTAATAGCGATATCTCGGTTAGATTCGATGTCTAACGATTCTCTTGCTCGCAAATCAATGAACTATCTAGGGAATGATGGCTATGATTAAAAACAGCGTAATAAATCCGACCCATGAGTCCGGTCTTTCGTTATCAAATACCTCTAAAACGAGGCAGATACGTGTCTGGGATATTTTAGTCAGAGTGACGCACTGGACAGTGGCAGCTGGTATCACGGCCAACCTGTTTTTTACTGAAGAGGGCAGTGAATGGCATCAATATGTTGGTTACACCGTGGTAGGGCTGGTAGTCGTACGTCTACTTTGGGGGTTGGTTGGCACGCGCTACGCCCGTTTTAGTGATTTTTTGCCCACGCCCTCTCGTATCAAGCGTCACCTATCTGATTTGGGCGCTCGCCGTATAGATGAGCAGCATCTTGGACACAATCCATTGGCTGCCATCATGATGCTTGCGCTATGGGCTGTGATTATAGGGTTAGGTATCAGTGGTTATCTGCTGGAAGCAAACGTTTTTGGTGATAAAAACCTGCTTGAAGAAATCCATGAAACACTGGCCAATAGTTTATACTTACTTGTCCCCTTACATGTTGTTTCTGCGATTGTCATGAGTTATTGGGAACGGCAAAATCTTGTTAAATCGATGATAACGGGTAATAAGACGGTGACGATACGTCGTCCACGATAATATATAAAATAATGGGGTGGTTATGGCGCGCATATTACTAATAGAAGACGATAACAATATTGCAGAAGGCATCGTGCTTGGCCTAAAAAGTCACGGCATGATGGTCGATTGGTTCCGTGATGCCAAACAGGGTGAGATGGCATTGCAAGAAAATATGTTTGATGCCGTATTGCTGGATTTGACGTTGCCAAAAGGGGACGGGATGACGGTGCTACAAAGTTGGCGACACAAACGGCTAGACACGCCTGTATTGATTATCACTGCTCGTGATGCCATTGCCAATCGAGTGGCGGGATTGAATGCAGGCGCCGATGATTATTTGGTCAAGCCGTTTGCCTTAGATGAAGTGGTAGCGCGCTTGCAAGCTTTGATACGGCGCAGTCAGGGACGCAGTCAACCTGAGATTCGCTATGGTGAGGTCGCTTATTGGCCGCACAACCATCAAGTCTCTTACCAAGGTCAAATCATCGAATTAACCATCAAAGAAGTGGCTGTACTCGAGCAAATGCTGACGCATCCCAAACAAGTTCATAGTCGAGCCAGTTTGGAAGACAAGCTTTATGGCTGGCAACAAGACATCGATAGTAACGCGATAGAAGTACATATCCACCATTTACGCAAAAAACTGGGCAATGACTTTATTCTAACTAAGCGCGGTATTGGCTATTATCTCAATCCAGCGCTTGGCTAATGAATGATCTATCTCCAGTTTGAGCTTTACTATATGAGCAATATGTGAGCTTATGAAAAGTATCCAGCAGCGCTTGTTAATCTCTTTACTCATTGGTCTGCCTTTACTGTGGCTGATCACATCGAGCTTTATTGCTTGGCGATTGTGGCATGAAATCAATGAGATGAATGACACACAGATTACGCAAGTTGTGCGCTATTTGATTGGCATATCTGCAAATGACAATGATCAAGAGCGCAGCGAGCAAGAAAACCGCCAAGGTGAGAGTGAAAATAGTAACGAAAAGGTGGATAGCGAAGTACCTGTTGCCAAGATATATAATTTGAAAAGTAAGGAGCTATCAGGGGATCTTGGCGATGCCGAAGATGATTATATGGGTTCTGCCATTTGGGATAGACAGGGACATCTATTGGCAGCTGACGAGAATGGTCAGTCTTTTTCTTTTTTGCCAGACCAGCGTGGTTTTGTAGAAGATGATAACTCAGCCTATCAGCGCTTGAATCCCTTTAGCAAGCGTTGGCGATTATTCTATGCGCATGAAGACTATAATAATGACAACGATAACAATAACAAAGACAATGATATGCGTGAAGGACGGGTATTGGTGGTTGGTCAAAGTCTTGACTCTCGTCAAGAAATGATTGTCAAAGCCATGTCTGTGCAAGTGCTGCCTATGTTAATTGGCTTATTTGCCTTTATGATTTTGGCGGTTTGGTTGATACGGCGCGGACTGATGCCGCTCAGTCAAATCAGTACTGAGGTTGAACAGCGACAGCCGCAAGATGATAGTCCTATTACAGCCGATGTCCCACAAGAGGTTCAACCATTAGTCACGGCTTTGAATGTATTATTTATCAAAGTGGCAGATACTCTAGAACGTGAACAGCGCTTCACGGCGGATGCCTCTCATGAGCTGCGTAGTCCGCTGGCTGCTTTAAAGCTACAGGCAGATCTATTACAACAGCAGTTATTGCAATTGTCTGGGATAGAAGATGACGATCAGTTGTTTTATCACACGCAAAAGATCAGCGATGGCATTGAGCGAGCCACGCATTTGGTCGAGCAACTACTGATTTTAGCCAAGTTGGAGCCACAACAGCAATTGCCACCTGAGCAATTGGAACGTCCAGACTGGCTCACACTCACCAATACGGTACTCAGTGATGTGAACCGTCTGGCACGTGAAAAACACATCCAATTGAAACGTGTAGTGCAGTGTGACAGTCCTGAGGATATTTTGCCCATATGCATCAATCCAGTATTGTTTAAATTGTTAATCCGCAACCTATTAGACAATGCCATTCGCTACTGTCCAGAAGGCTGTCTGATTGAGCTGCATTTAGATGTAAATACGATCAGAGTGATCGATAACGGTGTGGGCGTCGATCCAGAACAACTAGAGCGACTCAGCGAACGCTTCTATCGTCCAGCTGGTCAAGCACAGCTAGGTAGTGGTCTGGGCTTGTCAATTGCCAATCGAATCGCTGAGCTTCACAACCTCACGCTAGATTTTGCCAATCGCGCGGCATCAAAAACAGGTTTTGTCGTCACGATAAGAAGTAAAAAACCACTATCAAGGACGTTGCCACCATAAGTTATCGTCAGGTCACTATAAAAGAGAGACATCGTGGGCGCAATGCTATGTGAGCAAAACAAAGGTTTTGTCGTTTGTCGGTAATGGTACCGCAAGCCGTCAAGATTTATATCAACCACGCATCAGTATATCGCGTAGCCATCTTATTGAGTATTGAGTATTGAGTATTGCTTATGAGCTATAGCGTAAGCTTGATATATTCTTACGTCTCAAATGGTATGAGCTGCGGTGGCATCAAAAATGTCATTAGAGTCATGCTTTTATGTCTACACTTTTGGAGGTCTTATGCATCACTCTATTCATGACGAAACGCATTTGAGCAATCGCAATCATTGGCTGAGGGCAGCAGTGCTGGGCGCAAATGACGGTTTAATCTCGACTGCCAGTTTGCTGGTTGGGGTAGCAGCTGCTGGGCCAAGCAGCCAGACATTAATGCTGACAGGGATGGCCGCATTGACGGCAGGCGCTTTGTCGATGGCTGCTGGCGAGTATATTTCTGTCTCATCGCAGGCAGATACCGAAAAAGCGGATCTCGATAAAGAAAGATACGAGCTGACGCATAACGCTGAGCGCGAGTTACTAGAGCTCACAAAAATTTATGAGACGCGCGGACTGAATCATGAGTTAGCAAGGCAAGTTGCTGTGAGTTTGACTGAGCACAGTGCGCTAGAGACTCATGCGCGTGATGAGATTGGGCTTACGGATCTTAGTCAGGCAAAACCCATTCATGCATCGGTCGCTTCGGGATTGTCGTTTGTAGCTGGAGCGATACTTCCGATTATCGGTATAGTACTCTTACCAGCAAGCACTTTGGTATGGTCATTAGCGATTTTGACAATTATGGGCTTGATACTGCTTGGAATTATCTCTGCTCGTCTAGGCGGCGCGCCTGTTATTCGTGCGACGACCAGAATCGTTACTTGGGGCATACTCGCGATGATGGCAACTGCCTTAATTGGTCGTTTGTTTGGTGTGGCTGTTTAAGGGGCAAACTCATGCGACGAGTACCGAGTCAACCCCTACGTTTTTTTAGCATATAGCTTGATGGTGGGTAAGTCTTTGACAATGGCGTTGCCAACGACATTTGGAAACAACCGATTGAGCCATGCAAAAAAACGTTCGGGGAAGCCTAAATGCTGATGAGGCTTTGTGGTTGAGATAAAGTTTACCAATGCCTTTGCCACTGTTTCGGGTGAGTCCATCTTAATATTCAATGCTTGATTCATCGCAACGACGGTATTTTTATTCATGGTGGTTTTTGTGGCTCTGGGCGCAAAATAGCGAAACTTCACTGAGGTATCGGCATACTCCCGACCCAAGGCTTCACTGGCTCCGCGTAAGGCAAACTTACTGGCACTATAAGCACTAAAACCAGGATAACCAATGCTTCCAAACGTTGAGCCAATACTTATTATTTGGCTAGGGCTTTGTTGAATCATTAATATAGGCAGCAGTCTTTTTATCAGCTGTAAGGGATAAGCCACATTGACCAACATCATTTGTTCGATAATTTCATCACTTTGGTCAGTGAGTAAAGCAAAATCATTGATACCTGCATTGAGTATGACCGTATCAATGACATTGCCACAGTCTTGTACCGTCTCTCGCAGCGCTGCTATCAGTTGAATTTGTGATGCCCGTGAGCTCAAATCACAACTGAGCGACAGTCGCGGTATATCAGGGTATTCTTTGGCCAGTTTTTTAGTCAAATACGTCAACGTTTGGGCATTACGTCCAACCAAAATTACAGGTCGATTGTGTGCGCATAACTGTGTTGCGATTGCTTGCCCGATACCGCCTGTAGCTCCAATGAGCAAGGTATATGACAGGATAGGCTGAGCGAGGTTTGATTGAGATGTGGATTGGTAGCTAGATGATGTCATGATATCGCATCCTTAGTGAATACTGATTTTTGAAACATAGATTATTAAAGCATGGCTTTTTGAAATACAAATTGTAGTGATACGTGCTGCTTCTAATCGTCTGAATCTTTGATACCAAGTCCCATCGCAATATAAAGCTTACGCTCAGCCAAAGGCACCTCGATTTGACGACGACCATGCATGATGCGTTTGTTGTCTAATATCACCACATCACCGTTTTGCCAATTCACTTCTTGAGTATACTTTTCACAGATTCGTGTGAGCTTAGCGACCAGCGCTTCATCCACACTTTGACCATCTGCTAGCGTGAACTCAGGTTTTTCATAGTTAAATGATGGCCCCAGCAACGTATTGGCAAAGGCGGGCTGTCCACTTAAATTGTCTGCGGGGATAGCAGGTATTTGCAATACGTAACGCACGCCACCATCAGCTTGAGGCTCTACATGATGTGTTAGTGTTTTGCTAGTGGTATCAGTGATGAATTGATTCAAATCCACCAGACTAATGGTGTCAACGGCATCGGCTCTGCCTGTTGCAGTCGCTACATAATTTTGCCAAATGACTTGAGGCAAATAGCGACTGATACGTATTGGTTGACTAAATAGGGCTTTTAGTTCAGGCGATAGTGCTCGATACACAGCGTATCCGTCACAAATGGTCGTTTGTGAGCCTTTTTTGGCACTCAATTCACTAAAAAAAGCAATGACGTCAGGCGGTATCGGCGTATTGCCATTTTCGATATGTAGGCCAATAGCATGCGTGCCTGCATCCACTTTTTGCGCTTCAGAAGTGATGTTTTGTCGGGCAGGGTCATAGGTTAGCGTTTGACACAATTGTCTCATTAATTGGCTAAACGTCTCTACATCGTAGTGCTGACCTCGCAGTAATATCCAGCCCTGTGTCCTTAAGGCTGCTAAAATATCTGAGGTATCAGGAAAAGGTGGCGTCACTGATGATGGAAATAGGATTGTTTTAGCATCATTATCGTTGATAAGGTTGCTTGACAGTGGATCGTGAGACATTACGTTATGTGCCATAAGAGTGGTTTTCATAATAAGGTGCTCCAAAAGTAAATGATAAATACCATGAATCACAAGCCCAATGCCGACTTATAAGTGGTGAAAATTCGTGGTCGTCGCAGTTTGCCGTTATCAGTCAATAATCCATTGTCAGTGCTAAATGACCGTTTTTCTAAATGCCAATGTTTGATACGGGCATAGTCGGGTAAGGCTTGATTAACAATTTCTATCGCTTGTTTGATAGCCAATTGTAGGTCGCTACTATTGGTCGCTACCTCGTTAGGGTTGGCGACTATTACAGCAGATAAACTTGGCTCCCCATCTCCCAGCACCGCCGCTTGATAGATGATTGACTGTGTTAAGAGCTGTGCTTCTACCCATTCAGGTGAGATATTGCGCCCAAAACTACTGATCAGTACGTTTTTTCGTCGACCCGTAATATATAAATAACCATCGTTATCTACATAACCAATGTCACCTGTGGCAATAACGCCATTGTCTTTGTTATTCATATCTTCGCTGGTATTGTCATGGTTTAGGTAGCCTTGCATAGCATTGCCTTTTACCATAACTTCGCCGCTAGCTGCGATGCTGACTGAGGCATGGGGCATAGGTTTGCCCACACTGCCTTCGCGCTTTGCTTTGGGTGTATTGAGACTGACCACAGAGCCGCATTCAGACAAGCCATAGCCCTCATAGACAGGCAGGTTTAGCGCTTTGGCCTCTTGTAGGAGGGTAGGAGACACTTTGCCGCCACCGACTGCCATAAACCGTAAGGAGGGCAAAGCGACATTGGCTATATAGTTGCTATTAGCATAGTTACTAGCAGCATAATCATTATTAGCATGGTTACTGGAAGCGCTCGTATGAGCGTGACGACTTTCGTTGGCTGCTAGATACTCGCAAATGGCTTTGAGCATTTGCGGTAACAAGATAACGCTGGCGATGCGATGCGTTTGCACGGTTGTGATGAGTCGCTTGGCATCAAATGCTTGATTGGATAGCAAGCCAAATTGACCAATCTTGCCAATGACTAAGGTACGTCCCATGTATAAGCTCACGTAGACGCCGGCCACATTTTCTAACAAAGTGGCAAAAGGTAACACGCTTAAATGACCAAAATTACTTGTGATATCAGTGATGTCTAAAGGGTTGGCAGCGTCATCTGTCAAAGTGTCAGCGAGTGCTTCTGCTAGAGACTTGACAATACGCATCAAGGTATCTTGTCCCAAGCAAACCCCTTTTGGCATACCTGTGCTGCCAGAGGTATAGGTGACTTTACAAAACTCGCTGGCAGTAGCTGAAGCTTGAGAGGTCAGAGTATAAGCCGCATCGTTGTTCAGTTGATAAAACTTGCCTGTGATATGAGCGGCGTGCTCAAGCTTTACGGCGTCTACTTCTGCTGTCTTAGCAATAACCCAATTATTCACATTGTGATTCACACGATCTACGTCATGTATGTCGGGCAGTGTCAAACCTGCGCCAACGTATACCAGCTCGATCTGCGCATCTTGGAGTAAGTGAGCCACTTGCAAGGCACTAAAAAATAAGGGTATAGGCACGACGACAGCACCTATGGTACTTAGTGCCAAATCAAGTATGACCCAATCTATCTCATTATGCGCATACAAGGCCACACGCTTGCCTTGCCATGTATGCAATGTCTGATGAAGCAAGGCCAGTGTGCGCTGAAGCTCATCATAAGTGAGGCTAACGGTATGCTCGCCCTCTATAGTTTTGATTGCTACCTGCTTAGGTGCCTTGCGAGCGTGTTCACATATTGCGGTATAGATTGGTGTCATTTCGTCCTCACTACTTTGTGGTTTTACAGTTCTATCAGTTAAGTGGTTATTTTGTGGAGAGGGAGATCTGCGGTAACAGCCATCTCTAACATCTCGGTATAGCGATAATGAGGCGCGCATACTCTTTTGGCGTCTGCCACATTGATGGCAACCACCAAGGGGTTTTGTTGATAGTAATGTCCCCATGCTGATATTTGTTCAGGATCTTTCAATGCTTCGGCAGTGGCTTTGGCAATAATATGACTATGAATACCCATATGTGCCAATATATGTCGCACAGCATCTGTGCCTGTGCAGACCACCCAGTCGGCTTTGGTTTGGCTCTCATGAGTTACTGGATGCAGGGTAGGCGTAGATAAATAAAACACCAAAAATGCAATCATGAGCCGAGCGCTGCCAGCATGACCGGATGCCAAATTGCCAATCTCAAAAATGCGCTGCCGACTGACTTGCTCTCCTGCTATCTGACTGACTTCATTTTGTATATGAGATTCCAAATACTGCTCTAAAAATACCTTATCTTCAGAAATAGGCTTTAGACCAATCGCAACGCTTGTCCCTCTAAATGCAGGTAAAGCGCTATCATCAGAGGATAACCAATTGCCATAAGAGGGCATATCAGCAAAACCTGAAAACAAAATAGGCATAAAGTAACTTAATCTGGCGTGATGGATGTATTCGTAGATTTGCTTGATAAAGGCTTGAGCATCTTGGTTTTGGGCATATGAAGCGGGCGATGCTTGTACTGGCGTTTGCGTGCTGGCGCGAACGTATAAGGACGAGGGGATTCCTTGTACACTCAATACTGGCATTGGCTTAACTGCCTCAATATAGAAAGTCGTGTTGAGGACATTCTGTAAGGGATGAGTGCTATTGATAAATAATGACATGAGCGGCCTCCAAATTGTTAAAAGCGTTTAGAACGATTAACATCATGGAAGAATCATAAGGTACCAACCTTAACTGAACCTTAAGACAGTATCGTTGCAAATGCCCAATCGGATGAGAGGCTCATACAAGGGTATAAAAGGTAATGCAAGGCACACAAAAAAATAGCGCATCCATATCATGAATACGCCAAAAGCTGATTAATATTAAAAGGTGTTCCAGCACTGAATATGAGGCTTTAATCAGGACTATGTCGATATTGGAGTGTTCAAAGTACTTGGCTGGTTTTTGCTTTTTTTGCCATCGACAGCCGCACTGAGATTGACTAAAAAGATAGCAACGGCTGCAATCATACCTGGAATGGCAATGAACAAAAAATTGGTCTGATGGCTCAGCTCAAGCGTGAGTAATGCACCCGTCAAGATGGGGCCGACGATCGCGCCAATGCGACCAATACCTGATGCCCAGCCCATTGCTGTCGTTCGAACGGCAGTCGGGTAGTACTGCGCCACAAAGGTATAAAGCAGAATTTGTGAGCCAATCGTGGTCGCGCCAGCAATGGCGATAAGCGTATATAGCACCACCTGCGGACTGTTATAACCAAGCAGTATTAATGAGACTGCGCCGAGCGCAAACATGATGGTTAAGACGGGTTTAAGATGAAATTTATCAGCGAGCACACCGCCCCCAATCGCGCCAATCATACCGCCAATGTTGAGCGCAAATAAGAATAGCATACTTGCCCCTAGCGAATAACCTGCTTGAATCATCAGTTTGGGCAACCAGCTGGCTAGGGCATACACCATCAGTAGGCACATAAAAAAAGCCACCCAAAACATCATCGTCGTAAAGCCACGGTTTTCTAAGAAAAGCGCTTTGATAGGGGCATCGTCACCTTTGGTTGGCTCATCTAATAGCAAGGTAGTAGCCGGAGTGATGGTTTCTTGTGGAGCCAGTTTTTGTACGATAACTCTTGCTTCTTTATCCCGTTTTTCTTTGACCAAATACATCAAAGACTCAGGCAACATTTTCCAGATGATGGGGAGTAATAAAGTCGGTATACCAGCAATATAAAACATGATTTCCCAGCCAAAATCCACCACCAAAAATGATCCAAGTAGGGCTGACGCCATGCCACCGATGGCATAACCGCTGAACATAATAGCGACTAAGGTGCTGCGAATGCGTTTTGGTGCATATTCAGACGTTAGGGCAACGCAGATAGGCATGACGCCACCGATACCCAGCCCTGCAAAAAAACGCAAAGTGGCAAATTGGATGGGACCGTTGGCAAAGGCTCCCAAAAAAGTAAAGCTACTAAAAAGCGCAACGCAGATCATAATCGTTTTTTTGCGACCGATTTTGTCAGATAACGTCCCAAAAATCATCGCGCCAAACATCATACCAAAAAGTGCCGCGCTCGCGAGTAATCCTGCCTGTACGGCGGTCAATGACCATTCTTCCATAAGTAGAGGTAGCGCCACGCCATAAATGACAAGATCGTAGCCATCAAAAATGATAATGAGCAAACACCAAAAAAGCACTTTCCAATGAAAGGGCGCAAATTTGGCATCATCAATGACCTTATTGATGTTTAAAGTTGGTGATTCCATTCGACTTTCTCCGTGGGTAATGTCCCTATAAGTACTTATTAAGTTAGGGTTTTATAAGGATCAAGTCAAAAACCCTCTAAGTATAAATTTATACCTAGAGGGTATGGATGTTGATTTGCTGGTTGGTGCAGTATCGGTATCAATGGTCATATTTTCTTTGAAAAGCTCATCGCTCTAACAATACCAATGTAAAAATACCAATAAAAAACCGCTCACCTGTTTAAAAGATAGGTGAGCGGTTTTTTATTAAGGCGAGTTAAATATCCAAAAACTGGATCAGTTCAAAATACCATAAGCAACCAACGCATCAGCAACTCTCTTAAAACCAACGATATTGGCACCCGCCATATAATCGATATAGCCATTATCGGTTTGACCGTACTGTTCTGAGGCATCAGCTGCGCTATCATGGATGTTTTTCATGATATTTTTGAGACGTAGATCTATTTGCTCAAACGTTTTGTATTGACGTACCGAGTTTTGCGACATCTCAAGCGCGGAGACAGCCACGCCGCCTGCATTGGCAGCTTTACCAGGCGCATAATGCACACGGTGCAAGCGCACATAATCAATTGCCTCGGCAGTTAGCGGCATATTGGCACCCTCAATGACATAGATAATACCATTGTCAACCATGAGCTTGGCGTCGTCTACCGTGACTTCGTTTTGGGTTGCTGATGGAATCGCAATATCACCTTTGAATTGCCACGGCTTTTGATTGGCTAGCCATTCACCGCCGTACACAGCTACATAGTCTGCCAAAG
Organism: Psychrobacter sp. JB193; assembly: GCF_002285555.1. Taxonomy (NCBI): domain Bacteria; kingdom Pseudomonadati; phylum Pseudomonadota; class Gammaproteobacteria; order Moraxellales; family Moraxellaceae; genus Psychrobacter; species Psychrobacter sp. JB193. The sequence goes on from NZ_NRGY01000003.1 coordinate 38,804, forward strand.
GTTTACTTTTTGCTTTTTGCGCTTTAAGCCAGTCGATTTTTTCTTGGTTGAGGCCCGCTTCATCGTACAAAGTACCTTGTGAGTCTGATACTGTGACGACGATACCGCCCAGCATATGGACTTTTTCAGCAGCATGTAGTGAGACATTACCTGCGCCTGAAATGAGTATTCTTTTGCCATTGATGGTTTGGTGTTGCGCCGCCAGCATATTTTCTAAGAAATATACGGCGCCATATCCCGTTGCTTCCGTTCGCATCAAACTTCCGCCAAAACCAACGCCTTTGCCAGTCAACACGCCGCCATATTCATGCGTGAGATTTTTATACATGGCAAACATATAACTGACTTCACGCCCACCAACGCCAATGTCGCCTGCAGGCACATCAATGTCTTTATTCACGTAGTGATGTAGTTCGCGCATAAAGGCATAACAGAAGCGGCGTATTTCGCTGTCCGTTTTGCCTTTGGGGTCAAAATCTGAGCCACCTTTACCGCCGCCCATTGGCAATCCAGTCAGTGCATTTTTGAAGATTTGCTCAAAACCCAAAAACTTTAAAACAGATTGATTGACGGTAGGGTGAAACCTCACACCGCCTTTGTAAGGCCCCAGCGCATTGCTAAACTGAACGCGCCAGCCTCGGTTGACCTGCACTTCGCCTTGATCATTTTCCCAGTTAATACGAAACGCCATAATGCGGTCAGGCTCAACGAGACGCTCGAATACTTTCAACGTATTGTATTCAGGATGGGCGTCGTATAGCGGTGCAATCGTCATGGCAACTTCTTTGACCGCTTGAACGAATTCAGGTTGGTGGGCATAACGTGCTTCGACTTTTTCGATGGCCTGACTGATACTCATATGTTTTCCTTGTTGGTATGGCAAAGCTATAGGTAATGGTTTAGCGTCATTGAGACGCCTAGGTTTTATGCGTCACTGATTCATGGCTAAATAATCTATGGCCAGCTGACTCAGCGCTTTAGTACCGATTTTAAAAGAGGATTCGTCGGCGTAAAAATAGGGAGAATGATTGTAGGGTGCTTTACTGGCGTCTTGTCCTACCGGTGTACCGCCTAAGAAAATAAACAAACTCGGTACTTCTTGAGAATAAAACGCAAAGTCTTCAGAGGCTGTTAATTTTTGTACATCAAAGACATTGTCAGCACCCGCTACATTTTTGAGCGTGGGCAGCATCTGCGCGGTAAGCGCGGGATCGTTGATGGTGACAGGATAGCCTTTGGTTATTTTGACGTCTGCCTCTGCGCCTGATGCCATGGCTATATGGGAGGCCGTTGTCTTTATGTTGTCAAAAATTTTAGCGCGATTGTCCATATCGAAGTTGCGAATCGTACCAATCATGTTAACACTGTCTGGAATAATATTGTCGCGGATACCGCCACTTATTTTACCGAATGAGATAATGGCAGGCTCTTTAGTGATGTCAATTTGACGACTGACAATATGATTGACCCCAGTCACGATCTGTGACGCGGCAGCAATAGGATCAACGCCATTCCACGGCGCTGAACCATGAGTCTGTTTGCCTTTTACGGTAATATCAAACGTGTCGCCACTGGCCATGATAGGGCCGCTTCGATAACCAATCTGTCCAGTGTTTAGATTCGACATAATATGCAATCCAAACGCAACATCTGGTTGATACTTTTTAAATATGCCTTCTTTTAACATCAAATTGGCACCACCTTCTTCTCCTTTAGGCGCGCCTTCTTCTGCTGGCTGAAACACAAACATGATATTGCCGTGAAGCTCTTTTTGTACCGCAGCCAATACTTCAGCTGTCCCCATAAGCATGGCCACGTGGGCATCGTGTCCGCAGGCATGCATCACACCCACGTCTTCTCCCATGTATTTAGTAACAATCGTTGATTTAAATGGAACATCGGCTTTTTCGGTGACGGGTAGGGCATCCATGTCTGCGCGTAGCATTACGGTCGGGCCGGGTTTTGCCCCTTTTAAGTAGCCTACAACACCGGTATGGGCGATATCAGTTTCGACCTGCATACCGAGAGATCTTAAATGCTTAGCCACGATAGCAGCGGTACGGGTTTCCCGATTACTTAGTTCAGGGTGCTGATGAATGTCGCGTCGCCATTCAATCACCTTTTTTTCAACGCTTTTGACTTCTTTGTCAATGTTGATATCAGCGTGAGCGCTAAAGGCACTACAGACAGCAATGCTAATAACCAATGCTTGCAATGATTTTTTCATGTTTCTTCCTTGTTGGGGGTAACGTCCTTGTGGGTAGTACTTTTATAGCCTTGTTTGGATACGCCGTAGTAGTGACGTGATCAACGCACCAAGTATTGCCGTATAAACTGATTGAATACGTCAGGTTGTTCAATATTCGAGATGTGTGACGCCTCAATGGTAGCGAGCGTGGCATTAGGAATGCGTTCGACCATATATTGAGCATCCTCAACTGTCGTTACCGGATCGGCTGATCCTGCCAATACGGTAATAGCAGCATCAATATCTTGTAATTGCGAACGCGTATCAGCGGTCGATAACGCCTCGCAGCAACTGGCATAACCTTCGCTATTACCAGTGGCAAGCGCCTCAGACAAGCTTTCGACCACATCAGGATGACTGCTGATAAATCCTTGTGTAAACCAACGCGATGCTGCTGTGGCCGCGATAGGATCTAAACCTTGCTCTCGCACCAATTGTGCCCGCTCTGTCCATGCAGCCTCGTTGCCAATTTTTGCAGCAGTATTGCACAGCATCAAATGATGAAAGCGGTTAGGATGATGGATAGCCAACCATTGACCTGTCATGCCGCCCATTGAGATACCACAAAAAAAGGCTTTATCAATATTCAGATGATCGAGCAAATCGATGACGTCTTTTCCAATCTCATTTAGGCTATAAGGACCTGTTGGCGCTGACGATTGACCATGACCACGAGTGTCATAACAGATGATAAAGTACTCGTTTTGCAAGTCAGCGATTTGCGGCTGCCACATCTGGTAGTTGGTCCCTAAAGAGTTAGAGAATATCAGGGTAGGGTTGTGGCGATCACCAAAAGTGGCATAGTTTAAGGTAACGTTTTTATTTTCAAGCATAGGCATAACAATCATCCTTATTTGTCATTGTGGGGTGATTAAGATGGTAGTGGCGCATGGGGTTATGACTACGATGATTGGCTATCCATACGTTCAATAATCATGGCGATACCTTGTCCCACGCCAATACACATCGAGCAGATGGCAAAGCGTTTGTTGGTTTTTTCCAGTTGATTGAGCGCGGTCAAGACCAATCTTGCCCCTGATGCGCCTAATGGATGACCAAGTGCAATCGCACCGCCATTGGGATTGACGTGCGCGCTGTCATCAGGCAATCCCAAGTCACGCGTACAGGCCAATGATTGGGCAGCAAAGGCTTCGTTCAGTTCGATGACATCCATCTCGTCAAGTGACAGACCTGTTTGTGCCAGTAATTTTTTGATAGCAGGAGCTGGAGCAAATCCCATGATGCGCGGTTCTACACCGACCGTCGTTGCCGCCACAATACGAGCGCGTGGTTTTAAATCGAACTGTGTCACCGCTTGCTCTGAGGCAATTAAAAAAGCGGCCGCACCATCATTAATACCTGAGGCGTTACCCGCCGTCACTGTGCCGTTTTCTTTGACGATGGCACGAAGCTTGGCTAATTTTTCAAGCGTTGTATCAGCGCGAGGGTGCTCATCTGTATCGACAATGACTGCATCGCCTTTACGCTGCGGAATAATGACAGGGGTAATCTCATCTTTAAAAAACCCTGACGTTTGCGCCGCTTTGGTACGTTGTTGGCTGCGTAGCGCAAACGCATCTTGGTCAGCACGATTGATATCAAACTGCTCAGCGACATTTTCGGCAGTTTGTGGCATGGTTTCCGTACCGTATAAGGCATCAAGCTTTGGATTGATAAAGCGCCAGCCCATCGTGGTGTCTTCAAGGGTTTGAGCACGACCAAACGATTTGTCTGATTTACCCATCACAAATGGCGCACGGCTCATGCTTTCAACACCGCCTGCGATAATAAGGTTGGCTTCTCCAGCTTTAATCGCACGAGCGGCAATGGCGATGGCGTCCATTGATGAGCCGCACAAACGATTTACCGTAGTCGCGGGCACTTGATAAGGCAGGCCAGCCAGTAGTGATGACATACGTCCAACATTACGATTGTCTTCTCCGCTCTGATTGGCGCAGCCATAGATAACATCATCTACTTGCTTCCAGTCAACATTAGCATTACGCTTCATTAATGCTTTGATGGGGATGGCACCTAAATCGTCTGCTCGTATTGGTGCCAAACCACCGCCATAACGCCCAAATGGTGTGCGAATGGCATCAATAATATAAGCGTCATTTAAACCAGTGATAAAGTCGGTCATGGTCATATCCTGTTATGAGATTTGAGTATGGAGTCTTGTTATACCTGCGTGGCATTGATTCCTGTGGCATCAATGAGTGTGGCGTCAGTCACTGCTTGCAACTCAGCAAAGCTCAAGCCCTCAACCATCTCTGTGACTACCAGCCCTTTATCAGTGACATCAATGACACACAGATCGGTAAAGATACGATCCACGCAGTGCTTGCCTGTCACAGGATAAGTGAGTTCGCTGACTATCTTTGGCTCACCTGTTTTGGTCGTGTGATTGGTCATCCCAAAGACTTTTTTGGCACCAACGGCTAAATCCATAGCGCCGCCAACAGCAGGTATGGCATCTGGCGCACCTGTACTCCAGTTGGCCAAGTCACCATTGGCTGCCACTTGGAATGCACCCAGTACACAAATATCAATGTGACCACCACGCATCATGGCAAATGAGTCGCCGTGGTGAAAAAAGCTACCGCCATCAAGCATGGTGACGTATTCCTTGCCGGCATTGATAAGCTCTGGATCTTCTTCACCTTTGGCAGGTGGCGGGCCAAAAGCCAGTAGCCCGTTTTCTGAATGCAAAAACACGTCTTTATCAGCCGGTAAATATTTTGCGATTTTGGTAGGTAGTCCAATGCCCAAATTGACATAGGCCCCATCTGGAATATCTTGGGCAGCACGCTCAGCGATTTGATCCCGTGTGAGTAATGTATGGCTCATGGTGACGCTCCTTATGATGAATCGTATTAAGCGATCGCTGCGGTAGTAGAGGAAGTAGGTTCAATTTGTACTACGTGCTGCACAAAGATACCGGGTGTAATGATGTGTTCGGGATCTAGCTTACCAAGCTCGACCGTTTTAGAAACTTGAGCGATAGTGATGTCAGCTGCCATCGCCATGATAGGACCGAAATTGCGGGCAGACTTGCGGTAGACTAAGTTACCCCAACGATCGCCTTTATCTGCTTTGATTAACGCAAAATCTGCTTTGATCGGATACTCAAGGACATAGTCTTTACCATCGATATGGCGCGTCTCTTTACCTTCTGCCAGTAAAGTGCCAAAACCCGTTGGCGTATATAATGCGCCAAGACCCATACCTGCGGCTTGAATACGGCACGCTAGATTGCCCTGTGGCACCAGCTCAAGCTCGATTTTACCTGCATGATATAGCTCATCAAATACCCAAGAATCCGATTGGCGGGGGAATGAGCAAATAATTTTGCGCACCGCGCCTGTTTTTAATAGCTTGGCAAGTCCATGATCACCATTACCAGCATTATTGTTGATAATCACTAGGTCTTTAACACCCAAATCAATGAGCGCATCAATCAGTTCGGCAGGTTGGCCTGCTGTGCCAAAACCGCCAATCATAATAGTGGCACCGTCTTTGATTTGACTGAGCACATCCGTGATGTTTTTATCTGCTTTGTTAATCATATTGATATCCTATAAAAGGGGAGAGTCAGTTAACGTTGGCTAGCGTTTTCTTTAATAAATTTTTTAGTAAAGCATGTGAGTAATATTGTTTTAACAGGGGTTACTGAGAGATGGTGTTATCAATAACTCGTGAAATTTTTGATTAAGAAAATGACAATAGACGTTTTTTGTTTAACACATAATGAGCCACCATACCGATAACGATGCCCCAAAACACCGAGCTCAATCCCAAAAAGCTCATGCCAGAAGCGGTCGCCAAAAAAGTAATTAAGGCGGCATCTCTTTGTTCGTCGTCTTTCATGGCAATCGTGATGTTGGTAGAAATAGCGCCAATGAGCGCCAATCCAGCCAATGCCGCGACCAGCTCCTTTGGCAACAGACTAAACACCATGACAATACTGCCTGCAAACAAGCCGCCTAATAAATAAAAGATACCGTTGGCAACCCCTGCGATATAGCGTTTTTCTTGTAGCTCATGCGCATCCTTGCCCGTACACAAGGCTGCGGTGATGGCCGCGAGTACAATGGTAATGCCGCCCACACAAGCGACGGCTAATGAGGCAAGGCTTGCCACACTGACGATGGGTTTGGCAGGCGTGTCGTAACCACTAAGATTCAAAATGGCCATGCCGGGTAAAAACTGTCCCGTTAAGCTGACCAAGATGAGCGGAATAGCAAGGTTGAACGTCGCATTCCAAGTCCATTCAGGCCAGATAATCGTTGGCATGGTAATCGCCAAATCCATATCGACAGGATTCATTCTGCCAAGTAACACGCTTAGTATGACCCCGCATAACAATACCCAAATCATGGTATAGCGCGGTGAAAACCGCTTGGCGAATAAGTAGCAACCGAGCATGCTAAATACGATAAATGGCATGGTGTTGGTGGCAACAAACAACTCTAAGCCAAACTGAAACAAAATACCGGCCATCATGCCTGCTGCAATACCGTTAGGAATCCACCGCAAAATCTTGTCAAAAGAACCAGTCGCGCCCACCAAAAATATCACCACGGCTGAGAGAATATAAGCAGATATGGCCTCATTAATACTCATCTCAGGAAAAACGGTCACTAGTAACGCTGTTCCAGGAGCTGACCAAGCAGTGATAATAGGCGCCTTATACCTAATAGACAGATAAATACCAGAGACAGCAGCGCCGATAGATATGCCCCAAATCCAAGAAGCCATCATGGCATCTGAGACCTGAGCGGCTTGCGCGGCCTGAAAGAAAATAATCAACGGACCAGCATATGAGATGAGTACCGCCAAAAATCCTGCCACGGACGCTGAGAGTGACCAGTCTTCTTTTAAGGTTTGGATGACAGAGGCCATATTGCTTCCTTGCAAATGAGCGGTAATCAAAGGATGGTAACGATGAGTCAGTCTACAATACTGCTAAAAAATTTAGCCTGAGTCGCCACCACCGACAGGAACTGTGCTGCCAGTGATATAGGAGGACTCATCTGACGCTAAAAACGCAATGGCATTGACCTGCTCATCGATTGTGCCGTAGCGTTTCATAAAGGTGCGATCAATGGTTTGGTCAACGACTGCTTGCATCCATAGCTTTTCATCATCTGTTAAGGGTGTAGCATTTCGAGGGATTTTTCTGGGCGGCGCATCAGTACCGCCCGTTGCGACCGCATTGACGCGGATACCATCATTGGCGTATTCAAAAGCGAGCGAGGCGGTCATAGCGTTGACACCGCCTTTCGCAGTGGAATAGGGGATACGGTTGATGCCGCGTGTGGCGATGGAAGAGACGTTTACGATAGTGCCTGATTGCTGCTCGACCATGGCTGGCAATACCGCACGGCAACACCAGAGTGTGGGAAATAATGAGCGACTGATTTCTTTTTGGATGTCCTCTTCTGAGAAGTTGATAAAGGGCTTCATCCATATCGCACCGCCAACATTATTCACGAGTACATCGACACGACCATAAGTCTCCATGGCTTTATTGACCGCATCTTGTGCTCCTTGATAGGTTTCAAGATTGGCTTGAATCGTCGTCGCATCGCCGCCGTTTGCCGTGATTTCTGCTAACACGTCCTCCACCAACGGTGAGAAGTCGGCCATAACGACTTTTGCGCCTTCGCTGGCGAGACGTATGGCAACGCCGCACCCAATACCTTGAGCGGCACCCGTTACGATACAGACTTTATTATCAAAGCGTTTACTCATTGCTATCTCCTAAAAACCTTGCTTGTCGTTTTATGATTTAAGCCCTGTTATTTTTCACTTGGCGTGAATTTCTCGTAATAAAAATTACTGGGCTTGAGCTGGCTGGCATCTAACCAATGACTGACAGCATCAACCATGGCTAAAGGGCCGCAAAGATACACGTCGACATCGCCGCCATTTAACCAGTCCTCTTCCACGTGACTTGTGACATAGCCTTTACGCTCGTGACGACTGTCTTCACTTGCCACACAGGTACGATAATCAAACCAAGCATGGTTTTGTTTCACCTCTTCAAGTGTTTCGATTTCTACCAAATCTGTATCATTGGTGACCCCATAAACCATCTTGACAGGGTGATGACCGCCAGCAACCTCCAAACTTTTTAACATGGATAAGAAAGGTGCAATGCCCGTTCCACCTGCCAAAAATAGAGTCGGACGCACAAGCGGACGCAAATAAAAGCTACCAAATGGCCCTTCAAAATCAATGTCTTGACCAAGTTGCGCGATATCAGATAAAAAGGTGCTCATCTTGCCATTAGGAATATTACGAACCACAAACTCAGCTTGCTTGGCATTGGGCACAGAGCTGAACGAGTAAGAGCGTGTCTCGTTAGAATCGGGGATATTGATATTGACGTATTGTCCGGGTAAAAACACTAAAGCATCTGGATTTTCGATATCAATGCCAAAATGAATGGTCGATTCAGACAAGACATTGAGCTGTTTTAGCTTGCCTTTAAAAGTTGATTTACCGACTTTGCAAGCTTCAGAAGAGCTTGGTACTTTGATGACGCAATCGCTTTCAGGAATCATCTGACAGGTCAATACGTAGCCCTCAGCCGCTTCAGCTTCTGTGAGAGCATCTTCAATATACATATCAGGGTGCATGTCATAGCTGCCCGATTCGCAATGGCAACGGCAAGTGCCACATGCACCATCTAGACAATCCACTGGAATGTTAAATTTTTGACGATACGCGGCTTCGGCAACCGTCTCATCTGCTTCACACTTAATAAATCCTGTGACGCCGTCTTCGAACTGTAGAGCAATATTGTATTCCATGAGAAATATCCCTTTTCAACACGTATGAAATGAAACGTAGTGGCTAAATAGTGACTAAGTATTGATTAGATAGTGGATGATCAATGACCAAATAATAAGCAAACGTTAGACGTGATAGACATCCATAATTTGATGCACATAGTCGTCTTTTAAGACCACATACTTATCCAAAATCTTTGGACGGTTTTGGGTCATGTCTATTTTGTATTGAGAGTAACCCCAGTAGGTATTGGTCTCATGATAGCGATAAGATTTATTGATCCAGTTAAAACGCACCGTCACAATACCGTCGTTATTCTCAAGTAACTCAATGTTGGACAAGTTGTGGGCAGTGCGAGTATCGGGAATGGTTGCGGATGAGCGCTCCGTTTCGATACGGAAGATTCGATCTTCAAGACCACGGCGATCAGGGTAATAAATCAGTGAGATCTCTCGTTGCGGGTCGCTAATCAGCTCGCCATCATCATCCCAACTCGGCATCCAAAACGGGCAGTCTTCGTCATAACAGGTGAGCCATTCTTCCCATTTTTTTTCATCCAGTAAGCGTGCTTCACGGTACAAAAACTGCCGAATCTCTTCGATACTAACGCTTGTGTTTTTCATAATCATATCCTTATATATTGATTGGTCTTGCCACCATCAGCCACTGACAGACTGAGGTCGCCAGCTATACCGTGTCGTTGTTTTTTTGCGCCAAGGCTTTTTTCATCTCTTCATGCCAGTAGCGATGCTGTACGGTATAAAGACCCTCATCTTCAGTCTTAACCCCACTCATCAAAGGTTTAAGATCAATGGCAGCTGCGCCTTCATCAGCGCCTTCGATCCAATGCTCTGAGCCTCGGCACATATCGTTCCATTCCAGCTTAATGCCGTTGTAGCCTTCTTGACACGAGCGGAACTCTTCCAAATCGTCAGGCGTCGCCATACCAGTGACGTTAAAGAAGTCTTCGTACTGACGAATGCGGCGCGTACGTGATTCGTCACTTTCGCCTTTTGGCGCGATACACCAAATGGTGACTTCAGTTTTATCAACGGCTAGTGGACGAAGCACGCGGATTTGCGAGCCAAACTGATCCATGATGTAGACGTTTGGATACAGGCATAAGTTACGCGAACGCCCAATCATCCAGTCCGCCATCGCTTCGCCATATTTGGCCACATAGTCGTCACGATATGCATAGTTTGGACGGTCTTGTGGGTTTTCCCAATGTGTCCACAGCAGCATATGACCGTTTTCAAAAGAGTAAAACCCACCGCCTTGACGACCCCATTTCCCTGCATTCATGGCTTTGATGTTGTCCGCCTTTATCGCTTCTTGCTCTTTACGGCGCGCAGTCGTCGCCGCGTAGTTCCAATGTACGGCGGATACGTGATAGCCATCGGCACCATTTTCTGCTTGCAGCTTCCAGTTACCATCAAAGGTGTAGGTTGAGGTGCCACGTAGGACCTCGAGACCTTCTGGAGATTGATTGACAATCATGTCAAGAATTTTGGTAGAGCCGCCCAGCCACTCTTCGATAGGGGCAACGTCATCATTTAGGCTGGCGAATAAAAAGCCTTTATAGTTGGCAAGCTTGACTGGTTTGAGGTCGTGAGAGCCTTCTTTGTTAAAGCCTTCAGGGTACCCTGCGTGTCTTGGGTCTTTTACTTTGAGTAGTTTGCCTGAGTTATTAAAAGTCCAGCCGTGGAAGGGGCAGGTGTAAGTCGCTTTATTGCCTTTTTTATGACGGCATAATTGTGCGCCGCGATGTGAGCACGCGTTGATCATACAATGTAGCTCGCTTTCTTTATTACGGGCAAGGATGACGGGCTGACGTCCAATGTATGAGGTGTAGTAATCATTGTTATTTGGCACCTGACTTTCATGTGCCAGATAAACCCAATTGCTTTCAAAGATATGCTTCATTTCAAGCTCGAACAGCTCTTGATTGGTGAAGGCACTACGATGCAAACGATAAATGCCTTTTTCTTTATTTTCTTCTAAAAAATCATCAATGGTAATATCTGATCCTTCAGGTACTAGATTGATACGCTCGCTCATAATGGCCTTCCTTGTATAATAACGGTATGAAATAAGAGTAAGAGTCGACGCTTGATACGGCAGCTATGGACGTATCAAACGCAAAATTTGATGGTTTATTTATAGTCAATAGTGAGTAGTCTTAAACGCTTGCTGTAGTCTTAAACGATTGCTATTGCATGACGCTATCAACCGATCATTAACCTTGGGCGCGTCGGCGTTCGACTTCGCTGCCTTGGACGGATTGTTCGAGGTCTTTGACAAGATAAAAATCAAAATCAATGCTGGCGTAAGGTTTATCAACTTCTTTTTCTTTTAGCTTGTCTGCCTCTTCGACCATCGTGACTTCTGGTACTAAACCTTCACGGCTTGCAAAAGCGAAGTCATCCCATAAGTACTCATCGCCATCGATGTTGATCTGTGTGGTCAACTTGCGATAACCCTCTGCACTAGCAAAGAAGTGAATGTGGGCAGGGCGATGACCATGACGGCCTAGCGCACCGAGTACTTTTTGTGTCATGCCATCTGGCGGTACTGAATACCCAAGTGGCACGATGCTACGAAACGCATACTTGCCGTTTTCGTCCGTGATGATACTGCGACGTAGGTTGAACGGTGTTTGTGACTCATCAAAGAACGAATAGTTGCCCAAGCTATTGGCGTGCCAGACTTCTACTTTGGCGTTTGGTAGCGGCTGGTTGTCTGCACCATAAACCGTGCCTTGCATAAACAACACAGTACCAATATCGAGGTTTGTACCGTCATCTAGACGCGCAAAGCCTTTTGCTTCTGGCGCACCAGCGACATAGAGTGGGCCTTCGATGGTGCGAACAGTACCGCCATCTAAACCCGCGGCTTTTAAATCTTCTTCAATCATCAGATCCATGAAATGATCAAAGCCAAGACCGGGTGATAATAATCCTGCTTCTTTGCCCAAATCACCGATGAACTCTACACCAGACCAGTATTCGTCGGCCGTGATTTTCAGATCATTGATCGCTTGCATAAGGTCGGTGACGAGACGCAAAACGATCGCTTGTATGCGTGGATTGACTTGTTCAGGGAAGTCGATTTTGCCTTTGACGAATTGCGTGGCTAAAGCTTCAATTTGGCTGCGTTCCATGTCTCTCTCCTTGTTGAGGACTGTTTAAAAGGTCAGGTTATCGAGTATTCTTACTCAAATTTTGTTTGTCTGACTGACTGTTTGATCAAATTTTGGGTAATAAAGTACGCTTGGTCTCATATAGACCACGTCTGTTCAGTAATAAGAAATAAGAAATAAGAAGCTGTTAGTCAGCTGCGCTATTGAGGAGGTGTCTGGTTGTGATTACACTTATCAATAGCACCAGCCAGTTATCAGCTATCGTCATCACGCACAGAGGATGGATGACGAAGTAGTGGCGTGATCTCGACTTTCATATAAGGATAAAGCGGTAAGGACATCATGATATTGTGTAGCTCTTCATGACTCTCAACATCGAAAATGCTAAAGTTGGCATACTCACCAGCCAAACGCCAAATGTGACGCCATTTACCTTGCTCTTGTAGTTTTTGCGACAGGGCTTTTTCGGTGGTTTTAAGCTCATTGACCATATCTACATCCATATCGGTTGGTAGTAAAACATCCATTCTGACGTGATATAACATAATTGTTTCCTTACATTTAATGAGGGGAGTGCGACTGATAATGGCTTTCTACCAGCCTTTATGGCTATTGGTATATTCTTATACCTGATAGTGCTCGGTTACACGGTCTCACTATAAGCATTACTTGCATAATCTAACGACGATGACGTTGTTAGCATGGCTGCTGCCTGCTTGGCATAGTGATAGACTTTGTCGCTGTCCACTTCGATGCCCAGACCTGCACCTGTAGGGACATTTAGGCCAAAATCTTGGTAGTCTAGTGGCTGTGCTAAAACGTCTTCGGTCAATAAAAGCGGGCCGAACAGCTCTGTATCGAACCTTAAACTTGGATACGTTGAGAACACATGGGCTGATGCCGCTGTGCCAATAGGGCCCTCTAACATCGTACCGCCATACAGCTCCACGCCCGCTAAATGTGCCATTTGTCCAATCAGACAGGCTGCTTTTAGGCCACCTGCTTGATTGATTTTTACCGCAAAAACATCTGCACAGTGGTCGGCGGCTAATTGAAACGCATTCTGTGGGTCTTGAACCACTTCATCGGCCATAATCGGCACATCAAAGTGCTCAGTTAAACGTTTGAGCGCTGATTTATTACGCATCGATACGGGTTGCTCGATAAGATCAACACCGCCATTTTGTAATAGACTGATACCTTTCATTGCTTCAAGTTCTGTCCAAGCCTGATTGACATCGACCGTGATGCGGCAGTTGGGTAAGGCTTGTTTGATTGCCAATACATGCGCCACGTCGTCAAGTATAGGACGGCTGCCAATTTTTAATTTAAAAATGCGGTGTCTGTTTTGTGCCACCATTTGCTTGGCTTCATTGATATCGGTCGCGGTATTACCACTGGCAAGTGTCCATGCCACTTCGATACGATCCCGAACACGACCACCGATTAGCTCACTAATAGGCAGGTTGAGACGTTTGCCTTCAATATCGAGTAATGCGGTTTCAATCGCGCATTTGGCAAAACGGTTGCCATTGATATGAATATTTAGCAATTGCATGGCTTTTGCTGCGCTAGCAGGCTGCTCTTTTAGTAATAACGGGGTAAAGTAGGTATCGATATTGGTCTTGATGCTGTGAGGGCTTTCGTCAGCATAGCTTAGACCACCAATAGTTGTCGCTTCGCCCCAGCCTTCATAGCCATCTTCTGTTTGGATGTGTACGAGTACGAGTACTTGTTCGTTCATGACGGTACAAGCAAGCTTGTGTGCTCGGATAGTAGGTATTGGTACCAGCAAGGTATTGATTGAACGAATCATGACAGTCCCTAATTGATGAATGGTGCTTCCATATGCTTAATAAGAACTATAAATGTTAGATATCAGCATGTCTAAGACCTATTTAGTCTAATTTTAATACCTTTTAGGTATTTTGATATTCATCTTGCATCATGTTATGTTCTTTAGGTATGACGTCCATTATGTCTAATCTTACTCAGCTGGCATTGTTATCTATATCAAGGAAGAAAGAAGATGGAACTGAGGCACTTACGCTACTTTGTGGCGGTTGCAGAAGAAAAGAGCTTCAATAAAGCGGCAACCCGTCTGTTTATTTCACAGCCGCCGCTTAGTAGACAGATTAAGCAGCTAGAGGATGAGGTGGGTGTCACGCTCATTGATCGAGAAAATCGTCCGCTTAAGCTCACTGAGGCAGGCGAGTTTTTTTATGATCATGCCATTCAGATATTAAAAAAATCAGACGATCTGCGTGCGATGACCATTCGTAAAGGCAATTTTGATAATACGCTGTCTATCGGTTTTGTCTCATCGATTCTCTATGGTATTTTGCCAAAAGTGATCGCCCATTTTCGTGAAGTCTATCCAAATATAGAGATCAAACTCTATGAGCTGAACTCTTGGCAGCAAACACAGGGTTTGATAGAAGGAAAAATAGACGTGGGGTTCGGCAGACTGTTATTTGAGGACGCTTCTATCAGGCGGATGGTGCTTCGAGAGGAGAGCTTGGTCGTTGCGGTTCCTATTGGCCATCCTTTAGTAAAAGAGGGGCGCACCAGTCTCAGATTAATCGATCTGATCAACGAAAATCTATTGTTGTATCCAACCGCGCCGCGCCCTAGCTTTATAGATTACGTGCTGGAATTATTTGAAGCACGCAAATTAAAAGCCAATTATTTTACAGAAGTGCGTGAGTTGCATGTGGCGCTGGGACTGGTGGCGGCAGGTGAGGGTTTGACCATCGTGCCAAAAACGCTTGAACATTTGCGCAATCAAGAAGTGACTTATATCCCTTTTGAAGATGGATTGATTACGTCCCCAATTGTGATGAGCGTCAGACATTTCGACAAGTCGGAGCTATTAAAAACATTGCTAAATGTCACTTATCAAATCTACGATGCAGAAGGTTTCGATTATAAAAAAGAAACTATCTAGAGTCGTACAAGGTACAGTACATCAAAAATCCGCAGTAAAGGTTTACCCAATAAAAACCCCTGACAATCATTGAGTCTTCAGGGGTTTTTATTATCGTTCAGATGAGATGGTATTTTAAAATCAGCTGTTATTTAAAGACCATCACCAGTTAGAACCAGGCTTATAAATTTTGCTGAGCGTATTGGCGGCATCGACAATGGCTGGGGTAATATGCTGCTCAAAATGCTCCGAGGTAAAAGCTTGTACTGGAAAACTTACAGATAGGGCATATACCATTTTATTGGAAGACAAGTCCTTAATAGGTGCAGCACATGCAATCATGTCATTGTTGAACTTTTGCCAACTGGTTAAATGACTTTTGCCGCGAGCTCGCTTGACTGCTTGTAGTAATTCATCAAGGTTTTTAGGTGTTGCATCAGAGTAGACTTTCCAATCCGAAAAATTATCAAACCTTTTTTTAACTTCTTCATCTGGTAAATCACTTAAGAGCATTTGTCCAATGACAGTAGCATAAGCGGGCCATCTCAGTCCAGGTAGTATATTTGAGGTAAAACTACCCAAAGGTTGAATATTTTGTAAATTGACAATCTCTGTGCCATCTAAAGTAAAGAGATGTACGGCAGTACCCGTATCATCTCTGAGTTTTTCCATGACTGCATAGGCTTCTTGTTTGAATGAAATAGACGTAAGGTATGAGTGAGACAAATCGACCACTTTGATGTCTAACATGTAGTTTTTATTATGGTCTTTTTTGATGTAACCCATCTGTTCTAAGGTAAATAATAGTCTATATGCACTGGATTTATTGATGCCTAGCTGTGCTGCTATCTCTGATAATGACATCTCCACGATCTCATTCTTGTTAAACAACTCCATCAACAAAAGCCCGTTTTTTAGGCTGTTTACCATATATTTATCATCAGGTAATGATTCGGACATTATATCGATCTCAAAAATTGGTTAGAAATATTCTATCATACAAGGTAATTTATCGCGTAGTCCACAAGACTTGATAATAAATAGACAATGGTGAACAATTTATTAACTTATCTGCTTTATATCAATCTATATCCTTCCTGCCTCTGCGTGTATCAATAGTATTTTCTAGCCAACTTCATAAGGCAATTATTCAAATTACGCTGTTTATTGGTTTCAATCATGCGGCTACCGAACCATATGATTAATGTCGTCTTTGTTGTCTAAATCGTTCAAACCACGACTGCTGACTTTCTAATTTATAGGTCATAAAACGACTTTATCTACCTCAGTTACATTCCTCCTTTCTACGTCAATTCGATAGTTTTTCTCCTACAAAAATGACGTCTGTTATTCTCGCCTTGCATCAAATACCTATAAATATTTTATAAATCAAAACTTCATAAGGATAGGTAATTTTATTTAAGTTATTGATTATAAATAATTTTATTTAAATTTTATTCGTTTGTACGCTATTTAATCTTTAGTTGACAAGTGCGGAAAGTCTACGCTATATTAAGTTTTACATATTAAACAGTGTTTCATATACAAAACTAAGGACGGTTTACATGGACTGGTTACCCATATGCGATCTATCAGATATCAATGAAGATGAGCCTAAATCTGTAGAAGTGAACGGCAAGAAAATTGGGGTTTTTCAGATTGAGGATGCTTACTTTGCGCTAGAAAATGTGTGTCCACATGCTTATGCCTTGTTGACTGACGGTTTTATCGAAGATGAGACAGTGGAGTGTCCTTTACATGAGGCTATTTTTGATATCAAAAGTGGCAAGGTATTGAGTGGTCCTGCTGATCGCAACCTATGTACGTACGCTTTAAAAATCGAAGCAGACAAAATTTACATTCAAGACAAGGCTTAAAAAAATCTAAAGCAATGCGCCACAAAGGAGAAAGAGGATGCAGCAATACAACGAAAGCTTGATCCGTTGGAAGCAACACAGTCCTAGCAAGGATGCAGGTATCAACAATATTCAAATGCCAGGGCAGCCAACATTGATGGTTTGGCAGACCCGCGATCATGAGCCGACAGACTATGAATTGTCTTTAGCAAAAAATTTAGTGATGGCATTTTCGTCTGGTGCTGAGACTGTAGAAGCAGTCGTCATCGCCCTGAATGAGCAAGGCATGCTTCATGGAGATGGCAGCGCTTTTACCACTGAGTCGTTTGAACGAGAAATGGCACGGTTGGGATATTAAAAAATCATCAAATAAGGAGTATAAGGCGATGAGACAGTTTCAGTCATTAGAAGAGTATTTGTCATTAGGACTAAGGAATCGCTGGCATCCAGTATTGTCTTCTTGGGAAATAGAGTCGAATCCAGTAGGTATCACGCGATTGGGTGAAAACCTTGTGTTATGGAGAGATGAAGACGGCAAAGTCCATGCCCTCGAAGACAGATGTCCGCATCGCGGTGCCAGACTATCTCTAGGTTGGAACTTGGGTAACAAGGTTGCCTGCTGGTATCACGGGGTAGAAGTCTACAAAACGGGTACAGTCGTCGATGTTCCAGCGGTGAATGATTGCCCAATGAAAGGTCAGACCTGCGTACGGAGCTATCCAGTCGAAGAGTCAAATGGTGCCGTCTTTGTCTGGTTTGGTTTAGAAGATGGTCAAGCGCCAACACCACTTGAATTACCAGAACAGCTAGCAAGTGATGATTGGAGTAGCTTTTTGTGCATGGCTGATTGGAAGGTCAATTATCAGTATGCCGTTGATAATGTGATGGATCCAATGCACGGCGCTTTTTTGCACGCGACTTCTCATTCCATGTCAGAGGGAGATAAACAATCTGATATGGAGTTCAGAAAAACCAAAGATGGCTTCGTATTCGAAAAAACAGGTCAAAAAGGCGTAAATTTTGACTGGGTAGAATATGGCGATACGGGTAGCCCTTGGTTAAGACTGTCTATTCCTTATAAGAAAGATTTTGGGCCTGGTGGTGTTTTCTGGATTGTTGGTTTTGCCACACCGATTGACGAGCATCATACCCGTGTTTTCTTTTGGCGCTGCCGTGAAGTGCAAGGCTGGCAACGTGATACGTGGCGCTTTATGTACCGTACTTATCTGGAAAAATTGCATTGGGATGTCTTAGAACAAGACAGAATTATTTTAGAAAATATGGCACCACAGGCGCAGGCTCATGAGTTTTTGTATCAGCACGACGTGGGGCTTGCCCGTTTAAGAAGAATCTTTCAAAAAGAAGGTAAAAAACAATTTAACCAGCTGCAAGCGTCAAAAGAGTTAAAAGAAGAGAAGGCCAGCGCTTAATTGGACTGCTTCTTAACTCTGGCATACGAGCAAAATACAAATTGAAAGGGAGTTTTAGCACTAATGAACAATCTATTACTCAATAAGAGAATTGTTGTATCAGGCGCGGCTCGTGGGTTGGGTCTGTCTTTTGCCACTGCTTGTGCCAAGCAAGGCGCAGACGTGGTCATGTTGGATATCTTGGCAGATGAGGTCCATAGTCAAGCCAACTTGTTAAAAGAGCAGGGACTAAAGGCAACTGCTTGGCAGATAGATCTTGCAGAAGCATCAAACATCAAATCGACAGTTGATAACGTGATTGCTCAGAATGATCAAATTGATGGTCTCATCAACTGCGGCGCATTAGCGACTGGGGTTGGCGGCAAAAACATGATGGATTATGACGAGGATCTGTGGGATCGAGTGATGCAGATTAATGTCAAAGGCACGTGGTTATTGAGTAAGGCATTGATTCCTTATCTCAGAGCTTCTACTGCGGGAAAGATTGTCAATATTGCCTCTGATACCGCGCTTTGGGGCGCGCCAAACCTGATGGCTTATACCGCGAGTAAAGGCGCAATCATCTCTATGACCCGTTCCATGGCGCGTGAGCTTGGTGAAGACAACATCTGTGTTAATTGTATTTTGCCAGGCCTTACCATCGTTGAGGCAACTGCTTATGTACCACAGCAACGCCACGATCATTATGTCAATGGTCGCGCGCTCAACAGAAAGCAATATCCTGAAGACATTGATGGCACAGCAGTTTATCTGTTGTCTGACCTTGCCTCATTTGTCACAGGTCAAAACATTCCAGTAAATGGTGGCTTTGTATTTAACTGATGGTATTTAACTGATGGTATTTAACTAGCAAGCTTGCGTCACTGTGAGTGACCAAAGCATTCCAATAAGGATTTCACATGATAAACGGAATTAAAACCTTAAAATTCGGTGTTGAAGACCGAGAAAAATGCCAAAACTTTGCAATTGACTTTGGGTTAGAAGCAGTCAGTTCAGAGATAGAGGGCACAACAAAATTTAGTATGAACAACGGTAGTGCTATTTATGTCTATGATAAAGATGATGCCAGACTACCTCCTGCTTTTGAAGACGGCTCGACGCTAAGAGAAGTGACTTGGGCAGTCGATAATCAAGAGAGTTTTGACAAGCTAAAGGATAGCTTACAAGGTGTCGACGGTTATAAAGCAGAGACCGATATTTTGTATTGCCGTGATCCAAATGGACTGACGTTGTCTTTTGAAATCTGCGTCATGCAAACCAGCCTCGATAAAGCAAGCGCTGGCATCAATCAGTATGGTTCTATTAATAGAATCAATCAAGCCAGTCCAGTGTATGAACAAGCCTCGCCATTGGGTGTGGGTCATGTTGTTCTCTTTAGCCCCAATCTTGCAGCAGCACAAACATTTTACGAAAACAAATTAGGCTTTTATCTGTCGGATGCTTATAACAATCGAGGAGCGTTTTTACGGTGTTCTGGCGAGGGCTGGCACCACAATCTGTTTTTATTGAAGCTGCCCCATAAGGATACGCCTGGATTAAATCATGTGGCCTTTATTGTCAGAGACATACATGAAGTCATTGGCGGTGGTCTGCACATGAACCGAAAAAAATGGGATTCATTTATCGGCCCTGGTCGCCATCCTGTGTCCTCCGCGTACTTTTGGTATGTCCATTCACCATTTGGCGGGGCATTTGAATACTACACCAACGACGATTACTTAACGCCGGAATGGCAAGCTCGTCATTATGATTACTCGCTGGATTTGTTTACAGAGTGGGCAGTCGAGGGTGGTATTGATGACACCACGAGACGGCAAATCAATAACATGTGAATGACCAAAGCTACATGAGTTATATGGAAAGAGATGGCACACACACAAGGAGGTTTACCATGAATCAGATAGTCGTAATTGGTGCAGGTCAGGCCGCAATATGGGCGGCAAAAACCTTAAGATCTGAAGGTTATGCAGGTCACATCACAATTATAGGTGATGAAAATCATGCCTTTTACGAACGTCCTCCTTTATCCAAACAAGTGCTATTGGGTGAAGTCACTCACGAATCCTTAAAGATTTTTAAAGATGAGGTTGTCGATGAGCTCAATATTGAGTTATTAAAGCCAGTCAAAGTGACTCACATCGATCGTCAGAATAAGAAGGTCTATACCAATACTGACCAAGCAATTCCATACGATAAGTTATTGATTGCTACTGGAAGTAAGGCAAAAATCCCTGTTAAAGAATGGTCTTCTTTTCACAATGTTGTCAGCCTTCGCAATATTGAGGACAGTCTGCGCATTGAGGAAAAACTCAACCATATAAAAAAGGTCGGCATTATCGGTGGTGGCTGGATCGGCTTAGAAGTCGCCGCTTCTTTATCCAAAAGAAATATCGACGTGACCCTATATGAGATGAATGACAGATTGTGCGCCAGAAGCGTGAGTCAAGAGGTGTCAGATTATTTATTAGCGCTTCATGAGCAGCAAGGCGTCCATATCAGACTGTCTTGTAAACACCTTGACTTAAATCAATCAGATGAGGATCAAAGCGTCAGCATCCACGTTAGCAATGACACCGATACGGCTGTCTATGACTTGGTGTTTTTGGGCACAGGAGCGCATATCAATAAAGAGATTGCTGAAGTATCAGGGTTAGAAACGAGTGATGGCATTGTCGTTAATAAATACTGCCAAACCAGTGATCCTAATGTTTATGCGGCAGGCGATGTGGCGATTCACCCCAGTTTGGGATTCTGTATTCAGTCTTGGTCAAATGCTCAACATCAAGGTGTTATTGCTGCCCAGTCTATGCTTTCTCAGCAGGTACCTTATGAAGAGACACCATGGTTATGGTCCGATCAATACGATAAAAACATTCAAATATTAGGTTCACCTGTCGATATCGACCACTGTCAATTGGTGGTTAGAGCAGATAAAGAGGGAGATTACTGCTTTTTTTATCTCGATCAAGAGAAAAAACTGCGTTACCTAGTCGCCGTCAACAACAACAAAATTGTCAAAATGGCCAAAAGGTGGATTAAGGCAGAATGGCCACTTGATCCAGATATGCTAAAAGACCAGTCATTCAATCTTATGAAGATAAAACCCAAATAGCTAATCACAGAAAATAGACCCTTATACATGCAGTGCTATTTTTTGAATAGGAAAGACGCTTCTACTAGACGATTTGAATGTTATTCAATCATTGATTGCATCATCAAATCTTAAGTCAATTCTCAAGGATGATAGAAATGGATATAACCGTAGACAATGTTGATGCTGTAGGCGCAAAAAGAAATAGACCGGGTGGTTTTAGATACTGGTTACCCGCCATTGTATTAATGATAACAGTGATACTGGCATTTTTTGACAAAATTAGTATCGCTGTCCTTTTCTCAGATCCTGCTTTTTTGTCTGACTTTGGGATTGCAGGCGATAAAACCAAACTGGGCTGGTTGATGAGTATCTTCTTATTGGCCTATGGTCTCTCATCCGTTTTTCTTAGCTTTGTGGGTGATATTTTTGGACCAAAAAAAATCCTACTGTGCGGTATTGCCAGTTGGGGCGTGTTGATGCTCCTGATGGGTTTGACCAATAATTTTTACATGCTCTTGTTCTACCGTGTGTTACTTGGCATTGCTGAAGGGCCGTTATTGGCACTCTGCTACAGCATTGTTAAGCAAAACTATACAGAATCTGAGCAGGCACGTGCGTCTACCTTATTCTTATTGGGTACACCGCTGGGTGCGGCGCTTGGATTTCCACTGACCGCGCTTATTCTACAAAACTACCACTGGGAAGCCACCTTCTTCTTCATATCGTTTATCACCATATTCTTATTAATCCTCGTGTTTTTTGGCTTAAAGGGTATTACGTATGTGAAAGCGAATAGAAAGAGCGTTGACCATAAAACAAACTTCACAAAACTGTTAAGCAGTAAGCCGTTTTGGTTGGTTACCTTTTTCAATGTCGGGACGTTGGCCTACTTATGGGGTCTCAACAGCTGGATACCGACTTACCTAATAGAAGCAAAAGGATTTGATTTAAAGCAGTTTGGCAGCTTATCTATGATTCCCTTCTTAGCCATGCTCGTAGGCGAAATCATTGGTGCCTTTAATTCAGACAGATATCCGCACAGAAGAGCACTGCAAGTCTTTGGTGGTTTGTTTGGCGCTGGCGTCACCATGTTCTTATTAATTTATCAACAAAGTGTGGTGAATGTCCTCATCTTTATGTCTGCCAGTGCTTTCTTATGGGGATTTAATGTGTCTGCCATTTTTGCACTACTTGCCAATACCACAGCAAAAGAAGTGGCAACGACTGCAGGCGGTATTTTTAATGGATTTGGGAATTTTGGTAGTGCCTTAGCACCTGTAATCATCGGATATATTGTTGTTTATACAGGCAATATTGACTACGGGATCATGTTCTTAGCTGGTGTGGCTATCGTATCGTCTTTCTTCTTAGTGCCATTGCTCAAGAAATATTAGATGTAAAAAGAAAGAGCGTGAACAGCACAAAATTTTGTTAAATCAACCGATTAAATAGTGAGTGAAACCACAAGGAGTACAGTTATGAATACTAAAAACACTGAAACTTGGAAAAGACCAGAAGGCAGTACGCTAAAAGATTGGATATCAACCCGTGTCGCAAGATTTGAAAATCGCAAGTACGACTTTAGCGCGCTGAAGTTTCAAGCAGATTTTGATCCTAAGTATAGACGCGCTCAAATGCGCTATATGGGAACAGGGGCGACTGGTATTTCTGGGGATACCAATACAGTGCCAGCTGAAAACTTTACCTTTTCGACAATGTTGCTACCAGCAGGGTGTGAAGGCCCACCGCATGTGCATACCGATGCTGAAGAAGTCTTTTTTATGCTTCGCGGCTCCATTGAGTTAACGGTAGAAGAGAACGGTGAAGAAACTTCTTTGGTTTTGAATTATAGAGATTTGATCTCAATACCGCCCAATGTGTATAGAGGGCTTCGAAATCATACGCAAGAAGATGCGCTGATGTGCGTCATGATTGGTAATCCAAAACCTGTCATTCCGACTTACCCAGATGACCATCCGTTGTCTAAGATTAAACGTTAGATCTTGCGAACACGTCTTTGTTTCATCAATGGTAACGAGATGAATCGGCTCTGATTTTTGGATACATAAGGGAATCTGTATGAGAAATTTTGACAAAGAATATGACTCCATCAGTCGTATTGAGTTTATTCAAAATGATGGGCTGGGTGAGGAGACGATTGTCTTGTTACACGGTATCAGCTCAGGTTCTGATTCTTGGTCAAACCAAGTGGACGCCTTGGAAACTCACGCTTCTGTTTTAGCGTGGAATGCGCCTGGATATGGTAAGAGTGAGCAAATTGAACAAGAGATGCCTACTGCGCTTGATTACAGCCAGCAACTATTGACGCTTCTCGAATCAAAAAATATCGATCGTATTCATCTCGTAGGGCATTCCTTAGGTGCGCTTATCGCCGCAGGTTTTGCCTCCAAATACCCAGCCAAGGTAAATAAGCTGATCTTGGTCAATCCCGCCCAAGGCTACGGAGAGTTTGAGCAAGCAACGCAAGATGAGATTGCCAAGATGCGTCCAAAACTATTAAGGACACTTGGCGGCGTAGAGATGGCAAGGCAAAGGAGTAGCGCTTTATTATTTGATGCCAGTGAGGACAAGGTCGCGCTGCTCGAAAAAATAATGGAACGCATTACGATAGAAGGGTTTGAAAAGTCATCACGGTTATTGGCACATGACAGTATTCACCATTATCTAGCAAAGATAGACAAACCTGTCGACTTAATCTATGGCACTGAGGATGGTATCACCACACCCAAGATTATGTTTGAGATTGCAGCGCGGCATAAAAACATCTCATTGCATGCTATCGATGCAGCCAGTCATTTATCGTACTTGGATCAGCCAGCGCGTTTTAACCAAGTCCTTTTATCAATCATTCAAGGTGATGATTTATGAGTTTTAAAGTAAGAGATAAGGTAGTCATCATCACTGGTGGCTCCTCTGGTATAGGACTTGAATTGGTCAAGCTATTCCTAGCAGAAGGTGCCAAAGTCGCTTGGTGTGGTAGAAACCAAGAGAAACTTCAATCAACCTTTGACGCGTTGAGTGCAGAATACGACGCAAACCAGATGTTCATTCATCACTGTGATGTGCTCGACAAAGAGCAAGTAGAAGATTATGTCGCGTTAGTGATCAAAAAATTTGGTGCAATTGACATGCTTGTGAATAACGCCGGACAAGGTAAAGTGGCAGATTTTTTTGCAACCGAAGAGCAAGACTGGGTTGATGAGCTTAAGTTAAAAGTTTTTAGCGTGGTCAATATGATTAATGCGACGTTACCACATCTAAAGCAGTCCGATATTGCATCGATAACCAATGTGAACTCTTTGCTGGGTCTAAAGCCAGAAACTCACATGGTAGCAACCTCAGTTGCCAGAGCAGGCTTATTAAATCTAAGTAAAAATCTCGCTAATGAGCTGGTCAAAGAAAACATCAGAGTCAACTCTATATTGATTGGGTTGGTGGAGTCTGGACAGTGGCGCAGACGTTTTGAGGAACGATCAGATAAAACCAAAAACTGGCAAGAATGGACGGCTCATGTCGCTGCCAAAAAGCAGATTCCACTTGGCCGTTTAGGCAAGCCAGAGGAGGCGGCTTACGCACTGTTGTTTTTGGCATCTCCGTTATCCTCTTATACCACAGGCTCGGTGGTTGACGTCTCTGGTGGTTTGAGCAAAGAAATATAAAAGATATAAATAGGAGTAAGGCATGAAAAGCGTGATGTTCATAGGCTACGGATCAATGGCAAAAAAAGTACATAAGATGTTGCCTGAAAATATCGTTTTATCAGCGGTAGTTGCCAGCCCTAAAAGCGTAGACAGTATCAAGGCGGAAATAGGCGAATCTATCGAGGTGATTACTTGCGTTGATGATTTGACTCACATGCCTGATTTGGCCATTGAGATGTCAGGCCAAAATGGACTCAAAGAACACGCCATCAAAATCTTGGAAAAATGTATCCCGCTTGGCATTGTCTCCGTCGGTGCACTTACCGATGAAACGTTTGCCGTAGCACTTGCTGATACCGCACAAAGAAACGGAGTAAAAATCCATATCTTAGCAGGTGCCGTGGCTGGCATTGATGGTATCAATGCGGCAAGTTTGGCAGGACTCGATCGTGTGGTTTATCAAGGCAGAAAGCAGCCCGACAGCTGGAAGGGCAGTCATGCCGATCAGCTTATCGATTACGACCATTTAAAAGAAGCAACGGTCTTCTTTACAGGCACTGCGAGAGAAGCGGCGGCTTTATTCCCAGCCAACTCAAACGTTGCTGCTACCATCGCGCTGGCAGGTATTGGTCTTGATAATACGACGGTAGAGTTAATCGCTGATCCAGCACTTGAACACAACATTCATCATATCACCGCTGAAGGCGTGTTCGGCAAGCTTGAGATCAGTATGACTGGATTACCATTAGCCGAAAATCCCAAGACTTCAAGTTTAGCAGCCTTTAGTGCTTTGCGCTTGTGCTGTCGGATCGACCAAACCTTACAAATATAAAGCGCCATTAATGTGAGAAACCTTATGAAAAAAATATTTATCGCTGGTAAGTGGAAACTTGGTGGTGGCAAACCGACAAAAAGCTATTATCCAGCCGACCATTCACAAAATGCGGAAATATCAACCGCAAGTTTGGATGATGTTAATGAAGCCATTTTAGCGGCTGATGCTGCTTGGAGGCACTCAGACTGGCGCGACACGCTACCCTCAGAAAAAGCCACCATTTTATTTAAAGTGGCGAACCTATTAGAAGACAAAAAGACATTTTTAGCCAAATTGCAAACCCGAGATAACGGTAAGCCGATCTCTGAAACCATGGGTCTGGTAAATAGTGCGATCGCCACGACTCGGTATATCGCCAGTTGTCTTGAGACTTTAGACAACGAGCTGACCAATCAGCGCATCAAGTCTGTCTTGACGTTCACCACTTATGAGCCGTTAGGGGTCGTTGCCGCGATCACACCATGGAACTCTCCAATTGCGTCAGAGATACAAAAAATCATACCTGCACTGGCAGGGGGTAACGCCGTTATTCTAAAACCTGCTGAAGCAACCTCTCTTATCGCCCTTGAGCTGGCGACGATACTTGAAGAGGCCGGCTTGCCAGCAGGCTTATTTAGTGTATTGACAGGCAGGGGTTCTATCGTTGGAGAAGCGATTGTCAAACATCCGCTGGTACAAAAAATCTCTTTTACTGGCAGTACCAGTACGGGTAGACACTTAGCTCATGTGGCAGCCGAAAAGCTTATTTCTACGTCCTTAGAGTTGGGTGGTAAATCCCCTACGATTGTTTTTGAGGATGCCAACGTTGATATCGCAGTAAACGGTGTGATTTATGGCATTTTTAGCTCATCGGGACAAGCTTGTATTGCAGGCTCAAGACTATTTGTTCATCAGAGTATTTACGACAAGTTTTTAGATGTTTTGATTGAGAAAACCAAGAAAATCATCGTGGGCGACCCAGAAGCATCCAACACACAAATGGGGCCTTTAGTTAGTGAAGCGCATCTTAAAACAGTTGATGACTACGTCAAAATGGCTAAAGATGAGGGCGGTAATGTCGTGACTGGCGGCTACAAACTCACTGGCGAAAAATTTGATAAAGGTTCTTACTACGCGCCAACCATCATTACAGGGTTAACCAACCAAGCCCAAGTTTGCCAAGAAGAGATATTTGGCCCCGTACTGGTTGTGATGTCATTCAATGATGAAGAGGCATTGGTGGCTGAGGCGAATCAGAGTGTCTATGGTCTTGCCGCTGGCATATGGACAGAGGATTACCGCAAAGCGCTTGATATGGCAAAGCGCCTTGAAGCTGGCACGATATGGATAAACACTTACAAGAAATTTTCTATTGCTACGCCTTTTAGTGGACACAAAGAAAGCGGCGTCGGTAAAGAAAAAGGACGTCTCGGTATTTTGGATTATATGCAAACAAAAAGCATATTTTTGAACCTTGATGAAACGCCAAACCCGTGGTGTGAAACCAAATAGCTATGTACTAAATAACTATTTAGCAAGTACCCATGTACCAAAAAACAATGTACCAAAAAACCATGTTTAACATTCTTATTAAGCAATCAGATGATACCTATAGACAGGGATGAGATTATGACAACCACGATTACAACTGGCATAAAAACGACAGTGACTGTTGGTGAAGCAGTAGCCAGAGTCTTAGAAGAGCATGGTGTGAGCGATGTTTTTGGCTTGATTTCTATTCACAACCTACCGATTGCCGATGCCATTGGTCGAAGGAATAAAATCAGATTTATCTGCTCACGTGGAGAAGCAGGATGCGTCAATATGGCAGATGCCTACTCTCGATTCAAAGGATTGGGCGTGGCCATTACCAGTACAGGTGCAGGGTCAGGGAATGCCATTGGTTCTTTGGTTGAAGCTTGTAACGCGGGTAGCCCGGTGATTCATATTACAGGACAAGTCGAAAAAGAATACTTGGATCGTGATGCAAGCTTTATCCATGAAGCGGCTGATCAGCTTGGTTACTTAAAATCCAGTAGTAAAGCAGCTTTTAGAATTTTGAGTCCTGAGCATGCAGTTGGCATGGTGAGAGAGGCGATTCGGGTAGCGACGACTGTGCCCAAAGGCCCCGTCAGTATTGAAATACCGATTGATGTACAAGCGACAACCATTGAGCTACCGACTGAGTTGTCGTATGTGGGCGCTATGCAATTGCCTGACGCCCCTGAGCATGCTGTGGATTTTGTGGCAAATCAAATCAAATCTGCCAAAAACCCTATTTTATGGATAGGCGGCGGCTGTATCGAAGCGAGCGATGAGATCAAAAAATTGGCTGACATGGGCATACCTGTGGTGTCCTCCACTCATGCGCGCGGTGTCTTAGCCGATACGCACCCAAGAAGTTTAAATGCGTTTCATAACTCATCCGCAGTCGAAGCGCTTATCACAGAGAGTGATGCTTGCATCGTTATTGGCTCTCGCTTACGTAGTAATGAGACAAAAACCTACTCACTAAAATTCCCAGAAAACCTGATACAGATCGATGCAAGCCCAATGGCGCAGCAAAGAAATTACTCGGTCAAACACTTTTTTTGTACTGAAGCAAAATCATTTTTACAACGCGTGATTCAGCAGTTAGGAGACACTGATAAAACCGATAGCGACTATGATCAGCGCATCGAAGCAGCTAAAGATTTTGCCATTAATGCACTAGAGACTCAGCTAGGGCCGTATGCTGATCTGTGCTACTTGCTGCGTAAAGCCTTGCCAGAAGACGGCATATTGGTGAGAGACATTACGATGTCGGGCAGCACGTGGGGCAGTCGATTGTTTCCAGTCAATAAGCCGTTACAGAACATTCATTCTTTGGCAGGTGCTATTGGCCTTGGTCTATCACATGGTATTGGTACGGCAATTGCCAATCCAGACAAGAAAACAGTGGCACTAGTAGGTGATGGTGGTTTGATGTTGGGTGTAGGCGAGATTGCCACAGCCATACAGGAGAACGCCAATATGATTTTACTGGTGATGAACGACGGAGGTTATGGCGTCATGCGTGGTATTCAAAAAGAGTACTTTGATGGCAGACAATACTATAACGAGCTGCACACGCCCTCTTTTGTCGCGCTTGGTGAAGCGATGGGCTGTAAGTCTTACAAAGCCAACTCTTTAGAAGAGTTTGATATCAAGATTAATGAGGCTATGAAACAAGAAGGCATGTGTTTGGTTGAAGTCAATATGAATGGGATCGGTCCGCTCAAGTTCGCAGGGCCACCGCAAAAGAAATTGTATTAAGTATTGATATCGGTTGGTTTTATAAAAAGGATTTTTACTCCCAAGATAATAGGAATATGTCATGACCAAGCTCATTTTCAAATCATTAATAGTGTTAGCCCCAGTGTTATGGCTACCGACCATTACTAGCGCTCAGGCCAAAGTCCTCGAACTCAAAAGTGAGGATGGCAGCAAAGAACTAAATGTTGGGGGTGTCATTCGATTCAACCAGCGTTATCAGAGTTGGGGTGATGATAAGTATAACTCTGGATTAGGCGACCCTGATTTTGATATTTTTCGCTTAGATGTAGACGGAAAATATGATGATTTTTATTTAAATAGTAGTTATATCTTTCAAGACGATGATAAAACCTCAATCGAGAAGGCTTATGTGGGTTACAACGTCGATGAACAAAACAGTGTTGAGGCAGGTTTGGTGTATAAGCCTTTTGCGATTTATCCTTACCCTCAAAATGGTTGGACTTATCACTTACCTTTCTTTTTGGGTTACGGTAACAATATTGCTCCTGGTGTAAATCTAAACCATGAAAGTACAGATTGGGATGTAAAGCTTGGATATTATCCTGAAATGTTGGCAGAAGACTTGCGGTATTCTCCTGAAAGCGGCGCTTATAGTGAGTTGGACAATACGTTTCCGTCCATGAGTCAATATGAGAACGAGAAGAAAAACCAAGTCAATGCGCGTATCGCTCGTAAGTTTGAAACGACATCAGGCAAGCAGGAGATTGGTGTATCAGGTGCTTATTCGCAGCTAGAGAATGGTCTGACCAACGATGATGGCGACTATTATGCAGTTGGTCTTCACACTAATAATAATTTTGAAAAGTTCAATGTTCAAAGCTCGCTTATCCATTATGACTATGATGCCAAAAACCCTAGCGGGATTGATGATAGTATGACATTGATGGGGGCAAATGGATTAACGCCAGCCTATTTTATTGCCTCAGAAGGAACGGTGGGTAGTGTGAATTTGGCATATACCATTCCGATGAAAGATATGGGGGCACTAAAAGCGGTCAAAGTATATAACGATTACAGTTATCTTAAAAAACATCATGATGACTGGTCTGACTCACAAATGAATACCACAGGTTTGATGTTCATTGCGCCACCGTTTTTGGTTTGGTTAGACCATACTTACGGTAAGAACGCTAATATCATTGGCGGTGCGACTAATAGCACAGGCTTTACGTCAACGACGTCTGAAAATAGTGATAAATGGCTGTCACGGGTCAACTTAAATGTTGGATTTAGTTTTTAGCATCTATGAAAATAATTCATTAAGCTATGGCTTTAATATGACGAGTGATCCAATCAAGTAACCATTTAAATAACTGTCTAAAAACAAGTCTCCGTTACCTCAGCGTAAAGGAGGCTTTTTTCTACTTATTTTTTACTTTAATCTATTGATTTGTATTGAATCTCTGACGATACTCGCTTGGCGTCAATCCAACGATGCGTTTAAATATCTTACGAAACGCGCTGACGTCACTATAGCCAACTTTCCACGCAATTTGTTCAACGGCCAGCAACGAGAACTGTAAAAAGTCTTTGGCATTACCAATGCGCAATCGCTGACAGTATTCGGTTGAGGTCATGCCCGTGGCCTTATGAAAGCGACGTAAAAAAGTACGCTCCTCTAACTGCGCACAGTTTGCAAGTGTGGATAAATCAATATCTTGGGCCTCAGTTTTTTGCAGCCAATGTTGTACCTTCAATATGGCAGTATCACCATGGGTGAGTATTGGAGAAAACGCACTGTAATAACATTGTTCACGTCTTGAAGGATCAATCAATAGTGCACGAGCAGTCTCATTCATCACTTGCGATCCAAGAAAGCGATCTACCATTCTTAAACCCAAGTCTGTCCATGCCATTGCACCGCCCGCTGTCACAATATCACCATCTTCAATAATAATACGATCAATATCAAGCTCCACATCGGGGAAGCGACGGTCAAAGCTTTCTACATAACCCCAATGTGTGGTCGCCTTGCGTTTAGCAAGTAATCCTGTTTCAGCCAGTAAAAAAGCACCAGCACACACAGAACACAGTATGACACCCTCTGAATGTTGTTCTTTAAGCCACGTTAGCCAAGGCTTTGCAGCTTCTACACCAATAGGCTCCTCTAACGTAGGCGGAATAATGATGGCCGAAAGTTTTCCGAATACACTTGAATTGCTAGAAAAGCTAGGTGTCGGTTGCTGCCTAGTATTTTGTATTTCCCAATGACTCACTTGTAAGGAGTGGGCTGCATTGTCATGACGTTTGGCAGCAATTTTACTGGCAATGATCAGTAAATCAGTCAAGCCAAGTACGGCTGCCATTTGTGCCTTTTCATAAATCACCAATCCGATCTCTATAGGTTCTTTTTGTGTCATATGTCGTTATTAACCTCTTATGTGTCGATGCAGCCACTCGTTAGTGTAGCACAGCACTTGTAAACTGTACGCCTATACAGTTACTTTTATAAAAAAGAGGAATAATCATGAGCACACAAGCTCTTATCGTTGTAGACATCCAAAATGAGTATTTTCCAGCAGGTAAATTGCCACTTGTTGGTATTGAAGAAGCCACTGCTAATGCAGCTTTGGTGATTGAGTCGGCCCGACAAAAGGGTCATACCGTCATTCATGTGCGTCACGAGATGCCATCTGCTGAGGCACCAATCTTCACGCCTAATAGCAAGGGTGTAGAGATCAACGAGAGGGTAAAGCCAGTAGACGATGAAACCGTCATCGTGAAGCACTATCCCAATTCATTCCGCAATACACCACTTAAAGACATACTTGATAACGCAGGTATCAAAGACATTACCGTGATTGGTGCTATGAGCCATATGTGTGTGGATGCTACCGTTCGCGCTGCCTTTGATTATGGTTATGGTGTCACCACGGTTGAAGATGCTTGTGCCACAATGGATTTAGAGTTCAATGATACCCAAGTGCCTGCAGTACAGGTTCATGCCACTATTATGGCGGCCTTCGAGTTTATGTATGGCGAAGTGGTTGATACGCAAACATGGCTTGCGCGTTAATTCTGAAGGTTTAATCAAACTCTCATGAAGCCGTAAAACAGACTCAGCAATAAGAATTTCATTAACAGGGTAGCAGATTATGAAAATATCGAAATCTTTAGCAAGTACCACAATTCTAAGTGGGATAATGTTTTTAACAGCATGTAGCACATTTGCCAGTCCTACGACTGATGTTAATGTCAATAAACAGACGGCTACTCACACGGTTGAATTTCAGCAAATCCGTAATGCAACCATTAAGCTTGGTTATGAAAATACTACGTTTTTGGTTGATCCGATGCTCGCTCCTAAAAACGCGTATCCAGGATTTGCAGATACAGTAAATAGTGAGACTCGCTATCCAATGGTTGACCTACCTCTGTCTGTTGAAGATGTGCTAAAGGCAGATGCCATTATCTTGACGCATCTACATGCTGACCATTGGGATCCAGCTGCACGCAACATAGTCCCTCGTGATATGACGATTTTTACTCAAGATGAAGCGGATGCTGTCATCGTGCGTAAAGATGGATTTACCGATGTCAGAGTATTAACAGAACAAGGCATTGTGTTTAAAGGAACGAGAATTCATAAAACCATCGGTCAGCATGGTACTAATGCAATGTATCAAGTTCCAGCACTTGCGCAATCACTTGGTCGAACAATGGGCATGGTGTTCCAAAGACCTAACTACCAAACCGTGTATGTAGCAGGTGATACGATTTGGAATAAGCAAGTAGAGAATGCGCTTACTCGCTACAAACCTGATGTCGTTATTCTTAACACAGGGTATGCAAAACTGACAACTTTTGATGATTCTATCATTATGGGTAAAGATGACTTATATCGCGCATATCAATTTGCGCCTGACGCCAAAATTATTGGTATACACATGGATACCGTCAATCATGCCACGCTCACCAAAGCAGAACTGCGCCGCTTTATTGAAGAAAAGCATCTGGATAAGCAGCGCGTACTGGTGCCGAACGATGGTCAGCGTTATAAATTCTAATGAATAATAGATAGAATTCTTGTAAAAGCCATGTCTAAACATCGTAATGCTAGACGGTGATGGAATGCTTTTACAAGAGATCTATAATTCAAATTTAAACGTCTATCTCAGTCATTATCTACACACGCTCATCCTCTCGAAGCGTAAGCACTTCATAACCATTTGATGTGACCGCAATGGTATGTTCCCACTGTGCGGACAATTTCTTATCACTTGTAACGACCGTCCAACCATCGTTTTTCGTTTTAACTTTGGCCTTACCTTGATTGATCATAGGTTCAATCGTGAAGGTCATCCCTTCTTCTAGTACTAAACCTTTTCCCTCATGCCCATAATGCAGCACTTCTGGTTTTTCGTGCATCTCACGTCCGATGCCATGTCCACAGTATTCTTTTACGATAGAGTAGCCATGTTTTTCAGCATAAGTCTGAATTGCATGACCAACATCACCAAGCGTTGCTCCCGGTTTTACCATCCGTATGCCTTCCCACATGGCGTCGTAGGTTTTATCCACCAAACGTTTTGCTAGTGGTAAAACCTCGCCGATTAGATACATTTTGCTCGAATCTGCGATAAAGCCGCCTTGTTCTAAAGTGATGTCCACATTC
The DNA here is from genome assembly GCF_002285555.1 of Psychrobacter sp. JB193. Classification (NCBI taxonomy): domain Bacteria; kingdom Pseudomonadati; phylum Pseudomonadota; class Gammaproteobacteria; order Moraxellales; family Moraxellaceae; genus Psychrobacter; species Psychrobacter sp. JB193. The sequence continues at coordinate 72,707 of NZ_NRGY01000003.1, forward strand.
ACGATATCGCCTGATTTGAGTATTTGACTGTCTGAAGGAATACCGTGGCAGACGACATTATTGACGGAGGTATTTAGCGCATACTCATAACCATATTGACCTTTGCTCGCTGGACGTGCGCCTAGTTGATCGATGATATAACGCTCAGCAAGATCGTTAATCTCCATCGTAGAGGTGCCAACGGTAATATTTTTATCGAGATAGTCAAAAACAGAGGCGAGTAGGCGTCCAGACTTACGCATGATTGCCAATTCTTCAGGTGTTTTTAAAATGATGTTAGCCATCGATAAGATTTCCTATGTTGATATTTGCTTTTCTCATCTCTTCATTGATAATTTGGGAATACGACAAGGTGGGGTTGGCCTCAGCAAGCATGCCTATCTTCATCCAATATTCAGCTTGGGCGTTGATTGAGCGCACCATCACAGTACTCGCTTTGCGAATCTCTTCATGTAAGTCATCATCGATTTTTACGATACCCATGGTAAATCTCTAATATACGAAATGTATATGAATCGTATATTATTATCAAAAAAATGCAACAGTATTTTGTTAAATGAGAGTGGGAGTATTTTTACTGACAGGACGATAGCCAGTTTTTTTATGCTATATTTCTAAACAAAGTTCAAAACAGAACGTTAATACCAGTAGCATTGTATCGTTGGCTTCAATAAACCTTTTGGCCTTAATGAATACGTCTGTACTCAAAATATTTTTAACTACTTATCCCATAATAAGAACCGTACTATGCAAACATTCGAACGTATTATTAATATAAATGGCAAAAACGCCCGATATTATGATCTGTCTGACTTAGGTCAAAAAGCAAAAGATGCCAAGTCGACACCCGCACATTTTTATGGGGGAAATGGTTTTGCGACGGGGGTTTATATACCGCTATTAAGCAGGCTCAGTGAGCGCTTCGAGTTCAGTAGTCTGGCCATGCGTGGATATTGGCAAGATTTGCCAACGCTCAAAAAGCTGACCCGTGAGCAAGATGCAAATATGTTGATTGATTTTTTGGAGAAAACGCAAGATAAGCCGGTGGTGGGTATTGGTCATTCTCAAGGCGCAACTGCGACAGCCATCGCTGCTGCCAAACGCCCAGAGCTGTTTTCACAGCTATATTTGATAGAGCCGGTGACGTTTACCAAACCGCAAAAGCTTATGATGGATTTGATGCCAGCTAAATTAAAAATAAGTCATGAGCCATTTAAAAGTACACTTGCTAAGCAAGCAGAGTGGCAAAGTATTGAAGCGTACTACGACTATCTACGAGCACATCGTGCCTTCAAACGTATTGATGATGACCATCTTTACGTCTTCGCAAAAAACAGCCTTGTTCAAGAAGAGCATAAATATCGCTTACTGTTCACGCCTGAGCAAGAGCTGGCAAGCTACTTTGACACACCATTCGTCAATGACGCACTAAAGACGCTTAATAACATAGCGTTTCCCTATACTATTATTATAGGTAAGCCTTCTATCTTTATTAGCCATAAAGTCCGCAAAGTCTGGAAAAATCTGGTTCCAACCACACAAATTATTGAGTTACCAGACAATGGGCATCTTTTGCCAATGGAAGCGCCTGTACAATGCGCGAATCTGATTGTCAAAACCTTTAATGATAGTATGAGCGGCGCGGCATAACATCCGCCAAGTGAGCGTTAGTTTAATGCCTGCGCCAATACCTCAAATATTTTGGCATCGTTTGCTTGGGCGACATTAAAACGCATAAAGCTTTCTGCATTTTTGGATTGGCTAAACGTATTTCCTGGAGCCAAGACCACGCCTTGTGATAAGCAGTGGTTTGCTAACGCTGCGGCACTATTATTATCAGGCAATTTGCACCAAAGAAACATGCCTGCCTGCGGTATCAACCAAGGCACAATACCCATTTTGGTCAAGCGAGGCACTGTTTGGGCGCGGGCGCGGGCTAAGCGAGCATGAAGCGCCGCCATGTGCTTACGGTAGCCGCTATCCGTCAGTGCAGACAATACAACCGCCGCCGCTAGTTGACCACCGCCGAAACCTGTGGCTATTTTCAAGTCCAATAAGCTCTCTACCCATTCATTAGGTGCAGCGATATAGCCGCAGCGCATGGACGCTGACAAGGTTTTGGAAAAACTGCCAATATAAAATACCTTTGATAATCCATCCAGCGCCGCCAATCTAGGCGCTGGTGTGGTCTCAAAATCGGCAAAAATGTCATCTTCAATGATGTATAAGCCAGCTGCTTGTGCCAACTGTAGTACCCGATATGCCGTCGCTGGCGCTAAGGTTGCACCAGTGGGATTATGGATGGCGGCGTTAGTAATATAAAGGCGCGGTTTATGCTCGTTTAAGACCGATACAAAGGCATCAACGTCTGGACCAGTTGGTGTATAGGGCACACCGACAACGTTCACCCGATGAGCTCGCAGTAAGGCATGAAAATTAAAGTAACAAGGATCATCCACCACAACGGTATCACCAGGCATCAATAAAAAGCGAAAAATTAGATCTATCGACTGAGTGCCAGATTCTGTCAATATCACCTGTGCGGGTTTTGCCTCAATACCCAAGCCCGCCATACGCCTTGTCAATAACTGGCGCAGCTCTAACAATCCTAACGGCGAGGCATACTCGCTGATTACTCTAGTATCTGCTTTGGCTACGTAGCGTAAACCTCGGCGCATGCCTTCTGCATATAACCAATCAGGCGGTAACCAGCCACAACCCGGTTTTAAGGCCTCACTCGTCGTTTCAAGAGACTGTCTCGATACCCATAATGGGTCTACGGCTCGATCCAGATTTGGCCCTATTGCTGCCAACGACAGAGGCGCTGTGATGTCGCAGACATAAAAGCCTGCACCGGGGCGAGAGGCGATGATGCCATCTGTTTGTAGTCGCTCATAAGCTTCTACCACCGTAGAGGGCGAGAATCCGTGATGTTTGGCAGTGGCGCGCACAGACGGCAGGCGCGTTCCTGGCAGGTAAGTGACTGTGGCTATTTTTGCCCTAACATCTGCCATTATGATTTCAATTTTGGTCATTTAGCTCATCTCAGTACAGAACTTCTTAAAGCGAATTTTCGAACGTAAGCCGACTATGGAAACTTATAGAGAGCCTGCTATCAAAGTTATAGCTAATCCTAAATAAAAAAGGTACAACAATAATGCTGGACTGCCAACGATATATTTTCGTCGCCTCTGTCTGCGAAGGCACAGCAAGCAAGAAAATATGACGTTGGCAGCACTGTGTTTATTTTATAGTGGAGTGGCTATAGTGCCCTCTTAATATTAAAAGAACTGTATGGGCAAATGACACCAAACAGTTCTGTCTTATTGTACGGTATTGTATATAGATAACCTATCACGCTTTTGGTGTAATCATGACATCAAACACACAGTGATATGATTATGAAAAAATTAACTCAAGGATGGATCAGCGGACTGGTCGGCGTGGTTATTTTTGCAGGGTCCTTGCCAGCGACTCGCCTAGCGGTGATGGACTTTGATCCTATGTTTCTTACGGCGGTACGGGCCACGCTAGCTGCATTATTGGGTGGTATGGTTTTATTAATATTAAAGCAACGTCTACCAACCAAGACAGATTTACCGTCTCTATTTATTGTAACTTTGGGTGTGGTTGTTGGCTTTCCTTTGCTAAGCGCATGGGCTTTACAGTATGTCACCTCTGCTCACGCAACTGTATTTTTAGGCATCTTGCCGTTATTTACCGCCATTTTTGCGGTTTGGCGAGGAGAGACGCGTCCACCAGTATTGTTTTGGTTTTTTGCTTTGTTGGGCAGCTCGTTTGTCGCAGGCTATGCCGCATTAAATAGCGGACATGCTTCATTAGTAGGTGGGCTTTTGATGCTGGGTGCGGTGATGGCTTGTGGTCTGGGTTATGCAGAAGGTGGACGGCTGTCACGGACATTAGGCGGTTGGCAGGTGATCAGTTGGGCATTGTTGCTATCTCTGCCGATGATGCTACCGATGGTATGGTTGACGTGGCCAGAGTCTTTGGCAAAGGTGAGTATCACGGCTTGGGCAGGCTTGATTTATGTCTCTTTATTCAGCATGTTTATTGGATTTGTGTTTTGGTATCGTGGTTTGGCTTTAGGCGGTATTGCTGCCGTTGGCCAGTTGCAATTGATACAACCTTTTATAGCACTGGTACTGGCAGCTTTATTGCTTCATGAGATAGTCAGTACAGGTATGCTAATCAGCACGCTAGGCGCAGTGGCTTGCGTGGTCGGCGCAAAGAAGTATGCAGTTTAAGATGGAAATTAAAGCGCGTTTTGACTATCCGCATTTGGCAAGTACTAGTTTGACAGTCAATATTTGACACGCACTAACTGTTCATAAACCATCATAATGAGATAGACCAAGCCTGCAGCCACAGTCAAACTGCCAAACCATACCACCACAAAATAGCCTGTTTGGTATGAGGAATAGGTCAATAAAAATGCAATCGCTAACAGCGTGAATCCCAGCCAGCGTAGACTCTGTCCTTTTGAAACGAGTGGCAACTTACGGTGAAATTTGTCTTTATGTTTTTTACTGGTCATCATTAAGGCAATCATCCCCAGCAAATTCAGCAAAAATAGCAGCTCAGATAATACTAAATTCGACATATTATGAGATCTCTATCTGAGAGGCGACGCGACGTTTTGACTTCGTTTTTTGCTTAGGAGACATTTTCTTAAAACTGACAGCATAAGTGATGTAAGCAAATAGCAGCGCTAGTATAAAAAACGCAATATCAAAGCTGATAAATAACGCATCACCACTCAAAACACTTTGGAGAAATCCACGCTCGGTAGTGAAACTATTGAGGAGTGGCGTGAATAAAAGAGATAGAGTAACCAATGACAATAATACGCGCCATGCATGACGACTAGAGAGTAACAACGTCAATATAAAACTACCGGCCCATATTATAAAAAAACCGTCTATTTCCCATTTGGCGCGTGCAGTCATCTCTAAAGGTAACAGTCGGTTGAGCCATAACAGTCCTACCATAGCCAACGGTAACCCAGCTAATGTCGCAATATTAAGCTTTTCTACCAGCCAAAACCCCAGATAAGGCTTATCCATATCGAGCAATTGGCGACGACGTTTTACCGTCCAAAGTACCAATCCAGTCGCAATCATACCGCAACCTGCGCTGCCCAATAAAAAATACATCCAGCGTAGCCAATAATCAGCAAAGCGTCCTGCATGCAGCCCTATCATCACCGTATGGGTGGTCACAGCAAGTGGTGGTGGCTTACTTTGCTCAAGGATGTTTCCTGTCTGACCATCATAAATACGAAACGCACCGATTGTCGAGATTTGACGGTTGGCTCTGCCATCAACAATAATTTTACTATGGTCAGTATTGGGATGATTGATACTGACACTGGTAATCGCATAATTGGGATTGAGTTTTTGCCACTCTGATTGAGCCGTTGTTAATAGTGGGGAAATATCGACCATCGGTGCAGGTTGCAACTCAGTCGCATCGGCGGCTCGATAAGAGTAGATGCCTTCGAAAAGTTGCTCGGTATCAATATTGGCAACTTTGCCGCCCCATGGCATATACAGCGCAATCAAAGTGATGATGCCAGTAAACGTAATCATGATATGAAAAGGCAGGGGTAGCACGGAAAAAGCATTGTGTGCATCAAGCCATGAACGTTGTCCTTTGCCCCAACGAAACGTAAAAAAATCGGTGAATATTTTTTTATGAACGATAACGCCTGCAATGATCGCAATCAACATCATCATAGATGCAATGCCAACGATTATTCTTGCCCATATCACACTCATATAATGCAGATCAAAATGCATGCGATAAAAGAAATTACCACCCGCCGTGTCTCTTGGCATATATGCTGTTTGGGTCTGCGTATCAAATTGATAGCGTAGTCTTTCGTCGTCAGCACTGGTGGTGATATGTAAACGCTGCTCGTTACTCGTACTGGTCGGACCTTTGGTAATAAACCAGTTTTTGGCGTTTGCTTGAGTGGCTTGCAGATGGGCGATTGCCACACCAAAAGGCTCGGACGTCTGAGCCTTGTTTGGCGAATTTTGCGATGAAAGGGGTAGGGCTGAGGGCTTAGAGACAGCAGTAATCTCAGGTTGCATCCATGCCGTCAGCTCATTATTAAAATAGCTGACTGTACCCATCAAAAAGATCGTGAATAACAACCAACCCAATAGTAATCCAAACCAAGTATGGACATCAGACATCAGCAGCCGATAGCCTTTTACCTTGGTTTTATCTTTCTGCTGACGTTTGGTCATCGGCACGGATTGGGTTTTAGTAGAGTCTGACATCAAAGATGACCTGATAATAAAAGTCTAAATAGTGGCATAACATATCAAGCCTAATATGCTTGATAGGCTCGCCACTACTGCCCATGCCAACCATAAGCGGCGTAATGAAAACACCAAAATAATCATAAGCGCACAGACCACGACACTTGTTATTTGCCCCCAATAAATAGCAGAAATGTCATCTATAGGTAACGCCAAAAACAGTAAGTCAGTGAGTACCGCGATGCCGTAGCTACCGCCAATCGCTAAAAAAATACGACTGATAACGCTAAAGTCTGGTAGATAAAAATCGTGGCTACTACAGCGTTTACTCATGTGAAAGCCTATGTACTCAAATAATTAAGATTAAAAACGATAGGTCAAGCGGCCTACCACATTTAACGGCTCGCCATACGTCAGTTCACTGAACGTACTACCAGCAAGATATTTTTGGTTGAATAAATTATTAACATTAAGCTGCGCTTCTAGATTTTCATTGACAGCATATCTTGCCATAATGCTCGCAAGGGTCACATCATCTTGACTGTATTTTTCAGAGCGCTGGGTTACAGGGTTGGTCACGATGCCATAGTAGCCGTTTGACCAATCTACACCGCCGCCAATGGTCAAGTTGGGAATAATGTCGTCCATATCATAGGTGGCAAATAGGTTAAGCGTGGTATCAGCAAAACCTGTGTTAATGGCTTTACCACTATTGTCCTCAGCATTGAAATGCGTATACCCAACGCTTGCTTGTAGATTGTCACTAATTTTACCAGTGACTTCTAGTTCCACGCCCTGACTGGTAGCACCTTCTGCTCCAAAATAAGCTTGTTCAGGAGGGCTGGTACCTGGGATTTTATTACTACCGTCTACTTGAGCAAGGTTGTCTTGTTCAATTCTAAAAATGCTGATTTGGCTTTGTAAGGCGCCATTATCTGACTCGCTTTTTAGACCGATTTCATAGTTTTTACCTTCGATTGGATCGAGATAATTGCCATTGATATCACGCTGGGTTTGAGGCTTAAAGATATCGCTATAGCTGGTATATAAGCTGTGATTTTTATCAATGTCATAAGTAATACCTGCATAAGGCGTCCAAATGTGATCAGATTTAGTATTCACATTTCGGCCATACTGCACACCTGAACGCTCATAATCAGACACGCGAGACCCCAAGATGACTGATAAAGGATCCGTCAATTTGAGCTGAGTTGCAGCAAACACGGATTTTTCTTTAATGGTGACATCAGAGCTTCGAGTTCTGTCTCCCCATGCTGGTTCAGGGTAGCTGCCATCCCACTCAAAGAAATTGGTCAATGGAGCAAGGTCATCTTCAGCAGGCGGGGCATAAGTAAAGGTATCGAGTTCACTTTTGCTATAAGATCCGCCCACAATGAGTTTGTGCGTTCTGCCTAGCGCATCAAAATTACCTGTTAACTCAGTTTTAACATTGGTCTGTTTGCGTTCGGTATCTGCATGGAATACGTTGAAACCTAGTCCCAGACCAGTGTCGACATTAAGTGGGCCGCCAAAAAGGTAGAGAAGTTTTGGACTGCTGTCGCTTTCATTGTAGCTGGCTTTGGTAGTCAGGTTCCAATCTTCATTAAAATCATGATCGATATCAGCGAAGTAATAGACATTGTCAGAATCCCAGTTTGTCCAATTGGCACTGCCATTTTTACTGGTATCCCAATCCGCTTTTGAGCCATCACTTAAATAGTTTGGTAAACCACCCCACATGGTAGATCTTGATTTATTATGTTGACGACTGGCACCGACACTGACTGTGGTGCTGTCGCTCACATCCGCATCAACCGTGGCATAAATCAGATTTTGACCCAATTCTTGACGATCGATGAAGGTATCACCATCTTGATAACTTGCGACGACACGGCCCCTTACGGCACCGCTCTCACTCAATGACTGGCTACGGTCAATGCTAACACCATAATTGCCATAACGATTGACATTGGCAGACAGCTCTGTGACAGGAACGTCGCTATCAGCACGTTTACGTACAAGGTTGATGTTGGCAGAAGGGTCACCTGAACCACTCATCAAACCGGTAGCGCCTCGCACGACTTCAACATGATCAAACATAGCCGTGTTGGCAGAGTATTCGCCCATCGCCGCTTGCTGAATAAAATTGGTGTTCAAGCCGTCAATTTGGAAGCTATTGATAGCAAAACCTCTTGATGACAAGCCATTACGCGCGCCATCAATGCTACTTACCTGAATGGCAGGCGATCGCTTAAGTACGTCTATTAAAGTATTAGAGTTTTGATCTTTTATTTGTTGATTAGTGATTACGCTGGTAGCTTGTGGGGTTTCTCTGGTTGATAAGGCCAGTCCTGTGGCGCTACTGGCGACAGGGATGGTGTAGCTATCCGTATTTTCTGTAATCTGTTTGTTTGTGTCTGCTGTGACTACGATGGTGGGTAGCGTGGTGCTTGGCTCTATTGTGCCGTCTGCACGATTTATTTCGCTACCTTCATCTGTAGTCGTGGTTTGCTGTGAGGTTTCAGCATGAATCATCGAAGAGCTGACCGCCAAAGAAGCAATCGCTGAAAGATGCATGGTCTTCTTGACGAACCAACTTAATGTGCTTGGCTTATGTTGCTTTGTACCTTGTGCAATGATAAACATCAGATGATATCTCAATTCAAGTAATAGAAAAATTAGGACGCCATTTTTCAATAAAGCATTAGATGGCTGACCAATAAATAGTTTGATAAGAAAATATGCCGAGAAGCAATTTTAATTTTTGTACATGATAATGATAATTATTATGATTAGCAATACAATACAGAAATATTTTTGACACATAGTTTCTGAGCAGGAGTGGTAAGGAGTTTTGCTAGGAGGATAAATGGCAGGATAATTATGAACAATATTTTATAATTATAATGAGCTCATAATGATAGGTTTGCATCATAGTAACGCTTACTTATACGTAAGGGTTAGGCAAATAAAATGAGTAAAAACAGGATAAAATATATATGAGCGCAGTATTTCAAACAATACTGCGCTCATAATTTGGCTAGGTTGTGGCATTATTTAATGCAGCATAGATATCGCATCAGCACTGGCACGCTGTCGTTCTTCAGCATTTAGTTCGATCAATTTGCCTCGTTTCATCAACAGCAGTCGATCAGCATGTTCAAAATATCCATCATCGTGACTGATAATAAATAAGGTTTTGCCCATGGCTTTTAATTCAGGAATGAGCGTTTGGTAGAATACGCGGCGAAACGCAGGGTCTTGATCTGCAGCCCATTCATCAAGTAGTAAAATGTCTTTTTGTTCTGCCACAGAAATCAACATCGCCAAGCGTTTACGTTGTCCTTGCGAAAGCTTATCTGTCGATAAACGCTCGTCAGTCACGCTGACTTTGTCCTGTAGATTGAGTTTGTGCAGCCACGATGTTACCAACGTCATATCAGGATCATTGCCTTCGCGACCAACAAGCTGCTTAAACAGATGTTGATCGCTAAAAATAGCAGAAAATAGTTGCCTATAATCAACCACATTGGCATCCGAGACAACGTGCTCATCAACGCTTACCTGACCCATAGTTGGGGTAAAAATACCGGTAATGATCTTAGCTAAGGTGGATTTGCCGCTACCATTTGCGCCGATCAAAAAGACCACATCGCCACGTCTTAGCGTCAGATTGACATCGCTTAGTATATCGCCAGCCGTATCGTGTTTTTGAGTGGCGGCGTCTTGAGCATTGTTTTCGATATTTTGGTAACGATAACCAATATCGGTCAATGATATAGATTGCCAATTCTGTATGGCTGCATTGGTGGCAAATTCTGGATGATAATCACTGAGTTCTAGAGAGTGAATCTTATCCAATGCCACCTGAGCCGTTTGTATGGTGGGATAAGCGCCGACTGCATGTAATAAAGGCGATTGCATAAATAAAATCGTTAAGGAAAAAGTCGTCGCAACCCCCATTGGTATATCAAGATAATTGGACAACGCGAACACCACCCCAATGGCGGCGAACATCATAATATTTGACCAGTTCACTGCTGATAAATGAAACGTATCGGCTTTGATCACAGATTTTTCATACGACTTAGCATGCGTCACAAAATCGGTTTTGTACAATTTTTCAGCACGGTGCTGATTCAAAGCCAGCTCTTTGCGTCCTTCGATAATTGATTGATAATCTTGATACAAAAGATCGTTGAGCTCTCTTAATCCCGTTAAATGCTGATAAACATGCTTCACTAAAATAGTACTGATCCAAATCGTCATCGCAATCCAAAACATGACAATCAAGAGTAATGGCAGCGAGAGCCAACCTAAATAAATTGCCACCCCAGTCGACAAAATTACCCCTTGCACCAATTCTGGCATGCGTACAAAAGCGACCGTAATTGATTGAATATCAGAGGATAGGCTAGCAATTAACCGCGCACTTCCTAGATTATCAATTTGCGGTACCTTGGTATCGATGATCTGTTTGACCAATTTGGTTCTTAGCTCATAGACAAATTTATGTCCCAAGCAGGTCAAGGTATACTGTGAGATAAAAGTTGTGACCAGTAGTAGTACTATTAAACCTGCAAAATAGCCCAAACTTAACCATGACAAAGTATTAAAGACAGGCTGACTGATAAAGGTGTGGTTGATATAAGCAATAATCCCAACACTGACTGCCGCATTAACTAGGTTCAGTAAAATAACCTTGAGAAAAGGCAGGCGATAGTATGCCCAAATCATACGATACAAAGACGATGGAGTGCGAGAAGACATAATGGCTCAGTAATAGAATGAATTTTATGTATATTTGATGGCATAAAAGAGAGGGGAGAGATGTCCAATCCCTTTTTAGCATGTTATAAATCGTTTTAGGTGAGTAGGGGTGTCATTGACTCACAGTAAATATTTTTTGTGCTTAGCTATTGATATCTAATAGTTGTTATTTACGCTCTGATACGGCGCATGAGATACAAGAAGTAGGCGCCACCAATGATGGCAGCAATAGTGCCAGCGGGTATCTCGTAAGGAAAAATAATATAACGACCAAGCCAGTCTGCGATTACCATCAAAGCGGCACCCAAGATAGCAGCCAGTTGCAGCTGACGTTTGAGCTGAACTGCGCCAAGCGTTGTCGCCAAATGAGGAATCATCAATCCCACAAAACTGAGTGGACCCACAGCCAATGTCGATATGGTACTAAGCACTGCTACCAAGATTAATATCAAGCTTTGGAATAGTCTTAAAGAAACGCCAAGCTCACGCGCTATCCCACTGCCCAAACTCAATATCTCTAAGGGTCTTACTATCATAAAACTCAATAAAAACAGTGCGGCAGCAAACGCCACAAGCAGCCAAGCAGTCTCAGGACTGGCAAGATAAGTAGATCCTGACAGCCAGCTGAGAACTGCTTGTAATCGTTGATCTCCGGATATCTTGACCAGACTTAACACACCACCCATTAAGGCAGCAATCGCCACTCCCACCAATAATAAGTAAGCAGCATTCACTCTGCGAGCCAGCCACAAGATTAAACAAAGCACGATAGAGGCACCCAATAATCCCGATAGTACGATGCCTGTATAGCCAAAGCTGGGTAGGAAAATAAATGCCAATACCACGCCTATTGCCGAGCCTGAACTGATACCTAATACCTCGGGGCTAGCCATAGGGTTACGAGTCAACGTTTGTAATAATACGCCAGCAGTTGCCAGCATGACGCCCGTGGCCGCTGCACTCAAGGTACGAGGGAGTCTAAAATCAACAATTAAATCCCATACGGCATTTAGCTGCCAACCGTTGGCGGTAGCAGTAAATACGAGTATGCTGCCTATTAGCAAAACTAAAGCAATGCTCCAAGCAAGCAAGTGTGTCTCGCGACGTTCTGAGACAAGTGTTGGTGCAAGCTCCTCAGTATGCTGGCGACTTTGCATCATAATCAGCCATATAACCAACGGCGCACCCAGTAACGCCGTCATCGCATCAGCAGGAATATTGAGAGACAGATAATGCTGTAGTATCGTCGTGACATTACTGGTAATCCATAATAAAAGCGCCCCAAACCCATATCCCAATAACAGACGATACCCGATGTTTCTGACAGAAAACACATTGACGAGGGTTGCCGCGCCCAAACCAATAAATCCAATAGGGCCTACGCGACTGACGACAAGCGCTGTTAAAATCGCCACCAATCCTATTACCAATCCACGAATGAGGTTGACAGGCACGCCTAAGCTTTTGGCTTGTCGATCATCTAGGCTCATGATTTCTAGCGGCTTTAACAACGGCATTAAGCTGATAAAAGCAACCACGCTAGCAATGGTCAAAGCGACAGAGACTTGCCAATTATTTTGGGTAAGACTGCCTGCTGCCCATACCATAATATTCAGGGATTCTTCAGCATAATAGATTAATAATAAAGCCGCGATAGCACCCAGTAAAATATTGGTGACCAGCCCCCCTAGTACCAGTACCAAAGGATTCATGCGACTAGGAGCAGCTAGGATAAAGACGATTGCCATACTGCTGATAGCACCAATAAAAGCCACCCAAAAGCTGCCACCCAAATTGAAACTGGGGAAGAATAAAGTGACCAGCAGCAAGGCTATGTTTGCACCGCTACCGACGGCTAGGGTTGTGTCTGAAGCAAGCGTATTTTTTACCAGCTGCTGTAGCAACACACTGACTAATCCTAAGAGACCGCCAGCCGTTGATGCAACCAGCATCGTCGGTAAGATTTGTAGCTGGATACTCATGTCCGCAAGGGATAAGTCAAATGAAGGGGTAAACAGCTCAATAAAAGGCAGGTTCCATAGCTGATGCACGACTGCATAACTACTGACCACCGCCATTACTATTAAAAAAACAACCATCAGATAGATACGGCTGGTAGACGAAAAGGTATTTTTAATCATAAGTCGGTATTGCCTACAAAAGTGGCATTCATGAGACGATCGGCCAAGACATTCATAGAGGCGACACCACTATTGTTCCATGTGGCAGGTAGTACAGTAAGACAACGACTTTTACCAGCGGATTTGGGATTTTCGTGAAAAGAATATCCCAAGCGCTGCCACACTAGACTATCTTCTAACTCTAGTTTCAGAAGGTCACCGATAGGTTCAACGACCACAAGACACGTATCATCATCAAGCTGCGCTAAGTCGCCAAGCATGATGGGCATAAATCCCCATTCGTTACCATCTGCAAATGCGGTTAGCTCCAGACCCATGGTATCTAAAGCTGGTTGAAACAAACTGTTGTATGAAAACATGCGCAAATTATTGGTGTCAGCAAATTGTACGACTGCCATTTTTTTGATATGAGGATAGCGTTTATGAAACGTCTGGCCCGCTTGTGTTATCTGCTCTTTACTCTTATCTAAATACATTTGAGCGGCTTGCGGCTGATTGATGGATCGTCCTAATGCTAAGGTTGGCTCTATAAAATCTTCCCATTTTGCCATCTGATTTGGACTGGTCAATTCGATAGAATGAATAGGTAAGTCGCCGTACATAGGTTGCAGATGCTTATAAAAAGCGTTGTCTATCACCACATCTAAGTCAAGCTGAGAGAACATTTCAGGATTGGGCTGATAGCGTGTGCCCACATCGTAGGTATCTGTGGGTATCAGCGGTTTTCCGACCCATTCTTTATAAAAAGTTTTGTCACCCATGGCAACTGGCGGATATCCCATACCTGTTAGCGTTGCAGCAATGCCCCAATCTGGAGTCATCACGCTGGGCGTCTTTTGAGGGTTTGAAGCGTTCAGTGCTGCTGGCGTTGCATCCGATGATTGGCAGCTACTCAGCAATAAGCTTGAGCATAATGCGATAGAAAGTCCGATCGAAGAGAGGATCGCTTTCATATAACCGCTACTTTATGATTGGTGTCAGGATGAGTTAGCAAGGTAAAATCCACCCCAAATATCGACTGTAGTACTTCTTTTTGCATGGTGCTTGGGACATCACCCATATGGCAAAGCTGACCTTGTTTTAGCGCAATGAATTCATCACAAAATCTTGCTGCCAGATTGAGATCATGTAAGATGATGACAACACCCAAACCTTGCTGATCAACCAACTGTCGAATCAGTTTCAGCACCTCGACTTGATACACCACGTCAAGTGCTGCTAATGGCTCATCCAATAGTAAAAATTCTGTTTGCTGTGCTAAACACATTGCCAACCACACACGAGCGCGTTCGCCACCCGATAAGGTAGATACTTGACGGTCTCTAAAAGCCTCGACTTGAGTCAGCGTAATGGCTTTGTTCACATGCTCATGATCTTGCGCGCTCGGTTTTTGTAGCCATTTTTGATGAGGATAGCGTCCCAGCATGACCAGCTCATAGACCGTAAATGCCCCAGCATCAGGTAGGTTTTGGGGTAAATAAGCCAGATTTTGTGCCAATGCTTTGGCCGAAAAATCCTTTAGATTGTGCTCATTGATAAGGATGTCACCTTGAGTCGGTGTCATTTCTCCTGCCATCGCCTTGATAAGACTAGATTTGCCCGAACCATTATGACCAATCAAAGCATATAGCTTCTTCGGTTTAATTTTAAAAGAAATGGGTTGCAGCAATACTTTCTTTTGTCGTATCAAGCTTAACTTGTTGATGTACATCATAGTGAGCAGTCTAAAGTAAATGAAGCATTCTAAATAAAAAGGACTTAATAATGCAAATGATTTTCATTTTTATTCACAATATGTTCTTGCTAAAAGTGTTTAATAATATAAGTCATTACATTATTAAGTAGGTGTAGGTAGTAGAGAGAATAGGATAGGTTTCATATCGCAAGAAAATTCTCGTCATTAAGCGCGCCAATAGACTTGTATCGTCATGTCCTGACGTGATAGTCCAAGAACTGATTTTAATTGTGGTCTTAAAGATTTAATGTTTGCGGCTTCAAGAGCGCCCCACACTTTGTCAATCTTGTTTGGTGTGGTTGTCAATCTCGAATTTAGAGTAGTCATTATTTGTTCAGTAAGTGCTGTTGCGGGTGTATTGATAATATGTAGCAAGTTATCCTGCCTAAAACGCTCATCTTTGGATAAGCGCTCACTGAGTGTGATGTCATGTAGATAATTTATATCTTTTGAATCATTAGTAATGGCAATAACAAGTGGTGATAATGGATTTTGCCAGTTTTCTAAGAGATTGGCGACTGTGGGTAAGGAGGTTTCATCACAGATAAGCAGACATTGTCCATCAGTGAGGTGTTCTAGTTTTTCAGGGTACTCACGCACGCTTTTTATCTTCATACCTGTATCAAGTGATTTGGCCCAATTGCCACCTGAGGTATCACCATGAATATAAACATCTATCCAAGCATGAACAGACGAGCTATCAGCATTCTGCCATGCTTTTCTTAGCGAATAATAGCGATACACACCTTGGAACTCATCAGTGTTATCACTGTCATTCGAATCACGGCGTTCGCCTGAGTCAAGCTTTGAAGCAGCGAATGAGGCATTGAGATCAAGCAAATAGGCGTAACCGGGCTGATTAAGTGGCGTATTGTCAGGAGCAGTGACTAGCAGACGGTACATGTTAGGGCTGGCATAGTAACCATCCATGACCGTAAAGAACTGATCACGCAGTTTTATCGTACGTTTGCCAAGCTTGGTGGCGGCTCTTTGTAATAAGGTTATATATTGCTCTTGCAATGACGCCGCATCAACAACAGGAGAGGTAAAATGAACAAAGTATTGCTCAGTTGGGTGGGCCGCATTTTCAGGGTCGGTCTGATTCTTGTCGATACTTGTCAATGCCAGCAGCATTCCATCAGAATACAGCTCAACTATAGATGGAACCGAATCTTCTCGTATGGACGCTTTAGTAAAAATATTGATGAACATTGCTAGCTCATCTTGATGCTCTTCGTTGACATGATCAATGAACAGTGTTTTATCAGCAACGTCTAAAGGGATTTTATCGATAGTATCTTGAACAAAAGGTTGAGCCATAAAATATTAATCCAATCTATAGAGGGTATAGCAAAGTGTTATCACGTCAGCGCTTTGTAGCGGAGTCATAGGTAATTTAAATCAAAGTGATGCTCATTAAAGCGGTAGAGAACTGGGTAGGAGATGTTAAATGAAACATAGGCTTTGTGATTGATAATCATTATTATTTTGCTTATTGTTATACCTATTCAATGTTATGTCAATAGCTCACGCTCTATCAATGTGGATAACGACGCATCAAACCAGCTTTGACATAATATAGTGAGAAAAAAATGTTATATTTGAGCGGATAAAAGTACGATAAGAACGATTACTTTTTAAACATCATTACAAAAACGCATCAAGGAGAAGTTATGCGCATCACAGCAAATTTTGACGCAGGTAATATCGACGTTATTGATTTAGAAAATAAAGCAGACATTCAACTGGCTATTCGTCCAGATGTTGGTGGTGAGTTTTTCCAGTGGTTTAACTTTCGTTTAGAAGGTCAGGTTGGGGAACAATACGTCCTTAATATTATGAATGCAGGAGAAGCCTCATACTTGGAAGGGTGGGAAAATTATCAAGCAGTTGCTTCATACGATCGTCAGCATTGGTTTCGTCTACCCACTTCTTATAAAGACGGAAAGCTAACCATCATTGCCGATTTGGATTATGACACCATGCAAATTGCGTATTTTGCGCCTTACAGTTATGAACGTCATCAAGATTTATTAGCTGCCATACAGATTCACCCTTTGGTAACTTTAGAGTGTTTGGGAGAAACTATCGATAAGCGTGACTTAACCTTGGTCAAGATTGGTGATGATGACACGAGCAAACGAAGCATTTGGATCACGGCACGTCAGCACCCTGGTGAGACCATGGCTGAGTGGTTGGTTGAGGGTTTGATGCATAGCTTGCTCGATAGTGATAATGCCACCGCTAAGCGGTTATTGGACAGCGCAAACTTTTATATTGTACCTAATATGAATCCTGATGGTAGTGTTCGCGGACATCTACGTACCAACGCAGTAGGGACTAACTTAAATCGTGAATGGTCAAATCCAAGCTTAGAAAAGAGTCCTGAGGTATTTTATGTGATCAATAAAATGGAAGAGACAGGTGTCGATCTATTCTACGATGTACACGGTGATGAAGCATTGCCTTATGTCTTCCTTGCAGGTTCTCAAGGAGCGCCAGGTTACAACGAGCGACTTGCACGACTGCGGGATAAGTTTTCAGAAGTATTGACATTGGCCAGTGCTGATTTTCAATCTGAGGTCGGTTACGAGGTTGATAAATTTGGTGAAGCGAATATGACGCTTGCTACCAATTGGGTGGCAGAACGTTTCGATTGTCTTGCCAACACGTTAGAGATGCCTTTTAAAGACAATGACAATTTGCCTGACGCAGAGACAGGTTGGTCGCCTGCGCGCTCTGCAAGATTTGGCGAAGCCTCATTGATTGCTATGCTGGCGGTCGTTGATGATCTGCGTTAATTAAGATTATGCGTTGGTCGGCATTTAGGGCAGTTTCTTGATATGGTTTATCAATGGACTGCTTTTAAATGAATGGCTGTTATTAATCGGCTAGTCAGTGCTGTGTCTAACACTAACACATCACACCGTAGTTATTGATCAGTGGTTGAAAACTTTCGAATTGACAAAAATTATTTGTCATAAACAACAATACGATGCCTACAATCAATAAAATAGCCGCCCACAATAATAGCGTTAGAGGCCAATTGGTTAAATCTTGATGACCACATTGCTTACATTTCCAAACAGGATGTTCTAGTTTGGTGCCGCATTTCGGACACTGATTATGATCAATAAACAATGTGGCCTCCTATATATACAGACTTTCTAAAATTATATATTCAATTAATCAAGTAAGCAATTGTTTATTAAAGTATCAGTAAGGTAACAAGATTTAAATCAAGATTAATGCGTTTAAAGGTAATCAGTACTGAAAATGCAGATCCAGATCCAGCAATCAATATCCCTCGGTTTCTTTCAGCTGTTCTTAATTGCTATTTAAGTCGATTGATTTTGCCAAGAGCTGCCATAATTTCAGTATAATAGGGTGCTGTGCTAATAAGCTTGCCTCAACTGGTTTTGTTTTGGCACATGGATAACGTTTGCACCGCTGCTCTTAACGACTGAACCGCTGCACTTAAGTTGACGTTATGATCCTTTTGATCGCTTCCACTTTAAATTCTGATTATTTAATGAATGAACAAAAATATTTAAATAGTTAAATTTGTACCACAATACACTTTCACTAAGAAGATTTATTATGCAAACAAAACGTCCGTTATACATTCCTTTTGCTGGACCAGCCCTATTAGAAACCTCTTTATTAAATAAGGGTAGCGCTTTTTCATCAGAAGAACGGGATAACTTCAATTTAACAGGTTTATTGCCTCACAACATTGAGACGATTGAAGAGCAGTCACTACGTGCTTATCATCAACTTCGCTCGTTTAATAATGATATGGATAAGCATATCTACTTGCGTAATATACAAGACACAAACGAGACCTTGTTTCATCACTTGGTTGAGCAGCACATTGAAGAGGTAATGCCGCTTATCTATACGCCAACCGTTGGCCAAGCTTGTGAAAAATTCTCACAAATTTATCGCCGTAAACGTGGTTTATTTATCTCTTATCCTGAGCGTCATAACATCGACGACATGCTGCAAAATGCCACCAAACAAAAGGTAAAAGTCATCGTTGTGACCGATGGCGAGCGTATTTTGGGCTTGGGCGATCAAGGTATCGGCGGTATGGGAATTCCAATTGGTAAATTGTCTTTGTATACGGCTTGTGGCGGTATCAGTCCAGCTTACTGCCTACCGATTTTATTGGATGTAGGAACCAATAATCAACAATTGCTTGATGATTCTATGTACATGGGCTGGAGAAATCCACGTATCTCTGGTGATGAATATAATGAATTTGTCGACTTGTTTATTCAAGCAGTGAAACGCCGTTGGCCAGAAGTGTTATTACAATTTGAAGATTTTGCACAAGAAAACGCGACACCATTATTGAACAGATATCGTGACCAACTATGCTGCTTTAATGATGACATTCAAGGAACGGCGGCGGTTTCAGTCGGTACATTGATTGCAGCGTGCTTGAATAAGGGTCAGAAACTAAGTCAGCAAAGAATCGCATTTTTAGGCGCAGGATCTGCAGGTTGTGGTATCGCTGAACATATTATTCGCCAAATGCAACGTGAAGGGTTAACAGAAGAGCAAGCTCGCAGCCAAGTGTTCATGGTGGATCGTTATGGCTTATTAACAGATAGCATGACAGAGCTACAAAAATTCCAAGTACCTTTGGTACAAAAAGAATCCGACATTGCACACTGGGATAAGAGTCAAAAACTTGGCTTGGCGCAAGTGGTTAAAGAAGGCAAGGTGACGGTATTATTCGGCGTCAGCGGACAAAAAGGTCTGTTCACCCAAGAAGTGATCGAAACCTTGTGTATTAATACAGAACATCCAATCGTATTGCCACTGTCAAATCCAACGTCTCGTGTTGAAGCGACACCGCAGGAAGTCATGAACTGGAGTCGTGGTAAAGCGATTGTTGCAACAGGTAGTCCTTTTCCTCATACCACTTTTGAAGGGCAGACTTTCGAGGTTTCTCAATGCAATAACAGCTATATTTTCCCCGGTATTGGTTTAGGTGTTTTGGTATCGCATGCGACGGGTATCAGCGATAATATGTTAATGGCTGCTAGCCAAGCACTTGCAGACATATCCATGGAATATGAAAAAGCACCAGGTGCAATATTGCCTTCTATTAACTTCATTCGAGAGATCAGTGAAAAGATTGCTTATGCAGTGGCGTTACAAGCGATAGAAGATAAGCTGGCTCTACCTGTCACGGCAGAAAATCTAGAGCGTCGATTGAAAGCCAATTTCTGGTTACCAAGATACCGCAACTATCGTCGCACTTCTTTCTAGCCCTTAGAAAGTAGCTATAAAGTAACTAAGAAGTAATTAAGAAGCAGCTAAAAAGTATCAATAAAAAAGCCGAGTACTACTGTGAGCAGTGGTACTCGGCTTTTTCGATTTTCAGATTAGGCTTCTAAACTGAACGATTCTGAGGTTATTTATATGGATAAACTGAATATTTAAAACTACTAAACCATCAATAAAGGTGTTAAACAAGCGTCAAGATATATCAATCTGCGAAATTTTCTATCCTTAGCCTAGAACATCAATGTGATACAGAGTCCTCGATTACTATTTTGACTTAAAATGTTCGCGGTAGCGTCATTCATAAAGACGTCAATACCTGCTTGCTCGCAGATTGATTTGACGATAGAGAGTCCAAGTCCAGTTCCTTCTACCGCTTGTGATTTCTGACTGGCACTATCTGATCTCGATTTATGGATATTATCACTGAGTTGCTCATCGCTATTTGATAACTGATTAAGCCGCACAAAAGGCTCAAAAGCATTTTTATATTCATGAGGATGAATACCTGCGCCTGAATCTATTATCTGTAACATCAATCTGCTCCCTGATGCTTTAGACAAATGCCTTAGTTTTCCAGAGTGAATGACATGGGTGCCAAAATTATACGGCGCATCTAAAGCGGATTTATGTAAGCTGTCCCAGTTTTGTTCAAGCTGATACAGTTTAACAATGACTTGACCATTAGCTGGCGTGTAAATAATGGCATTTTGGATAAGGTTTTTGACAAGTATTAATAATGAGGTCTCATCTATATTTACTTTGCTATTAGGTTGCAAATCAACGATAAGCTCGATATGTTTATGATCAGCAATAGGAATGAGTAGGCCAATGACTTGCTCGACAATAAATTTGACGTTGGTCGGTGTGTACTCATCTTCTAATGCAGTATTAATATTGCCAGCTTGAGCGAGTGTTAATAGCTGCTCAACCAAGCTTTGATTACGCTTTAGACGGACCGCCAGTTTATCTAAACCTTCTGACATAATCTTATCATTGGCAATACGCTGCAATCGTTGTAGCTGTAATGAGATGGCCGTCAGCGGCGAGCGCAGTTCATGGGCGGCATCTGCTATAAAGCGTTGTTGACGCTCGATGCTACTCTTCACAACAGCCAATAACCTATTTAAAGATTCTGCTAGTGGTAACAACTCAGAGGGCAGTCTGTCAATCTGCAAAGGACTTAGATCGTTCTCATTACGTGTGCTGATTTCATGATGCAATTGGCGCACAGGCTTCATCATTCGCCACATGATAAAAGGTAACAGAATTATTAAGAAGGCGATACCGATAATAAGGGGTAAAAAAGACTGTAGCGCACTGGCCTTGGCTAAATCGTCTTGGAGTTCCGTTTGTTGACGCAAGATAAGTGCGACTGCTTCATTAGTATCTAAGGATTTAATCTTCACGTCATTTCTATAAGTTCGCCAAGAATGGCCGTCAATATCTTGATCGCTTATGCCTAGTGGAATATCAGATAGTAACGCCATCGGTATAGGTTCTGAGTAATCATGCTCATCATCGCTATTGTCATCATCAGTTTCATCGTTCTGATAATCTTGTACGCCATTATCGAGTGGGGCGGGAAGTATAATGATATCAACGGTAATAGCACCATCATCGTCATCGGTGTCAAAGTGAATATTGCTGCGCGCCCGATCCTCATTGTCTGAAAGAGCTGCATCGCTATCCAAATTCCTATTACTTAAGCCCCTATTACCTAAAACACTGATATCAAGTGACTGCTCTAACAATGCTGCTGTATTTTTCAAGTTATCATCTTGAAAGTCACTTATCTCGTTATAGTTATACCAAAATCCGTAACCACCAGCGACGATAGCCAATAATAATAACGACAAAACAGACCAAAAGATGAGCTGGAATTGTAGTGAGTTCAAAAGCTTACGGAGTTTGGGCATCTCAATTCACTTCTAGCAATGGTAAAGCATGTTTTTGAGTGGTTTGCTTAAAATTAGACATTGCTGATATACCACCCAAGTCCCCGAACATTTTTGATTCTATCTTGTCCAATCTTTTTACGTAAGCTATGAATCAAGAACTCAATGGCATTGCTTTCAACTTCATCACCCCAGCCATATAAAGAATCTTCCAGCGCACTTTTAGACATGACTTTTTCAGGGGATAGCATAAATGTTGTGAGGAGCATATATTCTTTTGCAGTCAAATCGATAGAGTTGCCATCCATCATAACGCGTTTGTGCACAGTATCTAGACTTAGATTGCCAACGGCAACTTGATTGTCAGCCTTGCCTTGAGAGCGTCGTATCAATACCCTCATGCGTGCAAAGATTTCGCCTAATTCAAAAGGCTTGACGACATAATCATCAGCCCCTGAGTCCAATCCTGCAATTCTATCTTTTAACTGATCACGTGCGGTGAGTATCAATACTGGTGTCTCAATTTTAGCGTCACGGATAGCGTTCAATACGCCCATGCCGTCGACCTCTGGCAAACCTAGATCCAAGAGAATAATGTCATAAGGTTGGACTTTCAGCGTGAAAATAGCTTGACGACCATCCTTGACCCAGTCGACTGTATAGGCTTCATCCTGCAATGCTTCGCTAAGACTTTCGCCAATCATTAAATCATCTTCAACTACTAATACTCGCATTAAATATCCTGACCTATAAAGCATATATTAAAATCTGAGACGTTCGGCGCGACTATTTTAGTCATCGCTACCTAACTGGCTAATAATAACTTGAACTGTCATACTATCGACAATTAAATCATATATCTGCGTGCTCTTAACATATGATATCGTTGCGATGAATCTACTTTACATTAGATTTATAAAACTATCTTAAATACGGGCATTATAATTTCTGACATGTTAGCGCTTTGATATGGCGTTACCGTTATCGCCTAGATGATGTATCAATAAAAAAGCAGCAACTAATATCCATTCTATTGAGATATCGGCTACTGCTGAGCATTAACGTTAATGTCTCGTTTAATCTTAATCGTCTCTATCAATCTGACTGCTCAAGATTTTACCCGTATTGGCATCTACGCTCACATCATATTTCTGATTGCCTTTGACCACTTCAATATCATAAATAGACTGACCTCTTTCTAAATCGAATGTGGCCGCTATTACTTTGCCATTCACGCTTTGAGTGGCTTTTTGTATAGCACTATTCAGTGATACTTTGGCTTGCTTCATGGCGCTATATTCAGCCATGTCTTCTTTATCTAGCCTTTCTTTTTCAGACTTAATCACTTTGCCCGTATCGGCATCGATTTTTACTTCGTAAGAAGTGCCGTTCGCGATGAGCTTAACTTCATATTCATTAGTCGCATCGTCGTCATCATAGTCAAACTCAGCACTGACAAGGTCGCCTTTAGTATTTTGTTTGGCTATAGCGATCGCCTGCGCTAGGCTAATTTTACTTTGCATGGCACTGACGGCTTCACTTGAACTTGTTGTAGCTTTAGTACTGAGGACAGGCGCTGCGATAGCAGCTGCACTGACACCTACAACAGTAAGAGTAATGATTGCTGATTTGGTTAGCGCTGATAAATTTTGCATGAGGATCACCTTTATATTAAGTTTACGTCTGACAGTCTGTTTATTGATTTTGTCAGCTACCTTTTGGGTATGGATTTATAATACAGAATTAGACATAGGAGAAACTTAGCGAGAACCAAGCGTTTTAAATCACTAATTATTTATAATAAATAGCAGAGCTTCAAAGAGGGTACTTTTAGCTTAATGATTACTAGAGCGTGTTAAATATTCACTGGGTACTATTTGATAATTTTTACATGCTGACGAAAACCAGCAGACAATAAAAAAGACCTTCAATTTCTTGAAGGTCTTTAATGGTATTGCTTATATATGGTGGGCCCAGTAGGACTTGAACCTACGACCAAAGGATTATGAGTCCTCTGCTCTAACCAACTGA
Source organism: Psychrobacter sp. JB193 (assembly GCF_002285555.1). NCBI lineage: Bacteria > Pseudomonadati > Pseudomonadota > Gammaproteobacteria > Moraxellales > Moraxellaceae > Psychrobacter > Psychrobacter sp. JB193. The sequence continues at coordinate 96,870 of NZ_NRGY01000003.1, forward strand.
GCTATGGGCCCTAACGTTAGACGCACAATGATACCTGATTTTTTGGATTTTTCAAGTAAAAGATAGAAAGTTGTGAAGAAATTTCTTATTAAGCGCAATTTTATATTAAACAAGGCTTCCAGCTAGCGTCAAACTACGACCTCCATCGATGGTAATAATCTCACCAGTGACATAATGGGCCTCTACCAGATACAGCACACTATGGGCAATCTCATCAGGCCGTCCTATCCGCTTTAGAGGGATTGAGCGCATGATATTTTGTTGTTGCTCATGGTCAAGCGCTTGGTCGCTATCGGTTTCTGGTAGGATGTTGACCCCAGGCGCAACGCCATTGACGCGTATGTCCGGTGCCATCTCTAACGCCAACGACTGTACCATCATACGGTGAGCCGCCTTTGCCATATTATAGACAGTATAATTCACAAAAGGCTTATCATGAGCATGGATGTCCAGCAAGCTGACAATACAGCCTTTTTGTCTTTTAAGATAAGGGTATAGCGCTTGGCTCAACCACAAAGGTGCTTTGGCATTGGTCAAAAAAAGCTCATGCCATTGTGCATGATTGATGTCGCCAAGAGGACTTGGATAGAAGCGGGAGGCATTGTGAACCAGCACATCTATCTGACCAAAAGCATGTATGACTTCCTCGACGAAATCAGTTAATGAGTTAGCCTCTTCAATAATGGACAAATCAGCAACCACAACAGCGGCACTATTGGTGCGAGTGTTATTAAGTTTCTTTGCCAAGGCATCGGCTTCTTGCTCACTAGAGTGACAATGAATGATGACTCTATAGCCTTGGTGGTGAGCCGCTTCAATAATGGCAGCGCCGATGCGTTTGGCACTGCCAGTCACCAGCATCACTGGCGCATGGTTATTGACTGTGTGCGTTGTAGGCTTTTGATTCATAATAATTGATTGTGTTATTTTAAAGTTGATATCAGTCGTGGTTTGCCTGCAAATGCTCAACTCTGGCTTGCTGCAAAGCGTCACCAATCGCAGGGCCTTTTAGATTGGGCGGGATATCTGCCATACCAATGGCATGAAAGCTACCCAACGCTATCATCATCTGACGATGCTGGATTGCTAGCTGCAAGACATGACTGGTTACAAGCAGCTGTGAGAGTTTATCAGGCTCTTTGTGAGCACCGCAAACTTGTATCAGCTCAATCTTCTCGGCAGCACTAAGCATATCTATTGCTGCTAACTTTTCGATCTGCTGAACAAACAGCTTAGCAAATTGGGTGTGCGCTTTTGGCACTTTCACCTTATTACCTATGTCAAGAATGCCTTTTATGATCGCCGCGTCGTTAGGCTTTGATTCTTTGTATTTCAAATCAAATAAAGCAGGATTGAGACTGGCCATCAGTAAGGCCCAGCGCTGTGACAAGCTCAGTTGCATCTGACCTGAAAAGTAGAGCGCTGTCTGTATTGTTTCTCGGACATGAACACTCGCCCAAGCATGATGTACAGGGTCAAAATACTCACTCAGTGCGCCAATATCGTACAGTTGCTGCCAGTATACTTGAGGTGATAGCTGCATGGTTGCATGACTCGATTCTTGCCAGACACGCTCTGCACTCAAATGCATAAGTTCTCCTGAGTCTACAAGCTGACGCATCAATCTCAACGTCTCATCAGCGATGGTAAATCCCAAATCATAATAACGGCTATAAAAACGAGCCGTTCGCAATACTCTTAATGGGTCTTCACTAAATGCAATGGAGACATGGCGTAGAGTTTTACTGTCTATATCATTCAGCCCACCATAATAATCAATCACTTCTCCTGTGATAGGAGAGTCGTCCATTAAGCTGGTGACTTCTATAGCCATAGCATTGATGGTCAGATCACGACGCTGCATATCGTCTTTTAAGCTAACGTTAGGGCTGGCATGGACACTAAAGCCTTGATAGCCTAAGCCCTGTTTGCGCTCTGTACGAGCCAGTGCGTACTCATCGTGACTGATAGGATGCAAAAACACAGGAAAATCTGCGCCCACTTGCTGGAAGCCTGCGTCCAGCATTTCAGACACTGTGGCACCAACCACAACGAAATCTTTGTCTTTAACAGGACGGCCTAATAGATGGTCACGAACAGCACCGCCAACGAGATAAACTTGCATAATACTCTCTTTTTTTGACCCAATTTTACTTACCCAGCTTGCACTGAGCAAAAAAAACCAGTCAACGCGATTTGAATGGCGTTGACTGGTTTTAGTATAGCAGACAGGTTCTATCAATAGATAACAGAACCCGCTTAATCATACTGTCATACGTTTGTATTTGCATACTAGGTATGAGGTACTGCTAAATATGATGTATTACTGATTTTCGTTTTCTAAGTCCTGAGCTTCTGTCACCGTAAGGGCAGTCATGTTGACGATACCACGTGCAGTCGCTGATGGCGTTAGAATATGTACTGGCTTACAAGTACCGAGTAGGATAGGGCCAATAGAGGCACTACTGGTTGCTGTTTTGAGTAAGTTAAAGGCAATGTTCGATGCATCAAGTGTTGGCAAGATAAGTAGGTTTGCGGCACCTTTTAGCGGACTTGATGGCATTTGATTTGAGCGAATAACTTCATTAAGCGCTGCATCACCTTGCATTTCACCTTCAAACTCGAAGTCAACATTCATGTCAGTCAGTAATTGATGAACTTTGCGCATTTTGACCGCGCTGGTACGATTTGATGCACCAAAGTTAGAATGAGAGACTAGCGCAACACGTGGCGTGATACCAAAGCGGTGTAACTGCTCGGCAGCCAAAACAGTCATTTCAGCCAACTGTTCAGCGTTCGGGTCTTCATGAACATATGTGTCAGCGATAAAGATATTGCGATCTTGCATCAACACAGCATTCATGGCATAAAAATCATTGATGCCTTCTTTTTTGCCAATAACGTTTTTGACATACTCTAAATGCATCTGATAATCACTGAACGTACCACAAATCATACCATCAGCATCACCATTATCGACCAATAAAGAACCAATCAAAGTGGTCTTACGGCGGACATCACGACGAGCAAGTTCGATACTGACACCGCGGCGTTTGTTTTTCTCGTAATAACCCTGCCAATAGTCTTTATAGCGAGGATCATCGTCTTGATTAACGATAGTGATGTTCTCACCATCTTTTAAACGCAAGCCTAACTTTTTGATGTGATCATTAATGACCGCTGGGCGACCAACCAAGATAGGCTGAGCCAGTCCTTCATCAACCACAACTTGTACTGCTAGCAAGATATTGTTGTCTTCACCTTCACAGTATACGATACGCTTTGGCGCAGATTTAGCACGAGCAAAGATAGGCTTCATGACAAACGCAGAGTTATAGACAAACTCTGACAGACGTTGACGATAGGCTCTCATATCTTCGATCGGTAAGGTTGCCACACCTGAGTCCATTGCCGCTTTGGCAACAGCAGAAGCAATTTCAATGATCAGATTTGGCTCTAGCGGACCTGGGATCAGGTAGTCACGACCGAAGCTCTGAATGGTTTCGATGTTTCTAGCGCTGGTGGTTGGCGTGGCTTCAACGTGTGCCATTGCAGCGATTGCTTTGACACAAGCGACTTTCATTTCTTCATTGACCGTTGTTGCACCGACATCTAGGGCACCACGGAAAATGTAAGGGAAGCATAACGCATTGTTTACTTGGTTTGGATAGTCTGAGCGACCAGTGGCCATGATGACGTCTGGACGAACAGCGTGTGCCAATTCTGGCATAATTTCAGGCGTTGGGTTCGCTAGTGCAAAGACGATAGGGTCTTTTGCCATACGGCGAACCATATCTTCTGATAACGTGCCTGGCATAGATAGACCCAAGAACATGTCAACATCGTCCATGACTTCTTCAATCGTCGTGGCAGTCGTATCTCGAGCATAGCGCTGTTTGGTTTCATCAAGGTTTTCACGGCTGGTACTGATGATACCGCGCGAATCTGAAACAAATATGTTATTTTTATTGACACCTAGGGCACAGATAATATCTAGACAAGAAATGGCAGCCGCGCCTGCACCTGAACACACGATTTTAATCTCTTCAATTTTTTTGCCAGTAATCAACAAAGCATTAAGCATCGCCGCTGCAACAATGATTGAAGTACCATGTTGGTCATCATGGAATACCGGAATATTCATGCGATCACGTAACTCGCGCTCGATTTTGAAACATTCTGGTGCTTTGATATCTTCTAAGTTAATACCGCCAAACGTAGGCTCAAGAGACGCAACGGCTTCAATGAATTTGTCAGGATCATTTTGTGCAATTTCAATATCAAAAACATCGATACCTGCAAACTTTTTGAATAGAACGCCTTTACCTTCCATCACAGGTTTTGATGCTAATGGACCAATATTACCTAGACCCAGTACAGCAGTACCATTGGTAATAACACCGACCAAGTTATTGCGCGCCGTATATTTGGCGGCCAATTTTGGATCTTTTGCGATTTCAAGACAAGGTACGGCGACACCTGGTGAATAGGCAAGTGCTAAATCGCGCTGGTTAGCCAGCTGTTTAGTAGGGGTGACTGATATTTTACCTGGGCGTGGGAATTCATGGTAGTGTAAGGCAGCTTGTTCAAACTGCTCTTTTTCTGTACTAAGATTGTCCGTATTCAAACTGGTATCGTCATTCATAATAATGGCCATGGTTGGAATAAATTGTATTAAAGTAAATGATAGTAATTAATGTCATACGCTAAAAAGATCATTGAATGATGAAGATCAAAGCGTAAAATGACAAAGGGCAAACAATAATAAGCGATTGAATACCAGATTAAAAAAACAGGCTAATATAGCCCATCTTTCTAATATTACTAACAATCCACTACGTAGTTAGTAGCAATGGATGGCACGAATAATATACTAAAATGATATTCATTATTTCGCCACTTGATAATACTAAAGACTATAGGCCTTTATCAACCATAATCTCTACATTATTGTTATTATTATTCCTCAATATCAGCGTTTATGATGAGCAACTGATTGGCATTTGCGGTGCATTAGGATTAGGGGGTGTGCTATCAAGATCAGTAGCAATATCCTGTATATCGTAAGGGGTTTTTAGCAGTTCAAATAAGCGATCCACTTCTTCAAATTGCCCTTGCTCTGCCGCCGTAATGGCGCGCTGTGCCATGCCATTACGCAACACATAAATAGGATTATTCGTTTTCATGTCATTGATGGCTTGCTCAAACGACACAAGTTCTATTTGCGCCAAATAAGCTATTGACCAGTCTTGCCATGCTTTTTGCGCTTCCTGATTGAGCTCTGTCGTCATCATTGCCAGCAGATGTTGCTCGTAAGGATGCTCGTCTGGCGCGACAAGTCCCAATAACGCCCTGAAGCTATTGGTATAATCCAGCAAGTTGTCTTCGAGCAGTGTCAACCACTCAAAAGCCAAGGTTAAGCTGTCTCTTTCATGTGGCAGTCCAAGCTTACGGCACAGTCCTTGTTGATAATGCTGCATAAAGGTCGCTTCATAAGGTGCTAAGCATTCTGATAGCGTCTCACGAGTCACCCCTTCTAAACGCATAAAATGCGGCAACCAGATATTAAGATTCCAATGACCGATGGCCGGCTGGTTTTGGTAGGCATAGCGTCCGGTATGGTCAGAGTGGTTATTGATCCAAGCGGGATTGAAGCGCTCCATGAAGCCAAAAGGACCAAAGTCCAACGTACTACCTGTAATCGATAAATTGTCTGTATTCATCACCCCATGTGCAAAACCAATCAATTGCCAATCAGCGATCATCTTCGCTGTACGTTCAACCACGGCTGTTAAAAATGCCAGTACCGGTGCTTCACTATCGCGGCATTCTGGATAATAAGTGTCAATCATATAATCGGTAAATTCACCAAGTAAATCCGGTGCGAAGCTGGCAATCCATTCAACATGACCAAGGCGAATATGACTGTCTGCCACGCGCATCAAGGCAGCGCCTGCTTCCATACGCTCGCGGCGTACTTTTGTGTCAGAGACAACAAATCCTAGCGCATTAGAAGAGGGGATACCGAGCTGATTGAGCGCATGACCACATAAGTATTCTCGTATGGTACTCCGCAATACCGCACGTCCATCCCCCATGCGTGAGTAAGGTGTCAGACCAATACCTTTCAAATGTAAATCTTGTAGTTTGTCTTGCTTATCGAGTACTTGTGCCATCAATAGGCCGCGTCCGTCACCCAACTGTCCAGCCCATTGTCCGAATTGGTGGCCTGCGTAAGCCATGGCAAGTGGTTCAAAATCAGCTGGTACGTATTGACCAGCAAGAATGTCAACCCAGCGTGCCATGAGGTCTTCATCGTCTGTCCAGCCCAATTGCTGAGCAACTTGCTCATTAAAATGCCCAGCACGTGGGTTTTCTAAAGGCGTTGGTGGCTGCTCATGATAGAGACGAGTGTCCAAATTAATATAAGTATTTTTATAACGCATACAGTCGCTCCAATTGCTTAATAAAATTAATGACTCACTATAGCATAGCCTTTACGATGCATCGTTTTACTATGTCCATCTCTTGTAATCTATGACGACTCAATCGTTGCCATAAAAAATTGCGATAATAAAATATTATGAAGCAACAAAAAAACCCCCTATCTTTTGCAGATAGGGGGAGGGAGAAACATCAAAATAAAATAGCTTGGTTACGAATGCAGCATTAGCAATTAAGCGGCTTTGGTGTTTTGACCAATAGAACGAAACGCTGTTTTTAAGTTGCTATTATGTTCAAGTATCTTTTGCTCAATCTTGGCATAATCATGCTTCAATTTATCATCAACTTCATGCAATCGATCAGCAAACTCTGTTTTTTTCAGCTCAATCGTCTTCGCCTTGAGTGCTTGCCATTCTTCAACCGTCTGCGTGAATGCATCGTATTCAAACTTAATACGGTCTTGGAAAGCTTTCATTGCGTGCGGCAAATCAAGACCAGTACCGGTTGCTGTATCAATCTGCTGTTGTGCCTTTTTGAACTGCATTTGTACTTCAGCATGCTTGATGGTTGTATCATCAACCGTACGCAACTCACTAGTCAAGCCAAGTTTTGATAAACCAGCAATCAGCCATTTGGTTGGATCATATTGCCACCATTTGACACCATTACGATAGTCGTATTGGAAGAAATGATGATAGTTATGATAGCCTTCACCCCAAGTCACTAATGCCAAGAAGAAGTTGTCTCGAGCACTATTGGTATCGGTATAGGGGCGCGTACCAAACATATGGCATAAAGAGTTGATGAAAAAGGTAAAATGGTGCGTTAAGACCAAACGTAATAGGCCAACAATAACTAACGTGCCCCATACGTCACCAAGTAGCCAGCCAATCGCAGCAACCATACCGACGTTCAACGCGACTACCCATAAACCATAATATTTATGCTGAATTTGTAGCGTTCTGTCTTTAGTCAAATCTGGGATATTTTTGTAGTCAAACTTACCACTAGGGTAGTTACGCAACATCCAACCCATATGACTGAACCAAAATCCGCGTTTTGCTGAATAAGGATCGTCTAAACGATGATCAACATGACGATGATGAGTACGGTGACCTGATACCCAATCAAATGCAGAACCTTGCACCGCTAGAGTAGAGCCGAGCAACAAAAAGTTTTTTACCACTGGATGTGCTTTATAAGCGCGATGCGATAACAGACGATGATAACCAGCGGTGATGCTGATACCTGTCCAAACCATAAAGGCACCGAATACACCCCAAACAGGTGCGCTTACTTCATGAGTAAACAAATACCATGGTGTAATGATAGCCGCAGCGATAGGCGTGGCTACCAGTATGGTTGCTGGAATCCAGTTGATTGGTGCTTTTGTAAACTCAAACTCACGCATATCAATACTGGCTTCTTTACCAGAAACCTCAGTTTGATCAACGTCAGCGTAGTTGCGCTTGGCAACAGGCTGCTCATTGAGTGCGCTTTTCGTTTTATTCTCGTCATAACGTGTTTTAAAACGTGAGACTTGAACGCTGGCGGCCTTTACAAGCGTATCACCAGATTTGATAGCGAAACGTAAGCCTTTAAGCGGGAAGCCAAGTGCTTTTTTTGCAATCATATAATATCCCTAGCGGTATTAATTTAAGACCCTATAGTACCTGAAAAACATAATAAAGTGAACAGTTATGCACTATAAAAATATTGCTAAATAACAATAACTTGTATCGATTATAGAATGTGTTTGCAAAAATAATCGGTCACTTATCAGGCGTTGGGTGAAAGTGTAAGAAACACGGTAAATATGTATGGTTTTGGGGGTAAAAGGTACAAAATGCAAGTGGGTTAATTTAAGAGCAGATAACTTGGAAAGTCCGTGATAATAACGTCAGTCTGCCATTTGATGAGTTGCTGAATACTATCCGTATCATTGACTGTCCAAGCGCTAACTGGCAAACCATAGCGATGGCTATGTTTAATAAAGGATTGACTGAGTAGCGGATGATAAACGCCCAGTCGAGTACAGCCAAGGGTCATCGCCGTATTGGTAGCGACCATTAAGGACTCATGCGTACGAATCAATAAGCCGCGCGGGATATGTTTTAATAGTTTGCTGCGCTGTAGTCGTGCATGTAGCTCCACGTCGAAGCTGGTCAAGACAATAGGTAGGGAAGCCAAGGGACTATGTACCAAATCTTGTGCTAGTGCTGCAATTAATTTGATGTAGTCGGTGCGAGCATGTGTCTTGATTTCAAGCTCAATATAAGTAAAGCCGTACAAAGCTGGCGCTATACTTGTCAATGTAACAATTTGATGGCCAAATTGTCGCTGCCGCTGTATTTCTTTAATATTTAGCTGATCGATGCGTGATTGCTGACCACACATACGCGCCAAGTCATCATCATGGAACACCACCAAACAACCATCAGCGCTTAATTGGACGTCAAACTCAATGCCAGTCAAACCACGTGTCATCAGACGCTGAGCATATTGAAAACCCGTCACAGTGTTTTCTAATGATTCACCACGAGCACCGCGATGACCCAATAAAAGTGTACGTTCAAAATTTATCATGGCTCACACAGTATTGCTATTTTTACGAGTAATCATATAGTGTCACTTGGATGGCGTCTAATGGTTTTTATGGATAGGTATTTTTTGATGACTGAAAGTTTCAATCTGATTGATCGATATCATCCACATATGAGTTTGTTATGTTTTTGCAACTAAGTGTAGGTTTTAGGCCTAATAAGGGGCGCTATTTGTACATACAGAGGTTACAATAATGACCATGCCGTTCAGAAAGCAGACAGTAATAGGTTTTGTAGCCTACGATAGTTAAAGGGACGGTTTGAACATCAATCACTGTCCATCAGTGGCGGTACGAATTAGTAATTTGGGAGCAAGAACAGCATGAGCGTAGCAAATAATAGTTTGAGCAAGTGGCACAAAGTTGCCGGAATTGGCATTGTATGTAGTTTGGCGCTTGCAGGCTGCGATCGCTCAGAGAAGGAAGATACTACTCAGACAGCAGAAGTAACGGAGCAAGAACCAGTAGTTGAAGAAAATACAGTTGCTAATGCCGTTAATTGTGATGATCCGATGGTACAAGATCGTCTTAAAGCCGCTTTAAAAAACACACTCAATCAACAAGCACAGACACTGGCTGCTAACTACGCAAACGACTCAGGAATCAGTCTGGACAACGGCGTCGTCACCAATAAAACCAATGGCATTATGATAGACGTACAAAATGCAGCTGTCATACAAGAAGCCAATAGTAATGGCATGACCACTTGTCAAGCAAGCGTTAGCATGACGCTGCCAAGCGAAGACTTATATCAAGCAAGTCAAGTGCAAGCGGCCAACAATCAGCCAAGCTTACAGTCACGTTTAGCGCAAAACAATATTCGTATTAATAATAATATGCTGGTTGATGATGCCTTTACCTATGTTGTTGGCACCCAAGGTGGCCAGGTGCGCACACGTATTGCTGGGCAACCAGCTTTGCTGACTGTAGTAGCCGATGTGATGGCAGGTTCTGTATACAAATCAGCGATGGACAATGAGCGTGCACAACGCGCCGCTGCTCAGAGAAATGACAGCAGTAACGATAACCAACCAGCGCCTGCTCGTCAGCCTAGACCAACAACGCCAGTGGAACCAACTCGTCCTGCTGAGCCTACTACACCACCAACGGTCAATCGTCCAAGTAGCAGTCAAAACAATGCGACAGAAAATAGCGCAGCAACCGCACCGTCTTCTGAAACCAAAAACTCTACAACACCCGCTTCACCAAAATTAGTACCTAAAGATGAGAGTATCGATATGGTTATTATCGAAGACGAAAGTGCGACTTACTAATTCGTCAAATTGGCATTGCTATTAAGTGTCGGTATCCATGAATTGATTTCAAAAAAAAGCCCGCAAAATTTACATTGCGGGCTTTTTGTTTTATATCATTATTGCTCTTTAGCAAAGACTTGTAATACTTGATTGTCCCACAGTACTTCAGAAATTTGGTTAGGATCGGTGCAAAAGCGAGCAGCGACAAATAGCCAATCTGATAAACGGTTAATAAGGCTCACTGCTGTAGGACGAATCGCCTTTGGGCGTTGCTCCTGTAATGAAACCGCTTGACGCTCAGCACGGCGACAAACACAGCGTGCGATATGCAATTGACTGACCAAGACCGAACCTGTTGGCAAAATAAAATCTTTTAGTGGGGGCAGACCTGTATTCATGGTATCAATTTGCTGCTCTAACCAGTCAATATGAGTGGCATTGATGCCTTCGTATTCTGGCATGGCAAGCTCACCGCCGATATTGAACAATAAATGCTGGATAATAACCAATGCTTGCTCAAAGTCTACTACTTGTTGTGGCGAGACATGGACAAGTAGCGGCTGAACTAATTCCTGATTGTTGGCTGTTTGAGCCAAGTGTGCGCGTACAAGACCAATGTGTGAGTTGAGCTCATCGACATCACCCATGACATTGAATAAGTGGTCCGCTTTGCTAACGCGGCTGCCATCTGCCATGCCTGTACTGCCATCATCTCCCGTGCGTGTATATATTTTGCTTAAGCGATTGCCCATGTTGATACCCTTAGTTGTTTTTATGGTCGAATAATATTAGTTGCGCGCTCATTGTAGTATTTTATGGCTGTTTTCGCTAAGATAATGGGTTAAGTTTTATATGACTAGCGTTTTTTGATACTAGAATACTTGCAGTATCATCTGTGTTTATTGATTCTATGTTTTACTCATGGCTTTGACCTGTCATATTTTACTTATATTGTTATCTTATTCTCTATACTTTTAATAAATAAAAAGGCTTTTCTCCTATGACCACACCACTTGCAGACGCTATGTCTCAGCTTGCAATCTACGACTCACTCACTGGGTGCAAGCAGTCATTTAAACCGCTTGTTGAAGGCAAGGTCGGCATGTATGTGTGCGGTATGACCGTCTATGATTATTGTCACATTGGCCATGCTCGGATGATGATTGGGTTTGATATGGCGGTACGCTGGCTTGAACAATTGGGTTATGACGTTAATTATGTGCGCAACATCACAGACATTGATGACAAGATCATTGCTCGTGCTGCCGAAAATGGTGAAGAGATTGGTGCGTTGACCGAGCGATTTATTAAAGCGATGCACGAAGATTTCTCTGCACTTGGTTGCTTGGCACCAGATGTTGAGCCACGGGCAACTGATCATATTGATGAGATGCAACAGATGATTGAGACCCTTGTCACAGGTGATTATGCGTATGCAGGTGACAATGGAGATGTCTATTATGCCGTCGATAGTTTTGCTGATTATGGTAAATTATCGAAGCGTAATCTAGATGATATGCAGGCAGGCGCACGAGTCGATGTCGAAAACGATAAACGTAATCCCTTTGATTTTGTATTATGGAAAGCGGCAAAACCTGATGAACCGCAGTGGGCATCACCATGGGGACAAGGGCGTCCTGGCTGGCATATTGAGTGCTCGGCCATGTCAACCAAGTGCTTAGGCCATACTTTTGATATTCATGGCGGTGGTCATGATTTACAGTTCCCGCATCACGAAAATGAGATAGCCCAATCAGAAGCAGCGACGGGTTGTGAGTATGCGCGTAACTGGATGCACGTTGGTTTTATCAATGTCGATGGCGAAAAAATGTCTAAGTCACTGGGTAACTTTTCGACCATTCGGGATGTCATTGCCAAGTATTTGCCTGAAACGGTACGGTTTTTCTTACTATCGAGCCACTATCGTAGCCAAGTGAACTTTTCAGATAGCGCCTTAGATGAAGCGCATAATAGCCTAAGCAGACTATATAATGCACTAAAATTGGCAGAACAACAAAAACAACAGACATTGAACATTGACGACGCTTTGGTCAATGAGGCCTACAGTAGCGAGACTGGACAAAGCTTCATCAAAGCCATGAATGATGACTTCAATAGTTCTACAGCGATTAGTGTGTTATTTGGGCTGGCACGTGATATAAATAAGGCGATTAAGGCGGAAGACGTAGAAACGGCTTGGAAATTGGCTCAGCAGCTCAAAGCGCTGGCGCAAGTGCTAAATATTTTACAACAGCCCGTGCAGCAGTTTTTGCAAGCCGTGGTAGGTGATACCACTGAAAACAGCTTAACAGATGCGATGATCGACGGTCTTATTGTTGAGCGTGCAGAGGCCAAGACCAACAAAAATTTTGCGCGTGCGGATGCCATACGTGAGCAATTAAAAGAGGCAGGTATTGAGCTTGAAGACAGCCGTGCTGGTACAACGTGGCGCCGTGCATAAGGTAAAAATTACAAAACATATCCAGTTATAGTAATAAAATGAGTCAGCTATATGCTGGCTTTTTTTGTAAACTGCATTAATTATTAATTTAGACGATACATTTTTTGCGTCCAAACCTTATATGAACTGATGGCTTTTAAAGATATGAATACTCTAAAGGACCGCTCTACAGCAGTCAATAATATGGCAGCTAAGGTTAATGATAGCCAGTTGAACGGTACTCAATACGTACGTAAATATGGCGAAGTGCGGCGCTATCATTGCCTTCAGTTACTACTGGCTTCTTTGTGCATGGTGATAAGCGCTATTTTTATGCCAGTTGTCTCTGCGCAGGCAGCAAGCAATGATGATACACAAAACAGTAGTGAGCAAAGCACAAGTGCGCCAGATACACTAACTGAGTATGCGTCGCAAAAGATTGATACGATTAAAAGTCATAAGATAAAACTTTCTGATGTTTCAGAAGAGATGTTTGATCCGACCGAGCGAAACGCTGTAGAGCAAGCAGGGACACTGCAAGGCGATGCTGGGCTCACGGGCGAATATAATGAGAGCTATTATGAATTAAATAAGCTCAATGCGGGATTACCGCCATTGTCTGTGCCACCGAACCTGACAACCCCGCTTGCAACCTTGGAGTTTTTTCAATCAGCGGTAATGAAGCAGCAATATGACTTGGCAGCTTACGCCCTTAATATGAATTTGATTGATGAGAAGGTTCAGCGCAGCCGTGCTATTGAGCTTGCAAAACGTCTTGATTTTTTGTTATCTGAAAAAAAGCTTTATGTCTTTGATGATTTGCCAGATCGGCCAGATGGTTTGATGGAGCCATTATTGGGTAACGAAAGTAGTGTAACGGGTATTGTTAGGCGTTCTATACAACTTGGCTATATTGATTATCGTGAACGCCGTGTTCCTATTTATTTACAGCGAGTACGAATAGAAGACAGTGCCCCTGTTTGGGTTTTTTCTGAGCAAACAGTGGGCAATATCGACAATCTTTATGAGCAGTATCACCCATCAGAGTTTGAACGCTATTTACCTGAATGGTTAAAACTCAAATTTTTCGGTATTGCTCTGTGGGAATTTATCGCGCTAACGACTTTTCTCTTACTTACGATGGGGCTTGGCTGGCTATTGAGTAAAGGCACAGAAAAGCTTATCAGTCGCTATATTGATGCCGAAAAGTACAGCATGTATGTAGGCAGTAGTAACGGTGTTGCTGATTTGGTCAGTAAATTGACGGTGCCTTTGACTTTTACCATCAGCTTTCTATTGGTTTTTACGTTAGTTTCAGGCGGCTTTCCTTATTTAGATGCGGTTGCCTCATCTATTCGTCCACTGATCTGGATCGTTTTGGTTTTTAGTGCCATGTGGCTGGGTATTCGTGTCATCAACTTCTTTGCCAATCGCTATCAAAGTATGCAGATTGAAAACCTAGGAGAAGAGCAGTTCGATAAAGTGCGACGTCGGCGCACCTATGTGTCAATCTTTCGCCGCGTGTTTATCTTTTTTATGATTCTCGGTAGCATTTGGATTGGACTTAGTGAGTTTACAAATATCGAGGGTCTTGGTAGGACATTGTTGACCTCAGCTGGTATTGCCAGTGTGGTCATTGGTATCGCAGCGCAACCAATATTGGGCAATATCATCGCAGGTGTGCAAGTGGCAGTCACACAGCCTGTAAGGATTGGTGATAGTGTAATTATGAAAGGTAACTTTAGTACAGTTGAAGACTTACGGTACACTTATGCTGTTCTAAAAACATGGGATGAACGACGATTGATCGTACCGATGCGTGAGTTGATTACTGAAATGGTAGAGAACTGGTCACATACGGAAGTACATCAGACCTGTCCTGTATTTTTATATATCGATTATGGAGCAGACATTGATGCCATTCGCCAACATTTTATATCCGTGACTAAAGAAAATAAGCTTTGGGACAATAAAACTGAACCTGAAGTGTTCGTCGTTGAGGTGACTGAAAAGACGATTCAACTGCGTGGCGCTGTGTCAGGAGTAGGACCTATCGAGGCATGGACACTCGCTTGTGAAGTACGCGAACAGATGCTTGGCTACTTACATGAACAGCAGCATCAGTACTTACCCACAGAGCGTTTTACTTTGGGCGAAAGTAATTAGTGATGAATCAAAGCCGCTAGTAATGAAAAAAGTGAATAATGACATGAAGCGCGCTTGTGATTAAACAAAGACGTGCTTCTCTAAAATAAGCTGACAAATAAGCATGCGCTCTGTCTGCTTATTTGTTATAATATGGCGTTATTTTTAAGGGATAAATGAGCCGTCAAGAATAAGACAGCGCTATATTTGCGTATACTTATGATTGATGAATCAATGGCAATTTTCGAGTGCGATAGTTAGCTGGTCTATTGTTGATTGTTTTAGTGCAAAAATCCCACCCATCAAAATAACCACCACTAGGGGTCTGTATGTTGCGAATTGTCGATGAAGCCTTAACCTTTGATGACGTTTTATTATTGCCAGCCTATTCTGAAGTCTTGCCAAAAACTGCCGATCTGTCTACTCGTTTGACCAAAAACATCACCTTGAATCTACCGCTAATCTCTGCGGCTATGGATACAGTGACTGAGTCTGAAATGGCCATTACGATGGCTCAATTAGGTGGCATGGGTATCTTGCACAAGAGCATGGATATCGTACAACAGGCTACTCAAGTACGCCGTGTCAAAAAATTTGAAGCAGGTACGGTCGTGGATCCAATCACCGTGCATCCAGAGATGACAATTGGTGAATTGCTACGTTTGACTCAAGATAATAATATCTCAGGCGTACCTGTGGTTGAAAAAGGCACAGACAATGTCGTGGGTATCGTAACTCATAGAGACTGGCGCTTTGAAACCAACTTATCAATGCCGGTCAGTCAGATCATGACGCCAAAAGACCAATTGGTGACTGTGCATGAAGGCGAAAGCAACGAGAACATCAAAAGATTGCTGCATGAGCATCGCATCGAAAAAGTTATCGTTATTGATGACAAGTTTCGTTTGCGTGGTTTGATTACCGTTAATGACTTTGCGAAAGCTGAAAACAATCCAAATGCTTGTAAAGATGAGAAAGGTCGTCTTCGAGTGGGTGCAGCGGTTGGGACAGGTGCAGACACGCAAGCACGCGTTGAAGCGCTGATTGGTGCTGATGTAGATATTATTGTTGTAGACACCGCGCACGGCCATTCAAAGGGCGTGATCGACAAGGTTTCTTGGATCAAGAAAAACTATCCAAACGTTCAAGTCATTGGTGGTAACATTGCAACAGGTGATGCAGCTAAGGCATTGCGTGATGCAGGCGCTGACGCTGTAAAAGTTGGTATCGGTCCAGGATCTATCTGTACCACTCGTATTATCGCTGGTATTGGTGTGCCGCAAATCTCAGCCATTGATAATGTCGCCAGTGCTTTGCAAGATAGCATTCCATTGATCGCTGATGGTGGTATTCGTTATTCTGGCGATATGGCAAAAGCCATTGCTGCTGGTGCGTCGTGCATCATGGTAGGTTCATTGATGGCAGGTACGGAAGAAGCCCCAGGTGAAGTAGAATTGTTCCAAGGTCGCTATTATAAAGCCTACCGCGGTATGGGTAGTCTTGGCGCGATGTCAGGATCAAATGGTTCATCAGACCGTTATTTCCAAGATGCCAAAGATGGCGTAGAGAAGCTTGTACCAGAAGGTATTGAAGGCCGTGTTCCTTATAAGGGACCAGTAGCTGGTATTGTCAACCAGTTGGTGGGTGGTTTGCGTTCTTCTATGGGCTACACAGGCTCTGCGACTATTGAAGACATGCGCAAAAATCCGCAGTTTATCAAGGTGACGTCAGCTGGTATGAAAGAGTCACATGTTCATGATGTTCAAATCACTAAAGAAGCACCAAACTACCGTGTGAATTAGACATCAACTCATAATCCTGTGTTATATTGACAATAGCGTTGTTGCAGGATTGTAGTGACTTTGATATACAAAGGGCCAACAATGCTTTGTTATTGTTGGCCGTTTTTTTTGTAAAATACATAACGGTTTACTATAACAATATCAGTGCCTGCGTATACGTTTGGCCTTTTACTTTTAGACTTAGTTTACAATTAGGGAACACATAATGAGCTACTTTGGCACCGATGGTATTCGCGGCAAATTTGGTCAGTTACCGATTACGCCTGATTTTATTTTGAAGTTGGGTTATGTAACGGGTCAAGTATTGATGGAAAACAATGATAATCCTGCCCGTAAACCGAGTGTGGTCATTGGTAAAGATACTCGCTTGTCAGGTTACGTTATTGAAGGGGCTCTACAAGCGGGTTTTAATGCCGCTGGTGTTGATGTTCATATGCTTGGCCCATTGCCAACACCTGCCATCGCACATTTGACCCGCAGTTTTAATGCGGATGCTGGCGTGGTTATTTCAGCCTCTCATAATCCGTACTATGATAACGGTATCAAGTTTTTTTCGGGTGATGGTAAAAAATTAACCGATGACATGCAAACTGCTATTAATGACAAATTAAAGGCAGTAATGAGTCAGTCAGAAGCTGGCGATGCCGTCATCATGCCAATTCTTGATCCTGCCAATCTTGGTAAGAACAACCGAATCAATGATGCCAAAGGTCGTTATATCGAATTTTGTAAAGGCAGTTTCCCTTATCAATACGATTTGAGTCATTTGACTATCGTAGTCGATTGTGCAAATGGCGCAGGTTATAGTGTGGCGCCAAGAGTCATGCGTGAGCTTGGTGCTAATGTGATTGCAATCAATAATGAACCTGACGGTATCAATATCAATGATGACTGTGGTTCTACGCATCCAGAAGGTCTGCAACAAGCAGTGCTGGATCACGAAGCAGATGTTGGTATTGCCTTAGATGGTGACGGCGATCGTATCGTAATGGTCGATGAAACTGGTCAACTAATTGATGGTGACGGTATTTTATACCTACTGGCTACCAAAGGTTCTACCAAAGCTAAAGGCGTGGTAGGGACACTCATGAGCAACATGGGGTTAGAGCTGGCACTCAAGGATGCTGGTATTGACTTTATGCGTGCAAAAGTAGGGGATCGCTACGTCATGCAGACGCTTGAAACCAATGGCTGGATATTGGGTGGAGAGCCTTCTGGGCACATTCTATGCTTGGATAAGAGCCGTACAGGAGATGCCATCATAGCAGGCTTACAAGTATTGGCAGTGATGCAAGCTCAAGGGCGCGCACTGAGTGATCTTATTGAAGGGTTTGAAGTACTGCCACAAAAACTGGTCAATGTACGCTTGTCTAAGATGCAAGACCCATACAAGCATGATGAGCTGGTTGTCGCCTTTGAAAAAGCACAAGCGACATTGGAAGGACGTGGTCGTCTCTTGATTCGTCAGTCAGGTACGGAGCCGATGATACGTGTCATGGTCGAGTCGGATGACATTATAGAATGTGATGTCATGGCAAATGACTTAGCTGATCTTATCAAATCCGTATTACAATAACCGCCTTTGAACGAATAAGACCAAAATAAGGAATGACCATGAGCATGGACTTCACTGACCAACGCCTGTCATACGAAAAAGGCGCACTGGATCAAACATCAATACCAGAGTCACCATTTGAACTGCTAAATGCTTGGATGAGTGAGGCAATAGAGCAAAGCGTTCAAGAACCCTATGCCATGAGTTTGGCGACTTGCGGTGCAGACAATAAACCCAGTGTACGTATTGTATTGCTACGTGAGATTACAGCAACGGGTATTGTTTTTTATACCAACTACGAAAGTGCAAAAGGACAGGATATTGCAGAAAATCCCAATGCCGAAGCCCTGTTTTTTTGGCATGAGCTTGAGCGCCAAATTCGTATCAGTGGAAAAATTGCCAAAATTGATGCAACAAAATCTGCGGCATATTTTCAAAAACGTCCACATGACAGTCAAGTTGGGGCATGGGTAAGCCAACCGCAAAGTGGTGAAGTGTCTAATCGTGAGGTTATGGAAGAAAGATTTGCACAATTGCAGGCCGATTACCCAGAAAACCTAGCCGTACCTACGCCAGAGTTTTGGGGCGGTTATGAGATTACGGTTGAAAAAATCGAGTTTTGGCAAGGACGTGCTAACCGCATGCATGATCGCCTCGTTTATGTGCAAGATAATAACAAGGGAACCTTTACTTGGACAACGAAACGCTTGTTGCCGTAAAGGCAAAGACCAGTTTTTAAAAGTATTTGATAGATAGTTTAAAAGCCATTCTAAATCCACTAATCAAGGAATTTAGAATGGCTTTTTTTGTACTATTTTTTGACTTTGTGATCGGTGTCTATATCGACCGAAACTGACATGCCGGGACGTAAACGCGCAAGCTCTGGCTGACCCTTATCTAAGTCAATCCGTACAGGAATGCGCTGAGCAATTTTGATGTAGTTGCCAGTCGCAGGATTGGCAGCGCCAGCACTAAATTCACTACCAGTTGCTGGTGATATATTACTGACATGACCAGTGAACTCTGTTCCTCCAAGTGCGTCCACCCGAACGGTTGCAGGTTCACCTATCGCCATATTTGCCACTTGAGTTTCTTTGAAGTTTGCAATAATCCATACGCCTTCAGGTACGATATACATCAACTGTGTACCTGCGCTGACATACTGCCCTTCTTTAACACTCACTTGACTGAGCTGACCAGATTCTGGCGCCGTGATGATAGTATTGTCTAGGTTAATCTGTGCTTGCTTCACACCAGCTTCAGCGCTTTTTATGTTCGCATCCAGTGAGGAGCGGCTACCGCTGGTTTTATCACGGTTTTGACGAGCGGCTTGCAAATTGGCTTCCGCCTGTTGCACACTTGCCTGCGCCTGAGCGAGTTGGGCTTTGATATGAGCCACTTCTGCTTTTGAGACAGCACCAATAGCATCTAAACCTTGATAGCGATTCACGTCCTCACGCGCGCTTTCCACGTTGATTTTGGCACTGTATAGATCCGCTTCTCGTGCTTCGATTTGTGCTTGGCTACTTTGCGTATCTTGAGTATTACTAGAACGATTGGTGAGTGCTACCTCTGTATCGGCCTGTGCTTGATCAAGCTGTTGCTGAAAGGTGCGATCGTCTATTTTTATGAGCAAATCACCTTCTTTTACAGTGGCAAAATCTTGTACAGCTACTTCGGTCACATAACCTGACACTTGCGGACTGATAATGGTCGTTTGACCTTTCACAAAGGCGTTGTTTGTCTGCTGTATTGTCGGTGTAAAAGGAGGTAATTTCCACGCATACAAAATCAAGGTCACACCAATAATAATTAGTAGTATCAATAACCCCAAATTTAAATACGATTTTTTCTTGGGCGACCAGCCAGTTGAGTCAGGAATAGGCTCTTTGGGTGGCATGGGAGGCTCATTACCAGTTGGCGTATCATCCACATCAGATTTGTCCTGACTGCTAGAACTTGGAGTTGGTTCTTGGTTGTTCTGAATGGAGTCCGTCGCAGTTTGCGTTGTACTAGTATCGGATTCTGTCTGCGATTTCACTGCTGGAGCGCCATCTGACGTTTGAGCTTTTTGAGTCAGATCATTGGATTTTTCTTGGCTCATGACGCTCTCCTGATTTTATTAAACATAGGCTTACAAGTTTTTAGTGCTGTAGAGTGAATAGATTGGGTCATTTGTTTTCACGCATTTTGGCAATCACCGCCAGTTCTTTGGCCAGTGGGTTACGTTTATGATAGCGATAATAGAAATAATTTATCAATAGAATAATGGTAGTGATAGTAGCAATGCTTGCCATCAAAAAGAATAGGTCATTGTATGCCGCGACAGTCGCCTGTTTTTGTATACCTTGTAAGACTTGGCTCATGGCTGCTACGTTGACTTGGGTGGCATCTGTTATTTGACTCGATAAAGTACGACTGGCACCAGCGACTTGTCCCATCAAAGCCGGGTCGCCCAAATTAAGTGAGCCGACCATATCTGCATAATGCGCTTGCGTACGAATCGTTGTGAAGGCTTGAATAGCGGCAGCACCTGCAAGCCCGCCGACCGTTTGTGAAATACCGAAAATCACAGAAAAACTAATAATATAGGCAGGGCCACTAGCGATAGCGCGTAAAAACCCTTCAAAAACCAGCGGTCCCATGAAGTATATAGCCGCAAATGCAATCAAAGACTGACTAAGATAAAACATATAAGGCGCTGAATTAATAGACACACTTGTATCCATCCAGGACCCTATAGCAATTAATGCCACTGCAAAGATAACGGGACGGCGTAAATCCATCGCATCAGTGCTAAAAATACTAATGATTAATGCCAAGGCACTGGCGGATAGTATGACCGCATAAAACGTAATCAGCTGATCGTTACCGTAACCAAGACTGGCAAGCAATCCTGCCGCGCCGACATTCTGCTCAGACAGCAAAATACGCATCACAGCACCAGTAATCATAAAAGCAATGATGTTGCGACTACGCATCCAGCGAACTTGCAACATAGGGTTTTTGCGATGCGTTTCAATCCACAGTGCTATGCTAATATTGACGGCTGCAATAATGAGTGAATAAATTAGCCAAGGTGTTGTCCACCACTGAATGCGGCCCTGTACTAAGAATACAGCCAACGCAGCAAGACCACTGGCAAA
Source organism: Psychrobacter sp. JB193 (assembly GCF_002285555.1). Taxonomy (NCBI): domain Bacteria; kingdom Pseudomonadati; phylum Pseudomonadota; class Gammaproteobacteria; order Moraxellales; family Moraxellaceae; genus Psychrobacter; species Psychrobacter sp. JB193. Next base: position 118,260 of record NZ_NRGY01000003.1, read on the forward strand.
AAAAGCAAAGCTTAAAAAATCGAGCTTTTCGAAGACTTTTTCGGTATTACCGGGTGGCAATTCTAAAATATTAATTAACCCAAAACAGATCAATGCCAAACCAAATTGAAATAAGAATAAGTTTTCAAGCTGACCGTCGATAGCGAGATAGGGCGAGATAATTCGTGATAATGGGATACCAAATTGCACCAAGCCAAAACCCAATATCAAACCACTGGTGCGTTTGACCGTAGGCATGCCTTGCAAACAATAGAATAAACCTAGGATGGTCATACCACTAGCGACCATACCACTTAACCCTCTAGCAATAATCTCTAGATAGTAAGCATCAATTTGAATGTTAATCGCATCCAAGAAGTGACTGTTGACAAACCACTGTAAGCTTGTGGCCGCTAATAGAAAAAACAGAGTGATTTTGCTAAAAAGCGACATGCCAAATTGCTGGCGAATTTTATATAACAAAACGGTGATACAAGCATTCGTCATGTTATAACTGACAGATATCCAGCCACCTTCTACTGGTGTTAGGTTCATTTCACCTTGGATTTGCGTCAAATTCGCCACCAATAATCCGTTTTGGAAACTGGCAGTCAGACCAATAAAAATCCCGATAAGTAGATAGAATAATTTACGGCGTGCAGGATGATCAGGATTGGCTGGAGAGCCAACCATCATTGGTTGTTCATGTGGCTTAAATTGATATTCAGTATTCATGAGCGTACGACGATGTTTTGTAAGAGAGTAAATGACATGGGGCAGCGCCCAGACAGAAACTGTACCTATTGGATGGGTATCAATTAAGATAGACGCTATTCAATACGGATAAGACAAAAATATAACTTAAAAATAGCGGGCAGGATTCTATCATAATTTCTATCAAGATTTTGTCATATACACGTAACGCGCTATGCTGTTTTTAACTTATATTCAAATACTATCGTACGCCAACTTATAGATAATGGACATATGGTTGAATCAAAAATAAGAACAGCTCTCTACAGAACTGTTCTTATATAATAAAAATTAAGTAAGGGCGTTAAAGTAAAGTACTAGATGGACTCGTCATAATTTACTTCCAAACGCATGGTACGCTGATAGCTATCAAGGCTAGCGAGTTGTAAGGCGTATTGTTTTATGGACGGATAGTCCTCTAGCATCTCGCGCTTGGCAAGCATAATCAAGTCAAAAGACAACATAAAGCCAGCCCCGCTCAGTTTATTGCCAACGATAAAAGCCTTGCCAGCCACTTCATCATCCAAATAGCTCAGCAGCTTGTGTTTCTCTTCGGCAATATAATTATCCAAAAACTCATTATCGTTAATACCTGCTTTTTTGGTAAATAGTTCAAGTAATAATGGCAACATAAGCGAGCTTTCGGCAAAATGAATCCACTGCAAATACGTCCCATAATCTGCGCTATCTATAGAAGGACGCAAATGCTCTGGCGCAAATCGTTCAATCAATAGCTCAGTAATAGCCCCTGACTCAGTATAAAGTCGGCCATCCATTTCAATAACCGGAGACTTACCAAGTGGATGTACCGCTTTTAGACTCTCTGGTGCCAAATGGGTTTTAGCATCGCGTTGATGACTAATGACCGTATAAGACGCGCCAAGCTCCTCTAAAAGCCATAGGATGCGTAGCGAGCGTGATTGATTGAGATGATGTAAGCGAATCATGGTAGTGGCCTTTTGCGTGGTTGATTATGTTCACCTTAGTGTTTCATACTAACCTTTTAACTTGGCCATTAGGCGTTTGGCTGTTTCTTCTGATGACGCTGGGTTTTGCCCTGTAATCAGCAAGCCGTCTTCGACAACAAATGACTCCCAATCACCCGCTTTTTCATAGTTACCGCCATTGTCTTTTAGCGCATCTTCTACTAAGAAAGGTACGACATCTGTCAGACTAACGGCCTCTTCTTCTGAGTTAGAAAACCCAGTGACGGTTTTGCCTTTGACCAGATACTCGCCATTAATTTTGACATTTTTTAATGCAGCAGGAGAGTGGCAAACAAACGCTACTGGCTTGTCTTGCGTCACAAACGTTTCAATCAAATTGATTGAGTTTTTATCGACGGCTAAATCCCATAATGGGCCATGGCCACCTGGATAAAAGACAGAGTCAAAATCTTCTGCTTTCATATCAGCAAGTTTTTCAGTATTGGCAAGATGTTCCTGTGCTTTTGCATCTTCTTTAAAACGTTTGGTATCTTTTGTCTGCGCATCTGCTGTATCGCTACTAGGATCAAGAGGTGGCTGACCGCCTGCAGGAGAGGCTAGCGTTACGTTGACACCAGCGTCAATAAAAGCATAGTAAGGAGCGGCAAATTCTTCTAGCCAAAAACCTGTTTTTTTACCAGTATCACCGAGGCGATCGTGTGAAGTTAGTACCATTAAAATATTCATAAGTATCCTTAGTTATTATTGATGTTTGATCAAGATTTAGAAGTAACCAAGTACTAACAGCCATACTGTTTAAAGGTATGATGATTAGCACTGGGTGATTGAATAAGTTGTCATTGCTTGTCTATTTGTCACTAATAGTATTAGTGCAATGTAAACAGTTTGCAGTAGCAATATGAGTAAATTGTGTTGTTAAGTGGTTATTATTACTCATCTAATATCAACTAATAAAAAGACTATTAGTTGACGTCAGCGATTTTAACCACTGTTTTGCCGAAGTTATCACCATTTAGCATGCGAACGAAAGCATCAGGGGCATTGTCTAAGCCTTCAGCAACATACTCTTTGGTTTTGACATCACCTGATTCTACCCATTTGCTCATGGTTTCTAAGAATTCAGGATAGTGATCTCCATATTCTTCAAAAATAATAAACCCTTTAATCGTTAAGCGACGACTCAGGATAAGTCCTGTCAACATGCTCAAACGATCTTTACCTTCAGGCAAGTCCGTCGCATTGTATTGAGCGACTAGACCACAGACTGGAATACGAGCATGGGCATTCAAGAGGGGCATTACGGCATCAAACACATGACCGCCGACATTTTCGTAGTAGATATCGATACCATCTGGACACGCCGCTTTTAATTGCTCAGCAAAATCATCGGCTTTGTGGTCGATACAGATATCAAAACCAAGCTCATTAACTGCGAAATCACACTTTTCTTTACCGCCAGCGACACCCACTGTACGCGTGCCGTATTGTTTACCCACTTGCCCGACAGTAGCGCCAACTGGACCAGTTGCGGCTGCAACCACCAACGTTTCGCCTTTTTGTGGTTTACCGATATCAGTCAAACCCATATAACCCGTAAACCCTGGCATACCTAATACGCCCAAGCCATAAGAGGGGTTTTTCATATCTTTATCAAGCTTTAGGACACCTTCGCCATTGCTAACGCTATAATCTTGCCAGCCTGAGTTTGAGACCACCAAGTCACCGACTGCGAATTTATCTATATTAGATTCAACGACTTGGGCAACCGTTCCACCCATAATGACATCACCCACTGCTAAGGGATCTGCATAGCTTTTTGCATCGCTCATACGTCCACGCATATACGGATCTAATGATAAATAAACGGTGCGTAATAGCATCTCATTGTCGTTAGGCGAGGGAATATCGCTAGTCACTAAATCAAAGTTTTCAGCCTTCGGCTCACCTTGAGGGCGGCTGGCAAGTTTGATTTGACGATTTGTATTTTGGTTTTGTTGCTTATCAAAGCTCATTTTAATAATCCTTTTTTTATTTATAAATATTAGTGTTCGTTGTTAAAGGAGTAACCACTCAGTGCTGAGTAGTTACTTTAAAATCAAAAAGATATATTTTTATTATTATGGTATTTCTAATTAAGACGCTTTACTAGTAACCGCACGTTGCAAAATACGGCGTGAGACATCTAAGTCATTCTTGCCATGCTCACCCAGTTTTACCATTTTATGCGCTTCAAGCTGTTTAACGATTGGGTCGATTGCTTCTTCTGTTAAATCAACATCTTCTAAGCTGACTGGTAAACCAAGATCGCGGAAGAAGTTTTCGGTATAAACAATGGCCGTCTCGATGATAGTGTCATCATTTTGATCTGTATCGGTAATGTCCCATACGTTACGGGCATACTGAAGCAGCTTTTCTTTTTTGCTTTCTTTAAGCTCACGCATGACGGATGGCAGCACGATGGTCAAGGTACGAGCATGATCAATACTATGCAATGAGGTCAGTTCGTGACCAATCATATGGGTTGTCCAATCTTGTGGAACACCTGTACCGATGAGGCCGTTCAGTGCCATCGTAGCTGTCCACATGATGTTCTTACGAGTCTCTAGGTTATTTGGCTCTTGCTTCACCACCAAACCTTCTGTAATAAGAATTTTAAGTAAGCTCTCAGCAAATGCGTCTTGAACCTTAGCGTTCACTGGATACGTTAAGTATTGCTCCATTACATGAACAAATGCATCAGCAACACCGTTCATGACTTGACGCTCAGGTAGAGTCAATGTCTTGATAGGGTCTAAAATCGAAAATTTAGGAAAGGCCAGTGGATTGCCAAATGGCAGTTTTGCTTGGCGTTCACTATAGTTGATAACGCCACCTGAGTTCATTTCAGAGCCAGTCGCTGGTATCGTCAAAACCGCGCCCAGATCAATAGCAGAATCAAGATTTTTGCAATAGCTGATTAAGGCATCCCACGCTTGCTCACGTGAAACGGTGCCGTCTTCTTCAGTTAAAGAGGCAACCAAGGCAACAAACTTACTACCGTCAAGTACTGAACCGCCACCGACTGCCAAGATAAAGTCGATGTTATGCTCATTCACCATGTCTGCTGCTTTTAGTAGTGTCGTGAATTCTGGATTGGCTTCGATACCACCAAACTCAAATATGTCACGTGACCCACTTGCTGCCAAAGCTTCTTTTACTTCATCCAGCGTACCAGTACGCTGCGCTGAACCACCACCATAAGTGATTAGTACACGTGCATCTGTAGGCACTAATTCTGATAACTGGGTGATTTGACCTTCACCAAAGACGATACGGACGGGATTGTAATATTGAAAGTTGTTCATAAAATTCCTAAACGTTATTAGATATTTATTAAATATAAATTGTATAAAGATGACGGTAGCTTATTTGCCAATCCGTTTATTGCATCTGCGGCCATTGTACATTAATTAGACCGGTCGTCTAGTAAATTTACAAAACTCTCTAATAATGCAAATCTTCTGCCAAAGGATATTTCTATAGACGTGGTCTAAAATGACAGAATCAACGGCCCATTTGTGTGGTCGTCATCTGCCAAACTTCTGCGAGTGGGGTGTTGGTCTGACTGGTTTTAGCAATTAGGCTGGCACCTAACCAAGCAAAATACCAGCGTTTGGCCATACTCTCAGCAGCCACATTATCAAAACGGGGGACTGAGTTATCAGCCCATCCAGCTTTGATCTGTTCGGCCAGCCAATTGATGATTTGTTGATAACCAGCATTTAGGGCGAGACGCATAGACTCAGACATGTCTGCTACCTCAGCACTGAGCTTAACGACCAAGCATTTTCCATGATTACAGCCGTTTTGCTGAGTGTCATACCAGTTTTGAAAATAGTTGTATAGCTTCTGCTGAGCGCTAACATTTTGATCTGCGATGGTATCTAAGCGCTCTTTATAATGCACAAAGTAATTACTAATAATGGCTTCACCAAAAGTCTCCTTTGAGGCAAAGTAATGATAGAACGAGCCTTTAGGAATGCCTGCTGTGTCTAGTATCTGCTTGATACCAACAGCGGTAAATCCTTTTTTAGCAATAAGCTGATAGCCTATATCTAACAGATGGGTTTTGGTGTCTGGCGGGGTATTCGTCGAGTTAACAGACATAATAGTCATGTGCTCCTAAGATTAAATAAGTGGTATGAATGGATAAGTGTCATCAGTAAAGGTTAAACGAGGTTAAATAGGGCAGTACGCTTCACTTGTTTTTATCGAAGGTTATGTTGTGAAGTTACGTTTTTTCAACAAGACTTAATGACCAAATATGCTCATTCTCATTAAGTTTATGGTAGCATTAGACCAGTCGTCTATCAAGTATATGTTTTAAAGAACGTTGCTAGATGTTACTCACTGTTATAAGTTTGCTGCGAGTGTAGAGCATTATTGATAAATGAGCACCCATAAATAAATAATTACTTATACATAAGAATAATGTGGCGCTGGAATGATGTATTGTAAACCTGTCGCCAACTATTTTTACTCTAGTAGATGTTACTCAACATGACAACCACAACTATAAAATACCCAGGATAAATTATGTCAACTGATACCAATAATACCCAACCTAATGTCTATCAAGATTTTCATTTGCAATATATCGCAGGTGAATGGCAAAGTGGACAAGACGATAGTGTCAACACCGATGCCAACCCTTACAATGGTGACACGCTAGTAGAAATCCAGCAAGCGACCAGCCAGCAGCTTGATGAAGCCTATCAAGCAGCCACTCTGGCTCAAAAAGAGTGGGCGCAAACAACCCCAGCTGAGCGTTCTGCTGTTCTGTATAAAGTCGTCAGTATCTTTGATCAGCGCCAAGACGAGATCGTCGATTGGCTCATTAAAGAATCGGGCAGCACTCGTATTAAAGCCATGGTAGAGTTCAGTAGTGCACGAGCCATTACGCTTGAAGCGGCCAGTTTTCCAAGCCGTGTACATGGTGAGATTCGCCCTTCTAATACAGCAGGTAAAGAAAACTTTATTTATCGTGAGCCAATTGGGGTAGTGGCTGTGATTAGCCCGTGGAATTTCCCATTGCATCTGACACAGCGCTCTATCGCACCAGCGTTGGCCCTTGGTAATGCTGTGGTATTAAAGCCTGCAAGTGATACACCCATTACAGGCGGTTTATTATTGGCAAAAATATTTGAAGAGGCGGGTCTGCCTAAAGGGCTACTGAATGTTGTGGTTGGCGCGGGTAGTGAAATTGGTGATGCTATTGTTACGCATGATATTCCAAGCTTTGTCTCATTCACAGGTTCTACCTCAGTCGGTAAACACATTGGTGAGCTGGCAAGCGGCGGCGACTATATCAAGCAAGTGGCGCTTGAGCTGGGTGGCAATAGTCCGTTTGTTGTCCTAAAAGATGCCGATATTGAGCAAGCAGTCAAAGCTGCCGCTTTTGGTAAATTCTTGCATCAAGGTCAAATCTGTATCGCTATTAACCGTATTATCGTAGAAGACGACATTTATGACGAGTTTGTAGAGCGCTTTTTGGCTCATGTAAAGACACTGAATGTTGGCGATCCTAGCAAACAGAACACGGCAGTCGGTCCAATTATTAATGAAAAACAAGTCAAATCACTCACAGATAAAATTGCTAAAGCTCAAGAAGAGGGGGCTACGATGTTATTGAGTGGTGAGATTAAAGGTCAAGTGGTACCGCCACATATATTCACAGAAGTGACGCGCGAGATGGACTTGTCATGCAACGAAGTGTTTGGACCATTGGTCGGTATCATTCGTGCCAAAGATGAAGAGGATGCATTGTCGATAGCCAATGACTCAATGTATGGCTTGTCTAGTGCCGTCTTTACTACAGACATGCAAAAAGGATTGCGTTTTGCCCGTGGTATCAGAGCCGGTATGACTCATATCAATGATATTTCAGTAAATGATGAAAGCAATGTACCATTTGGTGGTGAAAAGAACTCAGGTATTGGTCGCTTCAATGGTGAGTGGGTACTAGAAGAGTTTACTCGAACGCATTGGATATCAATGCAGCACAAACCACGTGATTATGCATTTTAATAACGGATGACTCTGCTAAGCATCAAGCCAGATACAAAAAAGACCGCCTTAGTAGCGGTCTTTTTTTATGGGGAAAATTATTACCTAGCATGGAAACCAAGCAAGCCCTCAATTTCTTCCATGCTCATTCGTCTAACCAGCGCTTGCTCCTCTACAGATAAGCGATTGGTATGCTCTTTAATCATTTTATAGAGACTACGAGCAATTTCGGAGGTTGAGGCATAATACATTTGCGGTTGCTCTTTTGTCAGTATGATCAAAAAGCGATTGATAAGCTGACGTTTTTCGTCTGAGGCATTTTTTTCAGTCATACCATATTCTCCTAGGGGTTAACTATTTAAGCAGTCATGCTCATGAGAGTCAATGCACATAAGTGGTTTTTAAAATTCTGGGTCTTACCCAATTAATATTTTGAGCATACCGTATTCGAATATCAAACATGACATTGACAGTATATGATATTTTGAAGCTTTAAAAATACTGTTGAAAATGAAGGATTGTGATTTATTCATCATATCTAAATACTAAGAGGCTTAACACATGCCAAATCAGTCATTGACGTCAAATATTACGCTGGTTTTATTTCATAATGACCTGCGAGTTACAGACAATGCCACGTTATCAAAAGCGGCTAATCTGTCCAGTAACGGACAGTTATTGCTCGTTTATGCACCATCATTGACCGATACATTGGACAAAAAAGTCAGCCAGCAGGTTTATCTCTATGACACTATGGGTCAGGCGCGCCAGCGATTTCTGTCTGAGAGTTTGGCAGCTTTAGATGCGTCACTCGTGCAACTTGGCAATAAATTGCTGTATTTGCAAAACAACGTGGCGACATCAGACACGTTTACCCAGTTGAATGAGCTTATTCAGCAGCAAAGTGTCACAGATATCTGTGTCAGTCAAACAGCAGATTATAACCAAAACCAAGTCTACAAATGTTTGCAGGAGCAAAACCCACAAGTATGCTGGCATGTACAAACCACTGCCACGTTGTTCGATAAATTACCACTCGATGAATTGCCCAAAAGCTTTACCGCCTTTCGCAAAAAAATCGAATCAAATTATGATTTATTGCAGGCAAAAGAAGATATTGTGACTTGTCCAATGCCCAAGTCCTTGCCGCCAATGCCTGAAAATTTGCGAGACAGCCACGAATACTTTTTTGCAGCACAAGCGTTCAATGAGCCATCACAGCAACTACCTGATTGGAAAGGTGGAGAGAGGTGCGGTTTAGAGCATCTAGATGCTTATTTTGATGCCGATGCGCCGAGTATTTACAAAACCACGCGAAATGCGCTTGATGACTGGACACATTCTACCAAGCTTTCGGCATGGTTAGCCAACGGCTCACTGTCTGTAAACATGGTACTGAATCGTCTGCGTCGTTATGAGCGCGATATCATTGCGAATGAGTCTACTTATTGGATATGGTTTGAGCTGCTGTGGCGTGAGTATTTTTATTGGTATGCTATTGCCCATCAACAAAAGCTGTTTTGGTTTAAAGGCATTGCGCAGCACTCGCCATCGATCCAGTTTGATCAAAAGCGTTTGGCGCAGTGGAAAAATGGAACCACGCAATATCCTATCGTCAATGCGTGTATGAATCAGCTAAAAAGTACAGGATACATGTCGAACCGCGGTAGACAGTTAGTGGCTAGCTGTTTGATTCATGAGCTGGGTTTAGACTGGCGTTATGGTGGGATTTACTTTGAACAACAGCTGATCGATTATGATGTCGCCAGCAATTGGGGTAATTGGCAGTACTTGGCTGGGGTTGGCGCTGATCCGAGAGGATGCAGGCAATTTAATCTCAACAAACAGACCCAGCAATATGATCCAAATGGCGAGTTTATTCGTAAATGGCAAGGTGAGGTGTAGTCAATTTACCATGCCATGAATACAAGACAGTATTTTATAAAAATAGGGCAACCATATTGGCAACCCTTTTATATATTTCTACACATTCAAAACAGATTGCTAACTAAATATTTTCTAACTTTGGACGTGCTTTATTGATAGCCTTTAATAAAGATTTTTTAAACTCGCCCTTATGAAAGGTCACCAAATGTGAATGTGCGGCGCAAAAATGACGAACATCTTGCCACTCATGGGCCAAATTAGTCGCCCAATCGCAATACTGCTGACCAGCGTTTGGTTTGTCTTTTAACGCTTTTTTGGTCGTAGGATGCAGCATTAATTCAGGCAATATGGCCTCTAAGGCTTTGATCGGTGGGCTTATAAAAGTGTCATCGACATGTAAGCTTTTGCTGGCAGGATGGTAGGCCAACAAAGAGCCTGCATGAATCATCTCATTGGACGAGATATAATCAATACCTCTTACTATCGAGAACTCAAGCTCGGGGTAGCGCTGAGCCACTGCCTCACTTTCGACCAAATCTTCGGCCCATTGGACTTCAGGTACTTTTGTATGATGACGACTACTGCCATAGAAGATGGCTTGCGGAAAATCCTTTGCCATTTGTGCACAGTGCACCGTATGAAAGGGATGTAAATTGAGCACCGCTTCCACTTTTTGACCGTTATCAGTCAGTGCCATGACCTTATCTCGAACGTCACCAGTGAGCGCATAACTGTCTAAAAAGATAAAGTGCCCTGATGCTAATTGAATAAGTGAGCATTGCGCGCCAATATTTAAGATACCACCAACGCGAAACGATCCACGTATATTCCAAAACCCTGCATCTAAATCGTATATTTTATCTGACATTGTTGTTTCTTCTTAGGTAATGTTTGAAAAGAGTTGCTTGAAGTATGAGTAAGTCTCAATGGATAATAAATATCGTTCTTACCTTAAGTGTTATTTTATGATCTATCGTGATTGAAGCTCAGAACGAGCCGCGTCAATAGCAGACAGCAGTGCTGATTCAAATCTACCTTCGCCAAACTCCACCAGACCTGAGTGTGCACCGCAAAAGTATCGAGCGTCACGCCATGCGTGCGCAAGGTTCGTTGCCCAATCGCAATATTGCTCGCTTGCCGTAGCTTCATCGATTAGCGCTTGCTTGGTTGTGGGATGTAAACCCAAACTCGGTTGTACCGCATGAAACAATTTAGAAGGTGGAATCTCAAAGGTGTCATTAATATAGAGACTTTGGCTGGCGGGATGATAGACCAATAAAGAGCTTGCATGGACGTTTTCATTAGGCGAAATGTAATAGATGCCTTTAGGAAGTGAGAATTCAAGTTCGGTATAGCGTGTTGTCACAGCATCGCTTTCGACCAAATCCTCAGACCAGCTCACACCTGGTACTTGCTTATGATGACGACTACTGCCATAAAAGATGGCTTGCGGAAAGTCTTTAGCCATTTGCGCGCAGTAGACGGTATGAAACGGATGAACGTTTAACACCGCCTCAACATCTCGTCCATCGTTGGTCAGTGCCATGACTTGCTGTCGAACCTCACCCGTTAGCGTATAACTGTCCAAAAAAATAAATCGTCCTGAGGCCAGTTTTATCAGAGCAGATTGCACCCCGATGTCCATTATGCCGTTTTTAATAAAGGATCCTCGTATGCTCCAAAACCCTTGGCCTAAATCATAAATTTCATCGGTCATAAAACTGGTTCCTCAATACTGGGTTTCTCAAATTATTCATTATTGTCGTTGTAAATATTATGGTTACGAAATTGTAGCTATGAACACTGCTGAGAGTGTTTAAGACTCTACGAGTATGATTTTTTAAAGACGCAATGTCTGTAATAAAAAAGATAGAAACAATGTAGATGTGTAAAAACAAAACGAACGATATACTGAACCTTGCGCTTATTATTCGCTATGATAGTCAAAATTAGCTGGACTTTGCCACTGTACGATGGATACAAGTCTCGCTCCTATTGTCTCATTTCTATTACCCACGTCTCTCTAGCCTTTGCTGAAAGGCGTCTAATACAGTCAGCCCTATTTTGAATAATCATATACAAAACCATGTGACAGATCACAGTCAGCCAAACCAAAAGATTGATGCGATGAATAAAAAAACACCTACCATACCTGCCAGTCAGCTACCATTTAATTCACCCTCGTGGGTCTTAAAATTGACGATTGGTCTGATTGGGATGTTTGCTTTTTTACAAGTTTATTCTATTCAGGCTATTTTGCCGGTATTGATGATGGATTTGTCAGCAAGTGAAGTGCAGGCAGGAATGGTGGTCGGCGCGACCGTGCTAGCGATTGCTATTATGTCACCGTTTTTGGGTATGCTCTCTGATGCGGTAGGGCGCAAATCATTTATCGTCGGTGCGTTATTATTTTTAGCCATACCGACGGCTTTGATTGCGCAAAGTCCTAGTATCGGTTGGATGGGCATGTGGCGTTTTTTGCAAGGCTTGTCCGTACCAGGTATTACAGTTGTGACCATTGCTTATATTGGTGAGGAGTTTGAGGGACGAGCTCTGACAGAGTTGATGTCATTTTATGTGTCAGGATCAGTGCTTGGTGGCTTTATGGGCCGGTTTTTACTTGGGCACTTGCACGAGATGATCGGCTGGCGCTATGGCTATTATGTGATGGCTGGTATGACGCTGATAGGTGCCTTGTGGGTTATTAAGATGTTGCCATCGTCTCGTCGTTTTGTGGCCAATCCAAACTTTCGCTCAGCCATACAGACATTAGGCGAGCATGTGACCAATCGCTATGTTGTGACTGCCTGCTTGCTGGGTGCTTGTGTCTTATTTTCTCTTGTAGGGTGTTTTACTTTTATCAATCTGCATCTTGCCAAATCACCTTATGAATTGAGCACGGGCGCGCTTGCCAACATCTTTGCGGTATATCTGATAGGCGTGATTATCACACCGTTGTCAACCAAGCTACTCAGGCGGTTTGGTTCAGCAAGGACAGTCAGAGTTGCTGTTCTGGTGTCGATGGCTGGCGTGTTGTTGACGCTTGTTACGCCTTTGTGGGGTATCATTATAGGGCTGGCTGTGATGTCGTCGGGGGTATTTATCACGCAGTCAGCGACTATTAGCTACATCGCTGTCAATGTCAAAAAGGGACGCTCATTAGCATCGGGCCTATATTATATGGGGTACTACGCGGGCGGAACGTTAGGTGCTTGGCTGGGCGGTCTGGTTTATGCACGAGGGCAGTGGTCACTCACGGTATGTCTGCTGCTGTTCGTGCAAGTGTTGGCATTGCTTATGGCAAGTTTTGGTATGATCAAAACCAAGTCACCTGCTCCTTAAATGCCTACCTTAATAGGAACTGGCCCGTTCTACATTGGCTTTGTGATACTTACTCAAGGTTGCTTTACATAACGCTGATTTTTTCTTATTATCGATAGAGATACGATTAATTTTATTGATAGTTCAAGCAGCTATTGTCAAAAAAGACTTGCTTTTTAAAACAATGATCGTTGTATTGCTGTTCGGATTTATACTTATAATAATTTATACATATGACCAACAAGGAAGTCAGATTTATGTCAAATATTTACCAGAGTGCACCGTCTGCCTATGATTATCCATTATTGGTAAAACAACTATTAAACCGCGCCAAAACGGTATCGCAAGAGCAAGAAATTATTTATGCAGACAAAAAGCGCTTTACTTATAAAGACTTGTTTAGTCGTATCAACCGTTTAGCCAATGTATTGGCTGGGCTGAATCTTGATGCAGGTGACGTAATCGCTGTCATGGATTGGGACAGTCACCGCTACCTTGAGTCCTACTTTGCTGTGCCTATGTCACAGTATATCTTGCAGACGGTTAACATACGTCTATCACCAGAAAAAGTCCTCTATACCATCAATCATGCTAAGCCCAAGGTATTGCTGCTCAATTCTGAGTTTGCACCATTAGTCAAAGATTATCAGTTCGAAAATTCTAGCATTGAGCATATTATTTGGTTAGATGATAATGGGGTAACGTTTGAAGGGGTTTTTGGCGGCAACCAAAATCGAGTTATAGGTGAGTATGAATCATTAATAGACGCCGCTGATAGTGATTTTGATTTTCCAGATTTTGATGAAAACACCATCGCAACCACCTTTTATACCTCAGGTACGACAGGAGATCCAAAAGGGGTGTTTTTTAGTCATCGTCAATTGGTATTGCATAGCTTAGCTGAAGCAGCAACGCTTGGTATGCTGCCCAACAAACAAGGTGTCAGCTATGGGGATGTTTACATGCCACTGACACCGATGTTTCATGTACATGCATGGGGCTTTCCATTTACAGCCACGATGGTTGGGCTAAAGCAAGTCTATCCGGGGCGTTATGCGCCTGATGCTCTAATGGACTTAATTATTAATGAAAAGGTAAGTATTACCCATTGCGTACCGACGATCTTACAGATGATACTCAAAGAAGCGCAGGATCGTAATGCCAGTTTTAATGGTCTTAAGATGATCATTGGTGGGTCAAGATTGACAGAAGGCTTGGCAAAAACTGCTATGGCACAAGGTATCGAGGTGTATACAGGCTACGGTATGTCAGAGACAGCGCCGCTCATTAGTTTGACAGAGTTCAGTTTAAATGAACCTGAGATGACAGAAGAAGAGGATATTGCTCGTCGCTGTATGACAGGTAAGCCTGTTTTGATGGTTGATGCTCAGGTATGGGGTGAGAACAACCAATCGGTAGGCGTGGGTAAGGACAACACTGGTGAGCTTGTATTACGTGCCCCTTGGCTGACTCAAAGCTATTTAAAAAATGAAGATGCAGGTAAAGAGCTGTGGGAAAATGGCTATATGCATACCCAAGACATCGCCTACATACGACCAGACGGTTATATGAGAATCACTGATCGTTTAAAAGATGTGATCAAATCAGGCGGTGAGTGGATTTCATCGCTTGAGATTGAAACGATTTTATCCCTTCATCCAGCGGTCGGTGATGTGTCTGTCATTGGGATTCCCGATAAGCAGTGGGGTGAGCGTCCATTGGCGTTAATTGTACTTAAGCCTGCGTGCCAAGATACCAGTGCTGAAGATATTAGAGCGATTGCTGAGAAAGCGGTTGAGCGTGGCATGATCCCTAAATACGGCGTACCAAATCAGTTCAAATTTGTGGATGAATTGCCAAAAACCTCAGTAGGCAAACATGACAAGAAGGTCATGCGTGAGATGTACACAAAACCCGTTGAAAAATAATGATCTTAAATTGTCTACTGCTCAGACGTTTGCTCTTATTAATATAGACTAAAGTACACGCTTAACAGTTGACCTTTACAAATTGCTCTGTTACATTTTAAACCGATACATATTGTATCGGTTTTTTATTTTGGCAAGGAAAGCCAGTTTTATATTATATTGTTATCTAATAAAATCGCATTACTATCGTTTATGCTAAGGACAGCCATTATGAGCGAGCACGCCACCAATCCAAATATTAATCATATCTCTCAAGCATCATCCACTACTATCTCAACCTTTACTGACATATATCAGGCCTCAATCAGTGATCGTGAGCAATTTTGGGCCAAGCAAGCAGAGCGCATTTATTGGCATAAAGAACCTGAGCAGATTTTGGATGATAGTAAGTTGCCCTTTGCCAAATGGTTTGTCGGTGGTGAAACCAATCTTTGTTATAACTGCGTGGATCGTCATCTGGAACAACGCGCAGAACAAGATGCCTTCATTTGGCTATCGTCAGAGATCAATCAAGAATTGATAGAAACCTTTCCAGGCGTTGTTAACGCCTTCAAAGACTTGGGCAATAATGTAGAGTTTTATACTGACTATACCAAGCGTCGCCTGACCTATAATGATTTGTATAAAGAAGTCAATTATTTCGCTGATGTGCTACAGCGTTATGGTATTGATAAAGGCGATCGTGTCATCATTTACATGCCGATGATTTTGGAAGCCGCTTACGCCATGCTGGCGTGCGCTCGTATCGGTGCGGTGCATTCGGTCGTATTTGGGGGATTTGCCGCCCATAATTTGGCGATACGCATGAATGATGCTGACGCAAAAATGGTCATCACAGTAGATGCAGGCTTGCGCGGTGGTAAAGTCATTAATTATAAAAACTTGGTCAATCAAGGGGTTGAGCAAGCAACCAAAAAACCTGAGCATGTGCTCGTGGTAAATCGAGGCGTGTTGCCTTTTCAGCCGCAAGACATCGATGTCGATTATGCGACAGAACGTCGGTACAGCTGTGAGGCAAATGCGATAGTAGCACCTGTCTGGCTTGAGTCAAACACGCCATCGTATTTGCTGTATACCTCTGGCACCACGGGTACGCCCAAAGGTGTGCAGCGTGATACAGGTGGTCATGCCGTCGCACTCACTACCTCAATAGATTATATCTACGATGGCAAAGCAGGTGAAACCTTTTGGGCGATATCGGATATCGGCTGGGCGGTTGGACACTCTTATACGATATATGCACCATTGCTTGCGGGTATGACTAGTATTATGTATGAAGGCCTACCACATCGCCCAAATCCGGGTATTTGGTGGCGTATTGTCGAGGCCAACAAGGTCAATATTTTGTTTACTGCGCCTACAGGTGTGCGTATGCTCAAAAAACAAGATGAAACGTGGATGACTCGCTATGATGTATCAAGTGTCAAATCATTCTTTTTGGCAGGCGAGCCACTTGATGAATCTACCGCCAATTGGCTCAGCAGGCATTTGGGTGTCCCTATTTTAGACCATTACTGGCAGACAGAGTCGGGTTGGCCCATCTTGAGCAATACGCCCAAATTTAATGATAAGCCGCATAAGCAAGGCTCACCTGGTTATCCAATGTATGGATATGATGCTCAAGTCATTAATGAAGAAACAGGCAAACCTTGCGCGGCGGGTGAAAAAGGCCTGTTAGCCATTAAAGCGCCTTTGCCGCCAGGTTGTCTCACGACGGTATGGGGCAACGATGAGCGTTTTATCAGTAGCTATTTTGGCTTATTTGACGGCCAGCAATACTCTACCTCAGACTATGCAGTCACGGATGAAGATGGTTATTTCTATATTCTAGGACGTACTGATGATGTGATTAACGTAGCAGGCCACCGTATAGGGACGCAAGAAATTGAGGAAGCCATTAGTAGTCATCCTGAAATGGCAGAGTGCGCCGTCGTGGGCATCCAAGATCAATTGAAGGGTGAGTTGCCTATTGCGTTTTGTGTACTAAAAGATCACGAGCAAGTAGCAACCACTGAAAATCGGTTTCGCCTTGAGCAACAAGTGATCGGTGCGGTTATCAAGTCATTGGGCGGTATCGCGCGTCCAGCAGCAATTTATTTTCCGCAAGCCCTACCAAAGACCCGTTCTGGCAAAATATTACGCCGAGCTATTCGGGCATTAGCAGAAAACAAGGACACAGGAGACATGTCAACGCTTGATAATCCAGCAGCGATTGATGCCATCAAACAATCTATGAAAGAATACTAGCGCTCTCATTCAGACAAGATTTATGACAGAGTATGGATGTAAAATTACAGGCTCATGAAAAATCATGGGCTTTTTTATTGCTTATCTTCTCAAACAAGCTAAAAATTCAACAAAGCGCTTGACCCTAAAATTGTTTTATTGTTATAGTCAATAACGATACAAAATAAATCATTTTAAATTATAGCTATTAAAAATTATCTCTTTTAGCGCTCTTTATAGATATAAAGACACCATAAATATAGCGACACTGTCGCAGTAGTCACATAAACAAGATAAGGATATCTTATGCACCACGTTCAGCAACTCATTAATGGTCAATTTACACAGTCTACTACTGATGAATGGATTGATATTACCGACCCCGCCACTCAAGAAGTCATCGCAAAAGTGCCACAATCCACAGATGATGAAATCAATCAGGCCGTTGCCGCTGCTCAAACAGCCTTTCAAACTTGGCGTAAAACACCAATTACCACCCGCGCTCGTATCTTTTTAAAATATCAATCACTGATTCGTGAGCATATGGATGAGCTTGCAGAGATTTTAACCGCAGAACAAGGGAAAACTATTGCTGATGCCCGTGGCGATGTATTTCGTGGCTTAGAAGTGGTCGAACACGCAGCAGGTATTGCCAATTTGCAGATTGGTGATTTCGTCGAAAATGTCGCCTCTGGCGTAGACACTTATAGCATTTGGCAACCACTTGGGGTCTGTGCAGGGATTACGCCCTTTAACTTTCCTGCCATGATTCCGCTATGGATGTTTCCAATGGCGATTGCAACAGGTAATACCTTTATCCTAAAACCCTCTGAACAAGATCCGATGGTCACCATGCGCTTGATTGAACTTGCTGTAGAAGCGGGCGTCCCTGAAGGTGTGTTGAATGTGGTTCACGGTGGTAAAGCGACGGTTGATGCTATTTGCGATCATCCAGATATCAAGGCGGTGTCTTTTGTGGGTTCTACCAGCGTTGGTAAACATGTCTATGAGCGCGCGAGTAAATCAGGTAAGCGTGCGCAGTGTATGATGGGCGCCAAAAACCACGGGGTAATTTTACCTGACGCTAATAAAGAACAAACGCTCAATCAATTGGCAGGTGCTGCCTTTGGTGCTGCTGGTCAACGCTGCATGGCGTTGTCAGTGGTCGTGCTGGTTGGCGCAGCAGGTGAGTGGATTGATGATATCAAAGCCAAAGCGGAAGCCTTGGTCGTATCGGCTGGCAAGAATGATAAAGATTTAGGGCCTCTGATTTCACCTGCTGCAAAAGCGCGTGTTGAGCATTTGATTGGTACTGGTGTCGAAGAAGGCGCTAGCTTAATTCTTGATGGTCGCGGCATTACCGTTGAAGGGTTTGAAAAAGGCAACTTTGTCGGACCGACTATTTTTGACAATGTCACAAGCGATATGCAAATTTATCAGCAAGAAATTTTTGGTCCTGTACTGTGTATCATGCGTGCTGCTAGTTTGGATGAGGCGATAGAGCTGCTCAATGCCAATCCACATGGCAATGGTACGGCCATCTTTACCCAGTCAGGTGCCGCCGCGCACAAATTTCAGCAAGACATCATGGTCGGTCAAATTGGTATTAACTTACCGATTCCTGTGCCACTACCCATGTTCTCATTCTCAGGTTCACGTGCAAGTAAGCTTGGCGATCTTGGTCCTTATGGTAAGCAAGCCGTACAGTTCTATACTCAGACGAAAACGGTGACGGCGCGATGGTTTGATGACGAAGCGAGTCGCGGTGTTAATACGACTATTTCGATATAGTCATTCACTATCGCTGCGGTGTGTTCATTGTTCTGCTTGTGGTTTTGCAGTAGCATACTTTTATCGCCATACTGCGTTTTTAATGAAATAATAAAACAAGAAGACAATGACACACTTAGCCTCATTCACCATATTTGCTATACATGCACAAGGATGACCATATGGATTTTTCACTCACTGATGATCAGATTGCCTTTCGCCAAACTGCGAGACAGTTTGCTCAAAAAGAGCTTAAGCCAAACGCAGCAGAATGGGATCGTACATCACATTTTCCTATTGATGTTATCAAAAAGTCAGGTGAGCTTGGCTTTTTGGGACTGTATACCAATCCAGAGTACGATGGTTTGGGATTGCCACGACTGGATTCTGCCATGGTTTTTGAAGAACTGGCGTGGGGCGATACGGCAGTTGCGGCTTATATGAGTATTCATAATATGGCGAGCTGGATGATTGGTGAGTATGGCAATGACGCTTTATGCAAGAAATATCTTCCCAATATGGTCAGCGGTGAGTGGCTTGGTAGCTACTGCTTGACAGAACCAAATGCTGGTTCTGATGCCGCCTCTCTACGTACCAAAGCTGATAAGCAAGGCAATTACTATATTCTGAATGGAGAAAAAACCTTTATATCAGGAGCAGGATCGACCGATATATTAGTAGTGATGGCACGTACGGGCGGCGCAGGACCAAAAGGTGTGTCAGCATTTGTGGTCGAAGCCGATAGTGATGGTATTGAGTACGGCAAAAATGAGCATAAGATGGGCTGGAAAGCACAGCCAACACGAACGATCAGTTTTAAAGACGTCAAGGTGCCTGTAGAAAACTTAATAGGTGAGGAAGGTCAAGGCTTTCGTATTGCTATGAAAGGTTTGGATGGTGGACGTATTAATATTGGCATATGTGCGGTTGGTACGGCACAGTCCGCGTTAGAGACCGCAACCAATTATGTCCAAGAGCGTAGTCAATTTGGTAGTCCGATTGCCAGCTTACAGTCCGTACAATTTAAACTGGCAGATATGCTGACCCAAACGATTACGGCACGGCAAATGCTGTATTTAGCGGCGAACAAGGTCGATAACGAGGATTCGCAGGCCTCCGTATACTGTGCAATGGCAAAACGCTTATCGACAGATCTTTGTTTTGACGTCGCTAATGAAGCCTTACAGTTACATGGCGGCTATGGCTATCTGAATGAATACCCACTTGAGCGCCATGTTCGAGACTTACGTGTCCATCAGATTTTGGAAGGCACCAATGAAATCATGCGAGTAATTGTCTCACGTCAGCTGTTGCAAGACGATGCGCTGAGTCAATTACGCTAATACATCGGTATGGTTCTTTACCCATAAAGTGCATGTAGTAAAACCATGTTAAAACAAGGATGTTTTATGACAGATTATACCAATCTTACATTATTAATTGATCATCATACGGCGATTGTCACACTGAATAATCCACCTGCCCACACGTGGACGATGGATAGCTTGCAAGCGCTCAAACAACTGATTGCTGACTTGAATGCAAAGGATGATGTCTATGCTTTAATCATTCGTGGAGACGGCGAGAAGTTCTTTTCAGCAGGCGCGGATCTGAATAATTTTGCAGATGGAGACAAAGGTCATGCAATCAGCATGGCTATCGCTTTTGGCGAAGCTTTTGAAGCTTTATCCGCTTATCGTGGCGTGAGTATCGCTGTTATCAACGGCTATGCAATGGGGGGCGGTCTTGAGTGTGCACTTGCCTGTGATATTCGTATCGCAGAAGAACACGCGCAGATGGCATTGCCAGAGACGGGCGTAGGCTTACTGCCTTGCGCGGGCGGTACACAAAATCTGCCTTGGCTTGTGGGTGAGGGCTGGGCAAAACGCATGATATTGTGCGGCGAGCGTGTCGATGCAAATACGGCTCTGCGAATTGGTTTAGTCGAGGAAATCACGGCCAAAGGCGAGGGTCTAACGGCAGCACAAGCATTGGCGCAAAAGGTTGCCAAACAGTCACCAGTTGCTGTCAGCTATTCTAAAACGCTTATCCAAGCGGCTAGAGACACACCGCCTGCACAGAACCTTATTCTTGAGCGTGAGGCCTTTGTTAAGTTGTTTGATACCAAAGATCAGCGCGAAGGTGTTCAAGCATTTTTAGAAAAGCGTAAACCAAATTGGCAAAATAAATAAATTAAATTTTCTAATTCTTGTAGGTGATTTTGATGGCAGCAGCGATGACAGCGATAGACGATGGTGATAATCAAAAAACGATAGAGCAGAACGCGTCTGTACTTTTCGAGACTGAACTGACCGATTGCGGTCATCTGATCGGAATAATGACCTTAAACACGCCCAAATCTTTGAACGCTCTGAGCGTCGATATGTGCCAGTTGTTATCAGCACAATTAGAGCAGTGGCAAAATGAGGATCAGGTGGTTGCTTTGGTACTAAAAGGCTCAGGTGACAAAGCATTTTGTGCAGGCGGTGATATTCGTAAACTATACGATAGTATGTCTGCGAATGCGCCAATGCCAAACCCTTATGCCACAGAGTTTTTCAGTCATGAATATCGTCTCTATCGCCAGATGCATTTTTATTCAAAACCATTAATACTGTGGGGCGATGGGATTATCATGGGCGGCGGCATGGGGCTGATGGCAGGTTGCAGTCACCGCATCGTTACTGAACGTACGCGTTTTGCCATGCCTGAAGTAACTATTGGCTTGTTTCCTGATGCCTCTGGCAGCTGGTTTTTACAACGCATGCCAGCCAAGACAGGGTTGTTTTTGGGGCTGACGGGTGCGATGTGCAATGGCAACGACGCTCTCTTCGCCAATCTTGCAGAGTATGCCGTCTCAAGCGACAATTATGATGCCATTATCCAGCGTTTAAAGCAGAGCGATTGGCAAGCGGCAACTGAATCTACTGATACTAAGAGCCTTCATGACAATAGTGCTTATAGTATCGTCAGCCGTGCACTGGCTGCACAGGCCACTGCTGACCTACCTCCTAGTAAGTTGGCTGCATACTGGTCTCCGATTCAAAAACTGATGAATAGTGGCGGTTTGGGCGATATTGATGCACTGCTACAGAGTGATGAAGCGCTTGCACAGCTAGGAGCAGATTTCTTTGAGGACAACTGGACACAGCGAGCAGTAGCAACGTATCGTCATGGCTGTCCTACGACGGCTGCACTGACGTATGCGCTGTATCATAAAGTTACCGACCTATCGATAGAGCAAGTTCTGTATCTAGAAACCAATGTGGCCGTGCATTGTGCTGCCAATCCAGACTTTAAGGAAGGCGTACGAGCATTACTGATTGACAAAGATCGCAATCCGCAGTGGTCACGTTCGTTGGCTGATTGTTTGAGTGAAGAAGGACAAGCATACATTCAGCAGCATCTCGTCAATCCTTATTCTAAAGGTGAACATCCTTTAGAGCATTGGCTGAGTGATCATGCTTTAGGCAATGAGCTTGTACGCTAAAGGTTTGAGCATCAGAATAATTACTAAGTATAAATAAGACTTAAAAACAGTAAATACCATATATAGCAATGTCTGCATAAGCAATCATCAAGGAGCGATGAGATGGATATCAATGATAGAAACGCAACTGATAAAGACGGCGATAAGCCAAAAATAGCTTTTATTGGGCTGGGTAACATGGGCGCACCCATGGCAGAGAATCTACTAAAAGCAGGCTATACCTTGTCTGTCTATGACTTGTCGCAAGCTGCAACAGAGCGTTTACAGCAAGCAGGGGCAAGCGTTGCATCTAGCCCTATTGAAGCTGCGCGTAACGCCCAAGTTGTTATCAGTATGTTGCCTGCTGGCAAGCATGTTCATTCTGTTTACTTGGGTAAAAATGGCTCTAATGGATTACTGACAGCGTTACCTAAAGGCACGCTCGTGATTGATAGCAGTACGATAGCGGCTGCAGATGCCGTGAAAGTCGCTGCAGCGGCAAGTCAGCTTGGTATCGACTTCTTAGATGCGCCCGTATCTGGTGGGACAGGCGGTGCAATTGCTGGTAGCTTAACCTTTATTGTTGGGGGTAGTGATGAAGCCTTTGCCAAAGCGCAACCAATACTAGCCGTCATGGGCAAAAACATTTTTCATGCAGGTGATCAAGGCGCAGGGCAAGTCGCAAAAATATGCAACAACATGCTGCTGGGGATTTTGATGGCGGGAACAGCAGAAGCCATTAATTTAGGGGTCAAGAATGGACTGGACCCCAAAGTATTATCAGATATTATGCTACAAAGCTCAGGTCGAAACTGGACATTGGAGGTCTATAATCCTTATCCTCAAGTGATGGAAAATGTGCCCTCTAGCAATGGTTATCAGGGCGGCTTTATGAGTAAGTTGATGCAAAAAGACCTCAATCTTGCCATGCAAACTGCTCAGGATACCAATGTCGAAACGCCAATGGGCGCTAAAGCCGCAGAGCTTTATGAAGCACACACCGTAGAGAATGGCGATAAGGATTTTTCAAGTATTATGGGTCGTCATGACCACTCAGTACTGTTTTAATATATCAAACCGATACATTGAGGGACACGTGCGACTGATATATATTTTTCTTACTTGCTGCGAACACAGAGGCCACGAAAAAGCCATCCCAGTCGCATTGTCTTGTTTTTAAAGTAAATCGACCGTATCTTTGATGGTTTATATAAAACGAATAAGCAAATAAAAAAGGGCCTGCATAGCTATATATAGTGCAGACCCTTTTTTATTTCATATGAATTGATATGTTAGCTTTGCAGGTCATACACAAGGGCTTGAATATCCTGCGCCGCTTTTTGTAGACGTGGGACATGAACCAATAGTTCATCTAGTGATACACGTATGGTGGGCGCATGCAGGTATAACGAGGCCAGATAGCGTGACTTTTTATCTAATATAGGTACAGCCACTGCTACCATTTCAGAAATAAACTCTTCATTGTCTATCCCAATACCTGTTTCAGCAATACGATCAAGCTCAGCGTTTAATGCATCAATATCAGTAATAGTATTTTTAGTGAACTTATCGAGCGGCAGACCTTGGAGTATCTTATGGCGACTGGTAGCGGATAATTGGCTCAAGTAGAGCTTACCTGTTGCAGTACACCACATTGGCGATTTTGCGCCGACTGGTAAGTAAATTTGTAGTGGTAGGGTCGTCTGAGCACGGTTGGTATAAATCATATTCATATGATAAGGAACCCCAATGCCACAGGTTTCTTTTAGCTCATCAACCAGCTTTTGCAGAATCATTTGTCGTTCATTAAAGAATAGTCTTTGCTGCCAAAGCTCAACACTCAGATTACGTACGCGCTTTCCAGGAATAATACCGCCACCGATATCGACAGTCAAAAACCCTTCATCAACCAAGTTTTGGATCAGTCTATGAATGGTCGGCTTGGGAATATCCAATTCTTGCGATAGCTCAAGTGGAGACAAAGGTTTAGAAGCGTAAGATGCCGCTTCTATAATCTCTAGCACACGGGTAATTGACGATACTTTAGGCATATAGAGGGCTCAACAGTGGTAAAAAGAACAAACAAAGACCATTACAACCAGTCACAAAGCAAATAAACAGAGACAAATACTATGGGTTCCGTTCTCTTGATTTTTTCTTTCGATTCAGTACAGTACTGAACGCATAGGACGTTTCTTCTCATTATATAGAAACATTGGTCTTACGTGGGCATCTGTCTCAAATTTTATATAAAGGTAATAATAGATACGTGAACTCACAAAACACAACAAACTGTAGTATTAAGCTATATAACTGTCATTGAGTTAAATAATAAAGTAAGCGATGATAATGACATATTTTGTAATATCCTCACATGAACATTAAGCATCCAATGTTCATGTCTGGGTCATTTAGTTGGTTTGAGAGTATTGTGTAACAGAAAGTCGAAGTTTTACGGGTTAGTGTAGTAATTATTACAATATCTATGCAATCTTTACATAACGGTAAATAAAAAGCGCATCTGTAGGGGTGACTTTTTGAGCCAAAATTGTTTTAATCTGCTCAACAAAATGATCGATTTAAAAAAAGCTAAGTTGTCATTTTTTTTGGGCGAGTTATTCCACACTTTAGGAGAGTATTTATGAAACTTATTAAATTAACAGCAATTTCTGCTGCCGTTTTAGCGTCAACTGCTGCACTAGCAGCTGAACCTGTTATTGTTGTTGATAATAACGATGCAATGGCTTATGAAGCACAACCAGTTGCAGTAGCTTATGAAGCAGAGCCAGTTGCAGTAGCCTATGAAGCAGAACCTGCTCCTTCTTACGCTTATAATGCTGACGCTGGTGTACTAAGCAACACTACTGGTGCTGTATTAGGTGGTACTAAGACTTTGTTCCAAACTGCTATCAACCCAGCATCTGTAAGTGCTGAAGTTGGTACTTTAGGTTATGGTGCTAACGTTGCTTGGTCAATGAACGAAAAAACTGAATTGCAAGCTGGTTGGGCAGGTGGCGATGTTGCTGACCTATTCGGCGGTGACTTTGATGCTAATGACATCAACTATGATGTAGATGCTGATTTCAGCAACCCATACCTAGGTGTTCAGTACCGTCCAGTTGCTAACTGGTTCACAATGGGTGCTGGTATCATTGTTCCTGATAACGATATCGATGTACGTGCAAATTCTAAAGGTCCAAACTTCAGAATCGACGACGTTGATTACAATGCTAGTCAGACTGGTACATTGTCTGGTACTATCGAACACCGTAACAAGCTAGCGCCTTATGGTACTATCGGTTTCCGTCCTAACATCACTAACAACTTTGGTGTGTTCGGTGAAATTGGTGCAGCATACATGGGCAAAACTGATGCTACTGTTCGTTCAAGCAATCCAGACGGCCTAGTTACTGCTGTATCTGGTAATAGCGGTAATACTTCTACTACTGTTGTTACAGGTAAAGATGTTGCTAAAGCTGCTGAGCAAGAACTTGAAGATAAAGATTACCTAGAGTGGTTCCCAATTGTTAAAGTTGGTGCAACTTACCGTTTCTAATCTAATGACAGTTTAAATACTGTTACTAGAAAAGATTAAAGTAAAAAATGACCCTTTTTAGGGTCATTTTTTTTGTGTAAAGAAATCGTGAAAATAGGTTATTTAAAATATAACGATCGTTTGTTGGTTAGGCAAAATAGCAATACGGTAATGAGGTAAATCATATTGAACGACTTGGATAGTGGATTCGCCTTCTAGGCAACACATCAAATCAGGAATGAGAGCAGCATAATCCATACTCAATCCTTGTGCCAAGGTATATTGATGAATTTTGATAAAGCTTTCTTTTATTTGCCATAATAATTTGGCAATGTTGTCACGTTGAATAATGGGAAGTGACTTTAGGGCTGCAAGCTCATCGGTTGAGTAAAAACGCTTTGCGACTCGCCATTTAACATTGTTACTTTCTACATCAATACCTACAGGACGATGACGAGTAATAATGACGGCAATGTGACTTTTTAGCGTCTCATTGAGTGTTAGGGCAGAGCGTTCACTAACGTTATTTTTGTTAGCGCTGCTTGTATGACTAAAGCATACATAATAGCCATTATTACTGAGGCGATAAGGAAAACCTGATTCGTCTAAAGAATCGCTTATGTTGAGTTCATTGAGTAATTTTTTCAATAATAATCGAACACCCTGCCGTTGTAGTTGGCGCTGCTTATGAGCCAGTTCCCGTACTGATAGAGTCAGGGTTGCAGAGTGATACTGCCAATTTACTTCTGTAAAGTCATAGCGAGCTATATGAGATATAAAAGCAGCTGTTTGCCATATTTTTTCTTCTTGCTGCGCTTTCAAAGTTTCGCTTACTTGCGCAGTAGCACACCAGGTTGTGGCGTCAAGCTGAGTATAATGCAGCTGGGTCAGACTCAAGGTTGATATCATTGGTAGGAATCGATTGATATAAGTTCGCTTAGTAAAACATAAAAAGCCCAGCAATATAATATCGTTGGGCTTTTTACTATCAAGCAGAGTGCACTTGATGAATTGTACCAGTATTAATAAGACAATTCAGCACGGCGGTTTTGCGCATAGGCTTCTTCAGTAGTACCAGTAGCAGCAGGACGCTCTTCGCCATAGCTGATAACGCGGACGTTATTTACAGCGACACCTTGAGCTGCTAGGTAGTTACGAGCAGCTTGTGCACGGCGCTCGCCCAATGCGATGTTATATTCACGACTACCACGCTCATCGGTATGACCTGCGATAACAACACCAGCGTTCGGGTTTGAGCTTAGTAAGCTTGCATGCTGATTGAGGACGTTTGCAGCTTGTGAAGTAATTTCACTGCTATCAAAAGCAAAATAGACAACCGCTTGCAAATTTTCAGCACCCGTAACCACTGCACTAGAATTATCAACGATTACAGCACCATTATATCCTGCTTGTCCACCTGGAATGCCTAGTGGCGCAACGACAACTTCAGAGGTAGCGCGCTTGGTAGCACAACCTGTGGTCAATGCAACAGCACTTGATAATACAGCGAGGACAGCGATCTTAGAAAAACTGGTTGACATAATAAGCTCCTAAAAATTTAATTAATTTTGTTTTTTTAAACTGCTTACAATAAAACTCAGGCAATTGCTATCTAGCATATACTAAATGTTACATTATGTAAGTAGTATTACTGTAAATAACTCTTGAATTTACATATGGATATCGAGCGCATTACCAACGGTTCTTGCCCCAATTTTCAGGATTGGCCCAATAATCAGCATTGAGCCAATTTGGTAATTGTTTATAGTCATATAAGTTAAATTGCCACAAGGTAGCTGAATCTGATGATGCAGATTTTGCCTTATTGATAACTTTATCTTCTAAAGGCTGCTCATTTAAGACATCAAACGGTGTGAAGCCATAAGCTTTTAGATCTACAGTATCATCTAGAGCGATTAAAACGTGAGCGGCATAAAGGTCGCGATAGCGCATGAGTAGTGGAATATATTGTTGTAGCAGCTCTAATGATAATGTCGGTAGCCAAAAGCAGGCGAGTGTATAACGCTCTGGTACGGGTTGGTGAAAAAGCTTTGATAATGTGGATATCTGTAGTTTTTGCATGTCTGCTGTTGATGATCTGTGGCTTTGATTAACTACATAACTATTTAGCTGCGGCCCAATCGCTAATTGCGCGTTCTTATCCTGTAGTACCCATAGCACTTCAGCGTTATCATTAGGTTGACTAGATGTTGCGCCTACTTCTGTGGTCAGTGATGGTAGCAAGGCATCAACATAATCTATGAGAAGTGGTAGAGTAATATTCGAGTGATTGGAGCTATGTTGTGTCATGTAATAAGCCATTTATTAAATGTTAAGTATCATTGTGCTTATTAAATCATTTTAATTGTCATTATCCAATGAATAGAGTAGGTTAATTATTTCGGTATATATATTCTCTTTTTGAAAGCGGTTCTGTATTAGCAACATAGTTAAAAAACAGTTACTTTAAAGTACGCTCTTGAAATTTAGGGTTTTAGGTCAATTTAACTATCAGATCATCGAAATTAAATCGTCTTTCATCTTTGACTTTATCTGATCTATTGCACGTATGATTCAATACACATCATCGTCAAATGCTACTATCCTTACTCATATATTATAAATAATAATAGGAACTCATATGTCTATTGCTGAAACTGATGCTCAAATCATCAATCCAAATATGCCTGATGTGCCGCCAACTGCTCCAAGCAAAATCAATTTAAAAGATTACAAAAAACCAAGCTTTAATGTGGAAACCGTCAATTTGGATATCAAATTGTTTGAGGAGTATGCGCAGGTAAATAGTACTTTGAAAATGCTGCGTCAAACCGAAGGCGATCTGGTGTTATTTGGTGAAGAGCTTGAGTTACTAACGATTCAGATGAATGGTCACCAATTGGATGAAGGAGATTATCAGCAAGAAGCAAGGACGTTAACCATTGCCAATGCGTCTGATGAAGTGACATTAGATATTCAAGTACGCATCTGCCCACAAACCAACACGGCGCTTGAAGGACTGTATATGGCGGGCAGTGGTGACGATACTATGTTTGTCACTCAGTGTGAGCCTGAAGGCTTTCGCAAGATAACTTTTTATCCAGACCGTCCTGATGTGTTGGCCATATTTACAACGCGTCTTGAAGCAGACAAGCGCTACGCCACGTTACTGGCCAATGGCAATCTGGTCGAGGCAGGTGACGTGGTAGACGAGCCAAACCGTCATTACGCGATTTGGCATGATCCAACCAATAAACCAAGTTATTTGTTTGCCTGTGTGGTGGCTGATTTGGACGTGCTGACAGATTCTTACACCACAAGCGAAGGCCGTGAAGTCACGCTTGAGCTCTATGCAAAATCTGCTGATATTGATAAATGTGATGTCGGTATGCAGGCGCTAAAAGACGCTATGGAGTGGGATGAGGTCAATTATGGCCGAGCCTATGATTTGGATCGTTATATGATCGTCGCGGTTAGTCAGTTCAACATGGGTGCGATGGAAAACAAAGGTCTTAATATTTTCAACACCGCTTGCGTATTGTCTAGCCCTGAGACCACAACCGATGCGCGTAGCTTTAGCGTCAAAGCCATTATTGCTCATGAATATTTTCATAACTGGACTGGTAATCGCATCACTTGCCGCGATTGGTTCCAATTATGTCTAAAAGAAGGCTTTACGGTCTACCGTGATCAATCTTTTTCAGCGGATCAGCAATCAAGTGCCGTTCAGCGAATTGATGATGTGGCTACTTTGCGTGCGCACCAGTTCAGCGAAGACGCAGGTCCACTGGCGCATCCTGTGCGTCCTGAGAGCTTC
Source organism: Psychrobacter sp. JB193 (assembly GCF_002285555.1). Classification (NCBI taxonomy): domain Bacteria; kingdom Pseudomonadati; phylum Pseudomonadota; class Gammaproteobacteria; order Moraxellales; family Moraxellaceae; genus Psychrobacter; species Psychrobacter sp. JB193. The sequence goes on from NZ_NRGY01000003.1 coordinate 147,937, forward strand.
GTTGAGATCAATAACTTTTATACCACAACTGTCTATGAAAAAGGCGCAGAAATTGTGCGTATGATTGCCAATACATTGGGGCCAGATGACTTTCGTAAAGGCACAGATGAGTACTTCCGCCGCTATGATGGGCAGGCGGTGACGGTTGAGGACTTTTTGTCAGCGCTGAGTATCACTGACAATAAAATTGAAAACTTCATCGATTGGTATCGTCAGCCAGGCACGCCAGTTGTTTCGGGTCACCAAAGTTATGATAGTACCGCACAGACACTCACCATTACGTTGAGTCAGCAGACTCGTCACGTCAGTGGCTTTGACGCACCAAAACCTCTTCCAATTCCAGTAGCGACGGCGCTGTTTGATAAAAACTCTGGCGGCATCGTCGCTGAGCGTATGCTGCTACTTGATCAAGCCACACAAACCTTTGTGTTTGAAAACATTACTAGCGAACCTGTGGTGTCGTTATTACGTGATTTTAGTGCGCCTGTACAGCTCAATTATGATTATCAAGATGAAGACTTGGCATTTTTGCTCAAATATGAGACCAATGGGTTTAATCGCTGGCAAGTGACTCAAATGCTTGTCAATCGTATTTTACTGCAAGGACAAAGCTCAAAAAGCAGCCCTGATATATATCTGCAAGCATTGTCACAGGCATTGCCAGTACTAGCGTCTGACGATGCGATGTTGGCCGCGCGTTTGCTCGATATCCCATCAGCACAAGAACTGGCTTCAGCAATTCAAAAAGATTACGATCCAGAGTTGGTGAAAGCGCAGCGTGAAAGCTTGTATCAACAAGTGGCAGATACGTTTAAAGACCAATGGTCAGAGCTTTATAAACAGCTACCTATAGATGCCTATGAAGACAGTGCTGAAGCGCGTGGTAAACGTGCTTTGCGTAATGTGATACTTGACATGGCTTTGACTGCTGGTGTCAACGATGCCTCAGAGTGGGCTGAGCAGCAGTACAATCATGCCAGCTGTATGACAGAACGCTTTGGTGCTCTAAAAGCCATGGTCAATCATCAAGTGGCGAACGCTGACAATTATTTGCAAGATTTTTATCAGCGCTTTCAAGCAGATGATTTGGTCATCGATCTATGGTTCAGTGTGCAAGCGTCTGCCAATAATGTGAGCGTCGATGTAATTGAGTCATTGCTTATGCACGAAGACTTCGATTGGAATACGCCCAATCGTGTACGCTCAGTGGTGGGGGCATTTAGCGCTCAGCCTACGGTATTGTGGACACAAAAAGGTCTTGATATGTATACGGGTGTGATTAAAAAGCTGGATGATGCCAACCCTGTATTGGCATCACGCTTGTTACAAGTATTAGCCCGCTGGAATACATTGGTTGAGCCACGTCGTCAAATGGCTCATGATAGCTTATTGGACTTACAAAGGAATGTGACGTCAAAGCATGTGATGGAAAGTTTAGACAGTGTGTTAAATGCTGCAAACAGCTAACTATTGACATATCCTTATGTTGAAGCAAGAAAAAGCCCGTTTGACAATACTAGTGTCAAACGGGCTTTTTTAAGTTGATGAACATCGACTCATTGATGTGCACAGTGATTAACGGTTAGGCAGGACGTCTTTTACCATGTCACGTAAGTTACGTAGTGACGTGACCGTACTTTCCCAATCTAGACAGCCATCAGTAATTGACTTACCGTATTCAAGCGCATCCAAATCAGCAGTCAGCTCTTGGCGACCACCTTTGAGATGACTCTCAATCATCATACCAATAATAGATTTGTTGCCGTTTTGGATCTGCTCGGCGACGTTTTGGATGACCATTGGCTGTAGGTAAGGATCTTTGCCTGAGTTGGCATGGCTTGAGTCAATCATGATCTTGCCGTTCGTCTTACCTTTCGCTAGCTCATTTTCGACTTGAGCAACGGCAGTTTCATCATAGTTAGGCTTGCCGTTACCACCGCGCAGTACCACATGGGCGTAAGGGTTGCCTTTAGATTTGATGATACAGACTTTGCCATCAGATGACAGACCCAAGAAGCTATGACCAGCTTTTACGGCTTGCATGGCGTTGACGGCAACCGTCATACCACCGTCAGTACCATTTTTGAAGCCGACAGGGCAAGATAGGCCAGAGCTCATTTCACGGTGCGTTTGACTCTCAGTCGTACGTGCGCCAATAGCAGACCAGCTAATCAAATCCTGCATGTACTGCGGGGTATTAGGATCTAAGGCTTCGGTCGCACACGGCAAGCCTTTTTCGTTTAAGTCAAGCAATAGCATACGAGCAGTACGTAGACCTTTTTCGATGTCAAAGCTGTCATTCATATCAGGGTCATTAATCATACCCTTCCAGCCGACAGTGGTACGTGGTTTTTCAAAATAAACGCGCATCACAACAAAGACGCTGTCTTCGATCTCTTTTGCCAATACAGCCAAACGATCGGCATATTCGTGAGCAGCTTTGATGTCGTGGATAGAACAAGGGCCAATGACCACAAATAGGCGCTTATCTTTACCATCCAAGATGTTTTGAATGGTGTTGCGCCCTTTTAGAACCGTGTCATACGCTTTGTCTGATAAAGGTAGCTCGGTCTTTAGTTCAGCGGGAGTAATCAAAGGAATAAATTTTTCAATATTCACGTCGTCAATATCTGCATTATGGGTAACTGATGTTGTCATGGTTATATATCATCTAGCTGATTTATAGGAATATTCATTATGCGGACAAAACACTTAGTTGACAAGGGTAGTCGAGCAGTTAATTAACTGATAACTGGAATGTGGAAACCAAAACTTAGTTATACTTACACTCACTTAGGCTTGCATTTGACGTCGCAAATGCATGTTTGGTATTTCGTTTTTCTGTCTATTAATAAGTGTTGATTAAATATTGGATGCTCAACGCTCAGTTTTTATGGGTGAGTTTCGCTATTTTTGCTATCGTCACGTATGATGGCGACTTACACAATGTGATTGAGATGCCCTAAATAATAAAGGTGCTTAGTGGCTTTAGTATTTTATCTCTGTTTTCTTGTGCTATATTTTATAATATTTCTTTTGTATCAATTGTATTTTTGAATATTGAGAGCTAGTCATGACAGATTTTGCGACGCCTAATACCTATACTGACCTAACAAATTCGACAACAATAGATTCTCAGGTAGCTGAATTAAAAAAAGCGCCACTCATCATAGGTATCGTGGCAGGGGAGGTGTCAGGCGATAGCTTAGGCGCAGACTTTATGCAGCAAATGAACAATTTGCGTGACGATATTGTCTGGGTAGGCGTTGGTGGTAGTAAGATGCAAGCGCAGGGACTACAAAGTATTTTTCCATTGGAACGTCTGGCGGTGATGGGACTGGTGGAAGTCATGGCACAGTTGCCTGATTTGCTAAAAGCCCGCCGTGAGCTGCTGACCGCGTTTCAGGCGGCTGATATTGATTGGTTTATCGGTATTGATGCGCCAGACTTTAATCTTAGAGTCGCTAAAAAATTAAAGCCCAAAGGCATATTTTGTGTGCAGTATGTGAGCCCCTCTATTTGGGCATGGCGTGAGTCGCGTATTCATAACATCAAAGCCGCGACTGACTTGGTGCTGTGTTTGTTCCCCTTTGAGCTACCCGTCTATGATCGTCATAACCATCCAGCCATCTGTGTTGGTCATCCTCTGCTTCGTACTATAGATCGAACGTTGTTAGAGACGCCGATCAATCAGCGGCGTAGCGAGCTGGTTTGGCACAATGATGGTTTGCAGCAGTTTTTTATTGAGCGCTTTGATGATGTTAGTCAGCTTATTTGTGTGATGCCGGGTTCTAGACGTAGTGAAATTACCGCTATTTTGCCATTGATGCTAGATGGCATCCAAAAGCTTTTATTGTTAGATCCTAAGCTGTGTTTTATTATTCCAACTGTCGATCAAAACCATCAATATATCGTACAAGATGTCATTGATCAGCGATCAGAGCAGCTGCGCTCTGCTATTGTGGTGGTGTATGATGACAGTCAGCCGACCTTTAGTCAGCAGGCAATGGCAGCGTCTGATATCGTCATGCTGGCCTCTGGAACGGCGACATTGGAGGCGATGCTGCTTGAGCGTCCTATGGTCGTGGTTTATCAATTAAATCAGATGACTTATCAAATTGCCAAGCGTTTGGTCAAAGTGCCTTATGTCGCATTGCCCAATATTTTGGCAGGTACAGCGATCGTTCCTGAGCTTATCCAAGAGCAGGCAAGTGGTGATAATATTTGCCGTACCGTCATGCGTCTTCTACAACCTCGCGCGTATGCTGAACAATCAAGCGATCTTTTAGCCACCAAGCAAGCGCTAGAGCAGCAAAGCAATCATGAGCCTGCCAATAGTGTGATTGAGCAATGGTTTATCAAAAATAACCAAAAACCCTGAACTGCTATCGCTCTTAATCCCCATTTATCCCATTAATAATGTAGACAAAATAACACTATGAGTAACGAGCACGCTGTCGAGAATTTTGCCACACCATTTGACGTCATTATTGAACGGATTGATATTAAAGGTCAGTATATCCAGCTGGCTGAGCCTGTCCATTTATCTGGTCAACTCAACGTCTCTGAGCTACGTACTCAATATTCGATAAATTCAAAAGAAGATTTGGTACAGTTGGCGCTACAGATTGGCGTTGATGAGGCGGGACGCGGCCCACTCTTGGGCAGTGTCAATGTTGCGGCTGCGATATTACCTAGCGCTTGGTCAGGACTGATTGAGAATCAGCCCCTCAAAGAGACGCCATTGTCCATACTGACAGACTCAAAACAATTGAGTGAAAAAAAGCGTGATGTGCTGTATCCGTTGGTACAGCAATACGCAATTGGGTATGTGGTTGCAGATGTACCAGCCGCCGTTATCGATCAGATTAATATCTTGCAAGCGACGATGCTTGGTATGCGTCTCTGTACGGAGTTATTATTAAAAATGGTCGCTCCGCATCTTATTATTGACAACGCTGATGGCGATTCGCAGTCAAGGGCTCATACTTACGTACAGGTATTATTCGATGGCAATCGATGTCCTGATTTAGACAAAGCCACACTTGATAAAGTAGGTGTCAAAAAATCCGCTATCGATTGTCAGGCTTGGGTAAAAGGCGATGCGCGTCATACCAGTATTGCTGCCGCCAGTATATTGGCAAAAGTCAGTCGTGACAAAACCATGTATAAGCTTGATACGAGACATCCAGAATACGGCATTGCCAAGCATAAAGGGTATCCAACAAAGACCCATATGGAAGCCATTGAAATGCACGGTATTTTACCGGCGCACAGGCGCAGTTTTGCACCAGTCAAAAAGATGCTTGAAAATTAAAAATAACACTCATTTATTAATAGCTTTAATTCAAATAGCCTAAGTAGAAGTATAGTATTATAAAATAGCATCATATTGTTTAATAACATTCATATAGTTAATTCTAAGCTATATTAAATTCGTATGTGGGCTACTACGTTATAGGATAAAAAGTGATGTCACACACCTCACATGAAAACGTTGCGACCATCCTGTTTTTAACGGTACTTTTGACGGCTTGTAATGGTGGTGGGGAAGATGCTGATAAGACTCCTGCACCGAGAGTCATTCCACCTATCGTTGAGCCAAGTGATATCTCTATAGACCAATCAAATAATAATCTTGACGATCCGGCTGCCAATTCAATAGGAAACAATGATACCAATGCGGCGCTAATTGCCAACAATGCATTCAGCTTGGCGAGAACCAGTTGTGGTCTGAATGGTTTGTCTGCTGATATGGCCTTAGAAAATATTGCCACTCAGCATGCCAATTATATCAAATACGTTTTTGCCAATAGCGCACCGACCATATTTAATGCGCATTACGAAAATGAGATTGCAGATATTGCAAACGTAACCAATACCAATAATCCGTTTTTTGGCGGGCTAGATCTGGGATCGCGATTATCCAATGCAGACTACGCCAATGCACGCTTTGGTGCCGCCGAAAATATCGCACAATCGATGTATTATAGTTCAGCAGGTAAGCTGTTTAGCTCAGAGGTCATGGCAAGCTCAATGGCCAAGTCATTATTGGCTGCGCCGTATCACTTGCGGTCTCTTATGTCCCCAAGCTTATATTTGACTGGTACAGGTATGGTTACCTATAAGCCATATAATAAAGATGCTACCAATAATCAAGGTTACATATTGGTCAATAAGAGCGCTGCAACGCAAGCGACCAAAAATAAAACCGTCAGAGGCGTGTTTACTTATCCATGTCAAGGTGTCACTGATACCGTGACCGCGCTATATAATGAAACTCCCGACCCCGTCAAGCATACGGGTCGCGACTTACAAAAGGACCCAATTGGGCAGCCCATATATATCAGTGTGCCGTCAGCGCGCACGATTAACATCAGCAATGTGACATTCTATGATGTTCGGCGCAATATCAATGTACCGATTGAATTGCTAGATTATCGTCAAGATCCTTACAAAGATACAGCCAATGCACTGCCAGAAAATGAAGCGTTTATCTTACCTATTACCGACGATTTAAAAAGCTGCGAGGGTTTTAATAGTAAAAGTAAAAATTGCGGTTTGTATGGCAATAGTGAATATCGCGTGAGCTTTAATGTGTTGATAGATAGTGAAGCGATAGAACGTAAGAGCTTTGTTTTTAAGACGGGTGCCGTGAATGAAGCATAGACTGCACCCTTGCTATGGGTTTATGGATGTGAAATCAAAAAGAAGAGTTCGGCTGCTGCAAGAAGGCTTCTTCATCATCGCTTGACTCACGATCCAGCGTATCATTACGATGAGGATAACGGCCAAATTGCTCAATGATGCTCTTATGACGATGTTCAAAATCCAAGGTTTCAGCATCGTTCAATTGTTCAAACAAAGGTAGATAGCGCTTATGAATCATCAAGGATTCAGAATGCATGAATGGCATAATCATAAATTTGCGCCAATCCACTGGTAACGTGTCAAAATGTGGTTGCTGAATGGCTTCTTGTGCCAAGACTACTGCCATACTATCTTGCGCAAAAGCACCCGCCTGTCCGCGACACAGATTACGCGAGAATTGGTCTAAAACAATAATCTCTGCTAAGCGTCCAGCCAAAGCGGTAATGGAGCTGTTGCTATCCTTAGCAGCTTCTGCACTGCGCCACGTCACGCATTCACCTCGTTTCGCCGCCTGCCAAACCTTTCTAAACTTATCGTTTATTTGTTGGTCAAAATGATCATTTTTTGCAAACCAATATGATTTGTTGTCCTTGTTAAACCAAAAATCTAAAACAGCTCGAGCATCAGCATCAAGGTACTCCAAATTCATGTTTTGTGGATCGAGCTGAGATAAATTGGCTTGGCTACTAGAAGTAGAATAGTCGGTTGATAGTGACATAAGATATTCTAATTATGATGAATTTAGTCTACTATAGCGCAAATATTTATATCTGTCATGACGCCAATAGCGCGATTAGGTAACCTATTATGAATTTAGAAAACTCAGTAAAACCGTCCGACGTATCACTACCACCAACACCTTATTATTTGTTAGATGAAGCTGCAATCGTTGCCAATATGCAGATTATTGCTCGTCTGTGTGAACTGTCAGGTGCCAAAGCATTATTGGCGCTCAAATGCTTTGCAACATGGGGTGTGTTTGATGTGATGCAACCCTATTTGCATGGAACGACTTCCTCATCATTGAATGAAGTGCGGTTGGGTTACGAGACTTTTGGTAATAATACTGATGTTAATGGCAAAGATAAAAAAGAAACCCACGCCTATAGTGTGGCGTACAGCGCTGATGAAATCGACGAGGTATTGAGCTATGCTGATAAGATTATTTTTAACTCAATCTCACAGTTAACTGCGTTTAAAGATCAAGCCGCCGCAAAAAATATTCCTATCGGATTGCGGTTGAATCCTAAGACCAGCAATTCGTCATTTATTATTGCTGATCCAGCTCGCCCTTTTAGTCGTCTTGGCGAGCATGATAAAGAAAAAATTACAGCGGTGCTTGGTGACATTACTGGTGTGATGATTCACAACAACTGTGAGAATGACAGCTTTGAGGCTTTTAGTGAGAGCTTGGCGGACATTGAGGCACGATTTGGCGATATCTTAGAGCAGCTAGAGTGGGTGAGTTTAGGCGGCGGTATTCATTTCATCGCGCCTGATTATCCGCTTGAAAAACTGGCCGAAAGACTAAAAGGTTTTGGCAAAACCTACGGTGTCCAAGTGTATCTTGAGCCAGGTGAGGCAAGTATCCATGGCGCAGGTTCATTGGTCACGACTGTCTTAGATACCATGTATAATCAAAAAAATCTCGCTGTCGTTGATTCTTCTATCGAAGCGCATATGCTGGATTTGTTGATCTATCGTGAGTCAGCGCCCGTTACAGCTATCAATGAAGCCACTATTCATGTCAATCCTGTCAAGTCTATTATCGATGATTCAACCATTCATGAGCAGTCGACAGCCAAGTCTGAGCAAACGACAGAAAATACGATTATTTATGGTCGTTCTTGTTTGGCGGGGGATATTTTTGGCGAGTATGAGCTATCAGACAATTTGGCAGTAGGGGATACTGTCACTTTTGGCAATGCCGCAGGTTACACCATGGTCAAGAAAAATTGGTTCAATGGTGTTAACATGCCAGCCATTGTGATTCGTCGTTTAGATGGGCGCATTGATGTGCAGCGTGAGTTTGATTATCAAGACTATAAAGCGAGTTTGTCTTAATTTTAAGTCTGCTGGTTTTTGATATATAAAACTATTGGTTATAACGATTAATTATTGCCGAAAAGCATGTAAAAATTGCTATAATCGCCACGGGCAAAAATAGCCATATTTGCCCGACGGGTGCGTGGGTTTTCCTCGGTCTTCCTTTTTAATTCACGCATATCATTCACTCGTTTCTGCTTTGCATAGCCACTATTAATGGTATCTACAGGAACACAAAGGAGGATTGTTCTTTGAACACAAACCAATCAGTTAAGCCCAGCAAAAAAGACGTACTCATCATTGGAGCCGGCGGAGTCGCTCAAGTGGTTGCGCATAAATGTGCCATGCATAATGATGTATTGGGTGAGATCCATATTGCCTCGCGTACGGTAGATAAATGCATTGCAATCGCCCAAAGCGTGATAGATAAAAATAGCTTTAAAGCGCCTGCGGTATTGCACACCCACCAAGTCGATGCAATGGATACCCAAGCATTGATAGAGCTGATACAAGCCACAGGTGTACAGATTATCATTAATGTCGGATCAGCATTTGTCAATATGACGGTGCTTGAGGCTTGTATTGAAACAGGCGTGGCATATATTGATACTGCGATTCATGAAGACCCACGTAAGATTTGCGAGACGCCGCCATGGTATAACAATTATGAATGGCAACGTCGCGAGCGCTGTGCAGACAATAATGTCACCGCTATCTTAGGGGCAGGTTTTGATCCTGGAATGGTCAATGCGTATGCACGTCTTGGCTATGACATGATGGATGCAGGATCTGTTACTGATATCGACATCATTGATATCAATGCGGGTACCCATGGCAAATATTTCGCGACAAACTTCGACCCTGAGATCAACTTCCGTGAGTTTACTGGCACGGTCTACTCTTGGCAAGACAGCAAGTGGCAGTCTAACAAGATGTTTGAAGTGAAGCGTACTGATGATTTGCCAGTCGTTGGCGTGCAAAACAGCTATCTGAGTGGTCATGATGAAGTTCATTCACTGTCTGCCAACTTAGATGTACCAAACATTCGCTTTTGGATGGGCTTTGGTGAGCATTATATTAATGTATTCACTGTCCTGCAAAATCTAGGGCTATTGTCTGAGCAGCCAGTGATGACGGCCGAAGGACAAGAAGTCATTCCATTAAAAGTGGTCAAGGCCGTACTGCCAGATCCAAGTTCACTTGCACCGAACTACACAGGCAAGACCTGTATTGGCGATAAGGTTAAAGGCAAGATTGATGGTGTTGATACCGAAGTATTTATCTACAATATCTCAGACCACAAAGACGCTTACAATGAAGTGGGTAGCCAAGGTATCTCTTATACCGCAGGCGTACCACCTGTCGCGGCTGCCATGTTGGTTGCAACTGGTGAGTGGGATGCAGGCAAAATGGTGAATGTCGAAGAGCTGGATGCCAAGCCATTTATCAATTTGTTGAATAAGATTGGCTTACCAACGCGTATTCAAGACAGTAATGGCGACAGAGCGCTTGAGTTTGATATTTAAGTTTATTATCAAACTGAGCGTTGCTATAAATCGCAAAAAGCCTATCTTTTATAGATAGGCTTTTTTTGGCAAATAGGATTGGGATATCGCACTCTAAAGAAGTAGTCAGCCAATCACGCTTCCTACTATGCTTGATTGGGATTGTACGCTCGCAACGCTTCAATACGATCATCAAGCGTCGGGTGTGAGCGGAAAAGGTTGGCAATACTAAAGCCTTGAGTCTGACCAGAAGAGATCGCAAACGCTTTCATGTTCTCAGGCATTTGATCTGGACGTTGTTCAGCCGGACGTAAGGCATTTAACGCACTGATCATTTTTTCACGGCTGGCAAGTTTAGCGCCCATTTGATCTGCACGGAATTCACGTAAACGCGAGAACCACATCACGATGGCAGATGCCAAGAAACCGAGCAAAATATCCATCACAATACTGGTGACAAAATAACCAAGACCAGGCGCATCGCCTTCATTTTTGAAAACAGTGCGGTCAACAAAGTTGCCAATGATACGAGCGAAGAACATGACAAAGGCGTTTACCACTCCTTGAATAAGTGCCAGTGTGACCATGTCACCGTTTGCCACATGACCAATCTCATGCGCCAATACCGCTTCTACTTCATCCGCTGTCATATTTTGCAATAGGCCGGACGAAACGGCAACCAATGCCTTGTTCTTATTCCAGCCAGTTGCAAAGGCATTTGGCTGTGAATTATTGAAAATTCCGACCTCAGGCATGCTAATATTCACAGCGCGTGCTTGTTTTGCCACGGTATCCACCAGCCACTGTTCTGTGGAGTTTTGCGGCGTATCAATTACAACCGTGCCCGTCGAGCGTTTTGCCATCCACTTTGAGATAAACAACGAAACCATCGAACCAATCATACCGTACAAGCCACACATAATAGCAAGACTGGTATAGTTAAGCCCGCCTGCTGCATGTACACCGCCAATACCAAAGACTCTGGATAAAATACCAAACACGATGCTAAATACGACAATCACGGCTAAGTTGGTTAATAAAAACAATCCAATACGCATCATTTCGCTAATTTCCTAATAAAAGTTTAAATGAAACTTTAGAATAAAACGCTTTAATAAGCGGTTATTTATATTTTGATGGTATGTAAATGGCGTTATTTCGGTAAATAACAATGGCATCATGGGTTTAAATTGGGCGATATTCTCAAAAATACACAGATCAGCAAACATTCATTAAAGATGCTAAAGTACGGCCGATATTGATTAATATAACGATACAAACAGTTGAAATGAGAACGTAACATGCAATTAGAAATAAATATTATTGATGCTTTTACAGATACCGTGTTTAAAGGCAACTCTGCGGCAGTCATTATTACAGAGCATTGGTTATCCAATGATTTGATGCAGTCCATTGCTTTTGAGAACAATTTGTCTGAGACTGGGTTTATCGTCCCTGACGCTAACGGACTTCATCATATACGCTGGTTTTCACCATTTAAAGAGATTGCTTTTTGTGGGCATGGTACATTGGCATCTGCGTTTGTTCTATTTAAGAAAAACCCTACAGTAGAGACCATTCGGTTTTCAGCTAACGCGGTGGGCGTCTTTACGGTCATACAAACGGCTAATAATAAAATCCAGATGGATTTTCCCAATAGAATGCCTGAAAAGGTGAATGAAATACCTAATGGCTTACTAGAAGGTCTTTCTATCGCACCTGCTGACGTTTATTGTAATGAAAAAGCCTATTTTGTGATGTATAACGCTGAGTCTGACGTGCTAACTGTCGCTCGGGATAACGAAAAGTTAAAAGAGCTATTGCCATTGAATGTGGTAGTGACTTGTCAGGCTACGTCCGACGAATATAGTGATTTTGATTTTATCTCCAGATATTTTTGGTCAAACGATGGTGGCGGGGAAGATCCAGTAACAGGTTCAGTGCATACTGGGCTTGCTCCTCTGTGGGCGCAGCGTTTAGACAAAAATGAGCTGACTGCTTATCAGGCATCAAGTCGAGGTGGTGTGCTTGACTGTGTGGTTGCAGGGGAGAGAGTGCTGGTTTCTGGTAACGCCGTGCAATATCTGACAGGTTTTATTACGATTGAGGGATAACAGGTTTTGACGGAATTAAAAACAGTTGGGCTTTTTGCGCTTACTGCGCTTGCAGAAATTGTGGGGTGTTATCTACCCTATCTGTGGCTGCGAGAAGGTAAGTCGATGTGGCTTCTTATACCTGCTGTGCTTAGTTTGGCGGCATTCGTATGGCTTTTGACGTTGCATCCAACGGCAGTAGGGAGAGTGTATGCCGCTTATGGCGGTGTGTATGTCGTTATGGCAATCATTTGGCTATGGACAGTTGATGGTATTCGGCCAACCACGTGGGACATAGTAGGCTCTGCGGTTGCGCTGTGTGGGATGGCGATTATTATGTTCGCACCGCGTGGTACTTGATTTAAAAACGACTAATCGAACCATAGGGTTCAATTAGCGCTTTGAGACATATAATATTAGTGTTTACCTAAGATACTACCATTGTCATCTTTTTTTGCTTGTTTGGCCGCTTTTTTCTCTTTTGCGGTTAATAGAGGTTTCTTTTTAACGTTCTTTTTGCTGTCTTGACCTTTGCTCATCGTTTTTTCCTCTTGGAGTCGGGTAGGTTGTCTGGCAAGTAAGTGTCACTATACTTGAAGACGAACGCCACACGTGACGCAGACACTGCGTACTTGCTTGAGTATAGGCTTAAGATTGAGCAATAGATAGCCTTTGCACAATTCATCTACGTTTTCGCCTTTTTATGAGCCAGCCATTGTCTTATCTACCTATAGATTAATTGGCTCGTATCGATTCGTTCAATCAATACGAGTATTCATAAGTGCTTACTTACGGATACATGACGATTTGCTATAATGAGCAACAAGCCGATAACTAGAAGCGGCAAATTTCATTTAGCACGACGATGCTTACTGTTTTGGTTGATTATTATGCGTATCCGTAAACTCTTCAAATTTGAAAATGCTCATATTGTTCGCAATTGTAGTTCTGAGCGCTGCAAACACTCTATCCACGGTCACAGCTATCAGATCGAATTGATTCTAGAAGCTAAGCGCTTAGATCATGGACAAATGGTTTATGATTTTGGCTTATTAAAATCTTCGATTAAAGACATTATTGACAGTTTTGACCATGCCATCTGCTTTTGGAGTAAAGACGATCCTGAGTATATCGCTGCCTGCAAAAAATTCAGTGCGCGCTGGATTAGTTTGCCAGTATCACCTTCCGCAGAGCAGTTTTCACGAGTCATTTTCTTTTGGGCGCAAGAGATTTTGCAACAAACTCAAATGCAAAACGGCGAGACAGATGTTAGCGTTTATTCAGTAATTGCTCATGAAACAGCAACAGGTTACGCGCAATGTTTTGCAGATGATGTCGCCAATGAACAAATGGGAAAACTCGTATTAGGTGACTTTGAATTTAGTGATCAAGTCCGCGCTGAATGGCACGACACCGATCTGTATGCCAAGCTGATTCGTGGTGAGAGCTTTGTGAATCCATCAGTGACCATGCAGGTTCAGCCCGATGCATAATGATAAAGCTCAAATTCATACCGACACAGATAGCAAAGATGTGCAGACGTTAATCTTATACTCCGAAGACGATACGCAGGCATTGGCTAAGCAATTGGCAGCGCTACCATTGACAGGGAGCGTTTGGCTGGCAGGTGATTTGGGGGCAGGCAAAACAACCTTGACGCGCTATTGGCTACAGGCTTTGGGTCACAAGGGCGCGGTAAAAAGTCCGACCTATACGTTGGTAGAGCCATACCGTATTGAGCAAGAAAACGGCATAACCAAACCTGTCTACCATGCTGATCTTTATCGTCTGCAAGACCCAGAAGAGCTGTCATTTATAGGGTTTGATGAATATCTTGACGAGCCGAATTCGCTGGTGATAATTGAATGGGCCAGTCGCGCGGATGGCTATTTACCAGTACCAGACTTATTCATCAATCTGACGCAAAGCGCAAATGGTCATGATGGTAAAGAAGCTCGTCAGGTTGAGTTGCGACTGTCCAAGACAGGACAAGCACAATGTCTAGACTTATCCATACTTAATATTTAGGTTTTACCCCAACATATAATCTTTCATCTTCAGCTGACTAAAATATATTATAGCTATTCATGACCAACAATCCTTCTGATACCCGTATTAAAAAATTATCGCCGCTGCTCATCAATCAATTGGCAGCTGGTGAGGTAGTGACGCGTCCTGCAGCCGTGGTCAAAGAGTTGCTTGAAAACGCCATCGATGCTGGTGCGACCCATATTGAGGTACATGTTACTCAAGGTGGTATGGGGATGATCGAAGTGGTGGATAATGGGGTTGGTATCCATCCTGATGATATGATCATGGCGATTACTCGTCATGCAACCAGCAAAGTGGCTGATGTGGCTAATCTGCACGGTATCATGACCTTAGGTTTCCGAGGAGAGGCGTTGGCCGCGACGGCGGCAGTTTCTCGTTTGACGCTGATTAGTAGTCATGATAATAGTGGTATCGGTCGTCAACTACAGGTCGCTGGGGTATTGGATGATATACCCAAACTATCGCCCGTTGTACACAATCGTGGTACGACGATTACGATAAGAGACTTATACTTTAATGTGCCAGCACGCCGAGGCAATTTAAAATCAATGGCCATCGAGTTCGGTCATATTGAGACCGTTGTTCGCGACGTTGCATTAGCACGAGCGGATATTACTATCATTCTTTTTCACGATAAGAAAAAACGGCTGTCACTATCTGCAAGCGCTATATCTACAAATGCTATCGATAGTGACAATAACCGTCTATCCGTGTCCCGTCTTGAGCAAGCCATTGGTCGTTCGTTAACGGATGATGCTATTGAAGTAGCAGTGGACTTATCGGGTTTAGTACAACAGTCGTCAGAATATAATGTCAGTCAAAATAGAAACCATGCGGCTATCACTGGTTGGTTATGGCCGATGCATGAAAAAAACGATGCATTGCCAAAATTGATTTATGTGAATGGTCGACTGGTCAAAGAAGCAATAATCAGCAATCAGCTTCGACAACTCGCCCAAGAGGCACAGCTTGCAGGTGTTGGCTACGCACTCTATTTTGACTTACCCACTGAATGGTTAAATATCAATGTGCATCCCTCCAAACAGCGAATTAGAATCAGCCCGTTAAATAATATTATGGCTCACTTGAGCCATGCGCTGCGCCCAAAGCTTGCAGCACGTAAGGCGACCAGTAGTCTTCAACAAGACAACAGCCCGTCAAATGGTGGTTCTTTAAATACTGATTCTGCAAAGGATGATTTGATCAATCAGCCATTTGAGAAAGCACTAGCTAATACGGCCTCAATCAATCCTGTTACCCAAGGCAGGCAAGTACAGTCGCCAAAAACTTCCTACCAGTTATCAGAGAACGATAAATACCCTAAGCATGTAGACTCTTTTATTGAAAAGCCTTTGATTCAAAAGACTGGTACGTCAAAGTTGTCTTCAACTGATACCGACACCATTACGATTTTGAGTCAATCTGCTGCTTATACAACCTCTTTACCCTATTGTCTAGATATTATTACCAGCATGAATGACATAGCGCCTGAGTCTGTCATTGGTCAATATTGTCATAATAAGCCGCTACCTTGGTTACTATTTTATTATCAAAAGAAATGCATCTTGATTAGTTCGGAGGATTGGCGAGTAAAGGTTGGCTTATTATTTGAATCTACTGTATTAGATAGTCACGTATTTAAAAAAGGCGAAGGCTACGCCAGTGATGTCAATCAACAACTTGCAACCATAAGTGCTCAAATGACACAGCAGGACTTAGCCTTGTTTATAACAGATATTGAAACTTTGTTAGTGAACAATGCCATCAAATTGATTGACCGTAATCAACTGGTCACATTGATGCTCACCTCCATATAAGAGTCATTGTCAAACTGACTTTTCAATTGGATTGTGAGCAGCCCGATCATTTGCAATATATGGCTTTCAATTAGCTTTTGCCTAGATTGAGGGCGTACCTATTTCACTTCTCATATCAATTACTTACCATATAAACTACTAATAAAGGCAATTCTATGAGACAGTCGTCTGGCTTATCCAATGATCTCACGGATAACAGTGTGGTGTGCTTGATGGCACCAACAGCAAGTGGTAAAACTGCTTTGGCCTACGAGCTTTATGACACAGGGCGTTATGAGCTCATATCCGTGGATTCAGCGCTGATATATCGTGATATGAATATTGGAACAGCTAAACCAACGGCCGCTGAGCTTGCCCGTTATCCTCATCATCTGGTAGATATTGTTGACCCGATGCAAAGTTATAGTGTTGCTGAGTTTGTCGATGATGTTGCACAGTTGATTGATAACTGCCACCAGAATGGCAAGATACCTTTGCTTGTAGGTGGTACCATGATGTATTACATGGCGCTGCTTGACGGCTTGTCTCCTGTGCCAGATAGCGATAATGACATTCGTACACGCGTGGAACAATGGCGACAAGATGAAGGCATTGGTGCACTATATGAGTACCTTGGTAAAGTGGATTCAGCGAGTCATAAGCGTCTCAATGCGACTGATACCCAGCGCATAACCCGTGCAGTCGAAGTGTATTTACAAACCAATATTCCAATCAGTGACTGGCAAGGTCAGCCCAAACAGGCATTGGCACAAAACCCAAATCAGCAATGGTACGCACTAGGGGTAATGCCAGATCGCTCATGGCTACACGAGCGCATCGAGCAGCGTTTAGATATTATGTGGAATGATGGGTTAGTAGCTGAAGTCATTGATTTGCTGCATAAATACCCTTTGACGCCCAATTTGCCTTCTATGCGCTGCGTGGGGTATCGGCAAGTTTTAGAGTATTTAGTACAGATTGAGCATCCAGTATTTGAGCAACCGCATTTGGACAAAGCATTGTTTTATGATGCGTTTAAAACGGATAATGCGCTGCAAACACTATCTCAAGCAAGTACCTCAGATGTACAGATTGAGGCACTTGCTTGTCAGCAAATGCAAAATAAGGCATTATATGCTACAAGACAGCTTGCAAAGCGTCAGTACACGTGGTTAAGAAAGGTAAGACAGTTACGTGATGCTTCAGTAAATTCATCAATTAAAGCCAACCTAGTTGACGATCAAAACGCTCTTATCAATCGAGGTATGAAGGTAGAGATGTTTACTACTACGGCGCAAGCGAAAGATTATTTACAGTGATGAACCATTTACTGCAATAAACAAGCGTATAAAATTTAGACCATTTTTAAAATGTAGTTTATTAACCATATAGCTTAGTAAAAGTTTTTATAAACAAATAATACAGCAATGACAATTAGTTTCAAAATACACCTTTGATAACTGTTATAATTTAAATCAGTTGTAACAATAAGCTTGACATTGGTATTGTTAGTCTCTGATTAGTACATGTTTATATGGTTTTTTAATGAGATGAGTAGCTATTCCATTGCGCATCACATGAATATATTTACAGTAACTTAATATCAGTAAAACACGTTGAACGCTTATTTAGATACGTTTTAAAAAGAAAACTTAGTATTGTATCTACCTTTGGCCATTATAATGACAGTAACACTTAAAATAATTGGCACTTAAAATATAACTACATAATATTTAGGAGAGATTTCATGTCAAAAGGACAAACTTTACAAGATCCGTTCTTGAATTCGCTGCGCAAAGATCGCATTCCTGTTTCTATTTTTTTGGTTAATGGTATCAAGCTGCAAGGGCAGATTGAGTCTTTTGACCAGTACGTAGTATTGCTTAAGAATACTGTTAGTCAAATGGTATACAAACATGCGATTTCAACGGTTGTGCCAGCGCGTAATCCTCGTAGCGCAACCACAGGCGCTAGTAGCCAAGCTCAAGGTATAGCACCAGCTGGCTATCAAGGTAGTGGTTTCGAGCGCAGTAATAACCCAGCCAACGCAGGCGGTTTTGAAGAACGTGGTTTTGCTGCCAATCGTAGCGGTTTCAATCGTGGTGGGTTTAGCCAAGGCCAAGATCGCGGTTTTGAACGTGGTAGTTTTGGTCAGAGTCAGGAACGTGGTTTTGAGCGTGGCGGCTTTGGTCAAGACCGTGGCTTTGAGAATTCAGTAGACAGTCCACGATTTGAAGACAAGCCAAATGACGGCTCTGATGAGAATAATGGCTAAGTGTGTGCATGCATTATTAAAGATGCATTGTTGAGATATGTTTATTTGATCAAGACCTGCTTCTAATAGTGGGTTTTTTTTGTTTGAATGAATAGGTAGAAAATAACCGTTTGGCCTCATTTATGAAGATAACGGTCCTTGATTTCGTAGATTATTATTAATATTAGACATAGTATAGTAAAATACTATACTGATTCATTATAAAAATAGAGTGGATTCATGAGCAATACCCAAGTCGATTTGACCTATGAGCAATTTATAAGTACCGCTATAGAGGCGATTAATACCGAGATCTCTGCACTCTCATTGTTGACCGAGCAGATAGATGATAGGTTTGCGCAAGCTTGTGATATTATTTTGGCTTGTAAGGGCCGTGTGGTTGTTACGGGTATGGGTAAGTCAGGGCTGATTGGTCGAAAAATAGCAGCAACCTTTGCATCGACTGGTACGCCAGCTTTCTTTATGCATCCAGGCGAAGCAGGACATGGCGACTTGGGTATGCTAGTAAAGGGTGATGTATTGCTAGCCATTTCTAATTCTGGTGAGTCGGATGAAATTAAAATGCTATTGCCAGTTGTAAAGCGATTAGATATTCCGTTGATCAGTATTAGTCGTGACAAACGTGGGATGTTACCACATGCAGCCGATATTGTTTTAACGCTTGGTAAGTCGCAAGAGGCATGTCCATTGAACCTTGCGCCCACGTCAAGTACGACAGCGACGTTAGCGCTAGGGGATGCCTTGGCTGTTGCTTTGGTACACGCTCGCAATTTTACTTCAGAAGATTTTGCTTTATCGCATCCTGCAGGTGCATTAGGTCGTCAACTACTGACGCGAGTTGAAGATTTGATGCATACTAAATCTGAGGATTTGCCTCTCATCCATCAAGATGAACCATTACAAGAAGCTCTATTTACTATGTCTGCTGGTCGTTTGGGTATGACAGTAGTGACTGATGACAATGATAAGGTCGTTGGTGTGTTCACAGATGGTGACTTACGTCGCGGCTTAGAAAAAGGTATTGATCTAAAGACGCCAATGCGTGAGTTGATGGTAAGCAATCCGCGCCATGTTAATAAGACCATGCGTGCTTCCGATGCGCTTAGCGTGATGAATGAAAGCGGTATCAGTCAGTTATTGATTATTGATGAAAAAAATTCCCTAGAAGCGATTATTACTGTACATGACTTGCTGCAAGCTGGTGTGAAGTGACGACTATATTAAAAAATGGCCTTTAATAAGAGATAACAAATGCAAGACTTAATCAAAAAAGCGAGACAAGTGAAGCTGTTAGTGATGGACGTCGACGGTATTTTGTCAAACGGTCAAATCATTTATGATGCCAATGGTATCGAGACCAAAGCATTCTCTGTTCAAGATGGCGTCGGTGTTAAGTCTTTAGCGCGTTATGGTATTTTGACAGCCATCATTACGGGTCGTAGTAGTGCTATGGTTGATAAGCGCGCTGCGGAAATGGGTGTCAATTATGTGGTGCAAGGCCGTGATGATAAGCTTATTGCGTTAAATGAGCTGTTGTCCACTATTGATCCTGCACTCTGCATCACTGCTGCCGACTGTGCTTATATGGGCGATGATTTGCCAGATATCAAAGCGATGCAAACCGTAGGATTTGCTGCCACCGTCCCGAATGCGCATGCAGAAGTCATTAATCGTAGCGATATGGTGACGACTCGTGCAGGTGGTACAGGTGCTGTACGAGAAATATGTGACTTGATTTTAAAAGGTCATGGTCACTATCAAGACTTTATCGCACACTATACGCTTGATGAAGCAAAAACTCAGGATGACTTGTCGTGAATACTCGTGTTTTAATAATTCTTGCATTGATTGTGGCTGGTATTGCAGGCTGGTTTTTTCAGCAGCAAGGTGAAGTATCGCCGCCTGTCAGTATGGAAACGTCTGATGTTGATTATGAAGCAACAGAGATCAAGGCCGTGCAGACCAATGAGAAAGGCGAAACGGAATACGAGCTTACAGCTGAATCATTAACGCACAATCCACAGACCAATCTAGATGAGATGTCAGGTATCACTATGAACTGGGAGCCGTCGCCAGAGCAACGCTATCGTATTGAAGCGGGTAGTGCGGCAATCAGTCAGCAGACAGGCGATCTTAATTTATCGGGGGGGTTTACCTTAGTCAGTGAAGGCAACAAAGGTGGGTCTGACATTGAACCGATAAAGGTAACTGGTAACACCCTTAAAGGGAACACTAAATCCGGAAAAGTATATAGTGAAGAGCCTGTTAAGATTGAACAAGGTATGAATCGATTTGAAGCATCAAGTATGACAGCAAATCTTGAAACAGGCGAGTATGAGTTCGGTCAAGTTGCTGTTGCTTTTACGCCTTCTGATCGCCAAGATAAAGCACTATTCTAATCTAAGCTGCGTTTATACTAAAAACTTATGACAAAACAGTAGTTCGCATGAAGTTTGCAAATCCTACTACCCCCTTATAAAACGAGTGATTTTTATGAAATCTAAATTTTTGCCTACTTTGCGCTCATCATTGATACGTTCTTATTCAGCCACATATCGCTCGCGTCGATTGCAAGCGTTGCCAGTGGTTATGCTCTTAGCGCTACCGCTTTATAGTCATGCACTACCATCAGATGCCAATCAAGAAATCAAACTGTTGGCTGATAAAGCAACTTATAGTGAGCGTACAGGCGTTACGAGTTACTCTGGTAGTGTTATCATCACTCAGGGTACATTTAAGATGACGGCTGATAATATCACCGTCAATCTGTCTCAACAGCGCAGTATAAATTCTGCTGTAGCAACTGGACGTCCAGCGACAATGCAGCAAGTTGTCACGCAGGAGAAAGGCCTAGCAAAAGGTCAAGCCAATAAAATTGATTATAATGCGGTCACAGGTATCATTACATTGACAGGGAATGCAAAGCTGGTTCAAAACGGAGCAAGTTTTGCAGGTAACGTTATTCGCTATAGCCTAAAAGCTGGCGACGTTGAAGCGACTGCAGGCGGTAATCAGCGAGTAGAGCTTGTCTTCCCGCCAAGCGGCAATAACAGTCAAAGTGGTGTACGCTAATAAAAAACCGGGTAGTTAATCTATCGATACATAAACAAGTCCGTATGCCTCTAGCGGTGCTTGTATTTCGCCACAGTATGAGTAAGTTATGAGTGATAATAAAAATACAGATTCTTTGATAACTGATAGTAATGCAGCACCTGCTGCGCGATTAACCATGCAGAATTTGGGTAAACGCTATGGCAAACGTTGGGTGGTTAAAGACGTTTCTTTTTCTGTTGAGCAAGGCCAAGTCGTTGGGCTACTAGGCCCAAATGGCGCAGGTAAGACCACCAGCTTCTATATGGTAGTGGGTCTGGTGAATATGGATAAAGGACGTGTCACCTTAGGAAAAATGGACTTGTCTAAGTATGCGATGCATGAGCGTGCGCGCGCTGGTATTGGCTATTTGCCACAAGAAGCCTCTATTTTTCGTAAATTATCTATTGAAGACAACATTTTGGCTATTTTGCAAACTCGCAAGGAGTTAAATGTAAGTCAGCAGCGCCAAGAACTTGAAAAATTGATTGGTGAGTTCCATCTAGAGCATGTACGTAAATCGTTAGGTATGAGTGTTTCGGGTGGTGAGCGTCGTCGCTGCGAGATTGCGCGTGCTTTAGCTGCCAATCCAAAATTTATCTTATTAGATGAGCCTTTTGCAGGGGTTGATCCTATCTCTGTTGGTGATATCAAAGACGTTATTTTAACCCTAAAGAATCGGGGTATTGGTGTACTCATTACCGACCATAATGTCCGTGATACTTTGGCTATTTGTGAGAAGGCTTATATTGTGTCAGAAGGTGCGATTATTGCTGAAGGTACTTCTGATGAAGTGTTAGACAATGAGCTGGTGAAGTCGGTTTATTTGGGTAAAGATTTTCAAGTATAGTTGAATACATCAAAACATATCACAGCTTGTATCTACGTTTAATGCTGGTATCAAAATTTTAAAGTAAAATTTTGAGCCAGCGGTCATTAATCTTCTTTCTTATATTTAAATTTTTCTTATATCTTGTATTGCCTCTTCTATAAAACTAAGCCAGTTACTTCGACTATAGGCTTCCCTTAAAAACTATTCTTAAATAAACGCTTCATTGAAGCGTCACGTTATTCTATTTATTATTCTCGATTGATCTTCTGAATAAGGCTGATCTGTTATGGCAAAAAGTAAAAGTAGTTATGTCTGTCAACATTGCGGAGCGCATTTTGGAAAGTGGGCTGGACAGTGCACTGACTGCGGTGAATGGAACAGTCTGGTTGAAGCGCCAAATGTCAGTATGCCACATCATAATAAAAATACGACTAAACCTAATGCTAGCCGTGCTACGCCTCGTGGCACTAGCGCGCCAGCTGGAAATTACTCTGGTACTCATAGTGCCGTTATGCCTCTCAATGCGGTCAGTGTCACGTTAGATACTCGCTTGCCAACAGGTATCAGCGAGTTTGATCGTGTGCTTGGTGGCGGTCTGGTTGCAGGTTCCGTCGTATTGATCGGGGGCGACCCTGGTATTGGTAAGTCAACAATCTTGTTACAGACAGCGACCAATATGGCGCGTGTCGATTCACTGGCAGGTAGTGCGTTATATGTCACTGGTGAAGAATCACTAGCGCAGGTTGCTATGCGGGCTAAGCGTTTAGATTTGCCTGCTGACAGATTACGAGTATTGGCTGAAACCAATGTTGAAACCATTTGCGCCGCACTGACACAAGAACAGCCTGCCATCGCTATTATTGACTCTATTCAGACTATCTATACTGACGCGATCAATTCAGCACCAGGAGGCGTCAGCCAAATTCGAGAGTCGGCTGCGATTTTGACACGCTATGCTAAGCAAACTGGTACAGCGCTATTTTTAGTAGGTCATGTGACTAAAGAGGGTACGCTAGCAGGGCCACGCGTACTTGAGCATATGGTTGATACGGTATTGTACTTTGAAGGTCAGTCTGATTCACGCTTTCGAATGATTCGGGCGGTCAAAAACCGTTTTGGTGCAGTCAATGAGCTAGGTATCTTCGGTATGACTGACATGGGGCTCAAAGAAGTTGCCAATCCATCGGCAATATTTTTAAGCCGCTATGATAAACCTGTCGCAGGCTCTGTGGTTATGGTGAGTCGTGAAGGCACAAGACCGTTGCTGGTTGAGGTGCAGGCATTGGTCGATGATTCGCAAGGACAACCGAGACGTATGGCTCTAGGCTTAGATTTTCAGCGCTTGTCTATGCTATTGGCAGTCATGCACCGTCATGGCGGGATTCATACTAGCGGACAAGACGTATATGTTAACGTGGTTGGTGGGGTCAAAGTGATCGAGACAGGATCAGATTTGGCGGTGTTGTTGGCTTGTGCTTCCAGTATCAAAGAGAGGGCATTGCCATCTTCGTTGGCGGTATTTGGTGAGGTGGGGTTATCTGGAGAGATTCGCCCAGTGCCCAACGGACAAGAGCGTTTAAAAGAAGCCATGAAACATGGTTTTAAACACGCCATTATTCCGAAGGCCAATGCACCTGCCAAGGATGCTCCACAATTTAAAGGTATTAATGTAATTGCTGTAGAGCGTCTGGATGATGCGATTGAAAGTGCCTTTGAGTTGTAAGCTCATTCATAGTGAGTTCAATATAAAAATAATATAGCGTGACTGGATCTTATCTTTAAAAGAGAAGTTTGGCAGCCTCTATCTACGAAGCCACAGCAAGCAAGAAAAATTTATACCAGTTCAGCGTTGGCATATCCAGCATTACCATACCATGTATCTGTTTTATGTAGAGTCGACTATACTTATTTTATGATAAGCATCAGTCATAAAAAGAGCGCCTAACTACCAATGAAGTTAGGCGCTGTTTTTTTGCTCTGGTTTATAACCATGAACCTGAAACGATAAACTATGGACCTGAAACACGCTCGATAGCAACGTTACCAACACCTTTGCTCGTGATACCTAGACGTTTAGCAGCACCATAAGATAAATCCATTACACGGTTACCGTGAAATGGACCACGATCATTGACTTTTACCACGACGCTTTTGCCGTTTGTCTTATTGGTCACTTTAACGTAACAGTTAAGTGGCAATGAGCGATGAGCCGCTGTCAAAGCATTCATATCAAAGGTTTCGCCACTGGCTGTTTTACGCCCATGGAACTTACGACCGTACCAAGACGCCAAGCCAGTTTGCTTAAATTTACTCACTGAGTTAGAAGCTACCGCGGTAAGACGTTCTAATACATCTTCATCATTACTGGCCAGCGTAGTATCGCTTGCTAATAGAGAGCTGTTGAGTGCTAGTGAAGTGGGTTGACGCGCTGATTTAACCAAACTTGATGCACCATCATGTTGACGGCTAAGCTCACCAAGTACACGATCAATGTGGGAGGCGTTATCTTGTGAAATCATCGCAAGAGAGGTTTTTGTTTCTACCGCATTTGCATTGGTAGCGACTGCAGAGCCAGCAAATAAAACAGCTGACATAGTAAGTAGACCAGATAAACGCTTGTTCATAGATACCTCTATAACTTATACATCAAAACCTAGCTCTAATCATTGTTAGATTGAGTGCACAAGTAATAGACCAATCTAATACTCACACAAGCTCTAAAGCCTTACCATCAACCGGCTGTTCATATAATCGTTGATGTCAAATTGCGGCTTTTATAGGTCTTAATATATGGTAATTTTCATTTCATTATAATAAGTGGATAACGGCAACATAACCGATAATACTTATAAAACGCTCAAATGATAGTTAGTAATACGGGTAAGCCCATAATTTACAATAAGAATCTGGGTGCTAATACCACTATATGCCAAATTTACAAAATTTCTTTCTTTGCTAAATTAATATGTTTTTTTACAAGGTATTACGTATTACTTTGTTATTAAAACGTTAATTAAGTAGTGTATTTGAAATTCATAAATCTATAAGCTGCTAACTATACGTAAGGGCTATAACCAAACTATAATTAAATGCAAAGTTTATTAGCAGCTCTGTACGGGTTATGTATCAAGCTGCAATAAAACGAGGTTAACGCAATTATTTGTAAAAAACAAGGATTAAGTTCTTTCGAACTTGAGTGTCAAACTGCCTAATTGTGAAGAAATCCTTATAAAGTACATAATAAAAGCACTAAATTCATAGTAAACAATAATAAATTTTTTGTAACTACTGCTATAAAATCAGAACGTCTGACTGTATTTGAGCTAGTTTAAGGATGTACATCACTACCAATATGACTAATTACATTTTTGGGTTAGTAAGATCAGCAACAGATGAATAGGGCGTTTATCTGCACAAAGCGATTACAACATCTCTTTGTTTAAACTAAGATAAAACGGGCGTTAGCAAGAAAGATAGAATAGGAGTGCCAGTTGAAAGGGTATAAATCGCCACGCCTACGTATCTAATAACGATTGAATAATTACTTTGCACTATATTGATTATAGCGAGAAGGCTTATGTGGTGGGTTTACTGACACATTTCAAGGGCACAATAGGATGAAAGTGACAGCAAACCATTGATTCATATATAGTTTGGTAGTATTAAGGCTAGTTGCTTTTGTGAGTGTGAATAGACATCAGCAGTCCGAACCCAGCCATCAGGGTGACGATAGCTGTACCGCCATAGCTAATGAAAGGTAAAGGTACACCCACGACAGGTAAGAGACCGCTGACCATCCCAACATTAACGAATACATAAACAAAGAAAGACATAGCAATAGCGCCTGCTAATAATCTGCTATAGACGTCAGGATGTGTAAATGCAATATACAAAGCGCGCATAAGCAAACAAGAATAAATAAACATCAAGAGCATGACGCCTAACAGACCAAACTCCTCGGAAAAAGCGGCGATGATAAAGTCAGTATGTCCTTCTGGTAAAAAGTGCAAATGAGATTGTGTGCCTTCCAAATAGCCTTTACCTGTCAGACCACCTGCGCCGATAGCTGTTTTTGACTGAATGATATTCCAGCCAGCTCCTTGTACATCGGCTTCTGGATTAAGTAGGGTCAATACACGTGTACGCTGATAGTCATGTAATAAAAAATTCCATGCAAAAGCAATAAAAGGTACAGCTAAGATGGCAGCGGCTGAAATCAATCGCCAAGATAACCCCGCTAAAAACAGTACAAATATGCCACTACCTGCTACTAACAGCGACGTACCAAGATCAGGTTCTTTAGCAATCAGTAACACGGGAACAACGATTAAAGTTAAGGTAATCGCAATACTCGAAAAAGAAGGTGGCAGGTCACGTTTGGATAAAAACCAAGCACACATCATTGGCATACCCAGTTTCATAAATTCAGATGGTTGTACACTGCCAAATCCGGGTAAATTAATCCAGCGCTGGGCACCCATACGTACTTCGCCGATGATATCGACCAAAATTAACAGCACTAGGCCAAGCACATAAAAGATAGGCGTGAAGGTGCGATAGATACTGGGTGGTATCTGCGCCATGGTAAACATAACCGAAAAAGCCACTCCATAGCTGACCATTTGGCGTAGGACCATATTCACTTCCTGACCAGAAGCACTGTATAAAATCGTCAGACCAATACAGCAAACCGTTAACAAGAGAAGAGTCAACCAAGGATCTATATGTATACGTTGCCATAGTGTCGGTGCATGACCTTGACCTAAGTGATGGCTTTGACGTGAAAAACGATACTGCAGGTTAGAAGACATAGGCAAAGAGTGACTAGCAATTGATGTAGGAGGAAGTTTTTGCTTAAAAAGAAGGCTTAAAATGTGACGATACTGTGTCTATTCTAATTGGATGTCAACAATAAGGTAACGCGCAAGTACCAAAATCACGTAATTATAAAAACTGTGAGGATAAGTGTTAATTACGAATATCACCTCTATAATTAGAGACGATAGTTTAGCCTGCTTATCAAAAATTTGATAGTATCGATAAAACCTTTTTATTGGTAGTTTCTTGCAATGACCAACACAAAAAATTCTGCTTACAAACAGATTCAAAAACCGCTTGTTGTACTATTTATTTGTGCCAGTAGCCTCTCTGCTCATGCAGCTTTGTTGAGTGACAGCAGTGAGCGCCGTATTCAAATACGTCATGGTAATAGTGCCGATAATGGTAATGCTTATATCAGCTCTTCTACAAACGCTTCAAATCACAGTCCTGGTGTGACAATACTAAGCGGTGCAAATACTGGTGATAGTATGCAAGGATTAATCGCTCAAAAACAGCGTGATTTTACTCCCAATGCAAGCATATCGATTCAAGAGAATAAACAGGTGAATATCAATCGCCGTACGCCTGTATATAGCACCACTTATAATAAATACAGTACCGCAAATAATACTTACAACAGCAACAATAGTGACTCTAGCAATATAGGTTTTAATGCGTGGCTAAACAGCAATAGCTATCGTGCTCAGCAAGTCGCAGAGTATCATCGATATCTGACTACAAGAGTAGGGGCACGAAATGTACCACCTTTGTCTCAATTGCTTACTACAGCTCGTAGCTGGGACAAATGTGGTTATGAGCCTTATCAGTTACCACCGCAAGAATTATGGGCAAATATAGTACCGACTTTGCGTTTGTATACTGAACTCAAAAACCAAGGCATTATTCCAGCCACCAGTGAGATACGCTCAGTATATCGTAGTCCTGGCTTAAATAATTGTGCAGGTGGTGCAGATAGTAGTAAGCACATGAATGGCAGCGCTATGGATATTTGGGTACCAGAGTACGAAGATAATTTGTGGCAACGCAGCACCATGCAAGATGGGTTGTGTCAGTTTTGGCAATACCAAGGAAAGGAGCATAATTTTGGTTTGGGATTGTATGCCACGGGCGCCATTCATTTAGATACGGATGGCTATCGCAAATGGGGCTTTAACCATGCTAGTAGTAGCTCTTCTTGCCGCTATTAACTGATTCGATTTATAACGCATTCAACCATCAAATGAATATTTTATAGAGCGATAGAAAGTACAATCATGTTGATAAAATCGGTGTGGAAAGTTAAATATCGTAAGTTTAAAAGATAGACGGCTAAGTCATCATAAATTTTCTAACGCTCATAAATTGTGCTTTAATAGTAGGTTTTATTCACTTTATATTCTTTGATTTATAAAGTAAAAAACAGCACTTATTATGAGCAGGATTTATGAAAAAACGGTATTCAATAATACCCAAAGATGATGATTCTGGTAAACCAAAAAGGACTTTTCTACGACCAAACAATATAGCCGTGGCTGTGTTTGGTCTGATTTTTCTATTCTTGGTATTTGTGAGTGCTTGTAGTCCAGAGACTTCTCCTGAGGACCAATCATTGACGGGAGATAAGTCTGCCAAGCTTGATAGAAAGGCACAAAATGCGGAAGAGGTTGAAGAGAGTATCAGAAACTCTTACGCCAGATTGGCTGCTGAACGTACCGATCTTTGTCCAAAACTGATACAAGAAGAAGTGGGCAGTCAGGTCATTGAACGTACTGAAGAAGTTATGATAGACAACTATTGCGATTATTTTTTGTATCCACGTAGCGGTCAGAGCATCTCAGTCAAAGTCAATAACAGTCAAATCGAAGCGCTATTGGTAGTACCTATGATGCATAATTTTGCCAATGGCGACTATAAAGTCGATTCTTATGACAAACATGTGATTCGGTTGGCATACAACGGGGCAACTTATAAACCTAAAAATCTTATGTATGATGTGGCGGTAACGGTTTCTGATTGATTGTTAGATTTTAGATTGGATTAAATATAAATATTAGTGGCATTTATAGTGAATAAGGGGCAATGCATAAAGCATTCCCCCTTATTTACATGTCTTTTGCAGCAGGTTTTGTGATTATGGTTTTTTAGCCTTTTTGTCCTTCCAAGGATCGTCTTGTCCAACGGTGACAATTAAGAAGTCTTCAGGCTTTAGTGTGTCGCGCATCGCTTGATTAACGCCGGCCAGCTTCACTTGATCAATACGATTGATATAATTACTTAAATAGTCACTGGGTAATTGATAAAAATTCATCATACCGAGCAAGTTATTAATGCCTGCATTGCTGGCAAAACCCATCGGAAAGCTGTTTTTAAGATTGTCTGTTGTAAGACGCATCTCGCTATTGGTAATGCCTTTATCCAAAGTGTCATTGATGACCGCTAAGCTGGCATCAATAGCATCACGCGCTTTATCATTTCGGGTTGAAAAACCAATCTGATAAGGGCCTTTGGCCAACATCGGATTCATTGAGCCTGTGATTCCATAGGTATAACCAAGATTTTGCCTAACTTCAGTCATCAATCGCGCATTAAAACTGCTACCAGCTAGCACTTCATTACCCACAGCAAAATTGGTTTGTTGTTGCTGATCCTTTGGATTGATTGCGCGTTTACTGCCCAATTGACCCATCAATATGGTGGTTTGAGTACTTGGAAACGGAATATGAATGTGTTTTGTTTGATTGAGCAGTTTTGGTTCAGGTAAGGTCGCTGCGGATTGACCAGCGGGTAATCCAGCAGTAATACCTTCTGCCAGCTTTTTCGCTTGTTCCAAGGTCAGATTACCTGTCATCGCAATAGAAGCATTGGCAGCAACCAAATAACGGTTTTTGAAGTCAATCAATTGTTGTCGGTCAATATTAGGCACAGTGTCTAAAGTGCCAGCTGATGGATGGGCATAAGGATGATCGCCATATAAGGCTTGGTTAAAAGCGTCACTTGCCAAACTGTTTGGGTCTTGCTTTTGCTGCTGCAAGCCGACCAAAAGTCGTGCTTTGTTGCGTGCTAATGTTTGATCGTCAAAAGCAGGGTCGTTGAGCATTTGGGTCATCAAATCGATGCCAGGTAATAAATGTTTATCATCAGATAAGCTACGCAGCGAGACGATAAACATATCCTTATAAGCACTACTGTTTAGATTAATCCCCAACGTTTCACCTGCTCGGGTAAATTCATCTTCGTTGAGCTTTTTTGTGCCTTGTGTCAACATCGTCGCAGTCATATTGGCAATGCCAAAACCGTCCTTACGTATGCTGGCATCACGGGCGCTACCAGCGTTAAAACGCAAATCGATGTCGACAATTGGTAGGGTCGTTGTTTGTACAAAGAGTACGGGCACGCCAGCTTTCGTTTTAAACTGTTGAATCGTGGGTGCGGTAACCTTTAATGGCTTGGCATCGTCAATGCTCGTCAATGTTGATAAGGCAGCAATTGGCGCGTTGGTATCAACCAATGTAGCTGATCCACGAGGCTCTTCAACCCCCGCTGTGTCTGCTTGTGCGGTCACGGTCAACGTTGCAAGACCTAAGAGTACGCCAACGCTCAGACTGGACAACTTCTTGAGCGTAGACGTGGCTGCCGGCGTTGAGGAGTATGCGTTATTCAACGACTTTTTTCTGATTTGATATAAATCACTGGGTTGAGTCATGGTTTTCTTCTTATTAATGAAGCCTTTTTAGTGGGCTTTTTGATTGGATAAAGGAGTCATACGTTGTCACTATTTGTCTTTTTTAGCGGCGTTGTCAGTGGGCGGTATGATATGCATCACCGTTAAGTTATCCTTTACCAAATACTTTTTACTTGCTGTTTGGATATCAGCAATCGTTACTTTATCGAGTTTGGTTGGTAGTTCGGCAAGCAGTCTGTCATCAAGACCAATAGACTGTAGTGAACCAATCATACGTGCTTGACCCTCCATACTATCTTGAGCGTAGACAAGACCTGTTACTGTATTGGTTTTGGCACGACTGATTTCATCTGCATTGATGGGATCGGTCTTTAGTTTTTCTATTTCAGCGATAATGGCTTGTTGCGCTTGATCGAGACTGACACCTTCACGTGGTGTTGCCTGAATCAAAAATAGACCATCGCCGCGATCCAGTAAGTCGTAAGACGTACCTACTGTCGTCAAAAGGCCTTTCTCACGTATCAATCGACTCTCCAACCGTGCAGACAAACCGCCATCTAATACATCCTGAGCCAGTGACAGTGCGTAAGCTTGGTTTTCATTGCTGGCGCCTGCTGTTACTAGACTTGGTACGTTGTAACCCATCAGTAGCACTGGAACTTGTACGGCTTGCTCAGAATCAACTTGCTGATAACCACGAAAACCTTTTTGATTGACAGCAGGGCGGTTTGGCAGCTCGCTTGGAGACAACTCACCAAAGTAACGTTTGACTTGCGCCAATACCTCTGTTGGCTCCACGTCACCCACAATGACTAAGGTGGCATTGTTTGGGGCATACCATGTTTTGTACCAGTCTTTTACGTCTGAGAGCTTGATTGATTCCAGCTCATTCATAGGCCCAATGATAGACTCGCCTTTAGGACTGTTAGGTAAGGCTAGCAAACGGAAAGATTCGTAGGCTTTAGCCAATGGGTTATCATCGGTGCGCTGACGACGCTCTTCCATGACAACTTGATGCTCTTTAGCAAAAGCGTCATCATTAAACATTAAGTTTTTCATGCGATCTGCTTCAAGCTCTAACGCTAAAGGGAAGCGATTGGCAGGAAACAATTCGTAGTAGCCGGTATAGTCATAGCTGGTAAAGGCATTGTTGACGCCGCCGAATTTGGCAATCAAACGCTCATAATCATCACTTGAAACATTAGACGTGCCTTTAAACATCATATGTTCAAGCAAATGAGAAATACCGCCTTTATCAGCTGGCTCATCCGTTGAACCAACCCGATACCAAATCTGTGTCATAACCACTGGTGCGCGATGATCTTCTTTTACCACTACTTTTAGGCCATTTTCTAACTGATAGTCATGTCGACCTGACGTATTCATGGTCAGCTCAGATGATATATCTGCTTGCGAGTTTTTATCTTGAGCTGCTGTGTTTTGACCTAAAGGGTTCTGGCTCAAGGTATTTTTATTTGAAACAGCTTGAGTGGCTTGATTGTTGTCAGTAGAAGATAAACTAGAGCCAATAGTAGTGGTTTGGCAAGCAGCAAGCGTAGCGGTTATGGCCAACGCACAGGCGATACGCAGCGAAAGAGTAGATAAAGGTAAAGACGATGACATGGTATGTTCTACTTATATAAATGACAAGTTGTAGAGGAAGGGATGGATGCACCACATCCAAATATAACCATAAGCGGTTTTATAATGATTTGTGTGCCCCAACCATTACGCTAGCCGTCGGTTTAAACTCTTGCGTGGTCGTACAACCTGAAACAGCTGATAGAGCAAATGTCGCGAATAATAAGGTGGCGCTAATGGCCGCTGTTTTTTTGCTTTGTTTTTTACAAAGAGTGGATAATGATGTCATAGGTAATTCCTATAAATTAAGTATAAAGTGACAAGAAAATGATGAAGTAAAGCTTGTTAGAGTAGGCGAAGTTCGGCTGACAACAGGTCGGATTTTTGTGTCCGAATCTTAAGCGAAACTTTCTCAAATCATCCGTTGGTCTTTTAAACTTGTAAATTTTGATGATAGTCTACGATGGTAAGGTCTGAGCACCACTCGAACTATGCTAAACTAGACTAAAAATTGTCTGTCATAAGGCAGTACGCTTATGACGATATATAAATCTACTTAAAATAAACGAATAATTGATAGTGATAACTTTTAGGGCAAGCTTATGAACAATCCAAATAATAGCAATCGTGTTGTCATCAATCTTGACGGCAATCTTGATGACTTAGATGACGATGATATTACCTTACCCAGTCTGCCGACGCAATCTGTCCCCATTATTGATGAGACTGAAGATACCGTCGCAACCAAAACGCCCAATAATAAAAGCATACCAGAACAACAAGTAAATGATACAAGCGATCAAGGTATCGTCAATACGGATGAATCTAATAGTATCGCTTTGGGTACTCCCGTTGGTATAACAGAAGGACAGAGTGCACCCTACAATACATTTGAAAGTTTTTCAGATACCAAGTCAGATACTCAAGAAACAAATGTAGCAGTAAACGCTAATGTTAATGCTATGCCTTCTATCCCAGCCATGCCGTTACAAGAGCAGTTAGGGGATACGCCAAGCGTTGCGCCTATGGACAACCCACCAAAAGCGCCAGAACTAGAAAACCCTGCTGTAGAATCACAAGAGACTCAAGAAAATAAAAAATCAGACAGCTGGTTTAATCGTATGAAAACGGGGCTTAGTAAGTCACGTAAGAATTTGGCTGAAGGTATGGTCAGTATTCTTATCGGTGGTAAAGAGATCGATGATGAGCTTTTAGAAGAAGTTGAAGATCAGTTGTTGGTTGCCGATATTGGTGTCAATGCCACCAATCGCATTATTAAAAGCTTAACTGAGCAGACGGCCCGTGGCGATCTGATCTATGCCCATTCATTGTATAAAGCATTACAAAGTGAGTTGGTTGATATCTTAACCCCCAAAGTTGAGCCGCTCGTGATTGATATCAGCAAAAAACCATTTGTTATCTTGATGGTGGGGGTCAATGGGGTGGGGAAAACCACGACTATCGGCAAGCTTGCCAAGCGTTTACAAGGTGAAGGCAAATCAGTCATGCTGGCGGCAGGTGATACATTCCGCGCGGCGGCCACCGAGCAGCTACAGATTTGGGGTGAGCGCAACAACATCCCAGTTGTAGCGCAAGGTCATGGTTCTGATAGTGCTTCTGTTATCTTTGATGCCATGCAGTCTGCTAAAGCAAAGAATATCGATGTGCTAATCGCAGACACGGCAGGACGTCTGCAAAACAAAACGCATCTGATGGCTGAGCTGGAGAAAGTGGTACGAGTCATGCGTAAAGCGGATCCAAGCGCACCGCACGAAGGTATGATTGTTCTTGATGCTGGCACAGGTCAAAATGCAATTAACCAAGTTGAATTGTTTAATAAAGCGGTACCATTGACGGGTATTACCATCACCAAACTAGATGGTACGGCTAAAGGTGGGGTGGTCTTCAATATTGCTGAGACGACCGATGTACCTATTCGTTATATTGGAGTGGGCGAATCGATTGATGATTTACGTGCCTTTAGTCCAAAACAGTTCGTCGCTGCATTGTTTGAAACAGACGATAAAGAGTAATTAGCGAAACTGCCAGCAACCAAATAATAGGAAAGGAGTCAGTATATGATCGTTACTAGCGTTGTATTAACCGATATCGTTCACGATAATAGCTCATCACCTAAGGCTGCTTTGTTGCTGGCAAGCCATGTCATCAACAATACGGCAAAGCTGATTTGGTGTAATTGGCTTGCGCTTGATGAGCACTGGCAAGATAAAATCAAACTCAAAGCTTTATCAAAGCATTATAAATTTGATGTCGATGAGGTGACATTTATCGCTGCTGATCAGTTAGAGTCCAATGACAAAGAACAAGAGGTATTGCTGGCAAGCATTGCTCAGATACAGCATTATATGCAAGGACAGCGTAGTGACTTTGACTTGCCAATTGATACCAGTTCGGGTACAGCATTTCAGCAGCGAGTTTGGGGTGCACTGCAAGAGATTGGATATGGCGAGACTATTAGTTATGCCACTCTTGCTCAGCGTGTAGATAATCCCAAAGGCTTTCGTGCAGTAGCGCAAGCCAATGGTAAAAATCCCTTCAGCGTGATTATTCCCTGTCATCGAGTCATCAGCAGTGATGGTAAACTTGGTGGTTATACAGGTGGACTGGATAAGAAAGAGTACTTATTAGCGCTAGAAGGAATTACCTGCAAAGTCTAGTTTGAGTTGAGTTATCACCAACAGCTATCAGTCGTAAAATACAAAGAGGCCGAACGTTTATGGCGTTTGGCCTCTTTTGTGAGTAACAACCAATGATTGAATAAACTTATTGCTCAAGCTGTGCCATTACATCAGCAGAGAAGTTAACGTTAGTATAAACTTCTTGCACATCATCAGCATCTTCTAACATATCGATCATTTTTAGGATTTTTTCGGCATCTTCCACATTGTCTATTTCAGCTGTGGTTGAGGGTGACATAGTCACTTCTGCATTGTCAGAGACAAGACCAGCAGCATTAAGCGCGTCTTGAACTTGACCAAAACTTTCCCATTCAGTGATGACCATCAATGTTTCGCCATCATTTTCGATATCGAGCGCGCCAGCCTCTAGTGCAACCAGCATGACGTCTTCTTCTAAGTTGGTATCATTAAAACTGATTTCACCACGTTTGGTAAATAGGTAAGCCACTGATCCTGATGTGCCCAAATTACCATCATTTTTTGTAAATGCATGACGTACTTCGCTAACGGTACGATTAAGATTGTCAGTCATAGTCTCAACCAATACTGCCACACCGCCAACCCCATAACCCTCATAGCTGACTTCTTCCATGTTTTCGTTATCACCGCCACCAGTACCACGATCGACAGCGCGATTGATGGTGTCTCGGGTCATATTGACTGACAATGCTTTTTCGATGACAGCACGCAAGCGTGGGTTCTTATCCGGATCAGGATCACCTTGCTTGGCAGCAGAAACAATTTCACGAATAATTTTGGTAAATATTTTACCTTTTACCGCATCCTGACGGGCTTTACGGTGTTTGATATTTGCCCATTTTGAATGGCCTGCCATATAACATCCTTAATTTTTGCGTATTATTTTTTATGCTTAAAAAACCGATTAATAACACTTATAAATACTCAAACGCGCGTTTCCTACTCGGAATATCCGTGTATTTAACGTAATAGAGCTACCTATGTGTTAACGATTTGTATGTTGTTAGAAGTGCTTTTTTGCTACACTGTGGCAACTTATAAACTATATTAACGGCGATAAGTCAGTAATATTATAAACCAGTTTCGTGTATTTTAACTAACTTGGCCTTATTCATCATATTTTAAGTCATTGCTTATTATCAAGCCATTGATTTTACGACGTACGGATTCTATGAAACAACCAACTGCTGAAGCCATCACACACTTACGTAATCGCATTCATATCATTATTGAAGGTACGGATACCCGCTTGGGCAAGCTTTTCGATATTGTGTTGCTCATTGCAATTTTGGCCAGTGTGGGCGTGGTCATGTTAGACAGTGTGTTGTTTGTACGTTTGCAATATGGGACGATATTTTTTTATGCAGAATGGTTTTTTACTATTTTGTTCACGATTGAATATATATTAAGGCTGTTTTCGGCACCCAATCGCTTTCGATACGTATTTAGTTTTTTTGGCGTTGTAGATTTACTGTCCATTTTACCCAGTTATTTGAGCCTTGTCTTTGGTGGCGTGCAGTATCTTATCGTCATACGTATTTTGCGTCTTTTACGCGTGTTTCGAGTCCTCAAACTCAAAGCTTATATGCAGCAAGCAGGTTTTTTGGCTTCAGCACTAAGAACCAGTCAGCAAAAGATAACGGTATTTTTCTTATCGCTTGTTCTCTTGGTGACTATATATGGTTCTATCGTGTACGTGGTAGAAGGACCAGAAAACGGCTTTACAAGTATTCCAATCTCTATTTATTGGGCAGTTGTGACGTTAACCACAGTGGGATATGGTGATATTTCACCGAAAACGCCACTTGGTCAGGCCATTGCAACGATGGTCATGATTACAGGTTACGCTGTCATTGCGGTACCAACCGGTATCTTTACCTCAGAGTTGACGCGTAACATGCGTCCGCAGCTCGATCCAGTTACTTGTCCAAACTGTGGTAAGTTTGGGCATGCTATAGGGGCAGAGTTTTGTGATCGCTGTGGTCATGCATTACATGTCTAGATAGTGGCAATAATATTCGTCTAACGTTTAAAGGCGCAATTATCGTTTATACGTCAATATACTCATCAACGAATGGCGACAGGTCAATCTTAACCCCTAGATTAACTAAGTTCCAATACTGTCCTGATATGGTGCGATCTAGCATCATGGTGGTTGCAGAAGGTTGAAATTGTCCAAAGTATTTTAAAGAGGTACGCATTTGCGCAATGGCTTCGTGATGTATCTGGCTGCTACCAAAATCAAAATCGCCCTCATGATAAGGCTTAATAGACAAAGGTTTTAGACCAATGGATAACCATTTTTCATAGAATTCTCCCGGTATGTTTTTATCATCATCACGGCGGATATCTAAGGCTATTAAATCCTGCTCAAGTGCCGTTACATCACCTTTGATGGCATGTTTGGCGAATCGACGAAACAGTTGAACTTCGCTATCACTATAGCTACGAATCCCACCAAAATCATAAGCCACGACGCTGCCATCTTCTCGAAAAGCAAAGTTACCTGGGTGTGGGTCACAATGCATACGATACAACCCAAATAGTTGCCCTGCGGTAAAGTGGAACAATCGCTCAGCTATCTTTTGTTTAATGTCATTATTCCAAGTTGCAGCAATTGTCAGAGTTTCGCCCATCTCTTCAGTCAAAGTCAAAATGCGCTTGGATGAGTGACTGGTAATAACTTTAGGGATGATAAGTCCTTCATCATCTGCATGAAAAGCCCCAAACACTCGTAAATTATGGGCTTCTTTAATATAGTCCAACTCGTCATGCAAGCTTTGGCGAATTTCATTAAATAGTTGTTCTTGTAGCTGTTTGCTCATGTTGAGCACACCAGCGATTTTCAATGCCATACGGACTTGTTTTAGGTCGCTATCGCAGTTTTCATCCACATCAGGATACTGAACTTTTACCACCACTTTTTGTCCAGATGGCAAAATGGCTTTATGCACTTGTCCAATAGAGGCAGCGGCAAAGGGCACTTCTTCAAATTCGCTGAACAGCTCTTTTATGGGTGCTTTTAGTTCCCGCTCTACTTGTACGCGTATTTGCGCATAAGGCATGGGCGGTGCATCTTTTTGCAGTTTTTCTAATGCAGTAGCCACTTCCGGGGGGAACACATCTTTATATTGTGATGCAATTTGTCCCACCTTCATGACTGCGCCTTTCATTTCTCCCAAGGTTTCGGCTATCTGAATACCCACGTCTTGCATTAGCTCTGAGCGCGCTTGTAAGCGTTTTTCTTCGTCACTTGAGAGATGCTTAAATGAGTTTTTAGCTGCTTTACCGGCAATACTTGCTGTCATACCAGCGAGTTTCATAAAGCGCTTTCCAGACGATTTTGCCATTCATATCACCATATAGTGGATTGTTTGCTCAGCCGTAATTCTAATACTTTAACCAGATGATTGCTGTTTAACTAATGTGTGAACCGCCCCGACTATATCGGAGACTGTTTATTCAAGTTAAGCAGCAATGCCTAACAGATTAAGATTATCATAATACCGCTTCTCAAACTCAAAAGGTGACACATAGCCAATCGCACTATGCAGCCTTTTTTTATTAAACCAGTCCACCCATTCAAGGGTTGCTAATTCAACATCATTCACACCTTGCCACTGCTGTTTTAAATAATCAATCACCTCCGTTTTATACAGCCCGTTAACCGTTTCAGCCAACGCATTATCGTATGAATCACCCGTTGTACCAACAGAGGCGATCACACCAGAATCTGTCATTTTGTCTGTATAGCGGATAGACAAGTACTGAACCCCGCGATCACTATGATGAATCACATCTTTTGGATTATTTCTATCTGCTATTGCTTGGTTTAGTGCTGCCATCACCATATCGGTGTTCATACGATTAGATACCTTCCAGCCCACGATAGCGCGAGCAAACACGTCAATGATAAAAGCAGTATAAACCCAGCCGCTTGTCGTCTTGATATAGGTAAAATCAGCCACCCACAGCTGGTTAGGGTGGCGTGCGCTAAAGTTGCGATTGACCAAATCATCAGCGCGCTTCTGGTCATCACGGCTGTTGGTGGTTATCTTACCTTTACCGCGCCAAACCCCCTGCATGCTATGCTGCTTCATTAACCGCTCTACCGTACAACGAGCCACATGACTGCCGTCAGCCTTCATTTGCTGCCAGACTTTACGCGCACCGTAGCGGCACTTGCTGTCCTGCCAGATGCGCCTGATTTCACTGATGTAGAAGTCGTCATGTTGACTGCGTAATGAGCGCTTGTCAGGGCAGCTCTCCAAGTCTTTAGCACGGTAATAGGTTGATGGAGCAATCGGCAAGACTCTACAAATGGCTTGGGTCCCATATTCTGACTTATTCTCATCAATAAATTTGATCATCACTTCGGTGGGCGGTCTATTTCCGCCTGGGCGAAAAAAGCAGCTGCTTTCCTTATAATCTCATTAGCTTGCTTTAATTCTCTGTTCTCACGTTCAAGCGCTTTGATGCGCTCGGCTTGGCTTTGAGCTTGAACATTAGCAGGTATGGTTTGATCGATGTGCTTCTTATACCATGACCGCAAGGTTTCAGGCGTACAGCCAATCTTAGGGGCAATGGCTTGAATTGCAGACCATGTGGAAGGATATTCGTCTTTGGCTTCAATGAGCATGCGAACCGCACGCTCTTTCATTTCAGGGGTATAGTTTCGTGTTTTCATTGTCGTATTCTCTCAGAAAGTTGAGTCTCCGACAATCTCGGGGCGGTTCAGTGCTGATAAAAAAGTTATCTAATGCAAGCTCTAATCTTTTACTGATATCAGTCGTTACGATTGAAGTTATGAGTATCTATATCGTTCATATCCACAGAGTAAAGATTATCAAGCCAATACGTTAATGCCATGTGATACCCTAAATGTCCCAAGCCGCAGATAACACCAACAGCGACATCGCTCAAATAAGAATGATGGCGAAAAGGCTCGCGCGCATGAACATTAGATAAATGTACTTCTATAAAGGGTTTTTGTGTGGCCAGCAGTGCATCGCGTAGCGCCACCGAGGTATGAGTAAAGGCGGCAGGATTAATAATCATCGCATCCACTTGCTCGGTTGCATTGGCCAGTAATCCATAATGCTGTATTTCATCAACCAGCTGGCCTTCATGATTTGATTGTATACAAATCAACTCAATACCGTGCTCAGCAGCGCGGGCTATCAAACGTTTCTCAATGTCTACAAGCGTTGTATGACCATAAATCTCAGGCTCACGCTTACCCAGCAAATTCAAATTGACGCCATTAATCAGCAGCAATTTGTGGGTAAGGTGTTTAGTGATGTGTTGATCCGAGGTTTCTGTACTTGATGCAGATTGAGAAGGGGTTGTCATAATGTTCTCTATAACAGTTGCGCAGTGGGGGTAAATTATAATGCATTGTGAAATATGTCGATGATAAAAAAGTAAAAAGAGGTAATTTAATAGTATGTCTCTTTATGATAACAGCTTGCTCATAAGGTTATAAAAAAATTATGGCGTAAATAAAATAAAGAATAAAAAACAGATTAAAAGTCTTTATGTTGCTAAAAACCCGTGCTATGATATTTTTTACGCAATATTTATTGCAAGTTTGTT
Source organism: Psychrobacter sp. JB193 (assembly GCF_002285555.1). NCBI lineage: Bacteria > Pseudomonadati > Pseudomonadota > Gammaproteobacteria > Moraxellales > Moraxellaceae > Psychrobacter > Psychrobacter sp. JB193. Next base: position 188,634 of record NZ_NRGY01000003.1, read on the forward strand.
ACTATCATTATGATGAGCTTTTGAAGAAGAGAGTTTTTGGTTATAAGAACAACTCTTTAAGACGACGGCTTTATGCAAATAATGATGGTAAAAGTAGTACTCTTAAGTTTTTGATTTTATAATCTTAGATCCCGTTTGTATGCAATGTTGCAAAGGAATTTGGGGCTAAGCGGACTTTTTTAGGAAGCAATATTATGTCAGCTCGTGAGCAAGGTATCGTTAAGTGGTTTAATGACTCAAAAGGCTTTGGTTTCATTCAACGTGACAGCGGAGAAGACATTTTTGTCCATTTCCGTGCGATTCAAGGTGATGGCTATCGTTCTTTGAAAGACGGTGAAAAGGTTGAGTTTAGCGTAGTTGAAGGCGATAAAGGCCTTCAAGCTGAAGAAGTCAGAAAAGTAGGAGAGTAATCTATTCAGTCATTACAGCGGTTTCGCTATATTGTCTGTATACACTACTGATATACTACTGAGTCAAGCCCAGCTTATCTTACCTGTGTTGAGTAAAATCAATGTACTCGGTAGAATAAGGTATTGGGTTTGACTTTTTTTATGCTCCTATGTTTGTCAATGATGTGCAGATCAAATGGCGTTTTCATCATTGTTCCTGTTGCACAGTAAGACAACCGATTATTCAACACCTATTTATAATCAATAATAAGTAGCCATTCATTTAAAAGGACATTTTTTTGAGTAATTTTACGACCTTTACTGACTTGCCACTGTCAGCTGCAACGTTACGTGCCATCAATGACTTGGGGTTTACGGCATTGACCCCTATTCAGGCAAAAATACTGCCTCATACTTTGGCAAACCAAGATGCTATTGGGCAGGCACAGACGGGTACTGGTAAGACGGCAACGTTTTTATTGACTATTATGGAAGCACTACTTAAGCGTCCTTTTGATAGCGATGAAGAACGCTACTTAGGAGAGCCACGTGCCGTGGTCATGGCACCCACTCGTGAACTTGCTCAGCAAATATTTGAAGATTGTCTTGCCTTGACTAAGTACACATCACTTCATAGTGTGTGCATCATGGGTGGAACCAATTATGAAAATCAGCAGCATGAGCTTGATCGTCAATATGTTGATATTCTAGTAGCAACGCCTGGCCGTCTCATTGATCTTGCCAATAAAGGCATGGTTTTTTTAGATCGTGTGGAAGTGCTGGTATTAGATGAAGCCGATCGCATGCTTGACATGGGCTTTATCCCAGATATCAAACGCCTAGTAGGCCGAATGCCAGCTAATACGGATCGTCAAAGTTTATTATTTTCGGCGACTTTCAACCAAGACGTGATGAATTTAGCTTACCGCTGGTTACATGAACCCCAGTTTGTTGAGATTGAACCTGAGCACAAAACCAGTGAGTTGGTCGATCAGCATTTTTACTTATTAACGGAAGATCAAAAGCTAACAGCGTTGCAGCGCATTATTAATGATGCTACGGTAGAAAAAGTGATTATCTTTGCCAATCGCAAAGATCAAGTCAAACGTCTTTATCATAAGCTGCGCCAAGCCCATAAAATTGTCATGTTATCGGGTGACGTCATTCAACAAAAACGTGAAAAATATCTACAGCGTTTTAAAGATGGTCATGCCTCAGTTTTAGTGGCGACGGACGTAGCAGGTCGCGGTATTCATGTCGATGATATCAGTCATGTGATCAATTATACTTTGCCTGACCAACCAGATGATTATGTGCATCGCATTGGACGTACTGGTCGCGCTGGACAAAAAGGCATTAGTATCAGCTTTGTGAGTGAAGATGATGCTTTTAATATACCAGCGTTAGAAGATCACTTAGAGACTAAGTTTGCGCTTGAGCAGTGGCAAGAGTAATTTTTATAAAATAACGGTACTCAATAAAAAAGTTCCTACTATCAGAAGCGAGAGTAGGAACTTTTTTATTATTCATAGAAAAAATTGGCGTTATAGACACTTTCTAAAAATCAATGAGCATGATGCATCGTCTCAGTGTCATCACTCATATCATGCATGCTATGATCTATCTCTGGGTTCATATCGTGATTCATTTGACTCATATCAGAATGGCTACTGTGATCCATAGTTGTATGGCTGCCACCGTGACTGTGTCCACCATGCATACTAGACATGACGATGGGCGTAAATACAACTGCTAAGCCAGATATCACTAGCACAGCACCATTGAGTTGTCTTAAACGGAAACGTCCAATTTTATCACGCAACCAGCCAACGGTTTCATGAGTGGCTACAAGCATCGGTACTGTTCCCAAACCGAAAACAAACATGAGTGCCGCACCGCTTATAGGATTATGAGCAACCACAGCGATAAGTAATGCACCATATACCAAACCACAAGGTAAAAATCCCCAAAGCAGACCCGCAGTCAAAGCACGTGGAAAGGTGTTTAATGGGAATACTTTTTGACGAAGGGGGCTTAGGTACTGCCAAAAACGCATACCAAACCGTTCAAGTTTATTCAAAAACGGCGCACCAAGCATGGTGACGCCAACAAAGGCCAGTACTAAGCCCAATAAAATACGTGGCAGATTGTTACCAGTCATCAATGGCTCTAGCACAGTCGTACCAATAAAGCCTGCGATCAAACCTAAAAATGCATAACTGCCCAAACGCCCAATATGATAAGTGGCAACCAGCGCACGACGTTTGGCTGGGCTTGAATCTTTCATCGATAACCCGAATGCGGTTACAAGACCGCCGCACATACCTAGGCAATGCGGAGAGCCAAAAAACCCCATGAGTAACGCGGCAACAAGTAAAGCTGTGGTCATAGAGGGCATCTCCTAAAAAAGAAAACCTAATAATGTCTTTGAGAGTTAGTCAAAAAGTATGATAAGTAGCTCAATGAAAGAGGGGGACAGATTACAGTCAAAGTTTTGATATTTTTTCTTTATCAGCGTGATCGGCGAGTTCTGTACCGGTTCTGTCTGATTCTGGGTTATTGATGTTCGTCACAGTCAGCTCGCTCTTCTGGGAAGTAGGCTCTACATGCGTATGAGCTTGCATGGTTTGCCTGCGCTCTTGGCGGTCGTCCAAGATGATACGTTGTGAGGCGTTGTCCAAATCTTCGAACTGATTTGACTTGACGGCATATCGTACGGCCCAAATGGCAACCACAAACAGCATGAGACTTAATGGAATTAGTAAAAATATACTGAGCATGGTAACTCTCTTAAATAGCGGTTTCCCTGATCATTATACACCCATTGTCAGTGTGGTGATGAATGTGAGGCAAATGAGTATCATAAAATATGCTTTTGTAGACCAACGTTTGCCACTATTCAGCCGTTGTCTTTTCAGCATCACCTCTTGGCGTTAGCAACTGTTGTGAAGTCACGTCTCTAGCCTGACGGCAATCTACCTGCGGTCGTATCACATCACGCAAATAGGCGGCAACTTCATAAACAGCACGTCTTGAATGGCTCAGGTTTTGTGCAGGTTTCATCCAATCACGATTGACAGGCAAAGGAGCACTAAGCGGCGTACTATTGATACCATTTAAAGCAAATTGTCTACGTGCGCGTGCCATATGGTAGCTATCGGTAATGAGGTACACATGATGCAGAGGAATACGTTTGGCAGTAAAGCGCGCGTTTTCGCAAGTATTCATACTGGCATTTTCGCTAATCAGTCCATCGATGCCATGCTCAATAAGCCATTGACCGAGCCATGGTGCTTCAGCACCGCTCAACACAATCGGCAAAGGCAAGTCATGGTAGGCGCTAGCAGCCGTACGAGCACGATTGAGACTGTAGTTATTGAGGATGATTTGATTGTTATTATTATTGGTTAATCCTCCTCCCAATACTACGTAAGCAGTCGGTGGCGAAGTCATCGCCATGCCAGACACTTTAGGTAACGGTAGCAGAGTAAATAGATAAACAATCGTTTGAGAAAACAACGGTGTGAATAAACTGATAATCACTAAAATAACCGTCGTTGAACCAAGCACAAAAGTAATATTGATAATACGAAACAGCTTCATCATACGTTCAGCTGAACGCAAATAATACCGCCACAATCTTTTAGATAACGGTTGCTCAGATGACCGTCTTTTGGATCTTGACGATTTACGCCACATACTCATCATATCCAACTGAGCCATCCGTATTTACCCAAACTGGCTCACGTGATAATTGAATGGCAAATTTTTCAAAAACAACCGTGGCGATATATTTTTGAGAGGTTGCCACGTCATATTGGGTTGCTTGATAAGGCGTATGATTAGTCAGTACTAAGGCTTGATGTTGATGAGTAACGATGGGTGCAATGCCGCCACCTTTTAATCCTGCTTGCTCAATAAGCCATCCTGCTGCAACTTTGACCATGTCATCAGGCATGGGGTAGCCAACGATAGTAGGGTAGGTGGTTTGTAATTGGGTGAATTGCTTTTGAGGTATGATAGGGTTTTGGAAAAAGCTACCGCAATTCGGTAGGTGTTTAGGGTCGGGCAGTTTTTGCTGACGGATATCTATGATAGCCTGCATCACATCTACAGGAGTCACTTGCGTACGGTCTTGCTGCTCAGCATAGCGCTGTGCAACTGTTTTTACATCTCCATAACTGGCTAAGACTTTGTTGACATCAGTATGCAATCTAAACCCAACGCAACTGATTAACCACGTATTGGGTGCACGTTTAAAGATACTATCACGATAGCCGAACTCGCAATCAGCTGTGCTTAACTGATGCCATGTTTTGGTTGGTAAATGATAAGCGCGTACATACTCTAAGCAATCTTCTAGCTGAACACCATAAGCACCGATATTCTGTACAGGAGCCGCTCCAGTAAGACCAGGTATCAGTGCAAGATTTTCAAGTCCATACCAGCCTTGGCTTACCGTATGTACCACCAAGTCATGCCAGTTTTCGCCTGCCATGACCTCAATGTCTACGTACTCATCGATTTGCGCTACCAAAGTAATACCGCGCATTTTCGGCTGTAAGACGATTGCGTCTAGCTGCGCTGGCAATAAGACATTGCTGCCACCAGAAAGTACAAATAATGACTTTTGACTTATAATGTCTTCATAACTTGCCATAAAAACGTCAAGCTGCGATTCATCTGTTAATTCTACGACCGACCCAGCTGCACAAGCCAATGCCATTGTATTACTATGCGATAAATCCACCGATGACTCAGAAAGTAATCTGTTTGGAAAATCAATGTCTATGGTAGGCTGAGCGCTACTATCGAGATGTAAAGTTGAGGTCATAACAGAGCCTATGTGGCGAATAAATGGCAAACTATGCGGCACTTATTATAAAGGATACAAAACATAAAAGGCGCATAAATTAATACTCAAGCCTAGCAAGCTTTCCAACTCTCAATCCAAGCTTGAGCACTTGACTCAATACGTTCAATTACTTCTTCGAAGTCATCGTTATCGCCTTTATAAGGGTCTGGAACATCGTCACCGCTATATGTAGGATCTTCTTCACTAAACAAAGCAAGCTTAGCCAAATCATCTTCTGAACCTTCCAAACGCTCTTTCATGGCTTGTAAATCAGCTAAGTTTTGCGCATCCATTGCCAAAATTAAATCAAAATTTCGAAAGTCATCATCACTTACTTGGCGCGCAACCAATTTATTTATTTTATAACCGTGCGACTTTGCATGTCGTTGTGAGCGCTCGTCAGGTGCAGAGCCTACATGACCATCACTTGTGCCTGCTGAATCTACTTTAATCGATAAGCCAGCAATGGCTGCTTGCTGACGAAAAATCTCCTCAGCAGTGGGAGACCGGCAAATACTTCCTAAGCAAACCAACAGTACCGACGATGGCGTACAAGTTTTTAGCAGCATAATATGACCTTTCATAACAAAAAAAACATGCCATAAGAAACCCACGTAACGTATGTGGCCCTTATTAACATGCAATCGATTAAAAACAGCTATCAGCGTAACGCGTAATGCCTTGAATGGCAAGGGCAGAGGCTGAACAATAGGGTCATCTGATAGCGTGATGTAAGGTTTTGATGGTTTTAATCTTGCTTACTTTTAAACCGTTGAATGTCACGGCGCTCTTTTTTATTGGGTTTATTGTCGGGCCTGGCAAGGTTGGCAAGTTTGCGCTGCTCGGCATAATAAGCGCGGCGCGTTTCACTTTCCTCAGTCTCTGAATATAAGACTTGAGCCGCATCGGCATTACCACGTTGGGCAGATAGCGCCTCAACGATGACGGTTTTTTCAGTCATCGCAGTAGCTGAACCTTGACGAATCGTTAATTCATCACCGACCGCAATCTCTTTACTGGTTTTCACCCGGCTACCACCATAGTGCACCCGTCCACTTTCGATGGCCTGTTTAGCAAGCGTACGCGTCCGATAAAAACGTGCTGCCCAAAGCCATTTATCAAGACGAATTCTAGCAAGTGATTGATTTTTATCATCAATGTTGTTTTTCATAATAGTTACTCTGTATTGATTTCTATCTCTATTTAAAACAAGACAATACTAATAATATTAGGGCGAATTTCGTATTTGCAAATGGATCTTGTCATTGAGCATAGTAAAGTTTGCATGATCATTGAAATAAAAAAAGACGTGGAAGAGGACCTTATTAAGACGATCTCTCCTTCTGTATTCTGACAAAAAGGGTACGTTTTTAGTAGGTGCAATATGGAAAACTAGTTACACCATTGCTGCTCACAAGGCACACCGTCATGGTTACCATCCATTTTGGTATTGGGACAGTTATTACTAAAATAGGTGGCTTCTGCGCAAGAGGTCATCTGCGAGCAATGTTGTCTGCCATCACACGTAAAGCTTGGTGCAGCTGGTTTTGTACTTAATACTGGCTCTGCTATTGGGACTGATGCTGTAGATGGGTCAGAATCAACGTACGTTGGTGGTATGTCGTTAAAATCGGTAGATGGAGAATTAGTGGCAGTTGGTATATCGATTACAGCATCAACTGTAGACCCACTTATGGATGTTTTAGGTTGAAGGGTCTTATAAGCTAAGAGCGCTAAAGTTAATAAAACTATGACCATTATTATGTTTTTCATAACTGCCCAATATCAATATGTCTAATATAAATGAGAGAGGGCTAAAAACTAGTACTCTCTATCAATTCATCAAAGTCAGTTCTTTAATCCATTAAAAAACTGACTTGCTAGATGATCGTTTGTACTTATTTCAAAAACAGCTGATATCCGATATTGTCATTTAGCATGGTACAGTCATAACCAATATCGAGTAGGGCATCTTGTAGTTGGCGCGAGTTGCTTTCAGTGGCTTGCAAGCCGACCAAAACGCGCCCTTCAGCAGCGCCATGATTGCGATAATGAAACAAGGTGATATTAAAGTCATCGCCCAATTTTTCTAAGAACGTCAGCAAAGCGCCCGGACGCTCTGGAAACTCTACTTTTAGCAGCTGTTCGTTTTCGATATGAGCATGACCACCAATCAAATGACGGATATGCGATTTGGCAATATCATCATCTGTTAAGTCATGAGCTTCATAGCCGTCAACTGCCAATTGATTACTAATGGTTTGTCGTTCTTTTTCGCCTTCTTTTAAGGCAATACCGACAAAGATTGCTGCTGGCTCCATAGAATCAGGTGATTTTTTGCTATTAGCACGGTAATTAAACTCAGTAATGTTGCGTCCATGTAGACTGCGGCAGAAGTTCAAGAAAGCACCCGTTTGCTCAGGAATGGCCACGCCAAAAATGGCTTCTTTTTTCTCGCCAATTTCGGTACGCTCAGCGATATAACGCAAACGATCGAAGTTCATATTGGCACCGCAGACGATGCCAACGCAGTTTTTGCCTTGTAGATTGTTCGCTTTGATATATTTTTTCATGCCAGCCACAGACAAGGCACCAGCAGGTTCGACAATGCTACGGTTTTCTTCAAAAATGTCTTTGACGGCGGCGCAAACTTCATCATTGGTACAGGTAACGACTTCAGGCTCGACCACAGGACCTGAGCGATCACTTTTTTGCATACGTACCACGTCAAAAGGTAGCTCGCCTATCTGCGCGACTGCGACGCCATCTACAAATAATCCGACTTGCTCAAGCTTAACGCGCTCACCTGTTTCAAGTGCTGCCTTCAAGCAGGCAGATTGATCCGCTTCTACCGCAATGACTTTAACATGCGGCGCGACTTCCCCTAAAAATGCAGCAACCCCTGAGATTAGACCGCCACCGCCTACCGCTACAAAGACATAATCCATATTACGCCACTGCTGAGTCAGCTCTAAACCAATAGTGCCTTGTCCGGCAATAACCAGCTCATCGTCATAGGGCGGGATAAAAGTAAGACCTTCGCGCTCGGCACGCTCAATTGCGTAACGATTGGCTTGATCGAAACTATCGCCATGTAAATCGACATTACCGCCCAGTGCTTTCACCGCATCTACTTTGATGTCTGGCGTGGTGGTTGGCATGACGATGATGTTATTAAGCGATAACTTGCGGGCAGAATAGGCGACCCCTTGCGCGTGGTTGCCAGCCGAGGCGCAAATCACACCACGTGCTTTTTGCTCGTCGCTCAATTGGCTAATACGGTTATAGGCGCCGCGCAATTTGAAGGATTTTACGGGTTGCAAGTCTTCACGTTTGAAGCGAATATCGTTGGCAAAACGTTGAGTCAACTTGGGTGCCGCTTCAAGTGGTGTTTGAATAGCAACGTCATAGACGGTGGCTTGCAAAATGGCTCTTACCCAACGTGACAGCATAGTAATTCCTAAACAAAATGTAGATGAATATAAGAAGTATGAATGAATATAAAAAATGAAATAGATTAGCCTATGCTGATTTTGATTGTCTTGCAAGACACAATTGCATTTTTTGCTATGATTGACGGCTTTAGGAATGAACCAGTAAAAATTAGCGGCGCAACTTAATAAAATTCTTCATCAAACGCTTGACGTCTTTTCATATGTCTGTATTATTGGACATATGGAAATGACTACTGCTATCGCCAGCTTTGCTGCGCTCTCTCAAGACACTCGTTTAAAAGCCTTTCGGTTACTTGTTAATCAAGAGCCGAGTGGCTTACCTGCGGGTGAAATAGCCCGTCAATTGGACGTGCCTCACAATACTATGTCAACGCATTTATCTGTGCTGGCACGAGCTGGATGGGTCGTCTCAAAAAGACACAGCCGGCAGATAGTGTATCGTGCTTCTTTATCGCATATGGAAGCGGTCGTTCAGTTTTTATTGCAAGACTGCTGTGCAGGACATCCGGAATTGTGTGCATCGCTTGTCAGTAGCTTGAGTGGGTGCGAAGTGGTTAAAGCAGACCATTAAGATGATTACTGACATATATTTTGATAAATACACCTACAAACCAGATGAGGTTGCTATGAAGCCATTGATTTTTCATAATCCTAACTGCGGTACTTCACGTAATACCTTAGCTATTATCAAAGCCTCAGGTGAGGAGCCAGAAGTGGTGGAGTACCTAAAAACACCACCAACGCGTGACTACTTGGTTGAGCTTTTGGCAAAAATGAACCTTTCTCCGCGCGAGCTGCTACGTAGCAAGGAGCCAATCTGTAAGGAGCTGGGTTTAGATAATGCTAGTGTCTCTGATGATCAGTTGATTGATGCCATGATTGCTCATCCTATTTTAATCAATCGTCCTATTGTGGTTACGGATAAAGGCGCGGCATTGTGCCGCCCTTCAGAGCGAGTGTTTGGTCTATTGGATACGCCAGTGAGTAGTTTTATTAAAGAGGATGGAGAGGTTATTCATCATGCACAACCTTAATAACCAAGCAGAAAAAGCAAACCTTGGATCGGCTGATTTAGAGTCGATAGAGTTAGATAGCATCAATTTTGACGAGTTGCCCAATATTGATCCAAATCACATACAACCGATTGATATTGAATCTTTGCTTGGTGCAAGTGATCCGCGTCATCCACCCAAGATATTAGTATTGTATGGGTCTTTACGCACACGCTCATTTTCTAAACTGGCAGCCGAAGAAGCCAGTCGTTTATTGCGTTGGTATGGCTGTGAGGTCAAAATGTTTGACCCATCAGGTTTACCATTGCCAGATGATGCAGATGCCGAGCATCCCAAAGTGCAAGAATTACGAGAGCTGGCACAGTGGTCAGAAGGCATGCTTTGGGTCAGTCCAGAACGTCACGGCAGTATGACCAGCATTATGAAAGCACAGATTGATTGGATACCTTTGTCACTTGGTGGCGTACGCCCGACCCAAGGAAAAACGCTGGCAGTGATGCAAGTGAGTGGTGGCAGTCAAAGTTTTAACACGGTCAATCAGCTACGGATTCTCGGTCGTTGGATGCGCATGATTACGATCCCTAATCAGTCCTCTATCCCAAAAGCCTTTTTAGAATTTAACGATGACAATCGCATGGATATGTCTCCTTTATATTTGCGCCTCGTCGATGTTTGCGAAGAATTGGTGAAGTTTACTTGGCTCACACGTGGGCGCTCAGAGTATCTAACGGATCGCTATTCAGAACGCGTAGAAAGTGCTGAGGAACTCTCACGCCGCGTGAATCAAAAATCAATTTAACCTCATTACTAAATTAATGGTTCTAAATTGAGTCTACTTAAATAAGGCTGTTCAATGCTTGCACTCATTATTTTTATTGTGACTTTGGTTTTGGTGATTTGGCAGCCTAAAGGGTTGGGCATTGGTTGGAGTGCATTAGGCGGAGCGTTGATTGCCTTGGCTTTTGGGGTGGTGCAATGGTCTGATGTGAGCGTGGTTTGGGATATTGTCTGGGATGCGACCTTTACCTTTGTAGCACTTATCATTATCTCGCTTATCTTAGATAAGGCAGGGTTTTTTGGGTGGGCAGCGCTGCATGTGGCAAGATTGGGCAATGGGCAAGGGCGTTTGCTATTTCCTATGATTGTTATCTTGGGTGCGTTTATATCGGCATTTTTTGCCAATGACGGTGCCGCGTTACTCTTGACACCGATTGTTATCGCTATTCTACTACGTTTGAATTTTTCACCACCCTCTGCACTGGCTTTTATCATCGCGACGGGCTTTATTGCCGATACAGCAAGTCTGCCACTGGTGACGTCTAATTTGGTCAATATTGTCAGTGCCAATTATTTTGATATTGGTTTTGGGCGTTATGCAGCGGTTATGGTGCCCGTCAATATCGTCTCTGTGATAGCAACATTAGCAGTGTTGTGGATTGCATATTATCGCCATATTCCAACGCATTATTCAATTGCCAATCTGAGCAAGCCTGAATCCGCTATCGAAGATCCTTTAGTGTTCAAAGCCGCTTTCCCATTGCTGGCATTATTATTGATGGCTTATTTTGCAACTGAGTCATTGGGATTACATATCTCACTCGTCACTGGCGCGGCGGCCTTACTCCTGATGGCAATTGCAAGTCGCTTTTGGCAAGGTGGTCGCGGGGCAGTGGTGTCCGTGCGTGATGTTGTGCGTAATGCACCTTGGCAAATTGTACTGTTTTCGATCGGCATGTATTTGGTTGTTTATGGCTTAGGAAATGCAGGACTCACCGATTATGGCGCTCAAATTTTAAGTTGGCTGGGGCAGCAGGGCGCAATGACAGCAACATTAGGCACAGGATTTTTGTCTGCCATTGTGGCGTCTATTATGAATAATATGCCATCCACACTGGTTGGCGCATTGGCCATTGATAGCGCACAAGTACCGGCAGCGACTCGAGAGTTGATGATATATGCCAATGTGATTGGTAATGATTTGGGGCCAAAATTCACACCCATCGGTAGTCTGGCGACTTTATTATGGTTGCATGTATTGGCAGAAAAAGATTATAAGATCAGCTGGGGCCAGTATATGAAAATTGGACTACTTATCACGCCGCCTGTACTATTAGCGACGTTACTGGCTTTGGTCTTTTGGTTGCCTTATTTGTCAAATGTTTAAACTTAATCCAAAAAAACAGTATGAGCTGAAACTGTGGTCGGTTTAAAATTTAGAAAAAGGATTACGCTGACATTCAATAAAGTCATCGGTTATAATAGCCGCGCATTTTATCTCTTTTAGCTTTCTACTTCTTTTAAGACGATACGTTTATTTTACCAAGGATTTATAATGAGTGATCAGCAAGCACAAAAACAAGCCGCAGCCAAGGCTGCTCTAAGTTACATTGAAGACAATATGATACTTGGGGTAGGAACAGGTAGTACGGTCAACTGTTTGATTGAGCTGTTGCCGACGCTAAAGCTTGCCGGAGCTGTTGCAAGCTCGCAGGTAACGGAAGACAAATTACGTGCGCTTGGTATAGAAATCGTAGATTTAAACTTTGCGGGTACGCTTGATGTTTATATTGATGGCGCTGATGAAGTCAATGAGCATCTGCAACTGATAAAGGGCGGCGGCGGTGCGCTCACTCGCGAAAAAATTGTTGCGGCGGCTTCAAATAAGTTTGTATGCATGGTTGATGCGAGCAAAAGTGTCGAAACACTAGGCCGCGCGTTTCCGGTACCGATTGAAGTACTACCACAAGCACGCTCTTATGTGGCGCGCCAGTTGGCTAAATTGGGCGGTGAGCCGGTCTACCGTGAAGACTTTGTCACTGACTATGGCAATGTTATTCTTGATACGTATGATTTAGACGTCAGAGATCCAGTAGCGCTTGAAAAAGCGTTGAACAATATCGTTGGTGTCGTCTGTAACGGTATTTTTGCTGCTAACCAAGCAGATGTGCTGCTAAAAGCTAGTAGTAACGGGGTTGAGACACTAATCCGTTAAACACTGCTCCGTTAATTGAGCGTTAACGCTTGGATAAATACAAAAAAGGCAGACCACTATCAAGGTGATCTGCCTTTTTTATATGCATTATTTTATAAACGATTCGCGCAGAGGCTTTATTAAGACAGTTTGATTTTGTCTTTTAATAAAAACTCCATCAAGGCTTTTTGCGCATGTAAGCGGTTTTCTGCCTCGTCCCACACCACTGAACGAGGGTCATCAAGCATATCGTGAGAAATCTCTTCACCACGATGTGCAGGCAAGCAATGCATAAACACCACTTCAGGATCAGCTTTATCTAATAATGAAGGCGTCACTTGATATGGTGCAAAACGGCGGGCACGGGTGTTTTGTTCAGATTCTTGTCCCATACTCGCCCATACATCGGTGACGATTAAGTGAGAATCTTTTGCCGCATCTTGTACGTTTTCGACCAAGCTCACACAATGAGAGAAGCGTTCCATCAGTTTTGGATCTGGCTCAAAGCCATAGGGCGCAGCCACTCGTAGCTCAAAGCCAAACTGATTGGCGGCTTGCATAAAGGACGAGCACATATTGTTGCCATCACCGACCCATGTCACGATTTTGTTTTCGATACTTCCACGATGCTCATAGTAAGTCTGCATGTCAGCAAGCAACTGGCAAGGATGAAACTCATCAGTCAGCGCATTGATGATAGGCACACTAGAGTATTCAGCAAAGGTTTCGACCTTTTCGTGACCAAAGGTACGAATCATGATGATATCGACCATACTGGAGATGACACGGGCTGAATCTTCTAATGGCTCACCGCGCCCAAGTTGGGTATCGTTTGGCGATAAAAAGATAGCATTACCGCCAAATTGACCCATACCAGTCTCAAAAGATATGCGCGTACGGGTAGAAGATTTCTCAAAAATCATACCAAGCGTACGACCAACAAAGGGCTGATATATCTCGCCCGCATGTTGCATCTTACGCAGTTCGCTCGCGCGTTTGATCAGGGTTTCTAGTTCTTGTTTGGTTAAATCAGATAAGGTCAAAAAATGGCGCAAACTCATAGTAATCCTAGCAGTCGATCGCAGTCAGTGAAACGTTATCAGTCTTCAATAGCATCGCATTAATGCATATGCTGGGGTGACAACAAACTTTTAGTATAGCGTAATTACTTCCAATGTAAATGTTCAATTTACGCTGAATGATAAGTCACTTAAGTAGACCATTCATTTGTCATTTTCTTGCGACCATTATGCTTGTATGCGTCTTGGTCGCATTGTTACACGGCACAATAACTCATAGCTGATGGTGTCAGCATGTACGGCTACTTCATCAATGTGCGGCGCATCTCCCCACAGCAATACCTGACTATCTAACAGATGGGCGTCCTCTGGTACAGTGCTGACATCAATGACGATCATGTCCATGGCCACACGTCCAATCACGGCGCACCGGTAGCTTTGGTTATTTGTATTATCAATAACAGACACATAAGCATCGTCACTGACCACACGTGGATACCCATCTCCATAGCCCACGCTTACTAGCGCTGTTCTAGTATCTTGCTGTGCCACCCAGCGACTACCATAACCTATTGCATCACTGGCATTGACAGTTTGCAGCGCTATGATTTGGGCACTAAAACTCATAGCAGGTTGTAAGTCTAATTCTTGCGCGCTTTTATCAATTATGGGTGAGCTGCCATATAAGATGATACCCGGACGTACCCAATCATGATGATGCTCTGAAAAATTGACGGTACCAGCTGAGTTGCACAATGAGCCTTTAATATCAGCACTAATGCTCTCTCGTAAAGCATTTAGAACATCGGTAAAACGCTGTATTTGTAACGCATTTAGCGGATGGTCGCGGTTATCAGCATTGGCAAAATGCGTGGTCAATATCAGCTGGTATCCTGCTTCATGCAGACGCTTAGCTGCTGCCATAACCCTTTCGGCATTGAAACCTAAGCGGTTCATGCCAGTATTGTATTTTAGCCATACCACTCGGGTTGCGCTTGCGACTGGTGGGACATTGTCCAATGCCCACGTCAGTTGCGGCACATGATGAATCACGCAGCTGATGTCATGTTCAATCGCCTGCTGCCACTCATCGGCGGTAAACGCCCCTTCTACCAAACCAATAGTTTTGTTCCAGCCCAATTGTCTCGCTTCTAACGCCTCGGTAAAGGTAGCAACGCCAATACCATCTGCTCGCGTTAACGCTGGTAGTACTGCTGCCACTCCGTGACCATAGGCATTGGATTTAACCATTGCAAGGACTTTGGATTGTGGCGCCAGTTTTTTGACCTGATTGAGGTTGTGAGTAATGGCTTTTGGTTTGATGGTAATGGTACGCATAATCGCCTTCTTTATTAGCAAAATGTCGAAATTAGCAGAGCTATGGAATGATAGTAGGAAAGCATAAAGCCAGTGGCGCATCAATCATGTTGATGCACCACTGGCTGTGTTTATAACTTATGTTTTATAGATGTTCTTGGCTACAATCAGACGAGAGTGTTGCCGCTAACTAGGTATATATTGAGAATATTATTCATCATTCTCAAAACTAACGCCTTGATAATACTCTGGTGTCAGATTGATGAAGCGCGTGAATTGCCCCTCAAAACCCAATCGCACGGTACCAATCGGGCCGTTACGCTGTTTACCAATGATGATTTCAGCCACCCCTTTGTGGTCGGAGTTCTCATTATAAACCTCATCACGATAGATGAACATAATCAAATCGGCATCCTGCTCAATCGCACCAGATTCTCGCAGATCCGACATGATAGGGCGTTTATTCGGACGGTTTTCTAGACTACGGTTAAGCTGAGATAGGGCAATAACGGGACATTCAAGCTCACGTGCCAGCGCTTTTAAACTACGAGAAATCTCAGAGATCTCGCCCACACGGTTGCCGTCTAGACTTGGTACTTTCATCAACTGTAGATAATCGACGACGATAGCGCCCAAACGTCCATCATGGTTTTTGGCGATACGTCGGCAGCGAGAGCGCATCTCAGATGGCGGCAGTGCCGTACTATCATCAATGTATAAATGCTTAGATTGCAGATGTTGAATGGCATTCATCATTTTTGCCCATTCATCCTCGTTCATTTGCCCAGAGCGCAGATGCGTCTGGTTAATCGCCCCCCATGAGGACAGCAAACGCATGACGATGGATTCGGCTGGCATTTCCATCGAAAATACCACGACCGGCAGATCTTCATTGAATAAAACACCTTCTGCTAAGTTCATGGCGAAAGTGGTTTTACCCATAGAAGGACGGGCAGCCACAATGATCAAATCACCTGCTTGCAAACCTTGTGTTTTGTTGTTCAACTCGACAAATGGCGTTTGTAGACCAATCATGCCATCAGGATTTGATTTTAGCTCTTGTATTTTATCAATAACGTTGGTCAGTACAGAGGTGATCCCAACAGGCCCACGCTGCTCAGCACGTTTGTTGTGCTGCTCATTAATGCTAAATATCTTGCCCTCAACACTGTCTAAAATATCGCTGACGGTTTGATCTTTTGGGTTATAAGCAAGCGTTAGCATCTCATTGCCCGTAGTAATGAGCTGGCGTAGTGTTGATAGCTCACGTACACGCTGAGCATAAGCGGTCAGGTTAAACAACGTCGCAGGACTTTGGCTCAAAATATCTGCCAAATAACTGTCACCGCCAGCACCTTTTAAGAGCTTCTGTGCTTCTAACCAGTCATGCACCATGACCGTATCATAAGGTTCATTGACGGCTGCAAGGTGAGCAATGGCATCGAAAATATACTGATGTCGCCCTGCATAAAAGTCATCTTTGGTGACGATATCGGCAATCTTGTCGTACGCCTCTTCAATACTCATCAAAGACGCAAGTAATGCCTTTTCGATATCGATATTATGTGGCGGTGTTTGATTGAGTAGTTCGTCGGTTTTTTCGGTGTCTGCCATGAGTGCCTAATGTGTTAAAAGTCGGTATAAAACAGGTTTGTGACTAGAATGGGTCGATAATAGCGCACAACCCACAAGTTTGATTACTACAACAGAAGTATCAAAATGGAGTCTCAGCATGCCTGAGTAAATGCTACAATCAGAAGCGAAATTCTATCACATTATAAACATCTTGATGGTTCTGATGACAAAATTCTCTGGATTTGGTGTCGTCAAATAATGGCTCAAAGCAGTAGACATAACAATGATATTACGACTAAAAATACAATAAAATCGGTGACTTATATGAAAAAAACACACAATGATAATCAGGAAAAACGACCGCTCTTGTTGACCACAGGTGAACCTGCTGGTATTGGTATGGATATTGTGTTGCTACTGGCAGCTGAAAATAAGTTGCAAGATTTTTTGCGTCCAATATGGGTCACTGCTGATGCGAACGCCATGGAAAAGCGTGCGGACGCGCTTATCGCTGCTGGTGTGCTCAAAATCTGTCCTACTTGGCAAACCTTTGATATAGATGATTTAGAAGAGGAGGCTTTAACAAAGCAGATATCGCAACAAAGCATTGATACTGACCAGGCTTTTGTGCTATTGAATATACCTTGTGCCGCGCCTGTAACGTCTGGGCAAATTAATATTGATAACTCAGCGATGGTGGCAAAACAATTAGAGATTGCGCATAAGCTTGCGACAAATCAAACTGTGGCGGCAATTGTCACAGGACCATTACAAAAATCAGCGTTGATAGATGCGGGTATCAAACTGCCGGATGGCACGATGTTTAGCGGTCATACCGAGTTTTTTATGCAGCAAAGCGGCTGTAAAAAAGTGGTCATGATGCTGGCCAATCAAGCCATGAAAGTCGCACTTGTGACTACCCATTTACCGCTCAAAGACATTCCTGTTGCTATCACTGCAGAAAACGTACGCCAAACGGTACAAATTGTCATCGATGACTTGCATGAAAAATTTGGCTTGACGCAGCCACGCATTTTGGTCTGCGGTCTCAATCCACATGCAGGCGAGGGCGGTCATCTGGGGAGTGAGGAGATTGAAATTATCAATCCTGTGCTACGTGAGTTTATCAATGCTGGCGTAGATATATCAGAGGCAATGCCTGCTGATACCTTATTTACGTCCAGACACTTGGCAAACTGTGATGCAGTGATTGCTATGTATCATGATCAAGGATTGCCTGTACTCAAGTCGCATGGATTTGGCGATACGGTCAATCTAACCTTAGGTCTGCCTTATATCCGCACCTCGGTCGATCACGGCACGGCGCTTGACTTGGCAGGACATGGCGGTGCGAGTGCCACCAGCTTATACCAAGCATTAATAATGGCAAATGAGATGGCAGACAGGTCACTTACTAATAGACCTTTTACATAAGTTGGTGCCTTAGCAAGGTATATTTCGCAGGATTAGACAATACTGGTATCAGCAATACCTATTTATAAATTATCAAACGTGACCTAGTATAAATGGTTCCATTATACCAGTCTGTTTTAAGTAGTCTATTAATAGGTTTGAAGGGGCGAAATGTCTAGTTCCCTTGGGGTATACCCATATAACATCCATTATATTCTTAGCGTTTTTCTTTGATTTAGAAGCTATTAGACTTAAGACTGTCAAATAAGCTCTATTGACTATTAAAAATTTTGTCTAAACATCAAGAATGATGCAGGTTGTGGTGGCATGAGCATATAATTTGCCATCAGGCCCTACAATTTTGCCTTCAGCAGTCGCTGTTCTTCGACCAGCATGAATGACTTTACCTTCAGCCCGTACTAAAGGTGTTGCCACTGTCAAAGCTCGCACCATGTTTACTTTTATCTCTAACGTTGTATAGGTTTTTCCTGCTGGTAAGAGAGTATGTACAGCACAACCAACAGCAGAATCTAAAAGCGTACAAAACCAGCCACCGTGGACTGTACCCAGTGGATTGTAATGATGACGCTTTGGACGCCCTTGAAAAACGGCAATACCTTTTTCCATATAGATAGGAGTGTAGTCAAGTGTCAGACCAATAGGAGGATGAGGTAGCTCTCCTGCAAACATAGCATTAAAAATATCCATACCGCTGCGAGTGGTTAAGTCTGATAGTGGAATAACATCAGCGTCACCTAGCTTTTCTCTAATACGTGCTTCTTCTGCTTCCCACGTTGCTATTGTTTCTTCAACATTCATTTTTAATTCCTTAAAACGATAAATACGAGATTAGGTCATTCTTATAAAGACCAAAGTTTCATTTATTAGTGCTCTTAATGTCTGCCTTCATTTTTAAAATACATCGTTACATAGCCGATTAACCAAAAGGCACAAATTGCTTGAAACCAGATAAGACTGTGCATGGCAACGGTCATAATATTATCAGTCTCAACGTTGTAGTGTAGTAATGACAATAAACCCATCAAGGCGTACAAATAAAGCCACCAACGCCCCTTGTTCATTTGGCTTTTGACAGCCACGATCAAGCCATAGATACCGATTGGTGTCATGACGAACCAAAAAGCATCTACCAGATGAGGGGATAACCAGTCAGGCTCAGGATAGTGCTCAAAATGAATCACATTATGGACATAGTGCAAAATGCTCGAAAACACATTAAGTAATACAATGAAAATTAAGGTTTTATATTGTTTGTAGCGATTTATCATGATGTACCTTGTTGATCGTGTCTAAAATATCTTGCCAAATATGAGTGTTTTTACTTCTAAAGTAGCCAAAATGCCCAACTGATTGGCCTGACCCCTTACCAATGCTATAGCGTTTAAAAGTAATAGGTTGATCGCTAGTCACATTTTTCCAAAAATTATGCAGGTTGCGTTCAGTACAAATTTCATCATCATCGGCAGTGAAGACGAAGGTTGGCACATTGAAATTTTTATAAGTACCAAGAGGAATGGTTTTCCCATAGAACTTATCTGAAAAAAACAGCTCCTTTTCTTGGCACCAAGCCCCCCATTCATCTGTAAAACCAGCAGGCAAATCTTCCATAAGTCTTAGGTTTTTAGCGGGTACATAATTAAAAATTTTATTACTAAGTGGCGCCAAAAAACGGAAAAAGAAATTGGCTTTAAGGCGATAACGAGGTGGCATATAGCTAAAATATCCCGCTGAAACAGCTACTGCGATTAGAGCATCCAATTGATCAGCGTTATAAGCAAGACCCACTTGTTGGCCTCCAGTGCTATGACCTACGCAATACAAGGGTAAATCATTGAATAGGCGCTTGGCTGTATCGATAACAGCAGGAATGTCGTACCGTCCGATATCAGAATACTGATGATGACAATCCTTTAGATGATTTATTTTAGAGTCGCAAAACCCTCTATAGTTCCAAAGAATGACATGAAAACCATGCTCTCTTAAGTATTTAGCAAACGGCAAATAATAAGAAGTTTTAGTAGCGGTTCCTGGATTTATTAGAACAACGGCCTTAGGGTTATTCGCTTTATAGAGGGTTGCACGCAGCTCGACGTTGTCGTCCGTCAGAATATTTATATCCATAAAAGAACCTACTTGTTGTTAATTAACGCCTACTATAAACTATGGACATTACTCCACAGTCAAGCGTTAATTGAGGGTGCTCGATAATGAATATAAAAGAATTAACTGAAACAGTCGGACTAAGCAGAGATACGATCCGTTTTTACGAAAGGGAAGGATTAATTTCGTCACCATCTAGAAAATCTAATGGTTATAGAGATTACGATAACAGGATTGTGGAACAGCTCAATATGATTATTATGGCGAAGGAGTTAGGTTTCACCTTAAAAGAGATTAGAGAGCTAACAGAGCTATTGTATTCAAACAACCTGACGCAATCACAAATGGGTGAAAAGCTTCTAGAAAAAAACAAACAGCTAGAAATTAAAATTTCAGAACTGTCTAAGATGAAAACGTTAATCGATAATGCATTAAAAGGTATGTGTGAATATAAGGATAAGTTGGCGCTTTGAAGCTTTTCCTAAAAACTGTGTAACTGCTTATAATCCAATAGCAGGAGAATAAGCAATGACTACTCAATCTGACATTAAAAAACTGGCTGAGCAAATGGCCAGCAGCATGAGCAGCTTAAAAGTTTGAGAAAAAGGTGTGTTATTTAATCCTTATCTACTACAGCCCCTATCTTAGAATATCGTTAATAACAGGTTATGCCAAATAATTGGTATAACCTTTTTTCTAACATGCATTGCTTTTTATTACCTAATAATAGACATTATATTCAAACATTTATATTGCCAACAACAAGAGACACAAATGCTGAAGAAAGCTGAACAAAGATTAGAAAAAACCATATTTAATAGTCGTTGGCTGCTAGCCCCGTTCTATTTGGGATTGGTGCTCGGTATCATTTTATTATTTATTAAGTTTTTTCAAGAGCTGTGGCATATGACGACTCATGTGTTCAGTGCATCTGAAGCCGATGTCATCGTTGGTACGTTGGCGCTTATCGACATGTCATTGGTCGCAAGTTTATTGCTTATCATCATATTTAGTGGTTATGAGATTTTTGTCTCAAAAATTGATACCGGAGATCATGAGGATCGTCCTGAATGGATGGGGAAAATCAATTTCTCTGGGCTGAAACTCAAAGTGATTGGTGCCATCGTTGCCATTTCTGCGATTGATCTTCTTAAATCATTTATGGATATACCTAAAGAGATGAGCGAAGGTGATGCTGATAGATTGATGTGGAAAGTGATTATCCATATGACGTTTGTACTGTCAGGCCTGTTATTTGCTTTGATGGATAAGATTGTCGGTGATACCAAAAAACATTAGAAAGATTTTAATAAAAAACCTATCAATTAATTTATATAAATAGACGCAAAGGAGCACACATGGCAGGAGCCAGTTTATTAACCTTGCTTGACGACATCAGTGTTATACTAGACGATGTGTCAATCATGACCAAGGTTGCCGTTAAAAAAACGGCAGGAGTATTGGGTGATGATTTGGCCCTTAATGCTGAGCAAGTTTCAGGCGTTAAAGCCGACCGTGAGCTACCAGTAGTTTGGGCCGTCGCCAAAGGCTCATTCGTTAACAAGCTTATATTAGTACCATTAGCGTTGCTGATTAGTGCCATCTATCCCCCATTAGTCACCTTTTTATTGATGTGCGGAGGTGTCTATTTGGCTTATGAGGGTGCTGAAAAAATCATTCATAAGTTTTGGCCACATCTCTTACCTCACAATGAAGAACAAATAGCTCGTCTACGTGCCAATGCTGATGAGACGGTTGATCTGGTTGCTTTTGAAAAGGACAAAATCAAAGGTGCGGTGCGCACAGACTTTATTCTATCGGCTGAAATTATCGTAATTGCACTCGGCTCAGCAGTTGGAGCGACGCTTTTAGAGAAGAGCGTGATGCTGTCTATTATTGCTATTGGCATTACAGTAGGCGTTTATGGCTTAGTAGCGGGTATCGTTAAAATGGATGATTTAGGTCTTTACCTAATGAAACAGACGAACGGTGCAAAGCAGAAAATAGGTGGGATTTTATTGTCTGCGGCACCAAAGCTGATGAAGTTTCTATCGATTGCTGGGACATTAGCTATGTTTCTAGTGGGCGGCGGTATCTTAGTGCACGGGATCAGTTTTTTGCATCATGAAGTGGAAGACTTAGCGCACCTAACTGGCATATTTGAAAGTGTGACAACCATGCTTTTAAATGCTTTGGTAGGTTTAGTAGTCGGTGTTATTGTCGTGGCTATTGTTACCATGATTGGTAAGTTACGCAGTAATAAGTCATCTTCGACGCATTAAAAATAACGATGATCACCCTTGTTCATTTAACCTTTAACCTTCTTTTAAAGAGTGCAGTAAGCCATGTTTGAATTTGATTTAAACTTAAAATTAATGTTATATCATTTGATTCAATTAGCAATTGCTTTCGTGCTTTCCCTACCGATTGCGCTTAATCGTGAGATGAAAGATAAGGGTGCAGGACTCAGAACCTTCCCATTAGTCAGTATTGCATCTTGTGCTTTCATGCTAGTGGCTGTCGATATCTATCATGGAGGTGCAGCAGAACCCGAAGCGAGAATCATGTACGCTATTATTACGGGCATGGGTTTCATCGGTGGGGGTGCGATTTTTAAAGGTGATAATACGGTAAAAGGCACTGCGACAGCTGCAAGTTTATGGAATACCGCTGCTATCGGCATCTCTGTTGCTTATGGACGTTATGAGATAGCGATTATATTATCAGTTGTTAATTTCTTAATTCTACAATTCTCAGAACCTTTCAAAGTAAAAGATAATCTTGAATAATTATTATTCGTCCCGGTTTGTATACTCAACCTTACATTTTGAAAGTTACATTGCTATGTACACTGATTTTATCTAAATAGATTTAGAGTACTAATAGCAATATCTCACAGCCTAAGGTTCAAGTCCTCACTAGGGAACCGAACCAGTGAAAGCACCTGACTAGTTCCCTTGAGGTATGCCTCTAGAAATTTCCTATAGCGTCACAACAATTTTGCCAACCTGTGTGTTGGATTCCATATAGCTGTGAGCTTCCGCCATCTCTTCAAAAGCGAATGCCCGATTAATAATAGGACGCAGCTCGCCATTGGCAAGGCCATGATTGATGAAATTCTTTGCCTGTTCCAGCTTGTCCAGATCGCCAGTAATTTCAAAAAGCTCATAGCCACGCAGCGTTAAGTGCTTGCTCAATATATCCATGACCGGAACGGGAATATCGCGGTTATCCAGTGCACCGTACTGAAAGAAGATTCCTTGCATGGACAGCGTTTGAAGAATTTTCCCAGCATCGGGACCTCCCACAGGATCGAACGCCATGCGTGCACCTTTGCCGTCAGTGAGCGCCATTACCTCGCTAATCAGATCTTGCTCTTGCGTTGCAATTACGTGCACAGCTCCAGCGTCAAGTAATGCCTGTCTTTTCTTGCTGCTGCGCGTCAAGGCTATCGGTGTAGCACCAACCATATTCGCAATCTGGATTGCGGCTAGTCCCACGCTGCTTGAGGCTGCCCCGATCAGTACGGTTTCGCCCGCTTCAAGCTTGCCAAATTCGATCAAGGCGCCGTAGGCAGTAACAAACATCATCCACGTTGCCGCAGCCTCAATAAAGGACAGATTTTCTGGATGCTTAACCACCGCATGCGCGGGCGCATTAACCAACTCGCCATAAAGACCGTAGTCAGCAAACGAAAAAGCGGGCACCACACTGACTGTATCGCCAACCACAAATTCGGTCACGTCCGGCCCGACGGCCTCAACAATACCAGCGGCTTCATAGCCCAAAACAGCGGGAAACTGTGGCTCAATTACGTACTGTCCAGTTCGATACATAATTTCAGCACGATTAATACCAAGGGCTTTCACACGTATCTGAACCTCTTTGGCTTTGGGAGCAGCAACGTCGACATTATCGATTTGAAGAACGTCAGGACCGCCAGTTTGGTGAAAACGAATGATTTTGGACATAAGATTTGTTCCTATTGATAAATGGAAATAATTATTGGGTTACAATTTGGGAATTAGGTACACGCCATAATAGGCATTGTGTTCAGGCAATATTCGATCTCTGATAAAGCATTTAGCTTCTGTCCATAGAGTAATATTTTACATAAATAGTGCACGACTTAAACGTACAGCATAGTCAGCATCAGGGTTTGTCTTACTATCGCCCATCCGCTCAGAGATAGCTTCGACAGATATATCTCTTCTTTTAGGGAGGCGATTCTTTTCAGCCATTGAAAGTGCAGAACCAAGCTCTTCATAAGTCAAGTCAGTACAATAAGATGGTGAGCCAGGCTGTTGTCTCCACGATTCTGCAAGCTTACCAGAGTATTTTGCATCGAATCCTGTTTGTTGAATAAGCATCATTCCGATCTCTTTATGTTCCTTATTATCAGCAGCAATAGGGATAGCAATGCGATCAATGCTATTAACGGGAGATAATTTTTCGGCGAAAGAATGGGAACCAATAGCATTCCATGCCTTGATTACTGGTCTTCCTAATATCTCTGTTACCCACAAACTTTCAACTTGACCCTCATCAATACTTTCTATTCGATCATCTCGAAGAGGATAGTAATTTGACGTATCGACAACGATTGTTTTAGCTGGAAGTTTTCTAATGAGAGGTGCGATATCTGGAATCCGTATTAGTGGGATCGACAATATAACGACATCGGCATCTTCTAATGCTTCCTCAGTCGTTGCAGGCTGCGCTCCATTTATCAGCAAATCAGCTTCAATAGATTGTGGACCTCGTGAATTGGCTACTTTTACTTGATAACCCGCTTCACTTAATCTTATTACTAATGTTTTTCCAATATGACCGGTGCCAATAATTCCAATTTTCATAGATAAACGCCTTACTATTGATTTACTAATTAAGATATACTCTAACCTTCAAAATAACAAGAACCTACTAAAAGGTATGGTACACACCAAAAGGTAAGTATATGAGTGAACGAGATTGGCACTGTGAAGATCCGAAACAACAGCTTATTTGGGCTGCGGCAACGAGTGAGACACTTAGAGTCCTAGAAGGGAAATGGAAAATGGTGATTATCTGTCAACTGTTTGCAGCAAAATGCCCCCTACGGTTCTCTGAGCTTGAGCGACGTATAGATGACATAAATCAGAAAATGCTTATCCAACAACTTAAGCAACTTGAGAAAGATGGTATTGTAGAGCGAACGGTTTACCCGCAAGTGCCACCTAAGGTTGAGTATCATTTGACTAAAATGGGCATTGCTTTAGGGCCGTCAATGGAGGCATTAATTGATTGGGCATTCTTACGACGTGAACAACTTATTCAAGAAGACAAAAAAGAAAGGAGTTAACGTATAAAGGTACATTATGGTAAATGATTTAAAAACAAAAATCTGCTATGTCGGTTGCGCTAAATTGTGGATGGTTTATAGATAAAATGTCTCGAAAATACGCCCCAATTATGAGCTGTGGTATAATTCGACATTATAAAATAGCACCTTATTGCTACAGCGCTATTGCCCATTTATCCTTTATACATTAAGACTCTTTTATGTCCAACTCTACGTTCGATGCTCAATCTATTTCTAACAGCTTAAAAGCTGCCAAACACCAACCGCGTAAACGCTTTGGTCAAAACTTCTTGCATGATACCAGTGTCATTCGTCAAATTGTCGATAGTATTCGTTTGGAACGTGATGATAATTTGATTGAGATTGGACCAGGTATGGGCGCGCTGACTGAGCCACTGTTGGCAGAAGTGGATGGCATGACAGTGGTGGAACTGGATCGAGATTTGGCAGACAGCTTGCGTATTCGGATTGGCGCCAATAGTCATCCAAACTTTACCATTATCAAAGACAATGCGATGCATGTTGATTACCGTGAGCTATATAGTGAAGAGCGCGGTAAGCTTCGTGTGGTGGGTAATTTGCCTTACAATATTTCTACGCCGATCTTGTTTCATTTGCTGAGCTTCGCCGATGTGATTCAAGACATGCATTTTATGCTGCAAAAAGAAGTGGTTGAGCGTATCACGGCCGACGTTGGTAGCAAAACCTATGGTCGCTTGTCTGTCATCATGCAGTATCATTGCGATACCGATTATCTGCTGACCGTACCACGCGGCGCATTTAATCCGCCACCAAAAGTGACCAGTGCGGTTTTTCGATTGACGCCGCATATTGATAAGCCAGTCGTGGCAGAAGATGAGGATTATTTTGCCATTGTGGTACGTGAGACCTTTAACCATCGCCGCAAAACACTACGAGCAATTTTTAAAAATTCGACCCTACTGCCGACGATGAGTGAAGAAGACTTTGCTGCTTGCGATATCAACCCACAAGCTCGTCCTGAGACCTTAAGCGTTAAAGACTTTGTGACGCTAAGCAATCGTGCAAAGCAGATAGAAGCGTAAATAGTCGTTAATAACGACAAGGTGCTTCTCTTATAAATTGTGTATTATTGCTAATCGCATCTGAGCTTAAGTTTATTGTGCTTAACTTTGATGCTCGTTTTTTATTATTTCTAAACCTGTGAGGTAGTATGAGTTTTCGACATCAGTATGTCATCGGTGACTTGCAAGGTTGCTATGCTGCCTATTGTCAATTACTTGAAACACTGGATTTTGATCCCAGTCAAGATAAGCTGTGGTTTGCTGGCGACTTGGTGGCACGCGGAGAGGACTCATTGAATACCTTACGTGATGTTAAGGAATTATGTGAGCAAGGAGCCGCTGCAACGGTACTTGGCAATCACGATCTCAATTTGATTGCTGTGTGGCGTGGTGCGACAAAACTCAAGAAAAAAGATAAAACGGCACCGATTTTTGCGGCTGATGATTGTGATGAGCTACTTGAGTGGTTAAGACATCAACCATTACTGGCTTATCCAGATGAACAGACGGTATTGGTGCATGCTGGTATACCACCCCACTGGAGTATTGAGGCTGCCGCTGGCTATGCAAAAGAGTTACAGGCACAGCTACAAGGCAGTTTAGAGCAGCTTGATGAATTGTTGCCAAACTTATATAGTAAAAAAGCGGATGACTGGCATTCAGGCATCACAGGCTTTACCAGAATGCGAGCCATTGCCAATTATTTTACCCGCATGCGCCTGTGCAAACAGGATGGCACGCTTGAGTTTGGCTTCTCAGGCACCTTGAGTGAACCTATGCCAGAAGATTTTTTACCGTGGTTTGAATGGCAGGTGCCACGCTCGCGTAAGATACTGTTTGGTCATTGGGCAGCCCTGCAAGGTGAGGTTGATTTGCCTTATGCGCGAGCACTTGATGGTGGCTGCGTCTGGGGCAACTACCTATTGGCTTATAGACTGGGTGATGAAGAAGTCATAACGTCAAGTGCGCAGTGTGAAAACCATAACGGCTCATTCAAAATTAATGGCTAGATCTTTCTAAGAGCTAACCATCATTCTATGTAAACCACCAAAGCTACCTCTTTAACTGGGCAACTTTGGTGGTTTTTTAGGTTTTGGCAATGGCGTTTTGGCATCGCCTGTCGCCTTACTGTCAAGACCAGTCGGTTCTACCTCATCATCAGTCAGTTCAGGATTATTACTGTTAGAAGTGTTTAGCGTTTTGGTCGCCTGATCATACTGAATATCATCGGTATAAGGTGAGCTGTTCAATTCTTCATCTACCAAGCCGTCATCAAGATCGACGACTTTTGTGGGTGAGGTGTGCGTCTGTACAGCGTCGCCTTTGGGTTGATTGTCATAATGTATGTCTGTATTCGTCTGCGAACCTTGCGAGCTAGCTTGCTGAGACTTAGGAATGACTCTGACATCAGACAGGCGGCGCACCACATAGTTACTGGGTATCGCCTTGCTACCTTTTTGTACGGCGGTACTATCATCAAATATCATATGACCTTGGCTATCAATACGCGCGTACTTCATCGGTTTGTCACGTGGCCAAAAAAAGTCAGAAGGATGACTGATAATGTGACCAAAAATGAGTTTTGTGAGGCGTCCCCATTCGAAGAAACGAACCTCTTTAGAGCGTAACGCAACAAACAGTGCCAGCGAAAAACTGACAATAAGGTTGACCATACCAATAAGCGCTACGCCAAGTATCGATAATAGAATGACATTCCAGCTTACTTGATCAGCAGAAAGGTTAAATAGGCCATGTGCCAAGTTCGCTGAAGCAAATGCAATGTGGCGAATATCAATTGGTAAGCCAAATATAAAGCCAATAGTGGCAGTACTACCCAAGAATACCCCGAATAAGAAGTTGCCCATAATGGCGCCTAAGTTGGCTTCTACAAACCCACCTAAGCGTTTAAGCCATGGCTCGGGTAGTATGGCTTTAAGTAATCTGTGGCGCTGAATACGCGCACCTACATGGTTATAAACAGCCAAATTGTCATAATAACCAGCTATCAGACCAGCCAAAAATAAATACACGCCTGCAATAGCAGCATGAGGGAGCGCTAGTGAATGAAACGGGTCAAGGTCATGAAGGAGGTGTCCTGCTTTTTCGGACCCAATCATCGGCGCGCCTGTATATTGCAACCATGCAAAAGAGATGATGAGCGCGACGGGTATCGCTAGCATGACGTTACCCATAATTGCAATAAACTGAGTACGCAAAATATCGACGATTAACTCTGACAGTTTGGTCAATTGATGAGACTTCTTGCCAGAGCTTTCAGATATGGTAGAGGCAATGGCTGCTGCTGTCATCGCTGGCTGTTTGGTCGCCACCGTACCTCGAATGACATGGATAAATACGAAACCCAATCCATAAATCATACTATTAAGGAAGGCGCGACCCATGGGTGCAAGCGCCAACTGGTACGTGATGATTTTCAAGGTAGCCATAAACGCGATGACAAACCCGCCGATAGAGGCCTTTTTGAACATTTGGCGATAACCAGCTCTATCAGTACTGATATAGTGTTCACCAACGCGACTGGCGTTTTCAGTGACTTTACGTGAGAGCAGTTTGGTATTGTTATCGATCAAATAGCCAATACTGTAGCGGCGATTGGAAGTCGTAATCAGGGTTTGAATCAGCTCAATCACTGCACGATCACGGTTTTGATGACTTTCTGTCAGTAGCGCCGTCAAGATGCGCATGCGTTGTAAGCTTTGATCCAATCGCAGCATCATATTAGTCAGGCGAATAGAGATGCCTGTCTTGTAAATACGTTTTCGGACAGTGGCCACAATATCTTCACACTGCTCAACCATCACTAATAAAGGAGCAGGATCGACAGCCTGCTCAGGTGTAATATCCGTCAAGCTATCGAGTTCATGTGCTTGTCTATATTGATTGACGAACAGCACCGCTTCTTGGTTTTGAGCCACAAAAGATGCAGAGTAATTCAATATTTGCGGATAAGACTCCATCAAATCAGGATGTAAACCAATACCGCTGATTCGATAAGATAAGATAATAATCGCATTTAAAATGCTGTTTTTTGCCGTGGCAACTAAGTCTAAGTGCTTTTCTTCTACTCTGATTAATGAAACCAGCTCATCCCACTTTTCTTTCTCGATATTGGCAAGCCACTTCTCATCAGAGCGCTTATTGAACAAGTAACCGGCCAGTTCGACAACGGAGTCATCTTGAGGTAATAACGGTAAAAATCGATGACCAATTAAGCGACGTAAGCTGTTAAAAAACCCCTGATCTGACATAATGCCAGTATCAGTATAGAGTGAGATTTGACGGTATTGAATGATTAATTTTAAAACAAAACTTGATAACCCATCTCCATATTCTGGATGTTGACGAAGAATATCAATCAAAGACTGAATTTTTTCATTGGCTAACGCGGTTTCTTTTTCACTCACCCGCAGCTCATCTATTAAGCGTTTGAGTACCGCAGGATCGGGCACATCACTCAGTGCTGTAATCTGCTGTAAAATGCGTTTTAATTCTGACACGTCGCATCCTTTATTATGATTATTTCAGTAGTTTTTATAACGAAGTGTTGACCATTATATAATGTGTTGCAATGGCAAACATTGCTAAAAACTCGGTAATATTTACATTTGAACTGAACTATGTAATCTACGCGACACTTTTACTTGCGTTATTTTAATCATAACCATGCATCGATGGTTAATTATTTTGTTAGCAGTTATTTTTTCGTAACCAATCTAAAAATCCTTCTGACAAAAAAAAAGACAGTAGCGTCACTGTCCTTTTGATTAGGGTACTATAAATCGATGATAATAACTACTTAGCTAGCAGGAACATCGAAATAATCAAGATCAAAATTCATCATTGGATCACTACCAGCTTGCACCATTTTTGCATGCGCATCGATACGTGGCAAAATACGGCCAACGAAGTAATCAGCAAGTTTGGCTTTATTGGTATAAAAATCACCTTCTTTACCGTTGGCTGCCTCTACCATCAACGCAAACATGTACGAATAAGCAAGGTAACCAAAGGCATGCATATAATCAACTGCACAACCATTGATCTCGTTTTTACGTTCACCAATATTGCTAAGAACCGTTTTGGTTAGAGCTTCAATCGTATCTGCAGCCTCAAGTGTGGCTTGTTTGATACCATGATCGGCTTGCATATTATTCACAAAATCACGAATTTCACCTAAGAAATGCATGACATATTTGCCGTTGTTTTTTGCCACTTTACGACCCAGCAAATCAAGTGCTTGGATACCGTTTGTGCCTTCATAAATCTGGGCAATGCGGGTATCACGAACGATTTGCTCCATACCCCATTCGCGTATATAGCCGTGCCCACCAAAGACTTGCTGGCAATCTACGGTGGCTTCAAGTGCTTTGTCTGTTAAGAAGGCTTTAGCCACTGGTGTGAGTAGGGCAACGCGCGCAGCAGCAGCTTGAGCAGCTTCAGGGTCAGTACTAAATTTTTCTTCATCAAGGCTTTTGGCCACATACATCGCAAAACAACGTGATGCTTCGGTGTTGGCTTTAGCGTTTAATAGCATACGGCGGACGTCAGCATGATGAATAATCGCATCGGCTGGTTTTTCTGGGCTTTGTAGCTGAGTATCACTGCGTCCTTGACCACGGTCATTGGCATATAAAGCTGCATTTTGATAAGCCAGCTCTGAGCCACCAAGACCTTGCAAGCCCATGGTGACACGTTCATAGTTCATCATAATGAACATTGATGACAGACCTGTGTTTTCTTCACCAACCATCCAGCCTTTAGCGTTGTCGAAGTTCATGACACACGTAGCAGAGGCTTTGATGCCCATTTTGTGCTCAATAGAACCGACGGCTAACGTATTGCGCGCGCCTAAGCTACCGTCTTCGTTTACCAAAAATTTTGGTACAACAAAAAGTGAGATGCCTTTTGAGCCTTCTGGCGCATTGGGTGTTTTTGCCAGTACCAAATGAATGATATTGTCAGTCAGATCGTGCTCACCGCCTGTGATAAAAATTTTGGTACCAGAAATATCGTAGCTACCATCATCGTTTGGGACGGCTTTGGTTTTGATGATACCTAGATCCGTACCTGCATGTGGTTCTGTCAAACACATAGTGCCAGACCATTCGCCACTGTACATTTTTTCTAGATAAGTCTGTTTTTGTTCTTCAGAAGCGGCTGCATTGAGACAAAGCGTGGCCCCAACTGTCAAGTTTGGATAAAGCGCAAACGATTGGTTGGCCGTGAATACCATCTCTTCGGTCAACATGGTGACCATTTTGGGGAAACCTTGACCGCCGTATTCAGCATTACCACTTAAACCAACCCAGCCTGATTCTGCATATTGCTTATAGGCTTCTTTAAATCCAGTAGGGGTGGTGACCACGCCATTACCTTCAAAAGTTGCGCCTTCTTCGTCGCCGCTACGATTGATAGGTAATAAAATGTTTTTTGACAGTTTTGCCATTTCTTCCAAAATCATATCGACCGTTTCCATGTCAACATGCGCTAAGTTTTCGTTGTTTTGCCAAAATTCTGGCGCTTTAAAGACGTCCTTTAACATAAAGCGCATGTCATTCAGAGGGGCATTATAAACAGCCATAAACATTCCTTTGGTTCAAATGAATAAAATTGGAGTCACTAAAGTTATCAACTGAGCTGATTATCAACTGTTTTCTTGAAGTAATCTTAGCGATTAACAATCAAAGTTTAGCAAATAAGCATGTAGGCGGGTGTATTTCTTCGTGAATTATGCGTGCACCAAAAGTTGGCAGTGGCTATTGTAGTAATAAAATATATTTTGATAAATAGAGTTACTCTCAGAAGTATTCTGCTTTTTCAAAAATAAAAATAACAAATATAGTGAGAGACACTAGAACTACTGCTGTTTTAAAGAGATGCCTAAAATAAATCGGCAACACACCGAAGTATGTTGCCAATAAAATATAGTATGAAAAGTATCTAACGCTTCATTAAAAAGCAAACTGATCCACGTCCATACTCATGTATGGCTCAACACCCGTACTGATACGCTGTACATGTGTTGTGGTGCGTGGCAGTAACTTAGCGAAGTAGAACTGCGCTGTTTTAATCTTGGCATCATAAAATGCTTTTTCGCCAGTCCCATCTGCGATAGCCGTTTGAGCAACGAGTGCCATACGCGCCCATAGGTAAGCAAGAGTCACATAACCACTGAAGTACATATAGTCAACTGCAGCGCCGCCGACAGCGTCTGGGTTTTCAGTGGCTTGCATACCGATACGTGACGTTAGATCGCCCCATTCTTTGATATGCTTGGCAAGTGGACGAATGAATTGACCCATCTCATCATTGTCTTTGTTTTCTTGACAAAATTTTTGAATGATTTGTATAAAATTTGCGAGTAGCTTGCCTTGTGAGCCCAAGACTTTACGGCCTAATAGATCCAGTGCTTGGATTTCAGTCGTACCTTCGTACAGACAAGCGATGCGAGTATCACGGACGTTTTGTTCCATACCCCATTCACTGATAAACCCATGACCACCGTATACTTGCACGCCATGGTTTGCCGCTTCTAGTCCAGTTTCTGTTAAGAACGCTTTGGCAATGGGGGTTAATAATGACAACATTTGGTCAGCGAACTTAAGCGCATCGCCTTCGCCTTTTGCCACAGTATCAGCAAAGTGTGAGAGGTAATAAACCAATGCACGACCACCTTCTGCAAAGGCTTTTTCCGTCAATAGCATGTTGCGAACGGCAGGGTGAACGATGATAGGATCTGCTACTTTGTCTGGCGCTTTTGCACCTGAAAGTGAGCGCATCGCTAAGCGATCTTTTGCATAAGTCAGTGAACCTTGGAATGCATACTCTGCAGCCGTAAGACCTTGAACGGCTGTACCAATACGAGCAACGTTCATAAAGGTGAACATGCACTGTAAACCACGGTTTTCTGGTCCAATCAAATACCCCGTTGCGCCATCGAAATTCATGACACAAGTAGCAGAGGCTTTGATGCCCATTTTATGCTCAATAGAGCCACAAACCACGCTATTGTTTTCGCCTAAGCTGTTGTCTTCATTGACCATGACTTTGGGTACGATAAACAGTGAGATACCTTTTGTGCCGGCAGGTGCGCCTGGTAGACGAGCCAATACAATATGAATGATGTTGTCTGTTAAATCATGCTCACCTGCTGAAATAAAGATTTTTTGACCAGTGATGCTATAGGTACCATCTTCTTTAGGCTCAGCTTTGGTACGAATGATACCTAAGTCAGAACCTGCATGGGCTTCAGTCAAACACATGGTGCCTGACCATTCGCCAGTGACCATTTTTTCTAAATACGTTTGTTTTTGCTCGTCAGTACCATGGTGCTCGATGGTTTGAATAGCGCCATGCGATAGACCAGGGTACATAGAAAATGACCAGTTAGCGGTGCCAACCATCTCATTGATGACTGTAGATAATGAAAATGGCATGTTTTGACCACCAAATTCTTCTTCAGCAGACAAAGCTGGGAACCCAAGCTCACAAAACGCTTTATATGCTTCTTTAAAACCTTTTGGGGTAGTCACGACGCCATTGTTAAATTGACAACCTTCAGCATCACCGCTTTGGTTCAATGGTGACAGCTCGTTTTCAGCGAAGCTTGCCGCCATTTCAAATAAGCTGTCCATCAATTCACGGTCAGCTTCTTGAAACGCGGGCAAGGTTTTGTAATGGCTTTCACTATCAAGTAGTTCATGCATAACGAATTGGATATCACGTAAGGGTGCTTTGTATTGCATAACTTCCTGTCCTTTTTAGAATATAACTGATACCAGTCAATAGTAGGTACATAACTGCACAATCAATCAGTACGCAGATGTTGCCCACTTCAATCTAGCGAGCCTAAATGAAAAATAGGCAGTAACGCTGAGTGATGCAGTTATCAATTATTTACAGTATTTATCGAAGAGAATGGTAATTGTCAGAGTCGGCGTATGACTTGATTCAATCTAACAAATTCATCATAAAAGATAGGCTTTCATAAGCGATTATACAAGTTTGGTCACAGCACTGATAAGTCATGAACCTATCTTGCATCGATTGGGCAATCAACGGTAAGGGGGAAGATTATAGATGTATAAATGACTGAAATTATTAGAATTATTGAAAAATTACAAAAGAGATGACGTGAGTGGATTAAGAAGCGTATTGCCTAACCAGCATTTCAGTTGCTACGTTCGCCGCCACAGGTTTGCCAAACCAATAGCCTTGTCCTTGTTGACAACCCATGTCTAACAACACATCACGCTGTTCTTCAGTCTCGATACCTTCAGCAATTACTTGCATGTCAAGGGCAGTAGCCAAGTCTAAGATGGCTTTTACAATTGCACGCTGGATATGATCAGTTGTGATATTAGAGATAAAACTCTTATCAATTTTGATAAAATCAAATGGATATTCTTGAAGATAGCTTAAAGAGGCATAGCCCGTACCAAAGTCATCTAAGGCCAAAAAAACGCCCAGCTCTTTGAGCAGATTAAGTTTTTGTCTGATATTAGAGTGGCGCTGAATCAAAGAGGATTCAGTGACTTCAATATGAAATTGATGAGAAGAAATGGCGTACTCTTTGAGCAAACGATTTACCATGTCAAAAAAATCAGGATGACTAAATTCGGCGGCATCAGCATTGACGCAAATGTGCTGACAAAAGCCTTTTTGTCGCCAGATAGCGAGCTGTTTAGCAATTTGAATGGCCATCTGTGAGAACAGCTCAAACGACAGCCGATTATTGATAATGGCATTGATAAAATGGTGGGGTTTTAGCAGTCCACGCGTTGGATGCTGCCAACGTACAAGGGCTTCAAAACCTGTAATGATACCTGTTTTTAGTTCAAACTTTGGTTGGTAATAAGGGATAAACTGACCTTCATTAAAAGCATCTCTTAGCTCTGCTTCTAGTCGTAAACTGTCATCAGTTGCCTCATTGATAGTCGTGTCATACCAGCAAATGTCATCACCACCTTGCTGTTTGACATAGTGCAAAGCTTTTTCGGCTTTGGCCAGCAGCTCTTTTAAGTCGTCGCCGTTTTCAGGAAAATAACTGACTCCGACAGAAATATGACAGTAGATATTGGTATCAGTCGTAGTATTTCCGTTTAATGAAAAAGGGCGTTCACACATTTGCATTAAGCTGTCTAGCTGATGCCGTATCAAATTGGCGTCAGTACACTCAAACAATAAAGCAAAATCATCACCACCAAAGTGAGAAAAACAGTGTAAGTTGTCCAATTTAAGATCTTTGACACGACTGACAAAATCTTCAACCAAGGTGTTAATGTCATCGGGACCCAGTAAGCTGGCAAGGTTACGATAGCGGTCAATATTTAGACGGACAATGACCACTTCTTGATAGCTGTCTAACAACAGATCGCTGGTTTGACTCAAAAATACTTTGCGGTTTGGTAAGCCAGTAATCTGGTCATAATTGAGCAAGTGTGCGACTTGTTTTCGGTCTTTAACGATTGAAGATATATCACGTACCATGCAAGCATAATACACTCTCTGCTCAATACAGATTTTACGATACGTCATATGGCATTCAATGACCTGTCCGTAACGGTTTGGCATTGAGAAGTCATTTTCATAAAAACCATTGATATCTAATTGCTGGATAATGTCTTTTAAGACAACTCTTTCTTCTTCTGATAAAAATTCTGCTGCGTAAATACCCAGTGGCCGCCCTAGTATAAACGTCTCACTATAACCAATAATCATCTCATAGCTGGCATTAACGGCCAGATAACGCAAATCTGCATCTAAAATAAAAACAGCATCCTCTAGTTGCTCGCACAATGTGGCGAGTAGTTGCTGCTTGTCTGCGATAGAAATAGGCGTGAAATCAGTCATAATGGAACTCATAACGTCAAAGGTGAATCAGAAATGGATTTACATGTATGAGACGCTGGCATGTTAAAGACTTAAAACATGCATCGTTGCAAGGGCAACGACTGGAGCTGTCTCAGTACGTAAAACTCTTGTACCAATTTGCCAAGGCTCAAAACCTGTTTCAAGAGCTTGCTTACATTCATCATTACTAAGTCCACCCTCAGGACCAATCAATAGCTGAATATAAGACGTCTGTTGCTTCAAAATCTTAGGCAACGACTCAGGCATATCAGGTTGTCCTGCGGCAGGTACACTGAGCTGCATCCGCAAATCTGCTGAGTGTTGTAGCACTTGATAATAAGGATCTTGGCTGAGCGCAGCGACAATAGGGCTGACAGCCGACGCTAAATTCGAAGAATGAATAGATAGATTGCTCAGCCAATCCCCAATCGATAAAGGTGCTATGACAAGGGGCGGACGATTGAGTCCACATTGCTCGCAAGCAGCAATCGCCACTTGTTGCCAATGCGCCAACTTTTTTTCTACTTGTGCTGGCTTGAGATTGACTTCGCCGTGATGGCTACTAAGTAGCTGAATGGCAGTAACACCAAGCTCAGTGGATTTTTGGATGGCGTAGTCCATTCTCTCACCACGACTCATGACTAAGCCGATTTGGGTCATGACAGAGCTGCTTCGATCATCAGCCAAATGCGAAAGTAAGGTCGCAGTGGCGTGTTTTTTACTGATGGTCTGCAACTGCACCTGGTATTCACCACCAAAGCCATCAAATAGGATGCCTTGGTCGCCAACATTGGCTCTCAATACACGGCACCAGTGGTGAACAATACTGTCTGTTAATTCAATACTGGCACCTATAGATAAAGCATCCAGCCGAGAGTAGGGGGTGTCTTTATCGGTATTGATGTCATCACTAATGGCATAAAAAAAACGTCGCACAGTCACTTAGTCCTATATTTTAAATAATAGTATGCTCAAATATCTTAGCAGAATATCATTACAGAAGGTAAAGGTATTATTGTTGGTAGGTGATATCCTACATTTATTATTTTTTCTGTCGCCAATGGATAAAAATAATAACGGCAACAAAAAACTGGCGCTCCTAAGAGCGCCAGTCATTAAGGTATCAATATATTGCAAGCTTACGCAGTCAACCCTAAGGCTTCTACCAAGCGTTTATTTGGCTCAACTTTATTCATGCTATAAAAATGCATGGCTGGCACGCCCTCGCTAATCAAGCGCTCGCACAGACGGTAGACCACGTCAAAACCAAACTCACGGATGGCTTTACTGTCATCACCATAATCAAATAACTGCTTACGTACATAGCGGGGAATATCAGCGCCACAGCTATCAGCAAAGCGTATGAGGTTGCTAGAATTGGTGATTGGCATAATACCAGCGACCAAAGGCTGGTCAATGGTATTGATACCACGTTTTTCTAACGTATCGCGCAGATACAAATAACTATCAGCATTATAAAAAAACTGCGTGATAGCTGCATTTGCGCCTGCTTGAAACTTATTTACTAAGTTGTCAACATCGAACTCAAAGCTTCGTGCTTGTGGATGCATTTCAGGGTAAGCCGCCACTTCAATGCGAAAACGATCACCTGAATGCTCACGAATGAACTTCACTAAATCTAACGCAAACGGCAGCTCGCCCATACCAACTTGACCCGATGGCAAATCACCACGGAGTGCAACAAGGCGGTTGATACCTAAGCTTTTATAATGCTCAAGTAACTCAGCAATTTCGCTTTTATCGTCACCGATACACGACATATGCGGTGCAATATCAGTGTCACCGCGCGTGCTTAGTGCTTGCACAATGTCTAAGGTGCGGCTACGAGTAGAGCCACCAGCACCATAGGTCACTGAAAAGTAAGTTGGTGACAATGTATTTAGCTCATCAAAAGTACTCAGTAATTTCTCACGTCCCTGATCAGTTTTGGCAGGGAAAAATTCAAATGAGAAAGCAGGCTTACTCATAGTCATGCTCCTCAGTACTTTGATTAGTATTTATAAGCGTCAGGTTTGAATGGACCTTCAACTGGTACACCTAAGTACTCAGCTTGTTTTTCAGTTAGCTTAGTCAGTGTACCATTGAAGCCTGCAACCATCGCTGCTGCTACTTCTTCGTCCAGCTTCTTTGGTAGTACTTTGACGTATAAGTTATCAAAACGCTCATCAACTGGCAGCTCAGCGAATTTTCCTTCAAACAGGTACATTTGAGCCAATACTTGGTTAGCAAATGAGCCGTCCATCACGCGTGATGGGTGACCGGTTGCATTACCTAAATTCACCAAACGACCTTCAGCAAGTAAAATTAGATAATCGTTTTCATCATCTGAGCGGAAGATTTGATGAACTTGCGGCTTGATCTCAACCCAGCGCCAGTTGTCACGCATAAATTGGGTGTCAATTTCGGTATCGAAATGACCAATATTACAAACCACAGCACCAGGCTTCAATGCTGCTAGCATATGTCTGTCACAAACATGATAGTTGCCAGTGGTGGTGACGATCATATCTGTATCTTCAAGCAAGCGCTTGTTGATGTTTTCTGCGCCGCCAGTATTGTCGCCATTGATGTATGGTGATAATACTTCAAAGCCATCCATACAAGCTTGCATAGCACAGATAGGATCGACTTCTGATACACGTACAATCATGCCTTCTTGACGTAAGCTTTGCGTAGAGCCTTTACCTACATCGCCATAACCGATAACTAAGGCGCGGCGACCCGCAAGGAACATGTCTGTTGCACGTTTAATGGCATCATTTAAGCTATGACGGCAACCGTATTTGTTGTCGTTTTTAGATTTTGTGACCGCGTCATTGACGTTGATAGCTGGTACTTTTAGTGTACCTTTATTCAACATGTCAACCAAACGGTGTACACCAGTGGTGGTTTCTTCTGAGATACCATGAATATTATCAAGAAGCTCAGCATACTCATCATGAATCAGAGCGGTCAAATCGCCGCCATCATCCAAGATTAAGTTGGCATCCCAAAGCTGACCTGATGCTTCGCCGCCAACGTGTACTTGCTGACGTAAGCACCACTCATACTCTTCTTCTGTCTCACCTTTCCAAGCATAAACAGAGATACCAGCCGCAGCAATGGCCGCCGCTGCGTGATCTTGAGTTGAGAAGATATTGCATGAGGTCCAGCGTACTTCAGCACCTAGCGCAACTAGCGTTTCGATAAGCACGGCAGTCTGAATCGTCATGTGGATACAGCCAGCGATTTTAGCGCCTTTGAGTGGTTGCTCTGCTTCGTAACGACGACGCAAACCCATTAGGGCAGGCATTTCAGCTTCAGCAAGCGTGATTTCACGGCGGCCGTAATCAGCAAGGCTGATGTCAGCGACTTTATAGTCAGTGAAAGAGGGATCGATTGTATGGGCAGATGGGGTGTTAGACACTGCGTCCATAATATGCTCCTATCAGTGGTTGATTTATGATAAAAAGAATAAAAACGCAGGTGCCGTTATTTGCGCTGTTGATGACCAAGAATAGGTAGCCAACAGTTAACCGAGCCTAACATAAGGGTTGAATAGCAAGTGCTTCAACATAAACACCGCCATCCATCATTATGGCGCAACACCTCTCGGAGGTCGTTATTGTAATAGATGAGGCCTAGCTTGTCACCTATTGGATAAGGTAAATGATAGGCAATAATGGCATATGTGGTATGTGATTTTAATTATCATAAAAAAGGCCACCAATTGGTGACCTATTTATTCTTAGTGGTTTTGTGCGGTTAAGTGTTCAGGATTAGAACCAGTTATAGGTTAGTGAGGTAAAGTAGTTGATGCCATCAGTGTTGTAGCCAATATCAGTTATATAGTTTTCATTAGTGATATTGTTTAGACGTGCAGTCATAGACAAGTTATCAGTAAGTTTGTAGTTACCACTGATGTTCAGCAATCCATAATTGTCCACAAATTGAGCATCAGTATTGGTAATTCTGCTGTAATAGTCTCCCACATACTGATATTCAGCACGTATATCTAAGCTAGGCAGGCGGTATCCGACATATACCAAGCCCTCATGCTCAGGACGATAGGGAAGAGAGTTCCCATCATCACTTCCGCCACTACTGTCTTCTGCCTGGTTGTAGTCATAACTGCCGCCGAATAGATAGTCGTTCATCTCCCAGTCAGAGGTTAAAGATATGCCTTCAATCTTAGCGCTATTGATATTCTTTGCTTCGAAGTTAGAGTAAGCAATTAAATTATCCACATTACTGCGATAACCTGTCAGACGTGTGCTGTGATTGGTGCTGTCGTACTGAGCAAACACTTCATAGTTGTCACTAGTCTCAGGGTTAAGGTTAAGGTCGCCACCGTATGCAGGGCTTAAATCATTGAAGGAAGGTGCGCGGAAGCCTTTAGCATAGCTCGCACCAACGCGAAAATTAGGGCTAAGATGCATCGCGCCCCCTAAATTATAGGTGGTTTCATCTCCATAACGTGAATCATCATCGTAGCGTAGGTTGGCTTGAGCATCAAATCGGTCATTGGCGACGACATAGCCAGCAAAGACACTTTTGACATTACGCTCATCAATACTGTAAGCAGTACTGTCCAAGTCTTGAGTGAGGTATTCCAGACCATAAACACCTTCACCAGCTAGCAGCTTGTTTTTGCCAACTAAGCTAATTTGGTCTTGAGTACCATCGAATACATTAGGAAACTGAGCATAAGACTTACTCTTATCAATAGAATGACCGTATTGGAGCTTAATAGAAGCATCAGGCATATATTGCCAGTCGACATAAGCTTGCGCTGCGCCGTTTTCTTGATCAGCATGAGCGTTTTCAAAAGTACCATCGTCATATTCAGTAGTGGATTTACTGTACAAGACGCTAGCACCTGTCAGTAACGTGTCATTAACACGCTGATTGACTACTAGGCTTACGCTGTCGCTCTCAAAACCATCATCGTCTTTATTATAAGGGTCATATTGATTACTGGGATCTAGTCGGGTCGCATTGATACCATCTGTTTCGTTGTGACTGGCTGAAAGGCTGAATGTAGTACCATTATTATTGGCAAGTTGTGCGCTTGCACCGTATACATAATGATCGTTTGAGCCGATACCCGCGGTAACTGACATACTGCTTCGATCTACATTATGGCCTTTAGTGAAAATTTGAATCACGCCGCCCATAGCGTCTGCACCATAGATGCTAGAACCTGATGCGCCATATAGAACTTCAATACGATCGATTTGATCAGTAGGTAGTAAATTTAACGCAGCGCCTCCAGCACTGACCGAGCTATATCGTATACCATCAATTAACACGAGGACTTGTTTGCTATCGTAGCCACGCATATAAAAGTTTGAAGTAGCACCAATACCACCGTTTTGTTTAAAATTAATGCCCGGCTGACGTTTAATCACTTCCAAAACAGTCTGACCTTGATAGCGTTGCAACTCTTCGCTATCAATGACTCTAGTTTGGGCAATGATGTTGCTGGTTTTAGTAGGCGTACGCGTGGCAGTGACAACAATTTTATCAAGCTCGACTTTCGGTATCTCATCATCGTTGATAACGTTTGCATCGTTGGGTGCTGCGGTGGCATTTATAGTAAGTACGCCAAGTGCACTTAAGATACATAACCGAAGATAGGCAGTAGAAGATGAGCGTGATAAAACCATTTTTAATTCCAAATTAATCAAATAAAGAAGTTACAAAAGTGAAAGTCAAGAAGGTAAAAATTACAAAAAGTAATAATTAGTTTACAGGCCG
Source organism: Psychrobacter sp. JB193 (assembly GCF_002285555.1). Classification (NCBI taxonomy): domain Bacteria; kingdom Pseudomonadati; phylum Pseudomonadota; class Gammaproteobacteria; order Moraxellales; family Moraxellaceae; genus Psychrobacter; species Psychrobacter sp. JB193. The sequence continues at coordinate 230,779 of NZ_NRGY01000003.1, forward strand.
CCATTATCTACAAAACCACTTCATTTATAAACCACTTTAATCTAATATTTATTCACGCTAAGCTGAATAATTTTCAAGAGAGAGTTTCATCTGACGGTTTTGGCTTCTATTTTGTTAATTATTTAGAGGATTTTTCACATTTATGGATATAAGAAAGAGCAAATTATAGAGTAATCATATATAGAGTTATGTAAATGCGTAATCAAAAGCATTGCTGTTATAAATAATTGCTATCATAAGCAACCGTTTTATCCATTTCAGTTGTAGTGCCTATCAAGCTAAGAGGTTTGTTTTGTCTATTGAACGTAATTTGATTGTCAATACTGGGTTGTCTCTATCGTATCTGACCAAAAAAATATCCTTAGCGGTAAGTGTATTTTTGCTTGCGATGGTGATGAGTTTATTATCGATTAGCACAGCCTTTGCTGCTGAGCCTAGTGCTCTTATGGGTGGAAGTAGCAGTGAAGAATCGTCGACCAGTACACCGTTACCAGATTCTTTTGGACGCGATACGCCGCGACATGCAGTACAAGGGTTTATTAGTGCGTTGAGTGAAAATGATTATTTGCTGGCAAGTAATTATCTAAACTTATCGAAGTCTGACAATCCCACCACGATTGTCAGGCAGTTTAAGCAGGCGTTAGATGCTGGTGGGCGTTTTCAACCAGACTTACAGATTAACAATACCCCTGAGGGTAATTTAACTGACCAATTACCCCCGAGCCAAGAGAATGTCGGCGTCATCAGTGTTGGTGACAAAAGCGTTTCACTAATACTAGAGAGAGTGGTATCTAAAGAAGGTGAGCAGTATTGGCAGTTTTCGAGTGAGACTCTTAGCTCCATACCCGAAGTCATAGAAAATACTGAACCAACCTTGGTATCTCGTTATACCTTAGGGTCATTAGAAGGCAAAAAGCTTTTTGGTTATGAAATGGCTGATTTGGTTGCAGCTTTAACCATGATTGTCAGTAGTTTTGTGCTTACTTATATCTTGGTCTGGTTGTTATATCATCTATTGAGAATTGCGTATCCTCGCGTACGTGGTGTACCTTTACCGCTACCTGACAAAGTGATCTTGCCAATGGCCGTGGTCACTATGGCGATGATATTGTCTGAGGTTATGGTTTACGCTGGCGTATCCGTTACGTTACGTGAGCCTATCAACCGCTTTACTCAGATTGCCTCTTGGCTTGCGCTGACTTGGTTGCTGCTTCGAGTTATCGATGCCATATTTACTCGAGCGGTGAATTTAAGTTATAAGAAAAACTATACTGAACGTGTCTCGATTTTGGGTTTACTGCGTAAAGTCGTCAAAGCGTTACTGCTGATATTCGCTGTTATCGTCATTTTTGGCAATTTAGGTTTTGATTTGACGACCGGTATTGCCGCATTAGGTGTGGGTGGTTTAGCATTAGCACTTGGTGCGCAAAAGACCATCGAAAACCTAGTTGGTAGTGTCGTTGTCGTAGCAGATTCACCCGTAAGAATAGGGGACTATTGTAAGTTTGGGACTTACGAAGGTACTGTCATTGACATTGGAATTCGATCATCGCGTGTGCGTACCTTGACACGTACGGTAGTTACTGTACCAAACGGCGACTTTTCATCAATGCAGATTGAAAATTTTACCTCACGTGATATGTTCCGCTTCTTTCATCAGCTATATATCAAGCGTACGGCCAATATCGATGTGGTCTTTAAAATGGTCAAAGAGCTAGATGAATATTTAAATGAGCATTATTTAACCAATCAAGAATGGAACCAGGTCAATATTTTAGAGTTACGACAAGACTGTTATGTCATTCAATTACAGGCTTACATTAACGCCAATGGAATTGGAGAGTTCTATGACAAGCAAAACGTTTTATTTGTCGATCTGTTGACCCAAGTGGCTAAGTATAAAGTCGAGCATGCGCTACCAACACAGCAGCTTATTGTCAATCAAAATGAGTTTGATCCAACTTCAGAAGATGACGATATAGATGATGGTGAAGAGACAATTAATGATAACAATATAAATGATAACGAGGTCATTTCTACTGATGATAAGAGTGACCGTTATAACTTTGTATTGGATAAAGAGAGTGATGATACTCAAAGTAATGACAAAGCTGATCAAAAAACGAAAAAATCGGAAGCTGGCAAACACAGCCATCCTTTTAGATCATTGAGAAATAAAAGCCGATTATTGAGGAAAAGTACCTTTAGACATGCCAACAAGCAAGAAAAAAGAAAATTGGGTTTTTCTATATGGAATCAGTTCTAAGCATATAGTTTGAGCAAACTTGCTAGTAATTCTGATAAAAGAATTTATGGTTTATAAGGGGATGGCGGTCTTATTGCGCAACAATCCGTAATATGACCATAGTAATAGACTGGCTGCACTGCGATGGGGCGCCCAGTCTTGAGTCAGACTTGTTAGTTGTTTTGGTGTTGGACGTTCAGACAGTTCTAGTATCTCCATTGCCGCAACTTTGATCGCTAAGTCATCCGCAGCAAGTATGTCTGAGCGTTTTAATGAAAATAGCAAGTACATCTCCGCTGTCCAGCGCCCGATGCCAGTCACGGCAGTCAGCGTCTTTATGACTGCTTCATCTGGCATCATCGCTAATGCCTTAAAATCAATATCGTGCGCCACTAATGAGTGAATGTAACGCGTTTTTTGTTTAGACAATCCTTGTGTACGTAATATCTCATCTGTGGCTTCATCAATTGCTTGCGGAGTCGTCAAACCTGCATCTATTAGTCGTTGCCAAATACTCGCTGCCGCTGCTACAGACAGCTGTTGACCTACCATGGCTCTCATCAGTTGCTCAAACCCACCAGCATTATGTCTTAGGCTTGGTGTACCAACTTGCCTGTAGACAGAGGCGAATTTTGGTTCAATAGCGATCAACGCTGTAATATGCTCATCTAGCGCTTGTGTATTTTCAATCGTATTTACGCTCATACTGCATGCTCCTTAACAACGAAAAAGATATCTGCATTAAGATAATATAAAACCTTGCTTAAAGGTAGGTGGTATATGATGCACGGTACTAGCGACATAAAAAAGACTGCTTATTTGCAGTCCTTTTTTATGTTTGAGTGCTATAACTTACTCGCCATCAACTTTGGGTTTTTTTAGCAATACCAATACCGCACCGTTACCACCATCTTTTGGCGGTGCTGAACAAAATGCCAATACTTCTGGCAATTGACGTAACCAACCATTGACACAAGTTTTTAGAATGGCTTCGCTACCTTTACCATGAACGATTTTTACCATGGTTTCATTGTTTTGCTTGGCTTGGCTCAATAATTGCGTCATTGCATCGCGTGCTTCTTCGATGGTGCAACCATGAATGTCGACCGCATCATACCAACGTAACTTGCCTTTTTTAAGCTGATCGAAAATCTTGTTTTGCAAGGTTGGCTGCTTATAAGACAGATAAGCCTCGCCCGCCACAGGGTTCAATAGTGCTTGCATGTCTGATAAGCCAGCGCCTAGATCGATTGTGTCACTGCCTTGCGCAGCCGCACGTTTCGACAAAGTTGCCGCATCAGGTTTGCGTGCTCTTGCCGTACTTGTAGGTGAGCGCACGTTTTTGTCTTCAAGTTGATTAACACCATGCATAGCTTGCATAAACAGCACCTTATCGTCATCGACATGCTCGCTGTCTAGCTGTTTTACGGTTTTTTTGACCTGCTTTTGGGTGAGTAATGACACAGGTTCGGTGGGCTTCTGATTTTCGCCTTCAGGAGTATTGGTATCACGCCCTTTACTCAATTGGCCTTTTAATTCTTTGAGCTGGTCTTGCATTTCTTTTGAAAATAGAGAGTTTGACATAAAAGTTAACGTATCGTTGATTGATGAATGAAGAGGCTCATACTACGTATGATAGCCAATACTGTGTAAAAATAATCGATTAGCTTTAATAAAGATTTAATCTTCTCAAAGCTTAAAATAGTTGATTCAGGTTACTTGTTACAGTCACTTTTTATAGCTACTTTACCCGTCTGCTGCAACGCCCGCAAGTAAGGATTGTAACGCTTGGCCAGGGTGATCAGTTTTCATAAATTGCTCACCGATTAAAAAGTGCTGAATATCGTGATCTAGCATCAAGCGAATATCGTCACTGCTGTGAATGCCACTTTCTGTGACAATCAGCGGTTTTGGCGCTTTGTTATCAAGGTCTGTATTTAGCGCTTCAACCAACAAGTTTTTCAGATCAAGAGTGGTTTGTAGGCTGACATCAAAAGTATTCAAATCTCGGTTGTTAATACCATAAATATTATGCTGTGAGCGAGGTAATTGTAGGGCACGTTCAAGTTCAGTTTGGGTGTGTACTTCTATCAGCACATCCATTCCCAGCTCAATACTCAATGCATGCAGCTCCCGTACTTGCGCGTCATCAAGGCATGCCATGATCAGCAAGATACAATCTGCTCCCATCAAGTAAGATTGGTAGATTTGATACGTATCAATCATAAAATCTTTACGTAATACGGGCAAGCTTGCAGCATTAGAGGCTTGGATGAGATATGTATCATCGCCTTGAAAGTAGTCACGATCCGTTAATACCGATAAGCAGCTGGCACCAGCGCGCTCGTACTGCTCTGCAAATAAAGCTGGTGTAAAATTGTGATTGATAACTCCTTTAGAAGGAGAGGCTTTTTTGATCTCAGCAATAATCCCAATGTCAGCAGCTCGTAGCGCGGCTGCAAAGCCTCGACGCGGCTTTGTCTCTGCTGCGACTTTCGCTTTTAAATCTTCAAGCGATAAGGCCTCACGGGCGGCTTTTACTTCTTCTACTTTGGTTGCGACAATACGCTGTAGTACGGTGGGAATCTGTGTATGAGTTATGGTCATGCTGGTATCCGAATAGGGTTAAATGTCAATAAAGAGTAAGGGCTAAGCTCATATACTGATAGCAATTCTTGTTTAATCTTTGGCTGCCAACTGCTGTGTATATGTAGCTAATGACTCAAGTTTTGTCAGTGCGTCACCCTTTTGAATGATACTTTGAGCTCGGCTAACGCCATTAGGATAGTTGCTGGCAAGACCGGCGGTATATATCGCTGCGCCAGCATTTAAGGCAATCATGTCACGGGCTTTGAGAACAGAGCGATCAGTGGTCTCTACTCCTGATAAAGCCGCACGAATCAGCTCAAGACTTTGTTTCGGAGAGTCAACATCGAGACCGATTAGCGTTTGTGATTCGATACCTGCATCTTCTGGCATCATCTCATAAACGCTCACTTCTCCATCTTTTAGCTCAGCGACAGTGGTAGAGGTGGCAAGGCTGATTTCATCTAGACCATCTTTTGCACCAACAACCATCACATGACGGGCGCCTAAGTTTTTCATGACTTTAGCAATGGGTTCACAAAGCTGAGCAGTAAAGACACCAATGACTAAGTTTGGCGTGCCAGCAGGGTTGGTCAATGGCCCCAAAATATTAAAAATCGTACGAGCTTTCAATTCACGACGTACTGGATTGGCGTAGCGCATGGCACTATGGTGATTGGGCGCAAACAAAAAGCCGACGCCTTGATTTTCGATACAGTCTTTGGTTTGTTCAGGCGTGAGAGCCAGACTGATGCCAGCTTCCTCAAGTAGGTCTGAGCTACCAGACTTGGTTGAGACACCGCGGTTACCATGTTTGGCAACTTGTGCGCCTGCCGCAGCTACAACAAAGGCCGATGCAGTGGAGACATTAAATAAGTTTGCACCATCGCCACCTGTACCTACGATATCTACCAGATAGTCACAGTTTTTTGGCGTGATGTTCGCTGCCAAATCACGCATGGCGCTGGCTGAGGCAGTGATCTCATCAATAGACTCTCCCTTCATGCGCATACCCGTCAATATCGCACCCATCATGGCATCGCTACATCTACCTTGCATGATGATGAGCATCACTTGATACATCTCATCAAAAGTTAAGTCGATATGCTGAAATATTCTTGCTAATGCTGTGGTCAAAAGCTTATGAGTATCTTCATCAGACAGCTGCGCAATATCAGTCGGGCTAATGTTTTCTGTCGTTTTAGATGTATTCATTATTGTCTCTCTTACTATTTTTTATAAATGACTTTTATTATTAATACTGATTTTATTTGGTAATTAGCCGACTTGGGGCAAATCGTCTACGGCTAATACTGCTAACTGATGGGTTTGTAAAAAGCGATTGAGCAGGTGATATCCTGATTCACTTAGGATAGACTCAGGATGGAACTGCACACCTTCGATAGCAAACTTTTTATGACGAATGCCCATGATTTCCTCAATACTGCCATCGCTGTTTTGTGTCCAAGCAGTCAGCTCCAGACAATCGGGCAGGCTGGTTTTGTCAATGACAAGGGAGTGGTAGCGAGTCGCCTGCGATGGATTGGGCAGTCCTGCAAAGATGCCTTTATTATTATGATAAATGGCTGATAAGCGTCCATGCATGACTTTACCAGCTTTAACGATCTGGGCACCAAAGGCTTGGCCAATCGCTTGGTGTCCTAAGCAAATCCCTAATATGGGTATGACGCCCTTAAAGGTTTCGATGATTTCTAAAGATATTCCCGCACGATCAGGGTCACAAGGGCCTGGGCCAATGACAATCACATCAGGTGCTAAAGCGCTCACTTGCTCGATAGTGATCTGATCGTTACGCCAAACGGTGATTTCCTGCTTTAATTCACCGAAGTACTGTACGATGTTGTACGTAAAGCTGTCGTAATTATCGATCATTAGAATCATTAGGTTTTCAACTTATAGGTAGAGACACATATTTATCTACAGAATCTTTATATTGTAGCGTCTTACCACAACCCGTACTTTACCAAAATAAGCAATACTGCTAAATCGGTTTGATAAGACGCGGTTATCTTACCACTATTTTGTTCTCTATCAAATGTGGCGTAAAGACGACTCACGATCCATGTCATAAGCTCAAAGACATTTATTCTATGTATTTTAGGTTTGAATTGTCCAAGGCTTAAAAGTTTAAATCATCATGTCGCACTAAAAACACACAAATCGCGTGATGATGGCGCTTATGTATGCACCATAATTGTGCGTTAATCAGAAAGCCAGTGAGCAATTTGATATAGAAGGTGAGTAAGGACTTTTCTTAAAAAGTAAAAAAATATTTTTTAAGAATATAAATATTTGAAAAATATAGTAATAAATTTATTCTTACTCTGTTCTATTACTATCAGAAAAATATTGGCACAGCGTTTGCACCACTAATGTTATGGTGATTTATGGTTATGATGCCGCTGAAAAATGATGATTGACACGCGCCGCAAGAGTTCGGCATGATGGGTCACAGATTATTAGGATAAGATGAGAACAGATTTGGCAGGTTTTGAGAAAATTAGTAGTCTGATCATCACAATGCTGTAAATGAGTCTCTTGACTAATAATATTAATAGTGCTGATAATGACACGCATAATATTAAAGGCACCACGCTATTAAGCTGTTAAAAACACGATGTCACTTTTAATGCACACATAACCTTTATTCTTAAACCAGAAAAGTGCAGTAATGCTTTTAAACAACCAAATCTTTAAATAACTGAATCGCAATAATGTGATCTACACAACGGAGACTATTTATGTCAAACAAACTACTAGACCTTATCAAATCCTCTAATGCAAAATGGGTCGACTTCCGCTTTACTGATACACGTGGCAAAGAGCAACACATCAGTTTCCCAGCGCATAGCGTTGATGAAGAAGTCATGGAAGACGGTAAAATGTTTGACGGCTCATCTATTGCAGGCTGGAAAGGTATCGAGGCATCAGATATGATCTTGCGTCCTGATCCTGAGACTGCTTTTATTGACCCGTTCTTTGACGCTGTGACTGTAGTAGTAACTTGCGATATTATTGAACCATCAACACTGCAAGGTTATGATCGTGACCCACGCTCTATCGCGCGCCGTGCTGAAGAGTATTTGAAGTCTACTGGTATTGGCGACACTGCGTACTTTGGTCCTGAGCCTGAATTCTTTGTATTCGATGATGTAAAATGGTCAGTCGATATGTCAGGTGTAAGCCATAAGATTACCGCTGAAGAAGCCGCTTGGTCGACAGGCGAGACTTACGAGTGGGGCAACATGGCGCATCGTCCACGCGTAAAAGGCGGTTATTTCCCAGTACCACCAATCGACAGCTCACATGATATGCGTGCAGTAATGTGTGAACGTATTGAAGAAATTATTGGTGAAGGCAGCGTAGAAGTACACCATCATGAAGTGGCTTCTTGCCAGTCTGAGATTGGTGTTGCATTCAATACCATGGTTCGTAAAGCAGATGAAGTTCAGCAACTAAAATATGTTGTGCACAATGTAGCGCATCAGTTTGGTAAAACTGCAACCTTCATGCCTAAGCCAATCGTTGGTGATAATGGTTCAGGTATGCATGTGCATATGTCTATCTCAAAAGATGGCGTTAACACCTTCTCTGGTGATGAGTATGCAGGCCTTTCTGAAACAGCCTTGTACTTCATCGGCGGTGTAATCAAGCATGCTCGTGCCTTAAACGCAATTACCAATCCATCAACGAATAGCTATAAGCGTTTGGTGCCACATTACGAAGCGCCAATCAAACTGGCTTATTCAGCCTCTAACCGCTCAGCCTCTATCCGTATTCCGCATGTCAGCAGCCCTAAAGCGGTTCGTGTTGAAGCACGTTTCCCTGATCCAACAGCAAACCCATACTTAGCGTTTGCAGCGCTATTGATGGCTGGCCTTGACGGTATCCAGAACAAAATGCATCCAGGCGAAGCGGCTGATAAGAACTTGTATGACTTACCACCAGAAGAAGAAGCACAAATCCCAACGGTTGCTGAGAGCTTAGATGTAGCTCTACAAGCTTTGCGTGATGACCATGAGTTCTTGTTAAAAGGTGATGTATTCACAAAAGATATGCTAGAAGCATTTATTGCCTTGAAAGAAGAAGAGGTACAACGTCTTAATGTCACTGTGCACCCTGTTGAATTTGACATGTACTACAGCTGCTAATTTTTGGCTCAAAAGTAAAACCGACGTAATAAATAAAACCAGCTAAGTGAATCTTAGCTGGTTTTTTTATATTTTTAACCAACCATATATAGTTAGTGAAAAGTAATATCGATACATCACGCTTTGCTGATATTAATTTTTCTTGCTTGCCGTGCCTACGCAGCTCGATGCTGCAAAAATTGATATCAGTATTGCCGTAGCGTTTTTATAGTATTTTGACTGTATATTTTAAATCAATCATAGTATAAATGGACAAGAGCATTTTCTGTACATTTACTACTGATTTAACCGCAAAAGTACCGCATAATATCGGTCATGCTATTCATAACAAATATCAGTAAGGTGAACTGACCATGACTTTTTTAATAAAAAATACCGTTTTGAATAATAAATTGCCACAGATTTTATTATCCAGTTTGATGATTAGCGCCGCCAGTTTTTGTATGACCATGGCCACTGCTGCACCTATTTATAAGATTGTTGATGAAAATACAGGGCAAGTAACGTTTACTGACCGTCCGCAAAACCATGAGCAGCAAGCAGGCAAAAAAGTGACTGAGATGGCCATCACGACAGGGAGTGAGAGCAGTCGATCGAATAGTAATAATCCAAACGACAATAACACAAGTAGCAATAGTATGAGTAACGATGGCACAAGCAACAACGTTAAAAGTACTCAGCTGTCTGATACTCAGCAAGTCACTACTAAGCCGGAGGCACAAGTGAACTATCAGCTTGCCATCGCTGAACCGAGCGAAGAGCGTGCCTACCGTCGTCCAGCACAAAATATCAATGTGAATGTGCAAATCAAGCCAGCCCTACAAACAGGCGATATAGTCAGCATCTATTTTGACAATAAGGAAGTCGCTCAAGGCTTGAGTGCCTCGATTGCAACCGTCGATATTCTACCAGGTGCGCATAGTATAAAAGCGGTGGTAAAAAATCAGAAGGGTGGGATTCTCCAGCAAATAACGCGTACCGTCTACGTGATTCAAAACAATACAACATTACAAAATAATAAGAAAATTGCCAAACAGCTTCTGGCCTATCAAAACTTACCATGGCATCAAAAGGTTATGTTAAAAATGCGTCAAAAGGGAACCGCCAATCCTTAAGTTAACTGCAATTTATCTCATTTTTATCACTATTTTTAAAACGAGAACACGGTCTAGCTATATCCTGAATAAACTTAAAAAAGATAAGGCAAGCACTTTTGATAGCGCTTGCCTTTTTAGTATAAAAATCTTGGTTTACTTTAGATAAAGAGTGACTTATTTGGTCAACTCAATCGTACCATTGGCGGTCACAGAAATGGTGCTGTTACCAGACTCAAAGTTTTGTCTTGGTACAGCATCAGCAGATTCAGCTTTCATTGCCATCGCACTGTACATTGGACGTGGGTAGTTGCTACCTGTATTTAGATTGACATTGACCACGCGGTAACCGCGAGCATCCCATGCACGTGTTAGGTTTTTGGCCTGTTGCTGAAAAGCGCGAGAAGCATCAGTCATCAATTTTTGTTCTAAAGCATCTTTTTTAGTGTCTGAAACCCCAAAAGTTAAATTGTCCATCACGAGCGTTTCTTGCAGGTCGGCAATAAGCTGGCTCGTCGCTGCAAAGTCTGTGCTTTTCAAATCGATATTGGCTTGTCCAGTCCAGCCGATGATTTTGTCATTTTTGTCATAGCGAGGATAGGTGGTTTGTTGGCCTGTACTGACCGTAACGCTAGGATAGCGCTTAGCGATTTTCATTGCATTGTTGATGGTCGTATTAAGAGTAGTCGCTAGCGTTTTAGAATCCGTTGCTTGAGCTTTTTTGTACAGACTGGCACGTACTTCATCATTTTGAACCTCTTCTTTTACTTCTGCTTGAAAAGTAAGCTGGTCATAGCCAGTGGTCTCTGCGTGCGCGCCGCCCATCATAGCCGTTAGTAGAAGCGCCGTACCAGTCGTCAGTGCTGCTTGATTAAATAAAGTTGTTTTCATAAATATCTCCTAATTAAATATCAATATAAGTTTTAATCAGATAAAACTTATGGATTTGTTGAAAGCCGTTCATTTTATTTGTTAGATGACCATTCACTATATAGACCATGTGTGCCCAGCTTCCTGAACTAAAATAACAAAATTTTAGAAGGCTGCTGTTAGAATTTTGTCACTTATGGTTACTATTTTTCTTATGCAATAGAACAAATAGTTTGGTAAAGGGGGTTGCAATGCTAAAAAATTCTTGTATAATTTGCGACTGGTGGCTCCATTGGTAGCCTCGCAACATTGTTCTATGAATCCCGCCAGGACCGGAAGGTAGCAACGGTAATAGTCACAATGTGTGCCGAGGATGTGCTGATGGAGTCGCTTTTTTTTGCCTAAAATTTGACTCCTGTGTCAAAAAATAGTTAGAAGTTCCTGTGTATTACGTTAAGCCCTTAATTATAAAGGGCTTTTTTTTGCAGAATTTTTGTCTAATTCCGAGATGACATCGATTAAGATGGGTTAAAATAAAAGATGCTAACTTTTGTTAACCCTAAACGTTTTGGAATCTGACTATGAAGATGTTTGCTTGGTTGTTTATCGCCCTTGTTGTGTTGATAGTAGTGTTTGGGGTTGCGATCTTTAATAAATTGGTACGTGCGCGTAATCAAGCAAAAAATGGTTTTGCCCAAATTGATGTTCAACTTAAACGCCGCCATGATTTGATCCCAAACTTGGTTGAGACAGCCAAACGTTATTTGACTCACGAACAAGAGACCCTTACTCGCGTCATTGCAGCGCGTAACCATGCCCAGAGTTTGCAAGCATCAAGCAAGCATCAGCCAGATTCGCTTGAGCACATGGCTTTGTTTGCCAAAGCAGAAGATATGTTGTCCAAGGCCTTGGGGCAGTTTTCTGCTGTTGTGGAAGCCTATCCTGAGCTAAAAGCTGACAGCATGATTAAAGAGCTGATGGATGAGTTGACCAATACTGAGAACCGTATTGGTTTTGCACGTCAGCATTATAATGATAGTGTCATGTTTTACAATAATGATCGTGAGGTCTTCCCAAATAATCTAGTTAGCACAACCTTCGGGTTTCGTCCTTTGAGTCCGTTAGTTTTCGAAGATAGAAAGACCATTGCTCAAGCACCAGTTGTCAATATGGGCTGATATTAAATGTGCTCGATTATTTTGAGGTCGGACAAATAGATGGATTTTTTTGGTGCCCAGCGAACACGTACTAAACGCAGCTTATTGCTGTACGGACTGTTTTTTATTATTGTCTTTGCCCATATGGCAGTAGCGCTTGCTGTTATGGTGCTACTGTTGACGCTGTTTACGGACGGTATTTATCATTGGGTATTGGTGCTGGTCACGATATGGATATTAGGAACCTTTATCGGTGGTAGCTTTTTAGAGTATCGTCGTCTAAAAGCAGGCGGCCGCGCGATCGCTCAGAGAGTAGGGGCGGTGAGACTATTTATTGATCGCAGCCAAGACGAGTGGGAGCAGAGCCGCGGAATTGCTCATCAGCATATACCTATACAAAAAGTGCGTTATAGCTCCCGTCATATAGCAGTACGAGATGAGCGCGACTTACCCTCTGTGTATCGTCGTTATTATGAGATTGCCCAGCAGCTAGCCATTGCTTCAGGTGTGCCTATGCCTATCCTCTACGTACTGCCTCATGAACAAGGTATCAATGGTTTCGTCGCTGGTCGTCATCATCAGGATATGGTGCTAGTCGTGACGCAAGGGGCGCTGGATAAATTGTCTGATGAGGGATTGTATGGACTCATTGGGCATGAATACGGTCACATACTACACGGTGATGCGGGGTTCAATCTGAAGCTGATGGTCGTGCTTGCAGGCTTGCAGATATTATATGATTGGAGCGATCCTTTTAATAATACTGGTTCCCGTAACAACTCAAGTGACTATTTTGAGAGTGCAGGCAGTCGCCACGTGCCTTTATCGCAAATGTCGCAACGTACTGTGGATACTCATGCAAGGCGTACTGAGGCGCAGACTGGCAACTTTAAGAACCATAGTGATTGGATTGCCTACTGGCAAACACAGTCACAAAGACAGCAATCACAAGCTAAAAAGCAGTCGAGGTGGTTACCCAATCGAGCGGCTAGTGATTGGTCAACATCGCGCAGTGTGTGGGCATTGTTATTACACACGTTTAGCTTCTCAAGTATGGCCAGTGCTCAGCTGATTAAACACAGTTTTAACCGTGAGCGTGAGCTACTGGCGGATGCAACCAGTGTGCAGCTGACGCGTTCACCGGCCATTATAGAAACCTTAAAAGCCATTCACCAAGATGCAGTTGGCTCGCGTTTGACTGGCATCGGCAATCTCAATGGACTCAGTCATTTCTTCTTTGCCAGTAGCGGTGCAGACTTGGGCGATGTATCATGGTTTGCGACTCATCCTAGTCTAGTCGAACGTATGACGGCGATCAATACCAGTGCTTACCACAGTTTTGCCATAAAAATTGCTAAAGAAAAACAGCTCAATCAGCAGAAAATAAAGCAAATATATGAACAGCGTCGATTGGGCAATTGGGAAACAACAGAAAAAAATAGCCTAAGCAGTAGCTATCAAGAAAAAACAACCTTTCGATCGCAAATATTGTCTAGTAATCAAAAAATCAAAACTCCAGCTGACGAACAATTGCTCCAAACCCCAAACAATACTAATGATAGTGGCTCAGTCATGTCTTTTGGTACTCTCATGGACAATGAGTCAGAACTTGAGTTCATCACAGAAACCGATATCATCGTCGATGGACGCTTGCAAGTAAGTACATTAGATACGGATAGCCAAAAGTTGCTAAAGCCTTGGCAAGCAAAATCGCATAGCGAATTGCCTAGTACAAAGCTGGTTATTAGTGAAGACGTAAAAAGAGCCGCGTTACCGCAATATATAATCGATCATCGTCATCATCCGCTGGGAGCGCAGGCACTGATTGAGGCGGCTATGTTGTGTCATCAGGGTCAGACGTTATCGACAGCGGTAAGCTATGACTTGACAGTGATTTGGCATGGATCACTTACGATACCTATTGCTACGGATAATAATGCTATAGAGGCGACGGTGAACGCTGCAAAAATATTACCGCATAAGATAGATAATGAGCTACTAGAAAAAATTGCCAGCCTTGATCGCCGCTTGGACAGTGCGCTGATCACATCGTGTATAAAACAATTAAGCGATTATGATTTATCTAAAGCCGTCATTGACGCGCTACGATTAAAACACGAAAGCCAGCATGATGACCGTAGCTATCAGTATTATATGCAGCAAAAAAAATATCGTACCATGCTTGAGCGCTATCAGGAGGGCATGTTAGCCTTAATCAAAGGACAACTCACCACTGATTTGAGTGAAAAATTTGCCCATCAGGTGATGACAGACAAAGCGATTAGTGACACGCCTCAGCCAACGTACGCTCTCTTAGAGGACAATGTGCCCTCAATGCTATCTTTGTGGCAAGCGCTACATATGCAATTGTTATTGCCTGCCTTGTTTAGTGTTTTAAACGATAAGCAGCCAGTCAGACAAGCGGCATGGCAACAAGAGTTGCAGGCGGGTAGAGGCAGTATTTTGACCCAGCTTGATCCTTCTGGTCAGATATTCGAGAATCTATGTATTGCTAGGCAGTCGATCTTGATATTATTGGCTTACCGCTTATCAAAAGATATCAAAGGTCAGTTGATATCGGCATGGGATAGCTCGACCCTTCACTTTAACCATGCCAGCGTGGCGCACTATACTGTAGATTTAAGACGTCATGCACGCTTGATTGATATTGAGCTAGCAACGGTCAGTGATGCCAATTTGCAGTGGCTGTTGTTGACAGCCCAAAGCTTAAATGGTGTACAATTATTGGCGTTGATACAGGCAGTGCCTATTTTTATAGCGCCTGTTAATGCGCGTTGGCAGTATTATAGTGACCAAGAGAAATCACAGAATGGTTATCAAATAGATTATAATGAGCATACTGATAGCACTGCTCAGCCTTACGTCTACCATGATTATAGGCAGTGGCTAAGTACATTGCATACGATGATGTTACACGATACGATAGTCAGCCAAGATGAGTACGACTGCTTGGTGTTATTGTCAGAGCATTGGCTAGGCGTTCGACAGCTTTTTTGAGTGATATAGCGCATGATTGATACAATAAATGTTGAGCTGCCAAGATGCTGCAGGTGTTAGATCTTCTTTGAAATAAAACCCCACTTAATATTAGCAGGATAGTAAAGACACATGAGTGATACCCAAGAACCGCTAATTGTATTGCAACATCGTATGCAGCAGCGTCAGATTTTGGCAATGATGGGTATCAATCAATGGGTGCAATCAGGCTCAGATACTATTAATGTTGCCAATATTTCTGCACCTGTCATCGTTGATACAGTAGATCAGTCAGTATCTTCTCATACAGCCATTGAATCACTCAATGTTGAACAATCAAATATCGATGATGACGCAAATGACAATGTATCAGCTATGTATGCTGCTGAGAGCGCCGCTTTAGAGAATAGCGCTTTGAACAGTGTGTCGATAAGCGATGCGCCTATTAACAGTTATTACTTTGATGATAATGACACAACGTTAAGCCCATCATCTGAACCAAATTCAGTTACGTATCGTTTTGACACGACGAACACTGATACCGTCACTCCCGATATAGTTAATCCTAATACAGCTGTCAAACCTCTTGTCGATAGGACAGAACGGCCAGCAGCCGCTTTTGATAAACAAGTCCAGTCAACTGACCGTTACTCTGATAATAGCCTCAAAGTCGCGCCATTTAATCTACAAGGTGGTCGCTATAGCAATTGGGTGGTTTTGGTTGATATTCAAGCACTGAATAAAGACACCCAAAAGCTATGGGGCAACATCACACAAGCGCTATCGATAACCTGCGAGACCACCTCATTTCCAATCTGTGAAGGTATGGACACAGCTGAGCTTGCCAATGCCAGTCTGGCAGGCTATGTCTTTAAAATAGGAAGAAGGGAGGACGTACAAGTGGCTGCATTGACTGTGCTACCTGACGGACTTGAGCATTCGAACCTGACTGCCGTGCCTACATTGGATGAGATGCTCGCTGATAGCGGTTTAAAACGTCAATTTTGGGAGCAGCTCTCTGATTCCTAATAAAAACATAAGCGCTTTTTTAAGGTAGTTTGATCATTACGTTTGAGTGCCAACCCACAACGATTAACCTTTTTATATCTAGGATGATAGCCATGTCTACAAACTCAATGCCTACGAATACAACAGCGACACCAGAAGCGGATGCTGCTCCTCACCGTGTACCTAATTTTTCTGCAGGTCCAGCCACAATGCCGACTGCAGTATTATCACGTGCCCAAAAAGAGCTGCTTGATTGGCAAGGTAGTGGCGTGTCAGTGATGGAAGTCAGTCATCGTAGCAAAGAGTACATTGAGATTACGGATAAGGCTGAAGCCAAACTGCGCTCATTGATGGACATTCCAGACAATTATAAGGTATTGTTTTTACAAGGTGGTGCCAGCTTACAGTTTTCAGCGATTCCCTTGAATTTACTAAATGGTAAGCGTGCCGACTATCTAACGACAGGAGCATGGTCAGGTAAAGCCATCAAAGAAGCCACACGTTATGCCAATCTTGGTCTTGGTGAGGTAAATCTTGTGGCAACGGGTACAGACAGCAATTTCACTGATGTACCAGCTCAGAGTGATTGGAATCTTAGTGAAGATGCTGTTTATTTCCATTACTGTGCCAACGAAACCATTCATGGATTGCAGATATTTGAGCCACCGACAGTGGATGCGCCAATCATTGCTGATATGTCGTCTTGTATCTTGTCACAGCCGATTGATGTGTCTAAGTTTGGGATGATTTATGCGGGTGCGCAAAAGAATATTGGCCCT
The DNA here is from genome assembly GCF_002285555.1 of Psychrobacter sp. JB193. NCBI lineage: Bacteria > Pseudomonadati > Pseudomonadota > Gammaproteobacteria > Moraxellales > Moraxellaceae > Psychrobacter > Psychrobacter sp. JB193. Next base: position 247,687 of record NZ_NRGY01000003.1, read on the forward strand.
GCAGGATTGATCCTTGTTATTATCCGCGAAGATTTATTGGGGCAGGCAAGCGAGTGGTGCCCTATGCTGCTAAACTATGAGCATCAGGCCGAAAAAGAATCCATGTCGAACACGCCAGCCACTTATTCTTGGTATTTGGCAGGATTGGTTTTCGATTGGCTAGAAGAGCAGGGCGGTGTCGCTGCTATTGGCAAAGTCAATCAACAAAAAGCAGATTTATTGTATAAAACCATCGACGACAGCAGCTTTTACAACAATCCAGTTGCCCCTCAATATCGCTCTATTATGAATGTGCCATTTACGTTGGCTGACAGCAGTCTCGATAAAGTATTTTTGGAGGAGTCAAAGGCAGCAGGGCTACTTAATTTAAAAGGTCATCGTGATGTTGGCGGTATGCGTGCCAGCATTTACAATGCAGTGCCTCTAGAGTGGGTACAGCAATTGGTTGATTTCATGATAGCGTTTGAAAAAAAGTATGCTTAAGAATGTATAAGCCGTAAAACAAAAAAGACGCATCTCTTATGGATTGCGTCTTTTTTTTATGGAGTTTGCGCACATCTTGTAGAGAATTGATGTCTTGGAGTCTACACTTAGCATGGCAAACCATTAGGTGAAAAAACCTAAGTTTGTTATGATGAATTTTTATGGTGCTGCTCTTTTTTACTCACTTTTAATAAGCTTTTAATTTTTCAATACATTCATTGGTATCGTTTGGAGGCTGGTGGTAACGCTATGATGACTAAAAATGCCCTGCTAAAAACCGCCATACTCACCATTGCGATGAGCTGGATACCCGTCAGTTTGGCTGCGCCAATTACCACCACCGCACTTGGGCACAATAGTCCGACTGAGTATATCAATGCGCCTTATATGCCTTATGCCAATCCGGATGCGCCAACAGGCGGTACGCTTTCATTGGATGCACGTGGTACTTTCAACAGTGCGAATAAATGGATGACCACTGGTGTGGCCATGATCGGTACGGATTATCTCTATGATACCTTGATGACTGGATCATTAAACGAAGCGTTTACCATGTATCCGCAGCTGGCAAACAAGGTAACCTATGACCCAGAAGACACCAGTTGGATTATTTATCATGTCAATCCTAAAGCGCGGTTTTGGGATGGCTCGCCTGTCACCAGTAGCGATGTCAAAGCGACTTTTGATGCATTATTAACCAAAGGGCCGATGTATATTCGAAGTTACTTGGGCGATATTCGCGATGTGCAAATTATTAATAAACAACAAGTGAAGTTTGTTTTTGCCTCAAGCGATAATAAAGAAATTCTACTCACAGTAGGACAGTTTCCTATATTTGCCAAGTCTTCTATCGATAAAGATTTTGAAAAAATAACGTTGACGCCATTGATGGGGAGTGGACCATACAAAATTGGGCGCATCGATGCAGGTCGAGCAGTCAGTTATGTGCGTGATCCTAACTACTGGGGACGAGATTTGATGGTCAATCGCGGTCGCTATAACTTTGACATGATTAAGTTTGTCTATTATCAGAGTGATGAGATCGCTTTTGAAGGGTTTAAGTCTGGTCAATATCGCTTTCGTCCTGAAAACAAAGCTTCCAACTGGGCGACAGGCTATAATTTTCCAGCAGTCGAGGCTGGCATGATTAAAAAAGAAACCATCAGCAGTGAAAATCCAGTCCCCATGCAAGCGCTGGTCATGAATATGCGTCAGCCAATTTTTCAAGACATTCGTGTGCGGCAAGCATTGAGTGCTGCGTATGATTTTGAGTGGATGAATAAGACGTTATTTCATGGTCAATATGAGCGTTTGCAAAGCTTCTTTCATGGTTCAGAGCTTGCTGCCACAGGCACACCATCGAGCGAAGAGATGAAAGTGCTCAGCCCATTATTATCCAAGCTTGAACCAATACAACGTCAGGCTGTATTAGCAAAGTGGCAGCTGCCAACCAGTAACGGTAGTGGTTTTAATCGTGAAGGGCTGCTGGCTGCGCGGCAATTGTTATTGGATGCTGGGTTTTACTATGAGGATATGAAGCTGTATCAACCAAGTGGTCAACCTGCCAAAATTGAGATCTTGATGACAGGCGAAACGATGGGGCGTGTATTGCTGCCTTACATTCGTAATTTGAAGCGTTTGGGCTTTGATGCGACGCTACGCCAAGTCGATGGCCCGCAGTATTATGAGCGTACGCGTCGTTTTGATTATGACATGATAGTTGACGTTTTCGCGCAAAGCTTGTCCCCTGGCGCAGAACAAGCTGGCTTTTGGGGTAGCGAGGCGGCTGACCAAGTAGGTAATAGTAATACAGCAGGTATCAAAAATGCAGTGATTGATACGGTTATTAAAAAACTTGGTAATGCTCATAACCGTGATGAAATTGTTCTTTATACGCATGTGCTTGATCGCCTATTAAGAGCAGGTCATTATATAGTGCCCTTATACGGCAAGTCTGGCACCAATGTCGCTTACTGGGATCAGTACCGTCATACTAAAAAGCTGCCGACCAATGCGGTTGGTATTGATTACTGGTGGACGGACAAAGCGGCAGAAGCACGCGTCAACAATTACTTGAAGCAGTAAATCAGGGCTGAGCTTGAAAAACATATCGCGTTTGACATTCAACGACTATACATAAGTGTTTGTATAAAAAAATATGAGCAATAATAATAACGACTGGTAAGGATTTAATATGAGTATCCGTATTCACCCTATTAAGGCTTTTAATGATAACTACATTTGGACCTTAATCAATGAAAACAATAAACAAGCGATCGTTATTGATCCGGGTCAAGCGGCACCTGTCATTGCTTATTTAGAAGAAAATGAGCTGGAGCTGACGTCAATTTGGACCACGCACCACCACCATGATCATATCGGCGGCGTCGCAGAGCTACAAGAGTCTTATCCTATGACTCACTTGGTTGCCCATACGGAGCACAATGTCGATGAAGACCAGACAATAAAAGATGGTAGCACGGTGAGCGCCTGGGGCTGTGCTGCTCAAGTATGGGAGGTGCCTGGTCATACCGCAAGCCACGTGGCCTATATTTTAGATATCGAAGGACGTCATTATTGCTTCTGCGGTGATACGTTATTTAGCGCTGGCTGTGGACGTGTTTTTACTGGTACGATTGAGCAATTGCATGACAGCTTTAAGCGTTTAGACAGCCTGTCAGATGAGACGCTACTATATCCAGCCCATGAGTATACTGCCAGCAACTTACGCTTTGGTTTGTCTATCGAGCCTACTAATGAGGCAATGGCGCAGGCACTGGTACAAACAGAAAATAAGACCGCTCAAGGGCTACCGAGTTTACCCGTCACATTAGAGCATGAGCGAGCGGTAAATGTGTTTTTGCGAGCACAAGAGCCGAATGTAATAGCAGGTGTGAAGTCTAAAATAGATATTGCTGATGAAAAATCTTTGACTGTATTTGCTGCCCTGCGTGAGCTTAAAAATAACTTTTAGTCGTCATGCAGACTTGGTAAAAGCAAGCCACCCATTTTCTTTGTTATTGTATGTTTACTTTAGGAAGCCGCATTATGGGTCGTTATATCTTAAAAAGGTTACTGCTAATATTGCCGACGCTTTTTTTGATATTGCTGGCAAATTTTGTGATTGTGCAAGCAGCGCCTGGTGGCCCTGTAGAGCAACAACTGGCACTCATTGAGCAAAGCGGAAAAGATAGCGCTTTAAGTGGAAATATCGGTGCGGGTAGTTCAGGCAGCAACAGCACATATCAGGGCACTCGCGGCTTATCTGAAGACATGGTTGCGGCGATCAATGCACAGTATGGTTTTGACAAGTCCGCTCCTGAACGATTTTGGCTCATGCTAAAAAACTATGCTCAGCTTGATTTTGGGGAGTCATTTTTTAAGGGACAATCTGTAACAGATCTTATTATAGAGAAGCTACCAGTCTCAATCTCGCTTGGGCTTTGGAGTACGCTGCTCATTTATATGATTGCCATTCCACTTGGTGTGTATAAAGCCATGCATCATGGTTCAGGTATTGACAAAATCACTGCTATGCTCCTCGCCATTGGTCATGCGGTTCCTGTGTTTGTATTTGCCGTTATACTCTTGGTGTTCTTTGCGGGCGGTAGTTACTGGAATATTTTTCCTCTCCAAGGGCTAACATCTGAGAATTTTGATCAATTGAGTACATTGGGTAAGATAAAAGATTATTTTTGGCATCTGGCGTTACCGCTTCTAGCAAGTACGGTCGGAGGTTTTGCAGGCTTAACTTATTTAACCAAGTTTAGCTTTTTAGAAGAATTGGGTAAGCAGTATGTGCTTACTGCTCGTGCCAAAGGCTTAAATGAGCGCCAAGTTCTCTATGGACATGTATTTCGTAATGCGATGTTGATTATTATTGCCGGTATTCCAGCCGCTATCGTTGGTATTTTCTTTGCAGGTAATTTTCTGATAGAGATTATTTTTAAACTTGATGGTTTAGGTTTGCTTGGTTTTGAAGCCATTCAGCAGCGTGATTATCCAGTAATCTTTGGTACGCTGTTTATTTTTACGTTGGTGGGGCTGCTATTACAACTGATCAGTGATTTAAGCTACCATTTGATTGATCCTCGTATCGATTTTGAGGGGCGCTAATGTCAAGTCATCCGCCAACTTCAATAGCATCTTCTGTCATTACACAAAAGAAACGTCGTCTGAATCCTATCTGGCAAGCGCGTCTGAATCGCTTTCGCCGCAATCGTCTTGGAGTGATATCTTTATTCATTTTTTCCCTGCTATTTGTGATTTGTATGGCAGCCAATGTGATTGCCAATGACAAACCAGTATTGGTGCAATATCAAGGTGATTACTATTTCCCAATATTGAAAGCCTACCCTGAAACCACTTTTGGGGGCGTTTTTGAGACTGAAACCAACTATAAAGATCCGGCCGTACAAGCCCTGATTAATGATCAGGGTTACTATGTCATGCCGCCGATTCCTTTTGCGGATCAGACGCCAAATGTCGAGCTTGGTCTACCGTATCCAGCAGCGCCCAATAGTCAGAACTGGTTAGGTACGGATGACTTGGGCCGTGATGTACTGGCGCGAATACTTTATGGGTTGCGGGTGTCACTACTGTTTGGTTTGGCATTGACGCTTGCGGGCGCACTGATTGGTATTATCGTGGGAGCCATACAGGGGTATTACGGAGGCTGGGTAGATTTGGCGGGTCAGCGATTTATGGAAGTATGGGGCGGTATGCCGCAGCTTTTTATGATTATTATCTTAGTCAGTTTGTTTAGCCCCAGTATCACAATGCTATTTGCCATGATGCTGTTGTTTGGTTGGATGGGCTTGGTTGGCTTGGTCAGGGCAGAGTTTTTGCGAGCGCGTAATTTCGATTATGTGCGTGCTGCCCGAAATCTTGGCGTGTCAGATAGCCAAATTATGCTAAGACATATTTTGCCAAATGCGCTGGCGTCGAGCTTGTCGCAATTGCCATTTATCCTAACGGCCAATATTATTGCATTGACCGCGCTGGATTTTTTGGGATATGGGTTGCCACCTGGATCACCATCGCTCGGTGAACTGATGGTACAAGGAAAAAACAACCTTGATGCGCCTTGGTTGGCATTGTCAGGCTTTTTTAGCTTAACTTTTATCTTATCATTGCTTATCTTCGTTGGCGAAGCGCTGCGTGATGCGTTTGATCCAAGGCGTTCTTAATATGACAACGACTACCGCAAAAAATAACAGCGCTAAAAAAAACCACAGCAATGAACAAAACCGGCTTGTGCTCATCGTAGACAAACTCAGTATTGTAACGCCTACCAACGCAACGCTAGTCGATCAACTGTCTTATGAGCTCAGACAAGGACAAACCTTGGCAATCGTTGGTGAATCTGGCTCTGGTAAATCGATTGCCAGTCTTGCGTTATTGGGTTTATTGCCAGAAAATTTGACGATTCGTGGTGAAGTGCAGCTGGCAAGTTATTCAGGCATGGCTGCATTGCCGATAGCAAATAGCAGCGAGCGTAATGCCTCACTGCGTGCTATTCGTGGACAACGCATCGGCATGGTCTTTCAAGAGCCGATGACGGCATTAAATCCATTACATACCGTTGCCAAGCAAATCGCTGAATCACTGCGATTAAGCGGTGTACCCAGAAAGTCATGGCGAGACCAAAGCATTGCTTTGTTAGATGATGTTAATATCACTGATCCTGCTGATAAACTCAAACGCTATCCACATGAGCTATCAGGCGGCCAGCGGCAACGCGTGATGATTGCCATGGCATTGGCCCAGCAGCCTGATATATTAATTGCTGATGAACCAACCACTGCGCTTGATGTTACGTTGCAACATGAAATACTTGAGCTATTAGATGATCTTAAGCATCAGCATAATATGGCAATGGTGCTCATCAGTCACGATCTAAATCTGGTCAGACGTTATAGTGATGAGGTTATTGTCATGCGTCAAGGACAGACGATTGAGCAGGGGCTAACGGCCGCTGTGTTTAATCAGCCTCAGGCAGAATATACGCGTACGCTTATCCAGCAAGATTTTGGGCAGGCATTGATGTTACGTACTGATGAGCAGAGCCAGCATGCGACAGTATTGCAAGTCAATCATTTACAAGTACAGTTCCCAATCGAAAAAGGCTTGTTTGGCGGTACGAAACGCTGGTTTGACGCAGTCAAAGACGTAAATATGAGTCTAAAAAAAGGACAGGCGCTAGGTATTGTTGGTGAATCGGGCTCTGGGAAAACAACCATCGCCCTTGCACTCAGTCAGTTACTCAGTAATCAAGCACGTGTGAGCGGTCAAATACAGATTAATGGACAAGAGATTTCAACCTTGTCTAAAAAAGCGCTGCGCACCTTTCGCTCCCAGATTCAAATGGTGTTTCAAGATCCATTTGCCAGTATCAATCCTCGTATGACCGTATTGCAAATAGTCGAAGAAGGACTATTGGTCCAAGGGGTTGATAAAGAGGCTCGTCAGCAGGCGGTGATGGACAGTCTTGCCACTGTACATCTACCTGTAGAATTTGCGCAGCGGTATCCTCATGAGCTATCAGGGGGGCAGCGTCAGCGTGTGGCTTTGGCGCGAGCACTCATCATGAAGCCAAGCTTATTGATATTGGATGAACCCACCTCAGCGCTTGATAGTACAACGCAGGTGACCGTGGTCAAATTATTGCGAGAAATTCAGGAAAAACTGCATATCAGCTATGTGTTTATCAGTCACGATTTAAAGGTCGTACGTGCGTTATGTCAACACGTGATGGTATTAAAAGATGGTACATGCGTTGAGTCTGGCGATACCGAAGATATTTTTGATAAACCACAACACCCCTATGCAAAAAAGTTATTACAGGCAGGTATTATTTAGCCTAAGCGGGGTTTTTACCTTGAAGAAAAATGTCTTAGTCAAGATGATCAGCAATGGTTGGTAAAAGAGGATTGAAACGTCGTTACTCAATACAAATAATTTGCCTAAACTGCTACTCCATAGTGAATTAGAATCTCACAAGATATCAGCACATAGCCGTTCATAATAATAGCGGCACACTCAAAATGGCGGTGGTACAATGAGTTGAAGCCGTTACTCGATTATATAGATGATTGCGCTAACGTTATTGTTGGTTCAATCGAAAGCATAAATGGTTGATTAAACAATCGCCATTGCTATGGTTAATATTATTAAAAAGGATTTTGTACCCATGAAAAAACAAAACAGTATGGCTAAGTTGGTAAGTATGAATGGGTTACAGCACGCTGGTTATTTGGCAGTTGCTAAGACTCGTGCCAAAGTATTAAAAGCGTTTTCTTACGTCATACCTATCAGAAGACCAATGTTATTTGTTGGCGAAACTTCTTGTGATGAGCTGTGCGATATGCTTATCAATGAAGGCAATACCCATGTCTTTATCGTCACTGATGCAGTGCTCAATAAACTGGGTGTGCCGGCGAGAGTCACTAATTATTTAGATAAACACAATATCAGTTATACAGTCTATGATGGTGTGACGCCAGACCCTACATTTAAGGTGGTTGAAGAAGGACTACGTCAATCATTAGAAGCCAAGTGTGACTCGATAATAGCTATTGGCGGTGGGTCAGTGATTGACGCCGCTAAGATGATTGCGATGGCACAAGGCAATGATTGCGCTCCTCAGAAGCTTATCGGTATTCTCAAAGCAAGAAAACCTGCAACCCCTTTATATTGTATCCCTACAACGGCGGGCACAGGCTCAGAGGCGACATTAGGTGCGGTAGTATCAGATGATGAGACCCATCAAAAAGCCCTATCTATTGACCCAAGAATGGTGCCATTAGCAGCTGCTATTGATCCTATCATTATGAAGGGCATGCCAGCACATATTACAGCGGACACTGGGATTGATGTGCTGACACATGCATTAGAAGCGTGGATGAGCGTGAATGCGAGTGTGGAAACAGATTATTATGCCGCCTCTGCTGTCAAATCTGTGATGCACTATCTACCATTGGTTTATAAAGACGGTAGCGATTTAAAAGCTAGAGAAGAGATGGGAATAGCAGCACACTACGGTGGCATCGCATTTAACAAGGCTGGTCTTGGTTATGTACATGCCATTGCTCACCAGTTGGGCGCGCACTATAGTATTCCTCATGGTCGTGCTAACGCTATCGTGTTGCCTTATATACTTGATGTAAACCGTGATGCCAGCAAAAAGAGATTGGCGGCACTGGCCAAAAGAACCGGTATCGTTAAAGATAGTCATACGAATGATAGTAACCTAGCTGACTATCTTATCACTCAAGTACGTGATTTGATTCAAACCGTAGGGATCAATCCAACTGTCAAAGGGATGCAGGTCAGCGACTTTGATAAGATTGCTAAAGCGGCTGCTAAAGAGGTCAGTGATACCTATGCGGTTCCGACTTATATGTCGGCATCTGAGATAAAAGATATTTTAATGAAAATTAAGCAGGCGAGTGATGGGCTGGTGGATGATGAAAAGACAAGCGACAAAGTTGCTTAAGAGTAGGTAGGGATTAAAGGACATAGTATCGCTTAGATACTATGTCCTTTTTAGCAGAATAATGATTTGTTTGATTCGATTATTTTGGGCGAAATCAAACCCAGTCATTTAAAACGCTGGTTGACGTCTAGGTATCGCCGTCAAAAATTCTATTCGTGCTTGATTGTCATGAACAAACTCACCCAGCATCGAGGTGGTACGGGTAGTAGATTGTTGTTTGTTCACACCACGCATCATCATACACATATGCGAGGCATCCATCACAACAGCCACACCGCGACAACCTGTTACGTCCATAATGGTTTGCGCTATTTGATCGCTTAGGTTTTCTTGAACCTGAAGACGGCGGGCGAACATATCAACAATACGAGCAAATTTTGACAAACCCAATACCTGACCATTGGGCAAATAGCCTATATGCGCGATGCCATGAAAAGGCAACATGTGATGTTCGCATAAGGAATAGAATTCAATATTTTGTACCAATACTAACTCGCGATTGCTCGATGGAAATAGAGCGTCATTGACAACTTCATCCAAGCTTTGATGATAGCCTTGTGTTAAGTGAGCAAAGGCTTTTGCGGCACGCATTGGCGTCTCTTCAAGACCCGGACGTTCTAAGTCCTCGCCAGTTGAGCCAATCAGTTGACGATATGATTCAACGCTTTCTTGGTAATCTGATGTTATAGTTGGGGTGTTACTCATAAGTTTGGCAGCCATCCAAAATGTGGGTGTAGCTTAACGCTAAATCCTATTATGTAAAGGATTTTTATAAAAATTGTGCAAGCTGGGGAGGGTTGTGATTATACTTGAAATCTGACTAACTTCATACTGCTGTGGTGGCAGTTAAATTTTTAATGAATATTTATCAACATCGTAAGTTATAATAGTTTACGAATGTACACTTAAAATATTTTATGTATAATGTAAAAGATTTTGCTTTCTTACACTGTAGTGAACTTACAGTTATATTAAAAAACATTAATTAAACAACTTTTATCGACTAAAAAGGGAATACTATGTTGCTACAAGGCCAAAGATTTGTTGTAACCGGCATTGCAAGTAAACTGTCTATCGCTTGGGCTATCGCAGAAGCACTACATCGTGAAGGCGCGTCTCTTATCTTGACGTATCCAAACGACAAGATTAAAAAGCGCGTCGATATGGCAGCGGAACAATTCGAAGCAGACTTGGTATTAGAGTGTGATGTGGCATCAGATGATTCTATCGCTGCTTGCTTTGAACAAGTGAATGCGCATTGGGGCGATGGCATTGACGGTGTCGTTCATGCGATTGGTTTTGCACCCATGGATCAGCTAGACGGTGATTTTGTGAATGCGACCACTCGTGAGGGCAGTCATATTGCTCATGATATCTCAAGCTATAGTTTTGTTGCATTAGCCAAAGCGGCACGTGAGTTATTGGCAATGCGTCATGGTTCTATGTTGACGTTGACTTATGAAGGTAGTATCTCGGTGTTACCAAACTACAATGTCATGGGTATGGCAAAAGCCAGTCTTGAAGCCAGCGTTCGTTATCTTGCTACTTCTATGGGCGGCGAAGGTATCCGTGTAAATGCTATTTCAGCAGGTCCTATCCGTACGCTTGCTGCCAGCGGTATAAAGTCATTTCGTAAGATGCTCGATATCAGCGAAAAGATTGCACCATTACAACGCAATGTCACTCAGAATGAGGTAGGTAACGCTGCACTATTTTTATTGTCACCTTGGGCATCTGGGGTTACTGGTGAAATTATGTTTGTTGATGCAGGTTTTAACACCGTTGCCATCAGTGAACAATTGATGTTGCTCGACGAGCCAAAACAATAACCATTTAAACCCCATTTGGTTATTGTAAATGTTTAACTTAATTTAATATAAAAGGCAACTGTGTTGCCTTTTTGGCCAAATGATAGATGGTTTGGCACTGATTTTTGGACAACAAATATGATAACTAAATTACCAAAATGGATAATGTGGGGTGGGGCGCTACTGGCATTGAGTGCAGGTTGCGTAAATACAATTGCATTAATGGGATTCACTACTTTGTCGGTCTCTCACGTGACTGGGAATGTAAGTTTATTTGCAACCGCTATTGCTTCTTTAGATATGCGCAGTGTTTTGTTTATTGGTGCAACATTGCTGACTTTTTTAATAGGGGCGGTATTGAGCGGTGTGATCATTGGTCAAAAGTCATTAAAGCTGGGAAAGCGCTACAGTCTTGCGCTTTGTATTGAAGCGGTATTACTGGTGCTCAGTTATTGGCTATATCAGCAGGAGAATAATATAGGGCAGCTAACGGCAGCCATGGCTTGCGGGTTACAAAATGTTATGGTGGCGACCTATAGTGCATCTGCTATTAGAACCACACATCTAACAGGTTTGACCTCAGATGTGGGTCATGCCATTGGTAACTGGATCGCTGGTCGATCTATAGATAAGCCAAAACTTACCTTTCAATTGATTATTTGGCAATGTTTTTGCGGTGGTAGTGTCTTAGGCGCACTTCTATACAGCCAATTTCAATATAGAGCATTATTTTTGCCCATTGCGATTGTATCAACAACAGCTGTCTTATATAGTGCTATGGTGCAAAAGTTACCAGAAAGAAGACAGCCAGTTAAAATATAAGAAGCGTATTTTTTCTTTAAAGGTACTCTTAATAATGCTTTTTAAAAGTGTACTGTCAATTATAGAGCATTAAAACAATGTTTAATGCTCTAACTGCTTACTTGATCATTCTCTACTTATCTAAACTATTCTTTATCTTCTTGCTCATGATCTTCATGTTCGTGCATACCTTGCATCATATCCAGCGCTGAATCATCTGTGCGTTGTTGATCTTTTTTGGCAAGGCCATCTTGATTGATATCTTTTGGCGCCATTTTGGTTGTCGAATCTGTTTTGTTAGCGTTTGGCATAAAATACTCCTAGTCATTTTTATTAGTGTTTCTGCTTAACCTTATGATTATGTGACATTGATTTTGGCTTGTATAGCGCTCAATGATGAATGTTTGAAGGCTTTATGTAATTTTGATACGTTAATCATCACAAATAAAAGTGTGAAGATAAAAAGTAGTCAGAAACAAAAATTAACACTAGTGAAATATAAAAGAGATTTTTATAAAGCCAGATAGTGGGGACAATCGTACGAAATGTAATCAGAGCATATTCGACTACAAATAATTCTGATATTATGGCAACGCCCAAATAGGTACCGAGCTAATGCAACGACAGTTTATGACTGGCGCGTATTGTCGTAAGTCTCAATTTCACGACCACTCTGAATACAATAAGGACAATTCATGTCAGAGCAAAAACTAGATAGCCATCTTCCAAAAGATGGTAATGAGTATTTATTTACTGATACCTTTCCAAAGGGTACAGGCAAAGGATTGATAGTCGTTGCTATTGCAGCGATTGTTGCTATGATTATTTATAATGTACTGCCATTTGATATTAATGCCAACAAAGGCTTGGCGCTGTTATTCTTTATTGGTGCGCTTTGGCTAACGGAAGCACTACACGTTACGATTACTGCCTTGTTGGTCGTGGTGTTGGGTGCTTTGATTGGCATACCGGACTTTGATGCTGAGATTGGCTTACAGAGCTTTGCCAATCCGACTATTTATTTGTTCTTCGGAGGGTTTGCTTTAGCAGCAGCGCTACATGTGCAACAACTGGATAGAAAAATTGCGCTAAAGATTTTATCACTGTCTGGTGGCAAACTGAGCACCGCCGTATTTTTGATATTTGGTGTAACGGCGTTTCTGTCAATGTGGATATCGAATACCGCCACAGCAGCGATGATGCTGCCATTGGCACTCGGTATTTTGACGCAAGTTGACCATGAAAAAGATCGTGGTACCTTCGTTTTTGTACTACTGGGTATTGCTTATTCAGCGAGTCTAGGTGGTTTGGGTACTATCGTTGGTTCACCGCCAAACGCGATTGCTGCAAAAGCACTCGATATTGCCTTTGTTGATTGGATGAAATTTGGTATTCCAATGATGTTGGTGCTATTGCCACTATTATTAGGTGCAATGTATTTATATCTAAAACCGAACCTGAATCGTACCATCACATTGAATGAAGACGAACCAATCGCTTGGAACAAACCTCGCATCGTGACTATCATCGTCTTTATTGTTACTGCGTTGAGTTGGATACTTTCCAAACAAATCGGAGCAGCCTTAGATATTACGGATACTGATGCGGTCGTTGCTTTATCAGCAGCCGTAGCAGTGGTCAGTCTCGGTCTGGTGTCATGGAAGCAAGTATCTGACAATACTGATTGGGGCGTTCTCATGTTGTTCGGTGGTGGTATCGCACTATCGACGATTTTGAAGGTTTCAGGCGCTTCGCTGGTGCTGGGTGAAACGGTGGCAAACGCACTGTCTTCTGCACCACTTATCGTGGTCATGATTGCCGTGTCGGCCTTTATTATCTTCTTGACAGAATTTGCCTCTAACACTGCATCGGCAGCACTACTAGTACCAGTATTTGCGGCTATTGCTGAGCAGATGGGCTTACCGCATGAAGTCTTAGTATTGGTCATCGGTATTGGCGCCTCTTGTGCCTTTATGCTACCAGTTGCCACGCCTCCAAATGCTATCGTATTTGGTACTGGCCTGATAAAACAGACAGAAATGGTGCGTACAGGTGTTATTCTCAATATTATCGCGACCCTTGTTGTCGGTTTATGGGCATACTTCTTCTTAATATAGCCTAGCGATTTTCAACGCTGCAATAGTAATGAATAGAAACCCAATGTCTCCATGCTTATGGAACATTGGGTTTTTTATTCACTTTTATTCTTAAAGGCCGTGTAAAATAATGTTTTGGAAAAAAGTTGGAAAAAGTGACTTATTTTAATAAGAATTTGAGCACAATTGCTGCCATTTCAGACATTCATAGCAATGTGTTTGCGCTTGAAGCAGTACTTGCTGATATTCAACACCGTAATGTCGATCAAATCGTCAATCTGGGTGATATCTTATACGGGCCTATTGCTCCTAAGGCGACATATGATTTACTAATGACGCATCAAAATAAGATCGTTACCATTCGTGGCAATCAAGACAGACAAATTTATGAGGCGACTGAAGCAGACATTGCTGATAATTTGACACTGGATTTTATTGTCAAAGATTTGCCGAAAGATGCGATAGAGTGGATGCAGTCTTTACCATTTGATTGTCATTTAAGTGAGGATATCTATTTGTGCCATGGGTCACCAACCGACGACATGATATATTTACTTGAAGATATCACCACAGGGACGCCAATGGTACGTGATGATGCAATTATTTTGTCATTGCTAAGTGACATTGAAAGCAAAATTATTGTCTGTGGTCATACCCATATCCCACGTACTGTCACATTGTCATCAGGGCAGCTTGTTATTAATACAGGTAGTGTAGGTTATCCAGCCTATGAAGATAATTTACCAATCGTTCATAAGATGCAAACTTATTCGCCTCACGCGAATTATGTACTGATCAAATGTGTTGAGACCGAGCAGAGAAAACATTGGCAGACCGAGCATATAAAGGTGGCTTATGACCACGAAGCAGCAGCAAGATTGGCTCTAAAAAATGGTCGTAAAGACTGGACTTTTGCCTTAAAGACAGGGCGAGTATTATCAATATAATTAGATTGGTATATCGGTTGGTGTCAAACCATAAAACTATTCATAAAACATCATTCAAAAATTATTGTTTAACAAGGACTACACAACATGCTGACTCTATATATGGTTCAACTAGGCGGTCGTCCCAAAGGGCGCTTGATTGAACAGCACGATATTTTCTTTGGCGTGGCAGGTCAGCTACCTGAATTGATAACCGATATTAATAATCATTGGCCGGAAGTAAAAAATAAATGGCATATTGACTCGTATCGTGCCATTACTAAAGTTGATAACTATACAATTAAATTGATTGAGACAAACGAGCAAGTAGAGAACAACTCTGATTTAAAGCTATTTTTTATAAACTTGGGCGGCTATCAGCAGGGGAGTTTTGAAGAGTTTCATTATAAACTACTTGTTGTAGCTGCCAGTCAAGCGGACGCAATTAAACAAGCGAAACAGAGTGAGTTTTATAAAACGTTTACCTTTAAAGATAAAAACTCATTCTTTGATGCCGCTTCGCATATTGATGATAAATTTGAGGTAGATATAGACGATATATATAACGTCGGTGATCTTGTTTCAAACATTCAGCTTTTGATTGAGCCTATCATTGAGATGGAGACGAGCAATATTGAAATTAAAGAAGATAAAGAATACGTAGGTTATTTAAGTATTAAGAATTTAAGGAAGGTATCATAATATGTCTCTAGATATGTACTACAAAAGCGGTATGATCCGCAAAACGCGCTGCGAAATTTCTGATGATATGCTGCCCGTCCTTTATCAGATTCATGAAGCTACTAGCTTTCCCCAATTGACGTGGTTGATTAACAATCTTTATGAAAATCCACAGATTGAACCTGAAATCGCTAAAGCTTTAGCGAATGAGATGGAGGCGCTAGAAAAATTAATACTTTCCCTACACCTGCCTTTTCCTAGGTTGCCCTTACAGCAAATACATACCTTTTTTATGGGCGCTGCTACTAATCAGCAGACAATTTATACTGTTAGTGATTAATTTTAGTATCCATACTCAATAAGTCACTCACTCATAAAGATAAGGCTCATAGGTTTGAAAAACTTGATCAAAGAATTTATTAAGTGGGTTATTGTCGGTATTTGTATTGGGATAGTACTTTTCATCGTTTTAGTGTCTATATAACGTTAGGGCAGCAAAAACACATAAGAAGCCTGGGTTAATATTGCAAAGGTATTTCTAGCTTTAACCAAACACTATGTTCAACTTGAATCACACCTAGAATACCCCCATAATCTAATCACTTCTACATAATAAATAGCCTAAGTAAATATGCCCAATACTCCAAGAAATACAACTTTAGACGCCTATACTATAAATAATGATCAAGAAGACAGAAAATTGGTAATGCCAAACAATGAAGATTCAACTATCGTACCAGATAGTGAGAAAACATCTTCAATCGTTGATAGCACTGATTTACCAGTACTTGCAAAAGACAGCTATTATTTAAGCCGTCTAGAGCGAGAGTTGGCGCGTGCGGCAGTAAACAGTAGAAAATCAAAGAGTACAAATAGTGATAACGACCATAAGAATAATAAAGCTGAAGACGCACTCGCTAAAAAACGTACCCAATATGACAAAATAAAGAGCCGCTCACAGCAAATGGTGCAGGCTCGCATAGACAGTATTCCTGATGATTTACCTAACAAGTTAAACCTCGATTTACCCGTTAGTCAACGGGCTGAAGATTTGGTACAAGCCATTATTGATAATCAAGTTATCATCGTGGCGGGCGAAACGGGTTCTGGTAAAACAACACAGCTGCCTAAGCTTGCGATGCTGGCAGGTCGCGGCATTACAGGACAGATAGGGCACACGCAGCCACGAAGATTGGCAGCCCGCAGTGTAGCAAATCGTATCGCTGAAGAGTTGGGTGAGCAGTTAGGTAATACCGTCAGTTTTAAGATTCGGTTTAATGAGCAAGGATCAGCCCAATCCGTCGTCAAGCTTATGACCGATGGTATTTTGCTTGCGGAATTGGGGCATGATCGCTTCTTAAGTAAATACGATACGATTATTATCGATGAAGCGCATGAGCGCAGCTTAAATATTGACTTTATTATGGGTTATCTCAAAAAGATGCTGCCCAAGCGCCCTGATTTAAAAGTCATTATCACGTCAGCAACGCTCGATACCAAACGTTTTAGTGAATATTTTAGTCACTACGATGCCAAGCTGAAGCGCCAAGTCCCTGCACCAATTTTTAATGTCGAAGGACGTAGTTTTCCAGTAGAGGTTCGTTATCGTCCGCTCACAGATGAGCCTGTTACCAGCTCTGACGATGACAGCTATGATGATTTTGAAGATAACCTGCCACGTGCTGTCGTAGCAGCGGTCGATGAGTGCTTTAGTGATGCTCAAAACAAAGGCCATGCCGATCAAGCTGATATCTTGATCTTTGCAGCCACTGAAGCTGAGATTCGTGAGTTACAAGAAGTACTTGTACGTCATGCGCCCAAGCATACAGAAGTACTGCCACTATTTGCGCGGCAGACTTATGAAGAGCAGCAGCGTATTTTTCAGCCATCAGGCCGTGGTCGCCGTATCGTCATCGCCACCAACGTTGCCGAAACGGCATTGACGGTTCCCGGTATTCGTTATGTGATTGATTTGGGTTTCGCACGAATTTCGCGTTACTCGTATCGCTCGCGCGTGCAGCGTCTGCCGATTGAAGCGATTTCGCAAGCCGCTGCCAATCAGCGTAAAGGTCGCTGTGGTCGTGTTGCACCTGGTGTCTGTATCCGACTGTATAGTGAAGAAGATTTTAGTGGTCGTCCGGAGTTTACAGAGCCGGAGATTCTGCGAACCAACTTAGCATCTGTTATTTTACAGATGGCAAACCTGCGTCTGGGTAGCGTGGATGATTTTGCTTTTATCGAACCACCTGATAGTCGTCTAGTCACTGATGGTCATAAGCTACTTGATGAATTGGGTGCAATCACTGCCAAAAGTGAATCTGCTACCAATCAAACCAGTAAGCCAAAAGCCAAAAAAGGCATGGACCATCTCAATCTGACTCGTATCGGTCAGCAGATGGCACGTATGCCAATTGATCCAAGGCTAGCACGTATGTTAGTCGCTGGTTCTGATTTTGACTGTATTCGTGAGATGCTGATCGTGGTTGCCGCGCTCGCTGTACAAGATCCGCGCGAACGTCCTGCGAATAAACGCACGCAGGCTGATCAGAAGCATGCGGTTTTCCGTCAAGATGATTCTGATTTCTTGTTCTATTTGAGTCTATGGAAGGCTTTGTTTGAAAAAAATGAGGACGGCAATAAGCTGTCTGGTAATCAGCGTAAGCAATTTGCGAAGAAAAACTATCTTAGCTTCCCGCGTGTGCGCGAATGGCATCAGACGCATCGTCAATTGGTGCAAATGGTGACTGAACTTAAGCTGACCGATGTGAGTGACGCAAAAACTGCGGATCAAAACAATGCTAAAAGCACATCAATTGAAGCTGTTACCAGTGATCCCACTGCGATTGAGGATGAAGAACTTAAAGCGGTCAAATACGCCAACTTGCACCGAGCACTATTAACGGGCTTATTGTCAATTATCGCCCATAAAACCGAAAACCGTGGTGAGTATTTAGCGGCGCGTCAACAAAAAGCCAAAATTTTCCCAGCCAGTACCGTATTTAAACAAGTACCACCTTGGGTCATGGCATTTGAGATGGTTGAAACCTCGCAAGTCTTTATGCGAACGGTCGCTAAAATCGAACCTGAGTGGATTATCTCAGCGGCAGGCAACTTATTAAAATATCACTACTTTGAGCCGCATTGGTCGAAAAAGACAGGGCGTGTCAAAGCATATGCGCAGATCAGCTTGTTTGGTCTCATTATTATCAGCAAGCAGTTGACTAATTATGAGCAAGTCAACCTGAGCGAGTCGCGAGAAATTTTTATTCGCGATGGTCTAGTAACCGGTAATTTGGGTCGCGCTGCACCATTTTTACAACACAACATGGATAAAATCGCAGATATCGAGCGCATTGAAGATAAGTTGCGCCGCCGTGATTTGTTGGTTGATGAAGAGTCGCTTTATCAATTTTATGATAAAAAAATCCCAGCTCACATTGCCAGCCGTAAAGCTTTTGAAGACTGGCGTGCAGAGGTTGAAAAAACCGATAGCAAGCATCTGTTCTTCACGGATGACGACGTGCTAAATAGCCAAGCCCCAACGACGGGCGACTTTCCAGAAGTATGGAAATTGGGTGATTTAAAACTGCCACTGCGCTACGTCTTTGATCCTTCTAGTGATGATGATGGGGTGACTATTCGTGTGCCACTTGCGGCGTTGCCGCAGCTTGACGCGATTGAGCTACTATGGGGCGTACCCGGTTGGCGCTTTGAGTTGGTATTGCAGTTATTGAAGTCATTACCAAAAGACATCCGTCGTCAAATTGTACCCATTCCGGATACGGCTGACAGTCTATTTGATGAATTGCAGCCTACGGGTGGTCAAGGGCTGTTAAAGCAATTGTGCCAAGCGCTAAACCGTCGCGGCATCATGTCAGTGACGCCAGAGAGCTTCAATCCGTCGTCGATTGATCGTTATTTGCAGCCACAAATCAGTGTGGTCGATGATAAAAACCGTATCATCGAAAAGGGTCGCGATCTGCAAACGCTACAGATTCGTCATGCATCTGAGACCAGCCAAGCAGTAACCGAGCAGCAGGGCGTCCATACAGAGTTTCCGGCGCACTTTGCCTTTAGTAAGAATCATCACAGTGCAGGCGTGGTGATGAAGCAGTTTTCGGCATTGGTTGCTGATGAGGCAGGAGAAGCTGTATCGATTCATCAATATACAGACGTCAATGCAGCATTGCAGGCGCACCGCATCGGTGTTTTGACGTTAATAAAAGGCAAGCTTGGCGCAAAGAAAAAACAGCTAACCAGTCAAATAGATAAAATATTTAAACTGGCTTTTGCCCCGCTTGGCGACATGGAGAAGCTCAAAACCATTATTGTTGATGCTGCACTAGACGCCGCGCTCGAAGAACACTATGTACTATTTGATCACAGTACGGATATACCTGAAAGTGCCGATAGCATCGCTGTCGGTCTGAGCGAGGAGCTGCCGTTTACCTCCGAAGAGTATGAGAAAACATTAGATGTGGTGACAAATAACTTTTTATTGACGGGTCAAAGCGTGATAAAAACCCTTAAAAATGTCTATACCCGCTGGCAGCGTATTCGTCAGGGGTTGTTGATGCTGGATCGTGAGATATTTGGTGAGTCTATCGAAGATATTGAAGATCAGCTAGAAGATCTGCACTTGGCTGATTTTGTTTACCGGATGGATTACAGTCATTGGCAGCAATATCCGCGTTATCTTGAAGCCCTAGAGATTCGTCTTGAGCGACTCGAACACAATCTGGATGCTGATTTGGATGGGGTTTATGCGTTAGATCTACACATGGAGCGCTTGGCAGGACGTGCGGATAAGGAAGCTATTAGCGAATATCGCTGGATGGTGGAGGAGTATCGTATCCAGCTATTTGCTCAGCCGATGAAAACCCGTGTGGCAGTATCGCCGAAGCGCCTGAGCAAAATGTGGGACAAGGTGGGTTAAAAGCAGAAAGTATTTCCAATGTTTAGGCGGGATTAGCAATTGTTAATCCCGCCTTTTTATTTGAAAACATTAATGCCTAATATGCTCTGTCATTACACCCACGCTATAGCATATAAAGGCAATCACAGTTAATGCCACAATAAATGGTGTAAATACCCAAATAATAATATTAATCAACATCGAAAGTAATAAGCCGTCGAATAATACATTCTTTGATGTAAAAAAATCTGTAATCACATCGATAGCGCGCTTAGCAATAGGAAATAGTAAAGTACTAAGCGCCAGCATATAAAGATATTTGCTAAAGCTTGGGTCACTCATAACCACCATGAAGTAAAAAACTAAGAAAAAAGTGACACCTAATGCCCAGCATTTGAGAGTGTAGCTTAAATACATCATGGCGGTCCCTCCGTATTTCTTCTTATGAGCGTTCATAGAGAAAAGAGTACCTCTTTATATTCTAAATAATGAATATAATGTATGTTATATTATGAATTTATATATAGAGTCAATCGCTTTTGGATAGAAGATATAAGATAGGAGATAGAAGGTAATATCGAAGCATACTGAAGTAGTTTGTAGCGGTTGTCTTAGTGGGTAAAAAACATGTTGCATCGTTAATTGTATTTTTGATGCCAACAAGGTATACCAATGCGATATCGATATACTTAAGAAAGGTAATAAAAAATCCAGTGTTAGCGTCTTGAATCAAACGCTAACACTGGATTTATATACTTAGAATGGGCTTAGAGTAAATTTCTAATTAGCTTTCTAATTGATCAATCATGCCTTGATATTTTTCTTTTTTCTCAACGATCTTCTGACGCTCTTTCTTACTATTGGTATCTGACTGCCTATTGGTATCTGACTGCTCAGAATCTTCGGCTTTTTTATCGAATGCTTCCAGTTCAGCATCTACGCCATCTACAAGTTTATTCAGTAGCATAGCAACCGCTTTTTCAGAAACACCATATGTCATACCAGAAGCTTCAGACTTAAGATCATCTTTAAGTTTTGACGCCCATTGATAGATATTCGCGACAGTTGCACTGTACTTGTCGTCTTTATCTGATTTATCACTGTCTGATTTATTGTCTTCTGATGTGTCATCGTCTGATTTTTTGTCACTTGACTTTTTATCATCTGACTTACTTTTGTCAGACATAAAGTCATCTTTAAGCTTGGTAGCCCACTGATAAATATTAGCTATCGTTGTATTCTTATCATCTTCACTAGATTTGTCATCTTTGTTAGATTTGTCATCTTTGTTAGATTTGTCATCTTTGTTAGATGTGTCATCTTTGTTAGATTTATCATCTTCGCTAGATTTATCATCTTCGCTAGATTTATCATCTTCGCTAGATTTATCATCTTTACTAGACTTGTCATCTTTACTAGATTTATCGTCTTCGCTAGACTTATCGTCTTTGCTAGACTTATCGTCTTTGCTAGACTTATCGTCTTTGCTAGACTTATCGTCTTTGCTAGACTTATCGTCTTTGCTAGATTTGTCATCCTTATCAGACTTGCTGTCTTTGTTAGACGTATAATCTTTATCGAATAAATTATCTTTACTAGATTTATCGTCTTGATCAGAATGGTGGTCTTCTGAGATAACGTCGTCTCCTTTTAAAACCTCTACAGAGGTTACTGCATTGTTTGTAGGCGTATCTTCTGACTTATTCTCTACATTATTATTATGTGATTTGTTTGACATGATTTTTAGTCCTATTTATATTAATTATTGGAAGATTTGACACTTGATACTAAGCCAGTGAGTTTTTTTATTCAGTATATTAATGTAAATTTTTAGTATGAAATTTTACTTTTATTTCATGAATATTCATCAAATTGTCTCTATTCATAACAAAATTAGTTTGTACAAGGCACTATATAATAATTGCCAAAAAATCGTGATGCTTGAATATACAGGGGATAGCCGTGAATACTAATGAGCAGTGAGGCACTACAAGAGTGGCTGTGTGGCTTAAAATAGGTGAATGACGTTTCTTAACAGGACTCAATAAAAACCCAACGTTCTCTATGCTAGTATTTTCTGATTATGAATAACAATGAGGTGCTACATGAGAAAAATGACAAGTAATTTGAGAAAGCTGTCTGGTTTAACGTTGTTATCTGTCGGTCTGTTTGCTACGGCGCAAGCATCAGCTGCTAGTGCCTGTGATAATGCCAATACTCAGGCAGATATCAATAAATGCACGGCAACTGAGTTATCAACGGAAGACAGGAAATTGAATAAATCCTATAGTGATTTACAACGTCTGTTAGACGCTAGTGAAAAAAAGCAATTAAAGACAGCGCAGCTTGCATGGATTGACTTTAGAGATAAGGCCTGCAAGTTCTCAGCTCGTGGTTTTAGTGGAGGTAGTGCTTATCCAATGGCAAGCAATGGTTGCTTAGCAACTTATACGAAACAACGACGTGTACAGCTTGATGATGAAATTGCCAATATCAATAACAGATAATATAAACTAAAAAGGATGAACCACAACGGCTCATCCTTTTTAGTTTGGCTATTGTCAGTATTAGCGCAAAAATCCAATAACCACAAGCAATCAATAAAAAGTGATTAGAACATTATGACTGGATGTACCATGCTTGTTTTGGATTGACTATAACACCAACCATCTTAGGATTAGCACTTAACAAAGGGTAACTAAGCAGCTTTAGGTTCAGACTTATTACTAGAATAAATAAAATAAAGTGCAATTGCCAAACAAACCAAAGCAGCAATTCGACTACCCGAGAGTGTGATTACTTCATTACCTAACCAACCAAAATTATCAATCAGCACGCTCATACTAAGCTGACCAAAAATAACTGCAACAGTTGCTACCGCAGTACCAATACGCTGTACTGCAACTACCATAATGACAATATAAGGCACACCGCAAAGCGCACCAAGTAACTGCCATTTGGGCACGTCCATTAACGTGACTGAGTGGTTTGGTTCAAAGAAGAAAATAAGTAAAGCAGTAACTAGCGCGCCCACAGAAAAGGTGAGAAATGCGCTTTTGAATACGCCAACATTACCACCTAGACGACCATTTAAAGCCGCTTGAACACTTAAGGCAGCCCCGCCAATTATTGCCAATACGATCATTAATATAAGCATCATCTATTTTACCCCTTAGCCATAAAGAACAGTGCAGCAATGATAAAAACCAAGGCTATGATTCTTTTATTGTCTATTTTTCTTTCTGTGGTTCCAAATAGTCCATAATGATCGATGATCAGACTTTTTGAGATTTGGCCAGCAAGTATGCCAATCATTGTCATTGCAACGCCGATGACTGGTGTGACGACGGTTAAGACCACCACGTAAATAGGACCTAAAATTCCGCCAACGAGTAACAAAGGGGGTTGCGAGAAAAATGAAGGGCTATTGCGTGGACTAAAAAATAACATAAGAAAAAAAGTCAATGCTGCACCAACACCGAAAATACTCAATGTCGCCCACAATTCACCAACTTGACCCCCTAAAGGGCCCAGTAATCCCGCTTCAACGGATAACCCCATGCCGCCTAACACAACGATAAGTATCAATAATATTTGCATGAAAAAAATCCTTAATAAGCAATGGCGGTATTCTACAGGAGCTTATATTCATGAAAAACGCTATAATGTGGAAATGACCTTTGCATAAGTTGCACAAATGAATAACGTCGACAATATCAGCATAAAGACTTTGCATTTCTATATCAGTGTCTATAAAGCTCAGAGTTTTTCGGTGGTGGCTCGAAAAGAAGGGGTGTCTGCGTCTAAGGTCTCTCGTATTATCAAACAATTAGAAGATTCGTTGGGGCAACAGCTTTTTTATCGCAATACCCGTGCCGTCATTCCTACCGAAGCAGGACGCGTGTTTATGACCTACGCCCATGCTATGACAGAAAGTATGAGCATGGCACAAGAAGAGCTTCAGGATAGGACATTAGAACCAGGCGGCTTACTCAGAATCAATGCGCCAGTATTTTTTGGACAACGACACATCGCTCCCTGGTTGCCACAATTTAGCGCTCACTATCCTAAAGTACAAATAGATCTGACGTTAACTGATGACTTTATCGATCCTCATCATTATCCAACGGACGTTATTTTTAGAATTGGGACATTAAACGATTCGACTTTTCATGCGCGGATTTTTGGTGAGCAAACATATCATCTGGCAGCCACTCCTGAGTACATAAACCAGTACGGAAAGCTGCAATCGCCAACAGATTTAATTCATCATAAGGGGTTGGTTTATAAAGGGTCGTCGGGGCCGAATCGCTGGCTTTTCAAGACCAAGGGTGAGGATTGGACTTCCTGTTTAGCAACTGCTTTACTCATGTCCAATAACGCAGAGTCCTTATTGGTAACCGCATTACAAGGCATGGGGATCGTGCTTTTTCCTGACTGGCTGATTGGTGAGCATTTAAAGAGTGGTCAGTTGGTAAAGTTGTTGCCTGAATACACTGCTGCTGTGAAAACCACCACTCAGCACATCGCCGCTATTTATCCCAATACTCGTCATGTTTCTTTAAACGTGAGAACGTTAATCGATTACTTTGCAGAGGTCTACGGTGATCCCTTTTATTGGCAACTCAACTAATGATAAAAGTGAGTAAGTAAGCTAAAGACAAATCATGAATAGTGATATTGATGCCTTTAGCTTGATATTTTTGATGTCTTTTTACTTAAAGTAAATGTTAAAACGGCGCCTAAAATGACAGTGCTTGCTACCACGAATGGTAAGCTTAGCTGCTCAGATAAAAAGACCACACCCAGTATGGCTGCCAGTATCGGTACACATAATTGTACAATGGCTGCTTGTGTGTTTTTCAATAGTGGCATGGCTGTATACCAGATGCTATAGCCGATCCCAGATGCAATTGCGCCTGATGCGCCTGCCAGTAGTATTCCTTTGGTCGTGACATTGTTCAAATTGACAGTAGCGAGTCCCATATTGTCTAAGTAATACAGGCTTACCAATAATAGTATTGGAACCGCGATAAGGCTTCTGATGAAATTAAAACCAGTGGCTCGTAGTGGTGATACGCAAGTTTTGCCACGTATACTATATATACCCCAAGCGATACCACTGATCGTCATAAGTATGGCTGCCAATGGAGATGGTATTGCTGCTGACGGCAACATTAAATAAATGAATCCTGCTACTGCCACAATGAATGCTGCCCATTGTAATACGCTTAACTGCTCCTTTTTATAAATGCCCCAACCAATCATAGTGAGCTGAACCGCTGAAAACAAAATCAGTGCGCCAGTACCGGTATCTAATTCTACGTAAGCAATTGAAAAACATAACGCATAAACGACAAGGGCAACACTGCTTAACCAGCTGCCTTTATCGTTTAGTACGCGAAGTGTGTCACTGGATGTATCATGCATCTTACGCGCTTGACGTTGTAAGCGAGAGGCGTGCAGCACCATAATGATACCCAAACAACCAGCAGCACTCACTAAACGAACGATAGTGAAGCTCCATGCATCTATATAGCCATCTGCTAACGCCATTCTACAAAATAGAGAATTCGCCGCAAATGCGATTAAGGCAACAGTGGTATAAATCGTGGCTTTCAAAATAATTCCTACAATGATTACGTTGTTTTTCTAATAAAATAGCGATCAGAGAACGTGGTCGATCTGTCTTGTTTGAGCTGCATGATTGATTGTCTCATGACAGATTCAATCTTGTAACTCTTAAAACAACTAAGTCGCTTGAATGGTACGGGCGACTATTAGATTCATTGGTTCTATATGTGAGTAACTGATTAGAACCAATGACAATATTCAACTTAATACATTAAAAAATGATAAATAGGAAAGAGATATATGGATTGGGCAAGTATTTTTATTCATGACACCACTTGGGTGTTTGCCATTGAGATTTTAATACGTGTCGTAGTGATGTTTACACTGATTATTTCGTTTTTACGATTTACAGGTAAGCGCGGTGTTCGGCAGCTCTCTATTTTTGAGTTGACCATTATTTTGTCACTTGGCTCTATCGCAGGTGATCCCATGTTCACCGAGGATTTACCGATTATTCAAGCAGTCCTGATTATGAGTACCGTTATTGTACTTTATCGTGTATGCACTTGGGCAATGATGAGATTTAATCCTGTTGAAAATCTTTTGGAAGGTAAATCACTTTATATTGTAGAGGATGGTGTGCTGGTAATGGATAAGGTTAAGAAAGGCAAAATGTCACATGATGAGTTTTTTGCAGAAATGCGTCAGCAAGGCGTTGAACATTTAGGGCAGGTACGTACTGGATTGCTGGAAGCAGACGGTAATTTTAGCATATTGTTATATCAGCCTGAAAAAACGAGATATGGTATGCCGCTTTTTCCCAAAGAGTATCAAGCGGTCGAGCAAATAGAAGCAGGGACGTCTTATGCTTGTATGCATTGTGGCCATGTCGACCATATCACTGATGAAAACCAGCTGTGCGAGCGCTGTGAAAACAGTAGTAAAAACTGGGCCAAAGCTCTGAATTGCGAAATTGTTAGATAGTAACCTTATCGGGCAGTTCTAGGTGCGCTAATTGATTGACGCCAACGTAGAACTGCCCGATATGTCATTGTATTAGTATGTCCTCATTGTATTAGGCAATTTTATACCAATCGATTTTACGAGTCATTGCCATCACGCAGGCAAGAATGGCAAAGCAAAAAACAGCACCCAATAGTAGATTCATATCTTCTGTGGTTAAGATGCCAAAAAACGCTGCATATAATCCTGCCAACGTCCCTGTAAATATTGCTGCTCGTTTTATACCGCCTAAAACATAGTAGGTATACCAACCAATAAGCCCAACACAAGCACTAGCAGCAATGGCATAGGCTTTCCAAAATATGATTTGTTCTGCAAGTGGTAGTAGCAAGACATAAAAAACAAATAATGCGCAACCGACCAACAGATATTGGATAGGGTGAATACGGCTGGATTTAATCACTTCAAATAAGAAAAACGTGCCGAATGAGACGAGGATCAATAATAAGGCATATTTCATTGCTCGTTCTGTTTGTAAGTACACATCATTCGGCTCAGCAAAACTCACACCAAAGCTGTTTAAACTCACATCCCTAAAGCTATTAGGTACGGTGTCTGTGTCTGATATGGCAAGGTTTTCCTGCATTGTCATACTGGTATCAGAATTCATTGACGGGTAAGTACTATCAAGCGTTGCCCGACTTGTAATAGTACATTGGCTATTAGCAATGCTGGCACACTGCGATAAATTTTGATTATTGGCAATAGTCAGGTACTGATTTTGCCAGCTGGCCTCAAACCCCTTAGGGGTCAGTTTTTTGGTATTTGGCAACGCTTTACCGATAAAATTTGGCGTCAGCCAGTTACTACGCATTGTCAGGCCAAAGTTCTGTCCAGTCGGCACAGTATTTAGGTTGCTGATACCCGCTAATGGGAGATCGACCATAATATCAATGACCTGATTACGCTTTTCTGTGACACTTTTTTCTGAGCGAATCAAAACCTCTTGCGGAATAGCTACTTCCACGTAGGTTATATTTTTTATAATGGATATTTGCGGATAAGTCGCTTTGATTGGTTTTTTATCAATCGTCACTGTTGGCAAAGTAGCAAGGCCACGCAGATCTGATATGGGAATGATTAATTTTGCTTTATCCCAGTGAACCGTAGTTTTCTCTGGTTTTATTTTGCTTTCAGTGTTATCAGTGCTGGTTCGATCTAATTCTTGATTGGCTACGCTTGTCGATTCGCTCAAGTTTGTGATGGCTTCATCAAAAGTATGGTTTTGAAAAGTATAGTTTTGATCAAATGTCAGTGCCCCATTATAGCTGGTTGCATGATAAATACCGCGTTGGTAAGTATCCGTGCTAACGTCAAGATCTTGTGTCGCTTGGGTTTGATTAGCAAAAATGGTCTCGATCTTTGTATAAGAAGCCGCGCACTTACGATTCGTATCTGACGTTTCAGTCTGGCATTCGGGGGTGACCGTGGTAGGAATGGCAATGAATGGGGTAATGACTTCTTGCGGATTGACGTGCTGTTGCGCAATCTCTCTTACAACGGATTCTGCATAGGTTTGTCGCTCGTAAATAACGGAGCCAATCATACTAAGACCGATGGCAAAGATAAGGCAAAGCCCAGCAATAATAGCTAATTTGGTAAATAGTGTTTTTTGCATAAAAGCTCCTCATATGACTCTTTATTCCAAGACTGTCAATAAGGCAGTCGATAGGGTTAAAGAAATCATAGAGGGGCTATAAAGAAAAAAGATGTAAGAAGAGTGGAGAGTGTATGGAAAAATAAGCGCTAGTGTTTGCTAGTGCTTATTGGTATCGCCAACAATTTTGTCCATAATCGCAAACAGTAATCCGGACAAAACGAATGTCATATGAATAATGACTTTCCACATAAGTTTGTCTGCATCGCCTTCGCTCATACCACTTGTTATATCCATAAAAGATTTGAGAAGATCAATAGCAGAAATGGCGACAATAGCGCCGATGACTTTGAGCTTTAGCCCAGAAAAATCAACTTTTCCCATCCAACTAGGACGGTCATCGTGATCATTGGTATCGATTTTGGAGACAAAAATCTCATAACCGCTGAATATGATAATGAGTAATAAGCTTGCCACCAGTGAAATATCGACCAACACTAGTATGTCAACAATCACATTTGCTTCAGAAGCAACCAGAATATCTGCAAACATCCCCCAAAGCTTTTGGATGAACTTGATGAATAATAAAATAATTCCAAAAACTAAGCCTAAGTAAAAGGGTGCCAATATCCAGCGACTGTTAAAGATGGTTTTTTCTAAGTAACGTTCAATATTTTTTAGCATCGATATCTCTTAAGGTGCTTATAGATAAAATTACCAATTGTTTATGGGATAAAAAAACTTCTAATCATTGATTTCAGAAAGCCATGCTGCCACTTGCCGAACTCGTTCCTCTCTATCGCCACCAATATGGCGATAGGGCTTTTGATGACGAATTAACTGATTTTCAAAAAACGTACTTATTTCTTCGCGCTGATACGGGCTATCCCGTAAATCATCTGCTACCCACGGAACGTCCACGCTTGTGAGTAATATCAGATCATAATGATGTGCCAGTGCTGCTGTCGTTAACGCTTCAGGACAATCATCATAATACCAGTTGGAATAGACCATCAGTTCAAACAAACTGGTATCGCAAAATAAGTACCTAAGCTTGTCTGATGTGTACGCAGTTTGCTTGGCCAGTGTGTTTTCTAGTTTGATCTGACCTTGCGCAATAGGAAGCAAATCTTCCCATGTGCAAGTCAATTGCTCATCATTCCATTTTTTTTGTAGATAGGTGCGCATATACTCAGGTACCCACAGGCTACCAAAGTGCTCTGCCAAGTCACGGCATAACGTGGTCTTACCCGTACTTTCTGCCCCTAATATGGCAATGTTAATGACGGATTTAGGCGTATGCTGTGTGAGGTTGCATGCGATAGCGGCGCTGCCATTCATAGTAAGCCCAGATTGCGATGAGAGTGAAAACCACGTATTGGAACGCAGTGAAAGTAAGCCCTTTATAGAAGTATAAAGGTATTGAGATAGCGTCGGCCACGATCCACAGTAACCAGTGCTCAATCTTGCGTCGTGCCATCAGCCACATCGCCATCAAAAACAGCGCAGTGGTGAGCATATCGGTATAATCTACCCACGTAAATAAATATAAACCAAGCATGGCACCATCAAACCTAAAGCCATTATTAATGACAGGACGGAAGTAATAAACCAAAGCCACAAAAGCGATGGTAATGGTGGCTAATGCTGCCAATATAGGCACGTCTTTGATAGTTAAATGCTCGACTTGGATACTATGATTGGTATCAGCATTTTTTATTGACGCATCTTGTTGGCTCGTAGGATTGATGTGATCCTGCTTAGATTCTTTATTCTTTGTCCAATTTATCCAGCCATAAATACTCATGACGCTATAGTAAGCATTGATAAACATATCGCCAAACAACTGCCATTTCCATAACAAATAAACAAATATGGCTGTACTCACAAGACCAATAGGAAATACCAATATATTGGTTTTGCTGGCAAGTAGAACGCTTGCAATGCCGAATACAACAGCAATTAGCTCAAGTGCTATGAATACTGTAGAGTAGTCAGCATATTGACCAAATAACCAGCTTAAAAGTTCTACCATTAATCTTTCCAAAGATAAGTATCGAATGTCTTGAATCGTTTTTGATGCGGTTAAATTGCGATCAGCGTATAATCAAACGGCGCTGATTATATCGTAGCTATAATAAACTAAAAGTAATCTTTGCTTATTTTTCTCCACAACCAGATTATTTGTAACAAAGTATTAGAAATATAATAATATTCAGGCATAATAAGGGCACTGATTTTAAGTTTACATTTATTCACTGAAATCGAAAGACTGTGGTTTTTTTCACCTTTATACTTATACCAATCCCTAAAGTAGTAGACAAGGAAGCTTATCATGACGACTTGTATCACAGGCACGGGCCTGTATATTCCGCCGTATAGCATTAGCAATGAAGAGTTAGTAAATACATTTAACCAGTATGTTGATAATTATAATGCAAAGCATGCTGATGAGATAGCAGCAGAGACTGTTACAGCACTTCAGCATTCTTCAGCTGAGTTTATCGAAAAAGTATCTGGTATCAAATCGCGTTATGTGATGGAAAAAGAGGGTATTTTGAACCCTGAAATCATGGCACCAGTGATCGCTTATCGTAATTTAGGCGAAGAGTTGTCTGTGATGGCAGAAATGGGTGCGGCAGCCTTAAAAGACGCGCTTGCTGACGCTGGGTTAGAAGCGAATGACCTAGATGGTATCATCCTTGCTTGTTCGAGCTTTCAGCGCACTTATCCTGCTGTTGCCATCGAGATCCAAAATGAGATTGGTATGGTAGGCGGTTTCGCTTATGATATGAATGTGGCTTGTAGTGCTGCGACTTTTGGTCTCTCACAAGCACATGGTTCTATTGTCTCTGGTCTTGCCAAACGCGTCGCTGTGGTCAACGTTGAGATTACCTCAGCGCATTTGAACTGGCGTAACCGTGATAGCCACTTTATCTTTGGTGATGTTGCCACTGCTTCTATCGTTGAAGATTTGGATACACCGAAAGGGTATGAGATCCTTAACGCCAAGCTGTTTACAGAATTCTCGACCAATATTACCAATGAATATGGTTTTATGGATCGATCAGAGTATTTGGCAGCGCAAACAGAGATGTATCCAGATATCAAAGATCCTGTAACGCCCAAGCTATTTTTGCAAAATGGTCGCAAAGTATTTCGTGAAGTCTGTCCAAAGGTTTCGGAGATTATTACTGAGCATTTAAAAGAAAACAACTTGCCAACGTCTGATGTTAAGATGATGTGGTTACATCAAGCCAATGCCAATATGCTTGATCTTATCCTGAGAACTGTGATGGGTAAAGAGGCAGACAAATCTATCGTGCCAAGCGTCATTGCTGAATTCGCCAACACCAGCTCAGCCAGTCCTATGGTTGTATTCCATCGCTATAAAGATGAATTGGCATCAGGTGATTTGGGTGTTATTTGCTCATTTGGCGCAGGTTATTCAATCGGTTCGGTATTGGTTCGTAAAGTTTAATCTGTCATTCTGAATGTTTTTCTTGATAAAAATAGCTAAGAGTGCTCTTAGCTATTTTTTTATGCCTACGTTTTTGGCTTGGTATTTTTATAAACTACAAGATCAAAAATAGCGTCAGTATTCCAGTTTTTATAAAGCCATATTGTCAATGTTACGGCAAGATTGTCTAGAATAAGGCCAAGATTTCTGAGAGGTTTTAATTTACCCCAAAAAATTTGCTATAATCACGATCTTATTCCTCTCATCTAACTAAAAGTCCTTTTATGAAAGAATCCTTACGCCTGCGTTTAGACCAGATGGTAGACCGTTATGAAGAGGTCACCGCCTTATTATCAGATCCTAGCATCATCAGCGATAATAATAAGTTTCGTGAGCTATCTGTTGAGCATAGTGACTTGATGGATATCACTACTTTATGGCAAAACTATGTGCGTGCAGAAACCGATCAGGCTGACGCCGAGGCTATGCTAAAAGAAGCCTCAGATCCTGATATGAAAGAGATGATGCAAGAAGAGATTGATATTGCACGTGAAACCATTATAGAAATGGAAGAAGCACTCAATCTGATGATGCTGCCGAAAGATCCCAATGATAAAGTGCCAGCGTTCTTAGAGATTCGTGCTGGTACAGGTGGTGACGAAGCTGCTATTTTCTCTGGTGATTTGTTCCGTATGTACCAAAAATACGCACAGACGCAAGGTTGGACAGTAGAAGTATTGTCAGCCAATGAAGGCGAACACGGTGGTTATAAAGAAATCATTACTCGTGTATCTGGCAATAGCGTTTATGGTCGTTTGAAGTTTGAGTCTGGCGCTCACCGTGTACAACGTGTACCAGAGACCGAAAGCCAAGGCCGCGTGCATACGTCAGCTTGTACCGTTGCGGTCATGCCAGAAGTTGAAATTGATGATACCGTTGATATCAATCCTGCTGATATTAAAATGGATACTTTTCGCTCAAGTGGCGCGGGTGGTCAGCACGTTAACACCACCGACTCAGCTGTACGTTTGACGCATATTCCTACCGGTACCGTGGTAGAGTGTCAACAGGAGCGTAGCCAGCACAAAAACCGTGCACACGCGATGAAGATGCTGGTCTCTAAAATCCAGCAAGCCAAAGTACAAGCGCAGGTCGATGTGGCGGATTCTATACGTCGTGATTTGGTCGGTAGTGGCGATCGCTCGGAGCGTATCCGTACCTATAATTTTCCACAAGGCCGTATGACGGATCATCGTATCAACTTGACCTTGTATAAGCTTGATTCGATTATGGAAGGTGATTTAGATGAAATTCTTGATGCACTGTTACGTGAGCATCAAGCTGACTTGATGGCCAGTATTGGTGGCGAGCAATAGCGTTTTATAGTCAGTTTATTTTACATAAATTTTTTAGTAGATTGCCTATAATAGTAAGCAACTATGCCAAACTTGATTTTCCTATAAACAGATCCATATTTTAAATGTGAGAAAAATTATGAATAATCGCTTAGCTTTATTTTTTATGGGTTTGTTTTCTTTATTGTTTATATCTGCCTGTCAGACACCAGCAATGACAGAAGAACAAAATAATGCCAATTCTGCATCCAAAAGCGTAGAGATGCTGGCAAAAGAATGCCTTGCAAAAGGCGGTGAATACACCAAAGAAGGTCGCCTACAAGCATATCGATGTGTACAGCAGTTTTCAGATGCAGGAAAATCTTGTAGCGACAGCTCTGAGTGTCAAGGCAAATGTACCAATTCGGATACTGCTATTGAGGCTGGCACGGCAAACGTAAAAGGAACATGTGCCGCCAATGATACCCCTTTTGGTTGCCGTCAAACCATTGAAGGTGGCGTTGCTAAAGGATTTTTGTGTGTAGATTAATCTTATAAATTTTTAAATATAAAAACTAACTTATCAAAATTTGAGAGTGTTATGTCAAAAGCCAATAATCAAAATCAAGACCAAACTCCAGTACAAGATACCAATGAGCTGATTGCACAGCTGCAAGCCAAGCTAGACGATATCAGCGCGTCAGGTAAACAGCCGTATCCGAATACATTTAAACGCACGGATTATGCACAAGATTTACAAACGGCTTTTGATGGTGTCTCAAAACAAGAAATCGAAGAAAAGGCTGCTAATGGCGAAAAAATACAAGTAAACGTAGCGGGTCGCGTCATGCTAAATCGTGGATCGTTTATTGTGATCCAAGACATGACGAGTCGTATTCAGCTGTACGTTGCACGTAAAGAGCTTGATGATGAAACACGTGCGAGTATCAAGTCGCTAGATTTGGGCGATATCATTGGGGTGTCAGGTTATATCGGCCGCTCAGGAAAAGGCGACCTGTATGTGCATATTGAAACGCTTGAGCTGTTGACTAAGTCATTGCGCCCGATGCCAAACAAATTTCACGGTTTAGCAGACGTAGAAGCCCGTTATCGCAATCGTCATCTTGATTTAATGACCAACGAGACAACTCGCGATACTTTTATGATTCGCAGCCAAGTCATCAGTGGCATCCGTAAGTTCATGCTGAATGAGCGATTCATGGAAGTAGAAACGCCAATGATGCATCCTATTCCAGGCGGTGCAGTGGCGCGTCCGTTCGTAACGCATCATAATGCTTTAGACATGCCACTTTACTTGCGTATCGCTCCTGAGCTGTACTTAAAACGTTTGGTTGTTGGTGGTTTTGAGAGAGTGTTTGAGATCAATCGCAGTTTCCGTAACGAGGGTGTATCTACTCGTCACAATCCTGAATTTACGATGATTGAGTTTTATCAGGCTTATGCTGACCACCATGACTTAATGGATTTGACGGAACGCTTATTTAATGAATTGGCAATAGACATCTTAGGTACGACTGAGATTACATATCAAGAAGAAGCTATCAGTCTAAAAGCACCTTTTGCGCGTCTTTCTATGCCAGACGCCATTGCAAAATACGCAGAAAATTTTGATACAGCACGCATGAGTGATCGTGAGTATCTTGCTGAATACACCTCAACGGTTTTGAAGCAGCAAGTAAAAGAAGGTTTTGGTGTAGGCAAATTGCAAACGATTATCTTTGAAGAAACGGCTGAGCATCAATTGCGTCAGCCGACTTTTATCACCCAGTACCCAGCAGAAACCTCGCCATTGGCACGCCGTAATGATGACAATCCTGAAATTACAGATCGTTTTGAGTTGTTTATCGGTGGCCGTGAATTGGCAAATGGCTTTAGTGAGCTTAATGATCCAGCTGATCAGGCAGAGCGTTTCCGCGGTCAGGTTGCTGAAAAAGACGCGGGTGATGACGAAGCTATGCATTTTGATGAAGAGTATATCGAAGCCTTGTCTTATGGTTTACCACCAACAGCAGGTGAAGGCATTGGTATTGATCGCTTGGTGATGTTATTGACAGATTCTGCCAGTATTCGCGATGTGATTTTATTCCCACATATGCGCCGCAAAGTTGATTAATAATAAATATCTTTCTTTGTAACCAAGATCGGTTATTGAATATCTGATAAGCCTTTATTGAATCAGTAAGAAGCCAGACGTATGCGCTGGCTTTTTGCTATAATGAGCATTCAAAAATACATTTAAAACAAGAACATTCACTACTTGGCACAATGGATCGCTATGTCGCAGCAATATCAAGTTTTAGCGCGCAAATACCGTCCCAAAAACTTTCATGAGTTGATTGGACAAACGCATGTATCGCAAGCATTGATCAATGCAATTGATTATAACCGTCTGCACCATGCCTACTTATTCACGGGTACACGTGGGGTGGGTAAGACGACGATTGCGCGTATTTTGTCTAAATGCTTGAACTGTGATACTGGTATCACTAGTACACCTTGCGGTGTGTGTGATAATTGCGTGGCTATTGATCAAGGTCGTTTCATTGATCTTATTGAGATTGATGCTGCTTCCCGTACCAAAGTCGAAGACACTCGCGAACTATTAGACAATGTGCCTTACGCGCCAAGCCAAGGGCGTTACAAAGTTTATCTAATTGATGAAGTGCATATGCTATCGACGCATAGCTTTAATGCGTTACTGAAAACATTAGAAGAGCCGCCAGAGCATGTGAAATTTTTGCTCGCGACCACTGATCCACAAAAACTGCCAATTACGATTATCTCGCGCTGTTTGCAATTCGTGTTGCGTCCATTGCCGCAAACACTACTTAGCGAGCATCTGGCCAATATCCTTACCCAAGAGCATGTAAATTATACTCAACCAGCACTCTGGCAGCTAGCGAGTGCGGCGAAAGGGTCGGTACGTGATGCCTTATCATTGACAGATCAAGCCATTGCTTTTGGTCAAGGTGCGCTGGATGATGCTACTGTCAATGCGATGCTTGGTTTGATCGATGCCGCTGATTTGGTCAGTCTGATTACGGATATCTATAATCATGATAAGTCTGCTGTCGCCGCGCATATTGAACAGATGCGAGCACAGATGGTTGATGCTACTAGTATGTTTGATGGACTTGCAGAGTTACTCCATCAGTTGGCATTGACGCAGTTATTGCCTGAAGTTACTCTAAACGTGAACGAAGCGCAGGCACAAGATATCACTGCGCTTGCACAACATATCAGCCCAGATGTGTTGCAACTTTATTACGAGATCGTCGTACAAGCTCGCGAAGGTGTCAAGCTTGCCAGTACACCGATGCAGGCGCTTGAAATGTGCATCTTACGTTTATTGGCTTTTCGTCCGCTACCAGTAGATGAAGTATTAAAAAATACTTATGACAATAATGACGCTGCACAAAAAACATCTGCAATAGAAAATAGCACATCTATGCAGCCTCCACAGTTGGCATCAGTACCACCCTTACAGCCTTATGATGTTGATTATCAAGCGCAAGATAACGATACCGTACAAGATATTATTTATGATGACAACGAGTGGTTAGCCAATAGCGCTGAACCTGAACCAATCGTTGAACCTGAACCAATCGTTGAACCTGAACCAATCGTTGAACCTGAACCAATCGTTGAACCTGAACCAATCGTTGAATCTGAACCAATCGTTGAATCTGAACCAATTGCTGAGCCTGAACCAATTGCTGAGCTTGAACCAATTGCTGAACCTGAACCAATTGCTGAGCCTGCACCAATTGCTGAGCCTGCACCAATTGCTGAGCCTGCACCAATTGCTGAGCTTGCACCAATTGCTGAACCTGAACCAATTGCTGAACCTGAACCGATTGCTGATTCTCAAATAGCAACGCAGCCTGATGATCCTCGTACTTTGTTACGTTGTCCACCCCAAGAGTTAATAGGTGAGTGGACACCCGAAAAATGGGATTACTGGCTACAAACGGCTCGTGAAACTGAAGTACTAGCTCAGGATGAGTTGGCTTTGGCTCGTCAAGGTGTAGTAACAGGGTTATGTAATGGTAAAGCAACTTTTTTGACGAGTGTTGATAGTAGACATTTACAAGCGACTTTCCAGCAGTTAGCGCAAAAATTACAACAACAATTCCCTCAATTAGAGATTGATTTACAAATTGATGGCACCATTATGCAGGCTGATGACAAAACGCCTGAACGGCGCCAACAAAAACGTTTGGTGCAAGCCAAAACAGTGGCAGAATCAAAGCTGCTCAATACGCCAGTTATGAAGTATTTAACTGAGCGTGGTGAAGGAAAAATGGGTAAAGTTCAGTTGTATTAAACAGTCTTAAAACGTCCTATTAAAAAAATTTAAAAAGTATGTAAAGCTATTAGAAACAATTACTATATAAAATATCAAGGCGATGCTATTCTATCGCCTTGATATTTCTATTTTTATTGACTGTAAATAAAGCTGTTTAAATAAAAATAGCGTATTTTATAACAGTAAGAAAAATTAAAATTCGTTATAATGGTTAAGTTATATTAAAAATTAAGATGCAGCTTAGGTGAGAATATGTTAGATAATTTACGCGGTATGGCTGTGTTCGCCAGTGTGGTTGGACATGGCTCTTTTAGTGGCTCAGCTCGTGAGCTTGGTATTACGACAAGTGCGGTCAGTCAACAGATCCGTTCATTAGAAAATGAGCTGGGTGTGATATTATTGCATCGCTCAACTCGTAAGCTGAGTTTAACAGAAGCGGGTGAGAGTTTTTATGAAGCGGCAAAAGACGTGGTCAGTGCGGCTGAACAAGGTAGAATTAAAGTCAATCAGTTGCGTGATGAGTTAGCGGGTAGTCTGCGTGTGGCAACCACGCCTGAACTTGGTGTTAATCATATTTTGCCTGCTCTATCTACGTGGATGGCTGCACATGATGATTTAAGCATCACATATCTGGCGGATAACCATTACATCGATATGATTGATGAGCGCATTGATATTGCCATTCGCATGAGTCCTACAATCAATGATTCTACATTGAGTAGTCATCCATTGACTGACGTGCGTCAAATGCTTGTTGCCTCTCCACAATATCTGCGTCAAAACACTAAGCTGCAAACCCCAAAAGACTTAGCTGATCATCAGCTGATTTGTATTGAAATCATGAAGGATGCCAATCAAATCGATCTGATTCAAACAGAGACTGGCAAAAAAACCCGTACAAAACTAAATTCACGCATTTATACCAATAATGTTTTCATGGCAACCACATTGGCCAAGGAAGGTCATGGCTTGGTTAGAATGATGGAAATGGATATTAAGAAAGAGCTAGAAAGTGGAGAGCTGGTCGAAGTTTTGACTGGTTATCAATTACCAAGCTTTGTACTCTATGCGGTTACCTTAAACCGTGATCAGCAACCTGCTAAAATCACTCGTTGTTTAGAAGTGTTAAAAAAGTATTTTCATGCAAATTAAATTGATATCAGAGTAAGAATTAACCACTCATAAATGTTATAAAAAATCCTATAGATATAAACTATCTTGAACTGACCCCCGAAACTTGGACGGTTTAGTTTATATCAAGGACTGAGTTCTGTACTGCACAGGACTCAGTCCTTTTAGTTTCAGCTGAATACGATCATTATTGTAATAATGCATATACTCATGAATCTGTTGTTCTAACTGCTCGATGGATTGAGGCTTATCAATATAAATGGTCTCACACTTTAATGTACCGAAGAACCCCTCCATGAGCGCATTATCCAAGCAGTTGCCTTTTCTGCTCATGCTTTGCTTGATACCATGCTGTTTTAGCACCTGTGCAAACGGCTGCATTTGATAATGCCAACCTTGATCAGAATGTAGCATGAGTGTCTTATCCCGACACGCTTTCGTCTTTGCTAAAGCACGACCTAGCATATTGCTTACTAAGTCATAAGTCGGGCGCTTTGAGATTGTATAACTGACAATCTCATTGTTATAACAATCAAGTATGGGTGATAGATACAGCTTATCATCACCCACCTTAAACTCAGTAATGTCGGTGAGCCAGCGCTTATTTGGTTTATCTGCATGAAACTGGCGCTTTAAATAGTTCTTCGCAATCTTACCTTGTATGCCCTTATAAGAGCGGTACCTTTGTCTTCGAATTCGCGCACTCAAGTTTAAACAACGCATAAGCTTAGCAATGAGTTTATGATTGTGATGACCATCTAACTGCTTTAGTGCGGCCGTGACTCTACGATAGCCATACCTACCTTTATGCTGATGGTACAACTCAGTAATACGCTGTTTTAAGTCTGCATATTTGTCTTTAACATCAAACTGACACCTATGGTAGTAAAAGACACTCTTGGCCATCTTAGCAATGTCTAGCAAAGTAGATAAAGGGTGTTCTTGCCTCAATGCTTCAATGAGCCTTGCTTTTTGCCTGCTTGTTCCTCTGCTTTGAGCAAGGCATCGAGCTTTTTTAGGTAGGCAACCTCCGCACGTAGGTATTCATTCTCACGCTTTAATTCTGCTAAGGTTTTCTCATCATCAGGTTTGTCTGTCATAAAGGGTTTATTCATGGCGGCTCTACCTTTAGGTTTGGATATGAGTCCAGATATACCATGAAAACGATACGCTTTGTGCCAGTGACTGATGAGCGCAGGTGAGCTGATGTTAAATGTCAGTGCAACTCCAGATTGACTTAAGCCTTGCTCTAACATGACTGTGAGTACTTTAAGTTTAAACTCACTGCTGTATTTGGCCTTACTTGTCTTTGGCTTGATCGCTTCTATACCACCGCTTTGGTATTGCTGAACCCATTTATGTACAAACTTTGCATTCACGGCAAACACCTTACCAGTCGCAGGTCCGGTATGTCCTTGCCGATAGTATGCGATGACTTGCATCTTAAAGTCTAGATCGTAACGCATAAAAATACCCCATAAGTTGTGTCCAACTTATGGGGGTCGGTTCATCTATAGGATTTTTTATAATACAAACTGATGAGTTTTAAAAACTTGGCTTTAGCAGTTTAATCAAACGTTCAGCCACCTGTGTGCTCTCGTCACGATTCATATTGAGCGGCGGTAATAAACGTATAACATGACCACCAGTAACGTTAATAATCATTTTTTGCTCATCACGTGCACGATCCACTAGTTGGCTACAGTCCATATTGTCGGGCATCGAAATACCAATCATCATACCAGCACCGCGACTATTCACGCCATGTTGACCTAATGCATCGACTACAGTCTCTCGAATAAATAGCCCCTCTTTGACAGCATTTTCCATAATGTCACTGTTTGCTAAGACTTCATAGACGCTGTGTACAACGCGACTTGCCAGTGGCGTACCACCATAAGTAGACCCATGACTACCAGCACCAAACAACCCATTAGCACGGCCACGTACCATACAGGCACCAACTGGGAACCCATTACCTAAGCCTTTAGCTGTGGTTAATACATCGGGACGCGCATTACTGTGTTGATAAGCAAAGTACTTGCCAGTACGTCCATTGCCTGTTTGAACCTCATCCAGCATAAATAACCAATTATGTGCCTCACACTCTGCTTGTAACTCTTCAAGATAAGCAAAACCATTGGCAGCTGTATTAAGACCACCTTCGCCTTGAATCGGCTCTACAAAGATGGCACAGATATCATCATGGTCTTGGGCTGCTTGTTTAATCGCATTAATGTCTCCAAATGGCACACGAATAAAGTCTTCATCTAGCGTATAAAAACCTTCACGTGCTTTTGGATTGGCTGTGGCTGACAATGACAATAGGGTACGACCGTGGAATGACTGCTCCATAACGATGACTTTAGGACGTTTAAAGCCTTGCTTGTGTGCATATAAACGAGCAAGTTTTAAGGCAGCTTCATTTGCTTCAGCGCCGCTGTTGGCAAAGAAGACGCTGTCCATTTGAGCAGCAGTACATAGGATCTCGCCTGCACGCTCCTGCCAATCGATGCCAAATAAGTTGCTAGTATGTACTAA
The DNA here is from genome assembly GCF_002285555.1 of Psychrobacter sp. JB193. Classification (NCBI taxonomy): domain Bacteria; kingdom Pseudomonadati; phylum Pseudomonadota; class Gammaproteobacteria; order Moraxellales; family Moraxellaceae; genus Psychrobacter; species Psychrobacter sp. JB193. The sequence continues at coordinate 288,884 of NZ_NRGY01000003.1, forward strand.
GGTGGCAGCTTGTTGTTGGATAGCATCAGTTACCTGCGGATGGCAATGACCCAATCCGCATACAGCAATGCCCGTCAGTGCATCTAGATAAGGGGTATCATCTTTGGTATATAGCCAACTGCCTGAACCACGAGTAAAGCTGATTGGTTGACGGTTATAAGTAGGCATCAGGTAAGTTGCAGGCATATAAAACATCCTTGAAGTAATAGAGTGATTAAAAAGACTGGTTATAATTCGTCAGAGAACGGCGTCGTTTCAGCGGGTAAAGTATAGTCTTCATTTGCCCAAGCGCCTAAGTCAAGGAGCTTGCATCGACTACTACAAAACGGCTTATATTTATTGTCTTGCCATGCCGTCTGAGTGCCACAGCGTGGGCAAGGATAGGTCTTGGGTGAAGTATTGGGAGTAGAATCAGACATAATAAGAGAGAAGGTATCCTTGAGATTAATGGTGTGAGTGCAGCCATATAAAATAGGGCAACAAATATTGCCCATGCTGGTCTAAATCGCATTGATAAATGGGCACACACCGTTGTTATATTACTATTCAGTTGGATTGGCTATATAATAGCATGCGACCGAATAATGGCAAAAGACAAATAATTTAAGGACAGTAGATGACTGATAATATCGAGCTTACGCATCACCAATCACGCGCATTTCAACCGGAAAAGCTCTCACCACCACGCAATTTTATCATTCCAAATATAGTCATAGAAAATAAAAACAATTTGCCCTTACTGTTAGAGATTGGCGCAGGGAAGGGCAAGCATGCTTTGGACTTTGTATCACAAAACCCTGATAAGCACTTGGTTGCGATTGAGCGCACACGCAACAAATTTGATGCCTTCGCTAAACTAACAGCATTGCAAAATGCCCCTAATCTAGATGCCATACATGCTGATGCGATTGCTTGGATTGTTCATGCCATCGCACCGAGTAGTGTAGCAAAAATCTTTATTCTCTATCCCAATCCTGAACAGCATAATCCCAATCAGCAGTGGCTGAACATGCCTTTTTTTGAGTTTTTATTGTCACGTTTACGAGATAATGGGGAAGTAGTATTAGTGACCAATATCGAGTCATATATGGACAATGCTGCGAAGCGAGCAACTGAGATTTGGTGCTTACCAAATACGCGTTATCAAGTCCCCATAGACAGTCAACGCACGCATTTTGAAGTCAAGTATTTGGCAAGGGGTGAGACTTGTTGGGAGCTTAGCATGCGTAAGCCACAAGGTTATAAAACCAGATTTGATAATTGGCAAGCGGATTGTAGAGGCACCAAAAAATAGCCTAAGCAATAAAATGATCAAAACTACGACAGCCAAAAATTTGAAATACATAAAAATATAAAATAGCCTAAGCAGATATAGATAAAACAGAAAAAAACCGCCACAAAAAAGGCGGTCCAAAATTCACCTTCAATTAAGATTATAAATAAGGTCTTACCAATTTATTAGAGTCAGTATAAGAGTTTAACACTGTCAATAAAGTATAGGCGCCAATAAATTTCCGACTAATGAACATAAACTCTTTCGGAGGAAGATTAAATTCAAAAGATCGCATCGCACGCGTAGCAGCGGTTGATAGGCGAGAATGCAGCTTACTATTTGCCCAAATATAACGGCCTTTCTCATCTAAACGATCACTAGGAATATCAGGATTTGTTGCAGGATTACTAAAAGGTTCTGTCGCAAGCAAAAATAAAGAGGCAACATCAGAGCGTACCTTATTACTCATACTATCGAAAAAATCGTATCCCGTCATTGCTAGTACCATGGCATCATGATCATGATGATAACCAGCCTTTAATAACCCATGAGCAATGGTCAATAAGTTCTCATCAAACTGACGAATAGCACCAAAATCTAATAATACTAATTTATCAGGCTCTCCTTCATTATCACCGACCCGAACCAAATAGTTGCCAAAATTTGGATCTGTTTGCATCTCTCCCCACACAAAAATTTCTTGCATCATAATTTCAATGGCAGCCTGACCAATAGCACTACGACGTTCATGCGACAATTGCTGCAAAACGTCAGATACAACTGAAACACCTGGCTCATAAGACATGCACAACAAGCGTTTTTTTGAGTATTCACGATTAATCTTTGGAACAACGTAGCGCGGATCATTGCTTAAACGATCGTAAAAACGCTCAGTCGTTACGGCTTCTGCTTCGTAATCCACTTCATGATGTAATAAGTCGCGTATTTCTTCAAACCAAGCATCTAGTGAGCGAGTCTGCGGGACGATATTGCTTACTTTTAACAGTCGTTTGAATAAAGCAAGATCTGAATTGATAGCATCTGCCACACCAGGATATTGAATTTTTAATACGACTTGCTCCCCTGTAGTAATGACAGTAGCGCGATGGACTTGTGCGAGGGAAGCAGTACCAATTGGTACAGGGTCAATATCAAGCTCATTTAATCTTTCACCCAACAAATCACGTAACGTAAGCTCAATCGTTGGCCATGACAATGTCGCTGTATCATCATTTAACGTTTGCAGAGCACGTGTAATCTCAGGCGGTAGAATATGCTCTCCATAAATGGCAAGCATTTGACCTATTTTAACAACAGAGCCTTTCAACTTACCCAGTTCAGCTGCCAAATAGTTCGCCTGCGTTTCCATAAATGCTTGGTTACGCGCTGTACGGGCTTCTTTATTTAAAAACATGCCAGACACACTATTACCCGCCCATCGACGACCAATATTTAAGGAAGTTTTGGCAATCGACATCCGACGCTCAAATCCTGAGGTTTTTAAGTTATCGATTGATTGTTTATTGCTAAAAGGTTTAGACGTATCATTTGACATAAATATAATCATTCATCCAGTTGCTATTGATGTGCGGGTTCGAAACCTACAATACAAGGGAGATGTGATGCACAGATACGAAATTGTATCATAGAAAGCCCATGTATTTGATGAGCCTTGGTAAGGTGCTGACAGTTACTTTGTAAGCCATAGAGTATTTATAAACTTAAGTAAATAACTAAGAATTAATGGGAAGACTCAATAAAATATATCGTTAAATCTATATCGTACGATAGTATTTATCTCTCACACAAAAGTAAGGCGTGAATGGTAAGTAGGTTAGATACATAGCAATATCAAAAAATAAGACCTAGCACTAAGCTAGGTCAAATACTACGAAAAAAAATGATTCAGACAACGACATTAAGCAAAAAAGAAGAGGTTCACTCGGTTTACTTGATCGTCAAATTTTAAGCATTTTCACGAGTAATGGCATGATGACCAATGTCACGGCGATATTGTGCACCATCAAAACTAATCGCACCTGTGACTGCCAGTGCAGCTTGTTGAGCATCAGAAATAGTATTAGCCAATGCGGTCACACATAGTACACGTCCGCCATTGGTTAACACTTCTTTCTTAGCAGCTGCTTCATCGCTATTAGAAAACGCAGTGCCAGCATGGAAGACTTTAACAGTATTGTCATCTTCGGTGTTCAGTTCTGGCAAGCCAGCAATCACGTCACCCTTTGATGATGTTTCAGGATATCCTTTTGAGGCAACAACGATACCTAGGGCAGGGCGTGTATCCCATTTTGCTTCATTTGGTAATTGACCTTCTAATCCTTGTGCGACCAAATCTACCATCGAAGATTTCAGACGCATTAAGATTGGCTGTGTTTCTGGATCACCAAAACGGCAGTTAAATTCTATGACATAAGGATCGCCTGACTGATCAATCATGAGGCCAGCATACAAAAAACCAGTATAAGGATGACCTGCATCTTTCATCGCATCAACGACAGGTTGGATAACTTGTTTCATTACCTTATCGTGAACTTCTTGCGTTACGACTGGTGCAGGAGAATAAGCACCCATACCACCTGTGTTCGGCCCTGTATCCCCTTCAAAAGCACGTTTGTGATCTTGACTGGTTGCCATTGGCAAAATATTATCACCGTCTATCATACAAATAAAGCTGGCTTCTTCACCTTGTAAAAACTGCTCAATAACCACCCGACTGCCAGCATCGCCAAATTTATTGTCTGCGAGCATATCGTCAATGGCTTCATGAGCTTGTTCAATCGTTTCTGCAACGATGACGCCTTTACCAGCCGCCAGTCCATCCGCTTTGATAACGATTGGTGCGCCTTGCTCATCAATATAAGCTTTGGCATCGGTAGCATCGGTAAACCCTTGATAAGCCGCGGTAGGAATGTTGTTCTTTTCCATAAACTCTTTGGCAAAGGTTTTTGACCCTTCTAGCTGGGCACAATATGCCGTCGGGCCCCAAGCTTTGATACCTGCTTCACGGCAAGCATCGATGATGCCTGTGACCAAAGGTGCTTCTGGTCCAACGATGACCATATCAATGGCATTATTTTGGCAAAACTCTATAACGGCACTATGATCATTAGCTTCAGTAGATGCTAAGACAACGTTTTGGCATTTAAGTTCAAGCGCAGTACCCGCATTACCAGGTGCGACGTAGATATTTTCTACGTTCTCATCTTTGGCACACTGCCATGCTAGTGCGTGTTCACGACCACCTGAACCGATCACCAAAATATTCATCATACATCCTACCCTTAGCATCAAAGTTAATTTAGCATCAAAGTTAATAGTGAGTGAGTCACACACTCTTAAATACGCTGGTGTATTCTAACAAAAAACCCGCAACAATTACTATGAGTATCCACTTGCCAGCATGAATCATCGATAAGTCAATATCCTATCCCATGAGTAAATGTTATTGGAATGTTGCTGATTCATGAAATGATGTTGTACCCTTTAGCTAACGGCCTAGGTGCGTTAAACTTCACTAGATTAATAGTATTGAATCCGAACTGCCATATATTCTCAAAATATAAGAGTAAAAAGAGGAGAAAGACCAAAAAAATTAAGAAAAAATAGAATATGCTGCGGAAATGGATATACTACTGCGCTTCATAAAGAATAGTGCTTATATTCTTATGGTGATGGTAGTCAGTACAGATTAATAAATCAGATAAATAAATGCTAAACCAAACCTGTAAAAAAGGACGAAGGACATGCCAAACTCTCTCAGTATCGCAAAAGAGCGCATCAGCCAGATAAGCGATATTGCTACCAGTTATGTACAAAAAGACAAATCATTATTCGACCATTTTGTTCATAGTTATTATCAGCCGTTGCATCAAGAGGCAGCGAAGACTGTTAGTAATGCTGATTTGGCCGGGATGGCACTGCATCACTTTACGCTACTCAAAGCCTATGATGGCAGCAAGCCGCAACTGACTGTAATCAATCCAAAGGCAGAAGAGCAGCATTTTCATAGCTCACACACGGTTATCCAAATTGTGGCTTATGATAGACCTTTCTTAGTCGACACTATCTTAATGAGCCTTGAGGCAGAAGGCATCGATGTTCATCGTACGTACAATATTATTGTTAGCGTGCAGCGTGATGACGATGGACAAATCACTCACGTTGAAGGCGCGCATGAAAGTGCGACTTCTCATTTGTCTTTGATTCACTGTGAAATTGCTTATCAAGACAACAAAGATTTGGCCGCATTACAGCAAATGCTGCTGACCAAAATTGATACTTTGGATACTGTCGTCGGCGATTGGAAGCAAATGCGTTCGCAGCTGATGAATATCAAGGCTGAATTGGCCAACAAACCGTTGCCAGAAGTCTTTTATTCACAGCAAGAGATACAAGCATTTTTAGATTGGATCTTAGACGATCATTTCATATTCTTAGGGTACCGTGAATACCGTTTAGAAGGTGGCCAAGCGATCGAAGTCAATTCAGAACCGAGTGACTTGGATTTGTTTGCAATCGGCAATAGCGGTCTTGGGTTATTACGCGGGGCTGAAGAAGACAAGTTGTCAGAAAGCTTTAGCCAACTGCCTAAAGTATTAAAGCAGCTACTGACGGAACCACGTGTCTTGATGTTGTCTAAATCAAGCCGTGTATCGCCTATACACCGTTCTGTATATATGGACTTTTTGGGTATCCATAAGTTTGATGACAATGGCAAGCTGGTCGGTGAATATCGCTTTGTGGGTTTATTGACGTCACAAGCCTATCAACTTACCGTACAGCAAATACCGCTATTACGTGAAAAAGCCAACAAAATCATGAAAATGGCAGAATTACCACGTGATGGACATGCACACCATAAATTGATGCACGTTATCAATACCTTGCCTCGTGATGACTTATTTCAGGCTGGCGTTGAAGAGCTGTATCCGATTGTGTCTGGTATCAGTCAATTACAAGACAAAAAGAGTCTGCGCCTGTTCAGCCGCATCGATCATTATCAGCGCTTTGTCTCATGCTTGGTCTACATCCCACGTGATAAGTTCAACACTGAGCTGCGTATCAAAGTACAAAACGTCTTAAAAGAAGCTTACGGCGGCACATCATCGGGCTTTACCACTGAGTTCAATGAGTCTGCGCATGCCCGCGTTCATGTACACGTTCGTACCGTACCCGGTCAGGTAAATGACGTCAATACTGAAGTGCTTGAAGCCAAGCTATCTGCATTGATGCAATCATGGAATGACAGCTATCAAAAAATGCTGCTTGATAATGTGGGCGAGCAGCAAGCCAATGCGTTGAACCGTCGCTTCTTAAACTACATACCAGCGGCTTATCAAGAGCGTTTTGATGCCCGTACTGCCGTTGAGGACACCAAACGCTTGGCAGGATTGACAGCAGAGCAGCCAATGATCTGGCATCTGTACCAATCAACGGGCGACGCAAGCAACCAGTTGCATCTAAAGCTGTATGGTCGTGAGCAACCTGTCATTTTGTCAAAAGTATTACCAATTCTTGAAAACTTCGGTGTGTCCGTCATTTCAGCACAGACTTATGAATTTGACTTACCAGAGCAGCCTATTTGGATGCAAGAATACGAGTTGACACTAGAGCACGTTGATACCGTCAATATGCAAGTGGTACGCGGTCAATTTGAAGACAGTCTCAAGCAGATTTGGGCAGGACAGGTCGAAAGCGATTCGTTTAACGAGTTGGTACTAATTACCAATCTTGATACTTATGATGTGGTCTTATTACGTGCCTTGGCGCGTTACATGATGCAAGCACGCGCACCATTCTCCAGTACTTATATTCAGCAAACGGTTGTCAAAAATAGCGACATTAGCGTGGCATTGAGCAATCTGTTTGATGCTCGTATGAATCCTAAGTATAGCGATGAGGCACGTGCAGAGAAAACCTCTCAGATTCAAGAAAAAATCAATGCAGCGCTTGCCGATGTCGATAGCTTAGATGAAGATCGCATTTTGCGTTGGTACTTAGACTTAATCAATGCGATGGTTCGTACCAACTTCTATCAAACAGATGCGAATGGTCAGCGCAAAGATCGTCTGTCATTTAAGTTTTTGGCAGCTGCCATTCCTAATCTGCCACTACCAAAACCAATGTTTGAGATATTCGTTTACTCACCACGTGTTGAAGCGGTGCATTTACGCGGTGGAAAAGTGGCTCGCGGTGGTCTACGCTGGTCCGATCGTATGGAAGACTTCCGTACCGAAGTACTGGGTCTGGTCAAAGCACAGATGGTTAAAAACGCAGTCATTGTGCCTGTTGGCTCAAAAGGCGGCTTTATTGTCAAAACCAAAACCATGGCAGATGGCCGTGAAGCGTTTCAAGCTGAAGGTATTGCCTGCTATCAGACGTTTTTACGCGGTATGCTCGATATCACAGACAACATTGTCGATGGGCACATTGTCGCGCCAGCCAACACCGTGCGTCATGATGAAGATGACCCGTATCTGGTCGTTGCTGCGGATAAAGGGACAGCAACTTTCTCAGATATCGCTAATGCGTTAGCTGCTGAATATAACTTCTGGCTTGATGATGCCTTTGCTTCTGGTGGTTCAGTAGGCTATGACCATAAAGCGATGGGTATCACTGCTCGCGGTGGTTGGGAGTCGGTCAAGCGCCACTTCCGTATGCGCGGTATGGACATTCAGAATCGTGATGACTTTACCGTGATTGGTATCGGTGATATGAGTGGCGACGTATTTGGTAATGGTATGCTATTGTCAACTCATACGAAGTTGGTGGCAGCATTTAACCACTTGCATATCTTTATTGATCCGAATCCAGACACAGCCGCTTCTTATGCAGAACGTGCTCGTCTGTTTGAGCTGCCACGCTCGTCGTGGGAAGATTATGAGCAATCATTAATCAGTCAAGGCGGTGGTATATTCTCACGTCAAGACAAAACCATCGCTATCAGTCCAGAGATGAAAGCTGTTTTTGACATCAGTGAGGACAGCCTAACGCCTAATGATTTGATCAGTGCATTACTACGAGCACCCGTTGATCTGATTTGGAACGGTGGTATCGGTACTTATGTTAAAAGCGCCAATGAAACGCATGCGGATGTTGGTGACCGTGCCAATGATGCGCTGCGTATCAATGGTAACGAGCTACGTGCTGCCATCGTTGGTGAAGGTGGCAACCTAGGTTTTACTCAGCAAGGGCGTATCGAATACGCACAAACAGGTGGCCGCATTTATACCGATGCGATTGATAACTCAGGCGGTGTAAACTGCTCGGATCACGAAGTCAATATCAAAATCTTGCTCGGTAAAGTGGTTGAGCAAGGCGATATGACGTTGAAGCAACGTAATGAGCTGTTAGAAAGCATGACAGATACCGTGGCAGAGCTGGTACTGCGCCAAAATTATTTGCAGCCGCAAGCAATTGAGCTAAGTCAGCTTCAAGCCTCGGCAAACTTAAGCGAACATCAACGCTTCATTCAGATGTTAGAGGGTGAAGGTCGTCTGGATCGTGCCATCGAATATTTGCCATCGGATGAAGAAATTGCTAAGCGTCAAAAAGCAGATACTGGCCTAACCAATCCTGAGTTGGCGGTCATCATGGCTTATGGCAAAATGTGGGTTTATGACAACTTGTTATTGTCTGATTTGCCAGATGACCCGTACTTCATCAATGAGCTACGCAAGTACTTCCCTGATGAATTGGCAGAACGCTTCTTTGATGAGATGACGAAGCATCGCTTGCATCGTGAGATTATCAGTACTTATTTGACGAATAGTGTCGTCAACCGTTTGGGTATTGAAGCCTTGTTCCGCCTTTATGAGGAAACAGATCAGTCATTGGCCACCATTATTCGTGGTTATGCGATTACTCGTGATGTCTTTAATGTGTCTAAAGCATGGAAAACGCTTGAAGATCTAGACAATCAAGCGGATGCTAAATTGCTACTCACCCTTGAGCTGCGTCTGCGTGATGCGCTTGAGCGCGGCGTGGTGTGGTTTATCAATGCCTTTGGTCAAGATTTGCAAGTCACGGACATGATTAGCCGCTTTAGCAATAGCGTGGAAAAACTCACCAAATCAGGTGGCTTCATTGAGCAGCAATTTGCCCAGTATCTAGAAGAAGATACCACAAGCTTGATGCAGGATGATCTATCCAATAGCGATGCCACCTTGTTTGCCATGCTGCCATATCATGTTGATGCACTGGATGCCGCACTTTTGGCTGAACAATATGGTCGACCTGTTGATGAGATTGCCACATTATACTTCGAAGCCTATCAAGTGTTGCAACTCGATTGGATGATGGATAACATCGCTGATTTACCGCAGCAAGGTTATTGGGATCGCCGTGCCCGCCATGCACTAGTGAATGAGCTGACACGTAGCTTACGCTTACTGATGGATGCGGTATTGTCAAAACCAGATGCTAAGCAAGCGTTTGGTGAGTGGCGCTCACGTCATTTAGATAGCTTAGCGTCTATAGAGTCAGAGATGAACAAGCTTGATAGTAATGAAGACAGCAAAGTCAGTCTATCGACGCTTTCTGTACTCATGAGCGAGATTAGTGGTTTAGTGAGCAAATAAAATAGTTGTTTCATAAAAAACCACCGTTAGCGTTAACGGTGGTTTTTTATTGTCTGATGATTATCGGGTAGATATGATCGGTTTTAAATTTTAGTGGGCGACTCGCCGGCAACCTTGACCACTGATCTGACTAAAGCCGCCAGAGAGCTTTTCAACTTTAATCTGAGTTAAGATGCGATCTTTTAGTGCCTGCACGTGAGAGATTACACCGATCAATTTGCCTTCTTGCTGTAAATTAGTCAGCGTATCTAGTGCAATATCCAATGACTCTTCATCTAATGTACCAAATCCTTCATCTAAAAATAGTGAGTCCACGCGGATATTTTGACTGGCCATTTGTGAGAGTCCTAGCGCAAGTGCCAGACTGATAATGAACCCTTCACCACCTGATAGGTTTTTGGTGCTACGAATCTCACCACCTTGATAATTGTCAATGACATTGAGCTCAAGCGGGCTGTCATCATCACGGATCAGCAGGTAACGATCACTCATTTGTTGTAGCTGAGTGTTGGCATGATTGACCATGAGATCAAAAGTGAGGCCTTGAGCAAAGGTGCGGTATTTTTTGCCATCGGATGAGCCAATCAATTTATGCAGTTGTTGCCAAACTTGCAACTTATCCTTTTGGGCATTGATGGCATCAATTTGTGCTTGCTGGGTGTTTTTCTTATCTTCGTTGTCTTTTAGACGCTGACTGATCGCACCAATAGACTCAATGCAGCTATTAAACTTCTCTTGGACTTGCGCTTGCTGCTGAGTAAGTGTCTCTCGATCGTCTGTTGTCAGCGGGTTTGCTTGTCTATCTTCCAATGCTTTCTCGGTTTCTTTTAACAGAGACTGCGCTTGCTGGAACGCATAATCAATACGTTCTTGCTGCTGCTTGAGCGTATTACGCTCACCAATTGGCAACCGCGCATTCGCAAAATCCGTTTCATTCATAAAGTCAGAAGCAGCAAGTATCAACTTAAAGCTATCTTCTTGAGTGTTGAGCGTACTTCTCACCGTGGTTATTTGTTCAATCACATATCGCTGTTTCTCAAGTAATTGCTTAAGCATGTACTCAGCATTGTCTAGTTGTCTTTGGGCAACGGACTGATCGGTTTTGGCTTGTTCTAACGCCTCGCGCAAACGCTGCTCTTCTACGTCAGGATCTTTGTTGGCGAATACATTTGCTCTGTTTGTTTGTAACTGCTTAAGCGCCTCTGTTTTTTCAATCACGAGTTGAACCAGCCTATCAAGCTCCTGTTGGTCTTTATCCAACTGGGTTTGTTTGGTATCGATCTGTATTTCTAGACGACCTAGTACTGTCGTCAGTGTTTGATGCTGCTCTTTATAGTTATTAAACTCATTTTTTACAGCCGTAAGCGCAGCGTGCTGCTGACGTAATGTGTTGATATGCGCATGGTAATCCGACTCATTTAGTACGACTTGGTTGTCAATACTGTCCATCAGGGGGTGTAAAGTGGGCTGCGAGGCGCGTATCTGCATGATTGCGTCTGACTGAAACGCGCCAGTGGCGTATCTCGCTAATAGCTGCATGATGTCATTTTTAAGAGTGGTTAATTCAGAAAAATTATCGTGAATTTTTTTATCTATCGTATCCATACTCGCAGATTTTATTTTAATATCCGTCTCAATCTCATTAATATCCGTTGCCAGCTTATGCTGCTGTTGTACTAAAGCGCTAATGTCACCCCGTATAGTAGCAAGCTGCTCGCTACACGTTTCATAGTTGGACAGCGTGTCTTTAAGAGAGCTTCTACGTTCGGCAAGTTGATGCTGAGTGCTCTCTAACAACGGTAGTATATCTACCTGTGTCTCAAGTTGCTGCAATGGATGTATCGTTGCCGCGATAAATGGCGAGTAGTTTTTCTCCAGCACTAAACTCACTGACTGCTTGATATCAGCTGTTAGTTTTTGTGCTTGATCTAGTAGTCGATTTTTCTGATTTTGCTGCTGCTCAAACTGCTGTTGTTTGGTCGCCTGACTGATACGATGCGCAGCTAAGATACTTTCCAAGTCGGATATGATAGTGTCCAGCTCCATCATATTTTTCTGAATCTGGTCCGCTTCGGTATCTGATACCAAATGCGGATGGTTTGCGCCATAAGGATGCTCAAGCGATCCGCACAGCGGACAGGGATGACCGTCTTTTAAATCAGCAATGTGACTTTCTAAGGTGGCTACTTTTTGTAGTAGATACCGCTGTGTTTGTTTGTCTTGCCGCTTGTCTTTAGTGGATTGGATAGTATGCGTTTTATCAGCAATGATATCAGCAAGCGCTACCAGATCGTCTTGTATTACTGGTAGCGCGGTGTCTATATCTTTGATCTGTGCGCTAATCTCATGCCACTTATCTGCTTTTAACTCTATTTGTTCAAGCTGACGATTAAGGCCATCAATCTGTTCTTGCTCTTGGCGTATATCAGACAATGATTGTACTTGGATCAAGGCGGTTTGCTGTTGTTGTAGCGCTTTGGTCTCAGCTTGCAGAGCTTTTTCTTTATTCGCTTGTTCCTCTTGTTGTTGATGCAAGGTTTTAAGACGGCTTTGATACTGGTCTATATTTCTTTTCTGACTAGTCTGGTTGCTGATTAGATCAGCACTGTCTTGCAACAGTGCTCTTAAACTTGTGCAATAACTCTTAAAATTAGCAATATCGCCGTCGATGTCATTTAAATCATTTGCAGTATCAAGGTCGTGCTCGATACCTGCTAATTGAGTTTGATTGCGCGCTGCTTCTTTTTTATGATTATCTATCTCTTGACGCAAATGCTGAGTACTAATAGATAAGTCTTGTCGTCTTTGCTGAGTTTCTTCCAAAGTGCGCTTATTCTGCGCAATTTCTACATCAAGTCTGCGCACCTCTCTAATGTTAGGCGAGGCGACAGTCCATTCTTCATTAGCGGCTTGTAGATGAGCTTGTGCTGTCTCTAAGTTCGTAATAGCCTGCTTTCGATTGTCTTCCTGCTGCGGTAATGTCTGATTTATTTTCTGCTGTTCATCTTGCAAGTGTTTTAGGCTATCGCGATTGTGGGTCAGTTGACCAAATTGACTATCAATCTCCAACGCCTTATTAGCAGCAGTTAAGCGTTTAGCATTAGGGATAAAATCTTGCTGCGCTTGCCGAGCATCATCAAGATCATTTTGATAGACACTCAGTTTTTCTTTTGCTTCTGTAACACTATCTAGCCATTTAATTTTTTCGACCAAATCTTGAATGATTTGCTGCTGCGTACTTTGGGTGCTTTGATGTGATTGCAATTCGGCTCTTAATTGAGCTTCTTCTTCAGTATCTAAAAGCGCCAATCCATCTAAACCGTATTGCAGCTTACTCAATATCTCTTCTTCAGTGCGCTTTTTATTATGAACGTGTGCTGAAATTGTGGCATAAATATCAGTGCCCGTAATTTTCTCTAAAATGTCAGCACGTTCGTCGGCTTTGGCTTTCAAAAAAGCTGAAAAACTGCCCTGAGCGAGTAATATCGAGCGAGTGAACTGCTGAAAATCCATCCGAGTTAGCTCAATGATTTTGTTTTTGGTGTGCTTTAAAGTGCTCTCTAACAGCTCATCCTTTTTTGACGGATCATCAACGTGTATTTGAGCAATCTCATGAGTTGCGTCTTGCAGATTACCGTCCGCTTTATTATAAGCACGGCGCTGTCCCCAGCGACAGCGGTACTGCTCACCATTCAAATCAATCACGACCTCAGCGAAGCATTCCGCTGTTTGCCGTGTCATTACTTCATTGCTGCTTTTGCTGATACTGTTGATTCTTGGTGTTTCACCATATAATGCTAAACAGATGGCGTCCAATATGGTAGTCTTGCCAGCGCCAGTCTGTCCTGTGATCGCAAAGATCCCTTCATTGGTAAAAGCGGTATCAGCGAAATCTATGTGCCATTCGCCTTTTAAAGAGTTTAGGTTTTTGAGTCTGAGTTCAATGAGGCGCATGGATATATCTTATTATTAGTGATAGCAACAACTGCGAAAATTTAGAAAGATAAACAATAGAAGTGCGATAATGATTTACCATTTATATCACTCGGCCTGTCTGTCCTCATGATGTAAGTGATAAAGTATCTGACCATAGGCATCGCGCAATGAGTCTTTTTGAGAATCAGCCACATCATTTATCGTCAAGCAGCGCTCAAACACTTCCATCTCATTTAGATCTTGTAGTGTCTCAGAGGTTTGCTGCTGATTAAGAATTTTATTATAAGTACGCGTGTTTTTAATTTTTAATACCTCACATGGCAAATCCTCTACCATACCTTGTACTTGCTCACGTAAGTCACTGACAATTTCGTCACCCGTATAGACCACCTCTAGCCAAATAGATTCAGTTGGTGTGAGTGATTTTATTGTTTGTGAGATTGTGGTTAGGTCACCAGATATCTGCGCCAACTGTTGGAACTTTGGAATGGGTAGGGAAACTACTTGCATCTGATTACCCACATTACGGTGCAGCGTTTTATTGGCAGTGGGAGCCTTAGCAGATACTATTTGGATGCTTTGATCTTGCTGAGCAGAAGTGCGATTGGTGACAATTGTTTTTTCTGCTTCCTTATCTTCTAATTGCTCGTCAAAGCCAAACAAGTCATCTATAAAACCAGCTTGTACAGGTGCTTTTTTAATGGTTTTTTCTGCTGACGTTTCAATCGTGGCAGTTTTAACGCTAGTATCTGTGTTGGCAAGCTGAGGAATGGCGTTTGGCCTTAAGCTATCATTATTAAAATATTCAATAGCACCGAACTGTATGAGCAAAACTTGTTTTTGCTGCTTTGCCTCGCCAAAGCCCATTGCGATGGGTGAGCCTGAGTAGCGAATACTTTCAAGACCACCAACGCGCTGCGGGACGTGTAAATGCCCAAGGGCGACATAGTCAAAACCCTCATCAAACATATCAGCGGAGATTTTGCCAAGTGAGCCAACATAGAGATCGCGCACGCCATCATCATCGGTTGTTTTGCCACCAGCAGCGAATAGATGACCTGTGGCAATGATAGGAATATGCCGTTGATGAATTTTTATTAATTCTGCCTGCTTTCCTTTCGCAATACTTGCTACTTCATCATAGTGGGTGCGAATACCTTTGATAACATTGGCATCTTTGCTATCCGCAGACTCGCCAGCGCTACTGCTACGCACATCACGATCACGCAAGTAGGGCACAGCGGCGATGATGCAATGAGGATTGTTATTATCATCACCTAAGACCAATACTTCATCTTCTAAATCATCACAAGCCGTACCAATCACATGAACATTCAAAAATTTGAGCACATTGCTTGGCGCATCCAAAAATGTTGGTGAGTCATGATTGCCTGCGACAATGACCACATGCTGACAGCAGGAACGTGAGACCCTACCCAAAAACTCATAATATAGCGCTTGGGCTTTATTGCTGGGCGTCATGGTATCAAAGATATCACCCGCGACAATCAATATATCCACTTGCTGTGCGCTAATGGTGTCTTCTAGCCACTGCAAAAATGATTCGAACTCATCATAACGAAGGCGACCGTAGAGACGTCGCCCCAAATGCCAATCGGAGGTGTGTAAAATCTTTAGAGGTTTTGTGGCAGCATATTTGGGCGTGTCAGGTATGGACATAGTAGGGCTTATCATTAAACGTGCGAACATTGGATAGACAGGTTTTATTCTAGCAAGATTTGGGCAGGTTTGCTCTGTTGCCTTATAGAAAAAAGCCCTACCAATTATTTGGCAGAGCTTTTGACGTTTTCAGTAGGCGTTTAATCTAGGACCTTAAATACTCTCTTGTCACTCAGCAAGATTGGCAACCATAGAAAGGGCATGTGCTTGCTGACTTGTAGATGGTTTTTTGTCTTTATTAAGACTTGATATGCCTTCGCGCAACCAGTTATCCGCTGTGTCATCGCTGTTTTGATTGTACTGATTATACCAAGACAAATCGTGATGTAAGCTGACCACATCGCCCATGATCAGTAGGGCAGGCGTTGGTAACTCGGCGTCCTCTTGTTTGGCAACAATCGTTGCAAGCGTACCTGTCAGTACTTGCTGATTGGGCATACTGGCATTAGAGACAATGGCAATTGGCGTATCAGCGCTACGACCAGCGTCAATCAAGCCTTCAGTCAAGCGCGCCAGCGAATGCAGACCCATATAAAATACCACCGTCTCATCAGTGTTTAAGAAGTTTTTGAAGTTACTGTTGGGTGCACCTGCCTTCAAGAATCCTGTCACAAAACGTACGGATTGTGAGTGGTCACGATGGGTCAGCGGAATGCCAGCGTAGCTTGCTGCGGCATTAGCAGCTGTGATACCTGGTACAACTTGATAAGGCACACCATGAGCACGTAGGCTCTCAATCTCTTCGCCGCCACGTCCAAAGATAAAGGGATCACCACCTTTTAGACGTACCACGCGGCGACCTTGCTTAGCGCTATTGACCAATAACTCATTAATACCGAGCTGTGCCACTGCGTGATTGCTGCGTTTTTTACCCACAAATACTTTGTCCGCATCACGGCGGCACAAATCCAACACTTGCGGTGATACCAGCGCATCGTAGTAAACAATATCTGCTTGCTGCATCAAGCGCAGCGCTTTAAAGGTGAGCAGTTCTGGATCACCTGGGCCTGCGCCAACAATATAGACTTCGCCCACTGGGGTTTGAGCGTCTACTGAGTCATCTGATACGGCAGCTGCTACCGTCTGTTCTGTTGCCTTTTTCTCATCAAGTGCTTCTGCGGTACGGTCTAGGTCGGCTTTGAGTTGTGCGATTGCTTCATTTTCGTTGCCAGCAAACATCAGCTGGCTGACTTGACCTTCAAACGCACGCTCCCAAAACTGCCGCCGTCCAGTGAGCGTTGGTATTTTGGATTTTACCTCACTACGGAAATCACCTGCCAGCTTGGCCAATTTACCATAGCCTTGTGGAATTAGTGTCTCAAGGCGTGCCCGTAATAGCCGTGCCAATACGGGCGCTTTACCATTGGATGAAATCCCAATCACAATGGGGTTACGGTCAATAATCGCTGGAAAAATAAAATCACACAATGGCGGCGTATCGACCACATTGACCGGGATATTTAGCTCAGTCGCATCGGCGTGAATCTCATGGTTAAGCGTTTCATCGTCAGTCGCAGCAATGATCACGCGTGCACCTGACATATGAGCTATATCGTAATTCTCGTAGATAAATTCGTGTTTATCATCCGTTAGCAAGGCTTGTATCTCATGGCTGATATCAGGCGCAAGAATCGTAATGCACGCGCCAGCACGGCTCAGCAAGTCAGCTTTACGCAGTGCCACTTCGCCGCCGCCCACGATGAGCACTTTACGGCCTTCTAATTTGAAAAATAGCGGGAAGGTGTTCATAGCGTCACCATATATTGAGTTATTTATTATAAATAATAGAAAAGGTATGAGGGATGCCGCCATTATGAGGTATCACAGACACACTCTCACCTAGTGAATTGGCATTAACATATTCGTTTTTGAGATAAAAAACGATATTTTTCTTGCCAATAGGAATAGATGAAATGACTTTCTCAAATCAATAAATTTTCTAACACACGCTAACATATTCCAAAATTAGGGTGTGCTAGCATGCCTTAGGATCTTCCATCGTATATCGATAATTAAAAAAGAGTAAGCATACTATGAAATTACAAGACAGAGTGGCGATTATATTTGGTGGCACTTCAGGATTGGGTGAAGCGACGGCTAAGGCATTTGCTAATGAAGGCACTAAAGTAGTCGTCACAGGACGCGATGAGGAAGACGGTAATCGAATTGTTAAAGATATTAAAGACAGCAATCAAGACGCCATTTTTGTAAAGGCTGATGTGACGGAAAAGAGCGATATTCAAGCCGTTGTTGACAAAGCATTAACGACTTATGGTCAGATTGACATCTTATATAACGGTGCTGGTATTCATGATGCTTATGATAATGCTGTTGAGCTAGAAGAAGATTTTTACGATAAATTGATGGCGATTAATGTCAAAGCGCCTTATCTGGCTTCCAAAATGGTGATTCCGCATTTTATTAAGCAAGGCGGCGGCGCCATTATCAATGTCGGTTCGCAAGCGACACAAATGGCTGGACCGGGCGGCTCAGCATATGTTACATCCAAGCATGCTATTTTAGGGTTTTCGAAACAGTTAGCTTTCGATTTTGGTAGTCAGGGCATCAAAGTTAATACATTGTCGCCAGGTTTTATAGAAACACCAATGACTGAGGGAATTGAGGATGAACGTCTAGCGCGTATTCCTGCTCAGCGTGCTGGTAAGCCTGAAGAGATTGCTGCACTTGCCGTATTTTTGGCATCTGATGATTCTAATTATATGCAAGGCGCTAACGTTTTGATGGATGGCGGTTGGGTGCTAGGTCGCAAATAGCTTTAGTCGTTGCCAACATAGTCGTCAACAGTATAACGAACGACTCTTATGTATATTCCCAACAATAGAAAAGCCCTCTCAAAATGAGAGGGCTTTTCTATTGTTGCGTAATGCTGTGAGTGGTTATCGAATATTATAACTGAGTATGCAGACCACACTCACGGCTTTCTTCTACTTTGGTTGGATCAAAATAATCAAACTCATTTGGTAGGTTATGCTCATCAAGATAAACGTCTAGATCCGCATCGGTTTTCTCAAACAATGGCGCGACTTTTAACACGCCATCTTTTGATAAGCTAAGCACATCAAGACCTTGGCGGAATTCGGTCTGATCTTTACGAATGGCGTTGAACCAGACGTCAGGCTTTAACTCATCCAAAGCACGGCGGAATGGCTCAAGTTTTACTTGATCCGTAAACTCATCATGCTGTGGGTTATCGATTCCTGGGATACCGTTCATGGTTGCATCACGGTAAGCGGCTGTTTGCTTAGGAATATACGTGATGACGTTTAAGTTCAAATCACGGATAACTTTGTTGGCAAATTGATAGGTCGCATCAGTATTGTAACCTGAATCAACCCACAGTACAGTGATGTCAGGATGCTGCTTAGCAACCAAATGTAAGATGGCTGATTCATAAGGGCGGAAGTTCGTTGTGATGATTGGGTTTTTCGCTTGCGTTAATGCCCATGCCACGATTTCTTCTGGTGATTTGCCTTGCAAGTCTTGGTTTGCTTGATCGATATCTAGGTTTGGGTGTAATTGGCTCATGATACATTCCTTAATGGTGATTAATATAAAAGTGATTAATTAAAATTTAATAATAAAATTAGGTGCCCGAGAACTAGCTGCCTGAAAACATCGGTAATGCAGCGGCATTGCGACCATCATAACTGCTGGAAAGTGCACTAAATGCTTGATTGATATCCGAGATAGATTGCATATCATGCTCATTCAGCACAAAGCTATCGACGCCAGTACGCAGCAGATAGGCAATTTGATCACGGCCAAACTGTCCTGCTATACGGATCTCCCCTTTGTAGCCGATTTGGCGTAGGGTTTGGGCGTAACTAAAACCACGTCCATCGGTGAAAGCAGGCACATGAATGACAATCAAATCTTGCTGTAACAAAAACTCTGACAAGCCAATCAGTAGATCCGTATCACTATTCGCGGTCACCCATACGCCAACACGACTGGCATGTTGGGTTACGAGGTCACTCACTTGCTCTAAGAGACCGCCAGCAAGTTTGCCTGCCGAATCTAGTAAATCAGAGAGGGGCAGTAAGACCTCAAGTTTTTCTTGTTTTTGTAGTAGCTCAAGTAATGATATATGAGACAGTGCGATACCATCTGGCAGCTCATTAGTGCTAAGCGCTAACCACGTATCGTTTTGACTGATATCAACACCTTCATGGTTTAACACATGATGATTACCCATAGACCTTCTCCTTAAAGGGCGCAATACCAACACGATCAACCAGATCGCCAAAACGTTCTACGTCTTGCTCATTGCTTACGCGCTGTTCTAGATAAACATCTAGAATTTTTTGTAGGGTAACCGCTACATCAGTTGCTGGCACAGCTTTGCCCAATATTTTACCGATTTTAGCGTCGTTACTGGAGTTGCCACCAAGGCTGATTTGATACCAGTGCTCACCTTTTTTATCAACACCCAAGATACCGATATCACCCGTATGGTGATGGGCACAGGCATTCATACAGCCAGACATGTTGAGACGAATCTCACCCAAGTCATATAGGTAGTCAAGGTCATCGAACTGTTTTTCGATTTGCTCAGCGATGTTGTGGGTCGTCGCATTGGCAAGCGAGCAATAATCCCAGCCTGGGCAGACGATCATATCTGTGAGTGTGTTGATATTGGCACGAGCCAAATGCAAGGTAGATAACTGTTGCCATAACTCATACAGCTGATTGGCCTGTACATCAGCGAAGACCAAATTCTGCTGATACGTACCGCGGAGTTCACTAAAGCTATATTTATCAGCAAGATCGGCAAGGGCGTCCATTTGTGACTCGCTCACATCACCTGAAGGCACATAGCGACCATCGACCACCCCAGCTTTCAAAGAGATTACCACGGCACGATAACCCGCAACTTTATGCGCCACTGTATTTTGGTTGTACCAATTGGCAAAATCTTTATCAGCATCCAGCTGCTTTTGCAAATCAGACTGCACTTGTAGAGTATCAAAAGTCAGATAGTCAGGCTCAGTGAAAAAGCTGCTGGCAGTCGCAAAATTTTCCTCGGTCAACGTCAGCGGACCGTCTTTGGTATGCGCTTCCCACTCAGCATCGACCAATTTGGCAAAGGCAGGGCCGCCCATGCTTTCAACCAATATCTTGATACGAGCTTTGTACTTATTATCACGGCGACCATGTAAGTTATAAACGCGTAAAATTGCATCCAAATAACTGAGCAGGTGCTGGCGCGGTAAAAACTCATTGATCACTTTACCAATCACTGGTGTACGACCAAGCCCGCCGCCAACCAGCACTTCAAAACCAAGCTCACCGGCTTCATTGGTTTTTAAATGTAGTCCTACATCATGCACTTGCGTTGCGGCACGATCATTGGCAGTGCCAACCACCGCAATCTTAAATTTACGCGGTAAAAACGCAAATTCAGGATGAAAGGTTGACCACTGGCGAATAATCTCACAATAAGGGCGCGGATCCGCAATCTCTTCTTGGTGGATACCAGCATAAGGGTCAGTGGTGGTGTTACGAATACAGTTGCCCGACGTTTGAATCGCATGCATCTGTACTGAGGCCAGCTCTGCCAAAATATCTGGAACGTTTTCAAGTTTTGGCCAATTCAGCTGAATATTGGTACGGGTGGTAAAGTGCCCATAGCCTTTGTCATACTTGCGCGTGATTTCTGCTAGCTTGCGCAACTGATAAGAAGCAAAGAGGCCATAAGGAATGGCAATACGCAACATTGGTGCGTAACGCTGAATATAAAGACCGTTTTGTAGACGCAGCGGCAAAAACTGCTCTTCTGGCAGCTCACCTGCCAAAAAACGTTTGGTTTGGTCGCGAAATTGGGCGACGCGTTCCTCTACTAAGGTTTGGTCAGCGTAATTATATTGATACATGACGTAATCTCAATTTTGTTTTTAAGCTTAATGGCAGCATTGATATTGATTTGCGTGTGTAATAGGTTTTATTGCCAATCGCATGATGAATAATTCAGCTTACCATCATATAAGCTTGCTTCCATAAACATAAATTCCTTTCAGACATATCCATATCCAAACACAGCATAAATTTTCATAAAGAAAGTTAGGTAGCCTATGCTTATCATATTTAACGTCTGATTATTGGCACACTTTTCGGTTTTGGCTATTTCTTGCGTTATCTCTTATTTTTCTGACCACTTTTTTCTTCATGTAAGGTTTTAACATTCCTATGACACAGACTCAGAATCAGACCACATCGAAACTTGTTCCTCCGCACGGTAGCACAGCGCTTAAGCCCTTATTATTAAATGGCGAAGCTCAAGCCCAAGCACTAAAGCTTGCCAGCACACTACCAACAATTACCTTAAGCTCAAGAGAGCGTGGTGACTTGATTATGTTTGGTATTGGTGGTTTTACACCATTAAACGGCTTTATGAATCAAGCGGATTGGAAAGGCGTGGTAGATGACATGCGCTTGCAAAGCGGCGACAACGCTGGTTTGTTTTGGCCGATTCCAATCACTTTATCTGCGCCCAAAGAAACTGCTGACAGCTTGAATCAAGGCGATAAAGTGGCATTGGTGGCGCAAGATGGCGAGATCATGGGTATTTTAACGGTAGAAGAAACCTATACGATTGATAAAGAATATGAGTGCCAAAAAGTATTTACCACAACAGATTCAGAGCACCCTGGGGTTCAACAAGTCTTGAATCAAGAAGCGGTCAATGTCGCCGGCAGCGTTGAGGTGTTAAGTGAAGGCGAGTTCCCAACATTATATCCAGAGATCTATAAAACGCCCGCTGAAACCCGCGAAATTTTGGATGCCAAGGGCTGGAAAACAGTCGCCGCATTCCAAACTCGTAATCCGATGCATCGCTCGCATGAATATTTGGCCAAGATTGCTATCGAGATCTGTGATGGAGTATTGATTCATTCATTGCTTGGGGCATTAAAGCCAGGTGACATCCCAGCAGAAGTGCGCCAAGAAGCGATCAGAACCCTTATTGATAATTACTTTAGAAAAGATACCGTAATTCAAGCTGGTTATCCATTAGACATGCGTTATGCTGGACCACGTGAGGCACTGCTACATGCGGTGTTCCGTCAAAACTATGGCTGTAGTCATCTGATCGTTGGTCGTGATCATGCTGGCGTTGGTGATTACTATGGTGCTTTTGATGCTCAAACCATCTTTGAGCAGGTTGGCAAAGACGACTTAATCACTCAGCCATTAAAGATTGGCTGGACATTCTGGTGTAATGCTTGTAACGCCATGGCATCTGATAAAACGTGTCCGCATGATGCGTCTGAGCATGTTAAGGTTTCTGGTACAAAACTACGTAAGGCGCTATCAGAAGATGAAGACGTGCCAGAGAACTTTAGTCGTCCAGAAGTATTAGAGATTTTGCGCAATTATTATGCTGGTATCGCTCACGAGGAGCGTGCTGAAGTCAAGCTAACGGGTGCTTCTGCTGTATAAAAGAGGCCAAACGTTAAATATTAAAAAAGGGAATCGGATATATAGTCCGATTCCCTTTTTTATTTCCAGTTTGCACTTAATGCGGTTGAGCCAACTCCAACGGGGCTCCTAGCTTTTGATATGTACCTGCCAATGAGCCACCACCAGAGCAAAAATAGCTCAATGCGCCTGACTCTTGCCCATCAATGGTTAGGGTATTTTCTTTAAATTGAAAAAAGATCTGAGTGTTATTGGCGTTGGTTTGAAAAATGATGCCATGTGCCTCGTCTTGACCCATCAGCACGGCTTTACCATCAAACTGACACGTGGGTTTTTTGAGATCACTGCGCGCTCGTATCTTAATGTCAATCTGTTTATCACCTGCCGCTCGTACCATCACACCAACCCAGTCATAGCCTTGCACACGATCAACATAGCCTTCATCGGCATAATCTCCCACCACCGCTTGCATGACTGGCACGAGTGTGGGGCTGTTGGAGCTCGCCACTTGGTTAGCGGTATTACTGGGCACGCTATGACAGCCACTCAACGTCAACAAAACCAAAGTGGTCAATGAGACTGCGACAAAAAAACGAAAACCTTGTGGAAGATGAGTGGTCATGGAATACCTCTAGAATAGTATTAGGGAAACGATTAAATAAAAACGATAAGAAGTTAATGTACTGACAGTAATGTATTCAAACCTTGGACGTAATAGGCAAAATTCAGGGACTTGATTGCTATCTCGTTCGATTAAAATTTTATCTACTCGCCGCTGTTACGGATAGCCAAAAAACCCATCGTATGAGAAACAATAATAACATTACTTATGCCAAGTTAATCACTCGATAAGCTGATTCGTCATTAAGCCTTTTTCAAACAAGCTGCTAGCATATGATCATTATCCATAGAGCCGCACTTAAGTCGTTATCATCTTTATACCTGATAGCGAAATTCTAAAAAAATGGCGCTAACACTTTATCGAGAATATTTATGCAATCAATAAGCAAAAAAACACCCAAACCTAATAATAAAGGCGCACAGGCGCAACTGCTTGGCATGAGTGGCGTACTAGCAATGACTTTATTTGTGACGGGCTGCGGCTCTAACAACGCCAAAACAGCACAAGATGCGTCAAGCACCGATGGCAGTTCAAAAAACGTTAGTCTACTGAATGTCTCTTATGATGTATCACGTGATTTTTATAAGGATTATAACGAACTCTTTAGCGAAAACTATCAAAAAGAGAATCCAGGCAGTAAAGTGAATATCAAGCAGTCGCATGGTGGTTCAAGTAAACAAGCGCTGTCCGTTGCCAATGGCTTGCAAGCAGATGTGGTGACCTTTAACCAAGAAAGTGACATGAACCTGTTGGTCGAAAAGGGGTTGGTTGCCACCGATTGGAAGCAAGCACTACCAAACAACGCTGTCCCTTATACCAGTACCATGGTGTTACTCGTGCGTAATGGCAATCCCAAAAGTATCAAAGATTGGTCAGACTTAGCGCGTAGCGATATTAAGGTCGTTATGCCAAATCCAAAGACCAGTGGTACCGCTCGCTATGCATTTTTGGGCGCTTATGGTTATGGCTTGCATCAGTTTAAAGAAAGCCCAGACAGTCATGTCAAAACTGATGGCTTTATCAGAGACATGCTGGCAAACGTGGTGACTTATGACAATGGCGCGCGTGCAGCGACGACCAGCTTTACCCAGCGCGGGCTTGGTGATGTGCTGATTACCACTGAAAATGAAGCCCATTTGGCGGCCAAAGACTTTGCTAAAGGGCAGGTTGATATTGTTTATCCAAGTTATTCTGTGTTGATCAACAACCCAGTGGCAGTCGTGACAGCCGTTACCGATAAAGCGGGAAGGACTGACGCTGCGAACACGTATCTAAAAGGTCTATGGGAAACCCCAGCTCAAGAGCTTATGGCTCAGATGTATATGCGTCCTAGCAATGAGCAAGTCCTTGCTGCGCATAAAGATACTTTGCCTGCCATCGCAACCTTTGAACCAGTTAGTGTCTTGGGCTCGTGGGAGCAAATCATGGAAACATTCTTTGTAGATGGTGGGCGTTTTGATCAGCTAGCACAAGCAAAGTAATAAGCGAAGGCGAAGGCAAAGGCAAAGGCAAAGGCAACGTGATATTTGACCAATAGACTGTCCAGAAAACTAAAAACTACGGTCATAGATATATTTTTGATGGTCTATTGGTAACGCTATTAAGAATTTTTGCTAATCTCCTTATCGCGTTAAAGCCAGCATTGTGTTATTCCATTTTGGCAATAACATACGCATATTCATCATTAAACATAATAAGATGGCGCTGTTAGCATACTGGTATTATTTAACAGATACCTTTGAGGGATTTATGACATACGCCGCGCGATATCAACAGAAAAGTAAAGCACTGAACGTCTTAGGTATGGCAGGCGTTGCATTAACCTTGGGTCTTGCTGGCTGTAGCAACAATGAGCAGGCAGACACAACTGCAAATGCGGATGGTGCGGCGACAGACAGTCAAAATATCGAGCTACTAAACGTCTCTTATGACGTGGCCCGCGATTTTTATAAAGACTACAACCCGCTATTTATTGAGCATTATAAAGCAGAAAATCCAAATGCTAACATCAACATCAATCAGTCACATGGTGGTTCAAGTAAGCAAGCGCTGTCTGTAGCCAATGGCTTGCAAGCAGATGTGGCAACCATGAACCAAGGCTCTGATATTGAGCTGCTTGAGAAAAAAGGCTTGGTTGAATCAGATTGGCAAAGCAAATTCCCAGATAATGCAGTGCCATTTACCAGTACCATCGTGTTTTTGGTGCGTAAAGACAATCCAAAGGGCATCAATGATTGGCAAGATTTGACCAAAGAGGGTGTTGAGATTGTCATGGCCAACCCAAAAGTGACGGGTAATGGTCGCTATGCATTCTTAGGTGCTTATGGTTATGGCTTGCATGCTTTCAATAACGAAGAAGCAGCCGCTAAAAACTATGTGCAAGATATGCTCAAAAACGTCAAAGTTTATGAGAATGGCGGACGTGCTGCTACGACCACTTTTGTTCAACGTGGTATTGGCGATGTGTTAGTGACGTTTGAAAACGAAGCCAATCTTGCTGCCACTGACTTTGGTGCTGGTAAAGTAGACATTGTATATCCAAAGTACTCTATCAAGTCAGAAAGTCCAGTAGCGGTTGTGAAGTCGGTGACTGACAAAAAAGGTACCACTGACGCAGCAAAAGCTTATCTTGACTACCTATGGAGTGAGCCTGCTCAGCAGTTGGCAGCTGACCTCTACCTACGTCCTAGTGTCAAAAGCGTTCTTGATAAAAACAGTGACAAGTTGCCACCAGTTGAAACCTTCCGTCCGAATGATGCGTTTGGGTCATGGGATGAAATCATGAGTACTTACTTCAGCGATGGCGGTGTATTCGATCAATTGGCCATCAAAGCGCCAAAATAATTACCGTTTAACGGCAATGTTAGCGCTGGCTCGACCACGTCTTGTCATGCAATAGATATGAGCATTAAGTCATAGACAACCATAAAGGACATGGCGTTCTGCGCTATGTCCTTTATAACATAGGCTTTCTAACACAGACGTACTAACCATAAACTCGATATAACATGGTCTTACGATAAGTACCATCAGATAGGCAATAGGACATCACTATGAGTGCAACATCTTCTTCTGCCAGTAAACCGCCTAAAAAAGGTTGGCTGACACGTTTGCGTCAACGCAATGTGTTGCCAGGTTTTGGTTTAAGCATGGGTATTACTGTCTTTAGCTTATCGTTATTGGTGGTGCTACCGTTTGCCATGATGGCCTATACCACAACGCAGATGGGCTGGACTGGATTTTGGGAAACCATTACTCAGCCGCAGGTCACCGCTGCTATTAAGCTGAGCTTATGGATGTCGTTTTTGGCCATGCTGACCAATATGGTGTTTGGAACACTGGTTGCTTGGGTGCTGGTACGTTATGAGTTTTGGGGTAAGTCACTAATCAATGCGTTGGTCGATCTGCCTTTTGCGTTGCCAACAGCAGTGACGGGTATCTCCCTTGCCACGCTTTATGCACCGAATGGCTTGATTGGACAGTGGTTTGCAAAATTTGACATACAGGTAGCTTTTACGCCCATCGGGATTTGGCTCGCGTTAGTCGTGGTTAGCTTTCCATTCATTGTCCGTGCTGTTCAGCCTGTGCTCGCAGAGCTGTCGGTTGAGTTTGAAGAAGCCTCAGCGGTGTTGGGTGCCAATCGCTTGACCACGTTTCGAAAGGTTATCTTACCAGAGCTACTGCCTGCTTTATTAATGGGTGCAGGGATGATGTTTGCGCGTGCCACTGGTGAGTATGGTTCAGTCATCTTTATTGCCGGTAATATTCCGATGCAGTCTGAGATTTTGCCACTTATTATTATCAGTAAGCTTGAGCAGTTCGATGTTCAAGGTGCCTCCGCTGTTGCGTTATTTATGCTACTGATCTCCTTTGTGATTTTATTGACCATTAATATCGTGCAGTGGAAGCTGTCTCGCCGCGTAGGAGCTCGCTAATATGCAAATATCCAATAGCTACGACTACCAAAGCAATCCTGCCACCAAAGATACACCGTGGGTACGTCGCATTTTCATCGTGATTGCTGTCTTGTTTATGGTTGTCATGTTGGTCATACCGTTGTTGGCGGTATTCTATGAAGCCTTCAAGAGTGGTTGGCAGTTGTATATTGCCTCGCTGGTCGACCCAGAAGCATTGGAGGCGATCAAGCTTACCCTCATTACGGCTGCTATTGTCTTGCCAATTAATATGGTAATGGGTATTGCTATCGCTTGGTTGGTCACGCGTTATCAGTTCAAAGGCAAGCAGCTGGTCACCACGTTACTTGATTTACCATTCTCTGTGTCGCCCGTGGTTGCAGGCTTGATGTTTGTATTGTTGTTTGGTCTGAACTCTACCCTTGGCGGCTGGCTTGAGAGCATGGGTTTCCAAATTATTTACGCGGTCCCTGGTATTGTTTTAGCAACCCTATTTGTGACTTTTCCTTTTGTCGCACGTGAGCTGATACCATTAATGCAGACTCAAGGTGATAGTGAAGAGCAAGCCGCACTGACTCTAGGAGCTTCTGGTTGGCAGACTTTTTGGCATGTGACATTACCCAATATTAAATGGGCGTTGCTATATGGCTTGATTCTGACCAACGCTCGCGCGATGGGCGAGTTTGGTGCTGTGAGCGTGGTATCAGGTCACATTCGTGGCGAAACCAATACGATGCCATTGTTGGTTGAGATTGCTTATAACGATTATAACTTTACCGCTGCGTTTGCTTTGTCGAGCTTACTTGCGGCTCTAGCGCTAATCACCTTACTGATTCAGCAGGTTATGACCAAGCTGCAAGAGCGTAAATTTGCTAAGTCTGAAAGGTTGGCAAGCGCACCCGAGCTACCAGCAAGTGCGAGTGCGACCATTCCTACTAGTCAAGATAAGCCGTAAAAATAAATGGTATTTAAGTCAGCAGTATGATTTAAACCACTGATAATTGAGACATTGGGTGTCGCCCAGATACACTGATACGATACGCCAAAAGAGACAATAAGAGATATTATTATGAGTATCGAGATTCGTAACGTTAATAAAAAGTTTGGTGATTTCGTAGCCTTAGACGATATCAACATTACCGTACCAACGGGTAAGCTAACCACGTTGCTTGGACCTTCAGGCTGTGGTAAAACCACGTTGCTGCGCATCATTGCAGGTTTGGAATACGCGGACTCTGGACAAATACTGTTTGATGATTTGGATGTCACCAATACCCCTGTGCAAAAACGTCATATTGGTTTTATGTTCCAGCATTACGCATTGTTTCGTCATAAAAACATCGCTGATAATGTGGCGTTTGGATTGACGTTATTGCCAAAAAATGAGCGACCTAACAAAGCTGAGATTAATAAGCGTGTCGCAGAACTGTTAGATTTGGTACAGTTGCCTCAAGTTGCCAATGCTTATCCGCACCAACTATCAGGCGGACAGCGTCAACGGATTGCGCTGGCACGGGCACTTGCTGTCAAGCCAAAACTACTATTACTTGATGAGCCATTTGGCGCATTGGATGCCAAAGTACGTAAAGAGCTACGCACTTGGCTAAAAAATATTCATCATGAGCTGGGTATTACTAGTATTATGGTTACTCATGATCAAGAAGAAGCACGTGCCGTATCTGATGAGATTGTGGTTATGAACCAAGGACGTGTAGAGCAGGTGGGAACATCGGAAGAGTTGATACATCAGCCAGCCAATGCTTTCATCAGTGATTTCCTCGATCTTGTATAGAATGGTATTTTATATAATTGAATCTTGTATAAAAACTGAGAGTACGCTATAGACTTATAGTGTTGGAACGATTAGCTTCTTAAAGGCAATAAAAAAGACCTATCTTAAATGGGTCTTTTTTATTGCCTTTAATCCGTGCTAAAAGCCAGTCTTGCTGTATACACCCTCTATCTAAGCAGGTTCTGACATATCAATGTCTTTGGTCAATATTTGCTTGTAGGTAATCTCTAGAATATGCTCACACCATTCGGGTAAATCATCAGCAACCTCATACCACATCCAAGTACCATCACGAACACAGCTCAAAATACCCAGTTTCTTTAGATGGTTTAAGTGACGAGATATGGTTGGCTGCGGCTGGTCCAATATGTCAACCAACTCACCCACACAACGTGCTTCTTTTCGGAATAATATTTGAAATATTTTTAAGCGTGTCGGATCAGATAAGACTTTAAACAACTCAATAGGTCGTATTGTAAAATTATTATCAGACATAGAATAGTTCCAATAAGGCTAGATTAATAGGCCTTCAATATAACAGCAGTTATCTACAAAATCGATTAAAAAATAAGCTAAATTACAGTTCGTCGTCAATTTACTACCTTTTATCTTGTTTAGTTACAGTAGTAACCATATTAATCTACATCAGTTAACTGACTGTAATAGAAGACTATTTTTTTGCGCACTCAATTGTAAAATACTATTGCAAATGATAATAATTATCGTTATTATACTTAAATTGTTACGCAGAATTTTATTAGGTAGCAAATTGATAGGTAGTGAAGTGGGTGGGTGACTATCTATTGACCTATAAGGTTTTTCATCAATGCCCAATATTTATAAGCAGTAAAGTAGTTATCGAATGATGGTATTCAGGAGAGCTGGTGTATGTACGTATGTATCTGTAATGACGTGAAAGAAAAACAAATCAAAGCTGCTATTGCTTCAGGTATTGATACTCTTGAAGGTCTAAAAGATACGCTCGACGTTGCAACCTGCTGTGGCTGCTGCGAGCCAATGGTAAATGATTACCTAGATGAACACCATGCGAAATTAGATATCCTAGCCTATGCTGTCTAAATATAGTAGATCTAAAAATTCTCTATTTTAAATATCTTAGATGTATTGTTATAAAACACAGTACATCTAATATCATGTCTTTACCCTCAATATATAAAAGACATAGGGTAATTGGCAAATTTCTACAGTACTTTTCAAAAAAACAGCTATCCTTTTATTCATGTTTTTTCAACGTGATAAATTCCTGTTGTCTTTATAAACGCTAGCTAATTATGATTCTCAACTAGCATCTTATTCTTAGTTCATAATATTACATGTCATACAGCGCCTGTATGTTACTATATTTAAATAAAGTAACAGAGCATATTATTGCATGTGATTTTTACTGACATTGCTACTATTACGTGATGAATTTTAGATATACGGTAATGTATAAATATACATAGAGGAGTATGGGTTATGATAGGTAGCCAAAAAGTCATAGATTATTTAAATTTTTTATTAGGTGGTGAGCTGGCTGCTCGTGACCAGTATTTTATACATTCAGAAATGTATGCTGAGTGGCATTACGGGAAGTTGTACGACCGTATCCATCATGAGATGGAAGATGAGACGTTACACGCGCAAGCCATTATTCGCCGCATTTTGATGCTAAGCGGTACGCCAAAAATGACTGTAGATGCTATCAATATTGGAGCCACGGTTCCTGAGATGCTACAACTGGATCTTGATTTAGAGTATCAAGTACAGAAGCATCTAAAAGACGGTATTGCGCTGTGTGAAGAAGAGCGGGATTATGTTACGCGTGAGATGCTTGTTGAGCAGTTAAAAGACACCGAAGAAGATCATGCTCATTGGCTTGAACAGCAGTTACGTCTTATCGACATGATTGGTCTGCCAAATTACCTCCAAAGCCAAGTGGCTGAAGTCACTCCCAATCTTATTTAATGTCACAATAGATATAAATAGTCATAAAAACTGGCCGACATGGTTGGCCAAAACAATAAATAAGTAGGGAGAGAAATAATGAAAGGGGACAAAGAGGTCATTCGTGCTTTAAATAAGGTACTGGGACAGTCGCTTATTGCCATCAATCAGTATTTTTTGCATGCACGCATTGCCCGTCATTGGGGCTTAGAAGCGCTTAACGAAAATTTTTACAAACAATCTATCGCTGAGATGAAATGGTCAGATGATTTGATTGCACGTATTTTATTATTAGGTGGCTTACCCAATTTGCAAGATTACGGTAAGATGTTTATTGGCGAAGATGTGCCAGAGTTGATCGATTGCAATTTGCGTTTAGAAAAGCAAAAATTCGCTATCATTACTGATGCCATCACTTTGTGTGAGACAAAGGCCGACTATGTTTCTCGTCAGTTATTGACCATTTTAAAAGATGGTAATGAGGAATATCAAGATTGGCTTGAGACTCAAGAAGACTTAATCGAAAGTATGGGCGTAGAACGATACATTCAATCACAAATCAATGATGACGATACGATCTAAGCGTTAAACCTATCATTGATTGGCGATCACGCCATATCAGATGCCAGCATGAGTTTTGGTTTATACCAACCCCATGCTGGCATTTTTATGTGTGACGTTTAACAAATCTATGGAAGCTAACACCGGTAGTCACGTTTTTACTGTCAATACAAACCACGGCCGTCTTCAGGTTTCAAGCGCATAAATACCATTGCAGAGAGAATCGTTAATACACCCATGACAAAAAATGTGGTTTGAAATGCTGTTAACGTATCCATCTGTATACGCTCACGTAATAGATTTAAAATGGCTGCACCAAAAGCAATACCGAAGCTAATGGCCAGCTGTTGATTAACGGCCATCAAGCTATTGCCGCTACTGGTCTGTGCGCCTTGGAGATCACCAATTGTAATGGTATTCATCGCGCTGAATTGTAAGGAGTTACAAGCGCCCATGATGGTCAAAATAGGAATAAACCAAAGCCATTGTGAGGCGTCATTAAACTGCGTTAAAACCAAGATAAGTGAGCCCATCACTGAGGTGTTGTAGATCAAAACTTTGCGGTAGCTGTAACGCTGAATGATCTTACTCACAAAGGGCTTGATACCGATTGCGCCTACAGCAATAGGAGCAAGGAGCCAGCCTGCCTTTGATGGAGAGTATTCAAATACGACTTGCAGCAGTAATGGCAATAAAAAGGGGACCGCACTGATGCCAAGGCGTGTAAACAGATTGCCAGTAATACCTATGCGAAAGGTACGAACATCGAACAAGGCCAGCGGGAACAACGAGGCAGATTGCCGTTTGGCATGCCAAATATAAGCGCCTATCAATAGGCTTGCGCCAAGACCGAAGAGCAGACCATAAAGCCCATGTCCTGTCTGCGAGCCAAACTCTACAGCCAATGTAAATCCACAAGCCGCTGCGGCAAACAATAAAAATCCTGTCCAATCAAGACGTTTGGTATCTTCGAATAATGCAGGGACCAGCTTTTTCCCCATCACAAAACCGGCTATCCCCATTGGTATATTGATCAAAAATATCCAATGCCAACTGGCGTATTGCACAATATAACCACCCAAAATGGGTCCTACCAACGGCGCAACCAATGCAGGTATGACCGCAAAATTCATGACCGTTAATAGCTTATTACGTGGATAGGATTTGACCAATATGAGACGAGCAACGGGTGTCATCATTGCGCCACCGATGGCTTGAATAACCCGTGAAGCAATCAAAAAATCTAGTGTTGGTGAGGCGGCGCATAACAATGAGCCAATACAAAAAATAATGATGGCTGATAAAAATACTTGGCGGGTGCCATATTTGTCAGCCAAAAAGCCACTAAGAGGAATGAATATGGCTAAAGTCAGTGCATAACTGATCACCGCCCACTGCATTTTTAAGGGCGACTCGCCAAGCGCTTGTGCCATTTGCGGTAGTGACGTATTTAAAATGGTTGCATCTAGAATTTGCATAAATAGCGCTACCGCTAGTACATAGGGCAGGTATTTATCTTGCGTTGGGGTGAGCGTTACCATGTAAATCTCATTAAATATTCTGTCATAAAATCAGACGAATAGTATTATTTGCCACTTATTGATAAGTGGCGAGTTATGATATAGGTCAAGTAGTATAAGAAAGACTTACGGATAATAAAAGTGACTCAAGGTAACGATTGCCAGCTGAGGTGACAAAGTACTAAAACAATAGGCGACAACATTGCTTACAAGAGAGGACTTTAATGTAAGGGTGAATTCTCGTTATAGTGAGCCTTCATTATAGATATACACCAAAAAAAATAAATTAAGGATATGTTATGAGTCAGGACAATAATAATTCAAGCAATCACGCTACTGAACAAACAAATACCTATGTACCGCCAAAGGTTTGGGTACAAGACAAAGAAAACGGTGGTAAATTTGCTAGCATCAATCGCCCGACTGCTGGCGCACGTTATGAAAAACCGCTACCAGTAGGTGATGCACCATTGCAATTGTATTCTTTGAATACCCCAAATGGTGTAAAGGCAAATATATTATTGGAAGAGTTGGCAGAGCTAGGTGTGAAAGGTGCTGAATATAATGCTTATAAAATTGATATTTCTAAAGGCGATCAGTTTGGCTCAGGGTTTGTGGCAATCAATCCCAACTCAAAGATTCCAGCCTTGGTAGACCATTCTAGCCATGTAGAAGGCGATGACAGCAGCGAGCCTATCGCAGTCTTTGAGTCAGGTGCCATCTTAATGTATTTGGCAGAAAAATTTGGTAAGTTTATTCCTCTGTCAGCAGGCAAGGCACGTGCAGATTGTTTGTCTTGGATTATGTGGCAAATGGGTAGCGCGCCCTTCTTAGGGGGCGGTTTTGGTCATTTCTATGCTTATGCACCTAAACCGTTGGAGTATCCAATCAATCGTTATACGATGGAAGTTAAGCGTCAGCTTGATGTGCTTGATACGCATCTAAAAGATAATGAATACATGTGTGGCAACAATGAAGAAGATTACAATATTGCTGATATGATTATTTGGGCATGGTATGGTCAGCTGGTACTGGGTAAGCTTTATGATGCAGCAGAATTCTTACAAGTAAACGACTATAAACATGTACAGCGCTGGGCACAAAAAATCGCTGAGCGTCCTGCAGTTAAACGTGCGGTTGACCTGACATTAACACCAATTGACTAAGTAAATTGGTATCTGGTTTACCATCATATTACCACTAAGGCCGATAAGCATTCCGCTTATCGGCCTTAGTAGTATTTGATATATTATATTTACGTATAAGTATATTATAATAAATATATGGCTGTATTTTTACGAAATGCTACATTATCATAACAATCAGAAACACTAATGCGTTAAGATAGGCAAACAATATTCTGACAGACAGATGTTTGTCACCATTTTATGAATAAAAAATTATGTAAGACATAACATCTTAACTTGATCGAGTGATTGCCTTTAATCAATATTCAACGCTTAATTTCTATTAAAATTTCGGCATGATTTTTTAAAAATATCAATCGATATTTGTCAATAAATGCTTAAGGTCGTACTACATGACTTATTCTACAATTATATCCAATGTAATAAAAAAGATGCCCTCATTGAGGATAAAAAACCATGTGCTTATACCTATGGTTGCTGCCATGAGTACAGTTCTACTTAGCAATGTCACCATGGCGCACGCAGGTGTTGAGTTTGTCAATCAAGACTGGCAGGTTGCCTGCGACAATACCATGACTTGCCGGCTGGCAGGCTATCAAGCTGAGAATAATAGTGAGCTGCCTGTTTCCGTGTTGCTTGTGCGCCGCGCAGGCGCCAATGCCAGCGTAGAGGGCAAAGTGAAGCTTGGGGGTGCTAAAGAAAGCTCGTCTAAAGCACTCATGCAATTGGGTGATCGCCATCGTATCTCTTTATTTATTAACGATAAAAACTATGGCGAAACCAAAACTTTTTCAGCCACTGCAGGCAATGCTGAATTGACTGAAGCTCAAGTAAGCGCATTATTGAATGCCTTGACCAAATCCAGTAAAATTGAGCTGGTACTGCGCAATTCACGTTGGCAGCTTTCTGATAAAGGCGCTAGTGCCGTTATGCTAAAGGCGGACGAAGCCCAAGGTCGAGTAGGGACGTCAAACGCCTTTATTGATCGCGAAGGTGCGGCTAAGCCCAATAGCAGCGTAATACCTCCAAAGGCTGTCCCAAAATTACGCTTTGTATTACCTAATTCCAAAGCGGTTTCTAATAATAATAAAAAATTTGGCATGCGCTCTTCTCAGCTAGCAACCATTATGAAAGGTACAATGAAAGAAGTAGATAGTGATTGCCCAAATCTGCCAGACAAGTCGCCATGGCGCATCAATCGTTTAAATGGTTCACAACTATTGGTACAGCATGAATGTTGGAGAGGGGCTTACAATGTCGGTACAGGCGTGTGGGTAATGAATGACAGCAAGCCTTACAATCCGACATTGGTCACTACTAGTGCCACAGGCTACGACGAAGGCAAAATAACCTCAGTGCAGAGAGGTCGCGGTATTGGCGACTGCTTAGCCAAAAGCGAGTGGATATGGACGGGCAAATCATTTGAAAAAAGCTATGAAAGCACTACTGGGCTCTGTCGTTTGATTGCAGCTGGCGGTGCATGGGAGCTACCCACCTATGTGACTGAGGTTAGAACAGCACAATAATAGTAGCCGATATACGTCTCAATAGGGTGTAGAAACCGCAATCCTGCGACTGTTTCTACACTAATCAAAAAAACAGCTACAAATATTTTTTTAATGTGATATACTGCGTCGCCACGTTAGCTTAGTCTATCGTGAATTATGAGATTGATAACATCGCCTGCGATTTTGGGTCTAGGATGACCATAAGTAATTGTTGCCGATGATTTTGTGTACTTAAATAACACTTTATATAAATAATCGTTATTTTTGACTCATATCTTATCTACTGACCCGTAAAGAGGGGTCAAATTGGTTGTTATATGCGATTATCTGCTTTGGACAAAGCATCAATAATACGTTTATATCAAGCAAGGATGAGACACTCGGCACTACCACCAAAATACGTCAGACAGCACAAACGCATTTATTATCGAGGCTTTATTGGCTTCGTTTCTTATTATCGACACTTTTATGTGCTGCGATGATACTTCAATAAAGGCTGCGTGGTGAACGGTTATCAGTGGTATGCATCAAGATTGCTGAATTTACAGCAACTTATACTTACCAAGGATTCTCATGACTGATATCTTATCTACAATCGCCGCTGAAAACGGCATCATCGAAAGCAACAACACTCAAGCAAATACTGATACTGATAATCAAGCGGCGACTACTGACGCTACTGAAGAAAATAAAGTTACCTTTACCGATCTTGGTATTGCCAAACCAATTCTTACGGCACTTGATCGTAGTGGTTACACCAACCCAACACCTATCCAAGCACAAGCCATTCCTTTTGCTCTAGAAGGTCGTGACCTATTGTTGTCAGCGCAAACAGGTAGTGGTAAGACTGCAGCATTCGTAATCCCAGTACTTGATCGTTTGAGCCGTGCAACCAGCTTTGACAAGCTCACCAAAGCCCTTATCCTAACGCCAACGCGCGAACTTGCTCAGCAAGTACATGATAGTGTCCGTACTTACTCTAAAGACATGCGCGGTTTATTCTGTGTACCATTGGTTGGCGGCGCGCCATACAATGGTCAGATCACTGCTCTGAAAAAAGGCGTCCAAGTTATCGTTGCAACGCCTGGTCGTTTACTTGATCATATCAATGCAGGCCGTGTTGACTTATCAAATCTAGAAGTATTGGTACTTGACGAAGCGGATCGCATGTTAGACATGGGTTTTGCTGATGACATCAGTGATATCTTACGTGCAGCACCAGTTGATCGTCAGACAATCATGTGTTCAGCGACTTGGGATGGCCCAGTAGGTAAAATCGCAGCTAGCTTCACTAAAAATCCTGAGCGTGTATCAATCAAAGTAGAATCTGCACACATAGAAGAAAAAGTGTACTACTGTGATGATTTTGATCACAAGAACCGCTTACTTGACAAAATCGTTTGCCAGCAAGATATGGATCAAATCATTATCTTTGCTGCCACCAAACGTAGCACTGAAAAGCTAGCAAAACAGCTACAAGAAGCGGGTCATAAAGCCAGTTTCCTACATGGCGATTTGCCACAAAGCAAGCGTAACCGTATCGTTCAAGATTTGCGTAACGGTAAAGTCAAAATCCTAGTAGCGACTGACGTTGCTGCCCGTGGTTTAGACATACCAGCAATTTCACACGTTATTAACTATGACTTGCCGCGTCAGACAGAAGATTACGTCCATCGTATCGGTCGTTGTGGCCGTGCTGGTCGTACTGGTATCGCAATCAGCCTATGTAGCATGGATGATCGTCCACAGCTAAACGCCATCAACCGTTATTTAGATCGCAAAATGGAAGTCTGTGTTATCGAAGGTATGGAGCCTAAGAAAACATACGTGCCTAGCGAAAACAAAGGTAATGGTCGTGGCCGTGGTCGCGGACGCTCTAACGGAGGTGGTCAAGGCCGTGGTCGTTCAGCGGGTGGCTATGCAGGTAAATCTAGTGGTGGCGGTCAAGGCCGTGGTCGCTCAAGTGACAGCGCAGCAACCAGTCAACGCGCCAGCAATGACAGCGGTTATCAAGGCAAACCACGTGATTCATCTGGTAAGCCAAATGAGCGTTCAGGTGGCAAGCCTTATCAAGGCAAGCGCACTGGTGGCCCAAGCCGCGGTGATAGCACTGGCGTTCCACGTGGTGAGCGTGCAGCAACAGGTCGCGGTCGTCCAAGCGGCAGCCAAGGTCGCCCAGCAGGTCGTTCTGACAGCCGTGGTCAAGGTCGTCCAAACAGCGGCAACCGTGGTAAAAACTCGTAATAATACGATTATTTATGGTTAACGAAGGCTTTTATAAAAGCGACTAAGTTAACGGTAAAGCTAATAAAAAAGCCAGATACTTATTATCTGGCTTTTTTGTGTCTATTGGTTTGTGTGAGTCCAACCATTTTGAGTGGCAAGTACAAGATAGTGGCTTGCGCGTTTTTTTTGCCTTGTCTATACTGGCAGGCTTTTATCGTATGCTTTGGAGCTATTTGATGCCCGCTTTCTCAAGTTTAGCTATTGATAGTTTGCCGCTGGCGTTTGGCATCATTATGGCCATCATTGGTTTGGTTTTTTATACCCAAGGATTGCCCGGTAAGTTTTGGCGACGATTTTATGCGGTATTACCGGGTATTGTTTTGTGCTGCTTTATACCTGCAACCCTCAACAGTTTGGGCGTCTTTGCGGACGGTATTGGTTCGCAGATTTACGGTTTTACAGCAACCTATTTGTTGCCTGCAAGTTTATTATTAATGACCCTATCTATGGATGTGCCTAAGATATTGGGGTTGGGCTGGAAAGCTATTGCCATGTTCTTTGCGGCTAGTATTGCCATTATTATCAGTGGTCCTATTAGCTTAGGAATCGCCAAATGGGTATCGCCTGAAATGTTTGTCGATGATACCTTATGGCGCGGGTTTTCAGCCGTGGCTGGTAGTTGGATCGGAGGCGCCGCCAATCAGGCAGCAATGAAAGAATTGTTTGGTGTCAGCGACGATTTGTTTGGCATGATGATTTTGGTGGATGCAACCAATGCTTCATTGTGGTTGCTTGCAATTTTAGTAATGGCTAAACACAGCGAGAAAATAGACCGCTTTTTAAAAGCAGATACCAGCAGTATCGATAAAGTCATTACAGCCGTCGAAAGTTATGAGCGTGATCATGCGCGGCCTGCGACCTTAAATGATTTGATGGTGATGTTTGGGTTATGTTTTGCTATGGTAGGAGTGGCGCACTTTGCCGGCGGGCAAATTGCAGATTTTTTTGCGCCATACAAATGGGCAGTACAGTATAGCTTTGCCAGCTCGTTTTTTTGGATGGTGGTGATCATTACCTTGATCGGTGTTATTTTTTCCTTTACCAAAATTCGTCGTCTTGATCACGCTGGCGCGTCTAAAATCGGTACGGTATTTATCTTTGTGTTGATTGCCGCCATCGGAATGCAGATTAATCTGGAAGGTATTGTCTCTCAGTGGCGTCTCTTATTGATTGGCTTTTTATGGATGAGTATCCATGTTGCCATTATTTTTGTTGTCGCAAGACTCATTCGCGCGCCGTTTTTCTTTTTGGCGGTTGGCTCTAATGCCAATACAGGCGGCGCGTCATCGGCGCCGATTGTTGCGACGGCATTTCATCCGTCGCTTGCACCTGTGGGTGTATTTTTGGGTATTCTTGGTTATGCGGTAGGGACGTTTGGTGGTTATATCAGTACCCAATTGATGCGGCTTGTGGTGGGGTAATACTGACACCATCATGCTTACAACTAAAGTCTCTCTTTTACCAATTAAAAAAGCTGCATGAATGCAGCTTTTTTTTGTTATTCATGAATTGATAGATTAAGTTATCGTTTTGTCCATCTATGCTACTAATACGTAAGCTTCATCATGTCACTACCTAAGTACGTGTTAACATTTCTGCCAGTTGTACAAAAAATAGAACCTTCGGGAATAAACGACGACTCAACAGGAATGAATAGTATTATGGCAAGCCAAAAAGAATTAGAAAAAACAAAT
This sequence comes from Psychrobacter sp. JB193, assembly GCF_002285555.1. NCBI lineage: Bacteria > Pseudomonadati > Pseudomonadota > Gammaproteobacteria > Moraxellales > Moraxellaceae > Psychrobacter > Psychrobacter sp. JB193. Next base: position 328,802 of record NZ_NRGY01000003.1, read on the forward strand.
AAAACAAGTATCGTGAAAAACGCTCTATACAACCCTGACCAAGAAAACATTCAGGTAAGGGGTGCGCGCGTGCATAACCTAAAGAACGTCGATGTTAATTTACCTCGCAATGCACTGGTGGTCTTTACGGGTATATCAGGTTCAGGGAAGTCATCATTGGCGTTTGGGACGTTGTTTGCCGAGTCACAACGGCGTTATCTTGATTCGGTATCTCCTTATGCAAGACGACTGATTGATCAAGTCGATGAGCCAGATGTCGATAGCATCGAAGGATTGCCACCAGCTGTGGCACTACAACAGCAGCGCGGTACGCCCTCAGTACGCTCGTCCGTCGGTAGTGTAACCACTATATCCAACGGTTTGCGTATGCTGTATTCACGAGCAGGAGAGTATCCAGCCAACCAAGAGATGCTATATGCCGACGCGTTTTCTCCTAATACGCCAGACGGTGCTTGTCCGACTTGCTCAGGTATTGGTCGTGTGTTTGAAGTTACTGAAGCATTGTTGGTACCAGATAATACGAAGACCATCCGTGAGCGGGCGATTGCGGCATGGCCGCCAGCATGGCAAGGTCAAAATCTTAGCCGCATATTGACCACACTCGGCTATGATATCGATAAACCTTGGCACACACTGCCCAAAAAAACGCGCGACTGGATTTTGTTTACCGATGACACGCCAACCGTGCCCGTTTATCCTGAGTACAATATTGAGCAAACGCGCGAGGCGATTGAGAATGGGGAGAAGCCAAATTATATGGGCACCTTTACCAGTGCCAAAAACTTTATTTTACATTCTTTTGCTACAACTCAAAGCCCGCGTACCAAAAAACGTGTCTCGCAGTTTATGCAAATCTCTGAGTGTCCAGAGTGTCATGGCAAAAAGCTCAAAAAAGAATCGCTGTCCGTCAAGTTTGCTGGATTGGATATCGGTGAGCTGTCACAGCTAACCTTAACTGAAATGGCCATTAAACTTGAGAAAACAGCGCGGACTAAAGTAACTGATGACACACCACACCGCGAAAAAGCCATCGTTGCACAGCGTATTACTAATGACATCCTCTCTCGTGTTGAGGCAATGACCAGGCTTGGTTTGGGTTATCTATCGCTTGAGCGTACGACACCCACATTATCTCCTGGTGAACTTCAGCGATTGCGACTGGCAACCCAGATTCGCTCGCAGCTTTTTGGCGTGGTTTATGTCCTTGATGAGCCGTCCGCAGGTCTTCATCCTGCTGATACGCAAGCGCTGCTCGGGGCACTGGATGAGCTCATCGCGTCTGGCAACTCTATGTTTGTCGTTGAGCATGACGTGAGTGTTATCAGACATGCCGATTGGATCGTCGATGTCGGACCAAAGGCTGGCATGCATGGCGGTGAGATTGTCTATAGTGGGCCTGTAGAGGGACTGCGTGAGGTTGCACAGTCGCATACGGGTCGATACCTCTTTGCTGATACAATCTCTAACGCTCAGTCTAAATCTGATACCAGAGAGCCGACAGCATGGCTTAAGCTTGCAAACATCGAGCGCAACAACATAATAGGTTTAGACGTTGCGTTTCCGCTTGGGGTAATGACGAGTGTCACTGGGGTCTCAGGCTCAGGAAAATCGAGCCTTGTCAGTCAAGCATTAGTCGAGCTCATCAATGAGGCACTGGGACAAAAAACGGTTGCGGAGGCCCCTATAGGGGAGGCAGATTTGCTTGAGCAAGAGCTTGAAGCGGTAACAGGTGGTGAAATCATATCTGGTATGGAGCATATCCGTCGTCTGATTAATATCAATCAAAAGGCGATCGGACGGACGCCGCGCTCGAATCTGGCAACCTATACTGGTTTATTTGATGATGTACGTAAGCTGTTTGCAGCAACCAAGCAAGCAAAAGCTAGTGGTTATGATGCTGGGCGTTTCTCTTTTAACACGACAAAAGGCCGCTGTCCAAATTGCGAAGGGTTGGGATTTGTCAGTGTTGAGCTGTTGTTCTTACCAAGCGTTTATGCACCTTGCCAAGTGTGTCATGGGCAGCGCTATGATAAAGAAACCTTAGCGGTCACGTATCGAGATAAGAACATTGCTGAGGTGCTGGACTTAACCGTAGAAGCGGCTCACGAGTTTTTTGTTGATGAGGTGCCTATTGTGCGGGCATTGGACGCGCTACTACAAGTTGGACTGGGCTATTTGCGTTTGGGTCAGCCAGCGACGGAGCTATCAGGCGGGGAAGCACAGCGCATCAAGCTTGCTACTGAATTGCAACGTATACAGCGAGGCGATACCTTGTACATATTAGATGAACCCACCACTGGTCTACATCCCGCTGATGTGTCCATGCTAATGACGCAGTTAAATGATCTCGTCGATGCTGGCAACACGGTCATCATGGTTGAGCATGATATGCAAGTGGCCAGCAATAGCGACTGGATTATTGATATCGGGCCAGGAGCAGGGGATGCGGGCGGGCTAATTGTTGCTCAGGGCACGCCAAGGGATGTCGCCCAATCAGAAGACAGTCGCACCGCCCCATTTTTATTGGTGTAATGGCAAAGGTTTAGATTGGGTTTCGTAATACGGGATAACCTAGCCCCAATAGTTGTCTGGACATTCAGGCAATTCAATTAAGGTATTACGCAAGGCGGCTGACCACTGACGGCTAATGGTCTTGAAGTACTCATCGTCTTCTTCGATACGGCGGCCTTTTGGTAACATCAGACTGTCGTTTTCATAAATCACAAAATCAATGGGCATACCGACGGACAAGTTGGAGTGTAGGGTGGAGTCAAAAGACAGCATCAACGCTTGAGCTGCATGATTGACATTGGTGTCATATCTGACTGAGCGATCAAGAATCGGCTTACCATATTTGCTTTCGCCCAGCTGAAAAAATGGCGTGTCTCTTGTAGCTCTAATACAGTTGCCCTCAGGGTAGATCATGTATAGCTCGGGCGGTTGCCCTTTGATTTGACCACCCAATAAAAATGAGCTGGTAAACGTGCGGCTATTGTTATCATTAGCCACTCTCTGCGCGTTTGCCATGATGTTACGCATGCATTCACCAACCATTTGCGCCCCATCAAACAGCGATGAGACAGTGTTGAGGCTACCTTCTGCACGTAAATTAATATCGCTTTGCAGTTTATTAAACACAGCTTGCGACGTCGCCAAACTGCCAGCGGTTTGTAGCACCATAAAGCGCTCACCCTCAACGCCATATTGGTACAGTTTTCTAAAGGTTGAGATGTGATCAACCCCTGCATTGGTGCGAGTATCGCTGGCAAAAATCATCCCTTCTTTGAGACGAATGGCAGCACAATAAGTCATAACAAATCCTTGGTAAAAATGAGCGTAGAAAATAATTTATGATAATCTTGAAACCAGTACCTGACTGTAAAGATTTTCGTAACCACCGCCCATCCTTACACCGCGTACAGGCGCTGCATCTAAGTAGTCGCGGCCAATGGCGACGTACACATGAGAGCTTGGCTGGAACAACTGATTTGAGATATCAAATGTGTACCAGTAGCCATCTAGCCATACTTCTGCCCATGCATGACTGGCCATGTGGTTCTCGGTATTATCATAGAGATAGCCTGATACATAGCGCGCTGGAATCTGCTGATCTCGTAAGCACCCTAAAAAGATGTGGGTATGGTCTTGGCACACGCCGGCGCCAATTTCAAAAGCTTCAGCAGCCGTTGTGCCGACATGAGTGAGGTTTTTGATATAAGGCACTTTTGTGAGTAGCTCAGCGGCCATCGCCTTTAGACTGTCATGAGTCAGCGTTTTTAGATAAGGCGCTGCAAATGCCCGCATATTTTCTGAGCACGCTGTCAAAGGGCTTTGTACGGTAAATAACAGATAGGGAACATGGTCCATATCCTCTAATCGCTCTGTACTCGTATTAATTTCGACAATACCGGACGCTTGCATTTGTAGATTGTTATGCGCCTCATTACGGCTGAGTGTCAGCCAGTCGTTGCCAAAGCCATCTTTTTGACTGGTGGCTACCTTGGGTAGCATGACGTTCCACTGATGAATGATTTGATGTGGCAGCTGCATGGGCGTCATGCGGATATATTGCACACTTCGATGTGCCAGCTCATCGTAATAATAGTTGGTTTGGTGACTGATTTGAAGTTTCATAGCATCTCCTATTGTTCTGATTGTTCCGCACTCAGGGTTTTGTTATTAAGTGATGCTGCGTTAGACCCCTTGCTGCAATATTGTGCTGCATTCTTTGCTCAAGAGCTGAAAGTCGCTAAGCTGTTGCGATTTAATCATCTGATTGGTTAGACGAATCAGCTCACGCCAGCGTGTATTTTCTGGTAGCTTATTGATCCAGTGCTTGAATTCAAGGCTGATATTGACTGAGTCCTCATTGAGAAATACCGTACGCTCCAGTTGTTCAAAATGCCGCCCCAATTGCCAAAAGCACGTGACGATAGGATGCTCTTGCGCCATCGCAGCATTACAGGCGTGTAGTTGTAGCGTCGCCGCTCGATACGTGCCCGCGCTAGACAATCTTTTAATTAGGTTATACAGCTCAGCGGTATCTTTACCGATGACACCTTTGGCTTCTTGCACATTGGTCTCAATAGATTGGACAATATTGGGTATCTTGTCTTGTTCCAAGTCACTCAGCATCTGAGCTTTTATCGACTTTAATGGCTGGTTTGGATCAACGTTAAAACCCAAATGGTTAATCAGATGCTGCAACTGTGTTTTTTTAATATTGCCTTTCACCAATTGTTTGATGATGCTGTCATAATAGTACAATCGCTCACTGTAGCGACCGAGCCACACCAGATGATTGGCGGTAGATAGCAGCAATATCATTGGTGCATTGTCAGGATTTTCATAACCTGCTTCAAGCGGCTGCACAGGATCATGATAATGTGAGTGACTTGCGGTGATTGCTTCTATCGATTGTTTATCCAGTTGGTTGTCTGATTTTTTGACCATTTGCCTAGATGATGACGTCAAATTGCTGTCGTCGATAATCCACGTGTCTTTGATACCGCCGCCTTGTGACGAGTTGACAACCAAAGAGCCTTCAACCATGGCCACTCGCGTCAAACCGCCAGGTACAATGTCCACTGAGCCATCACCATGGCTCAATATGAAGGGGCGCAAATCAATATGACGCGGTGCAATCCCGTCACTGACAGCAGTAGGATTGGTGGAAAGTGAGATCGTAGGCTGAGCAATAAATCCAGCTGGATTGTCTAAAAGACGCTGACGGTAATCACTGATTTCTTGCTTAGTAGAGGTGGGGCCAATAAGCATGCCATAACCACCCGAGCCTTGTGTCTCTTTGACAACCAGTTTATCTAAATTATCCAGCACGTATTTGAGTTCATCTGGTTTACGGCACTGGTATGTTTCGATATTAGGTAGGATAGGCTCTTCGCCCAGATAAAACTTAATCATATCTGGTACAAAAGGGTACAAGCTTTTGTCATCGGCCACGCCAGTTCCGGGTGCATTGACAATGACCACGTTGCCTGCACGGTAGGCACTCATGAGTCCTGACACTCCCAAAATAGAGTCTGAGCGAAACGCCAAAGGGTCAATATAAGGGTCGTCAATGCGGCGATAAATGATATCGACCTGCACTTTACCGCGAATGCCCTGCATGTAGACTTTACTGTCTTCGACAATCAAATCGTAGCCATGTACTAAGGGTACGTTCATCTCGTGTGCCAAAAAAGCATGCTCATAATAAGCACTGTTAAAACGTCCTGGCGTTAAGATAGCTATCTGTGGGTCGTATTTACTGGTTGAGCTGGCAAGACAGGATTTGAGGCGCTGTGGATAGTCACTGACGCCCAAGATAGAGCTTTGTGAAAACTGATCAGATAATAGCGTCTCTGATATTTTTCGGCTCTCAAGCATATACGAGACGCCAGAAGGGGTGCGTAGGTTGTCCTCCAACACACAAAACCGACCCGACTCATCTCGAATAAGATCAATACCACTGATATGGGAGTAGATGGGCTTATCAAGCTCAATACCTATCATCCATGGCTCGTAACAACCACTGGCATAGACGTAGCTGGCAGGAACAATGCCAGCTTTCATAATGGCTTGGTCATGATAAATGTCATGCAAAAACGCATTGAGGGCGGTAATACGCTGCTTACAGCCCGCTTCTATCTGACGCCACTCACTTGCCGCGATGATACGGGGAATAATATCAAATGGAATCATGCGCTCAATGTTTTTAGCATCACTATAGACCGTAAAGGTCACCCCTTTACGATAAAATATATCGGCAGCTTGCTCGTTGAGATGGTTCAAGGCATCAATGCTGGTATTGTCCAGCCAATTGCCGACAGAACTTGCTACCAGTCGGTATTGTCCTTTGCCGTTTTGGAGCTCATCAAAACTTTGCGGTTTTTTTAGTATGCTTTACAGCAGAGCACTTGTATGGTGCCCAACAGGTAGTCTATCTCCTAGATAAACTATACAACGGATACTGATCAACATACAACAAGCGTTAAATGATAGGTTTTAAGATATCTCATTTTAATTCTGATAAATTTAACTCAATTGGTATAAAAAATAGGATTGAAGCAAGTATGGAGATACGTGGTAAGTTTTTGGCGCTGGTCAGTCTGGGATTTGCCGCCACTATCAATATGAGTGGCTGTAGCAGTAACCCTCAACAAAACGCCTTGCCAGCAGACAGTACCGTTATCGCGCTTGGGGATTCGCTAACTTATGGTTATGGCGCAGATCTAGAGATGGCTTACCCTATGGTGCTTTCTGAACTGACGACATGGACAGTCATCAATGCTGGTGTCAATGGTGATACGTCCGCAGATGTACTTGCTCGAGTAGAGGAAGTGGCCAAAAAAGCACCTGATTTAGTACTGCTGGGTGTGGGTGGTAATGATGTATTACAACGTATTCAGCCCGAGACCACGCGAACTAATATTAATGCCACTATCGATACATTACAGTCTCAGGATATCGACGTCGTTCTCATTGCAGAGCCATACATTAGCACCAGTGCATTGTTTGGTAAGGCAAGTGATAATCCGATATATGAAGAGATTGCTGAAGCAAAAAAGGTGCCGTTATATTCAGACGGCTGGTCAGAAATATTGTCAGATGACACGCTAAAATCTGATCGCATTCACGCCAATGCAACAGGCTATCGACAATTTGCAGAAGGGCTGTACGAGTATTTAAAAGAAGAAGGTGTGGCACAATAATATGTTGACTACAATAGAGATAAGCAAAACCATTTTTTGGTTTTACCTATCTCTAATAATGATTTTAATACCTTTAAGCGACTATGTCAGCTTTCGTATGGCTTTTCGCCTTGGATAGCTTACCTTGGTCTCGTAGCGCCTCAATTTTCTTCAAGTATCTTTGCCCCAATTCAGGCTCCGCAGAGGCAATCCAAGCGGCGTACCCTGATAAGGTTTCAAGCGTCTCGCCGTCATGTAAGGGTTGATCTGACGCTAGATTGTGCAGGGAGGCGCGCAGCATACGCTTGATTTTGCGCGGTACGCGTGGCACGCCCTCGCCATTGACCACCATGCCAGTGACAGTGTGCTGATTGCCCATACGAATAACGCGTGTCTTATCATTGTTCAAGTTAAAACCTTCTTCACGCAAAACTTTATGCACAGAACCCAATAGCTGCCCAATGAGTTGATTATGATCAGCAGGCTGGACGGTGTTTTTGGTGCTGGTAGCGTTGTCTGGTAGGCTAAAAGTCAGATCATCGGCATAGCGGCTATAACGCAAACCCATCTTGTCCGCCAGTCCTGTTAGCCGTCGGTCAAGATTGACGCAAACGATATTGGTTAAAGCAGGGCTGGTCGGCGCGCCTTGCGGTAACGCTCTGTCACTAAGCGCCACGTAATAGGTTTTGCCATTTTGTTGCACCATCTGCCTTGGCGATTCGGTACACAACAAAGCCAGCAAAGTGGCGATTTGCTCAGGATAACCTGCATGGCGAAACACGCCTTTGACGCGGCGCCAGTGCACGCTTGGAAAGAAATCTTTTACATCCAGTTTGATCAGTAGGGTACTATTAGTGTGTACCGCCGCATTGGTAATAATGGATTTGCCACGAACAAACCCGTGAGCGGCTCCATGCGTCATTAAGTTATTTAGGATATTCTCTAAAATCCAGTGCTGAACGAATTTGAGTCGAGGAATGGGTGACCATATCTGCCGAGGCGTACCGTTACGCTTATTAATCGTAAAATGCGTATAAGGGATATTGGTTGCCACCTCTCTTTGATAACACAAACCTTTTAACTGTGGCACTGTCAGATTGACGGCGCTTGCCAATTGCGTATGCTTGCTGATGAGGGGCAGTTTGTTGTCAATGAGTCGATTGCTGGCATCTTTAGTGTCCCATTTATCGATGCTGGTGTCATCTGACCAATAAATGTGGCGCCCCAGATAAACGATATGCTGTGATTTATAGGCTTGCCATGCCATTTTTTTGAGGGTTTTTTCTTCAGCGGCTTCTTTTTTAAGGGATTTTTTATAGCGTTCGCGCTCTTTTGGCGACATCGTATCTATGGGTTTGCGCTCAACCATAAACCCGTGCTGTAGCATTTGCTGCTGGATATATTGATAACGGCCACCCGCGTCTTCAATATCTTGCCACAGCTTTTGCCATTGACGCTCAGCAGGCGTCATTATTGGGGTCGGACTGATATAATCGGTTTGCTGATTGTTTGGTGTGGTCATGGGTTATACCCCTTTATTTTCGATAAAGCCTTGGGCTTCAAATCGGGCAATGTGTTGTAAAAAGGCGGCATGGGCTTGGGCAGGTTGATTAAATACAAACTGCTGACGTGTGCTGTCATCATCGATACTGTGTTCAATCAGTACTTTTTTATGATCGCACGTCACATGCACATAGCTGATCGTGTGTGCGCTATGGTTGTAAGCGACTGGCTTTGCCTGCGTATCACTTGATGGAAAACCTTGGGCGAGCGCCGATAAGTCCAGCACTTCATTGGTAGATGATTGAGAAGCGTGTTCGGTTGATACGTTATTGTTTTTAGATGCTTTTTGTTGCGGTTTGGGCACACGTTTGCTGAGGGTGCGCATGTCATGCCAGCTGTTTGTCTGTGTGTGGTCGTATTGATGATGGCTTAAGCGCAAAGCAATCAGGTGCGCGCAGACCCCTTGGCTCAGGCGATGCTGTAAATACTGCGGGCAGCTACACGCAGCGCGACTGACCAAACCCTCATCCCCCAGTTGTAGCTGGCTTTGATAAGTACGGCGATCTTCTTTGACATGAATATCGGCACTGATTGAGACGCCTTGTCCCACCACCGTTTGGACATTGAGATTCTGTACGCCATCTTCTCGGCTAACGATGTCAAATGCCTGTTTTTCTGCCTCGTTATGATGTGCAAACTGCGCCATGTCGAGCGGCGTTTGTGTCAACGGACGATAGTAATAAGACTGGTTGGCCATATCATAGCGAATCAAACCTTGCTGCGCACCCGACAGCAGCTGCTGCCGGACGTGACTGGCTATAAGGTTATTTTCTGGCGTACTCAAACGCTCGCACAAAGCGTCAATACGGCTTGGCTGCTCGACAAGCGCTTGCACCAAAGGTACTAAATCATCGTTATCACTGTTTGGTGTGTTTTGCTGCGGACGCTTGGGCAATAATAAATCAAAATTGAGTGACTGCGACCAGTTGGCTTGGCTAAAGCCTGTCATGGCAAAGGTAAAATGAAAGCCCTTACCTGTGAGCGTCCAGTAGCTTGGCATCCCTTGTCCAAGCAGCGACACACTGACCGTATCGGTATGCGGTAATAAGCGCTTTAATAAACTTAAACGCCTGCGACCCCACAAGCGAATGAGCTTGGCTTTTTGTCCTTGATACAGGGTTTGCTGGCGGCTCACTTGACTGGTGACGGTAATATCAAATGGCTCTAAAATCATCACGGGCAGCTGCTGCGGTATGAGCTCAATCAATAAACCGCGGCGCTTACCTTTAATATCGGCATGCATGCGCAGCTCAAACAACACGTTGTATAACGCAATAGGATCAAGATCAATCCGTTCTTGTGCCAGTTGACCTGCTGACTGTACTTGCAATAATGCGCGTATCCAACTTTTGGGCACATTGATGCGTTTTTCGATGACTTCCTGTTTACTATCCTCATTGACCGCGCTATCCATTTCGGTCTCAGAATTATCTTTTGGCTCTGATACGTTTGAGCGCTCTAAACGTATCGCTTCTTGACCAATATCTAACGTGGTTATTTGATGATCACGGATTTGCTCAATGCCATCAAATAGGGCGCTACTGTAGTCAATGCTGGTAGTACCAAGCACGGGAGCAGATACTGTTTCAAACAAATCGTGCTGCAAAGTCAGTTGCGCATAGCAGCCTTCATCACGGCTGAACACCTCAAAACTGACGCCTGCTTGATGAACTTGAATGATAGGGTCGAGCAGACAAAAGGCCAAAGGGTCATTGTCAAACAGCCATGTAAAATAATCACGCTGCGCAGAAAATAGGTTCTTATGACGACTGGCGCGGCGCATTTGCATAAACACCGTATAGGCGGCACGGTCTTTTGGTACATAGCGGTAATCGCTACTGACCACGTCAAATAACGCCAGTAAGCTGTCCCGAAAAATCAGTGGGTCTTTGAGCTTGCCATGAAAGCTGACTGCATCACGCTCTAGCTGTGTGAACAATACCACATGCTGGGTGTGGTCAGATTGCTGATCTGAGGATAAGCTCACATGGCTTGGCGCGGCATAATTGAGCTCCATCATCACGCCATTAGCGTGAGTCTCATCTTTGTCTGCTGGTGTTGCCTCTTGACTGATGACGGTTTGGTCAATTGAGTTGTCTATTTGTTTATTGGTCATGATAATGTCCTTCGCCCTGATTCTGTAGCTTGTCTGTCGCCTTTGTATGAATGCTTCTCATCGCTACTACAGTAGGCAGTTGCGGGCGTTTTTGCTGAGCGCGCGTCATAGCGCGTTGCCAGCGGCGCAAAACTTTATAAGCCAGTTTTTGAATATCCATGTCATCATCAGCAGGTGCTTTGCTTAAAGCATCCAGCCACGTGCCAATATTAGGATCGTGCAGCTGCCCAAGTGCTTCGATGGCGCGTATCCGTATTGACGTCTCAGCATGGCTGTCCTGCGCCCAGTGATAGAGGGCAGCGGCGTCTTTGGCCTTAATCGCTGCTAATAACGGCTGGCTTGAATCTGGCTGAGGTGTAGCGATAGATGTCAGTTGTGCTTTAGCTGTTTGCGCCTTTTGCACAGTCAAGCGCTCAAGCAGGGTCGACAATAAGGCGTTATTTTCTGCTGCCAGCGGTACTATTGGATTGTTGGCTATATTGATAAGGGTTGGTATTAGGTCAGCAAGCAGATGATCGTCGCTTGCCTGCCGTGCCAGAAGCCCTAACAAGGCTTGTTGCCAGTACGCGCTGACCGCCGTCGCCAGTGCGGCTACGCTGTTGATGGCAGGTGAGGTTAGCTGAGCGCTTAACCAGTCAAATAAAGCATTATCAGGTACGCCATAGCGGCAGGTGATCCACAACAATTGAGTAATCGTGGTGGCTGTATGCTGCATTTGAGTCAACCACGTATCATGGTGTCTCATGACAGGCTGCGCTGTGACGATATCCAGTAGCGTTTGCCATCGATGCTGCGCGGTGATCAAGTACTGCTTGCAGTCTATCTGCATTTGCGTATCAAGATACTGACTAGGGTACTGCGTTATATAGCGCAAACCTATATGCTGTATCTGCGCATCCGGGCTGTCGATCAAGCTGCGAAGCTGCCGCTGGCTCATGTTAGGTTTTGCCAATAGCGCATTTTGTAATAGGGTAAATGTCTGCGCGGGCAGTTCATGGATATGCTGAGTAATAAAGGGTGCCAGCATATCAATAGTGCTATGCGTCACGATGCGTTTTAGGCTAAGCGCTGCTAGCAATGTAAAATCTTCATTTGGGTTTTGTATTGCCGCCCAGTCATACGGATAGATATGATCAGTACGGTTGCCCCATAGGTTTTGCGCAGCCGTATAAGCGGTTTCTAGTATCGCTTCTTGATTGGTATCTTGTCTGAGAATATCTAACAGCATCTCTTTATTCGCATCGCTATCATAATGCGATAATAAGGAGATGGCATGCTGCTGCGGTGCAAATAGGAATTGCTCATGTAACTGGCGCTGTATGTGTTTGCGGATTTGCGCCCAAGCATTGCTGGTGTTCAACCAGCGTAGCCCATTTAACCAATGAGTGATAGCCGGGTTATAAGGTTGTAATTCAGGGTCTGACAACTGCGCTGTCAATAAAGCAAAAATCTGCGCGCTGTATTCAAATGCGCCGCCCTGCGCGATATGTCCCAACGCTTCAGAGGCCACGTCTTGTAAGTAGTGCTCATCATCTTCTGCCAGTTTGGTTAACTTATCATACGCCTTGTAGAGGGCATGCGTGTCTGTAGGTTGAGAATGAACCTGCATCATCTCACCAATAGCCAGCACACTACGGCGACGCATATCACCATCAGTATGGTAGTCAATACTGGCCATTAACGTGCTCAAACCCTCACTATTGCCGCAGAGCGCCAAACCTTCTGCTGCCAAAAACGGCACTGACGCCTCTTTGTATGATAAAGCTTTTTTGAGTATGTTTTTTAGGACGTCTGCATGGTGTTTACGTTTCTTGGCACGATAAGAGACGGCCTTGATCAGGTTTTGCATATACTTAGCAGGTAGCTGCTCATAAGACAGAGCTAAGGTTTTATCAATACGCGTGGCAATATCCTCCTCTTTAATCTGGTCTGCACCAATAATCGTATCTAACGTCCATACTGGAGGGACCCAAGCCAATGATCTTAGTAGCTGAGCGGCATGCCCATAGTCGGCATGGCGTAGGAGCAAGATAAATAAAGACAATAGCGCCTCAGGATCTCTGGGATACTGTTGTTGTAGCCAGCGCACGTCTTTATCCTCGCCCAAATAGTCATGAATAGGCTGGTCGTAACCACTGATCATGACGAGTGTATCAAACAGCTGCTGCCGCTCCTGAGATGAATGAGCTGCTGGATGTTCGAACATTTTTTGCAGGCGGTCGCGTAAGGGAGTAGCCATGTGCGTATCGCGCAGTGCGGCAATAGATTTGTATAAGTCCGCGTTTGACAGCTTGAGAGTGGCATGGTCTAGCAAGGACAATAGCTGCTCGCGACTTTTTTGCGCCGCTGTTTCAACCACCTTTGTGTCCACCGCTTTATCAATATTATCAAGATGCGCTGCCGTTTGAATACGCTGGCAAGATTGCAATACTTGAGTAATGAGGGATAAAACCTGCTCTTGCTCGTATTTGCTTGTACTGTCCATTAAAAAGACAAACAACTCATCCATCAGCTTAGTATGATTAAACCCTGTATCCGTAAACAATACGCCATTAAACTCGATAAGCTGCATAAAGGTCTGATAGCGTGCCTGCCAGTCGTGACAGTGACGTGCTTGTAATAAAAAGGTCAACTTGTCTTGGCGTAAGGCTTGCGCTTGGTCAGACCCGCCTGCTGTCTGAGAAGTGCGCGTTGTGATGTGACGCCATTCGCTCACCACTTGCCGTAACAGTGGTAGGCTCTCTGTATTCAGCGCCATGAGGCTGGCTGGTAAATGACCCATACGTTCTTTTAATAGTTGATAGGTCTCTTCTGCCAACAGATCATGATTGGTGAACAGTAAGTCTGTTAGTGGTTGATTGCTAGCGGCTTCTACGTCCACTTTGCTATCGCTCGATACAGATGCAGTTTCAAGGCTGTTTATCAAGCAGTGCAAACCACGTTTGACCATATCGCGATACGGCGTATTCATGGCACATTCAGCCAGCTTTGATGCAGAAATAGGCAGCGTGGATAAGCAGTCCCACACCAGCTCACGCGTTTCAATGCGAGGGCGATGAAGCAGAGGCAACAGCGCACGGCTGACACTGTCCGACCAGTCGATAGCCTCACCTTGATTGCTGGCAGCTAATGCAGTATCTGTACTTGGTGCTAGAGTCGGTTTGGGTTTGGTCAGCCACATCAGCCCGCGAATCGCTTGCTCGGTGCTGCTGTTACTATGATCGTTTTCACGAATGACGCCAAGCCATACGCCAAATGCAAGGGTTTGATACGTATCATCAATGTCAGCATTGCTCATACCTTGCTGGCTAAGCTCGTCGGTATCAGCTGGGTAATGATGACGTTGAAGTAAAATCTCGATACTTTCGATGCTACGCTGCCATTCTTGTAGAGCGGCAAATACCTTGGCATCATCCTCATAAGATTGCTGCGAGAGCAGACGAGATAATTTACCCAAAACTGCCACCGCTTGAGCACGTATCAAAGGGGCCTTGTGCTGAGTTAAATATGCAAATTGCTGTAAGCCTGCAACATTGACCATACTGAGTATGTGGGCGCGTGCGTCAGTCGTGCTACGCGTGTTGGCACCGCTTGTCTCTGACGACATCGTCAGCATCTTTGGATGAGCTACCAAAATGGTATCAATCTTCTGCGACAAGTAGTCACTGAGATACTGCCAATTGGACATCGAAGGTAGGTGAAAGCGTGCCAATACATGTGCATAAACAAACGCAGTCTCATTGTCGGCAAAGCTCAATGCCTCAATGAGGCGCTCGGGTCGAGTAAGTGGTGATACCAAAGCATTGAATATGAGCAATAATCTGGCGGCTGGCGCATACGTTTGATTATCAAATAACAGCCGTAGCTGCTGTGCTTGAGTAATACCCAAGCCTGAGCGCGCTTGTAGCCATTGAATAGCCCCAATAGGATCAACAAGATGGCGCAGGCTGTCGTTATGGCTTTTGCTAGAGGTATGAGTAGATGCGTTGCCAAAAAAATGCTGCCCACGGTTGTCGCCCCAGACTGCCAAAGCCAAGCTGGCAGATTGACGGATGATTGGGCGCTCGTCTTGTTGCCATGTCGCCAGCACCTCGGTATCTTGAGGCGTGACAATATACATAAGCTTGGGCGCAAGTGAGCTAAAATCGGCATCAGGATGGTGTAAGTAGCGCGCATACCAGTCTAAGGCGTGGTATTTATTAGGTTCTGAGAGCGTTGCCAACCCTATTAAGGCATCGGTGATCTGCTGATGCCACTGTTTGTAATCTTCATTGTCTTTTTTGTGGCTGGCAGATATAGGCATCTCTTTATTCAGATACTGCGCAAACACGGCATAAGCGTTTGCTTGGTACTGCGTCTTTAGTGGCTCAGGGTAATTGATGGACTGACTTGCCAGCAGTTTGGCGACGGTCAGTTGGATATCAGGGTAAGGACTGCTTAGTCCGGCAGTAAATAATGCTTCATGGTTGGTGGTCGAGTTGAGCGAAACTCCAATATCAGTCAAATTTAGCGCGACTGCTAATGCCTGCTGGCGCAAGTCCATACTGTCGCTTGCCAACAAATCTATTAAGGCGGGCATTAACGCGCACAGCTGCTGAGTGCTGGCTTTGGTTTGTAATTGGCTCAGCGCCAAACGTTTAATATCGAGATGAGGGCTGGCAAGTGCGTCCAACATCAGATTGGTAAATCCGAAACGCTTGCTATTTTTAAGCGCCGTATCAAAAGCTTGTTTACGAATATGGGCAAAGTTATCAGCAAGCAGCAAAGTCAGCACCGCCTGGTACGTGTCTATACCGTCCGGTGCCGTACTTATTTTTGATGTGCTCTGTAATAAGAGTCGCTGCCATTCTTCTACTGCCACTTGATGCACATCTTCAAACAGGCTGTGTTGTAGCTGTTCAATCATATTAATGATAGTGGTTTTGGTAGTACGTTCAAGCGTTTTATTGAGTAACACTTTTACCACTTCTAAGCGAATACTGGTAAAGGGGTTATTGAGTGCTTGATCCAGTACCGTGCTCATATCTGATGGGTCAGAAATCGCTTTTTTGTTGTTTAGCACTTGTGTCAACAATATTGCAAGCGCACGCTCATGAATGTCTTGATGCTTTGAGTCAAACCCAAACGCCACCCAAGATAAGTCATCATCTACCAGTTTTCCTAGGGCGCTCATAGCGACTTGGCGTACGCCAGCATCGGCATCATCAAGCAAGGTGGGTAAAATGCTTTTCCCATCGGCTAGCTGTAGATGACCTAGGGCGGCCGCAACCCCTGCACGAATAAAGGCATCGTTATCATGATGCATAAACCGTATTAGGGTGCCAAATGCGCGCGCATCCTCTAAGCAGGCAAGGGCGTAGGCGGCGCGAAAACTGATGTCTTCGTAGCGGTTGCTCAGATTTTGTAATAGAGGCTCAAGACAGGCACTACTGAGTATAGGACGTGATACTACCGTTGCCGTAGTCGCCGTTTTGGCGGTGTTTTTGCTTGCTTTTTGCGTGGATGTTTGCTCGACTTGGGTGGCAAAATCTTGCGTATCTAATGTAAGGCTGACAGTAGTATCATCTTCTTGAACGGTATGCTCGGTCGCATTTTTGGTTTGGTGTTCAAAGCGCGATCCTATCATGACATTTAATAGCTCATCGTAATTGGACGTATGCTTATCTACTTTTATATTGTCAAAGACCGTACCGCGCAGTAAGCGAAAGTCATCAAAATCAGTCAGTGTACGTAGTAGCTGAGCGTCTTCTTTTGCACGGGCCTGCTGCTTTAAGACCGTAATGAGCTCAGGCTGCGCCAATAAAGCCGCATAAAAAGCGGTTTGTCTGACGTCAGCTTGATGGTGGCTTTGCAGCAACATGAGCTGGCGGGACACTTCTGGATTATCCAATAAACCGCGCTGATACAGTCGAATCAGTCCTGCCTGAATGGTGTCAGGATAGCGGCTATCCAACGCCATAATATCTGCTTTTGGGCTGGCGTCTGGTAGCAAGTGCTCAAGCGATGCTAATGCTTGTCGGCGAACGCTCAGCATGGAGTGCGACAGCGCCACCTGCAAAATGGATACAACGCGAGACTGTTTGTCTGTATCCTGAGTGGCGATTGTTAGATAGCGTTGTAGCGTGGCACTAATAACGTCCTCATTCGTGGAACGTGCAAGCGCATCCTCTAAGTATGAGGGTAATGCATTGAGTTTTGTTGTAGCAGCCGTCGTTAACCCGTCAAATGCGGCAAGACGCACACGGCTGCCACGATTTGAGTGAAGCTGCTCTTCAAGTATGGGTAAACGCGCATCAAGCGTTATACCAGCTAGCCACTGTACCAACTGCAGAGCGCGACTGTTGCTCAAACCGTTGCTGCGATCTGCAAAGAGACGCCCAACCAGTTTTATCGTTTGATTACTCACTTGTGATTCAAGCAGCGCCATACCCTCCAAAAACGCCGCTTCACTCTGATTACTACTGTCGGTCAATCGCTGCTGAAGCTGATGGTAGCCATCTTCAATGACCATAGCAACCGCAAGCAACTTACTGTTTTGTGCCTCATCGATGGGCAAAAAACGAAGACTCTGATCTGACCCAATAGCCAGCAGCGCAGGTTTTTCTGCATAATTTGCGTACACCAGTTGCTGTGTTTTGCTAAGGTCGTCTTTGCAGGTATTTGGTTGACCTTTATCAAATGCCCAGGACTTCACACTGCTGTCATCGGCGCTACTAAATAGGCGCGTGTCTGAGACACAAAGCGCAGTAATCATTTGATCATGCTGGCTTGATTTGGCTCTATCTATCGTCTGTAGCTCGCCTTGTACATGGGTGCGATAAAGGTGCTTGTCTGCGCCTGCTGAAAAGAAGTAATGACCAATAGGCTCAAAGCATAAAGCGCTCACACGGCCTTGATGCAGAGGTTTACGGCTGCTTTGTATTAGCTGACCACTACTATCGTCATCATTATTTAGCCATTGATAGCTACTAACGTTACCAAGATCATCGCCTATTACCAGCCATTTACCGTCACTTGATGCGGCAAGGGAAGTGGCTTTTTGAGTCTTGCTATCCGCATAAGGTTGTACGACAACCTTTGTTGCGATTGATTTTAAAGCGTTATCATCAGTAAGCGTACAGATGACAATGTGATGAGGGTACAGCACGACGATTGCTTGATGCAGCGTAGTCATAGCAATCGCTTGTGGGTTGCTATTCTTCGATAAGGATTTATTAAAACCCTCAACGTTTATATCCGTGTCCGCGGTTTCAGTTTCAGTGGTATTGTGAGCTTCAATTATGCTTGTGAATAACGACATGCCACTGATTTTATGAATTGTCTCTCCCTGCCAGTCGGTCTGATACAAGTGCCCATCACAGCCAAGCAGCATAATAACGTCATCAGTTACCGTGGCAATGGCCTCCATTGCACAGGGTAATGTAGCGTCTGCTAAGCTTACTTGCTCACCCGTATTATCAAGTCGATACAAGGTTGCAGTGCTTTCATGCACGCCTATCGGTTTTCGAGTGATAAACAAACTGCGACCTTGCGCAACTGACAACGCTACTGACTTTGTGGTTTTTTTTGTCGTATTGTCAGTATCAGGCTGTCTGCTAACCAAGCCTATAATTTGACCCCAGTAGGGCAATGTGGTTGTTTTCATGATCTAATCTCAGTTGAAATGGCGTCGTATGGTGTGATCATCTTTATTATTTGCTTGCTGCTGAATCATTTGAGCTGACAGCACTGGGCTGTAAATGCTCGGACAACTTGGGGTAACGATGTAATAAGCGTGTGACTGCGACCAAACACGCATGACGCTCCATCTTGCCTGCAGAATGGGTAAAGGTGTATAAAAAAGGCATGATCAGCTTGGCAAAATCCTCGTCTACCAATCCCACATCACGGAACGTCTCAATCAAGGCCAGCTTTGCTTGGCTGGCAGATATGGGTTTGGGTGAGAGGATTTTCTCTTGGTCTGTTGCTGCTTGTGTTTTATCCATGCGCTGCGCGTGCTTTGAATGACGACCTTGCTCGTTTTTCTGCGGATTTGATCGCTCAGCGCTTTTAGAAGGACTTAATCGTCCTGGTGGCAACTCAAACAGCCCGCGCCTTAAAAGCATCAATAACTGATTCAAATCGGCAGGGGGATTGGTTGACCAGTCACTTGGCTCGGTATTTACTACGCTGTTATTTAGGGTATTTCCTGAGGTCTTATTGGTTTTATCATACTGGCTTGCTGGCTGCCATTGCGGTGAGACATGGCGCGCTTTGTACTGCTGCCAAAGCATGGTCACTGCGGCATAGCGTACTTCACGGTCAGCACTTTGACTCAATACATAAAGAGACTGCGGGTTTTGAAATTGGCGATGGCGCTGTAATAGTGCCATGCCAAGTTGTCGCGCCAGTCGTTTTTTACTGCCAATAAAAGCATTGAGCATGGATTCATTAAACTGCTCTACAGGCACATGGTAGGCGCGATTGCTTACAGAAGGTGCTGCCAGCAATGCCTGCTGTAATAACTGCGTGACCTCAAAATAAGGCGATTCTGCCATTATCAGCCACAGTGCAGGTGTTGGCGACCACTTGGCCAGCTCATACTGTGTAAGCAATAGCCCAAAGTTGCGGAGCGCTTGCTGACTGCTTTTCAATAAAGGTATGACACGCTCGGCACTGAAAAATAAAGCAGGAATGATGGCATCAGGATCGACAGGTCGGTCTGTTAATGCCATGCATATTTGCTCGTGATGATGACTCAAATAGCTGATCGCAAGCTCACTGATAGGCGCGGTAGGATCATCAACTACCATTGACCATAAGACCTCAGCACCTGCCATCGTATCGTCTTCGGATGCGACGCGTGCTTGTCCAGTTAATCTCTGCAAAAATGCGGTTTCTGATATGATTTTGAGCGGTGCGCCTTCAGCAATCAATGCTTCTGCTTTCAGCTGCTTACTGCCTTTGCGACCAGCGCCGTATAGAGGCGAGCCGTCATCACCGATGACCAAATAGTCCAGCTTGGCATTCACGGCACTGCTGATCGCCCCATTGGCTGATTTGACCAGTTTTTCGGCATCGCCTCGACTCATGCTTTGCATTTTGCCAGTGAATAGATAACGCTGATTGTCCAAATCAACAGTGACTTCTGTCGTTTGATCTGTCGTGTGAGTAGTATGAGCAGCGTTTGTGTCTTCAGGCGAACTTTCTTCTGAAAACATGTTTTGACTGGTCGCAAAATCTGCTGGCAGAAAACCTTTATTAATGCGCTCAATAGCAAATTCGCGGTATTCTGAATGCTCGCTGCGAGCAAGTGTCATGAGCCAATCAAATCCCAACTCAGTTGGTGCAAACCGACGCACATCAGTCAACCAATCGCGTACGGTGTCTGCCAAATATTCATCAAAACTTAGCTCTTTTTGCCATTGTTTGATCAGATCTGCATGATCGAAATGAGTGTTTGTGTCAGTATGAGCACGGCTATGGCACGTGAGATAAGGAGAGGTTTTTATCTGTACGATTTCACTACTATTGTGCCAATCAGGCTCATAGGCAAGGGCATGCCAGTAGGACTTCGGAATCTTGTTTGCTGACAAAATATCTTCATCAAGCCAATCAATGATGGTCTGCTGAGCTAGAGGATGCAGCAATAGATACTGCCAAACGTTGACATCTACTAGGCTCAGATTAAGACGCTTGAGCTCTTGTAATGCAAAACTCATGCATAGATCGCTGCTGTCACTATTTGTAGAAGTATCTAGTTGTACTGCCAAACGGATAAAATAGTCACTGCCAAGTTCTTGTGCGCTGTATAGCTCAGGCAGTCTACGTATTGCAAAGCGCGTGCTGTAACGCTGATTGCTGGTCAGGCGCTCAAAAAACCATTCAGCGGTCAGATCGCGGCGTGTGAAGTGCTTACTGAGTTGTTCGGCGGCAATGTTATGATGATAAGACGTATCTAGTAATTGTCCCCAACCTGATACACCAATGTCAGCGACAGGATTGCGGCTCAAAATCATACTGATGGCAAAGCTGCGAACAGGCTCGTGATCAGATACCGCAAGCATCATCAGCTCTGATAGCGGTAATGCTTGGGCATAGCTTTTAGCATAGTCGATGGCATATTGATACGCAGCAGGATAGCTCGAATGTAATAGCTTGAGTACCACCTCATGTAACCCAAGCGCCACAAATTTTGACTTCTCAAAATGCGGGGATTGCTCAATCAGCCATACAATCATCTCATCGCGTGCTTGACTGTGTAGCTGGCCTGCCGATAAGTATTGAATAGTCTTACCACTCACATCACGCAGCTGAATCTTAAAATCATGTTTTAAGCTATCCGTCGCAAATTGCCGTATGGCTTCATTTCTTGCCGTGGCCAGCAAACTAATAAGGGGTTTAGAGTCGCGCTGCCAAGCTTCTTTAAAAGCACGACCTTTATTATCAAACAATTTGCGCGGTGCGTGACTGTGAAAGCGATTGACGCCATAATCAGCTGAATTGTGAAAACAGATGTGATTGAGTACCCAGCTGTTGATTTGAGGTAGTTGACCAATTGTCATTGTCTCACTATAGCTGGCGAGCACAGCGACGGCCGCCTCAACATAGCCGGCAGGCATCTGCTGTCCAAGTTTTCGCAGATAGCGCCATGCCCTGAGACTCATATAGGTTTTGGTAGCAAGACTGACCGAATCTCTCATGCTTTGATCGAAACGATGCAAATCTATTTTGGCAGTGATAGGCGCAAAAACCTCATAATCTTGCTCATATTCTGCCACCTTATAAATATACTTTAGACCGCGCCAAACACCATAACTCAAAGGCAACGCCTGGATAGCTTGTTTTAATATGGCTCTTGAATAAGTGCTTTTATCTTCCCAAAGCGCGATTAGGACTAAGTAGATTTTATATCGATCAGGAAGGGGGTAAGTACCTTCATCTGACTCTACCATTGCCATCATTGCCACACGTTCTGCAAACTGTACCTCAGGAGGCTGCTCACGAAATGAGTAACGCCATATCTTATTTAAAAATCGCTCAAATGTTAGCTCGTCATCTGGTATCGGTGAATCAGGCAATGGATCAGGTTGCTGAGCAAGTAAACAGAGCTTTTCGACCAA
The DNA here is from genome assembly GCF_002285555.1 of Psychrobacter sp. JB193. Classification (NCBI taxonomy): domain Bacteria; kingdom Pseudomonadati; phylum Pseudomonadota; class Gammaproteobacteria; order Moraxellales; family Moraxellaceae; genus Psychrobacter; species Psychrobacter sp. JB193. Next base: position 350,773 of record NZ_NRGY01000003.1, read on the forward strand.
GCTTGGATCTTGTACTTGCCAAGCGTGTTGAATTTGTTCGAACGACAGACTCATGATGGTTTGCCTTAATAATAATGTGGCCAGCGAATGATATTTTGTAAGCATATAAAAGCCTATTTGAGAATAAATATCAAGAACTTTTGTTAATTAAAAAATGGAAACACGACATTAGGTGACGCGTAGATTATTAGACAAACTTGTGCGACACTAGATGACGCATATGTATAAAAAACTGTCGCTAATGAACAAAGATTGATTGACAGTTTGATTGAGGTTAAGGCAGAATAGGGACGTTGTGAGATTTAGCGTTTCGCCGTTTTCGGTGAAGGACGATGCTGCGTCGTCCACGAGTCAAGCCATTACATTTTACCCAAGGAAGACTGTTTCAGTCCTGCTAATACCTAGATAACACCTCTAGTGTCATTAGCTCGCTGGCGCAACCACGCAATCGTGGTTGAGCTAATGCACTAGAGGTGTTATCTAGGTGCAGTCCAGTGAGTCTTCCATGTACCAGGTTATGAGGTAGATTACACAACACTGAGTGAAACATTGTTCTGATGCCATTCAAAAATATTAAACCCAAGTTGGTAATATATGCTGACTTGGGTTTTTTATTGCCTTCATTATTTCAAACGCACTTAAAAAACAGGCAGTATTGATATCGCATTGAGCACCCATTGCTCAGTAATTCATGTTATTAGTAATCATTGATTCATATATTTAATGTATACGTAGAGACCACCCAAATGAAAGCGACTGAAAATAATGATATCTCAACTATTGAGATATATGAGAGTGCGGATGGAAAGGCACAGGTCAATGTGCGTTTTGAACAAGAGACGGTTTGGCTCTCACAAGCGCAAATGACTGAGTTATTTGGTCGCGATCAATCCGTGATTTCACGTCATATTGCCAACGCGTTAAGTGACGAAGAAATCTCCGAAAAAAGCAATATGCAAAAAATGCATATTGCAAATGCGGATCGTCCCGTGACCTTTTATGACTTGGATGTGGTCATCTCAGTAGGTTATCGGATCAAATCACCGCAAGGTGTGCAGTTTAGACGGTGGGCAACTCAGCGCCTACGTGAATACTTGGTGCAAGGATATACGCTTAACCAACAGCGCTTTGATAAGAACTCTGCCGAATTACAACAAGCGTTAAGATTAATTAAGAAAACTGCCCAGAGCCCTGAATTGAAAACGGATGAAGGGCGTGGATTAGTTGAGATTATCAGTCGCTATACACAGACGTTTTTGTGGTTACAACGCTATGATGAAGGACTATTAGATGATCCAGTAGGGCAAGAAGGCGGCGTATTACCCAGTCCAACTGAAGCAATGGACGCGCTCAATAACTTAAAATCACAGCTAATCAATAGAGGTGAGGCAACGGAGTTGTTTGCTAAGCCTCGTGGTGATGATTTGAGTAGTGTACTTGGTAATTTAGAGCAAACGGTGTTTGGCAAACCTGCTTATCCGACTATTGAGAGTAAAGCGGCGCATTTATTGTATTTTATGGTGAAAAACCATCCTTTTACTGATGGCAATAAACGCAGCGGAGCCTTCTTATTTGTAGATTTTTTACACCGTAACGGACGCTTACTCAATGATCAGGGTGAGATGGTGATCAATAACACAGGTCTTGCTGCTTTGACCTTATTGGTCGCTGAGTCTGACCCGAATCAAAAAGAGACCTTGATTAAGTTGATTATGAATATGTTGTCGCTGGAGGTTTAATTTTAAAAAATGCGTTGTTTCTTTTTCTTGTAAACCACATTTAATTGAGTTATTTTTTAGTGTCGATTACATTTCTTTAACCAAGGAGAAACAGTTTGCATAATAAATTATCACCGCTCACGATTTCAGTTGTCGCTGCACTGACACTACTTACAGGCTCACAAACATTTGCAGAAGCCCAATACGGTGATTATGGTAAAGAAACGGCGTTAGCGCTTGCGCGCGACTATGCTGGTCGCTATACAGGATCTGATAAAGAAGTTCAAGCTGCTAATTATATGCAGCAGCGTATGACCATCGATGGTAGTAACAATAAAGTCGATCGTCAAACGTTTGATTTTGTCGCACCTCGCGGTTTATTTAGAGGTCAAACACTAACGAGTAATAACATTATCGTGACCCAAAAAGGTATTGTTGATACCAATAAAACACTATTTGTCGGCGCACATTATGATTCTGCAGTAGCCTATCCAAACTATGAAAATCTAGAGGCATTGGACGATAATGCCTCTGGGTCTGGCGTTCTGACTGAGTTGACCAATAACCTGACTGGTATTGATACAGAACATGATATTCAGTTTGTCGCATTTGGTGCAGAAGAGGGCGGCCTAAATGGTTCAAAGGCGTTTGTTGATCAGCTCACTGACGCAGAAAAATCAACAGCATTAGGTATGATCAACTTAGACAGCCTGATTACAGGCGATAAGATGTATGCCAATGCAGGTCGCAATGCTTACGATAATAATGGTAACGAAGTAGCTGCCAATGTAGGGTTGCGTGAAAACGCACTTCGTATTGCAAAAGAGCTTGGTATCACACTCGACGTCAATCCGGCCATCATTGCACCGGGCGCGACAGAACCCTACGAGCCTTATGGCGTCGGCTGTTGTAGCGATCAGGAGTCTTTTGATAACGTGATGCCTGTAGTAGGATTTGAGGCAACCAACTGGGCCCTTGGACCTGATTATGATGGTTACACGCAAACAGAAAACCCAAATATCCCAGGTGGCTATACGTGGCACAATCCCGAATTGGACAATGAGGACGTGCTGACGGCGGCATTCGGCGAAGAGCGCATCGCACAAAGAATGCGTGACTATTCGCGTATCATTAGCAGATTGATTGTTGAGCAAACCAACGCTGACATCATTGCCGCAAATAAAAGCGCGCTGAATCTTCAAAATAAAATAGGGGCAGCATTAAAGGACAGTGCTACCGATTCGCACTCAGCGGTTCTTGAGCGTGCCAATGCCTTGGCTTTATCTGCCACTGATAACAATGGCACCTTTGATGCTTCGCGTACTCAGGTTTGGGTAGGCGGCTCTCAAAGCTATGTCGATTCTGATAACCTACAAGAAGGTACTCGCGCCAATATTGGCGTATATGGTGAATACATTGTACAACCTAGCTGGCGTGTTGGTGCAGGCCTCAAAGCGGCTAATCAGAATAATAAAACCATAGAAAACGGTATTAAAAAAGATACGAGCTATAGTGTTCAAGCTTACTCGTTGCTCGGCGGCAAAGACACCGCTTGGTGGAACACCACTTCTTTGAGCTTATCTAAACATGATTTAGATGTGAATAGAACCGTCAGACTAGATGGCAATAATGGTATCAACATTATTAATAATAGCGAACGCGGTAATGCTGATGCCGACGTATTTAGTGCTTACAATGAGCTTGGCTACAATTTTCTTATTAAGGAAAACATCGCGCATGGTGCTTTTTTAGGTTTAAATTATAGCGATGCCGATATAGACGGCTACACGAGTGGCAATGCCAACTCTCGCACAGCCCTTAAAGTTGACAGCACATCTAGTGAAGCATGGGACTCAGAGCTTGGTTACCAGTTGCAGTATGGTTTTGATTTGATGGGCACGCCTGCCAAACTTCAAAGCAAACTCGCTTACGTGCATGTTATCAAAGATGGTTTGGTGGACCGTTTATCGACAACCTCTTTCGCTGACGGGCAAAAAAGAGACATTAGTATCAACCAAGCAGACAAAGATGATGACTATGGACGTTTTGAGCTGAGTGTTAGCAATAAGGTGCATAACAATGTCTATGCTTATCTGAATGGCGATACCACCTTTGCACGTGACGATAAAGACAGCTCAGTACAGTTAGGCTTACAATATCAATTTTAAAACGTAATATACGGACTCAAGTCTGCGCCGCTCAATAATTCATTTATGAGTGGCGTTTTTTATACATTTTAATATAGTAATTATAATAGTGTACTACTGGTTATCTCTATACTATGTGTAAAATGGATGGCCTATATACTAAGAATAATAGGGATAAAGTGTATGTTCAACATCATAAAAGACTGGCGTGAGCAGCGTATACTGGATAGTAGTGAGTTTACTCATGAGGACTGGGCACGAGCAGCTGAGCGTATCGTGATATTAGATAGGTTAACTGAAGACGAGCTAAGCCGCTTGTTTGATTTGGCGACCCTGTTTTTGGCGGACAAATCCATTACTGGTGCGCAAGGCTTTGAGATCACAGATACGGTTAGACAGTCTATTGCTTTACAAGCTTGTCTACCTATCTTAAACCTCAGTCTCGAGTGGTACGATGGTTGGTCATCAATCATTATTTATCAAGGTTCATATAAAAGCGACAGCACCACTGTCGATGAATTTGGCATTGTTCACGAGGGCAGTCAGCACCGTAGCGGTGAAGCATGGCAGCGAGGTCCTGTGGTTTTGTCATGGAAGGATGCCAAACACTCAGGTGAGCGCGATGGTCACAATGTCGTCATTCATGAGTTTGTCCATAAACTCGATATGATGAATGGTCGCGCCAATGGTTTTCCGCCGCTGCAACCTGATATGGATCCTACTCGGTGGACTGAAATCATGAGTCGTGATTTTGAAGATTTTCAGACCCACCGAAAATCAGGACTTGACCGTTATGGTGCAACCAATCCAGCAGAGTTTTTTGCCGTACTCAGTGAAGTGTTTTTTGAAACACCCAAAAAGCTGGTGGACGCTTATCCTGATATTTACGATATTATGGTCAAGTTTTTTCGACAAGACACTCTTAAGGGAAATTCTTAAATATATCAAATATTGAATATATGGTATACTATCCATAAGAAAAGGGCAGTACACCTTAATCAATGCGTTGCCCTTTTTTATAAATAATTTGCTAAATCATATGGTTGCGATGAAAACTAAACAGTCCATTGATCGCTAATGATAGCGACTAAATATCGTTTCCCTTGATATTCATCAAACACCAGACGTAGCACTCGCCAATCCATACCCGCATATTCATCGCTGCCTTTGTGATAAAAATCAACCACATCTGAGTTTTGGTATATTTCTTTTAAGTTATTAATAGAGTTGCCATTATTTTTTAGCTCATTGAGACTGATACTGGCATCATTAAACGTTGACCCTTTCACCCAAGTATCCAAATACGTCGGCAGTGGCATGATCAATGGGTCGCCCGTACCGTCTTTTTCACCCCAAGTAAACCGTATTTTTGACTGTTGCAAATATTGTGCATATTGCTCACGACTGAAAACTTTGTCCACTTCAGGGCGGACATAAGCATACATCGAAAAGCGAACGCCACGTGTCGGATGAATGTCATTGGTGATTCTAGCAAAGTCTTTGTTGGCAAGAGCGCGTTGTATACGTAAAGCTTGTTGTCTGAGGGTTTGTTGGCTCATGTCTGCAGCAACCGATGTTGACGAGTAGGCGTTTGATTGATTAGGCGCCGTCACATCAGATTCAATAGAATGGCATCCAGTTGCCAATAGTAAGAACGCCAAAAGGCCACCAGTAGCTAATTTAAAAGAATGGGTTTTAGAAGCACATGGCTTGATCATAAAATATCCTCACTGTGGTTGTTAGCGAAACAAGTATTATTATTAATATAAATAAGCAGTTCTCAAAGAAGCTAATAGATAGGGTTTTAGTATATCAACCTGAATAATACGATATTACAGCACAGTCATAATATGAGTATGATGTAATAAGAATGACACATCTCAGATGACCAAATCTTATAGAGAACGCCATGCAAACATATCGTTCATTGTTGCTATTATTGACCATAGGGTTGTTTGCGACTAATCCTGTCGCTGCTAATGCAACGGAGCCATCTCAAGCGCTTGATGTCATGAAGGTTGCTACTGTTACCAAGATGTATCAGCAAGATGTTAATAACGAAGGTATGGATAATCCAGTCGTATTGGAGCAATATGCCAATCAAGATCTAAAGTCGGCCATGCAGCTTGAGCGAGCTTATTTTGACAAAAATCAGATGTCCTGCAATGTTGATTATGATGTGCTGTGGGATTCTCAAGATCCTGATTATACTCAAGACAAAAAGTTTTCGATGACTGATAAAGGACTGGTTCAAGTCAGCTTGGCGCAAGGTAGCGACATTTATTACGACTTATCATGCGATGATTCTGAATGCCAAGTGGCTGATGTAATCTTGGATGAAAGTGGAAAATCATTGCGACAGCATTTTCTTGAAAACTGCCGTTAGAAAAATACTGGTAACTGATAATATAAAAAATCCTATCTTAGTTATTATAGGATCAGAAAATTATCGATAAGAAACATGATATAAGTTGCTGCACATCTTATCCCTAAAACCGTTGGTTTGTTTTCGCATAATGTATATTATGTTAAACTAAGGCTACCGTACAATAAGTTCATGGGATTATGTCTATATCATAAATAACAATCAGTTTAGTTAGTAGCCGTTCAAATATAATGTACATGTCATGGCTAAGTAATCATTGCAATCGTCACTACAGCCTGTACGCTTGAGAGTTGTAAATAATGATGAGCGTAAGGTATTCGTAGGTGACATATTTTGCAAACTATCTCCTAAAGAATTTAGTATCTATCTCCTAGCAGCAGAATTGAGAGTAGCCGGTAAGACTATGCGCTATCCTTCTAAAGATATTGAAGGCGATACTATCGAACCTGAATTCATGCAAAGGTTTAATGAAATTTACCAACAGCATAAATCTCAAGGTGTCGAAGAAACTATTGATGTAGATTATGACTACTTTTCAAACTTACTATCAACTATTAAACGTAAGTTTAAAAAAGCTTTTGGTAAAAATCTAGCTGATAAAACAGTTATTCAAAAAGATAGTGACTATGGAGGGTTTGGACTTATAGTAATTCCTAATAGTATAGATTTAGATAGCTAATAATATATTGGTTATTGGACATTTTGCGGAAGTGAGCCGCCCCAAGTGTCTCGGAGATCGTTTAACCCTTTCAGGCATTGCTGCCTGACTCAAGTAAAACACTCTCCGATATACCCGGGGCGGTTCAGTTGAAGTGCTGCCTTTTATTCAAAATTTCAGGCAGCACCCTCATACATTTAAGCGTCGGTATGAGCTGGTAGTTTACTAGCCAAAACATCTACTTTTTCAATAGACGGTGGCTCTGAAAATAGCTCATCAGCCTGAGCCATCAAAGCAGCTGCAACCTTGCCAGATAAATGTGCTTGGCGACCCGCCTCATCAGGAAATGCATCAAAAATACCAAATGTTGTAGGTCCAAGACGTAGGCCAAACCACGCAACTGTCTCGGGTTCTTCCATTACAATAGGTAAACCGGCTTTAAGGAAAGCTTCTACTTCGTCTTCTTTACCCGGTTTAGCTTCAAGACGGACATATAAAGCTGTTTTAAGCATGACTAAAACTCCACAATTGATTAGAATTAAAACTGATTCTGACATTGATAATGTATGCATGTCAGAAAGTTTTGTTGTATAAAAGTTAAAAAAAATTTCCCATAGCTGAGCCAAAATCTGGGTTTTTATTTCGACATAATGCTATGAATTTATTCAAGTTAATATCATTAACATTTGAATCAAAAAATTAAGATATGAGATGATTAAATTCAATCTTAGTTATATAAGGATCAATTGACTCTACCTTAGATTTATAAGCTGACCTCTTCATCTGGAAATTATATTGCTCAAGAAGCATTCAAGAACAACATGTACATCCTCATATCTATGAAAGTTATTTAGCTAGGAATTTGCTGTGAAACTCTATATGTTTCTCTATAAAGCTCGCAATGAAGTAATAGCTATGGTCATACCCTTCTCTTAGGTTAAGTGTAAGAGGATATTCTTGTTCCAAACAAATATCACTAAGAAGCTTAGGGCTTAACTGTTCTTCAAGAAAATCATCAGCCGTTCCCTGATCGACTAAAATAGGTAAATGAACTTCTGCGTTTTTGATTAATTCAATCGCATCATAGCTTTTCCATAAAGTTTCGGTTTCACCTAGGTAGTGTGTGAAAGCCTTTTTCCCCCAAGGTACTTGGCTAGGTGCAACAATTGGTGCAAAAGCAGAAATACTTTTATACAGCTCAGGGTTTTTTAAACCAATTACTAATGCACCATGACCACCCATGCTATGCCCCATAATGCTTTGGACTTGATTGGTCGGAAAATTCAGGTCAATCAGATTTCTGAATTCTTCCACAATATAATCATACATTTTGAAATGCTGTGCCCAGGGTGCTTGTGTTGCATTCACATAGAATCCTGCGCCTTGGCCTAAATCATAATCTGCATGATCTGGTACATCCTCTCCACGTGGGCTGGTATCTGGTGCAACAATAATGACTTTATGTTCAGCCGCATACTTTTGTGCTCCGGCTTTAGTAATAAAGTTCTGTTCGTTGCAAGTCAGTCCTGATAACCAATATAAAACTGGCAACCGCTCATCTTTGTCATGAGGTGGCAGATATATTGAGAATTTCATTGAACAGTTTAATGCTATTGACTGATGGCGATACACTTCTTGCGATCCACCAAAAGAAGCATGTTTCTCAATTATTTCCATAATCAATTACCTATGTTGAGCAAGACTTCATGAGAAATCAAGTAAACAAAGAGTCTGACATTCTCCACAGAGAATAGTGATAAAGAATTAAAATGTAGGCAGGTTTATTGAACGTATACACGATGCCTACACAGATAGATCGGTTTTACAGATAATGCACCGTTTTAGAGGATTCCATGCATGCCATTCATGGATGCACATGCATGGAAAAGGATAAGGTCTGACGCAATTAATCGTAATGAATTACAGTACGAATTGACTTACCTTCATGCATCAGATCAAAGGCTTCATTGATCTGATCCAAGCCCATCGTATGTGTCACAAATGGTTCTAATTGAATTTTACCTTTCATGGCATCTTCAACCATTCCTGGAAGTTGCGTACGACCTTTTACGCCACCAAAGGCAGAACCTAGCCATTTACGACCAGTAACCAGTTGGAATGGACGGGTAGAGATTTCTTGACCTGCGCCAGCTACACCAATAATTACCGATTGTCCCCAGCCACGGTGTGCACTTTCAAGGGCTGAACGCATCACATTCACGTTACCAATACATTCAAATGAATGATCTACACCCCAGCCAGTCATTTCGACAATTACTTGCTGGATTGGTTTATCGTAATCTTTAGGGTTCAAGAAGTCCGTTGCACCAAACTCTTTTGCCAGCGCAAATTTATCTGGATTCATGTCAACCACAATAATACGCCCTGCTTTAGCTTGACGTGCGGCTTGTACGACTGCCAAACCAATACCACCTAAACCAAAGACCGCAACACTATCACCTTCTTGTACTTTAGCCGTGTTATGTACTGCACCGATACCCGTTGTTACCCCACAACCCAGTAAGCAGACATGTTCGTGATTGGCTTCAGGATTGATTTTAGCCAATGATACTTCTGCCACTACAGTGTATTCACTGAACGTTGAGCAGCCCATATAGTGGTAAATCGGTTGACCATTGTAGGAAAAACGAGTGGTACCATCTGGCATTACGCCTCTACCTTGAGTTTCGCGAACGGCAATACACAAGTTCGATTTTCCAGATTTACAGAATACGCACTCGCCACATTCAGCGGTGTAAAGTGGAATGACATGATCACCTGGTTTGACGCTAGTCACGCCTTCACCAACCTCGACTACAACACCAGCACCTTCATGCCCGAGAATAGCCGGAAAAACACCTTCAGGATCATCGCCAGACAAAGTAAATGCATCTGTATGACACACACCGGTATGGGAGATCTTGATTAATACTTCACCTTTCTTCGGTGGTGCAACATCAACTTCAACAATTTGAAGAGGTTTACCAGGACCAAACGCAACAGCAGCACGTGACTTCATGGAATAATTCCTTATACAGATCTATTTTAAATATGATTTTAGAATCTTGGCGATTTCAGCCAGTTCTTCTTTTCGTTGTTGTTCTGTGGTTTCACCTGATACTAAAGTGTCCTTTAAATGAACCTCCAACATCTCATTCATTAAACCATTAATAGCACCACGCACAGAGCATATTTGTTGCAGAATTGCACCACATTCCACATTGTCTTCTAACGCTTTTTCAATCGCTTGCGTCTGACCTTTGATCTTTCTGACACGTAGAAGAATCTTTTTTTTGTCTTCAACCTGATTAGGCATCAGACCTCCTTATTTGCTAGTATTAATACTATAGTACCCCATAGTATAAAAAAAGCAATATTTTTTATAAACCTTAAAAATTTAGGTAGTGTTTCAAAAAGTATGCTGAGATTAAATGAAGTCACTATTGGCTCTGCAACTGGATGCCATAATTAACTTTCCGAATCTTTACAATAACTTATAAAATTAAACTTCTGACATACTCCCCCCCCCAATTAATGAAAGCTCTGTTATATAAAGACCAATTGGTTGTACGATAAATTTTAGGTGCAGGATTATTCATTTGAAAATTATATTGTGGCATAAGCCTTAGAAATAGTTTTGTGCAACAAAGCATATCTTTAGTAAGCGGATGATATTTATTATTTATTATTTAGGAATTATTAAATCCTATAAATATCATTTATTGGATTAATTTATTTTGGTACTGTGCATATCATCCCTCAGTTAAGAATAAGGAACAACTATGAATAAGATGATGAATGCGCTTATCCTAGAAAATTTTGGCGATCATGAATTTAAACGTGTAGAACTCCCTATACCTCAACCAGAGGCTGGGCAAGTTCTAGTACGTATTCATGCTAGTGGTGTAAACCCTATTGATTATAAAATTCGTCTTGGTGAAGCACCATATGCTATGCCAGAGCTTCCTGCCGTGTTGGGAACGGATATGGCTGGGGTTGTAACTGCTGTTGGTGAAGGTGTCACCCACTTCAACGTCGGAGATGAAGTTTACGGTCTGATTGGTGGCGTCCGTGGTCTTCAAGGATCTTTAGCAGAATATGTTGTAGCAGATGCTGATCTGATCGCATTAAAGCCACGGAATATCTCTATGCGCGAGGCAGCAGTACTACCATTGACGTTCCTCACCGCTTGGGAAGGTTTAGTGGATAATGCGAAGGTCCAACCAGGGCAAACTGTACTGGTTCAAGGCGGTGCTGGTGGCGTTGGTTATATGGTGGTTCAGCTTGCAAAAGCACTTGATGCAAATGTTTGGGCGACTGGTCGTACAGCTGATCAATCACTGATTTCAGAACTCGGTGCAACACCTCTCGATTACACAACAGCATCTTCCGATGACATTATTGCTGCAAGCCCTGAGGGTCAAGGTTTTAACATTGTTTACGACACTGTGGGTGGTCCAGTACTCGAAGCTTCACTTTCCATGACGACTCACTATGGCCACATCACCAGCTGTGCTGCATTTGGCAATCATAATTTAGCGAGTTCATCTCTACGGTGTGCCACACTGTCTGGCGTATTCGTCCTAATGCCGACGTTAACAGGCAATCGCCGTTCTCATCATGGTGATGTCCTTAAGACCGCGACTCGTCTCGTTGAGGAAGGTAAACTGCGTGCTATTGTTGATCCTCGTCATTTTACTCTAGACCAAGCGATTGAGGCTCATGATGCTGTTCAAGATCGCTCTGCTAATATTAAGGTAGTTATCGATGTCATTTAACGCACTTCAGGCCAAGACTTGGCGCTTCAATTGTATTGGAGATACAGATGTCCTGACATTAGAAACACTTCCTGTTGCTTTACCAGCCGCAGGAGAAGTTCTAATACAGATGAAAACGATCGGACTCAACCGGGCCGATGTAATGTTTCGGCGTGGTACTTATATTCAAAAGGCAGTATTCCCTTCTCGTCTGGGATATGAGGGAGCAGGCATAGTTCTTGCGATAGGTGAAGGTGTACGCCAATTTTCTCCAGGAGATGCAGTATCGATTCTTCCGACTGACAATCTAGCCAAATATGGGACATATGCGGACAAGCTTCTGATTCCAGAAAATTTTTTAGTTCACAAACCCGATAGTTTAAGCTGGGAAGAAGCTTCTTCAATCTGGATGCAGTATTTGACGGCTTGGGGTGGTGTAATCCATGCTGGTGGATTATCGAAAGGAAAAACGATCTTGATCACAGCAGCTTCAAGTAGCGTAGGACTAGCTGCGATACAGATAGCTGAAGCAGCGGGTGCTAAGGTCATTGCAAGTACACAGACGATAGAGAAAAAGCAACGTTTACTGGATCTCGGTGTTAAAAATGTTATAGCCAGTGAAGATGAACCCGATTTGTATGAGGCCCTTGTTTTACGTTTAGGTGGAGAACATCTTGATGTCGCCTTCGATGCTGTAGGAGGGCCACATATTGAACAGATTGCAAAAGCGATGTCTGTAGGAGGAACTATGGTTATGCATGGTGCACTTAGCCCGGAGAACACACCATTTCCCCTTAAAGTTGCATTACGCAAGAGCTTAACCATGCGAGGTTTTTTGTTCCTTGAGGTTCTCCATGACCCTGTTCTAAGGGAGCAAGCCAGACGATTTATTCTTAGCAGTATAGGTGCAGGATATCTTCGTCCAGTGATCGACCGTTGCTTTAACTTTGAGGACATGCATGACGCTCAGCGCTATCTTGAATCAAATCAGCAAATAGGAAAAATTGTAGTTACTCTAAATACATGATGGTCTTATCTGATTCAGGTTTCTATATGGCCCAGCACTTCCACTAAGTAATCAAACAATGCTCGGATTCGCAAAGGTGTCGGGCCCCGCTGTGGACGATATAAATACAGGCGCCAAACGGGAGAGGTTTCCTCATGAAGTATCTGAATGAGCTTACCACTCCTAAGCCACGGCAAAACTAGAAATCCAGGCATGTGTCCGAATCCAACTCCAGCGAGAATAGCTTGAAATTCAGCTTCTAGATCATCTGTAATAAAACGGGGCTTTGATGGCGTAAAGCTTCGACTTTCGGTGAATGTCCATGGCCAGTAACGCCCTGTTTTATGATCGACTAGTGCTGTTAGAGGGTATTTATCAAGGTCAATAATTTTTTTGGGCATTCCAACCTTATCAATTAACTCTGGCGTACCCACAGAATAAAATTTCACTTTAGCCAATTCCCTTGCCACATATCGATTGTCCGGCAAAAATCCAAATCTGATCCCGATATCTATCCGCTCATCGATCACATCCGAGTGTGAATCTGTTAGCACACAATCCACGACAATATCTGGATAACGTGTGGCAAATTCTGCTAGTGCAGGTACTACCACTTTACGCCCTAACACAGACGACACAGTAATACGGACAGTCCCACGCATTTCATCTCGTTTTTCCTTGGTGTCTTTTACAAGCAAAGCATCGATCGATTCCACCGCAAGACGTGCTTGCTTTGCCAGACGCTCACCATCAGCGGTAATTTTAATTTGTCGAGTACTCCTGTAAAACAAAATCTCTCCGCGCTGCTCTTCTAGCTCTTTTATTGCCCGTGTCACTACCTGTGGGGAAATACCCAGTTGAGTTGCTGCCTCTTTAAAATTTCGAGACTCTGCTGCGACACAAAAGATACGCATCATTTCCAATTTGTTCTGCATGTCCAATCCTGTGTTATAGTAATTATTCCGTAAATAGGAATTCTGAAAGATAATATTATTCATTTATTATACCTAGCAAGGCTGTAATACTTAACCCTCAAATATGATTGACAGATAGGTTGAAGGTTACTTGTATGAATAATATAGAAAATAAAGTTATTGTTATCACTGGTGCAAGTAGTGGTTTAGGTGAAGCTACTGCTCGCTTACTTGCTAAAAAAGGTGCAAAGGTTGTAATTGGTGCTAGACGTACTGAAAAATTAGAGGTTATTGTTCACGACATTCGTGCTGAAGGTGGTCAAGCTGAATTTATTGGTATGGATATAACCAAACCACATGAAGTACAAGCACTTATTGAAAAGGCATTAAGCGCATTTGGTCAAATCGATGTATTGGTAAACAATGCTGGATTGATGTCTATTGCACCATTAAGTGAGCTAAAAGTTGATGAATGGGATCGTATGATCGACATTAATATTAAAGGTGTTCTTTATGGTATAGCAGCTACCCTACCTGTTTTCCAAAAACAAAACTTTGGACACTTTATTAATCTCTCATCTGTTGCAGGGTTAAAAGTATTTAGTCCAGGAGGTACTGTTTATAGCGGTACTAAGTTTGCTGTAAGAGCCATCTCTGAAGGCCTTCGTCATGAAGTTGGGGAAACAATTAGAACGACTACTATTGAGCCTGGTGCAATTGAGTCAGAACTAAAATTCGGTTCTTCTCATAAAGAAAGTTCAGAGTTTGTTACTGATTTCTACAAACAAGCCATACCAGCTGACTCAGTCGCTCGAGCAATTGCTTATGCAATTGAACAGCCTGCGGATGTAGATATTAATGAAATTGTTTTGCGCCCAACGAGCCAAGAGTTTTAATTATTGAATAACATAAAATGGGAGCACTTCGCTCCCATTTTTACTATATTTTTTTAAAGTTGAGGACAAATCTATGAAAGCCGTATCGTATGTTATAAATAACCATGATGATTTTAAAAATTCATTGGTAGATATTGAAAAAGCGAAGCCTAAGCTTAAGGAGCGTGATGTACTGGTAAAAGTTCAGGCAATCTCTGTGAACCCAGTTGATACCAAAGTGAGAAAAAATTCGTCTGAAGCAAATAATCGTATTTTAGGTTGGGATGCCGTTGGGGAAATTATTGAAGTTGGCTCAAAAGTTACCTCGTTTAAAGTAGGAGATTCTGTTTGGTATGCTGGCGATTTAACCCGAGATGGTAGTAATGCTGAGTATCAAGCAGTCGATGAACGAATTATCAGTCTTAAACCAATTACAGTATCTAATGCAGAAGCAGCAGCATTGCCATTAACTGCAATAACGGCATGGGAAATGCTGTTTGATCGGTTTCAAATTTCAGAAACAGAAGTTGGCAGTATTTTAATTATTGGTGGTGCAGGTGGTGTAGGATCAATCGCTATCCAACTCCTAAAAGCAAAAACAAATCTGACCGTTATAGCAACAGCTTCACGTGAAGAAACGAAATCTTGGGTGGAATCACTTGGTGCCGACCATGTCATTGATCATAGCAAAGATTTAAATGCACAAATCGAGACACTAGGCATTGCAAAACCAAAATACGTATTCTCTACAAATCATACAGAAACATATATCAAGCAAATAGTTTCTCTGATTGCACCACAAGGCAAGCTTGGATTGATCGATGATCCAAAAACATTTGATATTATGCCGTTTAAGACTAAATCTATTTCTATCCATTGGGAGTTGATGTTCACCCGTTCAATGTATGAAACCGATGATATTGAAAAGCAAGGTGATCTCTTGCAACAGGCTGCCCAATTAGTTGACCAGCAAAAAATTAGAAGTACCCTCAACCAAAATCTAGGCAAAATTAACGCTTCAAACTTGGAGAAGGCGCATAAGTTACTTGAATCAGGCAAGTCAAAAGGCAAAATTGTACTAGAAAACTTCTAAAATAAGGGAGCCCAAGCTCCCCTCAATTAGTGACTAGCCAACTTGTTCAGAATCCATTAATTGACTTACCAAGCTCACTAGGTAATTCAACTGTGCTCAATTCACAGCTCTGATACTCTGCTGCAATCCCTGCTGAATATCCTGCACAACCCCTTCATGCGAAGCTTGTTGCTCTACCAAAAAGCTTCGCTCTTGTTCAGGATAATATTCCTCTAACACATCTAGCCCTTCCTCTATATCCGTTTCAAACCTTGCATTCGCAAAACCTGAACCGCCCCGACTATGTCGGAGCGGTTCAGTCATTTATTTTTATTTGATCTTAAATAAGATAAGTTAATAGGTTGAAATTTAAAAGGAATAAAGCTCATTACATTTAGTTAAAGTCGAATTAACTTTAGAAAGAAAACGGAAATTCATACGTTTTTTTATTGTTTATCTGTTAGTGATAATGGCTGTTATCATATCTATTCTTAATATAGATTAGGGTCTCTATATATATTTGTTTAAACTTGCCCAAATAACATTACGCCATGTATTAATGAAGGGCCTAAGAATACCATAAACAATCCCGCTAAAATCATTGTTAAACTAGCTATAACGCCCTCGTCCTCATTGCGCTGACTTGCCCGGGCTGTACCAAAACCGTGTGATGCATTACCAAATGCGATTCCATTTGCAAGATGGGAGCGAATACGAAAAAAAGTCAAAATCATATCCCCTAAAATCATTCCCACCATCCCTGTAATCAAAGTAAACAATGAGACTAAAGAGGAAGATCCGTGAATTTTTTCAGATAAGTCTAACGCAAATGGTGTCGATATTGAACGGGCCATCAAGCTATAGGTCAAGGTCTTATCAAAGTGGAACAAACCAGTGAATAGGTATATGCTTAAGACTCCCACCACCATCCCGACAGTTATGGAAGCGGTCAAAGCCAAAGCATGTCGACGTATTAAACGACGATATTCATAAATAGGTATAGCAAACGCAACCGTTGCGGGGGCAAGTAACTGCACAATCCAAGCTGTATCTTTCCAATAAGTATCATAAGAGATATTAAAGATAATCATTAATGAAAGCGTTATTACTGGAACCGTGATAGCTGGGTTTAGCCAAGATTTTCGATAGCGCACATAGATTACTTTAGCCATATAATAGGCAGCTAATGTCCAAATGAGACAAAGGATTGACCAAGTATTCATCGCAAATCCTCACGCATTATTATCATTTTTTAGGTTTAATTGGGCTTTATGAATCTGATGACGATACAATCTACGTTGCAAACGGCGCCCCATGATAAAGGTTAATGCTGAGCTTAACATCACCATCGCGGTACTCAAGATAATTGTCAGCATTAATTGCCATCCTTTACTAACAAACAGCGCCTTATATTGAAGTATTGACATCATAAGCGGGATAAACATTAATACTAATTCACCCAAAACAAATTTTGCACCCAGTCTGACCCAGTTAACCTTAATAGCACCACTCATTAATAATATCAGCATTAAAAACATTCCTAAGACGCCTGAGGATACGGGTAAATGCAATAATTCAACCAATATCTCAGCACAATACCAGACAGCTGCGATAATAGCGCATTGCATAAGGACATGAAGCCATGATTGGCGATAGAACTTTTGAAGTGTAAGTTTTTTTTCATCTACAAAAGATAGGGATAAGCGAATATTAGGATTACGCATAATAATTGTTGTTTGTTGATTAGAGACTACTTATTATAAAAATACTATAGTCATAAATTATGAATTATATTTTTATTTTTATTCCCAATTTCTATAATAAATTTCGTTCTTTCTCTTAAATGTGGTCTATTATTTATGATAACTTTCAAGCAATTACGCTGCTTTGTGACAGTCGTAAAAACAGGTGGGTTTCTTCAAGCCAGTATCCAACTCAATTTAACTCAACCCACCGTTACCAAATCCATCAGTAACCTTGAAGAATATTTAGGCGTAGCTCTGTTTGATAAGCCGTTGACTCATAGAAAAAAGCGGCTAGTTAATTTAACGGAAATTGGCGAACACCTCTATATTCAAGCAGTGGATATCTTACAAAAGGCAGATAATCTTGAACAAACAGTAGTAGATTATCAGCAATTAATAGGTGGTAAGTTGCGTCTAGGGATTTCACCGTTAGGCAGTGAAATACTAAGCAAAGCTATTTTTAACTTTTACCAAATGCATCCTAGTATAGAAACCTCACTTATCGAAGATGGTGCTGAGTCACTTAAGCAGGCCCTTCTAGAGGGGCAACTTGATGTGGCAACATTGATGAAGCCGATTGACGATAATTTTGACTACTCGTCGATATGTTGCTATCCAGTGGTGGTCGTAGCAAATAAAAACCGTATGGGTAAGCGAAAAACGAAGGTAACACTTAAATCACTATCAAATGCACCCCTAATTTTATTTACCTCCAATTCATCATTTACTCCAATGATTATAGAAAACTGTCAATCACTAGGTTTTGAACCTAATATTATTTGCCAAACCAATCAGTGGCACTTGCTTCTTGACATGGTAAAACAGGATATGGGTGTGACTCTTTTGCCTCAATATTATACTCAAAAGTTGGATTTAACAGGATTAGTCTGCTTGCCACTAACCCAACCTCAGTTAAAATGGGAGCTTGTCATGGCTTGGCGCCGTCATCGCTTGCTTACACCAAGTATGCAAGCTTGGCTTGATAACATAAGAAAAAATATATAACTAGGCCTTGATAATGCTTTGGCTGTAACAGGGCATAGGTTATACAAAACAGAGGTGATTGAATATTTGAAAGCAGATTTGCAAGGTTTAGCGAATGTACAACTTGCGACATTGAATTGGGTAGATTGGTTCAATAAAAAGCGTATACACAGTGCATTGGGCTATGTATCGCCTTTTGAGTTTGAAGCAATGTACTATGATAAGATTAACCTGTTAGGTCAAGTGGCTTAACTTAAATAAAAAGGTCTCTGAACCGCCCCGACTTTATCGGAGGCTGATTTACTTGAGTCAGGCAGCAATAACTGACAGGATTAAATTATCATAATACCGCTTTTCAAACTCAAAGGGTGACACATATCCAATCGTGCTATGCAAACGGGTTTTATTAAACCAGTCCACCCACTCAAGGGTTGCCAGTTCAACATCGTTCACACCAGTCCAGTTTTGCTTTAAATAATGGAATCACCTCAGACTTATAAAGCCCATTGACCGTTTCAGCCAATGCGTTGTCATAAGAGTCGCCTGTTGTACCAACAGAGGCAATCACGCCAGAATCCGTCATTTTATCAGTATAGCGAATGGATAAGTACTGAACCCCTCGATCACTGTGATGAATGACATCTTTGGGATGGTTTCTATCTGCTATTGCTTGATTTAAAGCCGCCATCACCATATCGGTGTTCATGCGATTGGATACTTTCCAGCCCACAATGGCACGAGCGAACACATCAATAATAAAAGCGGTATAGACCCAGCCGCTTGTCGTCTTGATATAGGTAAAATCTGCAACCCACAGCTGGTTAGGACGACGGGCATTAAAGTTACGATTGACCAAGTCATCAGCGCGTTTTTGGTTATCACGGCTGGTGGTGGTCATCTTACCCTTACCACGCCAAACGCCTTGCATACCATACTGCTTCATTAATCGCTCTATGGTACACCGAGCAACCTTTAATCCGTCAGCTTTCATCTGCTGCCATACTTTACGCGCACCGTAACGGCATTTGCTGTCCTGCCAGATGCGTTTAATCTCTCTGAGATAATAGTCATCATGCTGACTGCGCAGTGAACGCTTGTGTGGGTTGTCGCTTAAGTCTTGAGCACGATAATAAGTTGACGGGGCAATCGGTAGTACTCTACAAATCAGCTCGACCCCATAACTACCTCTATAGTCATCAATAAACTGAACCATTATCTGGGTGGACGGTCGAGCTCCGCCTGGGCGAAAAAAGCAGCAGCTTTCCTGATGATCTCATTGGCTTGCTTAAGCTCTCTATTTTCGCGCTCGAGATCCTTAATACGCTGCTCTTGACTTTGAGCTTGCACATTTGCAGGAATGGTTTGATCGATGTGCTTCTTATGCCACGAGCGTAGAGTTTCAGGCGTACAGCCAATCTTAGGTGCAATTGCTTGAATAGCTGACCAGGTGGAGGGATAGTCGCTTAATGCTTCAATCAGCATGCGAACGGCGCGGTCTTTAATCTCAGGAGTGTAGTTTCGTGTTTTCATTGTCGTATTCTCTCAGAATGTTGAGCCTCCGACAATACCGGGGCGGTTCAATCAGAAGAGCTACCGACCTCTTATATAACGCGTCAATCTGATAGCAGCATTGAATTTATGAGCAGCGTATTACAAGCCATCAATTCGATGATGCTTTATATGCTCGCTGCTATTGCTAGAAAGGACTATGAAGATCGACGTAACCGTCAGATGTAAGGTATTTCTCGTGCTAAGGTAGAAAGTAAGTATTCGGGACGTAGGAAAGATACCGAGAAGCGTAAGATTATCGCTAGCCTTCTGAAATCTGGGCGTAGTTATTCTGAAATACAAGCTACATCTAAGTGCTCGCGTTAGTTGATAGCTGTTATAGCTAAGCAAATACTCAAATACTCAAATACTCAAATACTCAAATACTCAAATACTCAAATAC
>NZ_NRGY01000004.1:0-33542 GCF_002285555.1 Psychrobacter sp. JB193
TAAGTATATAAGTATATAAGTATATAAGTATATAAGTATATAAGTATATAAGTATATAAGTATATAAGTATATAAGTATATAAGTATATAAGTATATAAGTATATAAGTATATAAGTATAGCTAAAAATATACGTCACATTACTATTAATAGCAATATTTTATAGTAAAAATAGCATCGTCTTCTCTAACTAGCGTACATCCATCATGATAGACGTTCTGTATTAAAGACAGCATAATAATCTGCCTACTACTAGGTAAATTGCCGCCATTGGATATTAATTTGAGCTACTAAAAGGAATACGTTAGCCGCTCATATTCGTTATAATCCGCTCACCAATCAAAAACCACAAATCGTTAATGAGGAAACCATTATGGTGAAGTGTCACTTATCGACCATCATGGGCGAAAGACGCCTTAAAATTGCCGATGTTGCAAGAGATACTGGCATCAATCGTGGCACTATTACTCGCATGTATCATGAAGAAGCCACCCGCGTTGATCTAGATGTCATCGAGTCTTTATGTACTTATCTTAGAATCAATGTTGGTGATTTATACGAAATCATAAACGAGGACAGCAGTGAGTCACCAGCATAAATAACGTTGTCATGAGCTGTGGTTGTCTTTAAACGAATAAAAAGACCTACAGAAGGTTATTTTCTCTTGCAATAGATTAAAATATAGGTATAATTTGACCTGTAGTAAGTCATTTTATTTATTATATATATATAATGGTCTATAGGAGAATACCAATGAATAACAATCTATCTCGGCTCAATAGCTGCACATGGTTTAGTGAACAGACTAAAACGTTAGCCTCTCAGCTGTTATTAAGCTTACAAATACAGCAAGGCGTACAGCTGGCAACCCTACTTGGTGTTGACCCCATTCTTTATAATGATGAAGCGGTTTATGTCTGGGTGCAACGACAGCTAGATGACGGTCTTATCGTTGACGATCATGCGTTAAGCACCCTTGAAACTGCTTTTATAGAGTTGGTCACAGCTCACACTGACCAAGCAGCGTAATGGCTTTAGCTTATATTTACAGACTTCTTGTTTAACAAGAAACAATAATCCTTAAAGCCAGATAAAGTGTCATTATCTGGCTTTTTGATATAGACAAAGATAATGACAGTCAAACAAGCCTTTTTTCAGTCTTATATGTTTCAGAAGACGCACTTTTGGGCAATATAGCTCACTATTACCATACGTCTTTACTCAGTCGGCTCTGCACGCGGCACCCCAGCTATTTTATAATAAACAAAGCCTCTCTCATCTCTCAAAACACTTTTACTGTCTGCTCTAACGCACCAGCTGATTGCATCAGGCTGCGCTTCATCAACATCACAAGCCAAAATAATCTGCTGACTTTGAGCGTTATCAAATGCCTGCTTCCACCCCGTTTCAAGCTCATCGATGCCGCGCTGTAGCTCTGCTTGCTGGTATCTCATCTCTGCAATCTCATCAAAGCTTGGCACATACCAAAATACCAGGGCCACCAAACTTATCATCACAGCCATCGTACCCGCGGCGACAGCGGCTGCAATCCTTTTAATACTCATAGTCTCAATGGACTTATGAATTTTATCCAAGTCTTTACTAGCTCTACCCTCAACCTGCTCAATCCGCGTTTTAGTGGTGGTCTCAAAGGTCTCAATATCTTCAATAATCTGCTTATGACCAGCTTGGTACTGACTGGTGAATAGGGCTAGATTGTCCGCGCTTTCGCTAAGTTTATCAGCAACCCCTTGCATGGTACTCACTTGTACCTCTATGCTGTCGTTTTTAGCAGTGACGACCGACTTTACAGCCGTATCAATCTGCTGTTTCATATCGGTGATGATGCCCGCTATTTTGTCATCATAACGACGCGGCATCTCATTGTCAGTAAAGGCCGTGACTGCTGCTTGGAGCTGTTCTAACACCAGATTCTGATACTGACTCAATGCTTCTGAGGCACTGCTTGCGCTATCATCCAGCTTTTGAGTAACGGCAGTCATCTCCTCTATCTTGGCATCAATATGGCTAAGAGAGCGATCAAGCCGCCTCGCTACCGCATCATCGGCTCGCTTAATCAGCTCACGCAAGGCCCCAATGACCGGAGTCAATGAAGTCACTAGGTTAACAAGTTGATCGTGTATGTCTTGCTCATTGCTATTGTCTTTATTCATGGGGTACTCATTATTATAATGCCGCCTAAAATGGGCGTGGTGAGGAGTAGCGGCGTGTTTGTGCTTGTTCATGCGCTTGGATGGCGTTCTTCGTTTTTTGCAGGTGATCTGTCACAGTTTGCGTGAGCGTTGCCCCATCTATGGTGATAGCAGGAACGTGCTCAAAGCGCTCATTGATTTTCGTTAACACCTCGACCTTATCTTGATTGTCAGGCAAGCGCTCAAGCTGTTGCCATAGCGTCGTTGCTGCCTTCTGCACCTGCGTTGCAATTTTTTTAGCATCGGTGTCTCGTAAACTTTTTTGTAGTGTCGTAAAGCTGTCAGTGTGTTTTAGAGTAGTGAATATAAATGCTTGTGCGGCAACCGCCTCAGCCGCGTTGATCACTTCGATCGGTGCATCAACGGCCTTAAAATCAAGGGTATTAACGCGGTTACGCACCCGTACCACTAAATTGTCAAATCGATCTCGATATGCTTTGGTCTCATTGATTCGCTGACGCTTAAGAGATGCCTGCTGCCGCCTCTGTTGTAAGGTTTCTCGCCGCCTGATCAAAGCCTCCTCTCGTGCGCGCTCAGCTTCTTCCTTAAGCAGTGCCTGTTCATGATCGTTAATGAGGCGCTGATGCAGAGCCATCGTACGGTTGCGCCAGTCCTCAAGCCGATCTGCATTTAGTTGAGTGGTCTTGGTTTGAGTAATTTCATCGTATAAATCATTATCTTGCACGATTACTGCCTCACTTTGATCAAGCAAATCGATACGCTGCTCATAAAACGGCGATAGGCGCTGATAGGTTTTCTGACTGGTATTAATTTGCTGCTTTAACTGTTTGATGTCGTTATCATTGGCAGTCTTAAACGCTTTAATATCGGCAGCCAAGGCCGTCAAACGAGTGTCAGCATCCGCGTCTATCTCTACCGCTTTTAACGTACTGAGCGCCTCACGTTCTTTTTCAAGGTACTTAAAGCGCTCAACGTCCAGATCTGCAAATGCAGCAAACTTATGATAAGTATCCATGTTATTGGTGATATCTATCTCTTGTAGATCCGCAAACGCTTGATCCCACTGTAAGGATAAGTCGGATTTTTCAATATCAATCTCATCAAGAGCTTTAAAGCCAGTCGCCAGTTTATTCAGCTTTGCGGCAAAGGGTTTTAGCGTGGCCTTCAACCCTTTGTAGTCAGCAATGACTTCATTATTAAGCGGGATCAGCTTTTCTAGCATCGCTTTATTATTCAGCACTATTTTATCAATCTGTGACAGTTGCTTCTCAAGACTTGTAACGGCGCGGCGCGTTTGTAGGGTATCATCTTGTCTAAACTCCTCAACCAACGCTAAAGCCGCCTTTAGTGCCTCACTTTGCTCTTTTGTGCTTATCTGCCCGGCAAGCTCAATCATTTTTTGGCGGGGCTCACTAAAATCCTGTCCCACCTCCTCGGCGAACCGCTGGGTACTCTTAATGTCTTTATCAATGGTAATAATCTGTTTAGACTGGTGCGCTAACTCTTCATGCAGCGCATCAATGGTTGAAAATAAGGCGCTGCGTACCATCTTTTTTTGACTCACAAAGTTGGCTGAGATTGCTAAAAGCTCATCAAGTGCGTGATCATTGGCCGCATCACTATGCGTCTGACTGTTATTTTTAGGAATAGCGGGTTCAAGTTTAGCGGCAGGATCTACAAAGCGGATGTTACTGAGCTCAATTCGCGCAAAGGGTTTACGCTTTTTATAATGTATTGTGACGCCGTTAACCTCTTGTTCATTGCTTTCTAGGTCAATACGTCCCTTGTCGTCGTACTCAATTACTAAACCATTTTTTTCAATGTAAGCATTGATCTCATCAATCGTCTCGTTGTACTCATGAATCACTGAACGATTGCCTTTGAGAATATCCTTATATAATGATTTGCCCAGTTTCATTTTTGGTAAACGACTGATGCCCAGCTCACGGTAGGATTTCTCACTAATGGTTTTATTCTTAGGCAGTAGCTCATTGGCCATATCCGCCCAAAGGGTGCGTTGATATTTAAGCTCATCGCCGCGTCCGTTTAACCCCTTAGATAACCGCTCCTCCGTTGACCACTGCAACCAATTCTTGCGTGCTGATAAAGCATAACCCTCAACATCCGCTACTATCTCACGGCTTGAGAGTAAAATATGGGCATGAAAGTTACGACTGGTCAGCTCAACCACTTCAACCTCCCCCACATGTTTCTCGTGACTGTGGGGCCGATGAATGGCCACATCGACAAGCACGTTATAGCGATCAGATAAGGTTTGAGCGTAGCGCTCGGCCAAAACTATACGCTGATCAGCGGTGATCCCATCAGGAAACATCACATCAATCTCAGTACCCAATTGAGCGTTTTTACGAGTCTCAATGCGTTCGATATCATTCCAAAAACCCTCACGTGTCACTGCTAGATCCCCAGCAAGAGTTGGCGTTATCAACGCCGTATGCACCACATTTTTCTCAATAACTTGCGTGTATTTAGTACCATCACTGTCCACTAAATTTAAGATTTTGTCTTTAGCTTTACTGGTGTAATCGTGGACGACTCCTGACTGTTCATCAACCAGTTTTGAACCAGAATTATAAGCCGACTTTGCCACCACGCTATGATTTTTCGCCTTACTAACGGCGCTAACCGACAGATGAAACCCTTTATTATTCATAGCAAAAAAACCCAATATTGAGAGATGATTTTTTGGGGGTTGTAGGGGGTTCGCCCCCTGCCGAACGACGGAGTTTATGTAAAAAAATAGTACCCCTTGTGGGTCTTTTTTATATAAACTCCTAAGTTCGCTCTTAACAGAGGGTTAAAATACTACTGCGCCCACAAAAAGATGTGGCCTTGTGTATTTTACTACCTTGCATCCCTATGTCTACGCTGCTAGGATCAACTCTATCATAGTTGACTATAAAAGGATGAGGTAATGTCAATAATATCAGACGATTTATTCGCAGATAAGATGAAGCAATTGCAGGCTCTCAAAAAAGAAATCAATCAGGACAGGCTTGAGGCACATCAGGTGTTGGGAGAATGGTTGGCCAACGCATTAGACGATGATGAAAATCATGAGCTACAAGCCATATTTTTAGACGCACATGATAATGAAAGTTACGTTCGTTTAAAAAAACACCGTGAGTTTTTGAAAGCAATTGCCAATAAAATACAAAGTAAAGCTCAGGTAGCACCAAGCAGCTTTACGCCCCCTAAGGACAATCATGACAATGACCACGGTTCATTGCTTGATGTTTATTCATCATCACAGTAGCTACTCGAAATCGCCAAATTACCGTTACAGCTAGATCGTCTGCTAATGAGCGAAAGATAAAGATTAGGAGGCGATTATCAGCCGTTTTAAGCGTCTTAAAATAACTTTAGCTACCATCATATCGAACAGAGCGTAGAACGCATATAAGAGTATTTTTTATGCGTTTTAGCAATGCTTTAAGATGTGTTTACAGAGGTGTCGATAATGACTATTGAAAATGAAGACGAGTTATCTACAAAAAATGAGACTGATACTGAGAGTATGAAAACAGCGTTGGCCAGAATTACAGATGAAGACATTCAAAATATCTTTGACCGTGCTTTTGAAGATTTTCAAAGATCAAAGCTTAATCCGAACTATGAGAATAAAGATTGATACCGAGTAAATTGACCATAGCGTTTTGAGCTACTGATCAGTTTTATAAGTGATTGGTCGCTCATATTATCATCTCAAATCCGTCAGTTCTTGAGCTTTTTTCCTATTATTTAATATAAAAACATATTTTTTACTTTTAAAGATTTTTAAAGACTTTTAGGACGCTCTCAGACCTTACCAATTAAGGGCTTCAAGATCTATAAAGCTACAATCAGCTAGGTTAATGCTACAATCAGCTAGGTTAAAAGCTACAATCAGCTAGGTTAAAAGCTACAATCAGCAGGTATCATGCTACAATTAGATAGATTTGAGCATTAAGGCGTAGATATGACTAACCAAGTTGGTTTATATGAGAAGAAATACCCTGCAAATTGGGTTGTTATGCAAAATCGTATTCTACAAGCGTTTTATGAAATGACACTTGATGAAAAACGGTTGCTGTTGCTTGCTAGTTCAGTAGTGCGTTTGATAGATGCCACTGAAAAAGACACTATAGAGATAACCGCGAAAGCATTTGCAGAGGCTTGCAACATTCAAGTGGATTCTGCTTATACTCAATTAAAAGATGCTAGTGAAGCGATGATGAGGCGATTTTTTAGCTATAGAAATGAACGCGGTAGCCGTGTCAATGTACAGTGGGTCATCAGATCAATATATGAAGATGGCTATGTGTCTCTATGTTTTACAGATGAAGTGCTACTGATGTTGAAGGTTTTTGATGAAAATAATCCATTCACTAAATATAAAAAAGAAGATGTACTTAAACTGAAGGGTGAATATTCAATAGATATATACCATCTGGCCAAAAAACATGAGGCAATGAGCTCGTGGACAATGTCACTTGAAGAAATTAGAGAGGAGCTAGCTCTTTCTAAATCTTACGAACGTATTAACAACCTAAAAAGTCGAGTCATCAACCCAAGCGTTGAAGAAATAACAGAAAAGTCAGATATTAAAATCACCTATGAAAACGTCAAACGTGGTCGTACCGTCACAGGACTAAAATTTAATGTAAAAGCTAAGCCCACCAAGAAAAAAAGTCTGGAGGACTTAAATCAGAATAATGAGAATAGAGATATACCATCCTTAACAGTCAAACAGATCGACCGTTTTGCGCCTCTATTGGCTAACTATGCCCCATTTGGTAGCTATGCGCCTTCAGGAAAAAGTACCCAAGAAGTGATCAGCTGGTTACACATTCAATTAAGAGATGAAGCTTTTTTAAAGACCCATAAAAAGCATTTGCTGGCGGTAGGTTATACGTTCCCTAAGCAAAAATCATAGCAAAGAAAAAAGAGTGATTAATCTGGTACTGTCTATACAAATGGTTTATATTATATGTACACAGATAAGCCATTTGTAATGCCATGACGACAACTAATTATAATATCAGGCTCGATCAAGAGCTAAAAGAAAATGCTTTTGCCGTGTTTGAAAGCTATGGTCTAACGCCGTCTCAAGCGATTAAATTGTTCTTGACCCAAGTGGCGCAAACCAATCAAGTACCGCTATCTTTTGAATACCAGAAAGTATCAGCTGTCAGTCAAGATGAATTGCTAATCTATAAAGAGCATACTGACAGAGAGAACAGATAAGTATTAGATTTGAATGGGATGAACAAAAAAACACCAATCAGCGTAAGCACCGTTTATTATTTGAGGCAGCCGCCCGAGTTTTTCTAGACCTTTTATGCCTGCGTCAGCAAGACAGGTATGAAAATGATGAAAAGCAGTGGCAAGCGCTGGGTACAGTAGACGGTACCGCCGTCCTATTGGTAGCCCATACGCAAACAGAAATAGATAATGGTGAGGTTATACGCATTATCTATCTCAGCTAGACGTGTCAAAAAAATTAAAGGGAGCCAGTGTGAACAAAGTTAGCTATCAAATAGACGAGCTACCACCACTAACGGCCAAGCAACAAGTAGATTTAGAGCATTTAGCAACGCTTAATGATGACGACATTGATCTATCAGACATTCCAGAAGTCACCGACTGGTCAGGTGTTAGCCGTGGCAGTATTAAACCATAAGCGTTCTTTACTGAGGCCAGTATCATTGCCAAATTTAAGGATAAAACCAAGCAAACAGGCGCTAATCATTAATAAATGATAGTAATGCGCTAGAAGAGTACTTAACTGATCGTTAGCCCTAATCTAATGATTGTGACCTCAAGATTACTTGAGGTTTTTTTAAGCCTTATATTGTAGTATGTTGTATATTGTATTATACAACATACTACAAACGCTACATATTTACTCATACAAAATTAAGGACAATAATTATGGCCATTACTACACAGCAAATTCATTCTATTGCTGATCAACTGCACGAACAAGGTATCAAACCTACTTTAGCCGAAGTGCGTAAGGCGCTGGGTGGTGGATCATTCACGACCATCAGTGAAGCCATGAAGTCTTGGCGTCAGGATAACCAACAAGAAGAGCAGCTAAGACAGGTTGAGCTACCAAGTAGCATTGCTGAACGCTTACAAACGCTTGGTGCGGATATGTGGCAGACGGCTATTGATATTGCCAATGATCGTCTGGTAAAAGAGCGTGAGGCTCTAGAAAGCATTAAGACAAAGGCGCAAGCTGAGACAGACGAGGCGCAAGAGGCGGTTAAGACCTTAGAGATTGAGCAAGCTGATTTGTTGGTGCAACTAGACGAGGTGACGGCAACCGCAGAGGCAGCCGCTATCACCGCAGCTCAAGTGACTGCTGAACGGGATGTGCTGACACAGACACTCAGCGATACTCAGCACCAACTAGAACTTGAACGAGCTAAAACAGTGGCAGCTCAGGCCCAACTTGGTGACCTGCGTAGCAGCTTTGATCAACAGTCAAAAGAGCTGAGTGCCAACATATCGAAGGTGGCCACGCTTGAAGCCACTGCTAATAGCGATAAAGCAGAGATCGCGCGTCTGCAAACAGAACTGACAGCAACTAAGGATGAGCTAAAGACAGTCGTTATTGAGCGCAACGAGATAACGAATCTTACAGCAGAAGTGAAAGGAGAGTTAAAGGCCATAATCGCTGAACGTGATAAGTTATCAGGGATTAATGAGCAGCTTACTCAAAAGCAAGCTAAGATTGAAGCAGATCATCAGCTACTGATTAAGCAACACGACACGTTAAATCATGAGAAAACTTTGCTTAGTACAGAGTACACTGCATTGAGTGAGCAATATGATGAGCTTTCAGTTAACTATCAATCAGAACAGGAAAAGTGTAGCTCATTGACTGCAGAGATTGAAAAGATGCGAGAGACAATTAACACTAAAAGTATCAGTTAAACTTAGTAATAGAGGCCTATTAACAATAACTAAGTCAATCCCGTTCTATTCACACTAAGCTTATGAATCAACCATGACAATATCGACTCACTGAATAAATGAAGGTTTATAATAAATATTGAGACCATCCCGAATTCTGTGTAACTACCATTTAGATTAAATGCTTACTGATGCGATCATCAAACATAATCATAAAGGAGCAGGCGTCCAGTTACGGATCGGCATCGACCACTTTTTGGATGCCTGCTGTGTTGATAAGTACACCACTTTAAAAGCAGCTTGATCAGATGGAAACACCTTACGCTTATTCACCGCCGTCCGAATTACGCTGTTTAAAGATTCGATAGCACTGGTGGTATAAATCACTTTTCTGATGTCTTTAGGATAACCGAAGAACACCGTTAAGTCCTCCCAGTTATTGCGCCAAGACTTGACCACGTGCGGGTACTTATCACCCCACATCTCATCAAAGTGCTCAAGATTAGCCTCTGCTATCTCAAGCGTATCAGCGCCGTAGATGGCCTTTAAATCAGCCGCTACGGCCTTTTGTCCGTCCATGGTACAAACTTCATTGAGTAACGCACCATGTGGACGATACACAGCTGAACCCGTGCTTTAGGATAAACCGTGTTGATAGCATCAGGGAAGCCCTTTAAACCATCGGCACAAGCAATGAGGATATCTTGCACCCCGCGGTTTTGTAGTTCAGTGAGCACGCTAAGCCAGAACTTAGCGCCTTCATTCTCTGAGAGCCACATACCAAGCAGCTCTTTCTTACCAATAAGACTGACGCCTAGAGCTAAGTAAATGGCTTTGTTGATGATCTGCTTGTCTTGACATACTTTGACGACAATGCAGTCCAAATAAACGATAGGATAGATGCTGCTCAGTGGTCTGTTCTGCCAAGCTGTGATGTCCTCTAATATATTATCGGTGACTCTTGAGACAAGAGAGCTTGAGATGTCGACATCGTAGAGCTCTTGAATACTCTCTACAATCCCGGGGCGGTTCAGCCTAGACGTTAGGACTTCAAAGGCAGATCAATCAACAGCCGACATTAGCGACAGAGCAGAGTTAAAGATCCCGACTATCTACAATTTGATTATTATAAGGTACCCCCTATTATTGGAGGGGAACACTTGTGACTAGAAGTTGAGAACGTTGAGCAGATCAAGCACCTAGACGCCAGAGCAACACTAAAACTTTGGTGGCAGGTCAATCAGCAGCCAACATTAATGACAGAGCAAAGTCAGGGATTTTGACTCCATACTATTTGTTAATAAGGTAATATCATTTTCATTACCAAAGGATGATTTTGTACAAGCATAACAAAGTAGAAGAAACAGGTAACAAATACCAACACACTAAAAGAGACCGCATGTGCATTGCGCTCCGCCCAAAGCACATGCGGAAGACCTACGGTCTTTATCTGATAGCTTACACGACACTTTTTTGCTCTGTAACTACCGTGGTTATCGAATTTTCTAGTCAAAAAGTGTGTCAAAAAACATGCTGTTTTGAAGGTCGTCATTTTCCGCCTTTTTCTCAGCATCTTTGCACCAGCTGATTACTGTTGATCGTGCAATTTTGAGCTGCCGTGCTACTTCTGCTTTTGATATACCTTGCTCAACTAATTCAAGTGCCTTTTTTCTCTTACGTGCATTATTTTTTTTCTTGGCTGCTCCTGTTGCCTTTCCACCTTTTTTACCAATTCTTGCTTTTTCTTTACTCAACTTCTTACTAATATGTCGTGATTTACCTGTGTAATACTTCCATGTCCATTCGGAAATGCTTTTTGCAATGGTCTTGACTTCGTTTTCAGGCAACATGTTATTAGCAAATAAGTCAGCGTTTACTGCTCTACAGCGTCCTAACACGAAGCTGTAGAGCTGCTGCTCTGTATTGCATCGACTTTTATAAGAGTAAGCATCAAAGCGCACAGTGTGGAACGTATCGTTATTGCGCCCAAGTCCTATATAGTCATCTGGTTTTTGAATGCTGTATTTCGTCGATAAATCAAGGTTTTTTGTTAGCTCATCTAGGCTATACGGCCTGACTAAATTATAAAAGACTTCCTGATCAATCGGGTTGAAAGGATTGCGTGATATGTGGTGAGTGTATGCGCTATCAGCATTAAGCTCTAACGTCATTGCTCTGCGTATTGAGTGCAGCCAAAACACAATTTTCTGATTACTTTTATCGCTAGTACTAACTGGCGTTTTAAGCTCATAAAAATACTGACAATGGCCGTTTTTTTTATTTTTAATTATTATTTGTGGTGGTGGTAAACCTGCAACGTGCCAGTTGTAAAAACAGTTGTGTTCGTAGTCTGCATTATCATCCGGATGCATTTCATCAACATCAAAAACTAGATAACGCACTAATTTAGCAGCATTAAATTGTATCAACCTGCCGTCTGTAAGCGCGTTTTTCTTTTCTAGTGGCTCAGTCAACCCTTTGCCTTTTTCGAGACTTATAGGCATCCACGCAGGCATATTTTCATAGAAGCGTTTTAGAGGTGCTACTTTTAGAACGTCATTGTTGATTAATGACGGATTTTGGACAGTTGCGTACTGTAATGACATCAGTCTAAATACTTGTATTTATAGCAAGTAAGCATTACAATAGCGACTGGTTAGATCGTTTTGTTTCTGCTTAATTGCTCATTCAAAACATTGTTAAGAAGTGTTCCCCAACACAACTTAACCCCTATGCTAGAAAGCCCACGTTCCCGCGTGGGCTTTCGCATTTCTGTAGTCTACACTTTTTATTGGGCATCCGCAAAGCCTTTATTTATAGGCCTCCCAGGATATAACTCTGAGTATAAAGATACGATATTATATCTACATAATCGTGTATACATATGCGATATTATATCTATATTTATTTAGTCTAATCTCTTATGTATCTACTCCTATTTGATAATCATCATCTCCTGTCTTAGATAGAAAATATGGATATCGACACCAATAAGTCGTTCAGTAAATTTATTTATTTGAAAAAAACTAGTTTTATTTTCCGCTCGAATACTCAAATACTCAAATACTCAAATACTCAAATACTCAAATACTCAAATACTCAAATACTCAAATACTCAAATACTCAAATACTCAAATACTCAAATACTCAAAATTATTTTGAGGATCTGTAATAATCCTGTCAAATAAAAGTGGTCTGTTATCAAATTTCCTCTAATATATTCTGTTTAAGTAAGAAAAATATTGATTACGTTTCAGGTTGCAGGGTAATCCCCCCAATAAATAAGAACACTTACAAATAGAGATTAACTGCTAAAATACACCAGCAGGATAACATAGGTGGTTCAATTCTAAAGACACTATTCACCTACTTGTAATTTTGCCAATTCATTCCAAAATCGTTCTCCTGACTCATGTAAACGGGCCTGATAGCGATATGCATAAAAAGAAATAGGTAAGACCAACTCATAATTACCAATAATTGTTAGTTGCTTTGTTTCAAGTTCCTTTTCTATAGCATAGTCAGGTAGCCAAGCAATACCTTTTCCGTTTATTACCTGTTGTTTCAACAAATCTGTCATTGATGAAGAGAACACAATATTAAGATTTACTTTCGACCTAACTTTTTCAATTTGTCTACCCATATAAGAATTGCGACTATACGATAAATAAGGACAGGGCTTTTCTTCTGAAAACTTATATAGTGGTAAACCTTTATTGTCGCAGGCGGATACCGGTAATAATTTTGCTTCACCAATAAGTAATGATAAGTAGGGTGGTAGGTTCAATAATTCATTATGAAATGAAAGCAATATGTCACACTCACCATCCTGCAAAGCTTCGATCGCACGATCTACATCGATAGCCTCAATATTCAAAATTGAAGATCCTATGATATCTGATGCAATGTCATGCAATTTAGAGGCAAAACTATTAGCTAGTGAATGCGCCGCAGCAACCTTGATTACTCTTCCATCAAGATTTGATAGCCCCTTCAAATGGTTTATCGTCTCTGTTATTTGTCCCATTAAGTTTCTAGCTGATGTTCTGAATACACTACCAACAGGAGTAAGGCTGATTGGCACATTACTTCTATCAATGAGTTGCGAGCCTATTGTTTCTTCGAGTGATTGAATTCGACGACTAAATGCCGGCTGCGTCATATTTCGGATTTGTGCTGCTTTTGAAAAGCTTCTAACTTCTGCAAGAATAAGAAAATCTTCTAGCCATTTACTTTCAATATTCATAACTACTTCCTTTGACATTATGCAATTTATGCATATGGTTAAGGATAATAGCATTTATCAAAAGACAAGTAATCATATAGATTAGTCCCTATCGTTTATATTCTGGTTTCTCAAAATGAATAAAATATTGGGCGTGCTAGGTGGTATGGGACCTTTAGCTACAGCTGAATTTATGAAGAAAGTGATTACTCTTACTCCTGCTAAAACAGACCAAGAGCATATACCCATGCTTATAAGGAATATACCTCAAGTACCAGATAGAACGACTTTTATCATGACTGGAGAGAATGATCCTTTTGAACAATTAAAAAATGGCTTTCAAGAGCTTAGTGTGGCCGGAGCCAACTGTATCGTTATTCCATGTAATACTGCTCATTTTTGGTATAGAAGATTAACGCAAGACAGTAACATTCATACGATAAGTATCATTGATAGCGTAGTGAACAAAATTTGTGATATTGGTTATAAAAATATTGCGGTATTAGCAACTAATGCAACAATCAAAACTCAGCTCTATCAGGAAGCTTTGGAAGCCAAAGGCATTCATGTTCTTATTCCTAATGAAGAACAACAAACGTCTGTTATGAATGGAATTAATGAAGTTAAATCTGGGAATATTGAAAATGGTACGAAGTTAATAGAGCCTATTTTCAATGCCATGATACTTCAGAAAGCTGACGCAGTGATATTAGGATGTACAGAAATTCCAATTGCATTAGCTCAACTTGAGAAAGATATGCCAAATCAATGTTTAGACTCATTAGATATACTTGCTCAGCAATGTGTTAACTGGGCTAAGGAATATGTTTAAAAAAACGTATTAATTATATCAATTTAAATAATGGAAATATTATGGACAGAGTTAATGAAATGGAAGGAAACAATAATGAATAATGCAAACATAAAACAAGGCCGTTCCAATTTTTGGGGTCGACTCTCACTTTGGAAAAAAATCCTGATAGGCATGGTATTAGGAATAGTTGCCGGTGTGATCTTAGGTCCCGATGCTGAAATATTAAAACCAATCGGAACACTCTTTATCAACGCCATTAAGATGCTAATTGTGCCTCTAGTGTTTTTCTCGCTGATCGTAGGCGTGACCTCAATGAAGGACATTCGCAAAATGGGTCGTATAGCTATAAAGACAGTCACTATTTACTTAGGAACGACTGCTGTAGCGATCACTATTGGTCTTGGCTTAGGCTTCCTATTTGAACCAGGGAAAGGGCTTAATATGGTTGTAACTGACGTTGCTGCTGCGAGTGAAGAAGCACCGACCTTTATTGAAACTTTGCTTAACCTAGTACCCCAGAACCCAGTGGGTGCACTAGCGGCGGGCGACATTTTACAAATAATAGTATTTGCTCTGGGCTTAGGTGTGGCATTAGTGCTTTGCGGTGAAAAAGCCAAACCTGCTATACAACTGTTTGAAAGTTTGGCTGAAGCTATGTATAAACTAACCGAGCTGGTTATGAAACTGGCACCTTATGGTGTTTTTGGTTTAATGGCTTGGGTAGCTGGTAAGTATGGTTTAGATGTCCTAGTGCCATTAATCAAAGTGATTGCCTTAGTTTACATTGGTTGCTTAATTCATGTGCTCGTGTTTTGTACTAGTTTATTGAGTATCTTGGGACGCCTTAATCCTATGCGTTATTTGAAAGGAATAATTAACCCCGCTGTAATTGCTTTTACTACAACTAGCAGTTCAGGTACTTTACCAGCTACTATCAAGGCGGCGCGTGAAGAGTTGGGTGTATCGGAAGGCGTATCTAGCTTTGTTCTTCCGGTGGGAGCTACTATAAACATGGACGGTACAGCGCTTTATCAGGGTGTCTGTGCACTTTTTATCGCTCAAGCATTCGGTATTGACCTTGCTTTTTCTGATTATGTTTTAATTATCATGACATCGACTTTGGCGTCCATTGGAACGGCTGGGGTTCCTGGTGCTGGTCTTATCATGCTATCTCTAGTTCTCACTACTGTAGGTCTGCCACTAGAAGGTCTGGCCATAGTCGCCGGTATTGACCGTATACTCGATATGGCACGAACTAGTGTCAATGTTTGTGGTGATTTGATGGTTTCTGTTCTAGTCGGTAAGAGTGAGAAAGAGTTAGACGAGTCAATTTACAACTATTCTGGACAAGGATTAATTATAAACAAAAGTTTATAAAATAGTTATAAGTTGGAATGTAAATGTATTAATTTTAATAGATAGTTGTCAAGTTAAGCACAAAGACTAGGTTATGTGCTGAGACCATCCCAGATTCTGTGTAACTGACGTTTAGATTAAATACTTACACAAAATTTAGGAAGGTCTCCAAACTCAAAAGGCGATACATAGCCCAATGCACTGTGTATACGCTTTTTATTGAACCAATCTACCCAATTCAATGTCGCAAGTTGTACATTCGCTAAACCTTGCAAATCTGCTTTCAAATATTCAATCACCTCTGTTTTGTATAACCTATGCCCTGTTACAGCCAAAGCATTATCAAGGCCTAGTTATATATTTTTTCTTATGTTATCAAGCCAAGCTTGCATACTTGGTGTAAGCAAGCGATGACGGCGCCAAGCCATGACAAGCTCCCATTTTAACTGAGGTTGGGTTAGTGGCAAGCAGACTAATCCTGTTAAATCCAACTTTTGAGTATAATATTGAGGCAAAAGAGTCACACCCATATCCTGTTTTACCATGTCAAGAAGCAAGTGCCACTGATTGGTTTGGCAAATAATATTAGGTTCAAAACCTAGTGATTGACAGTTTTCTATAATCATTGGAGTAAATGATGAATTGGAGGTAAATAAAATTAGGGGTGCATTTGATAGTGATTTAAGTGTTACCTTCGTTTTTCGCTTACCCATACGGTTTTTATTTGCTACGACCACCACTGGATAGCAACATATCGACGAGTAGTCAAAATTATCGTCAATCGGCTTCATCAATGTTGCCACATCAAGTTGCCCCTCTAGAAGGGCCTGCTTAAGTGACTCAGCACCATCTTCGATAAGTGAGGTTTCTATACTAGGATGCATTTGGTAAAAGTTAAAAATAGCTTTGCTTAGTATTTCACTGCCTAACGGTGAAATCCCTAGACGCAACTTACCACCTATTAATTGCTGATAATCTACTACTGTTTGTTCAAGATTATCTGCCTTTTGTAAGATATCCACTGCTTGAATATAGAGGTGTTCGCCAATTTCCGTTAAATTAACTAGCCGCTTTTTTCTATGAGTCAACGGCTTATCAAACAGAGCTACGCCTAAATATTCTTCAAGGTTACTGATGGATTTGGTAACGGTGGGTTGAGTTAAATTGAGTTGGATACTGGCTTGAAGAAACCCACCTGTTTTTACGACTGTCACAAAGCAGCGTAATTGCTTGAAAGTTATCATAAATAATAGACCACATTTAAGAGAAAGAACGAAATTTATTATAGAAATTGGGAATAAAAATAAAAATATAATTCATAATTTATGACTATAGTATTTTTATAATAAGTAGTCTCTAATCAACAAACAACAATTATTATGCGTAATCCTAATATTCGCTTATCCCTATCTTTTGTAGATGAAAAAAAACTTACACTTCAAAAGTTCTATCGCCAATCATGGCTTCATGTCCTTATGCAATGCGCTATTATCGCAGCTGTCTGGTATTGTGCTGAGATATTGGTTGAATTATTGCATTTACCCGTATCCTCAGGCGTCTTAGGAATGTTTTTAATGCTGATATTATTAATGAGTGGTGCTATTAAGGTTAACTGGGTCAGACTGGGTGCAAAATTTGTTTTGGGTGAATTAGTATTAATGTTTATCCCGCTTATGATGTCAATACTTCAATATAAGGCGCTGTTTGTTAGTAAAGGATGGCAATTAATGCTGACAATTATCTTGAGTACCGCGATGGTGATGTTAAGCTCAGCATTAACCTTTATCATGGGGCGCCGTTTGCAACGTAGATTGTATCGTCATCAGATTCATAAAGCCCAATTAAACCTAAAAAATGATAATAATGCGTGAGGATTTGCGATGAATACTTGGTCAATCCTTTGTCTCATTTGGACATTAGCTGCCTATTATATGGCTAAAGTAATCTATGTGCGCTATCGAAAATCTTGGCTAAACCCAGCTATCACGGTTCCAGTAATAACGCTTTCATTAATGATTATCTTTAATATCTCTTATGATACTTATTGGAAAGATACAGCTTGGATTGTGCAGTTACTTGCCCCCGCAACGGTTGCGTTTGCTATACCTATTTATGAATATCGTCGTTTAATACGTCGACATGCTTTGGCTTTGACCGCTTCCATAACTGTCGGGATGGTGGTGGGAGTCTTAAGCATATACCTATTCACTGGTTTGTTCCACTTTGATAAGACCTTGACCTATAGCTTGATGGCCCGTTCAATATCGACACCATTTGCGTTAGACTTATCTGAAAAAATTCACGGATCTTCCTCTTTAGTCTCATTGTTTACTTTGATTACAGGGATGGTGGGAATGATTTTAGGGGATATGATTTTGACTTTTTTTCGTATTCGCTCCCATCTTGCAAATGGAATCGCATTTGGTAATGC
The DNA here is from genome assembly GCF_002285555.1 of Psychrobacter sp. JB193. Classification (NCBI taxonomy): domain Bacteria; kingdom Pseudomonadati; phylum Pseudomonadota; class Gammaproteobacteria; order Moraxellales; family Moraxellaceae; genus Psychrobacter; species Psychrobacter sp. JB193. The sequence goes on from NZ_NRGY01000004.1 coordinate 17,924, forward strand.
ATCACACGGTTTTGGTACAGCCCGGGCAAGTCAGCGCAATGAGGACGAGGGCGTTATAGCTAGTTTAACAATGATTTTAGCGGGATTGTTTATGGTATTCTTAGGCCCTTCATTAATACATGGCGTAATGTTATTTGGGCAAGTTTAAACAAATATATATAGAGACCCTAATCTATATTAAGAATAGATATGATATAGTCAGTTCAAAATAAAATTGTTATGGTTAGGACAAACATCATAAAACAACTTGGATAAGTCGTTTTCCAACCAGCCTTGGCGTAGAAACTTTACTTGTGCCCATTTCTTTTCAATAGGGTTCAAATCAGGGCTGTACGGTGGCAGCCATAGAATACGATGACCATGTCGGTTTAATAGCTTTTTGATACGTTTGTTCTTATGAAATCTGGTACTCGAGCATAGCTCTCCCCTTGCACTCGGGCAAAGCAGTGCTTTGCTTTATCCTCGCTTTCATGGCAGCTTCTACGCCGGATTTACTACAGCCCAAACGAGCAGCTCTTTCATAGTAGTAAGCGTCAGGATAGTCAGTAATGTCTTGTTTTAGGGCATCATTAGATATTTTGCGCGGTGCTCTGACGATGGGCTTGATACTGATGTCTTTTTTCCAGTTAATAATGGTGGTGGGACTCATATCATAAAGCTTGGCTGCGGTGCGCACGCTCATGCCTTGTTCAAGAGACTGTAGTACCTTTTTACGAAGGGTAATGGGGTATGTCATGGTAATTAGCGAGCTGGAATTTAGAATTATCGTAACAGTTCTTGGTAGGGTTTACTATACTTTGAATTATCACAGGTAAAGACAAGGTATTAGCTGATTTGAAATTCTAAAGAGATTTTTGCAACTATAAATAGGAGTTATATGATGAGCGAAGCTATTAATCCACAAGACATTGATCCACAAGACATACAACACAAATTTGAGCGTTGGTCTGCTCTACAGTCAAAATTATTACAGGCGCAGCAAGATTGGAGAGAGGCAGAAGCGCTACTGTCTGAGGTACAAGAGTATTATTTAAGTCCGCAGTGGATACAAGATCGTGAGGCTGATGTCACGATTAAGCACTCTGGTGAGGCTCATTCTATCTTTAGCGAAGACGGTATTTGGAATGCGATGACAGAGCATCAAGAGCAGGCGATTACTTGGATGCGCTTAGGGTTGGACGCTATCGACAAGTAGATCAAGGCGTTAGCACTTAGTGATTATCGGCCTGCGCGTTTGTTAGTGTTTATCAGATAAACGCCGCTTTACAAACCAACCAATAATAATGACAACGATAAGGATGCCAATACCTGTCGAGTAAGGGGCGAGCGTCGATTCAATAACCTCGTAGTTTTGGCCCATATAGTAACCCGCGAACGTCAGACCTGTCGTCCAAATGCTTGCACCAAGTGCGGAGAGCCCCAAAAACGGTAGCATCGGCATATTATTCATACCGGCAGGAATCGAGATGAACGAGCGGATACCAGGCACCATACGACCAAAGAATACCGCTTTTTTACCGTGCTTATCGAACCACTCATTGGTAGCTTTGATATCGTCAGGTTTTACAAAAACAAATTTGCCATATTTTTTGGTTAAGGCTATCAAGCGCTCTTCATTAAACACGCGGCCTAAATAGTACAGCGGTAACGCACCAAGTACCGCGCCAAGCGTCCCTGCTAGTATGGCAAGTATGAGATTAAGCTCACCATTTGAGGCGGCAAACCCAGCAGCAGGCATAATAACCTCGGAGGGAATAGGCGGAAAGACGTTTTCGGCAAACATGGCAAAGATAATGCCAAAGTAGCCAAACTTCGCCGTGATAGAGAGTACCCAGTCACTGATTTGACCCATAAAAAACCTTTATAATAGAATGAACAATACTGCTGCTAAGCCGAATCTTTAGGCAAAAGATACTAGCTCATCAGTGGTTTTTCAATTTAGAAGGTTTTACGCGCTGTGCAAGTTTCGTTAACGTATATCTAAATCATCAGCGTAGGCAAATAGCGCCGGCGCGCCTCCGGTATGCCAAAATAAGATGTTATCGGTTGCTTTGATTTGCTCGGTGGGTATCATTACATTGGGATTCTAGCCATTCGCTTAATTTAATAATATCATCCTGATTATTCCTTAATTCCTTGCAAACGAAGTAAAAGTTATCCCCTGTTAGAAATTCATGCATTGGAACTCTAACGATATTTTGTTTATAAGCATCATCCTGCATCATATAATTATTGGTAAGAGTAATACCCAGATTGTACCGTGCGGCTTCTATCGCTAATAGTACATGACTAAAATGATTTATCTTTATATCGCTTGGTAATTCAAATCCGCCTGCCTTACACCATCGCAGCCAATCCTCCGCTGTATTCTCGCTCGTATCTGCATATCTCACAGACAATATTGGATGCCGCCACAATGCGTCAGGAAGGGGTTTATCTCTTATTTTCTCCCAAAGCTTTTGACCACAAACAGGATATAAAGTTTCAGCAAATAAAAACTTACTGATGAAAGCATGTGGAGGAGGATCGACGGTGATATAACAATCGGCCCTTTGCTCATTATAATCAGAGGGATGATTAACCATATCTAAAGTAAGTTCTATTTCTGGATACTGTCTATAGAAGTCTTCTAGTCGAGGAATCAACCAATTCACTGCGACTGAACTGTACAGAGCTAAGCGTATACGCCCAGGTTTTCCATGTTTAATAATCTGACTACTATCTGAAAGTAGACCCAATGCGCCACTCACATCTGTGAAATAACGCTCACCAACCTCTGTCAACGAAAAGGTCCGGCCTTGCCTGTAAAACATTGCTTCCCCAAGATACTCTTCAAGGATGCGTATTTGGTGACTCACGGCACTTTGTGTCACATTGAGGCTTTCTGCTGCTTTTGAAAAGCTGTTAAGTCGTGCAACGGATTCGAAGCATTGTATGGCACGCAATGGGGGCAAATCCATTATTACCTCAGCTAATACTAAGTATGGTTTATATCATTATACATCATAGCGTTACTTGCATATACTGCCTGACAGATCGTTAAATCAGCATGAACCCATTGGGGTTTTAACAGTTTCTGAATTTAGAGTAGGGCGAGGAGGCTAAGAATGCCAAAGATGAGTGTTGCATTTGCCATGACGCTATTGGTACTAGGAAATATCATTGCGGTCTTCTCAGACGCCTTGATAAAGGCCTTGCCCTCTGAGACGGCGGTATATCAATTTATCCTGTTTCGTCAATGCACAGCGGTTTTAATGCTGTTGCCGTTTTGCTTAATTAATAAAAAGAACAAGTTATTCAGTAATATAAAATGGCACTTTGTTCGTAGTCACGTGTGGTTATTGGGTGTGATATTCATGGTACTGTCTCTTCAAGCACTGCCTCTTGCGACTGCGAATGCTATTTTTTATGCCGCCCCTTTATTTGTATTACCACTGGGTTTTTTATTTTATAAAGACAGATTAAACTTTCCGACTATCGCAGCCTCTATATTAGGTTTTGCTGGTATCCTCGTTATCGTACAACCGAAACAGATCAATTTAGGGGCGGTGTTTGCCCTTATAGTGGCGGTAACCATGGCGCTAAACAATCTGTTAGTTCGTAAACTTCCACAACATCATACTGTCTATCAAACGCTACTTTTGACCAATTTATTAGGAATCCCATTTGCGCTTGGTTTGGCTATTTGGGAAGGACAGCCATTTGATTGGCGCTCATTGATTACGGCCGCCAGTTCAAATGTATTTATTTTGATTTATGCGGGTATATGCGTACAGGTGTACCGACACATTGAAGCATACAAAGTCTCTAGTGCGGAATACTCAGGTTTACTAGGGGCGGTGGTGGTTGGAATCATATGGTTTAACGAAGTACCAAATATGACTTTGTTAATAGGTTCTGCGCTGATTATCCTACCTTTGATATGGCTAGCTACTCTCGAATCTATGAGGCTTAGACAAAAAACTGGGTAGGATAATAGCTTTTAAAACCTAATCAAGCTGATGTGCCATAAATAATAAGAAATAATAAAAGTTATGAATCAGACTAAAATGTTATTTAACGTTTACATCGGTTCATGCTTGACGAAACTGTAGATTACTTGTTAGACACTATAATAAGTCGGTTGCATGATTAAAAACTTCCAAGTTGGTTCTTATGTATCTAATAGTATCGTGTCTATAAAAAAGACAAACTGTTATTTAAAATACCTCAACTATTCAGCTGTTAGTCCTGCTTTAACACCCGATAAACGGTAGCCACCCCAACACCAACCGCCTTAGCAATCTCCTCTTTCGTCATATTGTTTTGACTGGCTAATTCTTTAATACGATTGTGTTTCGTTGTATTAGGCTTCTTACCAGTGGGCTTATAACCACTGTTCGCCAACCCCTGCTTAATACGCTCTCTACGCTTATCGTTATCAAGCTTTGCCATCGTTGCTAATAAGTCGATCAGCATATGGTTAATCACTGTTAGGATCTCACCTGTCATGCCTTTACTTACCGTATGCGTAGTTGGTAGATCAGCCACCACCAATCGCAAGCCCTTGTCTTTGATGCGCTGCTTTAGAATTGCAAAATCATCTTGAGATAGCCTGCTTAATCTGTCCACGCTTTCAACCAGCAGAATATCGCCTTGATCAGCGTCCTTTAATAGCTTAGCTAATACTGGCCTATCGAGCTTTGTACCACTGAAATGCTCAACGTACTCAACAAGGTTATCGTTATAGCTTTGGCTAAAGCTAATCAAGTCAGACAAGGCTCTCTTAGCGTCTTGATCCTTAGTGCTGGCTCTCACATAAATACGAACGGTCATAACGCCACCTATATTATTTAGACTTATAAATTAATGTCCATTGATAATATCATGATATTAATATCATTTAATAATAGAAATAAGTCTAATGATAGATAGAGTATCGTTTAGAGGTTTTATTTTTTAGGTATAGGCTAATGATAGAAAAAAAGAACAGCAACTAGTCCTATAATTCAAAAGTCTGTTATAAATGGTTCCATGTTAACAGTCTGCTTTAAGTAGTCTATTAATAGGTTTGAAGGGTGAAATAACTGGTTCCCTTGGGGTATACTCATAATTTGAACTACCTTACAAAAAATAAAACATGAGAACACGCTACAGCTCTATTAACTTCTAATTCGTATAAGATATATCCAAATAAATATCGTTGTAGTTACTTGTTTACCTAGGATCTCTATATGAATAATAAGATGATAATAATTATTGCTGTCAATGCTGTTTTTGCATTTTGGCTAGGCATCAAAGCTCATGAATTTTATTACGATGATATTTGCTTAGATCTAGGCGGTGGCAAGAACCCAGGCGGTTATCCTATTTGTGTCATTGAACGATAACTATGCTGCGACAATCGACTTCATAGTTATTAACCTTACATACAATACTGGCAGTTCGATGCCTGTATAGCGCACCGATCATGATTAGAATATGTATGATAAGTACACCATGAAGTACACTGTGACTGTTTCAACCAGTTAAAACGTTGATACTATTAGCCTATAGCCTTAGATTCAAGTCCTCACTAGGGTACCGAACGATTATCATCAAAGCACATTCCCTCACAGAGTATCAATTTTCTTGTAGAATTCCTTGGTTTAGTCGATAATATTTGATTAAAAAAAGCGTTGTGTTTATATACTTACCAGCTTTTTTGAACTCTTTTTATAAGAAACTTAATTTATTGATAACTCGGTAAGGAAAGCTTAATGTCTAATTTTAGATTGGTAGTAGGAGCACTTACGACACTTATACTTATGAGTATAGGTTGTAGTCACAAAGAGCCTAACAACGTTAATGAAGTAAAAGAAAACTCATCAGAAGCCATAACAAAAAACATCTCAGAAGAAGTAGAGGTACGTGGAAGTTTTAAAAGAAGCTTTGAAGTATATCAGCTAGAGGCAAATGGCAAAACTTACTATGTGGCAGATCCAAAACAGCTTTTGATAGAAAACTCTAATAAGATTGGTCAAGACGGCTACTACAAATCGTTCGAAACTTGCGTGGTTGGAGTAATTGGCTCTGAAGGTGGTTACGGGCCTACTGGTAAGTATGAAAACAAAATTACAGTTAGCAAAGTCTGTGTTTAAAAAAAGGTGTACAGCTAATAGCCCAATGCCATTCTAGGAGGTAGCGTGTTATTAGACCATAGCTTTTGAAACCATTTTTCTTTATATTGTCACTTAGACAGGCTGGGCATTTGATGTATAGTGTCATTTGCATTTCACTATTTATCAATTTCTCAGCCTGTTTTTTTCCAGCCTACTTTTTGAACCGCCACCCGGATATAAATGTAGCTATGAATAAAACAACTTTTAAAATATCGAAGATGGACTGCCCTTCGGAGGAAAACCTAATCCGAATGAAATTAGAGGGCCACTCGAATATTGAACATCTTGAGTTCGACATTCCTAACCGTCAATTAACTGTGTTTCATCATGACAATATAGAAGGGATAGAGACTGCTATTCATGACCTAAAATTAGGAGACACCCTACTCTCGACCGAAACCATTGACCCCTCTGATCCCAACAATAATTTTAAAATTGATGCTGACTCTAGTCACAAAAAAGATGCTGAGCAAAGAAAGCTACTATGGATAGTGCTGGTCATTAACTTTGCTTTCTTTATTATTGAAATGAGCACGGGACTGATTTCTCGTTCGATGGGGTTGGTCGCCGACAGCTTAGATATGTTAGCAGATAGCTTCGTGTACGGAATTAGCTTATTTGCGGTCGGTGGAACGGTCATTAAGAAAAAACGGATTGCTAGAATTGCCGGATATTTTCAAATTACGCTAGCGATTCTTGGTTTTTTAGAAGTACTAAGACGTTTCTTTGGCAATGAGCAGTTACCTGACTTTTCTACCATGATAGTCATATCGATTCTTGCGCTAATTGCAAACTCGATTTGCCTCTATTTACTACAAAAATCGAAAAGCAAAGAAGAAGCCCATATGCAAGCCAGTATGATTTTCACTTCAAACGATGTGATTATCAATTTAGGGGTAATTGTTGCAGGGATTTTGGTTAATTGGTTACACTCTAGTACGCCTGATTTGATTATTGGTAGCATCGTATTTGCTTTAGTTATTCAGGGCGCCTTTAGAATATTGAAGTTGAGTAAGTAGCCAAGCCTAATAACTGAAGCAAATAGCTCAAGTAAGTAGCTTAATTAAACCGCTAAGTGTAAAGTAACTGGGTTTGAAGCAAATAAACATCATAAGGATATGAGACCTCAAGCAATGATTGAACAAACTTTAAATCTAGTCACCACCAAAGACCATCAGCAAGTTGCCGTTTGGCGAATAATAGATGATGAAGTCTTTGATAAGAATCTGGTGGTGGTCAACTAATTTAGGACACTAATAAAATTCAAACCTACATCGCCATTACTTATAACCCTGAGTCGAGAACGGATAATAATTATAAGCGTTGGGGCAACTTTTATGACCGCCAAGATCTGTTAGTAGGTGACGAGTTATGGCAGCTTGGAGCCCATCCTGGATTTTGTGTAACTTCTATTTGCTAATAGGGTATAAGAAGTTACACAAAGTTTAGGAAAGTCCCCTCTTTTAAGGCTTTTTGCTCAACATCGAGCCTACACTCTGGTTTAAGTTCAACCATTCAGCTGTATCATTACATCTATATCCGATTATTTTTATGATTGCCTGATAATCTTCATCAAGCTTTCTACTAAATACTGGCTCATGGTGAGCTATACGATTTCTTAATTTCCGAATCCTCTCGAGATCATTATAAACCTCACCTCTTAACGCTTTTACCGTAATATTGGTATTAGCATTAGGAAAAACAGTTCTAAAATACGGAAGCCACAACTGATCATCATGACGACTGGTAAACATTTTTTGCCAAAATACAAAGTTTAGCTCAGGTATGACCTTATTGACATCAGATGACTTGGTGCTTGCTTGCTGTAGGTTTATTCTTGCAGGATTAGGCAAAGTATTTATAAAACCCTTATTCCAAGGCCACTGGTTACCATGTAGCTTAAACAACACCTCTGAGACCGCATTTCTAATAGTCACCTCACAAATATGTAGGCAAGGTAAAAAAGCGCCTGATACATTTGCATTCCATAGATACAATTCTAAAGCGCTATCTAGGTCAGAAACTTCTTTTTCGTAAGTAGATAGTCTGGGTGAAGATAGCGTACTTTTTACCCTTTCACCGTTAACAGTTGAATTCATACCTACAAAGCCTTATAATTAAATTGTGAGCTAGGGGTATCGTAGGTTAACACCTCCCCCCTAGACAGATGCGAAAACCCTGCCCTTGTGCAGGGTTTTCTTTTTTTAACTTTATCAAATATTATTTTTCAACATTGATTTGTCGTCATTATTCTTGTTCCGAATGCAGAATATTCAGAAAAGTGCTTCTCAATAGCAATTAATGCTAAACCTTCCCACCCACACCTTTAAACTTCTCAACAAAAGCCGACATTTTCTGGAAAACGCTTTGTTTTTTAGTTAAGTACTGAGGATTAAGAGGACTTAGTTTAGGTAGGACCTCGTTTAGCTCCGTACCGTTCTCACTGGCGTACTCACGCTTTAAAGATGCCGTTATATAACGCTTAGCTGCCTCTTCATTAAGATTTTCAGCAGCAATCATATCCTGAGCTTCACGCTGTTGTTCTATTTGAGCAAAATTAAAGAAGGCCTCAATAATACTAGATTTATCAGGAATATTGTCCAAGTTGGTTTGATTGATGAAATCTACCACCAGACTTTCTTTAGCGCGATTACCAAGGCTTGCTCGAATCATTCGGCGCACCTCTTCAACTAAGGCGGACTTATCCTTGGTATTCTTGTTATGCTCAAAAATCAGCTCAAGGATGTAATCAAGGTTAATCTCTTGCGACTTAAGAAGATCCACCTCAAAAACCACTTCATCCCAGTCAAGCGAGGACTCGCTTTGATCCTTGGCTGATCTTTCACGGCGCAGCCAGTCACGTATGTCGTTATACGTTGATCGATAGTCTTGTACTTCTCGTTCAGCAGGTACATCGATACTTTGCATGGCAGCAAGATCTTCATCCGTCAAATAATGCTCAGCTTTGAACATCTCAACTGCCTCAGTATCAGTAATATCTATGCTTTGAAGCGCTTTTAGGCTTGCGAACTCATCATAGTTTTGTAAGATGTTCTCGACACGTAAATACTCACCAAATAACTTAGCAAAGTCCTTTTTGTCCGCCTCTTTGATGATCTCATCAGGGTTAGGGAAGCGTTGCTGTAGCTCCTTAATCACCTCCAAATAGCCTCGTCGTGCTTTTCCTGTCGCAATATCAGTAAAGCCTTCTAGATACTCCCTATAGCTTTTTTCTAACACGACGTTTTTAGTGTTTCTATCCCCAAATAAGGTGATGGCATCAATGGTCGCTTGCTCTAAGTCACGAAACGTCACGATATTGCCAAAGGTCTTAGTCGCATCATAAATGCGGTTAGTCCTTGAGAACGCTTGCATCAGACCGTGATAGCGAAGGTTTTTATCAACATAGAGCGTGTTTAAGGTCGGCGCATCAAAACCTGTGAGGAACATACCGACAACAATCAGTAAGTCCACATCCTGCTTAATAACGCGTCCTGCAAGGTCGCGGTAGTAATTTTGGAAGGATTTGCTGTCTACGCCGTAATTGGTCTTAAACATCTCGTTGTAATCATGAATAGCACGGCTTAAAAACTCTTTGGCACTGCTATTCATGGCGGTAGGCTCAAAGCCTTCGTCAGCAATATCACCGATTGCATCTTGTTCTTCATTGGCAGCATAGGAAAAGATGGTGGCAATCTTTAAGGGCCTCTCGCTGTCCTTTTGTAGCTGATTCAAGGTCTCATAGTAAGCCTTTGCTGCGTCCACACTACTGACGGCAAACATGGCATTAAAGCCTTTGCCGCTTCCTTTTAAGCGATGGGTTTTTTGCTTAAAGCTTTTTAAAACGTACTTTGAGATCTCTTCAATACGATCGGGGTGTAATAACAGCTGCTTGTTTTCAGCAGCTGTGAGTTTCTTCTCATCCTGTTCGCTCTCAATGGCTTGAAACTGCGGGCGAACGTCATTGTAGTCCACCTTAAACTTCAAGACCTTCTCATCACGAATGGCATCAGTGATAACGTATGAATGCAGCTCATGGCCAAACACACTGGCAGTTGTCTCTGCACCCAAGGCGTTCTCTGGAAAGATAGGGGTGCCAGTAAAACCAAACTGATAGTACTTTTTAAATTTCTTCTTTAAGTTCTTTTGTGCTTCACCAAACTGGCTACGATGTGCCTCATCAAAGATAAAGACCACTTGTTTATTATAAATGGGTAGATCAGCCTCACCCTTGATCAGGTTGTTTAGCTTTTGAATGGTGGTGACAACAATTTTATTATCATCTTTTTCAAGGTTACGCTTGAGTCCTGCGGTACTGTCAGAGCCATTAACGCTATCAGGGGAGAAGCGCTGGTACTCCTTCATGGTTTGATAATCAAGATCTTTACGATCCACCACAAAAAACACCTTATCAATAAAAGGCAGCGACGTTGCTAAGCGCGCAGCTTTAAAACTGGTTAAAGTCTTACCTGAGCCTGTGGTATGCCAAATATAGCCGCCACTCTCAAGAGTGCTCCACTTTTTGGATTGATAGGCACTGTTTATTTTCCATAAGATGCGCTCAGTAGCAGCGATCTGATACGGACGCATCACTAATGAGGTATTACTCACATCAAAGACGGTGTAATGCATCAGCACGTTTAATAGGGTATTTTTTTGAAAGAAGGTCGCGGTAAAATCTTTTAGATCTTTGATTAGGGTGTTATCTGATCTCGCCCAGTTCATGGTGAAATCAAAGCTGTTTTTATTTCGCTTGGTGGTATTGGCAAAGTAACGGGTATCAGTGCCGTTTGAGATCACAAACAGCTGTAGGTATTTATATAAGGAGTTATCGGAGTTAAAGCTCTCTTTGCTATAACGATGTACTTGGTTAAATGCTTCGCGAATGGCGATACCACGTTTTTTAAGCTCAATTTGCACAAGCGGCAAGCCATTGACCAAAATAGTCACATCGTAGCGATTGGCTTGTGTACCCTTTTGAGCAAACTGTTTAATGACCTGTACTTTGTTACGTGGGATGTTTTTTTTGTCCAGTAGTGCAATGTTCTGCAGGTGGCCATCATCAAAGGTGAAGTCATAGATGTGGTCATCATGAATCTTTCGAGCTTTGTCAGTGATGTTATCACTAGGATTATCAAGATACTCCATTACAAAGCGCTGCCACTCAGCATCTGTAAACTGTACGTCATTTAAGCTCTGCAACTGTACACGTACGTTAGCGAGCATCGTTTCAGGCGAGTTTAAACCAGGGACAAACTCATATCCCTGGTTTTGTAAGTCTTTGAGTAGCTCACGCTCTAGATCATCTTCAGTCTGATACCCCCCATCAGGCTGATCGCACTTGGTATATTTATTTAAAACGATAAAATTATTCGATTCAGCAATCGTTTTTGTTTGGTCAGTCATGAGCTACTACCTCAGGCTTAGGGAAGCTTAACAGCAGGTCACGATAATACTCACATTGCTGCTGACGTAGCTCTATTTCACGCGGGAGGCCTTCAGTAAGCGAAGTGGTTAGAGCATCAAATTTATCGAGAATAGAGACGATGCGCTGTTGTTCGTCCAGTGGTGGTATAGGGATTTTATACTCCATTATTTTAGCTTTATCCCCTCGTGGCATTTTTGCGCCTTTAGCATGCTGCATATTGTAATTAAAGAAACTATCGTCAGCCAAAATCTGATATAAATATCGAGGAAGTACTGCCTCATCAGTTATATGAATAACTAAAACATCACCATTCGTTCCACCAGTACAGTCAGCCTGCCATATTTTTTTTAAATACGGACGAATATTACCAATCAAAATATCATTTTCTTGGTATTTAGTTGAGTTGCCCTTCGTAGGAACATGGCTAGAGTTTTCTTTACCTGCTTTATCTTGCAAGAGGTTGTTAACTCCTACATAATTTTTTTCATTCAGCTGTTCATAGCCGATACGTTCTTTTGAATATTGTGATACCTCTCCTAAGGTCTTCCACTCAATCTCCCCCTCTTCAAACGTCAGCAACTTATCACGATAGTACGCATACTGCTGCTGACGTGCTGTAAGTTCTGCTGTAAGTTCTGCTGTAAGTTCTGCTGTAAGTTCTGTAAATGTGTCTAAAATTCGGACTATTTCGGCTTGGACGTTAAGGGGTGGGATAGGGATTTTTAGCTTCTTCACAATCCCTGCATTTATATTAGTCTGAGAACCTGTACCAAGCGACTTAATGTACTCATATTGACTGTACAAAAAGTGAAATACATAACGGTAATGCGCTACTTTTTCATCAATATGAATGTTCGCACAAGCTTGATTAGTAGTCATGGGAACTTTATTAATACCAATCTTTCCAACCGTCGCACCATACATAGCAATAATTATGCAGTTCTCCGGTATCCACTTTGCACTAGAATTTTTTAACCCAGATTCCGTAATTTTTACACCTGTATCCCAAATCTCGTCAAAATCTACCTCCTGTGTTCGTAGCCACGGAATATTACCGTCGTAATATTCTGCCACACCCGTACTAGGTGTTCCACCTGATGAAATCTTTATTGCAATGTCATCCAAAAATTTCCACTCAACCTCAACCCCATCAAGTAGCTTCTCCATATAACCTAACTGACTCATGCCTCAATCTCCGCAACGATTTTATCGATATCAGCACGCAGCTTATCAATCTTAGCGACGGTCTTTTTAAGCTCAGTATTTAGAGTCTTAATATCAATAGCCTCACGCGTATCTTCTGCTTCTACGTAAGCACTTACCGATAAGTTATAGTCATTTTTAGCAATAGCGCTGTTATCAACACTGGCAGACAAATAATCCGTATCTTCTTTAGTATCAAACAACGTCATGATCTGCTCGATATGCGCATCAGTCAGTACGTTAGTATTCGTCTCTGACTTAAACAGCTTACTGGCATCAATAAACTGCGTCTTACCCTCTGTTTTGTGCTTGGATAGCACTAAGATATTAACCGAGATACTGGTTCCAAAGAATAAGTTGGGTGCTAAGGAGATCACTGTCTCGACATAGTTATTATCTACCAAATACTGACGGATCTTTTGTTCAGCACCGCCGCGATAAAAGATACCAGGGAAGCAAACAATAGCGGCGCGGCCCTTACTCGATAAGTAATTTAATGCATGCAGCACAAAAGCAAAGTCCGCCTTTGATTTAGGGGCCAATACACCCGCTGGCGCAAAGCGCTCATCATTAATTAACGTCGGATCATCACTACCAATCCATTTCACTGAATACGGTGGGTTAGAGACAATCGCATCAAAGGGTCTATCCTCCCCAAAATGCGGATCTAGCAGTGTGTTACCCAGCTTGATATTAAACTTGTCGTAGTTCACGTTATGTAAAAACATATTCATACGCGCAAGGTTATAGGTGGTGTGGTTAATCTCTTGACCAAAAAACCCCTCTTCAATGATGTGATTATCAAAGTGCTTTTTAGCTTGCAGCAATAAAGAGCCCGAACCTGCAGCTGGATCGTATATTTTGTTAACTGTCTCTTGTTTATGCATCGCAATTTGAGCAATCAGTTTAGACACGCTTTGAGGGGTGAAGAACTCACCGCCTGATTTACCCGCATTGGCCGCATAGTTTGAGATCAGATACTCATAAGCATCGCCAAATAGATCAATCTCACTGTCCTCAAACTGATGCAGCTTAAGGCCAGCTACCCCTTTTAGCACCGCAGCTAAACGAGTGTTCTTATCGGCAACCGTATTACCTAATCGGTTACTGGTGGTATCAAAATCAGCAAACAGCCCCTTAATATCAGGCTCAGACGGGTAGCCATTGGCCGAGCTTTCAATCTCTTTAAAAATAGCCGCCAAATCTGTATTTAAGTTCTCATTTCTATGCGCATTGGCAGCCACGTTAGCAAACAACTGACTGGGATATATGAAATAACCCTTAGTCTTAATCGCATCGTCTTTAATATCAGCAGTAATCACTTCATCAGGAAGAGCGGCATAATTAACGCTCTCATCCCCCGCCTCAATATAATTGGCAAAGTTCTCACTGATAAAGCGGTAGAACAAAGTCCCCAACACATACTGTTTAAAATCCCACCCATCGACTGAGCCACGAACCTCGTTTGCAATTTGCCAAATTTGTCGATGCAGTTCCGCACGTTGTTGGGTACTTGTCATGATAAAAAATCCTATAGGAATAATGATGGGGCTAGAAGCCCCTTATGTTTTGTGTAACTTAAATCGTTATTGAGTACGCTTTGATTAAGGGCAATATACCTTAGCACTGCTAACCGTTTTTGGTTCTATTATATGGTGCTGATATAGGAAACAGTGCTTGTTTTGCCATGGGCATTTTCTTTACAGCTTGCTTCTGCGTCTGGCTTAAGAAAACAAGCATCTGATGATACTAGTAAGGTGCACAGCGTTCGACGATATGTGTAATTTTTTGAGTTTTTTATACATATCCTTTTTATAGGTATAGAAAAACGAATTTTTTATACCTATCGCTCAACCAATTTTTCCTCAATCATTTCAGTCAACAACTCAGTCACCGTTTTTCGGCTTTCAAGCGCGTACCGCTTGAGCGCAATGTGTTTATCTTCATCTAGATTAAAATTCACGCGTACCGTCTTTTTGGGACTGTCCGTCACATCCGATAAAGCCAATTGATCCTTAACGTTCTTACTAGGACGACCTGCTGATAAACTCATGACTTACTCCTCACCAAAAAATGTTTGAATCTCACTGACCAATGCGGTTATCTCTTGTATCGCATTGCTATTAGGCGATTCGGTATCAAATACTGTCTTACCAAGGGCAGCACTATTAGGATAAGCAACTCGCTGCATCACTCTGGTCTCTAATACCGGAAGATTATAATCAAGCAGCGCGGTTGCCACCTCTTTACCAATATTGGTGTTTTGAATGGCGCGTGATACGACAAACGCCGCCTTTAGTTGGCCATCCATCATCTCAATACGCTGCTGCACTAAATCAACCAAATCGCTGGTCGCCCAGATATCATAGGGGCTCGGCTGCACCGGAATCAATATAAAATCAGCCGCTTTTATAGCAGAAATAGCCAGACTAGTAGCTTGCGGCGATCCATCGATCACCACATAATCTTTATCAGAGACGCTTTTTAAATCTTTATCAAGTGTTGGTCTATCAAGCCCGATCACTGGTACCGGATTGTCTTCATCAACCGCTCTCCAGTCACGCGCACTGCCCTGCTGATCGCTATCTACTAGCAGAACACTATGGCCTTTTAACTGTAAGCCACGAGCCAGATGCGTTGCGATGGTAGTCTTGCCGCTGCCACCTTTTTGATTTAATACCGCGATTACTTTCATAAATACAGATCCCTGTAGTACGCATTAAGTATATAAGTATATAAGTATATAAGTATATAAGTATATAAGTATATAAGTATATAAGTATATAAGTATATAAGTATATAAGTATATAAGTATATAAGTATATAAGTATATAAGTATATAAGTATA
>NZ_NRGY01000005.1:0-29916 GCF_002285555.1 Psychrobacter sp. JB193
AAAGCTTTTAAAAGTATTTAAAAACATTAAAAACCTTTTTGGTTATTAATAATTAGAATGACAAAAGAAAAAGCCGGTAAATATAGCAATCCATTCAATACTAGTAATTTCAAATAATTTAAAAAGAGAGATCAAAACCCTAGTCAAATAGAGATAATAACAGCCTGTTAAGCTCCCTATGAGGTTCTAAGTATCGTTTGGTACAGTTGCTAGGTAAAATTTTTTTAACCTACTTAGACGGCTTATATGAGCTTATACAGTCCCATGGTTGTTCCTATCAACTAACATCTTCGGAAGATCGTTAGAATCACAGTAGTTTTTATGACTGTCCCACTAAGGATCAATCTCTGATCATCAAATGACTTCTCAAAAAAAAGCCCTTGTATCAGCTGATACAAGGGCAATATACATTTAATTATTAATCCAAACTATTGTGTGCCTTTATCCCAGCTTTGTTAACCAGTTTTTGAGCATTGGATACTTTGTTAGGTGCTGCCACCTCTCTTAATATTAATAACGATTCTAGCACTATCGGCATCAAAGCCTTGACCATATCATTCTGATTTGAGCTGCTCTCTACTGCCTTTATATCGTCGTCGTCCGACTGTAATAAGTATAGAATCTCACTAATATCTCCTTTCATAAACTTAAGATCTTCAAGAAAGCTATTGGTATCTGATTCCAATTTTTTCTTTAGGTAGACACCAGGAGATAATCCTTCCTCTGCTGCTATCGCTTCTAGTTTTAGGTAGACTTCAGGTTTTAATCTAAATGACACGGTAGGAGTGTACATAATTATCCTTGTTTACAAATTGTGGACAGTAATATACCATAAAAATCAGTGACTTAAATCTAATTTGTAAACATTTTGTGTACAGAAAAAAGCGTATTAAATCAGGTAAGTTGCTGATTTAATACGCTTTTTTTCATCCCAAGGGGGTGCGTATGGTGTAGTCATTAAATTGGATAATTTAATGACCAAAAAGCAGGTAGAAAAATCGGTTATTTTCTACCTGTAGTAAGCCTTTTTAGCTAAAAAGGCTTATAAGAGCGTTACGTTAGTAAATCATTAGTAAAAGGGTAGCAAATCGTTAGCTAGATATGAGCAATTTATGAGCAATTAATGTATGATTGATTAAAAGTTAGCAAATCGTTAGTAAAAAGTTAGCAAAAGAGTAGTAAATCGTTAGTTAAATATGAGCAATTTATGAGCGTTTTTATAATTGAGATAATTGACTTCAGAAATAGATGGAGATAGGAATTTATGGCTAAGAGAACAAAGTTTTCCAAATTTCGTGATCTTTATGAGGTGATCGAAGAGCTGGCTGTTTCATATACCTATGAAGGTGTGGTTGAGATATTAGCTGAGCGCTATGACCTCATTCTAACGACTGGCACACTGACCAATTATCTTTATCGCTATAGAAAAGAATCAAAGGAATTGTCTGTCGCTACAGATAATTCTAGCAGTAATGTTGAGGTTAAACCTGAGGTAAGAAAGCAAGTTTTTGTTGATTTATATTCTAATGACTCAATCCAAGAAAGCAATACAGATGCTAGTGATGAGTCCTATGTACAGCCCACGCATGAAGAATTGGATACGGCTATGAAGAGATTTGAAGCGAAGCTAGCAAATAAAAGAAATAGATCTCTTTTTGATAAGTAAATGATTGATATTAAATAAATAAAAATTTCATAAAGGGACATTTTCCTAGTATAAAAAGGAGCAATTTATGAGTATTGAAGGTGTATCAGTAGCAAGTAACCATTTCATGATGTTTGAAGAGGCGCAACGAGAATACTACCGTCAAATGGGTCGTCTTAACACCTTTGGTTTAGAGAACGAATCTCATAGCGATAGCATACTTAAAAAGATGTTTGAGCTAAAAGATGAGGAAAGTATGCTAAGAGAATATAGCGCGAGCGAACTCTACGTCATACAAAAAGAGCTAGAACAGAAAATTGATGATTTCCTGCGTGAATTGGATGAGTAGCACGTTACTATCACTGTTCGTAAAAGACCAAAGATCTAAAATATTGAATTGACAGTACTTATTGCTTATATTAAACGTACATGAATAAGCGATAAGTAATGCTATGAGCACAACCAATTATAATATCCGTCTGGATCAAGAATTAAAAGACAAGGCGTTTTCGGTGCTTGAGGGCTACGGTTTAACGCCTTCTCAAGCGATTAAGCTGTTTTTGCATCAGGTGGCAGAAACCAATAGCATACCACTATCTTTTGATTATCAGACAATGACTAGCACCAATATGCTTGAAGACGGTGATCAATGATTGAATTTGAATGGGATGAACAGAAAAATAGCAGTAATCAACGCAAACATGGCTTATCCTTTGAAGAAGCAGCTCGGGTATTTTTTGATCCTTTGTGTTTGCGTCAGCAAGACCGATATGAAAATGGTGAAGAGCGGTGGCAAGCACTTGGCGCAGTGAATGGGGTAGCGGTATTACTAGTCGCTCATACTCAAAGAGATAGTGATGGTGGTGAGGTTATTCGTATCATATCAGCACGACGTGCCACTAAGGCTGAAAGGAGGTTCTATGAACAAGGTTAGCTATAAAGCAAATGAGTTACCGTCTTTAAGCGCTGAGCAAGAAGCCAACTTGCAACGATTGGCGATGCTTTCAGATGACGATATAGATTTGTCTGATATGCCTGAAGTCACAGACTGGTCGAGTGCGACTCGTGGTAGTGTGGTGGCAGATGATCCTATGGTCGGTGCCAGTATCGTGAGTCCTAGTATCATTGCGAGATTCCAGGATAAGGCGAAGAAGACCGGCGGAAACTATCAAGATATGATTAACGATGCGCTAGAAGAGTATTTGTTAGATCATTAGTCGATAAAACCACAGCGTCTAAAACACCCACCACTTTTTCTTTTTCTCAACCGTAGCTACGGTTGAGTTGTCTGTTTTTTCTTTCTCTTGTTCAAGTGGCGGCTCATAGGCCTGCTCAGATTTTTTAAACTCTAACAGTCTAACCTGAGCAAAATCCTGAATACTGGCATTGGCTTTATCCAGTGTTTTGTTCAGCTGTGCTATCTGCTGCTGATAATTCTCTATCAACTTTTTTTGATCGCTCACTTGTTGGCTGAGGTGCTCATTCTTGAGCTTTTCAAGCGCTAATAGGTGTTCAATCTCTGTATTGTACTGAACACTTTGATTGTTCAGAGGTGTACTTTGGACAGTGTTCACTGGACGTTCAGTACGTTTTTTAGAAATTGGCTCACCGAACACGCGCAACATTTCTGAAACGTCTATTTTCTTGTCTGCGGTTCTGGAAAGCTCACCATCATTGACTTTCTGATAGATGGTGGTTCTTGATACACCCCATTCTTTTGCCGCTTTCGTCACCGATATGCTCATGATTCACCTAGTGTTCAAGTACGTTTTTAGCAAGTGTTCAGAACGTTCAGTGAACAACTATGGCATTAATTCGTCAGTGGGGCAAACTGAATGTTTGGGTTGCTTTATCTAAGTGAAAAGAGTATACGTATGGTATACTGTACTGCTCCGCTAAAAACAGCAATATATATTTAGTTGTATTTGCTACCTCCGAACTGAAGTAATTCATTTACATTTTTTAAGTGTGTTTTACGGATAACCTACCACATCTTCAAACATATACATGCCTAATTTTGAAACTTTTAGGATCTATTTTCCTCTAAATATAAACTAATCAACCTAAAGGGAGGTTATTATGAAATATTCAGCTATTGCTGTTGCCAATGCGTTTATTGAACAATCTAATAATGGAAAAACTAATAACTTAACTCCAATGAAGTTGCAAAAGTTAATGTTTTTTGCTCAATCATGGTATTTAAAGTCAAACAATAGCCCTTTGTTTGAAGGATACTTTGAGCGATGGCAATATGGCCCTGTTTTACCTGAAATTTACCATGAATTTAAAGTTTTTGGCGCTAAAAGTATCAGTAGTTTTGGTTACAGTATGTGGAGTGAGCTTCAAACAGTACCTTCTAACGACAAACAAGTAATCGAATTTCTAGAACAAATAACTGAAGCTTACGGTAACTATAGTGGTACTCAACTATCTTGGATGACACATCAACCAGAAACTGCATGGTCTAAAGGTGCAGTAGGAACTCTTATCAACTTTCAAGAGATGGTTGAAGGTAGAGTGTAATAATGTGAAATTAGATATAAGAACAACCTTTGAAGATATTGAAATTGAAGACATTAAAGAGAGTGACGTCAATCAAGAGACGCCACTCTCTTTTCCTATTTCTAAAGGCGCCATTACAAAATCTGGTGATATCATACGTTCTTATATGAAAGAATTAGATTCGACTTCTAAAAATACAATAAGTGAAGAAGAGTTCAGAGATGCACTATTTATATTAAAGCGGTATCGAGAAAATCATATCCCCTCTCTAAAGTATTTTTCTGCTTTATTAGAAGGTAAATTAAAGCGTTTGCAGGTTTTTGAACAAAGTATCGTTTCTTCTCGATCAAAAAGGTTAGAGTCTATAGCTAATAAGTTAGTGGTAAGGCCAACTATGAGATTAGCTCAAATGGACGATCTAGTAGGTATCAGAGTTACCTTACCTGATATGGAAGTTTTAGATCAGTTCATACATGACACTCATAATTGCGAAATAATTAACTCTGATTGTATTTTTGATGATTTCCATACTACAAACTATATCTCGGAACCGAAGCCTGATGGCTATAGAGGTATACATCAAATATTCAAATGTAAAGCTGATGGAAATAGTTATTTTAAATTAGAATTACAAATCCGAACTAAAATCCAGCATGAATGGGCAACTGTAGTAGAGATATTGGGATCTTTGCAACGTGTTTCATTTAAAGCAGGGCAAGGAAACGAAAGCTATCTACGTTTTCTTGAGTTATCAAGTGTTCTTTTTTCAATTGAAGAGGGTTCTCCTATAGTCGCTGCTTACGCAAAGCATACTCCATCAGATATATGTATTAAGTTAGATGTTTTAGATAAAAAATTACAGATTATTGAAATGCTAAGAGGTTTTACCTCCATACCCTCGCCTAAGCAAAGTGTTGAAGCAAAGTATTATTTAATTCAACTAAATTTATATACACATGAAACAAAAGTTTTGCCATATGACGATGAACGCGATGCTAACGAAGACTATGTAAGATTAGAGCAGGAATATCAAAGAAGTAATAATTTTGATGTTGTTTTAGTGTCTGTAGATGATGTCAATAAAATTGAAGAAGCTTATCCGAACTATTTTTTAGATAGTAATGATTTTATTAGTAGATACACTAAACTCTTAGTGAAATATTCATAATTAAAGTGAAGATGAAAAAACAGACATTCATTTGAATATTTCCAAGTATAACTTTTCTAAACTTGTATAAGCGTAAGGGTATTTTCCAAAATAGACTGCTAACTCTCTTAAGTTAGTTGTAGGGCACACTGACATTTATAATATCTGTTCTTCTCTACCTTAAAAGCAACCAAGCCATTTAGTTAGGTTAAAGTGCATTTCTAGATAGACATAATGTTCAGTGAATAACTATTCCACCAACCTAACTATGAGGCAAATCAAAAAGGGTTTGATGTGTAGCTCATGTCATTAGCATCTTCTATGCCTATAATTGAACAAAGTGTTGAGAAGTATGGGTAATTACCAAAAATAGACAGAAGATTGATATTATAAATTCGCAAATATTAAAAATATTAGTTATATAGGATTATTTTGTAATGGCAAATAGTGGACAAAGTACCGCAAATAGAAACCTCTCTAAGGCTAAGACAAACAAGAATGATGAGTTTTATACACAATACGAGGATATCGAAAAAGAAATAAATGCATATCTAGATTATGATCCAAATGTGTTTTTTAACAAAACCATATTGCTTCCATGCGATGATCCTGAATGGAGTAATTTTACAAGATATTTTGCTCAAAACTTTGTTAGGTTTGGTTTAAAAAAACTTATTAGTACAAGCTACGCTCCCAATAGAAAAATCTATAAAGAGGATTATCAACCTAGTCTATTTGAGAGTAAAGATCCACAATTTGATGCAAGTAAGGCTTTAAATAACGGTAAGATATTTACACTTACGAAGGATAAGTCAGGTGATGGTAAGATTGATATAGACGATTTGGAGTGGTCTTATTTAGAAGGTGATGGTGATTTTAGAAGTGAAGAGATTGAGAAACTAAGAAACGAAGCTGACATGATTATTACTAATCCACCTTTTTCATTATTTCGTGAGTTTCTAGCTTGGATAGTTGAAGCAGATAAAAAATTCGTCATCATAGGTAATATGAACGCTATCACCTATAAAGAAGTATTTCCTCTAATTAAAGAAAATAGAATGTGGTTAGGCGCAACAGGTAACAGTAATGATATGGTCTTTGCTGTTCCCGCTGGTGCGGAAGTTAAAGAAAGTGATAGGCAAAAGGCTGCCAAGCTTGGTTATATTGGCGACTACACAAGGTTAGGCAACTCATGCTGGTTTACAAGTTTTGAGCATGGTCGCCGCCATCAACCATTGCAATTGATGACTATGGAAGATAATTTACGTTTTAATAATAGAATGAAAGGAAATTCTGCTTACGAAGTATATGATAATTACGATGCAATCGAGATACCATTCACTAATGCTATTCCTCGCGACTATGACGGTGTCATGGGTGTTCCAATTAGCTTTCTTGATAAATACAACCCTGATCAATTTGAAATTCTAGGTGCTACACAAAGAGGGTGTCACGACGAAGTACCCGATACAAAAAAATATGATGATTATGTGGAAGTTAGGCAAAACGGAGAGAGAACAGGCTCTTCAGGCGGTAAAACTAATGAAAACACTAATATTGCGAAAAATGATGGAAAGAAAAATTATTTTATAAATAAAGATGGCCATATCGTTCAGTCAACTTATCAAAGAATATTTATACGTCATAAAAAATAATAAAGGGAAGTTAGTAGATGAAAGCAATACTTAATACAGAGACTACCATCAGTGATATTTGCAAAGGTTTTGTTTATAACGAGTTTGAGGGGAAAGGGGTGTTTGGTTTATCAGGAAGATTAACTATACAACCTGAATATCAACGTAATTATATTTATGCAGATGGTAAAAGAGACGTTGCTGTCATTGAGTCAATATTAAAAGGCTATCCTATAGGTCTCATTTATTTTAACAAAACTGATGAAAATAAATTTGAAGTATTGGATGGACAACAACGTATTACGAGTATTGGGAGGTTTGTTACTAATAAATTTGCCATTAAAGACAAAAATGGAATGCAGCAGTATTTTAATGGCATAGCTGAAGACCTACAAAAAAAAATTCTTGAGACAAAGCTGTTAGTTTACGAGTGTGAAGGCACAGAAACCGAGATAAAAGAATGGTTTAAAACCATCAATATTATAGGCGTTCCTCTAAATGAACAGGAGCTACTGAATGCAGTATACTCGGGAAGTTTTGTCACTCTTGCCAAAGAAGAGTTTAGTAATAGCCAAAACTCTAATGTCCAGAAATGGAGTAACTATATTTCAGGCACTGCTCTTAGGCAAGATTTTTTAGAAACAGCTTTAGACTGGGTAAGTAAAGGGAATATCAGCGACTATATGAGCCGCCATCGCACAGACACCGATATAAATGAGCTTAAAAATTACTTTGATAGTGTTCTGGACTGGGTGTCAACTGTGTTTCTAGACATTGAAAAGGAAATGAAAGGCTTAGAATGGGGGCGCTTGTATACAGAATACAAAGGAAAGCCCTTTGATCCTCAGCAAGTATCAAAAGAAGTCCAAAATCTTTATGCTGATCCATACGTCAAAAAGAATAGAGGTATTTTTGAATATATACTTGGCGGTTCTGTTGATACCAAACTCCTTGAAGTTCGTATATTTGATGATGCAACTAAAAGATCTACTTAC
The DNA here is from genome assembly GCF_002285555.1 of Psychrobacter sp. JB193. NCBI lineage: Bacteria > Pseudomonadati > Pseudomonadota > Gammaproteobacteria > Moraxellales > Moraxellaceae > Psychrobacter > Psychrobacter sp. JB193. The sequence goes on from NZ_NRGY01000005.1 coordinate 7,924, forward strand.
AATAAGCAGAAAAATAAAGCCGAGATCGAAGGCGTTTCAAATTGTCCTCTATGTGCAATAAGCGACAACTCCAATAAAAAAAGAATCTGGAAGTTAAGCGAGATGGATGCTGACCATGTTAAAGCATGGAGTAAAGGCGGATCTACAGACTCTAAAAATTGCGAGATGTTATGTTCTAGCCATAACAGAGCTAAAGGAAATAAATAAAATTTTAGATTGTTGCGCATAATTTAGAATAAGAATCAGAAACTAATTTTGTAGAATAGCTTTAAAATTCGAGATACTCTCGAATTGGACGCTTCTTAAATTGAGAAGCGTCTCTTTTAAGGCGATTAATCATCTCAAATTCCCACGCTTTAGGATCTTGACCTGCTGGACTGGTAGAGCTCACCAAATGATTGTAATCTGCTATAAAGCTAGGGTTGCGAGCAATACGTCCTAGTTGCTTATCGCTAAGTCCTTCAATAGCAGTCATATCGGCATTATTAGCAATTTTAGTAGCAACTTTTTCTTTACTTTTCTTTGCTTTAAACTTGAATGTAAAGCTTTTAATGACACGTCCCTGTTTGTGCTGTTCGTATTCAGCAGTAATATCAGTATGTTCGTTGATTTGAGTGATCGCCAAGTCTAAAACCCGTCTTTTAAAGGCTTCTATTCGTTGGTATTCCTCTACCAAGCCCAGCTTCTCGCGCAATTCCACAAGTGATATCTGATTGGTTTTGCCTACTGACCTCCATTGAATAATTAACTCATATAGTCTGATTGCATACTCACTCTGCAATCCTACGACCTGCTTCAATTCATATTCCGTGTAACGCGCTTCAAGCCTCGTAATTAAAGGTATTACATCACTTGCAAATACTAACTCAACACAACCTAAGTCATCAATGTAGCCAATCTTATCTACCCAACGACTTTTATAATGTCCTATCTTTCCTGAACGTTCATCTATCTTACTATACGCAAAACCTGCCTCATACAATCCTTCTACTGCTCTTTTCATAGCTTCATAAGATGTATGTTTTTCAACATTAAATTGTTTGGTATAGCTTTGCGCGTAAATTCTTAATAACCCTCCAGCTTCTATTAATGTTTTTTGTTCCCTTGCCTCAATAATCGCTAAAAATATTAAGCGTTGTTCAACTACTCCTAAACTATAACTCGCGCCAATTAAAGAGTTGTCCTTAGTAACTAACTGTTTAGACATTTTCATCTTCCACCTAATTTTAAGCAACTATAATAGCTAAAAGTTGTTAAAGCAACATTTTTATATATTAGTTGCTTTATGGGTCGTAAAACGTTGCTTTATGGGTCGTAAAACGTTGCTTTATGGGTCGTAAAACGTTGCTTTATGGGTCGTAAAACGTTGCTTTATGGGTCGTAAAACCTCCTAATACCAATGGCTTCCGAGGACATAAAAGCTTTTAAAAGTATTTAAAAACATTAAAAACCTTTTTGGTTATTAATAATTAAAATGACAAAAGAAAAAGCCAGTAAAGATAGCAATGAATTCAATATTAGTGATTTAAAATAATTTAAAAAATAGAGATCAAAGCGCTAGTCAAATAGAACTAATAGCATCTTATTTAGCTCCCTATAAGGTTCTAAATATAATTTGGTAATCTGCTAGGTAATTTACCTTTGCAACTTCTTAAACGGCTAGTATGGGCTTACACAGTTATGTATTTGTCAATAGCAACTAAAATTTGTGGAAGACAGCTAGTATCTCTAGCAGTCTTCCACAAATATGCTATCAAGAACAATTTTCTGCACATTGAAGGGCTTCTCAAAAAAAGCCCTTGTCTCAGCTGAGACAAGGGCAATCTATATTTAATTATCAATCCAAACTATTGTATGCTTTTATTCCTGCTTTATCGACCAATCTTTGAGCATTGGATACCTTGTTAGGTGCTGCCACCTCTCTTAATATCAATAACGATTCTAGCACTATCGGCATCAAAGCCTTGATCATATCATTCTGATTTGATGGACTCTCTACTGCTTTTGATCCTTCATCTTCCGACTGCAATAAGTGCAGAATCTCACTAATATCTCCTTTCATAAACTGAAGGTCTTCAAGAAAGTTATTGGTATCTGACTCCAGCTTTTTCTTTAGGTAGACACCAGGAGATAATCCTTCCTCTGCTGCTATCGCTTCTAGTTTTAGGTAGACTTCAGGTTTTAATCTAAATGACACGGTAGGAGTGTACATAATTATCCTTGTTTACAAATTGTGGACAGTAATATACCATAAAAATCAGTGACTTAAATCTAATTTGTAAACATTTTGTGTACAGAAAAAAGCGTATTAAATCAGGTAAGTTGCTGATTTAATACGCTTTTTTTCATCCCAAGGGGGTGCGTATGGTGTAGTCATTAAATTGGATAATTTAATGACCAAAAAGCAGGTAGAAAAATCGGTTATTTTCTACCTGTAGTAAGCCTTTTTAGCTAAAAAGGCTTATAAGAGCGTTACGTTAGTAAATCATTAGTAAAAGGGTAGCAAATCGTTAGCTAGATATGAGCAATTTATGAGCAATTAATGTATGATTGATTAAAAGTTAGCAAATCGTTAGTAAAAAGTTAGCAAAAGAGTAGTAAATCGTTAGTTAAATATGAGCAATTTATGAGCGTTTTTATAATTGAGATAATTGACTTCAGAAATAGATGGAGATAGGAATTTATGGCTAAGAGAACAAAGTTTTCCAAATTTCGTGATCTTTATGAGGTGATCGAAGAGCTGGCTGTTTCATATACCTATGAAGGTGTGGTTGAGATATTAGCTGAGCGCTATGACCTCATTCTAACGACTGGCACACTGACCAATTATCTTTATCGCTATAGAAAAGAATCAAAGGAATTGTCTGTCGCTACAGATAATTCTAGCAGTAATGTTGAGGTTAAACCTGAGGTAAGAAAGCAAGTTTTTGTTGATTTATATTCTAATGACTCAATCCAAGAAAGCAATACAGATGCTAGTGATGAGTCCTATGTACAGCCCACGCATGAAGAATTGGATACGGCTATGAAGAGATTTGAAGCGAAGCTAGCAAATAAAAGAAATAGATCTCTTTTTGATAAGTAAATGATTGATATTAAATAAATAAAAATTTCATAAAGGGACATTTTCCTAGTATAAAAAGGAGCAATTTATGAGTATTGAAGGTGTATCAGTAGCAAGTAACCATTTCATGATGTTTGAAGAGGCGCAACGAGAATACTACCGTCAAATGGGTCGTCTTAACACCTTTGGTTTAGAGAACGAATCTCATAGCGATAGCATACTTAAAAAGATGTTTGAGCTAAAAGATGAGGAAAGTATGCTAAGAGAATATAGCGCGAGCGAACTCTACGTCATACAAAAAGAGCTAGAACAGAAAATTGATGATTTCCTGCGTGAATTGGATGAGTAGCACGTTACTATCACTGTTCGTAAAAGACCAAAGATCTAAAATATTGAATTGACAGTACTTATTGCTTATATTAAACGTACATGAATAAGCGATAAGTAATGCTATGAGCACAACCAATTATAATATCCGTCTGGATCAAGAATTAAAAGACAAGGCGTTTTCGGTGCTTGAGGGCTACGGTTTAACGCCTTCTCAAGCGATTAAGCTGTTTTTGCATCAGGTGGCAGAAACCAATAGCATACCACTATCTTTTGATTATCAGACAATGACTAGCACCAATATGCTTGAAGACGGTGATCAATGATTGAATTTGAATGGGATGAACAGAAAAATAGCAGTAATCAACGCAAACATGGCTTATCCTTTGAAGAAGCGGCTCGTGTATTTCTTGATCCACTCTGTTTGCGTCAGCAAGACCGATATGAGAATGGTGAAGAGCGGTGGCAAGCGCTTGGTGCAGTGAAATAATCATCAAAAAGCCTTAAAACAATACTTTTTTTAGGACTGTTTTCTCGCTTCATTTACTGTTTTCTTATATAACCCTGCTGCTAATACTCAAAGAGATAGGGATGGTGGTAAGGCTATTCGTATCATATCAGCACGACGTGCCACCAAGTTTGAAAGGCGGTTTTATGAACAGGGTTAGCTATAAAGCAAATGAGTTGCCGTCTTTGAGCGCTGAGCAAGAAGCCAACTTGCAACGATTGGCGATGCTCTCAGATGATGATATTGATTTGTCTGATATGCCAGAAGTCACCGACTGGTCGGGTGCGACTCGTGGTAGTGTGGTGGCAGATGATCCTATGGTTGATGCCAGTATCGTAAGTCCTAGTATCATCGCGAGATTCCAGGATAAGGCGAAAAAGACCGGCGGAAACTACCAAGATATGATTAACGATGCGCTAGAAGAGTATTTGTTAGATCATTAGTCGATAAGCTTACAACGTTTAAAATTCCCACCATCTTTTTTTCTTCTCAACCGTAGCTACGGTTGAGTTGTCTTTTTTTTCTTTCTCTTGTTCAAGTGGTGACTCGTAGTCCTGCTCAGCTTTTTTAAATTCTAGCAATCTCACTTGTGCGAAATCCTGGATACTGGCGTTGGCTTTATCCAGCGTTTTGTTGAGCTGTGCTATCTGCTGCTGATAATTCTCTATCAACCTCTTTTGATCACTCACCTGTTGGTTGAGGTGTTCATTTCTGAGCTTTTCGAGCGCTAATTGGTGTTCAATATCTGTACTGTACTGAACGCTTTGAGTGTTCAGAGGTGTACTTTGGACAGTGTTCACCAAACGTTCAGTACGTTTTTTAGAAATTGGCTCACCAAACACCCGCAACATCTCAGACGTGTCTATTTTCTTATCTGCGGTTCTGGATAACTCACCATCATTGACTTTCTGATAGATGGTAGTTCTTGAGACACCCCATTCTTTTGCTGCTTTCGTCACCGATATGTTCATGGTTTACCTAGTGTTCAAGTACGTTTTTAGCAAGTGTCCAGTACAACTGTACAGAACGTTCAATGAACAACTATCGCATTAACTTATCTGTGAGGCAAATCATAAATAATTTGATGTGTAAATTAGATATTTAGTCACATGGCGCTCACTTTGTTAAACAAATATAGGGTAATATTACTATCTGAAGATAGTATTGCGGATATTAAAAAGAGTCGGTTTTATGAAGAAAGTTATTCTAAGTATGGCGTTATCTATCTTTGCCCTGTCATCTCATGCAGTGGTCACTGACAATCCATTTTATAGCGATGTTGAGGTAGATCATCCGTTGTTTGCTAAAGGTGCTGGTGGTTCACAATGCAAAGGCTTGCCTCGTGTTTGTACGCAAATGGTCAGCTGTGAACAAGCCAAACTAGCACTTAAATGCGGAAACACTAAGCTAGACCGTGATAAGGACGGTGTGCCATGCGAATCAATATGTCCAGGTGGTTAATTGCGGTAGCGTCTATCGCGATTATAGGGTGCAGTTCAGGTAATAAAGATGAGATGTATGGTTCAGGCTATATCGTAGTGAATGAGCATGCATGGAATGAAAGTTACACCACCCCTTATCCATTTACAGTGCCTGAGGGTGAGATTGGGTGTGCCTCGAATCCTGCTTTTGGTCGTGAGGTGTACTTTCATCCTAAGGGTTACACTGATGAGTCTTATGTTGGTACACCGCTTAATAAATCAGCGGTGGATGGCTTAAAGCTGGGACGTTTGACGCCAAATGTGCCTTATAGTGTCAAGGAGGGAGCTGATCTTAGCGAAGCCGTACAGATTGGGTTGAAGGTCTGTTATGAGCAAGAGGATGAGCTTGCAAATTATTAAGTTCGGTACCCTAGTGAGGACTTGAATCTTTGGCTGTGGGCTAATAGTATCAACGACTTTACTCACGAAACAGTTCCAGTGTACTTCGTGGTGTACCTGCCATACACATTCTATCCGTGAGTACGAATCCACTTTTTAAAGCCTGATTAAGAGCACAATTTAGTTTATGGTCTTAAATTTGTAGTTTGTGTTTTGTATACAGCTATTTCCTATTTCACTATCTATTTTGTCAGAATATCTGTCTTTGAGAATATTTTTTGCAATACTCCTTTGAGTGCTTTGGCATTCATCAATATTTTTAGACCATCTAGGGTCTATTTGGCTACAGTTCCAGTCCCCGAGCTTACATGGAAAACACCCTGACAATATTAAACAAGATATCACTATAGAGCTGAGCTTAATAAGGCTCTTCATTGTATTCAAACTCCTTATTCCTACCTATATTTGGGATCGGATTTAAACCTATAGTTAGAATTAGTAGTACATTTTTCAAAAATATCCTGATCAATTGCTTTGTTATAGCTATCTTGTAATTGTACCCTCGCAACACTTTGTTGGTCAGTAATACAACTACTCCAATTCTTATAATCTTTTCTTTTATCGAGATTTTGATTATTCCAATCAAAAATACCATAATTACAACCCGATAAAATTAAACACAAACTTGCTGTCATAATACTAAAAAGCATCTTCTTCAATGATTCCATAGTCGTTATCTTCCTCAAAAGTGGTTCAAAGTAAGTTTGGTGCGCTATACAGGCATCAATGTGGTAGGTATATGAGACACCTCGGAATTTTAATACTCTCTAAGATTGTTGGATATCAAACAATCCCAGCGTGGTTCAGCATATGTATCAAAAAAACATTTTTTATTAGGAAAGGCCATGCTTCTTAGTTTTATTGCGCGCCATAGCACATTAATTATGCCAGTTTGTGCAATTATGGGCTTTGTTTTTCCAAACTTATCCAATGCAGTATTGGTATATTTACCCCAAATATTGTTCTTCTTGATGTTTTTTACTTTACTAGGCATTGACCAATATGCACTTTTAAAGCGTATAGCGACAAGCTATGTATGGGTTTTTGCCTTGTTACAAAGCGGGGGCATGAGTCTAGCTTTAATAGTAATTGCTTATGCACTCGGTGTACGTGGCGATTGGCTATTGGCGATTGCAGGTCTTGGTGCCACTGCCCCATTATTCGGTAGTGGTGCGTTGGTCAATGCGGTGGGATTTGATGCACAACTGGCGACGGCAAAAACTATCGCTGCTACGCTCGTTATGCCCTGTACATTATTAGGCGTATTATGGCTATTAGGCGATGAAAGTTCGAATTTAGACGTTGGTCTTTATGTCAAACGCTTGTTAGTTTATATTTTCATGCCAATGGTGCTAGCTGTGGGAGTGCGTCGGTTTGTTCCACCTGCTATTTTGTCACGTTATTATCCCAAAATTGGGCAGTTTAATATTTTACTGCTGATGTTGTTTCCACTGGGACTGATGGCAGGATTTCGTACTACGTTTGACCATAATCCCTGGCAAGCGTTGTTATTACTAGTGCTAAGTTCGGTATTGGCATTGGTGTTTTATTTTACCGCTTATATAATATATCGGCGTTTTGGCTATGAGAATGCTATTGTCGCGGCGCTGGTATGTGGCGGACGCAATGTATTACTTTCTTACACCATAACTGTACCCTTTATGGGTGCGGTGTTTCTACCGTTACTGGGTGCTTTTCAATTACCAATGTTTTGCTTACCCTTACTGGGCAAATATATGGCAAAACGCCATACAACTAGGCCTATGGATTTAAAATCAAGTTTTTGAACAGCCAGACTGTTAATAGATGATTTATCGTTTAAAGGATTTATTTTTTGAGTATACCTTAATAGAACCCGTGCAAACTGACTTCTTCTATCCAAAGTCATTTCTCATAACATTTCTTAAGAGAACAATGATTCGAGAGTCACCAGCGCATAGGTGCTATATAGGGCAGAGCAGATTTGAGTTGCTCATAAGTACCATTTACCAGAATATCATCTGTTACTTCCTGAATATTAGTATGACCACAGAATGCCATACTGATATCACATTCTTTATAAATGATCTCAAGCGCACGACGTACACCATCTCCGCCATAAGCACCAAGTCCGTAAAGAAACGCGCGGCCAATAAGTGTGCCTTTGGCACCCAATGAGATTGCTTTTAAGACATCTTGACCAGAGCGGATACCGCTGTCTAACCATACTTCGATATCACTATTCTCAGCATGGACCGCTTGTATAATATCACTTAGTGCAGCAATAGAAGATGGTGCACCATCTAATTGACGCCCACCATGATTCGAAACCACCAGTGCATCAGCCCCACTACGCGCGGCCATGATCGCATCTTCAGGCTCCATAATGCCTTTTATAATGAGCTTACCGCCCCACATATCTTTGATGCGCGCGACATCATCCCAGCTAAGTGCAGGATCAAATTGCTCTGCCGTCCACGCTGATAAAGAGGAGATGTCTTCGACATTTTTAGCATGACCGACAATATTACCAAAAGTACGCCGTTTAGTACCCAGCATATTCATGCACCATTGCGGTTTGGTCATTAAGTTTAAAATATTGGCAAGCGTTGGTTTGGGGGGTGCAGAAAGACCATTTTTAATGTCTTTATGACGTTGCCCTAATACTTGTAAATCGGCGGTCAAGATAAGCGCTGAACAATTGGCTTCTTTGGCACGGCGAATTAGGTTAGCTATAAATTCCTGATCGCGCATCATATACAGCTGAAACCAAAACGGTGCATTAGTATGCGTCGCCACATCTTCAATAGAACAAATACTCATAGTCGATAGCGAAAACGGTACACCAAATTTTTCAGCAGCACGCGCCGCGTGAATCTCACCATCTGCCCACATCATACCAGTGAAGCCCGTTGGCGCGATCGCTACGGGCATATTGACGGGCATACCCAGCATTTTAGTAGCAAGCGAGCGTCCTTCCATATTGACCATCACACGCTGGCGCAGCTTTATACGGTCAAAGTCAGTCTCATTATTATGATATGTAGTCTCAGTCCATGAACCGGAGTCGACATAATCATAAAACATACGAGGTACTTTACGTTCAGCGACTTGGCGCAAGTCTTCAATATTTGTAATTTTGCTTAAATCTTTCATGGGGTTTTCCTTGGTAACTATTTAGTAATTATAATGTAGTCACTGTAACTAACCATTCTGAATCTAATATAGATAATATAATGGCGTCAGAATGATGAGTTCATAGGATTTTTTAGTGTAGCTATTAAATATTAATTAATCGCCTTTTTTCTACTGGTCAGCGACATTAGTACAAAAAATACTACTGGCCAAATGATAGCCAAAATCCACCACCAAAAATCACCAAAAATGATACCCATACCAATCAATCCAGCTTGAATGACGTAGTAAATCATGGCGAGCAAGGTTTTTCGAATGACGTAGCCTTCTTTATCTATTAACCCGACCACTGCACACGCGGCAACCACGTTATGTACTGAAATCATATTACCCGCTGCACCGCCCACTGCTTGAAGTGCTACTACTTGTGCAGCATGGCTGCTATCAAGGCCAATTTGGCTGGCAGTTGACCACTGAAAATAAGAAAACATCATATTACTGATGGTATTGGAACCTGCAATGAACGCACCCATTGCGCCAATCCATGGCGAGACTAGCGGCCATGCATTTTGAAACGCCCCAGCCGCACTTTCAGCCAATAATATCGGCATGGCTGGTAGCGAAGTGGCGACATCGGCGGCTGAACCTGAATTAATAAATACTTGTACCATCGGCACCGAAAACAATAAAGCTGGCGCTGCCGCAATCATAGTTTTTGCTGAATTAATCCAACTACGTTTTACCGCTTGTCTGTTCATTTTAAACAGCAATATACACAGTAATGAAGTAATAATTAAAATAGTACCCGGAGAATAAGCGAGTTGTATTTTACTAGAAATAGTCGTACCAAAAAGATTGGCAAGGTTAATCGTTGTGAAGTCCCCTACCAAAAAGTTTTTCAGCGGTGTCACAACCCGAGATACAATTAATAGCCCAATAACAATAATATAAGGAGAAAATGCCCTTATTAAAGTAAACTTTGGTGCTATTGAATCATCATATTGTTCTTCGTCCAAAGTACCTAGCCAATCTTTGTCCCAGTCGTCTCGGGGTGCAAAATCGAAGATATCTTTCGGCATTAAAAATCCGCGCTTTGCCGCAGGAAGTACAATCAGTAAACCGATAAAACCGCCTACTAATGATGGAAACTCAGGACCTAGGTATTTAGCCACCAAAAAGTAGGGAATGGTAAAGCTGAGACCGGCAAAGAGTGCAAAAGGCCACACTTTGAGCCCTTCGATAAAAGAGCGTTTTTCGCCAAAAAATCGCGTCAAAAATGCACTTAAAATTAGCGGAATTAAAAAGCCTACTAATGCATGTAACAGCCCGATATTAGCGGTAATTTGTAAGAGATAATTTTCAGCAGAGGTCGGCGCAATAGACTGAGCTAGATCTTGTTTATCACTGATACCAGACCAAACGCCAAGTAATATCGGTGTGCCAACGGCACCAAATGACACCGGCGTAGACTGGATAATCAACATGACCATAACAGAAGCCATTGCTGGGAAACCTAGCGCCAATAATAGTGGAGTACCGATAGCAGATGGCGTACCAAATCCTGATGAGCCCTCCACCAATGAGCAGAATAACCACGCCACAATGATTGCTTGAACGCGTCTGTCAGGCGAGATATCCATAAAACCTTTACGAATGGCGATGATGGCACCACTTTCTTTTAAGGTATTGAGTAACAAGATAGCCGCAAATACGATGAATAAAATCGTGAGCGCTACAATAATACCGTTAACAGTGGCAGCAGCGACTTGAGCGCCACTAGCATGCCAAACGAAAAAAGCTAGCAATGCCGTTGCAAGATAAGCTGCGCTCATAGATATTTTTGCCGGTAGCCGCAGGACTACAAGTAACAAGAAAACGACGAGAATAGGTGCTAAAGCCAAAAAGGTATACATTATAACAATCCTTGTTGATAAGTGTACCAGCCAATTATTTTATTAAGCTGGAATCACTAAACCTGAAGTTATGCCAAAGTCTTTTTAGCTTTTAAATAACATATTATTATTTGACTTCAACAGTCCTCTGTTTTTATATTTTTACGAACATAAGAATATCTTTAAGTTATCGAGATTCGATAGTTCTTCTGTATTTAATATGGTAAATTGCTTGGACAGCCAAAATAGCAAAAGTGGACAAATTATACTAGTAAATAAATATAGATCAAAAAATTAAAAGTTATGACGATCTTGATCAGCGAGTCTTTGATTATAATCTCGATGATTACAGTAATGAGCCCTATCGTCGATTGCTCTCGTTAATCCTGCATAAAATAAAAGCCACCAATCTCTATATATAAAGTAAGGGGCTTGATAGCGAGGCTAAAAAAAGATGAGCTACAACTGAAAATTTAAGTCCTCACTAGGGAACCGAACCGATCAAACGCACTCATAAGCCCTAGTAATCAAGATACTCTCTGATAGGACGCTTCTTAAACTGTGAAGCATCTTTTTTGAGACGATTAATCATTTCAAACTCCCACGCCTTAGGGTCTTGTCCTGCTGGACTAGTAGAGCTAACCAAGTGGTTATAATCAGCAATGAACTGCTTGTTACGTGTGATACGCCCCAGCTGCTTATCGTTCAATCCTTCAACGGTAAACATATCGCTTTTATCAGTCTCAATTTTCGCAGTAATTTTTACTTTATCTTTCTTTACTTTGAACTTAAATGTAAAGCCTGTAATGGCACGTCCTTGCTTGTGCTGTTCATATTCAGCAGTAATATCAGTGTGTTGATTGATTTGAGTGATTGCCAAATCTAAAACCCGTCTTTTGAAAGCCTCTAACCTAGAATATTCATCAATTAAGCCTAAGTTATTGCGTAACTCTTCAAGGGTTATCGTAACTTTCCCAACACTTCTCCAGCTTACTAAAATCTCATATAGCCTTGTTGCATAGGTATTTAGACTTTTCACCTGCTCAAGCTCATAGCTGGTGAAATTCTTTTCCAAACGAGTAATGAGAGGCACTACTTCAGGAGCAAAGCGTAATTTCACTACTCCTGCCCCTTCGACATAAGAAATACCACTTACCCAACGCACTACCCTTTTTTCAGGTTTATTACGTTTTTCATCATGTACAGTGTAAGTTACCTGTCTATTAAAAAGGGTTTGTGTAGCTTCTGAAAGCATGGAATAAGCATTGTTTACATCAATATCGAAACGATCTGCGTAATGCTGAGCATGGACTTCTAAAAACGTGTCTGTATCAATACCTTGCCCCGTTTCTCTAGCTTCAACGATTGCAAGCAACATTATTCTTTGCTCAACTAAGCCAAGCGAGTAACTAGCGTTAATCAATGAGTTATCTTTAACAACTAACTTCATAGAAACCTCTAAATTTTATATTCATTAGATAGTCACATACAAAACCCGAATAAGCAACAATTAATAATTAGTTGCTTTAATCAGGGTAAACGTTGCTTTATAGCAGGGTAAACGTTGCTTTATAGCAGGGTAAACGTTGCTTTATAGCAGGGTAAACGTTGCTTTATGAGCAATGAAAGCCCCTAATAACAAGGCTTTCAGAGGACGTAAAAGCTTTTAAAAGTATTTAAAAACATTAAAAACCTTTTTGGTTATTAATAATTAGAATGACAAAAGAAAAAGCCGGTAAATATAGCAATCCATTCAATACTAGTAATTTCAAATAATTTAAAAAGAGAGATCAAAACCCTAGTCAAATAGAGATAATAACAGCCTGTTAAGCTCCCTATGAGGTTCTAAGTATCGTTTGGTACAGTTGCTAGGTAAAATTTTTTTAACCTACTTAGACGGCTTATATGAGCTTATACAGTCCCATGGTTGTTCCTATCAACTAACATCTTCGGAAGATCGTTAGAATCACAGTAGTTTTTATGACTGTCCCACTAAGGATCAATCTCTGATCATCAAATGACTTCTCAAAAAAAAGCCCTTGTATCAGCTGATACAAGGGCAATATACATTTAATTATTAATCCAAACTATTGTGTGCCTTTATCCCAGCTTTGTTAACCAGTTTTTGAGCATTGGATACTTTGTTAGGTGCTGCCACCTCTCTTAATATTAATAACGATTCTAGCACTATCGGCATCAAAGCCTTGACCATATCATTCTGATTTGAGCTGCTCTCTACTGCCTTTATATCGTCGTCGTCCGACTGTAATAAGTATAGAATCTCACTAATATCTCCTTTCATAAACTTAAGATCTTCAAGAAAGCTATTGGTATCTGATTCCAATTTTTTCTTTAGGTAGACACCAGGAGATAATCCTTCCTCTGCTGCTATCGCTTCTAGTTTTAGGTAGACTTCAGGTTTTAATCTAAATGACACGGTAGGAGTGTACATAATTATCCTTGTTTACAAATTGTGGACAGTAATATACCATAAAAATCAGTGACTTAAATCTAATTTGTAAACATTTTGTGTACAGAAAAAAGCGTATTAAATCAGGTAAGTTGCTGATTTAATACGCTTTTTTTCATCCCAAGGGGGTGCGTATGGTGTAGTCATTAAATTGGATAATTTAATGACCAAAAAGCAGGTAGAAAAATCGGTTATTTTCTACCTGTAGTAAGCCTTTTTAGCTAAAAAGGCTTATAAGAGCGTTACGTTAGTAAATCATTAGTAAAAGGGTAGCAAATCGTTAGCTAGATATGAGCAATTTATGAGCAATTAATGTATGATTGATTAAAAGTTAGCAAATCGTTAGTAAAAAGTTAGCAAAAGAGTAGTAAATCGTTAGTTAAATATGAGCAATTTATGAGCGTTTTTATAATTGAGATAATTGACTTCAGAAATAGATGGAGATAGGAATTTATGGCTAAGAGAACAAAGTTTTCCAAATTTCGTGATCTTTATGAGGTGATCGAAGAGCTGGCTGTTTCATATACCTATGAAGGTGTGGTTGAGATATTAGCTGAGCGCTATGACCTCATTCTAACGACTGGCACACTGACCAATTATCTTTATCGCTATAGAAAAGAATCAAAGGAATTGTCTGTCGCTACAGATAATTCTAGCAGTAATGTTGAGGTTAAACCTGAGGTAAGAAAGCAAGTTTTTGTTGATTTATATTCTAATGACTCAATCCAAGAAAGCAATACAGATGCTAGTGATGAGTCCTATGTACAGCCCACGCATGAAGAATTGGATACGGCTATGAAGAGATTTGAAGCGAAGCTAGCAAATAAAAGAAATAGATCTCTTTTTGATAAGTAAATGATTGATATTAAATAAATAAAAATTTCATAAAGGGACATTTTCCTAGTATAAAAAGGAGCAATTTATGAGTATTGAAGGTGTATCAGTAGCAAGTAACCATTTCATGATGTTTGAAGAGGCGCAACGAGAATACTACCGTCAAATGGGTCGTCTTAACACCTTTGGTTTAGAGAACGAATCTCATAGCGATAGCATACTTAAAAAGATGTTTGAGCTAAAAGATGAGGAAAGTATGCTAAGAGAATATAGCGCGAGCGAACTCTACGTCATACAAAAAGAGCTAGAACAGAAAATTGATGATTTCCTGCGTGAATTGGATGAGTAGCACGTTACTATCACTGTTCGTAAAAGACCAAAGATCTAAAATATTGAATTGACAGTACTTATTGCTTATATTAAACGTACATGAATAAGCGATAAGTAATGCTATGAGCACAACCAATTATAATATCCGTCTGGATCAAGAATTAAAAGACAAGGCGTTTTCGGTGCTTGAGGGCTACGGTTTAACGCCTTCTCAAGCGATTAAGCTGTTTTTGCATCAGGTGGCAGAAACCAATAGCATACCACTATCTTTTGATTATCAGACAATGACTAGCACCAATATGCTTGAAGACGGTGATCAATGATTGAATTTGAATGGGATGAACAGAAAAATAGCAGTAATCAACGCAAACATGGCTTATCCTTTGAAGAAGCAGCTCGGGTATTTTTTGATCCTTTGTGTTTGCGTCAGCAAGACCGATATGAAAATGGTGAAGAGCGGTGGCAAGCACTTGGCGCAGTGAATGGGGTAGCGGTATTACTAGTCGCTCATACTCAAAGAGATAGTGATGGTGGTGAGGTTATTCGTATCATATCAGCACGACGTGCCACTAAGGCTGAAAGGAGGTTCTATGAACAAGGTTAGCTATAAAGCAAATGAGTTACCGTCTTTAAGCGCTGAGCAAGAAGCCAACTTGCAACGATTGGCGATGCTTTCAGATGACGATATAGATTTGTCTGATATGCCTGAAGTCACAGACTGGTCGAGTGCGACTCGTGGTAGTGTGGTGGCAGATGATCCTATGGTCGGTGCCAGTATCGTGAGTCCTAGTATCATTGCGAGATTCCAGGATAAGGCGAAGAAGACCGGCGGAAACTATCAAGATATGATTAACGATGCGCTAGAAGAGTATTTGTTAGATCATTAGTCGATAAAACCACAGCGTCTAAAACACCCACCACTTTTTCTTTTTCTCAACCGTAGCTACGGTTGAGTTGTCTGTTTTTTCTTTCTCTTGTTCAAGTGGCGGCTCATAGGCCTGCTCAGATTTTTTAAACTCTAACAGTCTAACCTGAGCAAAATCCTGAATACTGGCATTGGCTTTATCCAGTGTTTTGTTCAGCTGTGCTATCTGCTGCTGATAATTCTCTATCAACTTTTTTTGATCGCTCACTTGTTGGCTGAGGTGCTCATTCTTGAGCTTTTCAAGCGCTAATAGGTGTTCAATCTCTGTATTGTACTGAACACTTTGATTGTTCAGAGGTGTACTTTGGACAGTGTTCACTGGACGTTCAGTACGTTTTTTAGAAATTGGCTCACCGAACACGCGCAACATTTCTGAAACGTCTATTTTCTTGTCTGCGGTTCTGGAAAGCTCACCATCATTGACTTTCTGATAGATGGTGGTTCTTGATACACCCCATTCTTTTGCCGCTTTCGTCACCGATATGCTCATGATTCACCTAGTGTTCAAGTACGTTTTTAGCAAGTGTTCAGAACGTTCAGTGAACAACTATGGCATTAATTCGTCAGTGGGGCAAACTGAATGTTTGGGTTGCTTTATCTAAGTGAAAAGAGTATACGTATGGTATACTGTACTGCTCCGCTAAAAACAGCAATATATATTTAGTTGTATTTGCTACCTCCGAACTGAAGTAATTCATTTACATTTTTTAAGTGTGTTTTACGGATAACCTACCACATCTTCAAACATATACATGCCTAATTTTGAAACTTTTAGGATCTATTTTCCTCTAAATATAAACTAATCAACCTAAAGGGAGGTTATTATGAAATATTCAGCTATTGCTGTTGCCAATGCGTTTATTGAACAATCTAATAATGGAAAAACTAATAACTTAACTCCAATGAAGTTGCAAAAGTTAATGTTTTTTGCTCAATCATGGTATTTAAAGTCAAACAATAGCCCTTTGTTTGAAGGATACTTTGAGCGATGGCAATATGGCCCTGTTTTACCTGAAATTTACCATGAATTTAAAGTTTTTGGCGCTAAAAGTATCAGTAGTTTTGGTTACAGTATGTGGAGTGAGCTTCAAACAGTACCTTCTAACGACAAACAAGTAATCGAATTTCTAGAACAAATAACTGAAGCTTACGGTAACTATAGTGGTACTCAACTATCTTGGATGACACATCAACCAGAAACTGCATGGTCTAAAGGTGCAGTAGGAACTCTTATCAACTTTCAAGAGATGGTTGAAGGTAGAGTGTAATAATGTGAAATTAGATATAAGAACAACCTTTGAAGATATTGAAATTGAAGACATTAAAGAGAGTGACGTCAATCAAGAGACGCCACTCTCTTTTCCTATTTCTAAAGGCGCCATTACAAAATCTGGTGATATCATACGTTCTTATATGAAAGAATTAGATTCGACTTCTAAAAATACAATAAGTGAAGAAGAGTTCAGAGATGCACTATTTATATTAAAGCGGTATCGAGAAAATCATATCCCCTCTCTAAAGTATTTTTCTGCTTTATTAGAAGGTAAATTAAAGCGTTTGCAGGTTTTTGAACAAAGTATCGTTTCTTCTCGATCAAAAAGGTTAGAGTCTATAGCTAATAAGTTAGTGGTAAGGCCAACTATGAGATTAGCTCAAATGGACGATCTAGTAGGTATCAGAGTTACCTTACCTGATATGGAAGTTTTAGATCAGTTCATACATGACACTCATAATTGCGAAATAATTAACTCTGATTGTATTTTTGATGATTTCCATACTACAAACTATATCTCGGAACCGAAGCCTGATGGCTATAGAGGTATACATCAAATATTCAAATGTAAAGCTGATGGAAATAGTTATTTTAAATTAGAATTACAAATCCGAACTAAAATCCAGCATGAATGGGCAACTGTAGTAGAGATATTGGGATCTTTGCAACGTGTTTCATTTAAAGCAGGGCAAGGAAACGAAAGCTATCTACGTTTTCTTGAGTTATCAAGTGTTCTTTTTTCAATTGAAGAGGGTTCTCCTATAGTCGCTGCTTACGCAAAGCATACTCCATCAGATATATGTATTAAGTTAGATGTTTTAGATAAAAAATTACAGATTATTGAAATGCTAAGAGGTTTTACCTCCATACCCTCGCCTAAGCAAAGTGTTGAAGCAAAGTATTATTTAATTCAACTAAATTTATATACACATGAAACAAAAGTTTTGCCATATGACGATGAACGCGATGCTAACGAAGACTATGTAAGATTAGAGCAGGAATATCAAAGAAGTAATAATTTTGATGTTGTTTTAGTGTCTGTAGATGATGTCAATAAAATTGAAGAAGCTTATCCGAACTATTTTTTAGATAGTAATGATTTTATTAGTAGATACACTAAACTCTTAGTGAAATATTCATAATTAAAGTGAAGATGAAAAAACAGACATTCATTTGAATATTTCCAAGTATAACTTTTCTAAACTTGTATAAGCGTAAGGGTATTTTCCAAAATAGACTGCTAACTCTCTTAAGTTAGTTGTAGGGCACACTGACATTTATAATATCTGTTCTTCTCTACCTTAAAAGCAACCAAGCCATTTAGTTAGGTTAAAGTGCATTTCTAGATAGACATAATGTTCAGTGAATAACTATTCCACCAACCTAACTATGAGGCAAATCAAAAAGGGTTTGATGTGTAGCTCATGTCATTAGCATCTTCTATGCCTATAATTGAACAAAGTGTTGAGAAGTATGGGTAATTACCAAAAATAGACAGAAGATTGATATTATAAATTCGCAAATATTAAAAATATTAGTTATATAGGATTATTTTGTAATGGCAAATAGTGGACAAAGTACCGCAAATAGAAACCTCTCTAAGGCTAAGACAAACAAGAATGATGAGTTTTATACACAATACGAGGATATCGAAAAAGAAATAAATGCATATCTAGATTATGATCCAAATGTGTTTTTTAACAAAACCATATTGCTTCCATGCGATGATCCTGAATGGAGTAATTTTACAAGATATTTTGCTCAAAACTTTGTTAGGTTTGGTTTAAAAAAACTTATTAGTACAAGCTACGCTCCCAATAGAAAAATCTATAAAGAGGATTATCAACCTAGTCTATTTGAGAGTAAAGATCCACAATTTGATGCAAGTAAGGCTTTAAATAACGGTAAGATATTTACACTTACGAAGGATAAGTCAGGTGATGGTAAGATTGATATAGACGATTTGGAGTGGTCTTATTTAGAAGGTGATGGTGATTTTAGAAGTGAAGAGATTGAGAAACTAAGAAACGAAGCTGACATGATTATTACTAATCCACCTTTTTCATTATTTCGTGAGTTTCTAGCTTGGATAGTTGAAGCAGATAAAAAATTCGTCATCATAGGTAATATGAACGCTATCACCTATAAAGAAGTATTTCCTCTAATTAAAGAAAATAGAATGTGGTTAGGCGCAACAGGTAACAGTAATGATATGGTCTTTGCTGTTCCCGCTGGTGCGGAAGTTAAAGAAAGTGATAGGCAAAAGGCTGCCAAGCTTGGTTATATTGGCGACTACACAAGGTTAGGCAACTCATGCTGGTTTACAAGTTTTGAGCATGGTCGCCGCCATCAACCATTGCAATTGATGACTATGGAAGATAATTTACGTTTTAATAATAGAATGAAAGGAAATTCTGCTTACGAAGTATATGATAATTACGATGCAATCGAGATACCATTCACTAATGCTATTCCTCGCGACTATGACGGTGTCATGGGTGTTCCAATTAGCTTTCTTGATAAATACAACCCTGATCAATTTGAAATTCTAGGTGCTACACAAAGAGGGTGTCACGACGAAGTACCCGATACAAAAAAATATGATGATTATGTGGAAGTTAGGCAAAACGGAGAGAGAACAGGCTCTTCAGGCGGTAAAACTAATGAAAACACTAATATTGCGAAAAATGATGGAAAGAAAAATTATTTTATAAATAAAGATGGCCATATCGTTCAGTCAACTTATCAAAGAATATTTATACGTCATAAAAAATAATAAAGGGAAGTTAGTAGATGAAAGCAATACTTAATACAGAGACTACCATCAGTGATATTTGCAAAGGTTTTGTTTATAACGAGTTTGAGGGGAAAGGGGTGTTTGGTTTATCAGGAAGATTAACTATACAACCTGAATATCAACGTAATTATATTTATGCAGATGGTAAAAGAGACGTTGCTGTCATTGAGTCAATATTAAAAGGCTATCCTATAGGTCTCATTTATTTTAACAAAACTGATGAAAATAAATTTGAAGTATTGGATGGACAACAACGTATTACGAGTATTGGGAGGTTTGTTACTAATAAATTTGCCATTAAAGACAAAAATGGAATGCAGCAGTATTTTAATGGCATAGCTGAAGACCTACAAAAAAAAATTCTTGAGACAAAGCTGTTAGTTTACGAGTGTGAAGGCACAGAAACCGAGATAAAAGAATGGTTTAAAACCATCAATATTATAGGCGTTCCTCTAAATGAACAGGAGCTACTGAATGCAGTATACTCGGGAAGTTTTGTCACTCTTGCCAAAGAAGAGTTTAGTAATAGCCAAAACTCTAATGTCCAGAAATGGAGTAACTATATTTCAGGCACTGCTCTTAGGCAAGATTTTTTAGAAACAGCTTTAGACTGGGTAAGTAAAGGGAATATCAGCGACTATATGAGCCGCCATCGCACAGACACCGATATAAATGAGCTTAAAAATTACTTTGATAGTGTTCTGGACTGGGTGTCAACTGTGTTTCTAGACATTGAAAAGGAAATGAAAGGCTTAGAATGGGGGCGCTTGTATACAGAATACAAAGGAAAGCCCTTTGATCCTCAGCAAGTATCAAAAGAAGTCCAAAATCTTTATGCTGATCCATACGTCAAAAAGAATAGAGGTATTTTTGAATATATACTTGGCGGTTCTGTTGATACCAAACTCCTTGAAGTTCGTATATTTGATGATGCAACTAAAAGATCTACTTACAATAAGCAGAAAAATAAAGCCGAGATCGAAGGCGTTTCAAATTGTCCTCTATGTGCAATAAGCGACAACTCCAATAAAAAAAGAATCTGGAAGTTAAGCGAGATGGATGCTGACCATGTTAAAGCATGGAGTAAAGGCGGATCTACAGACTCTAAAAATTGCGAGATGTTATGTTCTAGCCATAACAGAGCTAAAGGAAATAAATAAAATTTTAGATTGTTGCGCATAATTTAGAATAAGAATCAGAAACTAATTTTGTAGAATAGCTTTAAAATTCGAGATACTCTCGAATTGGACGCTTCTTAAATTGAGAAGCGTCTCTTTTAAGGCGATTAATCATCTCAAATTCCCACGCTTTAGGATCTTGACCTGCTGGACTGGTAGAGCTCACCAAATGATTGTAATCTGCTATAAAGCTAGGGTTGCGAGCAATACGTCCTAGTTGCTTATCGCTAAGTCCTTCAATAGCAGTCATATCGGCATTATTAGCAATTTTAGTAGCAACTTTTTCTTTACTTTTCTTTGCTTTAAACTTGAATGTAAAGCTTTTAATGACACGTCCCTGTTTGTGCTGTTCGTATTCAGCAGTAATATCAGTATGTTCGTTGATTTGAGTGATCGCCAAGTCTAAAACCCGTCTTTTAAAGGCTTCTATTCGTTGGTATTCCTCTACCAAGCCCAGCTTCTCGCGCAATTCCACAAGTGATATCTGATTGGTTTTGCCTACTGACCTCCATTGAATAATTAACTCATATAGTCTGATTGCATACTCACTCTGCAATCCTACGACCTGCTTCAATTCATATTCCGTGTAACGCGCTTCAAGCCTCGTAATTAAAGGTATTACATCACTTGCAAATACTAACTCAACACAACCTAAGTCATCAATGTAGCCAATCTTATCTACCCAACGACTTTTATAATGTCCTATCTTTCCTGAACGTTCATCTATCTTACTATACGCAAAACCTGCCTCATACAATCCTTCTACTGCTCTTTTCATAGCTTCATAAGATGTATGTTTTTCAACATTAAATTGTTTGGTATAGCTTTGCGCGTAAATTCTTAATAACCCTCCAGCTTCTATTAATGTTTTTTGTTCCCTTGCCTCAATAATCGCTAAAAATATTAAGCGTTGTTCAACTACTCCTAAACTATAACTCGCGCCAATTAAAGAGTTGTCCTTAGTAACTAACTGTTTAGACATTTTCATCTTCCACCTAATTTTAAGCAACTATAATAGCTAAAAGTTGTTAAAGCAACATTTTTATATATTAGTTGCTTTATGGGTCGTAAAACGTTGCTTTATGGGTCGTAAAACGTTGCTTTATGGGTCGTAAAACGTTGCTTTATGGGTCGTAAAACGTTGCTTTATGGGTCGTAAAACGTTGCTTTATGGGTCGTAAAACGTTGCTTTATGGGTCGTAAAACGTTGCTTTATGGGTCGTAAAACGTTGCTTTATGGGTCGTAAAACGTTGCTTTATGGGTCGTAAAACGTTGCTTTATGGGTCGTAAAACGTTGCTTTATGGGTCGTAAAACCTCCTAATACCAATGGCTTCCGAGGACATAAAAGCTTTTAAAAGTATTTAAAAACATTAAAAACCTTTTTGGTTATTAATAATTA
>NZ_NRGY01000006.1:0-5992 GCF_002285555.1 Psychrobacter sp. JB193
CGTAGCGCCAATGGTAGTGTGGTTCGCCCATGTGAGAGTAGGTCATCGTCAGCTCTCTATTCTGACTAGCCCCTTGATACTAACGTATCAAGGGGCTTTTCTTTGTGTGGCTGTTTAATCTGGCCACCTGACTCAAATGTCACTCAGTAAAATAATCTTAAAAAAACTGTCAATTGACCTTGACCCAGCCTCAAACAAGCGTATAATGCCACCCAGTCGAAAGGGAAGGTTAATTGAGTATCTGATTGATTCAGGTCATTCAAACAAACTTAAAATAAACCCTTGACACTAAGAATAAAGCGTCTATAATACGCACCTCATTAAGGCAAAGCAGTTAATAACTGAGTGAGTAATCACTAAAATTAGCGAGCTAACTTATTGAAACGAATTAAAAAAGAAGCTTGACAGTCTATTAAAACATGATATGATAGTCAGCTCGCTAATTAGGATAAGCCACATTGGCTATGTAATAATTAGTTAAGAGATAACTGCTACTGGACGACAGTGACAGGCATTATTTAAAAGCATAACTAAAGAACAACTTGTGTGGATTTTTGCTGATTCAGGATGCTAAAAAATAAAGTTGACTATCTTTTCTTTTCGGGAAGATTATTAACTATAAAAATTATCATTTAAGACAGCAGAAAAACTCAAAGTTAATTCATTACGAACATAATTTTTAGCGATTTTGCCAGATTAGATGAGCCAAGTTTAGAAGCTTCTTTAAAGAGCTTCATAGCAAGATTAAACTGAAGAGTTTGATCATGGCTCAGATTGAACGCTGGCGGCAGGCTTAACACATGCAAGTCGAGCGGTAACATTTCTAGCTTGCTAGAAGATGACGAGCGGCGGACGGGTGAGTAATACTTAGGAATCTACCTAGTAGTGGGGGATAGCTCGGGGAAACTCGAATTAATACCGCATACGACCTACGGGAGAAAGGGGGCAACTTGTTGCTCTCGCTATTAGATGAGCCTAAGTCGGATTAGCTAGATGGTGGGGTAAAGGCCTACCATGGCGACGATCTGTAGCTGGTCTGAGAGGATGATCAGCCACACCGGGACTGAGACACGGCCCGGACTCCTACGGGAGGCAGCAGTGGGGAATATTGGACAATGGGGGAAACCCTGATCCAGCCATGCCGCGTGTGTGAAGAAGGCCTTTTGGTTGTAAAGCACTTTAAGCAGTGAAGAAGACTCTTCGGTTAATACCCGGAGACGATGACATTAGCTGCAGAATAAGCACCGGCTAACTCTGTGCCAGCAGCCGCGGTAATACAGAGGGTGCAAGCGTTAATCGGAATTACTGGGCGTAAAGCGAGCGTAGGTGGCTTGATAAGTCAGATGTGAAATCCCCGGGCTTAACCTGGGAACTGCATCTGATACTGTCAGGCTAGAGTAGGTGAGAGGAAGGTAGAATTCCAGGTGTAGCGGTGAAATGCGTAGAGATCTGGAGGAATACCGATGGCGAAGGCAGCCTTCTGGCATCATACTGACACTGAGGCTCGAAAGCGTGGGTAGCAAACAGGATTAGATACCCTGGTAGTCCACGCCGTAAACGATGTCTACTAGTCGTTGGGTCCCTTGAGGACTTAGTGACGCAGCTAACGCAATAAGTAGACCGCCTGGGGAGTACGGCCGCAAGGTTAAAACTCAAATGAATTGACGGGGGCCCGCACAAGCGGTGGAGCATGTGGTTTAATTCGATGCAACGCGAAGAACCTTACCTGGTCTTGACATATCTAGAATCCTGCAGAGATGCGGGAGTGCCTTCGGGAATTAGAATACAGGTGCTGCATGGCTGTCGTCAGCTCGTGTCGTGAGATGTTGGGTTAAGTCCCGCAACGAGCGCAACCCTTGTCCTTAGTTACCAGCGGGTTAAGCCGGGAACTCTAAGGATACTGCCAGTGACAAACTGGAGGAAGGCGGGGACGACGTCAAGTCATCATGGCCCTTACGACCAGGGCTACACACGTGCTACAATGGTAGGTACAGAGGGCAGCTACACAGCGATGTGATGCGAATCTCAAAAAGCCTATCGTAGTCCAGATTGGAGTCTGCAACTCGACTCCATGAAGTAGGAATCGCTAGTAATCGCGGATCAGAATGCCGCGGTGAATACGTTCCCGGGCCTTGTACACACCGCCCGTCACACCATGGGAGTTGATTGCACCAGAAGTGGTTAGCCTAACCGTAAGGAAGGCGATCACCACGGTGTGGTTGATGACTGGGGTGAAGTCGTAACAAGGTAGCCGTAGGGGAACCTGCGGCTGGATCACCTCCTTATAGACAGCATTCGGTCAGCAAGAATTCACAACAAGTTGTTCTTTAGTTTAAGCTTACGTTTTAGCGAACGTATTGGGTCTGTAGCTCAGCTGGTTAGAGCACCGTGTTGATAACGCGGGGGTCAGTGGTTCAAGTCCACTTAGACCCACCATTTATATGGGGCCATAGCTCAGTTGGTAGAGCGCCTGCCTTGCACGCAGGAGGTCAACGGTTCGACTCCGTTTGGCTCCACCACTACTTTAGTTAAGCTTAGAGTGCGAATAAATAAAATAGGTATTAAATAGAAATAAGTGATTTTAATAAGATTACTTCTTTCTGTTTTATACGGAAATCTATGACTCGACGAGAGCATAGAGACTATTTAAAAACATAGATATGAGTCTGGGTTAGGATGAGCGTGTTCACGCGCACATCTTAACCTTAGCAATCAGCTCTTTAACGACATCAGTTGTTATCCCAGGGGTTGATTGCTAAAAAGAAATAAGAGAACTGAATCAAGCGTAAACATAGGTGATATCGTTATCATTAATTAGAGTGTATGACACTACTTAGTCGAAAGACTACTTGGGGTTGTATGGTCAAGTAATGAAGCGCACATGGTGGATGCCTTGGCAGTCAGAGGCGATGAAAGACGTGACAGCCTGCGATAAGCTTCGGGGAGGCGGCAATATCCTGTGATCCGGAGATTTCTGAATGGGGAAACCCACCTAGCATAAGCTAGGTATCCTAATTTATTAGGAAGCGAACGAGGGGAAGTGAAACATCTCAGTACCCTTAGGAATAGACATCAATTGAGATTCCCCTAGTAGCGGCGAGCGAACGGGGAGAAGCCGATTAGTACTAATGTAGAAGAACAGCGTGGGAAAGCTGACCGTAGTAGGTGATAGTCCTGTATTCGAAACATTAGCATTAACATATTAAGTAGAGCGGGGCACGAGAAATCCTGTTTGAAGATGGGGGGACCATCCTCCAAGGCTAAATACTCCTGACTGACCGATAGTGAACCAGTACCGTGAGGGAAAGGCGAAAAGAACCCCTGTGAGGGGAGTGAAATAGAACCTGAAACCGTGTGCGTACAAGCAGTGGGAGCCCACTTGTTGGGTGACCGCGTACCTTTTGTATAATGGGTCAGCGACTTATATTCTGTAGCAAGGTTAACCGTTTAGGGGAGCCGTAGGGAAACCGAGTCTTAATAGGGCGTCTAGTTGCAGGGTATAGACCCGAAACCGAGTGATCTATCCATGAGCAGGTTGAAAGTGCCGTAACAGGCACCGGAGGACCGAACCCACTGTCGTTGAAAAGCCAGGGGATGACTTGTGGATAGGGGTGAAAGGCTAATCAAACTCGGTGATAGCTGGTTCTCCCCGAAAGCTATTTAGGTAGCGCCTCGGACGAACACCATTGGGGGTAGAGCACTGTTTCGGCTAGGGGGTCATACCGACTTACCAAACCGATGCAAACTCCGAATACCGATGAGTGATATCCGGGAGACACACAGTGGGTGCTAACGTCCATTGTGGAGAGGGAAACAACCCAGACCGCCAGCTAAGGCCCCAAATTCCTAGTTAAGTGGGAAACGAGGTGGGAAGGCATAGACAGCTAGGAGGTTGGCTTAGAAGCAGCCATCCTTTAAAGAAAGCGTAATAGCTCACTAGTCGAGTCGGCCCGCGCGGAAGATGTAACGGGGCTCAAACTAGGAGCCGAAGCTGCGGATTTGAATTTGTTTTCAAGTGGTAGGGGAGCGTTGTGTAAGCCTGTGAAGGTGTGTTGTAAAGCATGCTGGAGGTATCACAAGAGCGAATGCTGACGTGAGTAACGATAATGCGAGTGAAAAGCTCGCACGCCGGAAGATCAAGGGTTCCAGTCCAACGTTAATCGGGGCTGGGTGAGTCGACCCCTAAGGCGAGGCCGAAAGGCGTAGTCGATGGGAAATCGGTTAATATTCCGATACTTGTTTATGATGCGATGGAGGGACGGAGAAGGTTATGCCAGCCTGGCGATGGTTGTCCAGGTGGAAGGATGTAGGTTTATAGCTTAGGTAAATCCGGGCTATTTTATACCGAGATCTGATAGCAAGCTGTACTTGTACAGCGAAGTGGCAAATACCATGCTTCCAGGAAAAGCTTCTAAGCGATAGTCATAAACGAATCGTACCCTAAACCGACACAGGTGATCAGGTAGAGAATACCAAGGCGCTTGAGAGAACTCTGCTGAAGGAACTAGGCAAAATGGTACCGTAACTTCGGGAGAAGGTACGCTGCTGATGGTGAAGGACTTGCTCCGTAAGCTATTGGCAGTCGCAGATACCAGGCTGCTGCAACTGTTTATTAAAAACACAGCACTCTGCAAACACGAAAGTGGACGTATAGGGTGTGATGTCTGCCCGGTGCTGGAAGGTTAATTGATGGGGTTAGCGTAAGCGAAGCTCTTGATCGAAGCCCCAGTAAACGGCGGCCGTAACTATAACGGTCCTAAGGTAGCGAAATTCCTTGTCGGGTAAGTTCCGACCTGCACGAATGACATAATGATGGCAGCGCTGTCTCCAGCAGAGACTCAGTGAAATCGAAATCGCAGTGAAGATGCTGTGTACCCGCGGCTAGACGGAAAGACCCCGTGAACCTTTACTACAGCTTTACATTGAACTTTGACCTGACTTGTGCAGGATAGGTGGGAGGCTTTGAAGCCGAGACGCTAGTCTTGGTGGAGCCAATCTTGAAATACCACCCTGGTCATGTTGGGGTTCTAACTCAGGTATAACAATACCGAGGACAATGTATGGTGGGTAGTTTGACTGGGGCGGTCTCCTCCTAAAGAGTAACGGAGGAGTACGAAGGTGCGCTCAGACCGGTCGGAAATCGGTCGTAGAGTATAAAGGCAAAAGCGCGCTTAACTGCGAGACCCACAAGTCGAGCAGGTACGAAAGTAGGTCTTAGTGATCCGGTGGTTCTGTATGGAAGGGCCATCGCTCAACGGATAAAAGGTACTCTGGGGATAACAGGCTGATACCGCCCAAGAGTTCATATCGACGGCGGTGTTTGGCACCTCGATGTCGGCTCATCTCATCCTAGGGCTGAAGCAGGTCCTAAGGGTATGGCTGTTCGCCATTTAAAGAGGTACGCGAGCTGGGTTTAGAACGTCGTGAGACAGTTCGGTCCCTATCTACCGTGGGCGTTGGAAATTTGAGAGGATCTGCTCCTAGTACGAGAGGACCAGAGTGGACGAACCTCTGGTGTTCGGGTTGTCACGCCAGTGGCATTGCCCGGTAGCTACGTTCGGATGGGATAACCGCTGAAAGCATCTAAGCGGGAAGCCCACCTCAAGATTAGATTTCCCTAAAGAGCCGTTCAAGACTAGGACGTTGATAGGCAGGGTGTGGAAGCGCAGCGATGCGTGTAGCTAACCTGTACTAATTGCTCGTTTGGCTTGACCATACAACACCCAAGTGGTTTGTATCAAGTCTAATTAATCTATCTTGTAAAGCGAAAGCTTTAGAATAAGAAAGAACATTTCGATATCACCGTTAACCTTGATTCAGTTAGGTTATGTGGTACTTATCAAAGTCACACAAACAGACTCATATCTAACCCCCTTTGCTGACGACAATAGCACGATGGAACCACCTGATCCCTTCTCGAACTCAGAAGTGAAACATCGTAGCGCCAATGGTAGTGTGGTTCGCCCATGTGAGAGTAGGTCATCGTCAGCTC
>NZ_NRGY01000007.1:0-5686 GCF_002285555.1 Psychrobacter sp. JB193
ATAGCGTAGGTCAAGAAATGGCACACCAGTTAGTTGATTAGTGTAGGGAAGTAAAACTCCCAAGCCATAACTATTATCATCGCTAGTCCAATCGCCTTGTAATTGTAGTTTTGGACTAAAGTTAGAGTTCATTTCTGCAACAGCAGGTACTGAAGAAAATGCAATAGGGATGATTACTGAACCTAGTATGAGATATGACACTTTCTTCATCAGGAAGCCTTATTTGAGATTAATGATAATGATAATGATAATTATTAACAATAATATACATTAACTTACTATGTGTAAATATATAAAAGCATTATCGACATATTAAAGAGAGCTTATACTTAACGGCATTAAATCGATATTTACTAAGCTAGCATATGCCGTCATTACAATTCACTTCGTTTCTTTACATTTTGGCATGCCGGTAAGGGGAAACCCCTTAACCCCAAAAACCTTACGGACGTCACCCATGAGCGATGATAAATCAACTAAGAAAATCAGAGATAGGCACATACAAATACGCCTAACTGATACTGAATTTAACGACATAAAAACCCGTGCCGGTGAATTGGGTACGTCCACTTTTTTGCGCCAGTTGGCACTGGGGCAAAACATCGAACAACCAAAAGGCAAAGCAAAGAAAATCATACATGCAGCTGACCCCGAATTGGTGCGTCATGTGGCGTGGATCGGTAACAACATCAATCAAATTGCCAAGCATCTAAACCTAGGAAACCATGTGAACAACGAGGTGCTAATGACCTTGGTGAAAATACAAGCTGACCTTGATGCCGAGCTACAAAGGATCATGAGCGATGATCGTTAAATTCTTTCGTCACGGCACCGGTGGCGGTAGTGCCGTCTTTGATTATCTACTTGGCAAAGACGGTGATCGTCCTGATGCCGAGATATTGCGCGGTGACGTAGAGCAGCAAAAGCTACTGATTGATTCACTAGATTTTAAACGCCAGTACACCAGTGGTTGCTTGAGCTTTGAAGAAGCCCCTGACCATCTAACAATCAAGCAAAAAAACGAAATTATGGACGGCTTTGAGCAGACAATTACCGCAGGGCTAACCGCTGATCGGGTCAGCTTTGCATGGATTGAGCACAGGGACAAAGGAAGGCTTGAGCTTAACTTTGTGATTGCCAATATCGACCTTGAGCATGGGCGACTTTTTCAGCCCTATATTCACAGCCAAGACAAAACGAGGGTCAATGCGTGGAAAGACCTACAGAATATTAACTATGATTTATCAGACCCAAACGATCCTGCGCGTAAACGTTTAATGGCGCAACGTGACAACCTACCAAGAGCCACCAAAGAAGCTAGGGAAGCTATTACCGAAGGCTTAAAAAACTTAGTAGCCGAAGGGCTGATTAGCAGTCGTAGTGACGTGATTGAAACGCTACAAGATGCAGGGTTTGAGATCGCAAGACAGACTGACAAAGCCGTCTCCATTAAAAACCCCAGTGGTGGCAGAAATATTAGATTAACAGGCGGATTATATGAGCGAGATTTTAGATTTAGCCAAGAAGTTCAAGCAGAAGTCGAACGAGACAGCGAATCTTATAGAAACCACGTTAGACGAAGATTTAACGAAGCTACACGCGTCCTTTATAAAGAGCTTGAGCGAAAGCGAGAGTATCATCAAGCAAGGCACGGAGAGCCTAGACGAGAAGCAAACCAAATTGCAGGAAATGTTAGAGCTGCACAACGAAGGCATCAACACCTTACTAGCCAATCACATTTACAGCGTCCAAGCCCTTACGACAGAGAGCCTAGAGCAACAAAAAGCCGAGATAGCGGAAATGATGAGCGAGTATTCACGCGAGTTGAGCGAGACAATACAAGATCACCAAGCCGAAGCCTTCAAATTCCTAGAACACCGAGTTTGGGCAGTGCTGATCTTTGGCTTTCTGTTCGCTTTGTTGATATTGATATTAGGCGTCGTCATCGGAATGAAATTAGGATAAAAGACCATGCAAAAACAATTGATACAGCAAGTCAGCGAAGCGATGGAAGCGAACGCCGACACCATAGCGCGTCAAAGAGACATGATCGACTACCAAACGCAGACTATCGAGGAATTAAAGACCTCATTAACGGCATTGGCAGAGACGCAAGCGCAGGAACTCAAATCGTTACCGACCATGTTCGAAGCATTAGAGATTTCACTGAGCAAGCACACGAAAGAGCAGAAAGCTTGGCGACAGCATCGCAAAGAACACACGGAAGGACAAACAGTGTTAGCAGAACAGCTAGTAATACTCGCAAACGCACAATTACAGCTCACGAAAGCCTTGAGCGAGTATCAGAGTACATTAGTGCTATCAGACGATCTAAAGATAGATTTGACCGTATTAGAGACGATGCTAGAAGGTACGATGGAGCAGCTAAAGAGTTCACAGCACGAAATACAGTTGTCACAGAACAAATTGAGCAGCGAGTTAGAGACTGTCGCGAAATTAGTAAACAAATAACGCAAGACCTTGAAAAACAACAGCCTAAGCGGACTTATTCGGGTCCCAGTATGGGCAGATAACGTGAAGTAGGTACAACTTCGTAAGCCTTAAATGGCGTGGCTTTACAAGGAAATTGTTAATTGACGAAACGAGAATGAGAGCGTAAACTCAAGTGCTAGAAACGACTAACCCCCAAAGCCGGCCAGCTTCAGGGGTTAGATGAATTTTAATCTGTGTCAGCAGATATAAAACCCATTTTTCGATACGGACATTTTATATCAGCAGGCGCACCAACACAAGTGTGTGTCATGTTAATACTACCGGAAATATACGAAACACTCCCCTACAAGCCCTATTGCACCGATGATTTAGGTAATCTTGTCATTCGTCCTAGGCAAACCGCTGTCAAAATGCGGTATATCCAGCACAACCCTCCTTGCATGACCCATTTTATTTGCCTTGATATTGACCATGAACATGGTGCAATGCGTTGGGCGGAAGAATACTTGCCACCGCCACGCTGGACAACCCAAAACCCTAAAAATGGCCACGCTCATATCGTCTACGAGCTAAAAACGCCCGTTTGTACCAGTGAGCACGGTAGCCGCAAAGCTCTAGAGTATCTCGCTAAGATACAAGCAGGGCTTGTCAGAGCGACTCGCGCAGACGTTGGTTATACAAACTTCATCACTAAAAACCCGATGCACGAGCATTGGCGTACCGAGGTATGGACAAAAGAAGCCTATGAGCTGAATTATCTCGCGGAATTCGTTGATCTCAGACCTTTAACGGCTACCGAGAAAGAATACGGACTTGGCAGGAACTGCACCCTGTTCGATACCGTTCGTCATTGGGCGTATTCTGCGATTAGAGCGCATCGAGGGAAGACATGGGAGCAATGGTATCAATCAGTGCTTAAACACGCTCAGAACGTAAATATGATGTTTGCAGAACCATTACCGTACTCAGAAACCAAGGCGACTGCTAAAAGCATTGCTAAGTACTGCTGGAAGCGTGACGCCTATCACTATAATGAATTCGTTTATCGTCAGGCGCTTAAAGGGAGTAAGGGCGGTAAGGTGTCTAAACGTAAGCCAGTAGCTACGTCAGAGCAATCATTAAAACCATGGGTAGATTTGGGCATTTCTGAGAGTACATACCAAAGAAGAAAAAGACTCGGCAAAATTTGACAGTGGATAAGCCTAAATCAGATAACAGCCGTGTGGGTCTACGCCGCTGTTATCCTGCTTAGGCTATTGCCGTCCCTTTATATTAGTTGCAGTCGCTTAAGTTTGCTATTTTGTTTCCGTTAATGGTTAGTGTGCTGCCAGGTTCTTGTTCGAACTTAGCCATGTCCCATAGGTTGCTGCAAGTGTTTTCGTTTTGATTCGTGTTTATGTCGCCCTTGATGTTTTTTACCGGGCCAAAGAACACCACTGCATTTTCGGAGGGGTTGTTTATTTGAAGGTTCTTTATCGAGACGTCTTCTACAGCCCCTCCCATCCATTCATTCCCATATAGTGCGATTCCAGCGATTCCTGGGTTGTTAACTGTGACATTTTCTAACTCTATCTTTGAAGCTGGGTTAATAAATACGCCTGAGCGACTAGTGTTATTAATGTTCATATTTTTAATTTTAATATTGTTGTCGTCAAAGCTAGGTAGGTTGGATGAATTGACTATCATTAAACCATTGATTCCGCCTGATAAGTTTGTCTCGTTCATAGTTATATTATGACTACCTTGTAACACTATTAAATCCATTTCTTGATCTTGGTTGCTGTTATCAATAGTGAGGTTATCTATGGTTACGTTGTCATTGCCTACCAATAGTAGCCCTTCACGGCGCGAGTTGCTGATGCTTGTATTGTTAATATTCACATTAGATGTTGTAGTTTTATACGTACTTGTCTCTTGATCGTAGTCACTGGCTAGAAAAATTCCATAGGTAACGTCATCAATCTTGACATTATCAATGTTGATATTCTGACTACCGATTGCACTCACTGCTGAGTTTGGAGCCTTTGTTGGTGAGAATACTGCAAATTCACAGTCTGTATTGTTTTCACAAATATTTAAGTCATGGATTTTACTGTTTTTAATGTTGAGACCGTTGGTGTTGTTGAGCTTAATTCCATCGCCTGTGGTTGCTGAGATATCGACGTTGTTAATACTGACATTATTTGTACTTTCGTTTAGGCTACCTATGCCTTCGGCTCCCCCCTTGGTCATTATTCCTGTAACTGTAGAGTTAGAGGCAACTTTAACAACGCTGCTGTCTCCTGAAGTATTATTAATTTTTGCTGGTGTGGTCTGTCTATATTCAGCCTGTTTTCCGGACAGTGTTTTGATTAACAACGAGCCATTACCTAATAAGGTCTGACCTTCACCGATAATCAAGCTGTCGTCAAAGGTTACCGTGCCGCTCATGAGGGCAACGCCGTTCTCTCCTAGATTGGCAATTTGCCCATTGACTGCTTGTATATCTTCATTAGTATTATCATAAGCAAACTTTTGTATCTTGCCATAGTTAGCTGCTTGTTCAAAAGTATCTATATTATAAACGTCAGGTGTCATTATCAGTTCACGTCTGACTTGTTGCAAAATATGATTATTAGAATTATCAGTTACACCTAAGTTCAATTTTAATTGAGCACCAACTCGTAAGTCATCTTCATCATCGTGCTCAACGTATAGGCCAAACCCTAGAGCAGTGTTTTTTGGTAACCAATTAGGCGCGCTGGTATCGTATTCACTTTTTAATCGGAAACCAACATTATCATCTTGCGTAGTTCTTTCTTGCCAAAACCCGCCAATATACATTTTTAGCGAAGAGTTTTTGTCCTGCGATAGAATACGCCCGAACTCTAGGTCAGCCGAGTTGTTTAATTCTTCAATACCACTTGTGGTGTTGATGCCTAGATAGTTATCTTTGATATCAGCTGTAAATAGTTCATTTAAGATGTTTTTATCATCATTAGTAGGTTGGTAGTAGTTCGCGCGCGCTTCCCAAGCTTTAGTAATATACTCTATCCCAACAGAGGCTTGAGTATACTTATTATCATCGGTTTCTATAGTGTCGTAATATGAGTTGATACCAAAAAATTTTTGTTCTGGTAACGAGTGACGATACCCCAGGCCAATGCTGGCGTTGCTAATATTATTATCATTTTGATAATAGCGTAGGTCAAGAAATGGCACACCAGTTAGTTGATTAGTGTAGGGAAGTAAA
>NZ_NRGY01000008.1:0-5118 GCF_002285555.1 Psychrobacter sp. JB193
TATTCGAATGGGTAAGTAAACGTATTCGAATGGGTAAGTAAACGTATTCGAATGGAGGTTTCAGACCTTTAGTAGCAAGGGATACAGAGGGCTTAAAAGCATTTAAAAGCATTTAAAAGCATTAAAAGCATTTTTTTTATTTTTTACTAATGAAAAAGACAAAAGAAAAAAGCATTAGTTACCACAAAATATTTGGATTTTTTATGCCTTCTTGGATCAGATGATTGATCAACTCTTTCTTTCTAGTTTGTTCATCAATTTATTTTTTACCTTAGTAATAAGCTATAGAAACCGCTCTATCTGTCTATAGGATTAGATTTAATAGCATTAAATATCTATTTTGATAGATACCTAGCTTTTTCATATTTAACCCTCTCTACAGCGATTCTACGGCTTTCTAGCTGCATTGCCTCATTTACTCTAGCAATTTCCTCTTGATTTAACCCTTCAGTCGCCAGTAAGTAAGGCTCAACACGTTTTTTAAGGGTGTCATAGCTCGCTTCCGCAACGCTTTTATCCAATCTAGCTTTCTCATAGTCCATTAGGATGCTGTTAGCAGCCTTCACAGTCGGTTCTATTTGCTCAATAACGGCTGCTGTGACCTTTTCCCTATACCGAGCCTTGCTTTCAAACATTTCAGGCTTAGGTGATACGGTTTCGATACTAAAATCTCTCGCGTGATTGATGTCATGGTAATACTCCTTGATGCTGGTATGCTTGGCTTTAGAGCCTTCTTTACCCCTCGTTAACCCTAAATCAGCGACCGTATTGGCAAAATCGGTTTGCATCTTGTTTAATTTAGCCCTTCCACCTAGAAAATCCTTACAGTTGAGCTTACCTCTTTGGTCAATAGGAACTACATAAGCGACTAGGTGCGGTGTGCTTATGTCCCGATGAATACTCATACTCGCAATGTTTTCTTCCCCATGCTTATCCATGAGCCACTGAGCAGATCGTTTAAAAAATTCTCCTTCTTGGCTTTTTCCCCAGCCTTCCCATTCAGGACTGGCGGTTATTAAATACTCGATACATAGCACCGCATCAGAGCGTCTTTTTTCAGGGAGCCGGTCTTTTATTGCCTGTTTGACGGCTTCAGGGGTAGCAACGCTATGATAATTTTTAGGGGTGAGGTTGGGGTCAGTATTGGGCGTTTCTATCGTTCGGTAGCTGTGTGCAAGACTGCCACCAATGTTGCCCATCGTCTTCAATTTCGCCGTCCTCAAAATTGCATAGTTCATTGCCACTTTTTCCTGATAATTAGGTGTTATTTCACTAAAGTGTACTTACTACACCATAATTTCACCCGTTACGAAAGCGTAATTTTTACGGCAAAAGGCAGTAAAAAAGGGCTGTTTTTCACTGTTTTTCAACTTGGCTGTTTACAGATTGTAAACGCATTTTTTCTTTTTAAATCAATACCTAAGAGCGATTTTGTTTGCACTTTGTATACACCTGAATTTCAATAAACCTAACAATATCAGCTATTTGGCAGTCCCTTTAGGGTGCGTAAGGTGTAGTCATTAAATTAGGTAAAAAATGACGGGTCTTTTATCTGTCGTAAAATCTGCTACAAAAAAGGGCTTATAAGAGCGTTACTTCTCGTTTTTCACTGGCATAATCTTAGGCTGGTACAAACAACTTATTCACCTAAAAAAATTATCTGTCGCTACAGATAATTCTAGTAACGGAGTGATTTATGAGCATGATCGGTGTATCAGTAGCTAGCAGTAAAAGCCTTCAGCTTGAAGCTACCCAAGAAGCCTACGATAGAGCTATCGTAAAGCTTAATTTGCTTTTGATTGACGATAAGACGCATGAGAAAGCCGTTAGGACAAAGCTGTTTGAAGTCATGGATGAAAGGAATGAGCTAGGAGATTATTCGACTTCTGAGCTGTATATTATGCAAAAAAGCATTGAAGAGATGGTTTATGACTTTCTTACTGGGTTGAACGAGCAGGCTGTCGTTGTCTAGATTAGTAAGGAGCACAGAATGACAAATCGATTTATGTGGCTGTACTTATCGCTTATATTAGGAGTACATATATAAGCGATAAGTAATACTATGAGTACGACTAATTATAATATTCGTCTTGATCAAGAATTAAAAGAAAAGGCGTTTTCGGTGCTTGAGGGCTATGGTTTAACACCTTCTCAGGCGATTAAGTTATTTTTGAATCAAGTGGCAGAAACCAATAGCGTACCGCTGTCTTTTGATTACCAGGCAATACTTAGCACTAATACACTAAAAAAATCTAGCGGCAACCATCGTAGCCAAAATAAAGATTAAACCACAAACCCCAATTGCTCGTAGAAAGAATCTTTTATCATCCATGATCAAACCCCTAATGTTTGTTTTAGTACATATACACCTTACTCCTTTCTTACTGTAAGAGTCTCGAATTATGTAACACGTGTACACTGATATGCCAAATGATTAGAGAAAAGTCGGTTTAGAGTGGTTCCTTAATAAAAGTCTAAATAGGGTAGTCTTTTAATCGTTTAGAGGTGTAATAGACTGGTTCCACTAGGGTATACCATAATTTCGCACTGAAACTGCCAGAGTACTATCGTGGAATCTGATACGCTAAAACCTAACTTGTATCGATATAATTTAATCCAAAACCTTAAAAAAATCAGTATTTAACTCTAAATTTAACTCTAATGACTCCTGATCCGTTTGTGCGGCAACGATAATACCTTCGCCAAATACAAACAAAGTGTCAGATTTCTGCTTAGCATTTTCCGCACTTATCTGTTCAAAATTATCAAGTAGCCATTTCCTAACCTCAGTTTTATGCTGCTTGGCTATTAAATGAGGTGAAGACTGTTTATCTGAATACTCTGCGCAAGCGTTGATAAACATACAACCATAAAAATCCTCTGATAACGTCCAGTTCTTGAGGAAGTTTAAGTAGCAAGTGGCAACATCTGCTACTTTCTCAATCTCAAAATCATCAAAGTCATTTTCTAATTGAGTCATAAACATCTGATGACGATATTTAAGCGCCTCCTCAATCAAGCCTTCTTTACTACCAAAATGAGCATACAAAGTCCGCTTGGTAGTCCCTGATCGCTTTGCTAGAAGCTCTACTCCACTGTCGTGAAAGCCTTGCTTATAAAAGAGCTCATAACTTTTTTGTAGAATAGTATCTCGCAATTCCATTGGTTCTGCTCCTGTTATTTTTATGCAGTGAATAACAATAATAGTATTTTTATATACTGTTCGGTATACTTGGAATGTATACCGAACAGTATATTTGTAATTATACCTTTTTATTTTTTATTTATGATAGGAGTAAGTATGCATTCATTCTTTAATTGGCATAAGTTAAGCGGTCAAGTCAACGAATGTCCGAAGAGATTACCTTCATCGATGATAGCAGTGGCTTGGCTAGGTGGCACCATTGCCACTGCAACGCTTGCTATATTAGGAAGCTCAATAGAACTTATTATGATTTTAGGATCGTTTGGCGCAAGTTGTTTACTAATATTTGCCTATCCTACTAGCCCTTTTGCCCAGCCGAGAAATGTTATAGGTGGGCATGTTATTGCGACTTTTACAGGACTGGTATTCATGACGTTATTTGGTATTCACTGGTGGAGTATGGCAACTGCTGTTGGCACTGCCATTGCGCTAATGCTGATATTTAGAATGCCTCATCCGCCTGCTGGGTCTAACCCTTTAATAGTTATGCTAGGTGCAGTAAATTGGAGTTTTTTGATAACACCCACTCTAATCGGTTCAATCGTTTTGGTAATGGTAGCGCTGATTTATAACAATTTGGGTAAAGGTAAACAGTATCCGACTTATTGGTGGTGAATTACCTGAACCGCATCGGGATTGTCTGGGACTTAACACTCTGAGAGTTAGTCTATAGTTCAATGCCTGTATACCGCGCCGATCACGAATAGAATATGTATGGCAAGTACACCATGAAGTACACTGCGGCTATTTCAGCGAGTTAAAACTTTGATACCAATAGCTTACAGCCAAAGATTCAAGTCCTCACTAGGGAACCGAACCCATCTAACACACTCATAAGACCTAGTATTCAAGATACTCTCTGATGGGACGTTTATTAAACTGTGTAGGGTCTTTTTTAAGGCGGTTAACCATTTCAAACTCCCATTCTTGCTGTGACTGCCCAGCTGGGCTAGTTGGGCTTACTAAATGATTGTATTCCGCCATAAAAGCAGGGTTACGAGCAATTCGCCCTAGCTGCTTATCATTCAATCCATCGACCGTAAACATATCTCCTGTACTAACGTCGCGCTCCTTATTAACTACATCCGTCTTAGCTTTTGGCTTTTCATAAACAGTAAAACTAAATCCTGCAATTTTGCGACCTTTTTTCTTTTGAGTGTAACTAACATTGAGATCTGATTTTTCGTTTATCTCTTCAACAGCAAGGTTTAAGACCCTTTTTTTGAAGTTGCTCATAGTTTGATATTCATCATCTTCAACTCCAAGCTGACCTCTAAATTTCTCCAATTCAAAAACAGGTGTTTTTTTGGCTTGCTTCCATTGAACCAGCAGCTCATAGAGCCTTACTGAATAATTACTATCCATTTCAGCTGTTTGTTCTAGTAAATATTTAGTAAAAAACTCTTCAGCCCCATCAATCCGAGTAATTCCTTGTACTACAGCTGGAGTAAATACAACTTCAATCGCTCCTTCGTCATCTAAATATCTAACTTGGGATAACCAACGAGATTTAACTAACTTACCTTCATCATCAACATAGCTAAAGCGTCTGTTAAATAGCGTATCTTCAGCGTCCTTCATCATTAGATAACCGTTTTGGCGAGTGGTATTAAAAACTTCAGCATATCTTTTAGCATCAATACGAAGTGGTATCTCTGCACTCAACCCTGTACCAGTTTCTCTAGCGTCTACAACGGCTAACTGCACAATGCGTATTTCTGATAGTTTTAGATTTTGTAGTACGGTGTTTAGATAGTTGGTTTTCACCACTAAATTAGATTTAGACATAATAACCTTCATAATTGAATACTTATATTTAATTGTATCTTTGAATACTTTTTTATTCAAGTATTCAAATGGTAAGTAAACGTATTCGAATGGGTAAGTAAACGTATTCGAATGGGTAAGTAAAC
>NZ_NRGY01000009.1:0-4510 GCF_002285555.1 Psychrobacter sp. JB193
ACCCAAAAACCAGTAAAAATTTAGTCAGTCTTTCTCAATCGACCGCAGTCGATTGCCGTGACTCTGCCGATAAGCCTAATGTCCTACCGTTTCGTATCTATCCTCTTAAACCTATCTTGATTATCTGTCTATTTGGCTCAAATTAGCCCCTTCCTGCTGCCTATTTATCGTCTTGGCTACCCTAGTATCGTTTAATAATTTCCAAGCCCTTACAGCCCATTTTAGAGCGTCCGTTATTTTTGGGCTTTTTATTAAATCAGTATTCTATTGCAATGCACTAACAATGTTAGTATTATGCGTAAACATTCTATCGAAAAGGCTAAATCATGACAGCCAAGACCAATGACAGCACTTTCACTTGTCGAGCTGACAAAGACCTGATTGAGTCGTTTAAGCGCATAGCCAAAGACAATAACCGCACTGCAAGCCAACTGGTACGTGATTATATGATTGAGTACGTGAAGAAGAACGGGCAAGGGAAACTCAATCTATGAGTAATCTAACCCTAAAAAATGCTGGTATCAGTGACAATGCCAAGCAAGCTATAGCGTCAGTAAGCCTATCCTATGCTGAACCACTGTCACCAGCTGCACTACAAGAACTTGTAGACACTTTTAAACGCATAGAGTCAGGAGAAACAACCTACGATCAAGAAGATGATAGGTTGCTTAGTGAGTGGCGAGAGGCTAAAGCTAGAGAGCGTTAGAGACAGCTAAACTGGTATCTAAAAAGGCATCTAGCTTGCCCTTAACGACCTCTTTATCTCTGTCTGATATGTAGTTACCATCATCAACCTTTCGCATGACCCGAAGCATTAGACTTTTGACTTCATCGTCTTGTTCTACAGCAGACTCAACGGCACTGGCTAATATCATCATGCGCCTAGTCCTTGCCTTACGCTGCTTTCCCTTCTCAGCATCAATTAAGCGTCTAGCATCAGCCCTAGCTTTAAATAACTGGTCTGCTTTTTTCTCAGCCTTTAGGAGTACAGACAGCTTGCGATTATCGTCATCACTTCTATTGTCTTTCTCACCTAGTAGGATTATAAGTTTCTGCGTATCATTAGGTGATTTGAAACCCTTAAACCGCTGAACTAAATTATCAAGATAATCGTCATCTATAGTAGCCATAAACAATCCTTTATTGTTGGTTGTGTTGTCAGTCTATTGAGTTTACCATAAGGTTTTATAGCTGCCTAGTTGAGGTTTTTTTAACCTTGTTGAGAAAACAAGGCACGCTTAGTAGTTTCTTTTTATTTCGCTTCGCTACATAAAAAGAAACTAGCGTGTCAAGGGTCTAACCCCTTTGAAATCCCCAGTCAGGGGCGACCCCTAACAACCCCAAAAAAAAGACAAAAGGTAAAGTAATGGCTATCGGTAGATTAAGCGTAGGAATTGGCAAAAAAGGCAAAGCAAGTCCTCACGCTCAGTATATCGCAAGAGAAGGAAAATATGCCAAGCCAAGCTACCACGAAGAGAAGTTAGAAAACACAGGTCATGGCAATATGCCCAAATGGGCAGAGCATGACCCTAACTACCTTTGGCAAATGGCAGATGAACATGAAAGAAAAAACGGTACTACCTACCGTGAACACGTTATCGCCTTGCCTAGAGAATTGGACAAAAACCAACGGCATGAACTGGTCAAAGACTGGATAAAAAGCGAGATAGGAGATAAACATGCTTATCAGTACGCCATACATAATCCGCCAGCAATGGACGGAGGCGAGCAGCCCCATGCTCATATTATGTTCAGTGAACGTCTGATTGATAATATTGAGCGTGACCCCGATCAATATTTCAAACGCCACAATAGTAAAAATCCAGACAAAGGCGGTGCAAAAAAAGCAAATACGCCCAAGATGTCCCCAGATAGAAAAGCAGAATTAAAGGCGATGCGTGACCGATGGGAAAAGACTTGTAACAGTCATTTAGAAAAGGCAGGACGTTACGAGCGTATTAGTATGAAGTCTTTGAAAGAACAGGGTATTGATAGAGAGCCAGTTAATTTAACGATGGTGCAAATCCAAAAGCCCGAAATCAGACAGGCATACATCAATGAACTGGACGCAAGAGAGCAAGCCTATCAAGCAAAGCTAGACATATACAGAACGCTCAACACCTCACCATTGACCGAGCTTAATAAGCAAATTAGGGAGCAACAAGCCAATGAGCAAGCCAAGCAAGTTGACACTGGATTGGATAGACCAGTCAGCACTGAACGCCATACAGATGAGCGAGAACGAGGACTTCAGGCAGCTAGTAGCATCAAGAGCCACAAATTGGGGCAAGGGGATACAGGCGCGAGTAGAGCAGAAGATAAGACGCTCACAAGCGCCCCACCTAGAGATAGACGACCCAAGCCACAACGACCAGTAGAGCCAACCGCCCCACCTGATGCGTTTAAAGAGAACCGCAAGATATTTGTAGAGTATGCCGAGAAAATCGAAACGACAGCCAAAGCCATTTTAACCAGTCAGCTAAAAGCGTTAAAAGATAAGGGCGCACCTCTACTAGCCAAGTGTGAGAAGTTGCGAGATAACGAGCCGTTATTCTTTGGTAAAGACAAATGGGCAAAGGATAAGCAAGACGCTCTAAAAGCGTTTGATGCAGTCAAGGACAAGCATAACAGCCTGAACGATAAAGGCGTGACCGATGAACATCGAGAACGAGCTAAGCAGCACATAGCCAAGCATGAGCCGTCATATCATGCGAAAGCGCAACAGGCGATTGAGATATTAAGAGAGTTAAGCAGGGCAAAAAAAGAGGACAAAGCAAAGCAGCACGGAGCAGACTTCCACGCCCAACAAGGCAAAACATATACCGGCAAAATATTACAAGCTGATGAAAACGGCATCGTACAGCAGACAAGGGACGGCACGGTTTATCACCCTGCTATGTCAGGTGTTGAGCAAGGCAAATCATACAACCTTGAGAACAACGGCAGCAGCTACAACGTGCAACAGGAATACGAAATCAGAAAGCCTGATAAGAACCTAGACCAAGATAGGGGTATGGTTAGATAACTAACGCCCTTTGGTTGTTGGGTCAGAGTTAGCCAGGACAGGCGAAAAAGACCGCCTGATCTTGGCTAACTCTCGACCGAGGGGCAAAAGGTAGTACCTACGTCATCCCTTGATTTATCGGGCTTTACAGGAAGACAAATAAAAGAGTAAACTACAGAAACGAGTAAGCCCCAACAGTTGGAAGCTGTCAGGGCTTAATGTAATTAATAAGTGTGCGACCACCTAAAAACCACGAATCGATTTGTGTATTTTAGTTGGTTGCACACTCTAAAACAAGGCTTTTTTGTATTTGGTGCGGTAGGTTTCAGTAATTTTTAAGTAACCCATACTACTACCTGATGCAAAACTGAAATTTTATAGTGTACGCAATCAAACAAATAGACCCGACCGACTGGCAGAACGTCAGCACCCTAGCTCAATTCTACGCAGACTTAGCAACTAAGCCCTATTGCACTAATGACAAGGGCTTTAGTCATATTCGTACCAAGTCACACGCCATAAAACACGCTTACATACAACCCAATCACCCCGAGATTATCAAATGGCTTGTCTTTGACATTGACGACCCACAAGCCCTATTTGCCTTCCATGATAACGACCTACCACCACCGCAAGTTATCATAAAAAACCCCGAAAACGGACACGCTCACTACGCCTACAGGCTAACAAAACCAGTGGATAAGTGGCGTAAAGCAAGCACTAAGCCAGTAGAGTACCTAGCTAGTGTGCAAAAGGCGCTACGACTGGCATTAGGGGCGGATAAAGGCTATAGCGGCAACCTTGTAAAAAACCCTTGCCACACCTCGCACGAAGTATATATAACAGGGGCTAAGCCGTCTTATACTCTAGCGGAGCTTGCCGAATATTTAGATTTAAAATCATATCAGCAGCAAGAGCCAGCCAATGATGAAGGCTATGGGCGCAATGTGGGCATGTTTAACCATGTTAGACATCAAGCCTATCCAATAGCGCAAGACCTTACCCAAAGGGAGCTAGAGCGTGTTTTAACCGCTATGGCGGAAGAATTTAACCAACGCTTTGATATACCCCTATTGCCCAACGAGCTAAAACATATTATCAAAAGCATAGCTAAGTTCTGCAAATCCTCACGGTTCGGAGCTTACAGCGCTAAATTTAAAGAGAAACAACGCGAAGATGGGCGCATAGGCGGTAAAGCCAGTAATTCGTCAAATGGGGGCAAGGCAAGGTCAGAAAAGTATGCTGAAAAGCGTGTAATAGCGTGTGAAATGAGAAAACAGGGTGCAAGCTATAATGAAATAGCTTCAAAGCTATGTATATCAAAGCGTACAGCGATTAACTGGCTAGCTTAGTTAGGGGGTGAAAGTGCAAGCCAATCAGGTAATAGCCCGATAGGGTTTTCTTGAGTCATGGGGTTAAGATTATCTAAACAATCCATCTTGCTTAGGCTAACCCAAAAACCAGTAAAAATTTAGTCAGTCTTTCTCAATCGACCGCAGTCGATTG
>NZ_NRGY01000010.1:0-1207 GCF_002285555.1 Psychrobacter sp. JB193
ATGCCGATGCCGATGCCGATGCCGACGCTGATGCCGACGCTGATGCCGATGCCGATGCCGATGCCGATGCCGATGCCGACGCTGACGCTGATGCCGATGCCGATGCCGACGCTGATGCCGATGCCGATGCCGATGCCGACGCTGATGCCGATGCCGATGCCGACGCTGATGCCGACGCTGATGCCGACGCCGACGCTGATGCCGATGCCGATGCCGACGCCGACGCTGATGCCGATGCCGATGCAGATGCAGATGCCGATGCAGATGCCGATGCCGATGCTGATGCCGACGCTGATGCAGATGCAGATGCTGATGCTGATGCTGATGCTGATGCTGATGCCGATGCCGATGCCGATGCCGATGCCGATGCTGATGCAGATGCCGATGCCGATGCCGATGCCGATGCCGACGCTGATGCCGACGCTGATGCCGATGCCGACGCTGATGCCGATGCCGATGCCGATGCCGATGCTGATGCCGATGCCGATGCTGATGCTGATGCTGATGCCCCAACGATTGATACGCCAATTGCAGGCGATGACATCATCAATGACGCTGAGGCCGCTGCAGGCTTTACCGTCACAGGAACAGGCACAGAAGGGGATACTATCACCTTGACCAATGGCGCAGGGGCGCTCATTGGTACCGCCCTTGTCGATGCCGATGGCAACTGGAGTGTTCTTGTCGATCAAGCCGACGTGGACGCCATGGGTGAAGGTGCGGAAACGTTGACAGCGACGGCTACAAATACTGCAGGGAACACTTCCACCGCGACTACCAATATTATAGTAGACATCACCGCGCCTGATGCGCCAGAGGTCATCATCAATGAT
Organism: Psychrobacter sp. JB193; assembly: GCF_002285555.1. Taxonomy (NCBI): domain Bacteria; kingdom Pseudomonadati; phylum Pseudomonadota; class Gammaproteobacteria; order Moraxellales; family Moraxellaceae; genus Psychrobacter; species Psychrobacter sp. JB193. The sequence continues at coordinate 834 of NZ_NRGY01000010.1, forward strand.
GCTGGCGACTCAGTGACCGTCACGGGTGAAGAAGGGGCTGCGGTTGTCATCACCACCCCAAATGGTGTGATTGAAGGCATAATTGTAGACGGTGCCTTTACGGCTGTGCTTGACCCTGCCTTAACCAATGGCGAAGAGGTCAGTGCCACATTAACGGATGATGCGGGTAACGTATCCGATCCAGGCACAGACAATGCCCTAGACATCACCGCGCCTGATGCGCCAGAGGTCATCATCAATGATGCTGGCGACTCAGTGACCGTCACGGGTGAAGAAGGGGCTGCGGTTGTCATCACCACCCCAAATGGTGTGATTGAAGGCATAATTGTAGACGGTGCCTTTACGGCTGTGCTTGACCCTGCCTTAACCAATGG